>JAECRL010000003.1 GCA_016000265.1 Burkholderiales bacterium
GCGGGCGATGGCGTCGGGCTCGGCGAAGGAGACGGTGCGGGGGAGGGGCTGGGCGCCGGGGCGCCGCTGCACAGGTTCAGTGGCGACAGGCTGTTGCGCGGTGCCGGGGCGGCGGTGATGAAGTCGGCGGCGTTGTTGTTGGTGTCGGTGCAGCCGTTGTTGGCGCGCCAGGCCGCCAGGGTGGTGCTCAGCGGCGTGCCGGTGGGCGAGCCTTCGGTGGCGTTGGCGGTGTTGCCGAAGCTGAGGATGTCTTCGGCGCCGCTGGGGTTGGTGCCCGTCAGCAGCGTGGTGCGGGTGACCAGGGCGACCTTGCCGTTGCTGGCCGACATGCCGATGGTGCCGTTGGCGTCGGCCGTGGGCAGGGCCGCGCCGTTGGCGCCCGTGGCTTGCTGGATCAGGAAGTACTGGCCAGGCTGCAGCGTCACGGCCGGCAGGTCGGTCTTGTTGTTCCAGGTGTTGCCGGTGGCCGAGGCGTACTGCACCGACCAACCCGCCAGGCTGACGGGCGCCGAGCCGGCGTTGAACAGCTCGATGTAGTCGCTGTTGAGCAAGGCGCCGGTGTTGCCGCCTGCGCCATAGACCTGGCTGATGACCACCCCGCTGGGCGAAGCCTGCGCCATGCCGGCCAGGCTCAGGGCCAGGGCGGCGCACAGGGGACGCAGTGCAAAAGCGAAAGCGGAGGAGGAGAGCGGATGACGAACAGCAGACAGGCGCATGGCGGACCTCGGTGAACAGAATCCGCCGAGTCTGGTGGTCCGACGTGTCACGCCTTTGAGGGCCGGCGCCAGCCGTGGGAGGCCAAGTGGCTCATGCCTTGTGTCACTGTCCTGAATCGCCGGGGCTCGTTCAGTCGGTGCGTCGGCGTGCGCGTGCGCGGGCCAGGGCCGCTTCGATGACGGCGCGTTTGGCGTCGAGTTGCACCGGGTCGGTCAGTTTGGAGACTTCGGGCAGGTGGGCCAGCTTGTGCTCGGCCTTGGCTTGCAGGCGCTCGTCGTGTTCGGCCTTCGCGCGCCGCGTGCGGGCCTGGTGCCAGGCGTGTTGCCCTTGGGCTCGCTGCGCCTGATCCGCCGACCAGGCCGCCCACCCAGTGGGGGCGGGCTCGGCGTGCACGGGCACCAGCGAGATGCAGTCCACCGGGCACACGGGCACGCACAACTCGCAGCCCGTGCAGTCCGGCTCGATGACGGTGTGCATGTGCTTGTTGGTGCCGATGATGGCGTCGACCGGGCAGGCCTTCAGGCACAGCGTGCAGCCGATGCACCAGGCCTCGTCGATCACGGCCAGCAGGCGCGGGCCTTCGCTGCCGTGGGCCGAGCTCAAGGGGCGCTCGGGCAGGCCGGTGAGCGCGGCCAGGCGGCGCACGCCTTCGGCCCCGCCCGGCGGACACTGGTTGATGCCCGCCTCGCCTTGCTCAATGGCCTGCGCGTAGGCGGCGCAGTCCGGGTAGCCGCAGCGCGTGCACTGCGTCTGCGGCAGCAAGGCGTTGATCTGGGCGGCGTCCGGCTTCATGGGGCGGGAGTGTAGCCGCCCCGCCTGCGGCTCACTTGTTGTGAGACAGGATGAAGGCGCGGATCTCGGGGTAGGCCTTCTCGCGCCAGCGGCGGCCCGAGAAGATGCCGTAGTGCCCGGCGCCGACCACGTCGTAGTGCTTCTGGCGGGCCTTGGGGATGCCGGTGCACAGGTCGTGCGCGGCCTTGGTCTGCCCGGCGCCCGAGATGTCGTCGAGCTCGCCTTCGACCGTCAGCAGGGCCGTGGTCTTGATGTCGGCGGGCTTGACCAGCTCTTCCTTGCCTTTGGGGTTGCGAACCTTCCAGGTGCCGTTGACCAGGGCGAAGTCCTGGAACACGGTCTTGATGGTGTCGAGGTAGTACTCGGCGGGCATGTCCAGCACGGCGTTGTACTCGTCGTAGAACTGGCGGTGGGCGTCGGCGCTGTCGTCGTCACCGCGCACCAGGTCGAGGAAGTAGTCGTAGTGCGAGGTGGCGTGGCGGTCGGGGTTCATGGCCACGAAGCCCGTGTGCTGCAGGAAGCCCGGGTACACGGCGCGGCCGGCGCCCGGGTAGTTCTGGGGCACGCGGTAGATCACGTTGTTCTCGAACCATTCGAACGACTTGTTCATGGCCAGGTTGTTGACCGCCGTGGGCGATTTGCGCGCGTCGATCGGGCCCCCCATCATGGTCATGGTGCGGGGCGTCACCTCCCCGCGGCTGGCCATCAGCGAAACGGCCGCCAGCACCGGCACCGTCGGCTGGCACACCGAGATCACGTGCACGTCCGGGCCCACCTTGCGGATGAAGTCCTGCACGTAGTTGATGTAGTCGTCGAGGTGGAAGGCGCCGTCTTCCAGCGACACCATGCGGGCGTCGATCCAGTCGGTGATGTAGACCTTGTGGTCTTGCAGCAGCGTGCGAACCGTGTCGCGCAGCAGCGTGGAGTGGTGGCCCGACAGGGGCGCGACGACCAGGATGGACGGCTGCGAGCGCATCTTCTCGAGCAGGGCGCCGTTGTCGGTGAAGCGCTTGAAGCGCAGCAGGCGGCAAAACGGCTTGGCCTCGACCACCTGCTCCTGGATGACCACGTCCGTGCCGTCCACGTTGACCTTGTTGATGCCGAATTCGGGCTTTTCGTATTCCTTGGTCAGGCGGTGCATCAGGTCGAAGCCGGCCGAGACGCGGTGCGCTGCGGGCATCTGGGCCAGGGGGGACAGCGGGTTGCTGTAGAGCTTGGACGCCGCGCTGGCGAATTCAGAGAAGGGGCTGATCCAGGCGCGGTTGGTTTCGTAGATCTGGTAGAGCATGGCGGGACCTTTGTTCGCTTGTTGGCCTTCTGGCCGCAACATGGGGGCCTGACGGGTGCCATCAGGGTCATGGTGCAGTGCAGCATAGATGACTTTTTGCATCTTTGCACGTCCGCCTGATGACGGAGCGAGTCAACAGCGTGCATCCAGTGGGCCAATTCGTGAGAGCGTCCGGGAATCTCATCCTGGGTGACCCCCATCTCACCCCATCTCCCCCCCGACGCCCACCCGAATGCGGGTTCCGGTGCGTTGCACCTGACGGAAAGGCTGGTCAGCGTCACGCTCATGCGGTAACGTTTTGTCGCATGCATGCCAAAACAGGAAGGCCTCATGTCCGTTTCCCTCTCTCCCGTCGCGCGCGCCTCGTCCCCCTTCCGCGCGATGGCCGCCGCGGCCCTGGCCGCCGCCTGCGCCATGGGTGGCACCCCGGGCGCCCAAGCCGCCATCGACACCTACTACCGCGGCTCCTTCGGCCCGGTCCTGTCGTGGCCGCTGATCGCCATCCACGCCGTCTTGCTGCCCGATGGCCGCGTCATGAGCTACGGCAGCGACGGCCAGGGCAACCAGACGGGCGAGTTCACCTACGACGTCTGGGACCCCGCAAAAGGCACCGCCGCCGCGTCCCACCTGACGCTGCCCAACACCACGGGCACCGACACCTTCTGCAGCGGCCAGATCGTGCTGCCTTCCAGCGGTGCCGTGCTGCTCACCGGGGGCGACAAGACGCTCAACGGCGTGCGCAATTACTCGGTCAACGACGTCAACCTCTTTGACTGGCGCAGCAACAGCCTGTATTCAGCCCAGCAACCCATGTCCTTCCTGCGCTGGTACCCGACGGTGCTGACGCTGGCCAATGGCTCGACCCTGGTGCTGGGGGGGCGCATCGACCCGCAGACGCCCGCGCCCACGCCCGAGGTCTACACCGAGGGCATCGGCTGGCGCTCGCTGAGCCGCGTCACCAGCGACGACGCCTACGGGCTGCGCAACTGGTCTTACCCCAAGGCATGGCAGGCGCCCAACGGCAAGGTCTTCATCACCACCATCTGGGGCGGCACCTACTACCTCGACGCCAACGCCAATGGCGGCGCTGGCGCCCTGGAGCGAACAGCCTTGAGCCTGCCCGAGGGCGACAACTACCTGCCCGCGGTCATGTACGCGCCGGGCAAGATCCTGGCGCTGCGCAAGTTCAACCGCGCGCGCCTCATCGACCTCAACGGCACCGCCCCCAAGGCCACGACCATCGGCGGCGTGGGCCAGGACCGCTACCACGGCTCGGCCACCGTCATGGCCGACGGCAAGGTGCTCATCAGCGGGGGCTCGATGGTCTCCAACGAGGCCATCGGGGTGGCGTACTCGGCGCGCATCTGGAACCCGGCCAACAACGGCTACACCGCCACGCCCGCGGGCTCGAAGATGCGGCTGTATCACTCGATCTCGCTGCTGCTGCCCGATGGCCGCGTGCTGCTGGCCGGTGGCGGCGCACCGGGCCCCGTCAACAACCTCAACGCCGAGGTCTACACCCCGCCCTACCTCTACAAGCAGGACTGGTCGGGCACGCTGGCCACCCGCCCCGTCATCACCTCGGCGCCGGCCACGGCGACCTGGGGCACCCGCATCAACGTGGGCACGGACGTCACGGGCATCAGCCGCGTCACGCTGGTCAAGACCGGCTCGGCCACGCACACGGTCGACTTCGACCAGCGCTTCCTGCCCCTGACCTTCACCGCCTCCTCGCGCACGCTCAGCGTCGCCCTGCCCACCAGCGCCAACGTGGCGCCCCCCGGCTACTACATGCTGTTCGTCTTCAACGGCGCGGGCGTGCCCTCGGTGGCGCGCATCATCAAACTGGGCTGATTCAGTCGGTGCTTCGAGCATGAGAAAGGGGGCCCCGGCATGTGCCCGGGGCCCCCTTGTCGTTCGCCCCGGGCGGGTGCCGGGGCGTTCAGCGTCTGGCGATCAGGCCTGACGGCGGCGGCGCGCCGCGGCACCCACCAGGGCCAGACCGGCCAGCATCATGGCGTAGGTCGTGGGCTCGGGGACGGCGGCGGTCAGGTCGTCGACCACCACGCCGGTGCCGCTGAACGTGATCGACTTGATGTCGGCGTTGCCGCGTGCGAAGCCCAGGTAAGCGCCTTCGTCGTAGCTGTCCATGCCCTGGCTGGCGATGAACGTGTTGAAGAAGGTCTCCAGGTTCTGGCCGTCGGCGCCATGGATGCTCACCGCGACGATCGCGTTCATGTCGCCGAAGTGGCTCACGAAGGCACCGACCGAAGCCTGCAGGCTGTCGAAGGTGAAGGTGATGCTGTTGCTCGAGCCGGAGGCCACGAAGCCACCGCGCATGAACGACCACAGGCCGTTGTCACCCAGGTCGCGGGCCAGGGCGCCGACTTCGGCGTCGGAGCTGCCCGTGAAGGTCACGCCGGGGGCGACCACGGTGTTGCCGGTGATCAGGCCTTCGAAGGCCGAGAAGTCGACCGTGGTGGCCGTGGGGTACAGGTCGGTCACGGGCACCAGCAGGGGCGCGGCTTGAGCCGACACCGAGGCAGCCACCAGGGCGGCTGCGGCGATCAGGTTGAATTTCATGTTGAACATCCTTGTGTGTTGAAGTCGCAGCCGATCACGAACCGATGATGCCGCCGTCGTCCTTGGTGATGACCACCACGGAAGAGCGCGGGCGGCCTGCGGGCAGGGCGGTGACGCCGTCGGCTTCGACGGACCACTGGTTCTGCGGCCAGTTGGAGAAGGCCGTTGGGTTGGCGGCGGTGGCGTCTTCGCCCGGGTGCTGCACGCCCACGAACATGGTCTTGCCGTCCGGGGTCATGGTCACGCCGGTGACTTCGCACTTGTTGGGGGCGGTCAGGAAGCGGCGGGTCTCACCCGTGTTCGGGTCGGCGCACACCATCACGTTGCCACCGATGTTGATGAAGTCGCCCGAGCCGTCGCCGACCTGGTCGGTCTGCACCCACAGGCGGCCGAAGTAGTCGAACCACAGGCCGTCCGGTGCACCGTAGTCGGCGCTGCCATTGGGGGTGTCGACGATGTTGCCCTTGAAGTCGTTGGTGGCGTTCGGGGTCTTGGTCGTCAGGGTGTCGCCGGCCTGGGCGAACAGGTCCCACGAGAAGGTCGTGGCCGTGACGCTCTTGCCCGTTTCACGCCAGCGGATGATGTGGCCGTAGGCGTTGTTGGCGCGCGGGTTGGCGGCGTCAACGGGCGGGTTGGCGGTGGCGGCGGGGGTCGAGCCGTCGATGGCGTTCGAAGCGGGGGTCGAGGCCGTCACGGCGCCACCGCGGCGGCTGTTGTTGGTCAGCGTGCAGTACACCTCGACTTCGTCGAAGCCGTTGATGCGGGGGCGCGCGCCGGTCCACTCGGGGCGGTCCATCGACGTGGCACCGACGGCGTCGGCGGCCATGCGGGTCTTGACCAGGATCTTGGCCAGGACTTCGGCGTCGTTGGCACCGGCGAAGTTGGGGTTGTCGCGCAGGGCCACGCCGTTGACGCCGATGGTGTCGGGCTGCAGGGCCAGCCACTGGCCGCTGAGGTTGCTGTCGAAGCGGGCCACGTACAGCACGCCGCTGTCGAGCAGGTCGCGGTTGGCGGCGCGGTTGGTGGGGTTGAACTTGCCCGAGCAGACGAACTTGTAGATGTACTCGTTGCGCTCGTCATCGCCCATGTAGAAGGCGATGTGGTTCTGGCTGTCCACCACGTACTGGGCGCTCTCGTGCTTGATGCGACCCAGGGCCGTGCGCTTGACGGGCACGCTGCGGGGGTTGTAGGGGTCGATCTCGACCACCCAGCCGAACAGGTTGGGCTCGTTGGGGTTGGTCGTCAGGTCGAAGCGCGGATCGGTGGTGTGCCAGCGGTAGCCGAAGCCGCCGGCGCTCAGGCCGTAGCGGCGGTTGAGCTTGCCGATTTCGGTGGTGGCCGAGGTGTCGACGGCACCGGTGCCACCGAAGTTGCCGTTGAAGTTTTCTTCGCAGGTCAGGTAGGTGCCCCAGGGCGTGATGCCGTGGGCGCAGTTGTTGATGGTGCCGTAGGCGGTGAAGCCGTCAAGCAGGCCGCCGGTGGGCACGCTGGCGCCGTCGGTGATCGTGAAGGCCTTGGACTTCATCAGGGCGTGGCCGGCGGCCGGGCCCGAGATGCGCGCCAGGGTGTTGGCGGTGATGCGACGGCCGTACAGCGAGTTCTTCACCACCGACCACTTGCCGTTGACGCGGCGGGCTTCCACCACCGAGACGCCGTGAGCGGCTTGCGACTTGCGGGTCTTGGCCAGGGTGTAGCCACTGCCGACCTGGCCGTCCGGGAACAGGATCTCTTCGTGGGTGTACTCGTTGTTGACGGCCAGCAGGCCGCGGTCGTTCAGCGGGGCGCCCGTGGTGCCCGAGAACGGGAAGAAGTGCATGCCGTCGTTGTGCATGCCGAACTGCTTGGCCTGCTGGGCGGCGGTTTCAGCGGCGGTGCCGGTGAAGGCGGTGCCGCCGGGCATGATGGCGTCGCCCCAGGAGACGAAGACCTGGGCGGTGTAGCCCGTGGGCACGGTGATGCGGTCGACCGTCGACGAGGCCGAGCCGCCCAGCGAGGCGTTCAGGGCACGGGTGTTGGCCGGCACGCTTTCGAAGCCCATGCCGGGGAAGCCCAGGCTGGCGGGCACGGGTGCGGCTTCCACGGTGTTGACCAGGCCACCCAGGGTCAGGCCGCCGGCGGAGGCCAGGGCGGTGGCGCTCAGGCCGGTCTTGACGAACTGGCGGCGGCTGGTCTCGACGGTGTCGATGACGTCGCGAATGGAGGGAACGGACGACTGGGACAGCGTCACGTCGTTGGTGGGATGGGAAGCACCCTTCATCGAAATCTCCGGTGGTTAATGCAAGTCGGCGGCCCGTGGGGTGGGCCTTTGAATCCGTTGCTGGAGATCTTCGTGAATGGCTGTGACAGGGCTTCGGGAGCCGGTTTGGAGCCCATGATCCGAACGGATCATGTCTTGTGTCATGCAAAAAAATGCCCGCCTCGGGCGAACCGGGCGGGCAGGGGGCGTCAGCGGTGTGGCGCAGAACAAGGGGCCCTCGCGGCCCCCGGGGTCACATCACGGCCTTGATGGCTGCGGCCACGCCCTGGATGTTGCCGGTGTTCAGCGCGGCCACGCAGATGCGGCCCGAGTCGACGCCGTACACACCGAACTCGGCGCGCAGGCGCTGCATTTGAGCGGCGTTCAGGCCGGAGTAGCTGAACATGCCCTTCTGGCGGGTGATGTAGCTCAGGTCGCCCTGCACGCCAGCGGCCGTCAGCTCCTTGACCAGCGCCGTGCGCATCAGCTTGATGCGGTCGCGCATCTCGGCGAGCTCGTCTTCCCACATCTTGCGCAGCTCGGGGCTGGTCAGCACCATGGCCACCACCTGGGCGCCGTGCGTGGGCGGATTGGAGTAGTTGGTGCGGATGACGCGCTTGAGCTGGCTGAGCACGCGGGCCGATTCTTCGGCCGTTTCGCTCACGATGCTCAGGGCGCCCACGCGCTCGCCGTACAGCGAGAAGCTCTTGGAGAAGCTGGTGGACACGAAGAAGCTCAGGCCCGACTCCAGGAACTTGATGACGACCTGGCCGTCTTCCGCGATGCCGTTGCCGAAGCCTTGGTAAGCCATGTCCAGGAAGGGCACCAGGCCACCGGCCTGGATCACGGCGATGACCTCGTCCCACTGGGCGTCGGTCAGGTCGTAGCCAGTCGGGTTGTGGCAGCAGGCGTGCAGCAGCACGATGGTGCCGGCCTTCGACGCCTTCAGCTTGGCGAGCATGCCTTCGAAGTGGATGCCGCGGTTGGCCGCGTCGTAGTAGGGGTAGACGTCCACGGGGAAGCCGGCCGACTCGAACAGCGCGCGGTGGTTTTCCCAGCTCGGGTCCGAGATCAGGACCTGAGCGTCCGGGTTCAGGCGCTTGAGGAAGTCGGCGCCCAGCTTGAGGCCGCCCGTGCCGCCGATGGCCTGGGCCGTGGCGATTCGGCCGCCCTTGACGGCGGGGTGCTCGGCACCGAAGACCAGGCCCTGCACGGCCTTGTCATAGGCCACGATGCCGTCGATGGGCAGGTAGCCGCGGGCCTTGGGGGCCTCCAGCATCTGCTTTTCAGCGGCGGCCACGCACTTCAGCAGCGGCAGCTTGCCCTGGTCGTCGGTGTAGACGCCCACGCCGAGGTTGACCTTCTTGGGGTTGGGGTCGGCGTTGAACTGTTCGTTGAGGCCCAGGATGGGGTCGCGGGGGGCCATTTCAACGGAAGCGAACAATGAAGCCATTCGAGTGGTCTCCGGTCGGTTGACGGTCGGTTGACGGTCTGTTGAGATAAGCTGAAAGATTCGTCGCCCGGCCAGTCCCACCAGCGTGAAGCGGGTGCCGCGGCGATCGACCCTCAGTGCCCGATAGGGGCAAACCCATCATTTTAGCCAAAGCCGTCCGGATGTCCGATCCCATTTCCCTCGAGGGGGTCAAGTTGCCCCCCGCCGACCGTTCAGGCGTCACGCAATCCGGCGCCACCGCGCCCGCGCCCGCCGGCGAGTTCGTCAGCTTCGAGGGCTCCCCGTTCGAGCTTTACCAGCCTTATCCGCCCGCGGGCGACCAGCCCACGGCCATCGCGCAGCTCTGCGAGGGCATCGAAGACGGCCTGAGCTACCAGACGCTGCTGGGCGTGACCGGCTCGGGCAAGACCTTCACCATGGCCAACGTCATCGCCCGCGAAGGCCGCCCCGCCATCGTCTTCGCGCCCAACAAGACGCTGGCCGCGCAGCTCTACGCCGAGTTCCGCGAGTTCTTCCCCAACAACGCCGTCGAGTACTTCGTCAGCTACTACGACTACTACCAGCCCGAGGCCTACGTCCCTCAGCGCGACCTGTTCATCGAGAAGGACAGCGCCATCAACGAGGCCATCGAGCAGATGCGCCTGAGCGCCACCAAAAGCCTGCTGGAGCGCCGCGACGTGGTCATCGTGGCCACCGTCTCGGCCATCTACGGCATCGGCAAGCCCGAGGACTACATGCAGATGGTGCTGATCGTGCGCGTGGGCGACAAGCTCGGCCAGCGTGACGTCATCGCCCAGCTCATCCGCATGCAGTACAAGCGCAACGACGCCGACTTCAGCCGCGGCACCTTCCGCGTGCGTGGCGACACCATCGACGTCTTCCCCGCCGAGCACTCCGAGCTGGCCGTGCGCCTGGAGCTGTTCGACGACGAGATCGACTCCATCCAGTTGTTCGACCCGCTGACCGGGCGCGTGCGCCAGAAGATCCCGCGCTTCACCATCTACCCCTCCAGCCATTACGTGACCCCGCGCGAGCGCGTGCTGGTGGCCATCGAGGGCATCAAGGAAGAGCTCAACCAGCGCGTCAAGCAGCTGGTGGGCGACGGCAAACTGGTCGAGGCGCAGCGCCTGGAGCAGCGCACCCGCTTTGACCTCGAAATGTTGCAGGAAGTCGGCCACTGCAAGGGCATCGAGAACTACACCCGCCACCTCTCGGGCGCCAACCCGGGCGACCCGCCGCCCACCCTGGTCGACTACATGCCGCCCGATGCGCTCATGTTCCTCGACGAGAGCCACGTCATGATCGGCCAGCTCGGCGGCATGTACAACGGCGACCGCGCCCGCAAGACCACGCTGGTGGAGTACGGGTTCCGGCTGCCCTCGGCGATGGACAACCGCCCGCTGAAGTTCGAAGAGTTCGAGGGCAAGATGCGGCAGGTCGTGTTCGTCACGGCCACGCCCGCGGCCTACGAGCAGCAGCACGCCGGCCAGGTGGTCGAGCAGGTGGTGCGCCCCACCGGCCTGCTCGATCCGATCGTGGAGGTGCGCCCCGCCACCCACCAGGTCGACGACGTGCTCCAGGAGATCCACATCCGCGTGGGCATCAACGAGCGCGTGCTCATCACCACGCTGACCAAGCGCATGGCCGAGCAGCTCACCGACTACCTGACGGAAAACGGCGTCAAGGTGCGCTACCTGCACTCCGACATCGACACCGTCGAGCGCGTCGAGATCTTGCGCGACCTGCGCCTGGGCGTGTTCGACGTGCTGGTGGGCATCAACCTGCTGCGCGAGGGCCTGGACATCCCCGAGGTCTCGCTGGTGGCCATCCTGGACGCCGACAAGGAAGGCTTCCTGCGCGCCGAGCGCAGCCTCATCCAGACCATCGGGCGCGCGGCGCGCAACCAGAACGGCCGCGCCATCCTCTACGCCGACAAGGTCACCGAGTCCATGCGCCGGGCCATGGACGAGACGGCCCGCCGCCGCGGCAAGCAGATCGCCCACAACGAGCTCAACGGCATCACCCCCAAGACCATCAACAAGAAGGTCAAGGAGCTGATCGACGGCGTCATGTCCAACGCCGCCAAGGACGACCTCAAGGCCGCCGAGGCCCTGGTGCGATCCATGGAGGGCACCGAGGTCCTGTCCGAGAAGGACCTGGGCAAGCGCATCAAGCAGCTCGAAAAAGAGATGCTGGAGTCGGCCCGCAACCTGGAGTTCGAGAAGGCCGCGCGGCTGCGCGACCAGCTGGCCATGCTCAAGGAGCAGGTGTTCGGCGCGGCGGGCCACGACCACCCGCTGCCCCCCGCGGCCCCCAGGAAGTGAGGCGATGACATGAGCCAGGCGCCCTCCCTGCTGTCCCGCCTGTTCGGCAAAAGTGCCGCGGGGCCCGAGTCCGGCGTGTCCGCGGCCCCTGCACCCCGGCTGCGCGTCTTGATGGTCTGCATGGGCAACATCTGCCGCAGCCCCACCGCCGAGGCCGTGTTGCGTCACCGCCTGGAGCGCGCGGGCCTGGCCGAGGCGGTCGAGGTGGACTCCGCCGGCACCCACGCGTACCACGTCGGCAACCCGCCCGACGAGCGCTCCCGCGAGGCCGGCGAGCGCCGCGGCTACCGCCTGGGCCACCTGCGCGCCCGCAAGGTGGCCCAGGCCGACTACGCCGACTTCGACCTGCTGCTGGCCATGGACTGGGACAACCTCGCCTTGCTGGAAGAGGCCTGCCCCGGCGACCTGCGCCGTCGCCTGCGCCGATTGACGGAGTTCATCCCGACGCAGCACGAACTGGCCGGGGCCGCCGTCGTGCCCGACCCCTATTACGGCGGCCCTGCTGGCTTCGAACACGTGCTGGATCTGGTGGAGGCCGCCTGCGACGGCCTGGTCGAGCACCTGCGGGTGCGCCTGAGTCACGCCCCCGCGCCATAGTTTCAGTCTATGGACTGCATCGGGAATGACTTCGGGTTAGCCCTTGAGGAAACTTGACTAAAACAGTGGGGATCCCTATGATTGAGTGAATTGCTCGGGAATTGACTGAGACGCCGCCAGCCCCCAGGCTCACAGGCCCACCAGGCAAACCTCAATCCAGAGGCCCCGAGTCCTTGATCAGGAGAAGCGCCATGCGTTTGACCACCAAAGGCCGTTTTGCCGTCACCGCCATGATCGACCTCGCCCTGCGCGAGCACACCGGTCCCGTCGCCCTGGCCGCCATCAGCCAGCGTCAGCAGATCTCGCTGTCCTACCTGGAGCAGCTGTTCGGCAAGCTGCGTCGCCACGAGCTGGTGGAAAGCACCCGCGGGCCGGGCGGTGGTTACTCCCTGGGGCGCAAGGCCGAGGACATCACCGTGGCCGACATCATCGTGGCCGTGGACGAGCCCATCGACGCCACGGGCTGCGGCGGCAAGGAAAACTGCATGGGCGACGAAGGCGGGCGCTGCATGACGCACGACCTCTGGACCAGCCTGAACAACAAGATGATCGAGTACCTCGACTCCATCTCCCTGCGCAAGCTGGTCGACGACCAGATCGCCAAGGGCGTGTCCATCGAGGCCCAGCCGATCAAGCGGGCGATCTCCACCACGCCCGTGGTCAAGCCCATCAAGGTGACGGCGCCGAACTCGGTGTTCGCCCTGGGAGCGGCCCTGACCAAGTGAGGGTCATGCGCGCCAGGCCTTCGGGGCTGGCCGCCTGAAGCCCGGATAATGGAAGGTTTTCCGCTGCGCCTGTTTTGCAAGGAACGGGTGTGAGCGGCAGCATGAGCCGCCTGGATGTCAGTCGGCAAGCAGTTTGAACAAGAGTGTTCCCACCATGGACATGACCCCGCACTTCCCGATCTACATGGACTACGGTGCCACCAACCCGTGCGACCCGCGCGTGGTGGACGCCATGATCCCCTGGCTGCGCGAGCATTTCGGCAACCCGGCCTCGCGCACCCACGCCTACGGCTGGGAAGCCGAAGAGGCCGTCGAGAAGGCCCGCGTGCAGGTCGCCGAGCTCATCGGGGCCGACCCGCGTGAAATCGTCTGGACCTCCGGCGCCACCGAGTCCAACAACCTCGCCCTCAAGGGTGCGGCGCACTTCTACCAGTCGCGCGGCAAGCACATCATCACGGTCAAGACCGAGCACAAGGCCGTGCTGGACACCGTGCGTGAGCTGGAGCGCCAGGGCTTCGAGGCCACCTACCTCGACGTTCAGGAAAACGGCTTGCTGGACCTGGACGTGCTCAGGGCCGCCATCCGCCCCGACACCATCCTGATCTCGGTCATGTTCGTCAACAACGAAATCGGCGTGATCCAGGACATCCCCACCATCGGGGCGCTGTGCCGCGAGAAGGGCATCGTCTTCCACGTGGATGCTGCCCAGGCCACCGGCAAGGTCGACATCGATCTCAACACGCTGCCGGTCGACCTGATGAGCCTGGCCTCGCACAAGACCTACGGCCCCAAGGGCATCGGTGCGCTGTACGTGCGCCGCAAGCCCCGCATCCGCATCGAGGCGCAGATGCACGGTGGCGGCCACGAGCGCGGCATGCGCTCGGGCACGCTGCCCACGCACCAGATCGTCGGCATGGGTGAGGCCTTCCGCGTCGCCCGCGAAGAGATGGTCGCCGAGAACGAGCGCATCCGTGCGCTGCAGCAGCGCCTCTACAAGGGCCTGCAGGACATCGAACAGATTTTCGTCAACGGCGACCTCGAGCGCCGCGTGCCGCACAACCTCAACGTGTCGTTCAATTACGTGGAGGGCGAGTCGCTCATCATGGGCATCAAGGGCATCGCGGTGTCCTCGGGCTCGGCCTGCACCTCGGCCAGCCTGGAGCCCAGCTACGTGCTGCGCGCCCTGGGCCGCAGCGACGAGCTCGCCCACAGCTCGCTGCGCATGACCATCGGGCGCTTCACCACCGAAGACGAAGTCGACTTCGTCGTCGCCACCTTGAAGGACCGCGTGGCCAAGCTGCGCGAGCTGTCTCCGCTGTGGGACATGTACAAGGACGGCATCGACATCAGCACCATCCAGTGGTCGGCACACTGAGAAGTTTGGAGTTACACCATGGCATACAGCGACAAGGTCATTGACCACTACGAACACCCCCGCAACGTCGGCTCCTTCGAGAAGGGCGACGACACGGTCGGCACCGGCATGGTGGGCGCGCCCGCCTGCGGCGACGTCATGAAGCTGCAGATCAAGGTCAACCCCAGCACCGGCGTGATCGAAGACGCGCGCTTCAAGACCTACGGCTGCGGCTCGGCCATCGCGTCGAGCTCGCTGGTGACCGAGTGGGTGCGCGGCAAGACGCTGGACGAAGCGCTGACCATCAAGAACACCCAGATCGCCGAAGAGCTGGCCTTGCCCCCGGTCAAGATCCACTGCTCCATCCTCGCCGAAGATGCCATCAAGGCAGCCGTCAACGACTACAAGGCCAAGCATGCAAACTGACACCGCATCCTGCACCGCCGGCCCGGGCACCGGGCCGCTGCCCGAGATCGCCTTGGCCTCGGCGGGCATGCGCGTGTCCGTGACGGAAGCCGCCGCGCGTCACATCACCCGCTACCTGAGCCGCCGCGGCAAGGGCGTGGGCGTGCGCCTGGGCGTCAAGACCACCGGTTGCTCTGGCCTGGCCTACAAGATCGAGTTCGCCGATGAAGCCGCGCCCGAAGACGTCATCTTCGAGCAGCTGGGCATCAAGATCCTGGTCGACCCCAAGAGCCTGCCCTACATCGACGGCACCGAGCTGGACTTCGTGCGCGAAGGGCTGAACGAGGGCTTTCGCTTCAACAACCCCAACGAACGCGATCGTTGTGGTTGCGGAGAGTCCTTCCGCATCTGACCCGACGGCCCAAGGCTCTCACCTTGCGTCAACCGAAGCCCCGCCCCATCAGGTGGGGTTTCGCACTTTGACCGACCCATGAACATCGACGCCGACGACTTCACCCTGCTGGGCCTGCCGCGCACCTTCGAGCTGACGCGCGCGCAGCTCGACGCCGCCTGGAAGGCCTTGCAGGCCAAGGTGCACCCCGACCGTTTCGCGGCCGAGGGCGGGGCCTCCCAGCGCCTGGCCATGCAATGGGCGGTGCGCGTCAACGAGGCGCACCAGCGCCTCAAAGACCCGCTCAAGCGCGCCGCTTACCTGTGCGAGCTGGCCGGTGCGCCCGTCGGGGCCCACGACAACACCGCCATGCCCAGCGAGTTCCTCATGCAGCAGATGATGTGGCGCGAGGCCCTGGAAGAGGCCACCACGGCCAGCGAAGTCCAGGCCCTGTCCGACGAGGTCACGGCCCAGCGTGGCGAGCGCCTGGCGCGCATCAGCGGCCTGCTGGGCGCCGATGCGCTCACCCCGGCGCGGGCCGGTGAAGCCGCGCAGGAGGTTCGCGCCCTGATGTTCATCGACCGCCTGCTCGAAGAGGTCGACACGCGATTGCAACGCCACGAAGACGAGGACGGTGCCTGACATGGCCCTGCTGCAAATTTCCGAACCCGGGCAGTCGCCCGACCCCCACCAGCGCCGCATCGCCGTCGGCATCGACCTGGGCACCACGCACTCGCTGGTGGCCGCGGTGCGCAACGGCGCCGCCGAGTGCCTGCCCGATGAGCAGGGGCGCGTGATCCTGCCGTCTGCCGTGCGCTACCAGCTCGACGAGCAGGGCCGCACGCGTCGCCACATCGGCTTCGATGCCCTGCACGCCCAGGCCGAAGACCCGCTCAACACGGTGGTGTCGGTCAAGCGCTTCATGGGCCGCCGCCTGGCCGACCTGCCCGACGCCGGCAAGCTGCCTTACCAGTTCGTGGACCAGCCCGGCATGGTGGCGGTGCAGACCGTGGCGGGCGTGAAGTCGCCCATCGAGGTCTCCGCCGAGATCCTGGCCAGCCTGCGCCAGCGCGCCGAGGACACCTTCAACGACGACCTGTTCGGCGCCGTCATCACGGTGCCCGCTTACTTCGACGACGCCCAGCGCCAGGCCACGAAAGACGCCGCCCAGATGGCCGGCCTCAACGTGCTGCGCCTGCTCAACGAGCCCACGGCCGCGGCCATCGCCTACGGGCTGGACAACGGCTCCGAAGGGCTCTACGCCATCTACGACCTGGGTGGTGGCACCTTCGACATCTCGCTGCTGCAACTCAGCCGGGGCGTGTTCGAGGTGGTGGCCACGGGCGGCGACTCGGCCCTGGGCGGCGACGACATCGACCACGTGCTGGCCGACGCCGCGCTGGCTGAGGCCCGCATGGACACCCCGATGGAGACCCTGTCTCCGCACGACAAACGCGCCTTGCTGGTGGCGGCCCGCCGCGCCAAGGAAAAGCTCTCCACCGATGGCAGCGCACACCTGTCGTGCGCGCTGTCGGGTGGCATGCTCTCGGTCACCCTCACGCGCGAGCGCCTGGGCGAGCTGGCCAAGCCCCTGATCGACAAGACGCTGGCCGCCGTCAAGCGCGTGCTGCGCGACGCCAAGGTCAAGCCCGACGCGGTCAAGGGCGTGGTCATGGTGGGCGGCTCGACCCGCACGCCGGCCGTGCGCGATGCCGTGGGCGCCTTCTTTGGCCAGCCGCCGCTGACCGACCTCAACCCCGACGAGGTGGTGGCGCTGGGTGCGGCCATCCAGGCCAACCAGCTCGCGGGCAACAACGTCAACGGCGAGTTGCTGCTGCTGGATGTGCTGCCGCTGTCGCTGGGCCTGGAGACCATGGGCGGCCTGGTCGAGCGCATCATCCCGCGCAACACCCCGATCCCGTCGGCCCGCGCGCAGGACTTCACCACCTTCAAGGACGGGCAGACCGCCCTGGCCGTGCACGTGGTGCAGGGCGAGCGCGAGCAGGTCGAGCACTGCCGCTCGCTGGCGCGCTTCGAGCTGCGCGGCATCCCGCCGATGGCCGCGGGCGCCGCGCGCATCCGCGTGAGTTTCCAGGTCGATGCCGATGGCCTGCTGAGCGTGTCTGCCAGGGAGCAGCTCTCCGGCGTGGAGGCCTCCGTCGTCGTCAAGCCCAGCTATGGCCTGAGCGACGATCAGGTGGCCCACATGCTGCGCGAAGGCTTCACCACCGCCGCTGAAGACATGAAGGACCGAGCCCTGCGCGAAGCCCGCGTCGAGGCCGAGCGCATGCTGGAGGCCACGCGCACCGCCCTGGCCGCCGATGGCGACTTGCTGAGCGCCGAACAACGCAGCGAGATCGATCAGCTCATGGCCCAGATCGGCCAGCGCTGCGACCGCGGCGACCTGGTGGCGCTCGAGGCCGCCACCAAGGCCCTGGCCGATGGCACCGAGTTCTTCGCCGCCGAGCGCATGAACCGCAGCATCCGCCAGGCCCTGGCCGGTCGCTCGCTTGATCAGATCTGACGCACACCGAACCGAGCATCGCCCCACCATGCCCATCATCAAGATCCTGCCCCACGCCTCCCTGTGCCCGCAAGGCGCCGAGTTGTCGGTGGCACCCGGCACCAGCATCTGCGAAGCGCTGCTGGACAACCACATCGAGATCGAACACGCCTGCGACATGAGCGCGGCGTGCACCACCTGCCACGTCGTCGTGCGCCAGGGCTTCAACAGCCTCAACGAGATCGAAGAGACCGAAGAGGACCTGCTCGACCGCGCCTGGGGCCTGGAGCCCAACTCGCGCCTGAGCTGCCAGGCCATCGTGGCCGGCCAGGACCTCACCATCGAGATCCCGAAGTACACGATCAACCACGCGCGCGAAAACCACTGAGCGCGCACGGAGTCCCGGCATGACCCGACAGATCTTCCTCGACACCGAAACCACCGGCCTGAGCCCGGAGTCGGGTGACCGCATCATCGAAATCGGCTGCGTCGAGATGGTGAACCGCCGCCTGACCGGGCGCCACCTGCACTTCTACATCAACCCCCAGCGCCCCAGCCACGAAGATGCCGTCAAGATCCACGGCCTGACCGACGAGTTCCTGGCCGACAAGCCCGTGTTCGCCACGCTGGCCGACGAGATCCTCGACTACTGCCGCGACGCCGAGGTCATCATCCACAACGCGAGCTTCGACATCGGCTTCCTCGATGCCGAGTTGCGACGACTCAACAAGGGCTCGTTCCGCGAGCACGTCTCGGGCGTGCTGGACACGCTGGTCATGGCCCGCGAGATGTTCCCGGGCAAGAGCAATTCGCTCGACGCCCTGTGCCGCCGCCTGGAGGTGGACAACACCCACCGCACGCTGCACGGCGCCTTGATGGACGCGGAGTTGCTGGCCGAGGTCTACATCAACATGACGCGGGGCCAGGACGCCTTGCTCATCGACGCCGATGGCTCGGAGGGAGAGGCGGGTGGTCAAGGCCTGGAGGCCTCCTCGGTGGACCTGTCGTCCTTTGACTTGCCGGTGCTGGCGCCGACCGACGACGAGGCCCAGGCCTTCGACGTGGCGTTGCAGGATCTCGACAAGGCCTCTGGTGGCAAAGTTGTTTGGAAAACGCTGGAGGCTGTGTTATAGTCTTGGTCTTCGCTGATCACTGACGCAGATGAATGCGGTGGTGATTTCAGCAGGTGGACCCAATCCCGGAACCCGTTTCCACAGTTTCGGGCGGTTAGCTCAGCGGTAGAGCACTGCCTTCACACGGCAGGGGTCGCAGGTTCGAACCCTGCACCGCCCACCAAGGAAATCAAGCACTTAGCAGCGATGCTAAGTGCTTTTTTCTTGCCCGTTTCAAAATTTGGGACAATTTTGGGACAGTGGGGCTGCAGTCAGGCCTGGCACTCGCACTCAACCACCACATGAGGCGCAGATGGCAGCATTCGAGAAACGCGGGCAGTACTGGCGGGTGAAGATCCGCCGCAAGGGCTATCCAGAGCAAACACGCTCTTTCGACCTGAAGTCACAGGCCGAGGCCTGGGCGAGGTCCATCGAGAACGAGATGGACAAGGGCACCTTCGTTGATCGCACCGAGACGGAGAAAAACACCCTGGGTGATCTGATCGACCGTTACCTGAAAGAGGTGACGCCGTTGAAGCGGGGCAAGGACCCGGAGACGTCGCGGTTGAAGGCGTTGAGCCAGCGGCCCTTGGCGGCGCTCAAGATGAGCGCGCTGTCGAGCAAGCACATTGCCCAGTACCGTGACGAGCGGCTGAAGGAGGTGTCGGCGGGCACCATCAACAAAGAGCTCAACCACCTGGCGCATGTGATTGAAACTGGGCGCAGGGAGTGGGGCATCCAACTGCCGGAGAATCCGGTGCGCATGGTGCGGCGTCCGGCCGCGCCAAAGGCCCGCGACAGGCGTTTCAGGGAAGGGGAGGAGGCTCAGCTGCGGCTGGCCTGCGAAGACGCACGCAACCCCTTTTTGCTGCCTGTAATCGAACTGGCCATTGAAACCGGCATGCGGCAGGGCGAGATCGTCGGGCTGCTTTGGCAGCACGTTGACCTGGCCGGCCGTGTAGCGCACTTGCCGTTGACGAAAAACGGCGAGGCCAGGTCTGTGCCCTTGTCGCGCAAGGCGGGCGCTGTGCTGGCTGCGCTGCGACCATCAGAAGAGACGAAGTCTGGCCTGGTGTTCCCTGGGCTGACGACCGAGGCCATCAAGCGCGCCTTTATGCGTGCGTGTGACCGTGCCGGGCTGGTTGACTTCCACTTTCACGACCTGCGGCATGAGGCCACCAGTCGGCTGTTCGAGAAGGGGTTGAACCCGATGGAGGTGGCCAGCATCACGGGGCACAAGACCCTGCAGATGCTGAAGCGGTACACGCACTTGAACGCCGGAGATCTGGCCTTGAAGCTGGGCTAACACTTCGGCATGCGCCAGCTTTTTTCAAAAATTGTTTCGCTATCAGCGAAAAATGTTTGACAGCGCGACGCTGGTTCGCATACACTTGCTGTGCGGTTGCGGAGATTTGTTATCTCGTAGCAATGGAGGCTTAGGCCTCGTGGGGGCGAAAGCTCCTATCCAATCCCAGACCAGACGGGTGGGCACGGGCTCTCGGGCACGTCTCTCCGGCAGGCAGGGGATAACCGAGTCCGACGAGAGCCGGACTCGGGTAACAGGTTCGGGGGGAAAAGCGCGGTTTTCTCCTGGTTGTCGCTGATCACGAGCGTACGAGAGGCGTCTGGCTTTGGTGGGGTGGTCCTGCCTTGGTTTCAGACGTCGCAACGTGAAAGGCTATATATGGCAACTAAAGAAACCGCAAAACCGTGTCCGTCAACTGACGGCAAGAAGTCGAAGGTCTTGATTCTCAAAGAGGTTCTTGGCTGGGCGGGATGGTTCTATCGGGTGTTCAACTTGGTGGATGATTCCTGGGACTGGTGTAAAGATCACTTCCAAGTGATCGTGGACTGGTTCGGCGACTTGTTGTGAGGTTGACTACTCCTGATCTTTTTACATTTGAGGTTGTCATGTTGAACGAAGCACTTCGGCTTGTCCGGGCCTATCACGACATGTCACAGTCAGAACTGAGTGTCCAGTTAGGCATTTCCAATTCATTCTTGTCGGAGATTGAGTCTGGCAAAAAGCAGCCTACGCTAGATCTGCTTAATAGATATAGCGATATTTTTGGCGTTCCAGTTTCTTCGCTTCTCTTCTTCTCTGAGAATTTGCACAAGGCTGGTATTACCAGCAACCTTCGGGTTGGTGCTGCTAAAAAAGTAATATCTCTGCTTCAATGGGTTGAGGCAAAGAGTCTGAATAAATCAAAAACCGCACATGGCAGCAAAGAGGCTTAAGAGCTATCCGCTTGATCAATGCGCCTTGTACAAGGTTGGGTCCAAAAAGCGCTTGGCGAAAATTTTGGACGTCGACTTGCCTAAGTTGGTCCGCCTGTCTGCTGACCAAGGTAATTTCCAGGTTTTTGAGATCCCCGAAGAGGTTTGCGAATTTACCGGAGCCAAGAAGAAGGCCCGTTGGGTACAGAACCCGGTTCCTGATTTAAAGGCAATCCTCAAAAGGATAGCTGGCCTACTGTCTCGCGTTCAAGTTCCAGACTATTGCCATGGCGCGATGAAGGGCCGATCTTACAGATCGAATGCTGCAGTTCATGTGGAAGAAGAATCTGCGGCAACATTTGACCTCAAGGATTTTTTCCCTTCAACTACTTCCGCGCAGGTCTTTGCTTTTTTTCGCCATACCTTGCAATGCGCACCCGACGTTGCCGGGCTTCTGACTGACCTCTGTACATACGGCAAGATTTTGCCTACAGGGGCTCCCTCCAGTCCGATTTTGGCCTACTGGGCTAACCGCAAACTGTTTGACGTGCTTGAGGGGCGAGGACGAGATCTCAGTCTCAAGTTGTCAGTGTATGTTGACGACGTCACGTTTTCGGGTGATGCCATTCCAAGAAGTTTGCCCGAGCAAGTGGACGGTATTGTCAGTAAACATGGTCAAAAATTGTCTGCGCATAAGACCAGGATATTTGGTCCAGGGAAGCCAAAGCACATCACAGGCGTAGTAGTCGCCGGTGGGCGTTTGGGTGTGCCTCACGCCAGATTCCGTAAAGCAAGAGCCATCAGGGCGGCTTTGGCCGCGGCGAAGGACGACGAGCAGCGAGAGCTACTTGCCTCCAAGTTGTGTGGATTGCTAGGTGAGGCCGCATTTCTCGATCCACGATATCGCAGGTGGGCCGAAGACAGCGCTAGACAACTGGCCGCAATCAAGGCGGCAAGGTTGTCCGCCAAGCGCGCGGTGAAGTGACTCGGCTTGATCACCCTTCTGGTGTTCGCACAAGCTCCGCGCGCTGCGTGTCATAGATCACGTCGGTGATCGAGCCGATCTGGATCATCTGTACGGCCTGATCGATGACGTGCAATGGAACCAGAAACCACTCTCTAGGCTTGACTGGTTGTCCAAATCTGTCTGCGATAGTTATGTCGATCTGAGCAGATGCGAACAGCTTGTGAAACACGGCCTCCAACTTCACCCGGTTTAGGTTGTGCAGCTTGTAGGTGGCCACCACGTCGACATCGGCCAGCAAGTAGGTGGCGTCTTTGTCCGCACCAGCGATGCGTGTCTCAAGCTTCCCGCCCGTCACACCAATCTTGTGGATCAGTTCGCGATGCTGGGCCACAAAAGGGTGGTTCGATTTACTACGCAGCACGTAGATCGTGCCGGACTCGATGTCGTCGGGTTCAGCCTCGCTACCGAACAATGGTCCCATGTCAGGGTCAGACAGCCGTCTACCAGTCTCGTCCTTCCAGAGTGCCTTTTGAAGTGAGCGAAGCAGCAGGTTGCTTTCGGTACCGTTGCTGTACACCACGCGCAGGCGGGCATCTTGGTGGCCAGTGGCCATCTTGATGGTTTCACCCATCTCCGCCACATAGGCAAACTGGCCATCCAGAATGAAGAAGTCATGCTCCTGAATGGTGGCATCACGGCCAAAGCGTAGAGCCTTGCGCACGTCAGCTTTCAGCTCTTGCTCGACTCGATCAAACAGTGGCTGGAAGCGCTCAAAGTCTTGACAAGGCGTACGGTCCGCGATTTCTTCGGCCGCGCGTTTCTCTGCGCTGGATCGCACGTGGCGAAGCACGGTGATGTCATCGTCCGTGGGCGCAGCATCTCCGACACCCAACTCTGCTAACAGAGCATCCTCGTCCAGGTCATCAACATCAGCCGCTTGGCTGGTGGGGCCAGCCAGCAGTCCTGGCTCGTCCAGCGGTGCTAGCAGTGTTTTTGCCTCGGGCAGCTTGCGCAACTGATCCAGCCGAACCGCATACAGACGCTCGAAGATGTCGCCACTTTGGCTGTGCTGTGGTGCCCGTCCGTGCGCCTGATGAAAGCGCAGGATGTCTTCAAAGCCCGCGATGATGCGCTCCTCTCGCGGTGTGCGGTTGGATGCTTTGAGCGGCGCAACTTCAACGCCAAGCGCATCCAGCAGTTCGTCATCGTCCATGTCAGCCATTGGCGTTGCCTCCTTGAGCTTGCGCCGCCTTGGCCTGCGCGCGGTAGCGCGCGAATGCAGCCACTCCCTCGGCCATGCGCTTCTCCCATGCGTCGGCCGAGTTGATGTCAGGTAAGCGACCGCGTTCGTTCTTGAACTGCAACGCTCGCTTCGACAGGTCTCGCGCCTCTTCTTCGGGGATGCTCACCTTCTTTGCCGCGATGGCGGCCTGCACCTGGCGCAATGACTTCTCGTCCATCGCCTTGGCCAGTACAGCGTAAGCCGCATCGAAGGGATTGATGCGGTCGATCAGGTCAATGTCCAGGTCACGTACGTTGACGAATTTGCGCACGCCGTCTAGCAGCGCCGTGCTGCCTTGCACAGTGGCGCTACCGGTGGCATCCGCTTGAGCCAGGGCCAGTTTCGCCTGCTGGGTGATGTTCATGGCAGCAATTGCGTGCTGCCGAATAGCTTCCTGATCGGTCTCACTCAGATCGGGGTAACGCTCGCGCACGATCTTGCCCATGCGCAACTGCGTCAGTTCTTCAGGCAAGGTGTTCTCCTTGTCGAACAAACCGCGCTCCAGTGCTGTCTTGTCCTGCAGGAAGCTGGTGACCACTTCGTTCAAATCTTCCTTGCAAATCCGGGTGGCCTCGGGCGTCTCGGGTTTGACCAGGCCGTTGATTTCGACGTGGTACTGGCCTGTAGCTTCGTTCACTCCGACGTTGACTCCACCTTCCTTGTAGCCCTCGCCGTCGTTGTAGACAAAGCCCTCCTGGGCGCCGGCATTCTTGGGTGTGAACTCGTAGCGCGGCGCCAGCACCTGCTCCATCAGCAGGCTGGCCGAGATGGCCTTGAGCATGTCGTTCACGGCCTCGGTCACGGCGGACTGCTCCGCTGTCGGCTCGGCAATCAGGTTTGTGAAACGTGATCGCTCCTTGCCTTTGGCATCGCGCGTAGCGCGGCCGATGATCTGAACGATCTCGGTCAGGCTGCTTCGGTAGCCGATGGTCAGGGCGTGTTCGCACCAGATCCAGTCGAAGCCTTCCTTGGCCATGCCTAACGCGATGATCACGTCCACATGGTCCCGGTCGTCCTTGTGCGTGGGATCTTTCAGCGCCTCAAGTACACGAGCGCGCACAGCAGGGGCGCTATCGTCCACAAGGTCTGCCACTTTTAAGGTTCGGCCGTCTTTGGTGGCAACTAGGTGGAAACCGGTGGTGGGATCGACACCTTTCCACTCGCCCAGGCCGTGCATGATGTCGCTGACCTCGCGCTGCTTGTCCTTCAGGCTTTCCCGCGCATTCACGTTAGGGATGTGGACGATGGTCTTCAACGCTGGGTCGAGCACCCTGTTGACGGCCTCCACATAGGGGCCGGTGTAAAAGAAGTAGCCTATGTCCAGCGACTTGAGCCACTGATAGCCGTTGAGCTGCTCGTAATAGGTGTATGTCACCGTTTCGAATTTCGACTCATCGGCTGGACCGAGTACGGCCTCGCTGTCGCCCCGGAAGTAGGAGCCTGTCATGGCCACCAGATGCACTTTGTCGCGTGCAATGAATGCGCCCAACTGGCTGCCAAGCACGTTGTCGGGGTTGCTGGAGACATGGTGGAACTCGTCGATGGCGATCAGGCGGTTATCGAAAGCTGCAATGCCCAACTCTTCCACTGCGAAGCGAAACGTGGCATGGGTGCAGACCAAAGCCTTGTCGCTGCTGGCCAGGAACTGACGCACTGCGTCCACCTTGGACTTGGCTGCGCGCGACTCGTCGCCGCCAGGTGCATTGCACAGGTTCCACTGCGGGGCGACGTGCCAGTCCCAATAGAAACCGAACTGGGTCAATGGCTCATCGGCAAAGCTGCCGCCAATGGACCGCTCAGGAACCACCACGATAGCCTGTTGCAAGCCCTGGTTGTTTAGCTTGTCGAGCGCAATGAACATCAGCGCGCGCGACTTGCCTGAGGCGGGCGGTGACTTGATCAGCAGGTACTGCTCACCGCGCTTGGCATAAGCGCGCTCTTGCATGGCGCGCATGCCCAGCTGATTAGCTTTACTTGATGCGCCGGTGCGTGCGGTGGCGATGGACACCGACGGCACGGTGTAAGCGTTGGTCGGGTTGGTAGCGTGGTCGCTCATGATGCTTTCTTTCTTCCCTTGGCTGCCTTCGCGGCAGGCTTGATCTTTTCTGCGGTCGTCATCTTCGTGTACAGCTCAAACAGCTTTTCCAGCCGCTCAGTATCGTTCTTGAAGCGGCGACCGATGTATATGCGTTCCAGAACTTCGTCATTGCGCTCGTGAGCGTGGCGCAAGTTATCCGGCATGGCTTCTGGATCGTAGAGGTCGGCGATAGTGGCCGGGAAGTGCGCCTCTCGTGCAAGCAGAATATCCTCCGCGCACTGAGTAAGGTCGGTCTTGTTTTGCTCTGTAAGTAGGGGTAAGGGAAATGTGTTCCAGCCCAGCGTATTTGAATACCTGTAGCGTGTTTCCAGTTTTCCGCAGACTGTGGCGATCCACACAAGGTGGAGGCGAGACG
Organism: Burkholderiales bacterium; assembly: GCA_016000265.1. Classification (GTDB taxonomy): domain Bacteria; phylum Pseudomonadota; class Gammaproteobacteria; order Burkholderiales; family Burkholderiaceae_C; genus Aquabacterium. The sequence continues at coordinate 25,400 of JAECRL010000003.1, forward strand.
CAATTAGCGCCATGTTCCATAAAGGAGCGTCATATAGACCGAATGCCGCGTTGGAAACAACGGCGCCATGCTCAAGCGCTCCGACTGGCAGGTAGTCACGATTTTCGCTTGTGTGGATGGGGATTATCAGTGGGATGGTGGATTCCAGGTTTCTGCCATGACGGATTTCTGCAAACGCGTACGGAGTTAAACTTTGCTCTTTTGTTTTTTCCTTTTTGCTCTGCTGGCGAAATGCGCGTACGATATTAATTCGATTCCGGATGAAGTGGAATTTCTGGGCTTCGAATAAATTGCCTTCATTAATCCATAAGCAATAACGTGTCTTTCCCTCTATATACTCGTCGCTGCCCAGGTAGTGCTTGATGTATTGGTCTGCGCCTGGCTCATTTATGGTCTGATAATCCGATGATCTTATGATAAGTCCTCCGCCGTCCGCAGGCTTGCTTCCATAGTCCATCGGCAGTAGCCCATTTATTGGCTTGCTCGACTTGTTGATGATCGTATTCGTGTTCGGGACAAGGTATGGTCCAATAAAATCAACTCGCCGCTCTTGTGGTGGCGTGTCGACGCTTTCTTCATATAACCGACATCCATTGGAGGTTGTCGAGAGCCCTACGACAACGACCGTGACGCCCGCATTGTTTTTTGCAAGATTTCTCCATTTGAAGGAGGTTCGGGCAAAGTGTATGCGTAAGCCAGCATCCAATGCGGCCGTCCAAAATGCAGGCACCTGTTGTCCTTGACATATTGAATTCGTTGAAACGAAGGCGCTATGGGTGGAGTGAGATAGGCACATTTGCCCGGCCTTCCAGAACCATCCGAGCACATAATCCAGTGATTTCCATTGGATGTCGGTTGAAGAAAAAACTGCTTCAAGGTCACTTTTCTCGCTATCTGACATTTCAGATTGACCGAGATATGGTGGATTTCCGCAGATATAAGTCTCTCCCCCTTCGTTTTCGAAGTCTATTTCCGTCTGATCAAGTGGTGTGCTGAAAAGGTCGTCGCCAAGCAACTTCACCTCAGTGCCGGTCGGAGGGCAAATGCTCAGCCAATCGAGTCGCAGTGCATTTCCGCAAACAATCCAGTTTTGAGCGTCGAGTGGCAAAAACTCCGCGAGTGCATCCTTTTGTCCTCGATGCAGTACATCGCACTGGAACTCAGCGATTATTAGTGCTAGACGGGCTATTTCAGCAGGAAAATCGCGAAGCTCAATCCCGCGAAAGTTTGTCAGTGGGATTGCACTTCCTAGATGGGTCTCCCCCCTGCGCTGATTAATCTCCGCCTCAATCTCGCGCATCTGCTTGTAGGCTATGACCAGGAAGTTGCCCGATCCGCAGGCTGGGTCAAAAACCCGGATGCGCGCCATGCGCTTTCGTAGGTTCAGAAGCTTGCGCTCGTTTTCGCCTGCGTCTGCCAGAGCTGCGCGCAGTTCGTCCAAGAACAGAGGATTCAACACCTTCAAGATGTTGGGGACGCTGGTGTAGTGCATGCCCAGGGTGCTGCGCTCTTCATCATCGGCCACTGCCTGGATCATGCTGCCGAAGATGTCGGGGTTGATCTCTCGCCAGTTCAGAGCCCCTGCGTGCAACAAGTAGGTCCGCGCCATTTGTGTGAAGCGCGGAACTTCGGTGCTACCGGAAAACAGCCCACCATTCACATAGGGGAAGGCTGACGCCCACGCTGGCAGGCGTGGATCGGCAGAACCACGCTCCACGCGACTGATGTTCATCGCCCGGAAAATCTCGGACAGCACCTCATGGGTGTTGCTGCCGCTGCGATCACTCATTCGGTCAACCGTCTGAGTGAACATCCCGGTGTCACTGAAGATGCCTGTGTCCTCTGCGAAGAAGCAGAACACCAGTCGCGCCATGAAGTGGTTCATGTCGCTGCGGCGCTCGTCTTTGGCCCACGCAGGGTTCTCTCGCAGTAGTTCGACGTACAGCTTGTTCAGGCGCCCCGTGGCGCGGACGTCGATGGGGTTGTCCTTGATCTCCTTGATGGTGGAGATGCCAGCCAGAGGTAACAGGAAGCCGAAGTGGTTCGGAAAGTCGGTGTAATCGCAGGCGATGGTTTCGCCGCTTGCCAGTTCTTCCGCTTCTAGTGTTTGGCCGTCCGTGGCCAAGATGTACTTTGCTTTCGCCTTGCTCGTGGCCGGGCTGGCGCGCAGGGCCGTGAGGGCCTCTCCGACGTTGCCTGCTTCGCACACGGCGATGTGAATGTTGTTGCGCAGCAGAACGCCGCCAGGTAGATCGGTGGCGTTGTTGTTGCCCGTGCGCAAGCGTTTGAGCGTGGTTTCCTTGTTGCCAAATGCAGCAAGAAATGCGTACGGAAACTCCGTGGCATCGAAGGGTTGAAGGGCCAGGTCAGAGATGGCCTGTTCAATTTCTACAGCGTTCATGATATTCGGCCTGTTCAGCCGCCAGGCCATAGGCGAGCAAAGTCAAACGAGAGTTGGCGATGGTGCCGGATGGACAGCAAATATGCAGTCAACTTGACTGCATCCACGGCATACAAGATCAGATAGTCGTCGTGCAGATACACGCGCAAGGCATCCGCCGCGCCATGAGGCAGTTGCGCCAGTTGTGCAAGGGCCTCGGCTGATTGCGGAGGTTGATCAAGGTAGCGCTTGCCAATCAGAGGGAAGCGCGCCAGGTTCGGGATCACCGTGCCGCGTAGACCTGTCAGTAGGTCGTCGTAGGCAAAAGCGGCGCCTGCCTCTTCCAGGAAGGCTTCAATCGATGCCAAGCGCTCGATGAAGCTGTCGGTCAGCTCCACGCTGTAGAGCTGCTCAGCCACGGTGTTTAGGCTTCGCTTTGCCGGTGGTGGTGGTTTTGGCTGTACGAACAGCTTGCAGGCCCGCCAGCGCGGTGTCTGCGTCTTGCGTGCGGCCTGCCAACACATCCGCCAGGCCACGGCGGGCATCGTCGATCAGCAGCAGGTGGATGCGCTCACGCTCCAGCCGGTGGTAGTAGTCCAGCCGGTCTGCATCGATCAAAGCGACGTAGCTTTCACCGTTCTTGGTGATGATCTTTTCGGCGCCTGCCTTGGCCTGGTCGGCCAGCTCGGACAGGTTCGCGCGTGCCTGGGTGAACGGCACCACATCGCTGGCAGAAAAGCCCATGGCTGGCTCCTTCGGTGGATGACAGAATTCTGTGCAGTTTACGGCATTGATGAGTTGAATGTCGCTACTGTCGAATTGCGCCTGTGGAGCACGCCATGTTCAACGTCCGCTCACATCTGGCATGGATGTTTAATGTGAACGCTGCGAGTCTTAAGTTGGGCCTTAAACAGGAGCCGCCGCAACGCGGCGGGCCAAGCAGCAGGCGCTGCGCAGGCCCCCGAGGCGCACCTGGCCCCAGCCAGGTCGCCGAGGGGCTGGGGGGAGCCGCCAGGCACAAATCGCCCCAGCGATTTGAGGCGCCCCAGCGCCGGTGCATGAGCGGGGGGCGAAGCCCCCGCCTCCCCCACGCCGCAGGCGCGGGGGCACCCGGGAGGCCGGTGGGGCGTCCAGCCCCAGCCCAACGGGCCGATCGAAGCCGGTGCGCGCAGCCGCACAGCGTAGAGAGCCGGATCTGCCGGGTGCCCCCGCGCAGCGGGGTGCTGATGGCGGAGCCATCAGCAGGGGGAGGCGCGACCCCGGACAGCGGGCGGGCAGCAAGCCCCGCGTCCAGCGGGGATAGGGGCCGTGGGCGGCGTCCAGCCGCCCCTTGAGGCCCCGGTGATGTCCGACGGCTGCCCCGATCAGGTTGCCCGACGATTTCTCCGACTTAGCCATCGTCGGGCCTCGGTCGGAGCCATTGTCGGAGACACAGGCTGCGTCGGCTGCATGGCAGGCGCTCCGTCACCAAGTTACGAGTGCCGTTCTCCCGCGACGGTGCCGTACCTTGGGTGGGCTGCCGTATTGCCGTGACGGGGCGGACCAGAGCATGTGAACATTGAAAGATGACATGTTCAATGTTCACTCTACCAATGTCATGTCATCCATGTTGGATTGCATTTGGTGCGCCTCCGACGCCATCGGCCTGTCAGTGGGAGGCCGGTCGGACAGCCCTCGGAGGAGTACACATGTTGGGTTGCCATGTACCAATGTGACATTGACAATGTGCGTGCACAAAGCAACTTGTTCAATTGCACACGTTCGGAGGCACGATGAGCCCGTACCTGCTATGGAGCGGCCTTGCCGCCTTGGTTCCTGTTGCTTTGATCGTGCTCGGCGCAGGTTATGGCTTGCGAGCACTCAAGCATGTGCGTGCCACGCGACTGGAGGTTGCGCGGCTTGGGGCACTTGCCTCAGACGCCCGACATCAGACCTCCTGCATCGAAGCAACCAAGCATTGAAACTGGCGCGCCACGATTAGGATCCAGCCAAGCATCAAAGTCCGCTTCTTCCAGAATCACCACCATTCGTTTCTCATCTTCGGGCCGGTGAAAGTTGCGCATCAACGGGTGGTCATCAGCATTGACCGTCAACATGCTCATGCTGCGCAAGACCGTGCCGTCAGGCGCTCTCCACCCAGTCCAGATGCCAGCTATGCCCATTGGCCGCCCATCGGCCCGAGCAATCCTGGTAGGCACTGCACGGCCAGAACGCCAGTCCGGTTCATAGATGGCCTCGGCAGGGATGATGCATCGGCGTCCCAGACGCCAGGCGTCGCGGTAGCTGGGCTTGGTGGCCACGGTTTCACTGCGTGCGTTGTAGGTGCGCTTGGCCAGGCTGGTGTCTTTCGCCCAATGGGGGACGAGGCCGAACGAACCCGTCATGGCTTCACGCCACTGAGCCATGCCCTCGCCATCTTGCGCTTCCTTCGGGTGCCGGATGAACAAGCCTGCATACGAGGGCCATACGTCAGCCACCGCGCCATGAGGCATCGCCACCTTGAACACGTCTTTCAGGCGTTCGGGTTTGGTCACGGTTTCGTAGTGGGCGCACATGCGCAGAATCGTAAGCGCACGTATACTGGATGAATGTACAGTGTTTTGGATTTCAGCCAACCCGTCCCGCTCTCAGAGTGCAGCCTGATGCTGCCACTGGCCGGCGACAAGGTGTGCGCGGGCTTCCCGTCGCCGGCTGAAGACTTTGCTGTTAAACGCATCGACCTGACGCAGGAGCTGGTGACGCATCCTCAAGCCACCTTCTTGCTGCGCGTCAGCGGTGACTCCATGCGCGACGCTGGCATCTTTGATGGCGACATGCTGGTGGTCAACAAGGCCATCAAGCCGCGCCATGGCCATGTGGTGGTGGCCGTGGTGGACGGCGAGTTCACGGTCAAGCACCTGTACCAACGCGCAGGGCGGGTCAAGCTGAGGGCGGCCAATGTGACCTTCCCTGACATCACGCCAAAGGACGGGCAGACCTTGGAGGTCTGGGGCGTGGTCACGGCCAGCATCAAGCGCTTTCCTGCTTGAGGTGATGCGGTGTACGCGCTCGTTGACGGCAACAACTTCTATGTGAGTTGCGAAAGAGTCTTTCGTCCCAGCCTCAATGGGCGGCCTGTGGTCGTGCTCTCGAACAACGACGGCTGCGCCATCGCTCGGTCAAACGAGGCCAAGGCGCTGGGCATCAAGATGGGGGCGCCGTGGTTCCAGATTCGGCACCTTGAAGAACAAGCCGGCCTCGTCGCACTTTCCGCCAACTTCACTCTGTACGGCGACATGAGCGACCGCATGATGAGCCTGGCCGCAGGCCTCGGGCCGACGCAAGAGGTCTACAGCATCGATGAAAGCTTCATCGGATTGCATGGCGTCCGTGGTGACCTGGTTGAACGGGCATGGAAGATCCGTGCGCGCATTCATCAGTGGACGGGCATACCGTGTGGCATTGGCATCGGCAGCACCAAGACGCTGGCAAAGCTGGCCAACCACGTTGCCAAGACGGCGGAGCGCAAGCCAGGCACCTACGCCGATGGGATGGCCAGCGTGTGTGACCTGTCGAAGCTGAGAAGCGATCAACTGCGAGCCGTGCTGTCTTCAACCGAGGTTGGAGAGGTGTGGGGCGTCGGGCGGCAGATCAGCGCACAGTTGACGGCGCTTGGCGTGAAGTCCGTTCAGGACTTCATCGAGCTGCCATGCGAGGTGGTGCGTGGCAAGTGGGGCGTTGTGCTTGAGCGAACATGGCGCGAGCTGCGCGGCGAAGCCTGCATCGAAGTGGCGGACATGCCAGTGCCCAAACAGCAGATCGCCTGTACGCGCAGCTTTGGTCGTCCGGTGGCCGACCTGGCACCGCTGCTGGAGGCGATCAGCGAGTTCACTTCTCGCGCTGCCGAGAAGCTGCGCAAGCAGCGTCATCTGGCCGGGCAAGTGCTTGTATTCGCCAGGACCTCACCGTTTCGAGATGGGCCAAGGTTTTCAAAAAGCGTGGTCGTGCCGCTGCGGCGACCCAGCGCTGACACGAGCACGTTGACAACGGCTGCATTGGCAGGCGTGCGCGCCATCTACCAACCAGGCTTCAATCTGGCCAAAGCTGGCGTCATGTTGCTCGATTTGATGCCTGACACCCAAATGCAAGGTGAATTGGCTTGGGATGATCCCGTCACCGGGCAACGTGATCGCGCCAAGTTGATGGTGGCGATGGATCAGGTCAACGATCGGTTCGGGAAGAGGACCGTGTTGCTGGGCAGCTCGGGGATCACGTTGGGGGCGGATACCTGGGGCATGAAGCAAGTCAGACGGACGCCGAGGTACACGACGGTTTGGGGTGAGGTGCCTACGGTGCGGGCTTGACTGGCGCATGTCAGTCATGAACGACGATGTGTTTGCCGACCGTGGGTGTTCGGTCAAGGCTGATCGCAGTCCTCCGATCAGCCCACACCGGACGTTAGCTTTCGGCCACAAGCAGCCGTTGGGTGGTGCGTCCGGAAGCGGACGTCGATTACCCAGACCAGCTCATTGCATCAAAGCTTCGATCAATGGGCAGGTGGGCGGAGCGGGCGTCGGCGCCTAGCTGAAGGGTAATCGCGTGTCGCCGAGGGCTGAACCTTCGACATGCGAAGCGGGGCCGGGACGTTAGCGGGCAGCCCCAGCAGTCGCATCTGCCTGGGCGATGAACGCCAGCAACGCGGGCGTCGACTGCTTCTCACGATGCACAACCAGATGACATTGCCGAAGCTGCCGCGGCAATGTCGTGGAGACGCGGCACAGACGTCCAGCCTCCAGCGCATCGTTCACTACCCAGGCGGACAGGCAAGCCACCCCCAACCCTTCCTGAGCGGCACGCTGGATGGCCTCCGAACTGCCTAGCTCGATGCTGCGCCGGTAAGAACGCAGGTGGGGCAGCAAGCTCTGGTCGGTGGCCTCGCGCGTGCCAGAGCCCGTTTCGCGAACCAGCCAGACCGCCTCACGCAGCGTGCGCAGGGGAATGCGATCGCCCGCCCGGCTTGACTGGGCCAGCGCACTGTCGGGCGCAGCCACGACCACCATCTCGTCTTGCAGCCAGGGGGTGATCACCAGCTCCGGCTGGTGGCTGGGCCCCTCGATCAGCCCCACGTCGAGTTCGAAAGCGGTCACGGCATCGCAGATGGCGGCGGTGTTCCCGATAACGACCTTCGACCGCCAGGCGGCGGCGCTGCCGGGCTGCTGTGCCCCCATGAAGCCAGCGAGCAGCTTGGGCAACACGTAGTTGCCAATCGTCGTGCTGGCGCCGATGCGCAGCGACTGCGCCTGCGCGCTGCCGTCGCGCGACATCTGCTCGATGCCTGCGGCGCCGTCGAGCAAAGCCAAAGCCCGCGGCAACAGCGCGCGGCCGTTGTCGTTCAACAGCAGGCGTTTGCCGGCGCGGTCGAACAGGCGCAGCGACAGCAGGCGTTCCAGCTCGTTGACGGCCGAACTGGTGGCCGATTGCGACAGCGCTATCTCAGCGCTGGCCGCCGTGGTGCTGCCGCTGCGCGCCACGGCGACAAAAATCTGCAGCTGACGCAGGGTGAGTCGAAGCACGTCCACGGTGATTGCCTTTGTTATCGATTTCGCAGGTACATCTTAGTCATACAACCCGTTGGACGGGTTGATTGCCAAGCTCTAAATTTGCCTGGCCGCTCGATCACGGGGCGGCGGCCCGCCGCGCCACCACCGGCATCTGGAGCCCGACATGCTGACCCTTGAACGAACAACCCCACGCCCCGCAGCACCCGGCCCGCTGGCCCCACAGGCGCTGCATGCCCTTCAATGGGTTGCTGCCCGGCGGCCAGTGGCGGGCTTCATGGGGCCGACCCGCGACGTGGCCCATGCCGTCTCGACCACCTTGGCCGCCGACAGCAGCATCGACCCGCAGGTGCTGCGCTGGATGCCGGTCGCAGTGCCGATGGCGGCCGTGCTGCTGTGCGCCGGCATCGCCTTGATCTGGGTGCTGGCGTGATGCACGCGCTGTCGACCTCACAAGCCAGCCCTGGCCCGTCAGCCGGCCACCGGGCAGCGCGGTTGCGCTTGCAGTTGGCAGCCCTGCTGCCCGGCCTGGCCTTGAGCGGCGCCCTGGCCGCGACCGGCATCGCGCTGGGCCACATCGGCTGGCTGCAGGACCACGGCTTCAGTGCGCTGACGCTGGCCATCGTGTTGGGCATGCTGGTGGGCAACACGGTCTATCCGCTGGTGCCGCGCCTGGCCGCGGCCAGCGGTGCCGGCGTCAACGTGTCCAAGCAGAACCTGCTGCGCCTGGGGGTCGTGCTGTACGGCCTGCGGCTGACGGTGCAGGACATCGGCCACGTCGGCATCGCCGGCGTCGCCATCGACGCGCTGGTGCTGGGCTCGACCTTCGCGCTGGCCTGCTTCATCGGCACGCGCTGGTTGGGCCTGGACCGCAAGACGGCGATGCTGATCGGCGCCGGCAGTTCCATCTGCGGCGCCGCCGCGGTGATGGCTGCCGAACCGGTGGTCAAGGCGCGCGCCGAGCAGGTAACGGTGGCGGTGGCCACGGTGGTGGTGTTCGGCACTCTGGCGATCTTTCTGTACCCGGCGCTGTTCGAGCTGAACCAGCACTGGGCGCTGATTCCGGGTGGCGCCAACGGCTTCGGCATCTACGCCGGCTCGACCATCCACGAGGTAGCCCAGGTGGTGGCCGCGGCGCGTTCGGTGGGCCCGGACGCGGCCAACTCGGCCGTCATCGCGAAGATGGTGCGGGTGATGATGCTGGCGCCGTTCCTGGTGATGTTGTCGGCCTGGCTGGCACGTGACGACAAACGCCACGCCCACACTTCCGCCGCCACGGGCCAGGCCCCAGGCAAGCTCGCCGTGCCCTGGTTCGCCTTCGGCTTCGTCGCGGTGGTGTTGTTCAACTCGCTGCAGTGGCTGCCGGCCTCGGTGGTGGCGGTGACCACCGAGATCGACACCGCGCTGCTGGCCATGGCCATGGCCGCACTCGGCCTGTCCACGCACATCGGCGCCATCCGCAAGGCCGGTGCCAAGCCGCTGTTGCTGGCGCTGATCCTGTTCGGCTGGCTCATCGTCGGCGGTGCCTTGATCAACCGCTGGGTACCGGCCCTGCTCGGCTGAAGCCTCGAATTCACGGCCCGACGGAATAAACCACGGGCTCTCCTCGTCCACCACAGCAAGCCTTTCCCTCTTTTCTCAACACTCTCCGAAAGACATCCCATGAATACCTTCTTCCGCACCACCGCGCTGGCCTGGTGCAGCACCTTCGTCCTCGTCGCCGCCAGCGTGCCCGCCAACGCCGCCAACGGCGCCGAAGCCACCCCGGCCCGCGTCACCTTCGACGGCCAGATCCGCAACAACTCGCTGGCGCTGAGCCCCGACGAGGCCACCGCCGTGGTGTCTTACAGCGAGCGCCCGGACGTCATCGTCTACGACCTGGCCACCGGTGCCGTGCGCGGTGTGCTGCGCGGCTACGTCACGCCGCGCAACATCGTGTTCGCGCCCGACGGCAAGAGCTTCTATGTCTCCGACAGCAGCCTGGGCACGGTGACGCGCCTGGACACCACCACGCTCAAGCCGCTGGCCACCGCGTCGACGCTGGCGGCCGGCCCCGGCGCCTTCGGCACCGCGCTCAGCAAGGACGGCAGCGCGCTGTATGTCAACAACCAGGCCAGCAGCACGGTGACGCGACTGGACACCGCCAGCGGGCAGGCCAAGGCGGTGATCACCGGCTTTGCGCAGCCGCGCCAGGGCGTGCGCCTGAGCCCGGACGGCGCGAAGCTCTACGTCACCAACTTCCTGGGCGACAAGGTGACCATCGTCGACACGCAGACCGACAAGATCGAGGGCGAGATCACCGGCTTCAACAAGATCCGCGCCATCTCCGTCACCGCCGACGGCAAGACCCTGTTTGCGGCCAACAGCGGCAGCAACGACATCGCGGTGGTGGACATCGCCGCGCGCCGCGTCACCGGCACCGTGCCGGTGGGCCGCGACCCCTACGGCGCCGCGCTCACGCCCGACGGCCGCTTCGTCTACTCGGGCAACTTGGCCGACAACACGGTGTCGGTGATCGACGTGGCCACGTTGAAGGTGGTCGCCACCATCGCCGGCTTCAAGCAGCCGCGCCAGGCCATCGTGTTCACGCGCGACGGCAAGACGGCCTACGTGCTGAACGAGGACCTGAGCATCTCCAAGGTCGAGCGTGCCGGGCAGCGAATCGTCGCCACGGTGGCCGCTGCGCAGGCGGTGGCGGCGTACTGAAAACCGGGAACTGTCAGAGAACCGGCGCACCGCACGACCGAGCCGGGGGCTTGCCGCTTCCGGTTCGCCCCGTTGTCGCCCCGCCCGCACAAAGGATCGAATGAAAACTCTGGCCAACCCCTGCCGGCGCCGCTTGGCGGCACTTTGTCTGGCCATGTGCACGCTGCCCGCCGCGTTCGCAGCTCAGGCCCAGACGGCCGCCCCGCCGGCGCTGGAACTCGTGGTGCTGGGCTCGGGCGGCCCGGGTGCCACCGGCCGCGCGGGCTCGGCCTTCGTGGTGTTGGTGGATGGCGTGGCGCGTGTTTTCGTCGACGCCGGCCCGGGATCTTTCGTGCGCCTGGGTGAAGCCAAGCTGGCGCTGGGTCGGGCCGACATCGTGCTGCTGACGCACCTTCATGTGGACCATGCCGGTGGACTGCCAGGCCTCTTCAAGGCCCGTGCGGTGTCCAACCGCGGGCCGGTCGATTTCAAGATCTTCGGGCCGGCAGGGCGGCGTGCGCTCGATGCCGACGATGCCGACTTCCCGGCCACCAGCCGCTTCATCGACCTCTTGTTCGGCAAGCAGGGCGCCTTCGGCTACCTGAAGGACTTCTCGGCGCCGCTGCGCTTTCAAGTGAACGACATCGACGCACCCGCCACGGCGTCAGCCCTGCCCGAAGTGCGCACGGTGTTCGATGAGGGCGGCCTGCGCATCAGCTCCGTGGCCGGCCACCACCGCGACGCACCGGCGGTGGTCTACCGCATCGACCACGCCGGCAAGAGCATCACCTTCAGCGGCGACATCGACGCCAGCTGGCTGGCGGGTCTGCGGCGAATCGCCCAAGGCACCAGCCTGCTGGTCTTCAACAGCGTGGTGCTCGACCCACCCGGCTCGCCCGACGTGCTGTACACCTTGCACACGCCACCCAAGGCCATCGGCGAAGTGGCCGATGCGGTGCGCGCCGGCCAGCTGCTGCTGAGCCACCTGTCACCTGCGCTCGACGCGCAGCGTGATGCCGTCAAGGCGTCGATTGCCGCGCACTACGCCGGCGGGGTGGTGTTTGCGCAAGACGGTCAGCGGCTGGCGCCCTGAGGCGCGCAGCCGCCGGCGATAGTGCCGGTACCGGCCCCCAGTTCGACGCCCGTGCCCACCGACCCCACGAAGGTGATCACGCGAGCCATGCCGTCGGGCCGCAGGAACACGGCGGCGTCGAACTTCATGCGCTGGCCGACCGATGGGCTGCCGCTCACGAAACCTTCGGTGCCGACACCGCGGTCCAGGCCCCGCAAGTAGAAGGCGCCCTCCGTGGTGCCGAGGGCGTCGGCAAAGGTGCCCGAGAAGCTGAAGGTGTCGCTGGCCGGGTCGTAGCCGGCGAACGCGCTCGCCACATCCACGTCGCCGTTCTGCGGACCGATGTACGTGGGCAGTAGGTTGCCAATGGGGTCGGTGATGCCTTGCGCCAGCGCACCGGTCGCGGCGGTGAACAAGCTGGCCAGCAGCAGGAAGGTCAGGGTTCGCTTCATCGGAGCAATTGGTGGAGCGTGTCGGGCGGGTCAACTGCCGATGGCGTGACAGAAAAAGTTTTTGCGTGGGCCGGAATAGACCGCCTGCCGGCGCCGTCTGCCCTTGTGTCGGGACCTCATGGACCCTTCATCCACCACCGACCACCCTCACTTCACATCAAGCCTTCAACGGAGCCCTCCATGTTCAAGACATTCACCTTCGCCGCTACCGCCCTGACCCTTGCCGCCGGCAGCGCCTTCGCCGCCCCTTCCGACGACGCCCGCACGCACTTCCAGGCCATCGCTTCGGGCGACACGCAGATCGTGATGCGCGGCTACGCCGACCAGGCCCAGCTGAACTGGGTCGGCGGCCCGCTGGACGGCACCTACGCCACCACCGACGCCATCCGCGGCACCTGGGAAAAGTTCGGCAAGGCCGTCGGCCCGCTGAAACTCACCATCGGCTCAATCGAAGAGTCGGCCAACCCCAAGGGCGCCACCGTCTCGGCCAACGTCGTCTTCGAAGGCAAGATGCCCATCAAGGTGCGTTACGTGCTGACCTACCGCGAAGGCAAGATCGTCAGCGAAACCTGGCAGATCGACCCCAAGCTGGCAGTGGCTGCGGCTTACTGAGCCACCCGCTCAGCCCATCAGCACTCTACCCAGGACGCCCCCATGAAACATCTCCCCACCTTGGCCGCGATGCTCATCGCCACGGCTTCCTTCGCGGCGCCGCCGACGAGCGCCATGGCGGCCGACGTGCCGGCCAAGCTCGCCAACGGCGTGCTCGTCGACGCCAAGGGCATGACGCTCTACACCTTCGATAAGGACATGGCCAGCAGTGGCAAGAGCGCCTGCAACGGCCCCTGCGCGACGCTGTGGCCGCCCGCGATGGCCGCCGCCAGCGACCAGCCCGCCGGTTCGTACACGATCGTCGTTCGCGACGACGGCTCGCGCCAGTGGGCCTACAAGGGCAAGCCGGTCTACACCTACCAGGCCGACCAGAAGCCCGGCGACCGCGCTGGCGACAACTTCAAAGACGTCTGGCACATAATCAAGGAATGACCTCTGTCGACGATCCACACCCAGCCCCGCACGCCGCGAGCCGCCGATGCAAGACGACTCCAACCTGCTGAGCTGGGTGCCGCGCCTGCGCCGCTATTCCCGGGCGCTGGTGAACAACCATGAAGATGCCGACGACCTGGTGCAGGACACGCTGGAGCGGGCCTGGGCCAAGTCGGGCCTGTGGGGCGGCGTGGCCGATATGCGCGCCTGGCTCTTCAGCATCATGCACAACCTGCACGCCGATGGCGTGCGCCGGCCCAGGCTGCACACCGTGACCATGGACGACGACACCCCCGAGGTGCCGGTGGCGCCGACGCAAGGTGACAGGCTGGCGGTGCTGGACCTGCAGGCCGCGCTGGACCTGCTGCCCGTCGAGCAGAAGGAAGTGCTGCTGCTGGTGGCGCTGGAAGACATGGCCTACGCCGACGTGGCGCAGGCCCTGGGCATTCCTATCGGCACGGTGATGTCGCGCTTGTCGCGCGGCCGCGAGCGTCTGCGCGGCCTGATGGAAGGCCGTGCCGAGCCCGTGCGGCTGAAGGTCGTCAAATGACAGCACAACGAAGCACCCCATGAGCACCGATCGCCCCCCACCGCCCACCCCCCCGGTCACCGAGGCCGACCTGCATGCGTTCGTCGATGGCCACCTGCCCGCAGAGCGCCAGACCGCGATCGCTGCTTTCCTGGCCGCGCGTCCCGACGACGCGCAGCGCGTCGAGACCTACCGCGCGCAGAAGCGAGAACTGCACGCCTTGTTCGACCCGGTGCTGGACGAGCAGCCGCCGCAGCGCCTGCTCAAGTCGGCGGGCCCACGCACCGTGTCGCCGACGCCCTGGTACCTGCAGCGCCTGGCTGCCGGGCTCGCCATCGCCGTGATCAGCGGCGCCACGGGCTGGGGGCTGCGCGGCGCCGGGGCTGGCGCCCGCGCGGGTGTTGGCGGTGACGATGCGGCCCGCATGGCGGCCGTGAAACCGGCCCCGGGTGGGTTGACCTTGGTGTCTGCCAGCGGCTTCGCGCAGCGCGCCGCCGTGGCGCATGCGGTCTACAGCCCCGATGTGCGCCGGCCCGTGGAAGTGGACGCCGCGCACGAAGACCAGCTCGTGGCCTGGCTGTCCAAGCGCATGGGCGCGCCGATGAAACCGCCGCACCTGCAGGCGCAGGGCTACACGCTGGAAGGCGGGCGCCTGCTGCCAGGTGGCCAGGGGCCGGTGGCTCAGTTCATGTACCGCAACGAGCAGGGCAGCAAGCTGACGCTGTACGTGTCCAATGACGTCGCTGACGTGGGCAGCGCCGCGGGCTCGGGCGGGGCCGCGAAACCGGATGCGAAACCGGGTGCGAAGAACGCTGACACCGCCTTCCGCTTCGCGCAGGAAGGCGCCGTCAACGTGTTCTATTGGGTCGACGGACCCTTCGGCTACGCCTTGTCGTCAGACGTCGACCGCAGCGTGCTGGCGCGGGTGTCGACCGAGGTCTACCAACAGCTGGGCACCCCGCGCTAAAGGCAACAGCAAGTCCCGCGGCGCAGGTGGTTTGCACCGCCATGGAATGAAACGCCCTGCAGTGCGCTCTTGGCTGCGAGCGCCTGACGCACCGCCGCCGCCCGTCGTTGGGTGCGAGGTCACGCGTCACACACTGCCGTCCACCTTTGCACTGAACACAGAAAGCACCCATAAGCACACAACGTCGCGACATCCTCAAATACTCGCTGGCCGCCGCAGCCGCCAGCGCGCTGCCCGCAGCGCAAGCCCAGGCGCCGTCCAGCGCCGCCGCCGCCACCGGCATCGACCCGCGCGACCGCGTCTTCATCACCAACGAAGACTCCAACACGCTGGTCGTGATCGACCCCAGGACCAACACCGTCGAGAGCACCATCAACCTGACCAGCTTCGACGAAGACCCGCGGCCGCCCTTCCGCTATGTCACCGCCGGCGTGGCGCCGACGCACGCGGCGATGATCCACAAGCCGCTGTACCACGGCTGCATCGACGCCCACGGCGCGGTGCCGTCGCCCGACGGCCGGCTGCTGGCCACCAGCGGGCGCGGCTCGAGCAACATCTACCTCGTCGACGCCGAGCAGCGCCGCGTCATCGGCAACACGCCCAACCCGGCCGCTGGCATGACGACCAACCCCGAACGCCTGAGCAGCGGGCTGCTGCTGGGCCGCGAACCGCACGAGCCCACCTTCACGCGCAACGGCAAGGAGCTTTGGGTGACGCTGCGCGGGGAAGACCGCATCGCCATCGTCAACGTCGAACTCGCCCTGCGTCAGTTGAAGGGCACCGACAACACAGGTTCGACGGCCATCCGCCAGTTCCTGCCGACGATCAACGGCCCGGCCCAGGTATGGTTCAACCGCGAAGGCACGCTGGCCTTCGTGGCCAGCCAGAAGGTGTCGCAGGTCGACGTGTTCCGTGTCAACCCGGGCGCCGATGGCCACAGCCAGCCGCAGCGCGTGACGACACTGGACATCA
Source organism: Burkholderiales bacterium (assembly GCA_016000265.1). GTDB lineage: Bacteria > Pseudomonadota > Gammaproteobacteria > Burkholderiales > Burkholderiaceae_C > Aquabacterium. Next base: position 41,038 of record JAECRL010000003.1, read on the forward strand.
GTGCGCAGGACAAGCCCGGCTTCACGCCCTTCATGAAGACCACGCCCGACGGCGCCGAGGTGTGGTTCTCGCACAAGCTGGCCGATGCGCTGTCTTCTCGCTCGACGCGGGGCGGTTTCGACCTCATTGACAGCGTGCCGCTGGGCATGGGCGCGCGGCCCAACCACGTCGAGTTCGTCAGCAACGCGCGCGGCAGCGTGGTCTATGCCAGCCTGGCGCGCATCGACGACGGGGGCCCCGGCGGCGTCGCCTCCAGCCCCATCGCCATCATCGACCGCAGCGCAGCCAGCGGCCAGCGCAAGGTGGTCGGCACCTTCTTCAGCCACGGCCGCGAATCGCACGGGCTGTGGACCAACCCCGAGAACACGCTGCTCTACGTGGCGCACGAGCAGGACGAACTGCCCGGCACGCCCAACGCCGGCCAGACGGTGTGCAGCGCCTTCGACGTCAGCGACCCGCTGAAGCCGGTCTTCATCGCGCAGATTCCGCTGGGCAACCTGACCCTGCCTTCCGGAGCGCTGCGCAACAAGAAGAGCATCAACCTGGTCTACGTGCGCGTGGGTGCCAAGGGGCAGACTGCATGAAGGGCATGAAGGGCATGAGGGGCGGACACGCCCAACATGGAGTCAGTGCCTTCGAGCGCGAGATGGACGCTTCGATGGCCCGCATGATGCAAGACATGCACGGCCCGGGCTTCGTGGGCCAGGCCGACATCGACTTCCTGGCGATGATGATTCCGCACCACGCCGGCGCCGTCGACATGGCGCGGCTGGTGCTGCAGCACGGCCGCGACCCGGCCACGCGGCAACTGGCGGAGGAGATCATCGCCGGCCAGACCATCGAGATCGAGAGCATGACGCGGCGGCTGGCGGCCTTGCAGCAGCGCTCTAGCGCGGGTTCGGCAGCCGAATTTCCATCGCTGGGTGGCACGCGCGGGCCGTGATGCCCAGCCTGAGGGTAAGCACTGACGATGGCGATGGAATGAACCGCAGCGCTGTCCGCTCTTGATCACCATGCTGTTCCAGTCTGCCGAGTCCCGCTACAACCAATGGGTGCGGGACCATTACCGCTTCCTGCTGCGCAGCGCCTGGGCGCTGACGGGCTCGCGTGACATCGCCGAAGACGTGGTGCAGGACTGTTTTGCCAACGCCTGGAAGCACCGCGAGCAGTTGCGCGATGCGGCCTTGGCGCGGGCCTGGCTGTTCCAGATCATGCGGCGCGCCGCCTTCCGCCAGGCCGCGCCGGGCATGCAGTCGCTGGACGACGACGAGCAGCCCGAGCAGGCCGCCCCCGACGCCGGGCTGGACGACAAGCTGGACGTGGTCAAGGCGCTCGCGCGGCTGGCGCCCATCCACCGCGAGGTGCTGGTGCTGTTCTATTTCGACGACATGCCCACCGCGCAGATGGCCGAGGCGCTGGAGATTGCGCCCGGCACCGTGCTGTCGCGCCTGGCTCGCGCGCGCGACGCGCTGAAGCAGGTGATGGGCGTGCCAGTGCGGGCACCCGGCGGCGCCCAGGTCACGCCCTTGCGGAAGACCCCGTCATGAAGCGCGAACTCCGGCCGCCCGAGTTGCCCGACAGCGCGTTCGACTTGCGCACGCGCGCCGAACTGGCGCTGGCCTTCGAGCCCATCGACGCCCCGCCGCACTTGTACCGCAAGGCGCAGCCGCTAATGGCGCGGCGCAGCTTCCAGCGCGCCGTGCTGGGCCTGCTGCTGGCAGGCAGCGGCACCGGCGCCGTGCTGGCCATGCGCCCGCCAGAACTCGTGCGCGGCGCCATCGAACACGAATACTTCGAGCGCACGCTGCGCGGCACCTTCATGGCCAGCGCGCCCTTGCTGCAGCACCTGGGGCTGGCCGGCCAACAGGTTGTGCCCGGCTTCCCGCAGCTGATGCGGCCTTGCGACATCGACGGCCACCTCGTCTACCACCTCACCACCTTCTTCGAGAAGGGCGGCATGGTCACCGTGTTCGCCTTCGACAAGGCGGTGGCGCTGACGGAGGGCAGCGGCTGGTGGGGCAACGTGCACTGGAAAGTCATCACCTCGCGCGACGGCAAGCCGCTGGTGCTGGTGGCGCAGAAGAAGCAGGCCCTGGCCGTGGCGCAAAGCCAGTTCGGTCCAGCCACCGACATGTCCCCACCGAATTCCACACCGACCCCCAAGGAGACCCGATGAACAAGACCTTGAACTCGCTGCCGCGGCGCCAGATGCTGGCCGGCAGCGCCAGCGCCCTGGCCGCGGCCGGCCTGGCCACTTTCACGCGCGGTGCCGCCGCGGCTGGCGAAACCCCAGTGGCCAGCGCCACGCCCAAGCCGCTGCCCGCCTACGTGAACTGGAAAGACCCGGCCAGCGTCATCGTGCACAGCAGCACCACCATCGAGACCAAGCGCGCGGCCTTCGGCAGTGGCGTCATCACGCCGGCCGAGCAGCTCTACATCCGCAACAACCTGCCGGCGCCCGACGCCTCCATCGTGGCCGACCGCGACGCGTGGGAAGTGGCCATCGAAGGCGTGAAGGCCCCGCGCAAGCTGACGCTGCGCGAGCTGAAGACGATGGGCGTGGAGACCACCGCGATGGTGCTGCAGTGCTCGGGCAATGGTCGCGGCTACTTCCCCAGCAAGCCCAGTGGCACACCCTGGCAGGTGGGCGCGGCGGGTTGCGTGATGTGGACCGGCGTTCCGGTGCGCGTGGTGGCCGAAGCGCTGGGCGGCGTCGTGCCGGGCGCCGGTTACCTGACCGGCACCGGCGGCGAGAAGCTGCCCGAAGGCCTGGACCCGCTGAGCATCATCGTCGAGCGCTCGGTGCCGGCCGCCGCGATGGCTGACGCGCTGCTGGCCTGGGAGATGAACGGCGTGCCGATCTCGCTGGCCCACGGCGGCCCGCTGCGCCTGATCGTGCCCGGCTACACCGGCGTGAACAACATCAAGTACATCAAGCGCTTGGCCTTCACGGCCAAGGAGACGGACGCGAAGATCATGTCGCACGGGTACCGCATCTCGCCGCCGGGCGGCAAAGGCGACCCGAGCCAGCCGTCGGTGCAAGAGATGACGGTCAAGTCGTGGATCAACTCGCCCGCGCCCGACGCAGCTGGCGTGAGGGCCGGCCTGGTGCAAGTGCAGGGCGTGGCCTTCGGCGGGATGAACGGCATCAAGCGCGTCGAGGTGTCGCTGGACGGCGGCAAGACCTGGAGCGACGCGCGGCTCACCGGGCCCGACCTCGGCCGCTATGCCTGGCGCCAGTTCGTGCTGCCGGCCAGGCTGCCGGCCGGCAGCCACACGCTGGCCAGCCGCGCCACCGACACGGCAGGCAACGTGCAACCCGAGCAGCGCATGGAAAACGCCGGCGGCTACAACAACACGAGCTGGGCCGACCACGCCGTGAAAGTGACGGTGGCCTGATCATGCGCAGCACCATCCAGCAGCGCTTCATGTTGCATGCAATGAGGGTCGCGTCGGTGCTCGTCGCCGGCCTGGCGCTGCCCGTTCTACCCGCGCTGGCGGCCGACGACAGCGCGCAACTCGCGCTAGGGAAGAAGCTGTTCCTGCAAGGCGTCGTCCCGTCGTGCGCCGTTTGCCACACCTTGCAGGCCGCGGGCGCCGAGGGCGCCGTCGGCCCGGTGCTGGACGAGTTGAAGCCCGACGCTGCGCGCGTGGCGAAGGCGCTGCGCAACGGGCTGGGCCAGATGCCCTCGTACAAGGACAAGCTCACCGAAGCAGAGATTGCGGCGCTGGCGCTCTACGTGTCGAAGGCCAGCGGGGGTGCCAAGTGAAACTTCAGGTGGGTGGAATCTGTGGTGCATCCCCACCGATAAAGGCTCGTCCGCGCGGGCCGCAAGACGCTGACTGGCACCGAAACGCAGGGCATCTTCATCGGTCGCCGCCGTCGGCAGCGACTGCTTCTCAACTCCTCGACAGACTGGATTGGGTCGGAAGCGGTCATTCGGTCATTCAACTTGAATGACCGCAACCGCTGCATACCGGCTACTCAGATTTTTTGTGACATTTCAGTACATGGCCGAGGCCAGCGTTTACCCCGACACAGTCTCAAATCGCCTGCCAAACCCGCCGTCCCCGCTGATGGTCAGCACCAAGCGTTCGGTCGCCCGTGTCGCAGCAACGTAGAACAGTCGCGCCTCGTCCTTCTCATCCTCACCAGGCGCAGGCATCGCCCCAACGCCAGGTATCGCGACGACAGGAAACTCCAACCCCTTGCTCACCTTCATCGTCATGACCTTGATGGCATCCTGCGCTGGCCTGAAGTCGCCCGAACGCTTGCGTACTTGGTGAGGAAGCCGTCGATGCGCCAGCGCTCTAGAGCACGCATCCATCACCGCATAGTCTCGGCACAAGATGGCCATGTCACCCCAGGCGCGGCCTCCGCTGTGATGCTCATCGGCCAGCAGGTCAGCAATCTGCTCAGCCTCGTCGCGCAGGCTAGGTAGCCTGATGATCAATGGCGCACTGCCCTCACGGCCATAGCTGATGGGCCTGACGATGGGAATGCCATCGTCGTCCTTGTCCTCAGGCGAAAGTAGATCGGCCGCAATCATGCTGGCGGTCTGCAAGATCTGCTTGGTGTTGCGGTAGTTGATCTTCAGGATTGTCGTGCGGCCTTGCGCCTGGATGCCAACGCTCTTGAAGCTGAACTGCCGCGTGCGGTTGCGCTCATAGATGCTCTGGGCATCGTCATAGAGCAACAGCAGGCTGTTAGTGCTTGGGTCCACCATTTGTGTGACCAGCTTCAGCCATTCAGGTCGGAAGTCGTGGCCTTCATCGATCAAGATGGCTTGGTATTGGCCCGATGGGATCTGGTTGCGCTCCACTGCGCGGATGACGCTGTCCACCATCTGGTCGAACATGTCTTTGCCTTGCGCTGGCAACGGTTGGCCATAGGCCTTCAACTGGTGCCAGCACCACTTGTGAAAGTTCCTGGCGTGCACGCGGTCTGCAATGCCTTTGGCAGTGAATGTGGCGTCCAGCTTGACTGCGAGCGGCTCGTTGAAGCACAGCACCAGGATTGGCTTGGTGGCGGCGGTCTGAGCTTTGGCGAGGTACTCGGCGCGGTAACCCAGGATCATGGTTTTGCCTGAGCCTGCAACGCCATGGATGACCCGGTGGCCGTCGCCCAGGCTGCGCGCGAGCTGCTCCTGCTGCAGGTCCATCACCTGCATGACGTCGGGCAGGGCGGCCTCTGCATCGCCGTCATCGAACAACGTGCCCTGGCTATGTACGCGCACCTCGGGGAACATGATCCAACGCACACGGTCCAACTGCGGCAGCGACATCGCCCCGCCGAAGGCGTGGGGGAACATATTCCATAGCCGTTGCTGAAAAGCCTCTTCCTCAACGGACTCCAGCATCTCGTCGGAGCAGATCACCAAATGGGGCTCGATGGCCTGGTCAAGTCCAGCCGCTTCGAACTGTTTGCGCGTGATGCGGGTCAGCACCACGCCATGTCCCCATGGGAACGCGAGCTTACCGGCGTGCTGGCCGCTTCCCTGGATGAGTTGCTTGTCCCGCTCAAGCGCATTTATCACTTGGATGGCGCAGTGACGTGCTTGCGCCAGCGGGTTGATCACCACCTTGTGATTGCCGTCGGGGATGATTTCCCAATACTGGCGGGTTGCACGCTGGATGGTGTCCAGTCGCCAGTCTTTGGTCTCCAGGATGAGGAGGCCGCGCCGGGGGTGGAGGATGACGAAATCAGGATGGGATTGCTTGGGACCGACGGGGACGTCGTACCACATCAGGTAGTCGTCATCCAGCTTCTGCTCCAGCCGCTCGGCCAGGCGTTTTTCCCCGGACGTCATGCGTGAGACGCAGCTTCCAAGAGCAGGAATCAATACCGCCACGTACAGGCCCCCATTTTTGATGGCATCGGTTCACCCTTTTGCGGGCGTAATGACGGAGTCTAAATCGGGGAATGGATTCCAGGCGGTCGATTGTTGCGTCGGGGCTGTTGGAGTGCCGCACTGCCTCGATAGACCGGCTTAACGGGTTCCAGACAAAACGGAGGGGGCGGGCTCTTCACCTTGCACATTGAACATGCGCAATTGACATGTTCAATGTGCAATTGTCAGATGTGCATGTTCAATGTGACTGGCACCGATGGCCGAGGGGCGTTTACTCCAGCGACTCCGTGGCCACGATGGCGACAAACTGCTCCAGAACGTCTGCAGCACGTTGCCGCAGGTACTTGGTGACCTGGGCGTTCTCCAGCAGCTTCTTCAAGTAGCCCCGCACCAGCATCAGGCTCAGCACATCCTCACCGTAGGTCTGTTCGGCCAGCCGGTACAGGGCCTGGACACTGCCCATCTCGCGCTCCATCCGCGCCAATTGCTCTTGGTTGGCTTGCGTCACTTTCTTGGGCACTTTGGGGTCGACCAGCATGGCAGCCGGTGTGGTGGCCAGCAGCGCCGTTGCATAGATGACTGACAGGTTATTGGCTGACACCATCAGTTCAGCGCACTCGACCTGGCGCAGCGGTTTCATCTTGCGCAGCACTCGGCTCAGTTCCGCAGAGAACTGCCGGTCTTTGAGGATCTCTGCCACCTCGGGGCAGATGCCCTCAAGCAAGTTGAACTTCTTGTTGATCTGGCTGATGTCCACGCTCAAGGCACTTGCCAGTCGCTCAGCTGACACGCCGTTGTCAATGGCACGACGAATCATGAAGTGCTCTTGCACGGTCGACAGGCGGTTGACCCGGTTGTTGTAGGTGTAGGCCTCATCGTCAGTGGCAATCAAGCATGCAACCTCCTTGACGCCCAATTCCACCAAAGCGATCAGGCGGACATGACCATCGAGCAAGACATGCTGACCAGACACAGGATCGACCGGAGTGACGATCAGCGGCTCGATCAGTCCGATCTCTACAATTGACGATCGGATCTGCTTGAACTTGGCGCTCGCAGCCAAGGTCCCTGAAGGCTTGTGAGACGGCAAAATCTTGTCAATGGCCACCATCATCGGTGAAGGCAAGAAGCCCATGGTGACGCTGGTCACTTGGATCTCCCAGACGATCGCACGCGGTCGGCCAGGTACTTGGGCATGCTCTCCAGACCCTCGGCACGCAAGAGGTTCACGAAGTTCTCATCTGCGAGCAGTTCGGCAAACGCGCTGGTGACAAACAGCAGCCGCTGCTGGGCAAACTCAGATTTCTTGACCAGCAGCTTCTGCCGCTCCACCTCCATCTGGTAGGTGCGAACCAGGCTAGAAGAGGTGACCTTGTCACGTGCATGCGTGCGGATCCTGTTTCGACTGGACGTCCGGCCAAGTGCCTTGCGCTTTTCGATGACGCGGCGCGCATCCAGCAGTCGCTTGCCCTTGAGCGCACCGGACTCATACGCATCCTGCAATGCAGTCTGTATGGCGGCATCATCGTCCTTGGCACCAACAATCGCCAGCGCGGCATTCAAGGGGATGGTCCCCATCTCAACGGCAACGATCAGGCGCTCTTCACCGTTTTGCAGCAAGGTCACCATGCCCTGGACATACTTCAGGGTCAAGCCGGTCTTGGCCGCAATGTCCTTGGCGGTGTAGCCTTTCTTGCTCAGTTGATTGATGCTGGCCAAGAGCTCCAATGGCCGGCCTTGCCGCCTGGCGATGTTCTCGGCCAAGCTCATGATGAACGCGTCTTCATCGGTGACGTGTGCCACGACGGCTGGGATCACATCAGCGCCAAGGGCCCGCACCGCCTTGAGCCGCCCCTCGCCGCAGATCAGCAAAAAATACTCAGATCCATCTTCACGCTGGCGCGGTGTCACGGTGACGGGCTTCTTCAAGCCAATGGTCTTGATGTTCTTGCTGATCTCAGCAAACACCCGGCTGTTACGGTCACGCGGGTTCATCACCTCGATCAGATCCACCGGGATCATGCGTATTTCCGGCGGTATCTGGCTGGCAGCACTCATGCCACCAACCTCAGCCGAACCCGCGCGGCCATGCTGTGCAGATAGTCCAGCGAGTCAAACCGGTAGCTTTCGAACTCGATGGGGTTGCGATCGGCCAAGCTGATGTGCGGACGGCAGATGTCCAGTCGGGGCAGCAGGAAGTAGTCGAGGATCTGCTCATTGCCAGGTGCAAGTCGAACGACCACGGAGATGTCAGGCAGAAGGCTGGTATCGAGCCTGATCTTCCATCTGCTGTGATTATTGAGCAGTTGATTGCAGCGCGCCAGTACCAGCGATATGCTGAACTCCTGGTTGACCCAAAGGACGTCTGTGGCTGCGTCACGAACGACCGTGCCACCGACCTCAGCAATCCGCGATTCGGTTTGGGTCACGATCTCGGGGTGCATGCGCCGCAGCAGGCGATTGACCTCTAGGTAGCGGTAGTCCCTGTCAGGCGTGAAGCCAACGATCTGGTAGGCCCGCACAAGGCTGCCAAACCGATGGACATAGACTGATGCCGAGGGCATGCCCTCCGATTCGTCAATCATCAAGCCAGACAGAAAGCCCCGGCTTTGATACAGGCCGCGCAGCCGCTCGATCAACTCATCGTCGCTATAGCGCCTGGCGCGGGCGCGGATGATGCCCTGCGCCGTGTAGAAGGTCTCGGGCGAGACAATGGGCTCGAACGCACCGTCCTTGCGGATCCACATGTCTGGCGTGTTCACGACGCGCAACTTCTTGAGCTTGAACGACACGTGGTTGAAGACGTTGTTGCCGATGTACTTCTCATTGGTCAGCACTTCGTGCACCGTGGCACGCGTCCACTGTCGATCAAGGTCAGTGCGGATCTCCATCCTGTTCAGCCGTGAGGCAATCTCGGACTCCATCAGTCCGTGCTCAATGAACCAGCGGTAGATGTCTTGGACAACTTCGATCTCTGATGGCGGGCCAGGCCTGAGGATCACGCGATCGGTCTGCAAGCTCTTGTGTTCGCCGCGTGTCAGTTCGGCCTTGATGGTCCCCTTGACGTCGATCAGCGTCCGGCGAAGGCCATAGCCAGCAGGGCCACCTTGCCGGTAGCCCAACTCGATCAGGCGGCACTGACCAGCGAATACCTTGGCCGATAGTTCACGGCTGTACTCACCGGCCATGGCGCGCTTGACACCTTTGACGATGGTCGACACGGGTGAGCCATCGTTTTCAAATTGCTCGGCGCAGTAGATGACCCGGATGCCTGCGCGTTTGCAGATGTACTCGTAGTACGCGCTTTCGTCGGCATCCTGGAATCGCCCCCAACGGCTGACGTCGTACACCAGCACCACTTCAAAGTCGGCATGGCCTGATTCAACTTCTTTGATCAACCGTTGCAGTGATTGGCGGCCATCAATGCGCAGGCCACTTTTGCCTTCATCGGCAAATGTTCTGACGATCTCGAACCCACGCTGCCGGGCGTACTCACGGATCTTGTCGCCCTGGTTTTCTGTTGAGTACTGCTGGTGTTCAGTGGACATCCTGACGTACTCGGCCGCGCGTCTGCGCGGTGGCAACGTTGGGTCGTCAGTTGGAGTTGCGCCGGAGTCCATGTTGCATTCATCCCCTAGAGACAGCGCCGGTGGCTGAGCCAGTTCTCAGCCGGTCGCGGGGCCAGCGGGCGCTCGAATCGATGCTCGCGGTAGGCATGTAGAAATTAGCAGCAACGCGCCAAAACACCTAACGAGTCTTCTTTTGCAACGCAGGCCGATCTGCCTGCCATGGCAGCTAAGCCGTTGAAATCAAGGTAATTTCTGCCATCCACACGTCCATCTTTGCAACGACATCGTCAGACATCAAAGTCAGTCGGTAGGTGCCAGATTTGAGAGGTGACGTGCCGATTGACGCGTCCATCTTTGCAACGGGCTCAGGTGCCTTTTCAGCGCGCCTGGCCCGCTGTTGTGTACGGTTTCGCTCAACATATTCGGGGTGCGCCTCCCGGTACTGACGCCAATAGTCAGGATGGCGTGCCAGCCATGCCTTGTGTGCCTGGACCTGATCAGCGCGATAGTCGGGATCTTCGCGGCGCTTTTCACGTTGCCAAAGCCTGCGGCGCTCCTTCTGGCATGGGGCGTTGCTGCAATAGCTTTGCTGGGGGCTCTGTGCACGAGCGGTGAATGTCTTGCCACAGGCAATGCAACGATTGAGCCCCATATGACACCCTCCCGGTCATGTGCACATCCCTGCCGTACGACGATTTCAGAATGGGGTATCTGGGCCTTGACTGAGGCCCTCAGCGGCTAGCCTGATCAGGCAGCCCTGCGCTGTCTCTTGGCGATCAACTGCCCGATGACTGACTCTACGGTCTGATAGATGGCCGGTGACTGCTTGCCAAAGGCGCTTTCCTCGACCTGTGGATACAGCTTGTTGAACGGCCAGATCAAGTCGTGGAACATGTAGGTCTTCCGCGTGGCCCAGTTCGGTACGAAGTTGATGTACTGCTCAGTCGAGAAATTGACGATGGCCAGCCACTGGCTGTTGATCGACGGCGAATAGATGAGCGCCAGCTTATTACCTCCCCTGACGCCAAACTCGCCTGAGTACTGGAGGCTGACCTCGACACCGTCCTCACGGCGCTACCAGACTTCCCGCATTTCCTGGCCGTAAGAGAAGTTGCGTCGACCTTCGGTGGCCGTGACCATCAATGAATGCACCTGGATCATGATTCGTTCTCTTGAGACGGGTGGACGAGTGACGGTGGTTAATCAACTGACCTGGAACGAGCTGCCGCAAGACAGGCAGGCCCATTGACGTCGGTATCGCGCCATGGCGTTGTCGTGTTCTTGGCTGAGCATCTGATCCCAGTCCGTGCTCATGCGCCCGCGTGGCCAGCCACCCCAGAGCAGCGCAAAACCGACGGCCATGCATGTGCCAACCATGAGCATGGAGCCACGAGTGGCGAGGCAGAACAGGGCGATGCCCAGCGGAACCAGCGCCAACCCTGCATGCCAGGCCAGCCGCCCGTACCAATAGCCAGAGGTTCGGGGCAGGCTTGGTGGCGCATGGCGTTGCGCCAGATCGCTGATGCGTATGGTGGTGTAGCGCGGGCCTCGAACCGTGGACTGACCTTGCAGCCAGATTTGCTCGTGACGGCGCACCTGGTTTGAGCTGCAGCAAGGGCAGCGCAGTGTCCGGTTCATGTCATTGCCCCTGCGGCTTGGGGACGGGTACCAGGTCAATCAGCTTGACCCACTTCTCATATGGCTTGCCATCCACCTCGGTCTGCACCTTGGCCATGGGCACCTTCACCTCGATCACCATGCCCAGGTTGGTCTGGTCGCCAAAGGCGTACTTCTTCGGATAGCCCCATGTGGCCTTCACCAGGTCGCCATTGCCGTAGTGCTTGAAGGCCACAAAAGGATCTTTTGGCCGGTCGGTTGTGTAGTTGTCGCTGGGGCTGATCTCAATGCCGAACATCGGCATTTGGCCCATCACCTGATCTGGCGACTTCGGCCACGCATGGCAGGCCAGCCGCGTCAGGTTGACCAGGTCCTTGGTCTCGTTGATTGGATACTCATAGGTGCCGCCACCCTTGGCCTTGCAGAAGACCCTGAACCAGTCGGCTGCAGCTTCCATCATCTTGCGGCGGTCGTTGTTCACCTCATGGCGGTAGAGGTTCAGGCCCCCGCCATCACGGTGCCATGTCTCGGCGATGCCTGGCTTCTTCTCGTCCAGCACATAGGTGATGGTCGGCGCGGCGAAGGCCTTCTGCACGAACGACAGGTAGTCCTGGTCGGCCAACTCCTTTGCCATCTTCACGCGGTCTGCGCCACGCACACACAGGAACGTGCCACCGCCATCGCCCATGCACCATGGGGAGTCGATGCCGAGAAAGGCGTGTGCGCTGATCGGGCTCGTGGCCGCGACCATCAACGCCATTGCGGATACCAGTGAAATCTTGCGTCGCGACATGGGAACACCTCCAAGTATTTGTGACTTCGCGATCAGAAAGAATCTCATGATAGACCAAAAAGATAACCATGGTAATCCTTTAGATAGCGGTAGCTGGTAGAGTGTTTGTCGCGCTCCAGAGATGCTCTGGGCCATGAAAGACAGTTCAGAAGCTGGCGCAGCCAGGGCCGTGTTTGCAATCAATCTCCGAAGGGCGCGCCGCCTGCAGGAGGTGTCTCAAGAGCAGTTGGCGTTGAGGTCCGGCATGAGTCGGGTATTCGTTGGTCAAATCGAAAGAGGTGAACGCAGCTTGACGATCGACAGCATGGGCGCTTTGGCCGAAGCGTTGGGCGTGCCTTTGAAAGACTTGGTCGATCCTGAATATCTGGCTGGTGCCAAAACCAAATCCAAGTAACTCGGTTACGGGGGTATTTCGAATACGCCGCCGTATTTCCGTGACTGCCGTTGCCAAGTGACGAAAGACGTGGTGTCTCGTTGCTGATGGCAAAGCTTTGCCCAAACGCTGGGCGGAAAGGCGTCACGATGACATCGAAGTTTTGGAGCAACGACCCGAAAGACAACTACCGCGTTTTCAGGGACAGCAAGGGTCGCATGGTCGTCAAGGTGGTCACGCCGGGAGGCGTGGTGGCAATCATTGGTGCCGACATCCCTGTCACCACGATCGCAGCCATCAAGCACAAGATCCACTGTCGGATATTGGAGCGCAGGGAGGCCAAGCAGACATCTGAAGCTGGTGATGCGCAGGCAGGGGAGCCTCCGCAGGCTGATGAGGCCAACGACGAATAACGATCTGTTTCAAACGGGATGAACGACGCTGCTACATTTTTCACAAAATCAAACTGAGGGAAGCGAATGAGCAGACCGTTCATCGTGATCGGCGACCAGACCGATCATGGGGGCGTGGTCGTGGGGTCAACCATGACCACTGATACCCACGGCAAACGCCTGGCCCGCGTGGGCGATCAAGTCACCTGTCCGAAGAAGGGGCACGGCACCACCGTCATCGTCACGGGCGATCCAACCATGATCGTGGATGGCGCACCGGTGGCACGTCATGGCGACAAGTGCGCCTGTGGCGCGACGCTGATCTCCAGCCAGGTCGTTTCAACTGTGGGTGGTGGTGGAGTATCCGAACCAAGCAGCTCTGCCTGGGCAGCGAGTAACGCGGCTAATTCGACAGCGCTGACTGGACGCGAACTTGCTTCCTATGACCAGCACTTTGTTTTGAGCTGCTCCTTGACTGGCATGCCGCTGGCACATCAGCCGTATCGGCTCCGTGCCGGAGGCAAAGTCCTTGAGGGTGTCACAGATGAAGAGGGTAGGACTGCCATGATCGTGACGGGTGACGTCGCCGATGAGGTGACGTGCGAAATATTGGGAGATGCGCGTCATGGCTAACGGCTCCGCAGTCAAGCTAATCACCTCCGCTTCGGGGCGATCGACCATCAAGACCGATACCAGGCCCGTTGCAGCAACGGGCAATGAACTGGAACTCGCCATCAAGGCATTCCAGACTGAGGTCGCGGGCTTTGCCCAGACTATGATCAAGGACTCGGCCGCAAGGGCCGACTACATCAAGCAGTCGCGTGCTGCCTGCGACGAGATCATCGCCAAGGTGAAATTGGGAGAGATCACGCCGCATGAGGGTGCCAAGACAGCCAATGAGATGCGCAACCAAATCATGGTGGCAGCTCGCGCAAAGCTCACGGACCTTGGGGCTGCAATCTCCTCTGGCATTAAGAAGGACGGGTTGCTGCTCGTTGACTTACAGGAGAGATATGCAGGTCGGCGCTTCGGCCGGGCGTTCGCGGCGCTCAGTCAGGCCGAAAAGGACCTGGTCTGGATGGACATCGTCCATGCGGCAGGTGGACCTCGTCAGAAGATGAATGTAGGCGCCAAGTGGTTTGGTCGTGCTGGGCGCGGTCTGCTGGTGTTCACGTTTGCGATCGCTGTTTACAACGTGATCGAAGCCGAGGACCGCACCAGGCAGGCAGCCAAGGAGGGGGTAGCGTTGGGGGCAGGTGCCGTTGGCGGCATTGGTGCTGGTGCGGCCGTTGCGTTTGCAGTGACCGGGCCACCCGGGTGGATTGTCGGCCTCAGCATGTTCGCGGGTGCGGCCTTGCTTGGGGTCGGGTCAGCAGAAGTCTTTGATTATTTTTGGCCGGAGTCGAAGTGAGGCGAATCGATAAGTTTGCTTTGGAGCCCAGAGATCCGGGGCGAGATCGGGATGCCACAACCACCATGCTGTTGGTTGATGGCAGACCCACTGGCATTGCTCTTGAGGGGCTGCAACTTGTCGATCAATTCGAGACCGGGAGTGGCTACCTCCTCGTCACGGACTACAACGATCCATGGGAAGAGCAGACGGTGGTGTCGCTGCTGGACGCCGACCTGAAGCAGGTGGCCAAGAAGCGGTTGGGCAAGTTCCTCTACGTCTTTCCGTCACGGACTTTCTCTGTCAAGAGCATTGATATTGAAGGCGGTGCCTTGGTGCTGCAAGGCAGCAGCGCAGAGGAAGGGCGCTACCGTGTGGAGGTCACAAATGTGCCCGGATGGCTGGGCGCGCGGGTGGGCCTGCGGACGACGTGGCACCAAAGTTGAATTTGACGATGAACCCCGGCAAAGTCATTCGAAGCAAGGTTGTGAACCTGACGGACTTGCCCAATGTTGGTAAGGCGGCGGCTGCCGACTTGCAGCTCATCGGCGTGCGTCAGCCGTCAGACCTCATTGGTCAGTGCCCTTTGGACATGTATCGACGGCTTTGCGAAGAAACCGGAGCAACACATGATCCATGTGTGATCGACGTTTTCATGTCGATCACACGTTTCATGGAGGGGGGAGACGCGTCTGTATGGTGGGATTTCACGGCGGAAAGAAAACGCATGATGGGCAGTGCCCCCACGCACGCGACCCGTGAAGGGTGTTGAGGTCACTGACCTTCAACGGTGATGACGTTTTCGTCGGTGCTAACGTACGGTAGCTTGTATTGCTGGCCACCTTCGTCGATTGTTATGAGTGCCGTTAACTTGGCGTCTTTGGCGAGTCGGTTTGCACTGCGCCCCGCCGGGAATCTAAGTCGAATCGAATCCCCTGTCGGCGGGGTTATGACCAGGGGGTAGGGCCGGTCGGCCTCATCTGGCATGAAGTCAGGCGGAATGGCCGCAATGTTTCGACAAAGCTCAACCCATGTTTCGGATGGCTCAAGTCCATTCGATGGCGCCTGAAGCTTGTCCCCAATCGTGAGTTCAATCACGTTAGCAAGAAGCTCTGATGTTCGGTACAGCCACCACCAGTGAAGCAGCATGTCTCTGTTGAAGCTGAACGCGGAGTTGGTGTCGCGGTGCACGCTCGCAGCTGGGCCGATAACACCTCCTGGCAATGGGCCGTCAATGAAGTACCCCAAAGTGAAAGTGTCTTTGGATCGCAAGGCGATCAGCCTGATTCTTGATTCGTTGTGCTTCAAGAGGTTGACTGATGGACCAAGACTGATGTTGCGATAGCCGCGAATCACTTGCTCTTCGAACGCATTCAGTCCGGGTAGCTTCTGAGCGCGCACTGCGGCTTGATGCCATACGCTAGCCTTTTCTGGTGGAGGTGCCAGGCAGCGCATCACTGCGTAGCAGGCGTCCACTTGTTCGTATAGCGCATGAAGAAGGTTGCCGTAGCTGGCCTCCAAATGCTTCGCGTCTGGTGCCGGTTGGTGAAAGCGTAGCTGAGCCGACAGTGTTGATAGCGCCGGAATGACCTCTCCCCATGCTTCGGC
This sequence comes from Burkholderiales bacterium, assembly GCA_016000265.1. GTDB lineage: Bacteria > Pseudomonadota > Gammaproteobacteria > Burkholderiales > Burkholderiaceae_C > Aquabacterium. Next base: position 56,632 of record JAECRL010000003.1, read on the forward strand.
TACTTTGCCAAACGCACGGGTGTAAACGGTCCGAGGGTGAAGAATGCCTTGACTGCCGTGCGTCCATGAGTCTTCTGGAACGCGTCTGATGACTTCGAGAGCCTTGGGAAGGATTGATCCGTCCTTGGCTGCTGTGCGGACTATTTCCATGCGACGGTGGTGTTGAGGGGCTCGTCAGTTATTTTCCCGGTCGCGTTTGCGCCGTACCGTAAGTACTCAGTAAATGGGCCATACCTGCCAGTCAGTCGATGGGAGATTGATCCATATTTTGCGCAACACGGCGCGTAGTTTGACAGCCCTTGGCATCGCAAAGATGGTCTTACATGAGGAGAACCAGATAGGGGGTGGCATCGGGCCCACACCACAGCACTGCGTTTTGCTGGAAGCGCATGCCGAGCCGTTTGGTGGCATCCAAGGGCAGATTCAAGGCCAGTACGCTGGGCTCTGGCGGCCAGTTGTTGGAGGGGTGTTGCCCCTGTCCGCGCAAGAACTTGACATCATGCTGGTGCAGCGTCGCCAACAACTGATCTTGCCGAGCCGCATTTTCTTCAGCGCTGGGCACCTCAGAGTACGGGTTATGTGCGGTGACGAAGGCGGCGCCCTGAGCGCCGGCATCGACAAGGAGTTGCTGAAGTGGCTCAGAGGGTTGTCCGACACGTAGTACGAATGGAAAGATCACGCCGAATTCAGGTGATACGGACACCCTGTATTCGGTATCCAAATACGCCTGAACAAGCGGCAATGGCAATGCGGTTGGACGGTCAATCAGGATGAAGTTTGAAGCGGGTTGCATGGGAGGTGTAAAGGGTAGGGGCGGTGAAAGCGGAGAGCTTGACTTGCGCACGGTGGCATGCGTTGATCGCAGTGCAACGTTCTTCCAATGCAGGTCGTCGGCTTCTTTGATTCGTCGTTTGGCAGCCGCCAGCAAGGAAATTAGACGCGACGGCTCCTGCCGAAACAACGGCTTGATGGAGTCGATGAAATCGTCGACGTCTTCCACCGCAATCATGACCATCGAACTGCCGCCTGGCCACTCACTAGGTGGGAAGCGCATTACTCCACCGGGGGTGCGGACGGCGACGTTGGTTGCAGACAGTCCGACCACGGGCCACCAGAAATCCACGCTGACTGATTCGCCAAGGACCGACAACATGTACTGCAGACCGTCCAGGTCGAAAACGCGTCCTCTTGACTTGGCCATGATACTCAGGGCCAGGCTTGTTGAACCAGGTCGAGCGCAGCCTCAAGAATGCCCGCCGGCGCAGGTGAGCCAATGCTGTCTTGCTTTGGCTTGATTCGAGTTGAAACGGACTGCCCTTCATCTGGGTGATTCGATTCCAGATGCAAGCGCCAGCTCCCTTGCCCCGTGTGGGTGAGGAGCAGTTTTTCGTCTGCGCGATGCTCCTGCCAAAGCTCACATTCTTGGCTGCCTTCAAGCCAATTTGAAGGGCGCATAACCGAATGCCGCCAGCCTTCGTCGGTCAGTCGCTTTGAAAGGTGCTCGTGCTCAAGCTGCGCGTGCTTCCTGAAGCGTTGGATCCAATCAGTTGGGCTGTCAAGTAACGGTTCGCGATGAAGGCGAAAGACCAGTTGGCGCTGCCTGAAATCGAAAGGCAAAGGTATGGGCGTGCCACGCACCCATTTGTTGGACTTGTTCAAGACCCACTCGTGGACTTCGCGCTTCTGAAGTGCAGATTCAAGTTGCTTGGCTGTGGGTTTGGCTATGCACACCCAGACAGTGCGTCGCCAGTTCGATTGCAGTGCTGCGAGCAGCATTCGATCAACTTCGCTTTCCGACTTTGGTGACCGTTCAACTTCGAAGTGAAAAATGGCTTCGTTCAACAATAGGACCAGGTCGGGGATCTTCAACCATTGGTCCTCCGTCTTGCTTCGCCGAATCGTGTAATCGGTCTCAAGCAGCTTACCGCCATGGCGGATCCAGTTGGCCGCGATCCTCGCGCAGTTCAAATCGTGTTCGACTTGAGCCATGCCTCCGACCCGTGCGTTGGTGTCGTACCGAAACTCACTGAATTCATCTTGTAGCAAGTGGGCCTTCAGGACGCCAAAACCATCCAATTTGTAGACAGTGCCTCGCGGTGCCATCCTGCATGGATCAACGCGACACGCCTGAAGGATGCGTTGGGCGACGAGCTTGTCGATAAGTTTTTTGGCGTTGGAGACGTCGGTCCCTAGCAGTTCAGCAAGTACGGACGATGAAACGATATGGCACTTGTGTGTGAGCAGCACCGTTTTCGCTACCTTTTCCTCGTGGAGGCGTTTTGCTTCCGCCCCAGCGATGAGATTTTTCAAGCGAACGTTCATCACGTAATCAATCCTCGGTACGACCATTTTTTTCCTCGGTGAGTGAGCGCAGCGGTCAAGGGCGCGGCCTTGTGCCGCGCTTGTGGAGCCCTTGACGGCTGAGTGAACGAAATACGCTGGCTATCGAGCCGGGGTTGATCGCCGCGCGGGCAACCCCGGTCGAGCCCTCAGCGGGCGGCTCAGCGCTCCCCTACCCATAGGGGAGGGGCGGGGGGGAGGGGCAGTGGGTCAACAACGTTAAGGTGTTGCTTTGTCATCCTGCGACGTTGGCCTGTGCGCTTTGCTTTGTCGCATCTGCTTGATGGCTACCTCGCGCAGCTTTGGCGGCAACCCTGCAAGGCTAGGGTCGCCCTGGCTGACGTTGTCACGCACTTGCTGTACCCTGACTTGCTGCTGCTTCTGTCGTTCCTCCAGGCGCTTTTTGCGCTCTCTCTCTTCCCTGTATCTGAACGCTAGGTCAGGGGCAAAAGTTCCTGCTTTGGCACATTCGATCAGCGTTGAAAGGTAGCGCAACGGGTTGCGTACTTCCCCATTTTCGATGCGAGCTGATAGTTCATCCAAGATGGTCTGGCCAACGTCCGGAGGGAGCACTTTGATACGTGCTTGGGCGCTGTGCCGTTCATAGTGGTTGAGACCGTCTGGCATCTCAAGACGATTCAGTGGTTCATCAACAGGTGGTTGTGGTGGTGGTTCGTTAACATCTGAAGGTTCATTGGTGGTTCGGGTGACATTGCTGCCACCCCCGCCTGATGCACCTGACATGGGGGAGGGCGTCACCGCCGGCACCCCCGAGGGCGGCGGATTGCCCCGGGGTGGCAAATTGCCACGCCTCATTCCAGAGGGTTGGCTTGGCGGCGGGCATGCAAGCTGATATCCATTGCTGGTCTGCCTTCCATCTACGAATCGAGGCAGCACACTGAGCAAGCTCAGCTTTTCAAGGCGTCTGATGCACCTCTGCACGGTGCGCTCATCAACTTCGCACAGATTCGCCATCAATCGAACTGACGGGAAGGAAAATCCAAGGTCGTCGGAGTTGTCGCCGAGCTTTACCAGCACAAGTTTGGTAGTGGTGCTGCCCGTTTTTTGTTGCCATGCCCAGGCTGATGCGTGGTTACTCATGCAAGCCCCCTACCGGTCGTGCGCGGGCGACCTGGGCGTTTGGGAGCGGACACTTCGTTGGCGGCCTCCATCTGAGACTTGTCTCCAAGCTCGGCAAACCCCATGCAAGCTTGTTCCTCAATCCACTGTTGCACCGCGCGAGTGAGAAACAACCGGCGCCTGCCCGTTCGGAAGGAGGGGGGCATTGGGTCACCCCTTGAGAGACGGTTTCGAGCTGTCCGTGCTGTGATTTTCAGTAGTTCGCTGACCTGTTCGATCGTCATCAAGTCACTGTTCATAACCGTGTGCTCATTCGAGATATCGATGCGCTCAGGTTAGGTGGCAGGACCAAAAAAATCGAGCCAAAATCTGCGGTCGACCGGACGCAGTTTTTTTCTTGACGGGAGCTAGCCGAGTGGTTCGAGATACAGATCATTTGACAATGCATCAAGTTCGGGCTCGTGCTGCTCTGAACCTTGCCAAGGCCTCAGTCCTTCGCGACACTCATCGGCCAGACGATGACCAAGCCGTCGAGATGCTGTCCCGGGCCCAGGGAGTGTGGGACGAGCGCCAGGCCAGGAAGTACTCAGCAAGCGCTGCCAGGGGGGTCTTCATTTCGTCTGATTACCCGTCGATAAGCCCTGCTAGCTGGCGGCGTTGGCTGGACCCAAAGCCTCCGCTAGTTATCCGGCCTAGCTCCTTTCAAAAGTTGGATCAGTTACTTGGCTCTGACCTTGTGTCTTTGCTGGATGTTGATGTCCCGGTTGATGACGCCAGGCAGGGATTTTTTGAGGCAATGGCCTGCGGTGGATTGCTGGCTCGGTTTCCCGCTTCGGAGAACTGCGCGTCTTCCTCATTGCTTGTCAAGGCTGACGCTTACCGACCTTACTCAGCCCTTCATGTTCACCTTGATTCGATTGAAGTTTGCTCGTATGCGAGCAGCGAACCAGGTGCGTCTGAATGGCGTCGCGTTAAGGTGATCGCCGCCGAGCGTGTCCAGCGATATCTCCATGACAGATGGAACTTGCGAACGGGCTCGATCTACGAGCGACCGGGCGTTGCGCCTTCTGGCCAAACGAAGCCAGATACGGAGGTGTGTAGTTCGTTTTCCCAAGAGGGGCCAGATAGGATCCACGCACTCTTGTTCAGTCTTGCAAAAGACAAGAACTTTGTTCTTGGCCCATTGCTTGGTGACTGGGCCCTGGACATGGCAACTGCAGCATTAGCCCTTCATGCACGGGCGTGGGCGGACAAGGAGGTCGCCTTCGCGTCGAGACGTCCGGTTGAAGAGCAATTTTGGTGTTCAGGGTTCGATAGTCTGCTGTTCACCAATGACCCATTGCAGATGGTGATGAAGCGGTTTGGCATGATTTCATCTGACGCGTGGCAACCAGCCCGCCATGGTAAGGCTCTGGTCCCCTTGCTCAGGGCAAGGCGCACCTACGCGGCATTCCTTAAGACCCTCGGACTCACGCGGCACAACATTTCGTCGTTAGTGCGCGCACAGCGCGTTGCACACCCACTGGAATTCCTTGGGTGACCGATTGCGACCTCATAGAGGTACCCTCTCGCTGGGACAATTTTGGGACAGTGATCGTAAGATTTGGAGTGATCTTGTGTTATCTTGTCGATCGCTAAGTGATTGATTTAGAATGGATTTTGGCGCTAAGTGATTGATTCGCAAAGGCGATTTTTTGCTTTCACACGGCAGGGGTCGCAGGTTCGAACCCTGCACCGCCCACCAGAACAAGCCCCGTGAATCGTCAGGTTCACGGGGTTTTTTCTTGCCCGCCTCACCTGAAGCGGTAGTTCAGCCCCACGAACGCGCTGTCAACGGTCAGGTTGGCCTTGTGGAGCAAGGTGCCGCCCGAGTTGTTGGTCGAGGTCACGTCCGACACCGCATTGACGCTGCCGAAGCGGGTGCGGTGGTAGTCGGCCCGGATCGACCACTTCGAGTCGAGCGCGTATTCGCCGCCAAAGCCCAAGGTCGGGCCGGTCACGGATTCCGAGGTGGACGCTTGGGAAAAACCGTCGAAGGCGTTGTCGGTCAGGGTGACGTTGAGTTTGAGCTTCGTGTGGGCCACGCCCCCGCTGACGTAGGCCAGCCAGTTGCCTTGGGCCCAGCCCAGGCGCAGGCGCAAGGCGGACATCCAGTTGGCGCGAACCGACTGGCGCAGGGTGAACGAGGTGCCGGGCGCGGAGTCATAGACCTCGCCGCGGACCTTTTCTTTGTCGAACGACAGGCTGTTGGCGCTGGCTTCGACGCCCACCAGGAGCTGGTCAAGTTGCTTGTTCCAGCCGAAGGCCAGTCCGCCCGACACATTCGATTGGCCCAGCTTGTTGTCACCTGCGCGGGCGATCTGGACGGCGTCTTCATCGACGAAGTACTGAAGCCGGCCAGTCACGGTTCTGGCGTCCGACTGGCCGTGGGTGGCGCCGAGGAACCCACTGGCGTGAAAACCGGACCAGTCGCGATGGGGCGTGGTCTGGGCCCAGGTGCTGCCACCTGCGCAGAGGGCCAGCGCGAATGCGGTGGCGTGGATGTGTGCGTTTTTCATGTGGGCTGTGCAGTTTGAAAGAATGGCTTCCGTGTTATCGGCCTTTGCGTCTTCTGGTTGAGGTCGCCTCCGGCCGCCCGAAGGGGCGATCCGGCGCCGGCTCCGGACTTTCCCTCTCTCCCAGGGCCTGCCGGGCCTCCCTCGTTCAGGTGTTTGCCCCTCGTGCGCCGGCTTGGCGCAGGGGCTGGGCTCTCTGGGGGATGTGTGCGTCGTGTTGAATGAATGTCGTTGTGTCTACATCGATTCGCCATGAGCTTGACCCGTCGCCGTTTCCTGGGCCACGCCGCCTTGCAGGCCGCCGCCGCCTCGTCCTGGTCGGCCTTTGGGCTCCACGCCGCGGTGGCCAGCACCGCGGCCCCCAGCCGAGACCAGCGCTTGGACCCCAGCCTGGCCCAGCCCGCGATGCCACTGGGTCAACTGGCCCAGCAGGGGCGCCTGCCCGCGGTGGTGATCGGCACCGGCTACGGTGGGGCCGTGGCCGCCTTGCGCCTGGCCCAGGCCGGTGTGCCCGTGGTCATGCTGGAGATGGGCCGCCTGTGGACGCAACCCGCGTCCGATGGCCGCATCTTCGCCAAGACCACCGCCGCGGATGGGCGCGCCATGTGGTTCAAGTCCCGCACCGAGGCGCCGGTCAGCTCCTTCCTGGGCCTGGACGTCATCAACCGCAACATCGACCGCTACGCGGGGGTGCTCGACCGCGTGAATTACCCCGGCATCTCGGTCTACGTGGGCCGGGGCGTGGGCGGTGGCTCGCTGGTCAACGGCTCGATGGCGGTCACGCCCAAGCGCAGCTACTTCGAAGAGATCTTGCCGCAGGTGGGCGCCGACGAGATGTACCAGCGCTGGTTCCCGCTGGCCAACTCGGTGCTGGGGGTCAACCACGTGGACCCGACCTGGTTCGAATCGTCGGCCGCCTACCGCTTCGCACGCGTGGCGCGCGACCAGGCCCACCAGTCGGGCTTCAAGACGATGTTCGTGCCCACGGTGTACGACGTGAACCACCTGGCGCAGGAAGAGAAGAACCTGGTGCCGCGCTCGGCCCTGGCGCAGGAGGTGATCTACGGCAACCACCACGGCAAGCGCAGCCTGGACAAGACCTACCTGGCCGATGCGGTGGGCACGGGCCGCGTGACGATCTACACGCTGCAGCAGGTGCGACGCATCCGCGTGAGCCCGCAAGGCGGCTACCTGCTGGACGTGCGCGAGATCGACGAGCTTGGCCATGTGCAGGCCGACGTGCAGTTGCGCTGCGGCGCGCTGTTCATGGGCGCGGGCAGCCTGGGCACCAGCGAGCTGCTGGTCAAGGCGCGTGACACGGGCGACTTGCCTGGCCTCAACGGCGAAGTGGGCCGTGGCTGGGGCCACAACGGCAACGTGATGGCCGCGCGTGCCAACCACCTGTGGTCGCCCACGGGCAAGCTGCAAAGCACCATGCCGCTGATGGGCATCGACGACTGGGGCCACCCGACGCGGCCGGTTTTTGCCGAGATCACGCCACTGCCCACGGGCTTCGAGAACTGGGTGAGCATGTACCTGGGCGTGACGAAGAACCCCGAGCGCGCCACCTTCCGCTTCGATGCGGCCACGGGCCAGGTCAGCCTGGACTGGCGCCGCGAGCAGAACGCCAAGAGCGTGCAGGACCTGCGAGCGCTGCTCGACGTCATCAACCGCAGGCAGGGCACGGTGTACCGCACCGACCTGTTCGGTGGCGGCAAGGTGGTGTCTGACGACTTCACCTACCACCCGCTGGGCGGCTGCCTGCTGGGCCGCGCCACCGATGGCTTCGGGCGCGTCAAGGGCTGCCCGGGCCTGTACGTGGTGGACGGCTCGCTGGTGCCGGGCTCGGTGGGTGTGAACCCCTTCGTGACCATCACGGCGCTGGCCGAACGCAACCTGGCGCGGGTGATCGCGGAGGATGGCCTGGCGGCTTGATCAGGGCTCGATGAGCAGGCGCATGATGCGCTGCATGACGCGCGTGACGGCGGCCTGATTGAGCTGTGGCTGGCTCACGCTGAGCACCATCAGCCCGTTGAAGACGGCACCCACGACCGTGGCGCGGGCCTCGATTTCGTCGGGCGGCAGGGCGTCGGCGGCGGGGCCGAGGGCCATGCGGATGAGCACCATGGCTTTGTTGCGGATCACCGTTTCGCTGTCCACGACGACTTCGGCGAGCTTGGCGTTTCGGCTGGCCTCGGCCAGCACCTCCAGGTTGAGGGCGGCTTCGGCTTCTCGGTTGGGCTCCTGGAAGCTTTCTTCGATGCAGCCGAGCATGGCCCCGGTCACGTCGTCGCCATCCAGGGTTTCCTCGATGCGGCGCACGATTTCATCGCGGTCGCGCTCGACGATGGCCGCGATGACGTCGTCCTTGTTCTCGAACAGGTTGTAGATGTGGCCGGGGCTCATGCCCGCCGCCTTGGCGATCTCGGCCATGGAGGCACCGTGGAAGCCCCGTCGGCGAAAACAGTCGGCGGCCGCATCGAGCACCTGCTGGCGGCGCACCAGGGCTCGGTCGGTGTGGACGTGGTGGGGGGACAGGGCGGCGCACATGGCTGGTGGAGGCGGCGGAGGTCTTCGGGGATCAGGAGCCCGATTGTCGCTGCTCGGCGTCGCGCGCGCTGGAAGCGTCTCGCACGCCCCCGCCCAGCACCTTGTAGAGCGTGATGCGGTTGACCTGCTGGGACAGGCGCGCCGTGATCAGGCCTTGCTGGGCGCTGTAGAGCGAGCGCTGGGCGTCGAGCGTGCTGAGGTAGTCGTCCAGCCCGCGGCGGTAGCGGGCGTCGGCCAGGCGAAAGGCGTCCTGGCTGGCGGTGACCAGGTCCTGCTGGGCGGTGGCTTGCTCGCCGATGGTGGCGCGCTGAGCGAGCGCATCGGAGGCGTCCTTGAAGGCCGACTGGATGGCCTTTTCGTACTGGGCCACGCCGATGTCGCGCTCGATTTCAGCCACCTTCAGGTTGGCGCGGTTGCGCCCGGCGTCGAAGATGGGCAGCGTGATCTGCGGTGCGAAGGACCAGAAGCCCTGGCCGCCCTGGAAGAGCTGATCGAGCGAGGCGCTGGCTGCGCCCGCGCTGCCGGTGAGTGTGATGCGCGGGAAGAACGCTGCACGCGCCGCGCCGATGTTGGCGTTGGCCGCTTGCAGGGCGCGTTCGGCCTGCTGCACGTCGGGGCGCTTGAGCAGCACCTCGGACGGCATGCCGGCGGGCAGGTCTTGCGTGATCGTCAGCGCGGCCTGGGTGCCGGCGGTGGGCAGCAGCTCGGCCTTGACCGGGCCACCCACGAGCAGCGTCAGCGCGTTGCGGTCTTGCGCGACGAGGCTGGTGTAGCTGGCGACGTCGGCGCGTGCGGCTTCGACGGTGGTCTGCACCTGGCGCACGTCGAGCGCGGAAGACGCGCCGAACTCGTGGCTCTTTTGCGTGATGCGCAGGGTTTCCTGGCGGCTGGACAGCGTCTGCTTGGCCAGCGCCAGTCGCTCCTGGTCGGCTGCCAGCGTCAGGTAGGCCGTGGCCACCTGGGCGACCAGGCTGATCTGCGCGCTGCGCTGGGCGTCTTCGGTGGCGAGGTACTGCGCCAGGGCGGCGTCACGCAGGCTGCGCACGCGGCCGAACAGGTCGAGCTCGTAGGCGCTCACGCCCAGCGTGGCGGTGTACTGGCGCGTGATGGTGGGCTCGCCGGTGCTGCTCAGGCTGGCTGGCAAGCGCTGGGCGGTCTGGCCGCCGGCTGCGTTGACGCCAGGGAACAGGTCGGCGCGCTGCACGCGAAACTGGGCCTGGGCCTTCTCGACGTTGAGCGCGGCCACGCGCAGGTCGCGGTTGTTGTTCAAGGCCTGCTCGATGACCTGGCGCAGCCTGTCGTCGGTGAAGAAGTCGCGCCAGCCGAGGTCGGCGGCGGCCTGAACCTGTGCCGTGGCAGGTGCCGAGGTGGCGTCGTCGGACCAGTGGGTTGCCACCGGGGCGGCGGGACGCTGGTAGTCCGGTGCCATCGTGCCGCAGGCGCTCAGCAGGGCGGCCAGGGTGATGGTGCTCAGCGTGAGCGCGGCGCGAGTGTGGTTGAGGGGGTTCATGTCATGCACCTTCCTGGTTGGAGGGGAGGGCGGTCTGCGTGTCCTGGGCGCTCACGGTGGTGGCCGAGGCCCCGTCGTTGCGGCCAGGCAAGAGCGTGCGCATCGCCACGAAAAAGACCGGCACGAAGAAGATGCCCAGCACGGTGGCGGCGATCATGCCGCCGAGCACGCCGGTGCCGATGGCGTTCTGGCTGCCCGAGCCCGCGCCCGTGGCAATCGCCAGCGGCAACACGCCCAGGGCGAAGGCCAGCGAGGTCATCAGGATGGGGCGCAGGCGCAGTCGCACGGCTTGCAGCGTGGCTTCGATCAGGCCCAGGCCGCGCTCCATCTGCTCCTTGGCGAATTCGACGATCAGGATCGCGTTCTTCGCGGACAGGCCGATGGTGGTCAGCAGGCCGACCTGGAAGTACACGTCGTTGGACAGCCCGCGCAGGCCTGCGGCCAGGAGCGCCCCGATCACGCCCAGGGGCACGACCAGCATCACCGCCACGGGGATGGACCAGCTCTCGTACAGCGCGGCCAGGCACAGGAACACCACCAGCAGCGAGATCGCGTACAGCGCGGGCGCTTGCGAGCCCGAGAGGCGCTCCTGGTAAGACAGCCCCGTCCACGCGATGCCGACGCCGGCGGGCAGCTTGGCCGCGATCTCTTCGACCGCCTTCATCGCCGCGCCCGAGCTTTTGCCTGCAGCGGGTGCGCCCATGATCTCGACGGCGGCCAGGCCGTTGTAGCGCTCCAGTCGGGGCGAGCCCAGCTCCCAGCGTGCCTCGCCAAAAGCGGAGAAGGGCACCATCTGGCCGCTGCTGTTGCGCACGCGCCATTGGTTCAGGTCCTCGGGCTGCATGCGGAAGTGGGCGTCCGACTGCAGGTAGACCTTCTTGACGCGGCCCCGGTCGATGAAGTCGTTGACGTAGGCGCTGCCCCAGGCGGTCGACAGCATGGCGTTGATGTCGGTCACCGAGACGCCCAGCGCGCCGGCCTTGGCCTGGTCCACCACCAGCTTGAGCTGGGGCGAGTCCTCCAGGCCATTGGGGCGCACGCCTGCGAGGTCGGGGTGCTGCGCGGCCATGCCCAGGAACTGGTTGCGCGCCTGCATCAGGGCCTCGTGGCCGATGCCGCCGCGGTCTTGCAGGTACAGGTTGAAGCCGGTGGCGTTGCCGAGCTCGAGCACCGCAGGTGGCGCGAAGGCAAAAGCCATCGCGTCCTTGAACTGCATGAAGGCGCCCATCGCACGGCCGGCCACGGCCTGCACGCTTTGTGCGGCGCTGGTGCGTTCGCTCCAGTCCTTGAGCTGCACGAAGCCGATGGCCATGTTCTCGCCCTGGCCCGCGAAGCTGAAGCCGGCCACGGTGAAGATGGACTTCACGTTGTCCTTCTCGGCTTGCAGGAAGTGCTGCTCCACGCGCTCGACCACCTTGAGCGTGCGCTCCTGCGTGGCGCCGGCCGGCAGCTGGATCTGCGAGAACAGGATGCCCTGGTCTTCATCGGGCAGGAAGGCGGTGGGCAGGCGCACGAACAGCACGCCCATCGCGATGACGAGGCCGCCATAGACCACCAGGTGGCGGCCGCGCTTTTGCAGCATGCGGCCCACGACGCCCTGGTAGCCGTTGGTGGCTTGGTCGAAACGGCGGTTGAACCAGCCGAAGAAGCCCTTGTCGGCGATGTGATGGCCCTTGGCCACCGGCTTGAGCAGCGTCGCGCACAAGGCGGGCGTCAGCACCATGGCCACCAGCACCGACAGCACCATGGCCGAGACGATGGTGATGGAGAACTGGCGGTAGATCACGCCCGTGGAGCCACCGAAGAAGGCCATGGGCACGAACACCGCCGACAGCACCAGGGCGATGCCCACCAGCGCGCCGGTGATCTGGCCCATGGACTTGCGCGTGGCTTCCTTGGGTGACAGGCCCTCTTCGCTCATCACGCGCTCGACGTTCTCGACCACCACGATGGCGTCGTCCACCAGCAGGCCGATGGCCAGCACCAGGCCGAACATCGTCAGCGTGTTGATCGAAAAGCCCGCCACGGCCATCACACCGAAGGTGCCCAGCAGCACCACCGGCACGGCAATCGTCGGGATCAGCGTGGCGCGGAAGTTCTGCAGGAACAGGTACATCACGAGGAAGACCAGCACGACGGCTTCGACCAAGGTCTTGACCACCTCGTGGATGGAGACCTCGACGAAAGGCGTGGTGTCGTAAGGCACGACCACCTTCATGCCATGGGGCATGAACTGCTGCATCTCCTCGACCTTGGCTTCGACGGCCTTGGCCGTGGCCAGCGCGTTGGCGCCGGTGGCGAGCTTGATGGCCACGCCCGCAGCGGGCTTGCCGTTGTAGCGGGACACGGTGGCGTAGCTCTCGGCGCCCAGCTCCACGCGGGCGACGTCGCGCAGGCGCACGGCCGAGCCGTCGGCCTGGGTCTTGAGCAGGATGGCGCCGAACTGCTCGGCCGTCTGCAGGCGGCTTTGCGCCGTGATGGTGGCGTTGAGCTGCTGGCCCTTGGCCGCGGGGGCGGCGCCCAGCTGGCCGGCGGAGACCTGTGCGTTCTGCGCCTGCACGGCCGCGCTGATGTCAGCGGGTGTCAGGTTGAACTGGTTGAGCTGGTTCGGGTCCATCCAGATGCGCATGGCGTACTGCGCACCGAACAGCTGCACCTCGCCCACGCCCTCGACGCGGCTGAGCGAGTCGATCACGTTGGAGGAGACGTAGTCGGCCAAGTCGGCGTCGCCCATGCTGCCGTCCTCGGACGCGAAGCCCAGCACCATCAGGAAGTTGACGGTGGACTTGACCACCTGCACGCCCTGGCGCTGCACCTCTTGCGGCAGCAGCGGTGTGGCGGCCTGCAGCTTGTTTTGCACCTGCACCTGGGCGATGTCGGGGTCGGTGCCGGCGGCAAACGTCAGCGTGATGCTCACGTTGCCGGCCGAGTCCGACGTCGAGGCCATGTAGGTCAGGCCGTCGATGCCCTTCATCTTCTGCTCGATGACCTGGGTGACGGTGTCCTCCAGGGTCTTGGCCGAAGCGCCGGGGTAGGCGGTGTTGATGGACACCTGGGGCGGGGCGATGCTGGGGTACTGCGAGATGGGCAGCGTGCGGATGGCCAGGGCGCCAGCCAGCATCACGACGATGGCCAGGACCCACGCGAAGATGGGCCTGTCGATGAAAAAGCGGGACATGCGGGGGCTCCTCAGTTCGCGCGGGCGGCGGAGGCGGACGGGGCGGCAGCCGATGCCGGACGTGTCTCGACGCCTTGGGCGGGCGCGCCGGGCTGGACCTGTTGCAGGCCGTCGACGATGAGCTTGTCACCGGCCTTCAGGCCAGACGACACCAGCCACTGGTCGCCCACCGACTGCGTGGTCTGCAGCGTGCGCGCCTGCACCTTGCCGTCGGTGCCCAGCACCAGGGCCGTGGCGTTGCCCTTGGCGTCGCGCGAGACGGCGGCCTGCGGCGCCAGGATGCCCTGCGGGTCCACGCCCTTGTTCACCAAGGCGCGAACGTACATGCCCGGCAGCAGCTGACGCTTGGGGTTGGGGAAGACCGCGCGCAACGTCACGCTGCCCGAGGTGGTGTCCACCGACACCTCCGAGAACTGCAGCTTGCCTGCGAGCGGGTAGGTGCTGCCGTCTTCCAGCAGCAGCTGAACCTGGGCCTGGCCATCGCCTGCGCGTTGCAGGCGGCCCTCGTTGAGGTCGCGCTGCAGGCGCAGCAGTTCGGCGCTGGTCTGGGTCACGTCCACGTAGATCGGGTCGAGCTGCTGCACGGTGGCCAGGGCGGTGGCCTGGTTGGCCGTGACCAGGGCGCCGGCGGTGACCGCCGAGCGGCCGATGCGACCGGCGATCGGGGCGCTGACGCGGGTGTGGTTGAGGCTGATCTGCGCGCTGCGCACGGCGGCTTGCGCGGCGGCCACTTCGGCCTGCGCTTGCTTGAGCGCGGCCTGGGTGTCGTCGCGGGCCTGCTTGCTGACGGCGTCGATGCCGGCGAGCTCGTCGTAGCGGCCGGCCTTCAGCTTCGTGGTGATCAGGTTGGCCTCGGCCTTGGCGAGTGCGGCGCGGGCGCTGTCCAGCGCCGCCTCGTAGGTGGCCGGCTCGATCTGGTAGAGCAACTGGCCGGCCTTGACCTCGCTGCCCTCGGTGAAGGCGCGCGCCTGGATCAGGCCCGTGACCTGCGGGCGCACCTCCGCGAGCTGGAAGGCGGCGGTGCGCCCGGAGAGCTCCGCCGTCAGCGTCACCGCCTGGGGCTGGATGTTCAGGATGCTGACCTGGGGCGCCGCGCCGCCGGGGCCGCCGGAGGCCGGGTCGGCTTCGCTGCGACCGCAACCCGCCAGCACGAAGGTGGCGACCAAGGCTGAGGCCAGGGCGGCCGCACCAGGCAGCCAGAGGGGATGAGGGGGGCGGGACGTGGACATGCGGGGCCTCTGATCGGGTCGGGAAGGAGTCAAAATGAAAACTGAATGAACGTTCATTCTATTTGTGAGCTGCCCGTTGTCAAACCCCCCGAGGCTTTTCCTCACCCGCCTTGTGCCCTTGTTCACGGCGCGGGGCGGGTATCGTGCGGCCATGTCGTCGCCCGCCTTCCTCTTCACTTCCACCGACCGCGTCCTCTACCGGGGGGCGCTGGGCCGTCCCCGCCCGCGGGTCTTCGGTGCGGCCGTGTGCTACGGCGCGCTGGAGGGCGCGCTGCGGCTGTCCCTGTCCGACGGCTCGCAGTGGGACGCCCCGGCGGTTCGCCTGCCGCCGGGCGTGGCACACCAGATCTGCGTCGAGCGCGGCCCGGTGCTGTGTTACCTGATCGAGCCGGAGTTCGTGGACTGGGGCGGGCCTTGCCCGTCGGGGCCTTTTCAGCCTGAGCACCTGCCTGAGCGCGCCTGGCGGCAGGCCCTCGCCGACCTGTGCGAGGCCGACCTGCGCGGCTGGCGAGATGCGGGCCGCGAGCCCGACGCCGAACTCGACCGCCTGGTCCTGGGCCGCCCCCTGCCCAGGCGCACGCTCGACGCCCGGGTGGCCGGGGTGGTCGAGCGCGTGCGGGCCGACCCGGCCATCGCCTGGCTGGCCGCCGACGCCGGGGCCTTTTGCGGCCTGTCGGCGTCGCGCTTCATGCACGTCTTCAAGGACGAGGTGGGTGGCGGCTGGCGGGCCTTTCGGGCCTGGAAGCGCGCGCGGGGCCTGCTCGACTGCGTTCACAGCGGCGAGAGCCTCACCCAGCTCGCCTTGGCGCTGGGCTACCCGGACGCCAGCCACTTCAGCCACGCGATCCGGCAGGTCACGGGGCTGAGGCCCAGCGACATCATCACGGGCTCGCGCCGCTTGGGCGTGTGGCAACAAACCAGGGACTTGCCCTGACGCAGCCAGTTGACGCAAGCGGGCGCGCGCCGTCCCGGATAGGGTCGTGCCTGACCTGACAACGCCCCTCATTCACATGGCCACGCTTTCCGGCAAGACCCTCTTCATCAGCGGCGCCAGCCGCGGCATCGGCCTGGCGATCGCGCTGCGCGCTGCGCGCGATGGCGCCAACGTCGTCATCGCCGCCAAGACCGCCGAGCCCGACCCGCGCCTGCCCGGCACCATCCACACCGCGGCAGCCGAGGTCGAAGCCGCAGGCGGGCGTGCCCTGGCCCTGCAGGTCGACATCCGCGACGAAGACGCCGTGCAGGCCGCCGTGGCCCGCGCGGCCGAGCACTTCGGTGGCATCGACATCCTCGTCAACAACGCCAGCGCCATCGGCCTCACGCGCACGCCCGACACCCCGCTCAAGCGCTACGACCTGATGATGGACATCAACGTGCGCGGCAGCTTCGTGTGCGCCCAGGCCTGCCTGCCGCACCTCCAGCGCGCGGCCAACCCGCACATCCTGTCGCTGTCGCCGCCGCTGAACCTCGACCCCAAGTGGCTGGGCGTGCACGCGGCTTACACCACGTCCAAGTACGCGATGAGCCTGATCGCGCTGGGCCTGGCCGAAGAGCTCAAAGCCCAAGGCATCGCGGTGAACACGCTGTGGCCGCAGACCATCATCGCCACCTCGGCGCTGAACGTGGCCAGCGTGGGCCTGGGGGAGATGGGGCGCAAGCCCGAGGTCATGGCGGACGCGGCCTGGCACGTGCTCACCGCCGATGCGCGTTCGCTGACGGGGCGCAGCCTCGTCGACGAGGCCGTGCTGCGTCAGGTGGGTGTCACCGACTTCTCGGGCTACCTGGTCAAGCCGGGCGTCACGCCCATCATCGACCTGTTCCTGGATCCTGCTGAAGGGCCCGTGAGCGAGGCAGCCCTGCGCGCCGCCGCCGCTTTGGCGCCGCACCCGACCCGCTGAGGAGCGAGAGCATGAGCGCCTTCCAACCCGGTCCTGCCGCCCCGTTCCCCGCTCGCCATGGCTGCGAGGTGGGCCGCGCTCGCCGCGCCGCGCGGCTGATCGTCGGCCAGATCCCCTCTGGCGTCCCCTGTGAGCCCACCGAAGCCGAGTGGGCGAAGCTGGGTCAAGGCCTGATGCAGGGCGACCCGCTGGCCGACCAACTGGTGGCTTGGATGCAGGCCAGCGGCATGCGCGCCGCCTGGGCCCAGGTCAACCAGGCCATCGAGGCGGGCGTGACCGCCGTGCCCGATGCCTCGCCGGCCTTGCGGGCTTTTTTCGAACACGTCGAGCGCCTGCCTGACTGGGTGGACGAGCAACGGCTGATCCGTGGCGCACAGGTGTGCGGGCTGGGGGGGCGCGCCGGCATGCGGGCGCTGGCGGTGACGGGCCTGATGGCGGGCTACCAACTCGCTGCCGTCAACCAGACCTTGCTGGCCACCGGGGCGCTGGAGAAAGGCGCCGCCCGCCGCATCGCCGAGACCACCAAGTGGTGGATCGACGTGACCGAACCCGGCGCCATGCTGCGCGGTGGGGACGGCTTCAAAAGCACCTTGCGCGTGCGCGTCATCCACGCGCTGGTGCGCCACCACGTCTCACAGCAAACCACCTGGGACGAAGCCGACCTCGGTGTGCCCGTCAACCAGACGGACATGCAGGCCACGTACCTGGGCTTCAGCGTGGTCTACCTGTTGGGGCTCAAGCTGGTGGGCATCCCGCTGAGCCGCGAAGACAAAGCCGCCGTCATGCACCTGTGGCGCTGCATCGCCTGGGTCAATGGCGTGGACGAAAGCCTGCTGCATGACCTGGCCGATGGCGAGCGCTCCGGCATGGCCTGGCTGTTCAAGAACCTGCTGAGCCAGCGCATGGCCGACGCCGACAGCGCCCGCCTGGCGCAGGCCCTGGCCAACGAGCCGCTGCACCGTCACTACCCGCGCTGGGGCGGGCTGATGGGCCGCTTCAACCGGTCGATGCAGTTGAGCATCGCGCGCCTGTGCATGGGCAACGAGACGCTGCGCGACCTCGGCTTGCCGGTGTGGACGCTGCCCTGGTACCCGCTGTGGATGATGCTGTTCAACCAGGCCCTGCATCGCATGGCAAGGCTGTTGCCTGGCGGCGAGGCTTGGCTGATGAAGCGAGGCAGGGCGCAGCAGCGCGACTACCTGCCCGTGTTGTTCGGTCAGCAGGCGCCGGCGTTGCGCGACGTGGGGGCGGTGGCGGGGGGCGTGAAGGCCGAGGCGGGTTGAGCCCGGCGCCGACGTGCGTGTGCGAGCCACGCCAGCATGGCGAGTCCGAAGGTCAGCAGCCACGCCGAGTGCGGTTCAGGCACCGCGGTGATGATCAACGTCTCGTCTTGCTGGTAAGCGATGGCCCAGGCCTGCGGCGTGGCCCCCGCGATGCCAACCTGCACCGAGCGGAAGCTCCCGCTGGTCCAGCCCCAGAGTTCCACGATGTAGGCGTCGAGCAAGGAAGTGCCTTCGGCGAACGTCAACAGCAGGTTGCCGTCGGCGTGGAACTCACCGACCACCACGGAGATCAAGCCGGCATTGGATTCGTCGACGACCAGCTCCAAGGTGGAGCGCTCGGACAGGGTCAGCTCGCCGCTGACTTTGGAGCGCCACCCGCTGGCATCGGCGTCCGCGTGCAGCACGACTTGGCCGGCGCCCACTTCGATGTCTCCGTCGACCACCGTGGCACCGGGGCCGATCTCCAGCACGCCGCCGTCCACGCGCAGCAGCGGCGTCTTCAGGGTGCCGTTGACCAGGGTCAGCGAGCCGTCTCCTTGTTGCACCAGGCCCGCATCGAGCACCAGGGTCTGGCCA
This sequence comes from Burkholderiales bacterium, assembly GCA_016000265.1. Classification (GTDB taxonomy): domain Bacteria; phylum Pseudomonadota; class Gammaproteobacteria; order Burkholderiales; family Burkholderiaceae_C; genus Aquabacterium. Next base: position 74,831 of record JAECRL010000003.1, read on the forward strand.
CGGGTGGCCTCCAGCGTGCCTTGGTTGAGCACCGGTGCGCCCGCGACCTGGCCGTGCCCCTGGAGGGTGTGGCCCGCGGCAACGGTCAGCTGGGCGGGCAGCGCGGGTGAGGCCAAGCCGATGGCGCCACCGGCGAGCACCGTGCGCCCCGCGCCTTGCAACGTGGTGTCCGACGTCAGCGCCAGGCCGGATGCGCGCAAGGTGCCGTCCACCGTCAGGGTGCCGCTGGCCTGCATGGGGCCGGCAGAGCCGTGGGGCGGCAGCGGGGCTGAAATCAAGTTCACGTGGCCGGAGAAGGTCGCGTTCTGGACGGCGTGGGCCAGCAGGTTGCTGGTGGTGGAGGCCCCGTGGATGCGGCCCGTCAGGGGCGTGGATCCGTGCAGGTTCACTTCGCTGTTGACACCGATCTGGATCACGCCGGCCCGGTTGTCGAATTCACCGAAGAGGTGGGCGTCGACTTGGTTGCCAAAGTTCCAGGTGCCGCGGTTCACCAGCTCACCCGCAGAAAACAGGGTGGCCCGGTAGTAGGCGTCATCGCCGCCTCGAACCTCCACCTTGCCTTGGTTGATCAGGGCCGTCTCCAGCACAAACAGGTCGCCGAACGTGTCCAGGATCACGGTGTGATCGGCGCCGATGGTCACGGGCGTTGTGACGTCACCGATCCATTGGCTCTCGAAGGTGGTGGTGCCGGGGTCGGTCAGCGAGCCCGCTTGGGCGAGGCCCGCGCCGCAGGCGAGGGCGATGGCCGCGATGACGCGGGTGACGTGGCTCAGGCGTTGCATGGGGTTCCCTGGTGTCTGCGCGGTCATTCGGTGCCGCTGTGCGGCGATTTTCTCACCGCTGGGCTCCGCCCGGGAGCACCTTCGAACCTGCGAATGGGTGGGGCCGTGCCCCTGCGTCGCGCGCTGTCATCAAGGTTTCCGGACCTGGCCAGCGGGGAAGGGCACGTGCACCCGGCTCATGTCCCTGCTCATGCCCCGATGGCATGTTCACAGCCGATCTCCGCACTTGGCAAGCCTGCCACCATCCGCTACGGTGGAGGGCTGTTCGCCGAAGGAGGCCACATGAGTCAGAACAACTGGAAATTCGAAACCCTGTCCGTGCACGCCGGCTACTCGCCGGACCCGACCACCAAAGCGGTGGCGGTGCCCATCTACCAGACGGCGGCCTACGCCTTCGACAGCGCCCAGCATGGCGCCGACCTGTTCGACCTGAAGGTGCCGGGCAACATCTACACCCGCATCATGAACCCGACGACCGATGTGCTGGAGCAGCGCATCGCGGCGCTCGAAGGCGGCATCGGGGCGCTGGCGCTGGCGTCGGGCCAGGCGGCCGTGACCTACGCCATCCAGACCATCGCCGAGGCCGGCGACAACATCGTGTCGTCCACCGCGTTGTACGGCGGCACCTACAACCTGTTTGCGCACACGCTGCCGCAGTACGGCATCACCACGCGCTTCGCCGACCACCGCGACCCGGCCAGCTTCGAGCCCCTCATCGACGAGCGCACCAAGGCGATCTTCGTCGAGTCGCTGGGCAACCCGTCGGGCGCCATCACGGACATCGCGCGCATCGCCGAGATCGCGCACCGCCACGGCGTGCCCCTGATCGTCGACAACACCGTGCCTTCGCCTTACCTGTGCCGCCCCATCGAGCACGGCGCCGACATCGTCGTGCACTCGCTGACCAAGTACATCGGCGGGCATGGCACCAGCATCGGCGGTGCCATCGTGGACTCGGGCAAGTTCCCCTGGGCCCAGCACAAGGCGCGTTTCAAGCGCCTCAACGAGCCCGACGTGAGCTACCACGGCGTGGTCTACACCGAGGCGCTGGGGGCGGCGGCTTACATCGGCCGTGCGCGCGTGGTGCCGCTGCGCAACATGGGCGCGGCGCTGTCGCCCTTCAACGCCTTCCTGATCCTGCAAGGCGTGGAGACGCTGGGCTTGCGCATGGACCGCATCAGCCAGAACACGCTGAGGATCGCGCAGCACCTGCAGAAGCACCCGCGCGTGAAGTGGGTGAACTACGCCGGCCTGGCCGACCACCCGGAGAACCCGCTGGTGCAGAAGTACCTGTCGGGCCAGGGCTCGGGCGTGCTGACGTTCGGCGTGCCGGGTGGCCGCGAAGGCGGGGCGCGCTTCCTCGACGGGCTGAAGCTGTTCACGCGCCTGGTCAACATCGGCGATGTGCGCTCGCTGGCCACGCACCCGGCGTCCACCACGCACCGCCAGCTCACGCCGGCTGAGCTGTTGAAAGCGGGGGTGGGTGAGGACACGGTTCGCCTGTCGGTGGGCATCGAACACATCGATGACCTGCTGGCGGACCTGGATCAGGCTTTGGCTCAGGCTTGAGTGCCCAGTCGGGTGCCAGCCGCCACACGCCGATGCCACCCCATTCGCCCCCATCGACGTGGGTGGTGAGCTCGCCAGTTTGGCGCGCCGCGAGCTCGGCCCAGACCCGGCTGACGCAGCAGCCCGAGGCGGCGTGCCAGTCGGAGTCGACGATGTCGTGCAGGGCGATGTGGCGCGCGCCCAGGCGCTGAGCCAGCTCGACGTTGCGCTGGCAGCCCGCGTGGCCGGGGACGCCGTCGATGAACACGGCGTCGACCTGAGTGGGCAGGGTGGCCAGCTCCGACGCTGAGCTGTCGGCCCCGGCTGGCAGTTGCCAGACCTGGATGGGCTGGCCGCTGGCTTCGGCGTGGCGTTGAACGTGCCAAGCCACGCCCTCTTGCCGGGGGCCGATGAGCAGCAGGTGACGGGGGCGGTCGGCCAGGAGTTGTCGCAACCACGCGCCGAACTCGGCGGGGCGCTGCTCCAGGCGCGGGTGCGCGTGTCCTTCGAAAGCGAGTGGCTTGAGCAGGTCGGCGGGCGGCGTCGGGGCCTTCTGGTGGCGCAGCCACTGCCGGAGCGCCGGGGTGCCTCGGTGGGCCCAGAAGCGATCCCGGTAGGGCAGCTCGCGCAACTGGTCGAGCAGCAGGCAGCTGGTTTCCTGGCGGGAGAACATCATCCCGGGCCAGGCCTCGACCCCGCCGTAGAAGGCGGGCACGTCCTGCCAGCGGCGGCTGAAGACGGCGTCGTGGCGGAACCAGAAGAAGGTGCCGCTGTAGTGCCAGTCGCCCACGTGGTGGTGGTTGGCGAAGCGGCCCACGCGGCGCAGCATGCCGGTCATGGCGTGGCGCTCCAGGTGGGCGCGCACGGTGGGCCAGTGGTCGAGCGTGACGGTGTACTGGGCCTCGGCCCAGCGCTGGACGGCGGGCGGGAAGTCGGGCTCGTACTTCACGCCTTTGGCGTGGGCGTAGAAGCTCAGGTCCTCGGGGCGCTCGCGCGCCAGCTCGGCCAGCATGATCGGGAAGGTGAGGGACTCGCCGCCTTGCGCATTGGGCCGCACGAAGAACTCGACGCCGTGCCCCGCGAAGGCGGCCTGCACCTCGGCGAGGTCTTCGGTGCGGTCGTCGACGACGATGGACACCAGGCGTCGCCCATTGAACAGCTCGATGCGCTCCAGCAGCTGGGCCACGTTCCAGCGCCAGGTCTCGCCGCGCACGGGCCACAGGTGGTACATCAGGTGGCGGCGCGGGGCGGCGACCAGGGGCGACAGGGCCAGCGCGGGCGGGTTCGCTGGCGGGTTCGCTGGCGGGTGTCGCGGCGCTGGGGCGGGGGGTGCCAGGGGGGCGCCCTTTGCGGGCGGCTGTCGCGTCAGGGCCAGGGCCAGCGCCAGGGCCTGTGCGAGCCGGTCCGCGTAGCGGTGCGTGCTCAGGCGGGCCTGGCAGGCTCGCAGCGCCTGCTCGCGCGCTTCGGGGTCGGCCAGCAGGCGCTGGACCTGGTGCAGCAAGCCCGCGTCGTCGTCGAAGGTGGGCAGCTCGGGGAAGGTGGTGCACACGCCCTCGCGCGCCTCGGACACCACCAGCGCACCACACGCCAAGGCCTCGAAGACGCGTGGGCCAGGGGCACCCTCGCGCAGGCCTGCGGCGTTGAAATGGTGCCGGTCGCGAAACACGTTGAGCACGATGTCCGTCTGCCGGTAGAGGGCCGCGGTGCGCTCGTGCGGGATGCGCGGCGCCAGCGTGAGGCGCCTGAGCAGGGGCGAGCGCCAGGGGCCACCGACCACGTAGCTCAACAGGCCCGCTTGCGCCAGGGGCAGCAGCATGCGTTCGCGCGTGGGGTTGGCGCCGCCGATGAAGCCCACCCGGTGGCGCCGCGGGCTGGCGTCGCTCGGCGCGTGGCAGTGCACCGGGTCGAAGGCCATGGGCAGGTGGTGCACGCCGCCGCTGCGTGGGTGGTGGCGCCCCAGCGTCACCGCGTCGTTGACGAACACCGTGTCGAAGTGGTGTGACCAGCGGCTGGTGTCGTCGACCTCGTAGGGCTCGTCCACCAGCCACACGGCGCTGCGGCTCGCGGGGGCCCAGCTGTTGAAGCGATCGCCCCAGCGCTGCACGAAGCGCCGTCCGTGCACCACCAGCAGCAAGTCGGGCGCGAAGGCGGCGACCTTCTCGGGCAGGCGCGGGTCCAGGCAGTCGGCCTCGGCGTGGGCCAGCCCCAGGCTTCGCGCGGCGTGGCGCAGCCCGTCGTGGAAGACCTCGCCGCAGGTGAGGAAGCGGTGGTGAACGAGGAAGACCCGTTGGCCGCGCTCGCCCAACGGTGCCTCGGGCACCCGACCCGCGAAGTCCTGCAAGCTCGTGCGCGGCAGGCCCTGCAGGCGGCTGATGGGGCTGAGGTTGACCAGCTCTATGCCCTGCGCTTTCAGCCCCTCGGCCAGGGCGGTGTACTCCGAGTCGATGCGCGAAAGCCGCCCGCTCAGCGCGTGGCGGCCGGTGCGTGCGAAGAAGTGGTCTTCGCTGAAATCGACCCCGATCAGGCCAATGCGACGCGCACCCATCCAGGCCGCCAGGCAAACGGCGACGTAAGGCGAGTTCTGCGTGTGGTGCAGCACCGCCTCGGTGCCGATGTCCGTGCCCCCGGTGCGGCCCAGGCGAAAGCGCACCTGAGGCGCGTGCAACTCACCCAGGTCGAGCTGGCTGAAGACGGCCTGGGCCTGGCTTTGGCGCACGTGCTCGAAGCGGCTGTGGCGGAACTGCCGTGGGGGGTTGACCACGACCAGGTAGTCGGGGGTGAACAGGCGGCCCACGTCGTTGACGCCGATGGTGGTGAGCCCGACTTGGGCCACGTCGGCCGTCAGGGAGCGACCGCAGCCGCACACCACGATGGATTCCCCCGCGTGCCGGTTGCGGAAGTCGGCCAGGCTGTTGGGCGTCGAGCCGTCAGGCGGCTCAGCGGTAGACGATGCGGACATTGGCGGTGCTGAGCATGTGGTGGAGGACGGTGGCGCCATCGGTGCGGCCGCCCGCGTTCAGGCTGGCGATGAAGTGGTCGCGGTCCACGTAGCCGCCGGGGGGGCGGCTGGCGATGATGCGTTGCGCGATGGCCGCGTTCACGCCGGTCAGCGTCATCAGCACGGCGGGGTCGTTCGTGGTGCTGAGGTTGACGTCGCGGCGGGAGGCGGGGGCGGCCACCGGCACCGCGCTGGCGCTGCCCCCGGTGCTGGAGAGGAAGTAGCGGCTGAGGTCGGTGTCGACGGCGTTTTCGGTGGTGCTGGGCGTGAGCGTGCGCGTGACGCCGCCCCGCACCGCGGTGCCGGTGGCCACGATGGTGCGGGGCACGGCCTCTTCGGCCTCGACCACGTTGGCGATTTCGTTGAGCTGGGCCGGCGTGCGACCGGGCAGGCTCACGCGCCCGGCGCGCAGGTCGGCGACCACGCCGCTGCGGCCCAGCGCGCTGTAGTTGGCCTGGACCCGGATGGTGACGACCTCGCCGCTGTTGACGGCGTCGCGAACGGGCGCCTCGAAGGTGCGCAGCATGGAGGCCACCGAGCTGTTGTTGGCGCGCTGCGTCAGCGGGGTGAGGTTGCGCCAGTCGTTGCCGGGGCCACCGAAGGTGCCGTTGATCAGGTGCCCCCGCACGTAGTACTCGGAGCCCGCGGAGAACATGCGCCGGCGCAGTTGGTTCCATTTGGCGTTGCCCTCGGCCGTGGGGCTGTTGGGCGCACCGATGGTGCGCAGGGCGGTGACGGTGGCCAGCGTCCCGAAGCCGTTGGCATTGGCGGGCTGGTAGCGGCGTTCGGTCGCGCTGGCGTTGGGGCCTTCGACCAGCTCCTTGGAGGTCATCTCCGCCATGGTGGGGTTGACCACGCCGACGACGGCCCAACGGCCGTTGCGCGCCTCGGCCTCCAGGCTGCGCAGCTGGTGTCGCGTGCGGATGACGGCGAGCACGGGACGGATGACGGCGATGCCGATGCGGCTGCCCGATAGCCGGTTGACCGCCGCCACGCCTTCGCGCACGGCGCTTTGCAGGCGCTGCTGCGGTGGCGCCGACGGGTCACCGCCCATCAGTCGGCTGGCCAGGTTGCCGGCCTGGCGGCGGATCCAGTCCACCGCGCGGTCCAGCAGGCGGTCCACGCCGGCTTGCAGGTTGCGGATGGTGGTCTGCACCTGCGCGCCCACGTCGCCCAGGCCGATGAAGCGCGCCAGGAAGTCGAGGATGACGGGGATGGTGCGCGCCATGGTGCGCTCCACGAAGTTGGCCGCCGCGCCGATGGCGCCTGACGCGATGGCCGAGATCGAGTCGAGGATGGACTCCACCAGGTCCAGGATCTGGTTGATGCGCTGGATGAAGAACTGGATCGTGTTGTAGGTCTTGATGATGGCCTGGATGATGGCGCCCACCGGGCTGAGCATCGACAGCAGCTGCTCGATGCCGGCTTGCACCAGGCGCTGCTGGATGAAGGACTTGATGGCGCCCAGCGCCGACTCGCGCAAGCTGCCGAAGAACTCGCCGACGCGTTCGCGCAACGTGGCCACCAGGCCGCGATCGCGCACGTCGCGGATGAACTGCAGGCCGCGCTCCATGGCCGCCATGGCCGGCTCACCGATGAGGCGCACCAGCTTCTGGCGCACGCGCTGCCAGCTCAGCCCCAGGATCTGCAGCACGAACCAGATGATGCCCTGCAGGTCCCAGCGCTCGGGCATCTGGATGCCGGCGCGCGCCACCGGCCCGGTCAGCCAGGCGATGACGCCGTCGCGCAGGTGCACCAGGATGCGGGCCATGAACTGGCGCACCCCTTGGGCCACCGCCCCCAGCAGGTTGCGCAGGAAGCCCACCGGGTTCTGGATGATGGTCACGAAGGTGGCGCGCGCCCGCGTGAGGATGGCCAGGATGCGCCGCCCACCAGCGCCCATGGCCGCTTCGTAGATCAACTCCAGCAGCTTCATGAGCGCCGCACCCGCGAAGCCGATGAGGTCGCCCATGAGCGGCCTGAACTGGCCGACGATGCGCGCGACCGTGTCGATGGGGTGCATGACGTCGCTGAGCTGCAGCGAGGCCCAGGCGGCGCTGAAGGTGCCTGCCACGCGGTCCCAGGTGAGGTTGCGCGAGGCGGTCTCGGTGCGCAGCCAGGTGGCCGCCCGCTCCAGCGCGCCCGACTGCACGAGCTGGTCGACCTTTTCGGTGCCGCCGGGGAAGAACTCGGCGAAGGCCCGCACCACGTTGAGCGCGGTGCGCGGCACGGCGGCGCCGGTGAAGGGGTCGCGACCCAGCAGCACCGTCACCAGGCCGTAGCCGGGGATCTGTCGGCAGAAGTCCGACAGCGGCGCCATGAAGGTCTCTTTCAACCAGGTGATGGCCTGGCTGATGAGTTGGCCCACGAAGCCGGTGACGCGGTCGATGAGGGGCGTGAAGGTGGCGCGTGCGCGCCGCCAGACGTCGCCGGGGCTGAAGATGTCCGTCCAGCTCAGCGAGTCGGTGAAGCGGGTGAAGGCGTCGCGGATGGCCTGGAAGTTCAAGCCCAGCGCGGCGGTTTGGGCGCCCACCCAGTCGGCGATGCGGCTGACGATGCCTTGGCGCTGCAGCACCTGGAACAGCAGCTCACCGCCGGGGATGAGGCCGATGAAGGCGCGCAGGATGTTGACCACGTTGCGCTCGACCACGCGCATGTTGATGGGGTTGCGCCCGATGATCAGCGTCAGCAGGGTGTAGCCGGGCACGTTGGCGGCGAGGTCGGCCAGGCCGTCGAGGATGTCGGACAGGCCCAGGCGCTGGACCACGCCACCGCGGCTGGGGCTGAGTTGCTCCGCGGGCGTCGGCCCCGAGGCCTCGGGTGAGAGCGCGCTGCGTTGCACCGCCCGCGGCGACTCGCCTTGCTGGATGGTGTGCGCCAGCTCGTGGGCGATCAGCTCGCGTCCGGCGGGGGTGTCGGGCGCGTACTGGCCGGCGTTGAAGAAGACGTCGCGCCCGGTGGTGAAGGCGCGGGCGTTCAGGCGCTGCGAGAGCTGCTGCGCATTGGCGTCGGTGTGCAGGCGCACGCGTGAGAAGTCCGCGCCGAAGCGGGGTTCCATGAAGCGGCGCAGGGGCGCGGGCATCGCCTGCCCGCCGCCCTGGCTGGCGCGGATGCGCGCGGCGGTGGCGCCGTCCACGGTGGGCGCGCCTTGCCCCATGCGCTGGATGCGGGCCACCGTGGCCGCATGGGGCGAGACGGCTTGGGGCGTGTGTTGGGATGGGTGCGGCGCCGGCATGCTCACCACCCGCCGCGCGACGTCGCTGGCCTCGCGCTCGGCACCGTCGTGCGGGCTGGAGACGCTCAGGCTGGCGCACTGCACATCGGGCGAGGCGCCGCGGAAGGCCGAGGTGACGGCCGAGGTGGTGGCCGAGGTGGTGGCCGAGGTGGCGGCCGTGGGCGACTCGACCTCGCGCGGGTTGGGCTGCAGCACGGCGGCCATGGCTCAGTCGGCCTCGTCCAGTGAAGGGCACTGTTGTCCGGCCTTGCGGTACTCGCGCTCCAGCGCCCGGTGCAGCTCGTGGCGCCCGATGCGGCGCGCGTGCTCGATGGCCAGCAGGGCGGCGTGCAGGGCCGCGTTGCGGATCTGCCCGCCCGAGAGCACGCAGCGCAGCGCGATGCGCTCCAGCGCGTCGTCGTCGACCTCGCAGGGGTCGCCCAGGTGGGTTTGCCACAGGGCCAGGCGGGTGAGGGCATCGGGCAGGGGGAAGTCGAGGGTGACGTCCATGCGCCGCGCGAAGGCGCCGTCGATGCGCTCGGCCGCGTTGGTGGTCACCACCAGCACGCCCTGGTGGTGCTCCAGCCTTTGCAGCAGGTAGTTGGTTTCCAGGTTGGCGTAGCGGTCGGTGGCGTTGCTGACCTGGGTGCGACCGGCCATGAGGGCGTCGCCTTCGTCGAGCAGCAGCACCACGTCGAGCGACTCGGCGGCCTCGAAGACGCGCTCGAGGTTGCGCTCGGTCTCGCCGATGTATTTGCTGACGGTGGCCGCCAGGTCGACCCGGTAGAGCGGGCGGCCCAGCGCGTGGGCCAGGTGGCGCGCGGCCAGGGTCTTGCCGGTGCCGCTGGCGCCTTTGAAGAGCGCGCGCACGCCCTGGGTGTGGCCGAAGGCCGCGGGCAGCGAGGCGGCGAGCTGGTCGCGGTGCAGGCAGCGCGAGACCAGGGTGTCGAACTCGTCTTGCGTGTCGGCTTGCAGCGCGAGCGACTCGTTCGGGTGCAGCGGCGGCATGCGGTGGGCGATGCCGTCGAGCGCGAAGCGACCGGCTTCGTCCAACTGGGCTTGCACGGCGTCGGCGAGGTCACGTCCGTGCAGGAGGTGGGCCGTTTGCGTCACGGCCTGCGCGGTGCGGTGCAGGGTGCCTCGGGGCAGGCGCAGGTTGACGAGGGCGGCATCGGGCTCGCGGCCGTGCAGCGCCTGCCGCCAGTGGCGGCGTCGCTCGTCGGCGTCGGGCGCAGGCAGCTCCAGCGTGATCAGGGTGCGGCCTTCGACACCGATGCCGCCGTGGCGGGGCAGGCGCAGGGCGACGTCGCTGGGGCAGCCGGCGGGCGCCACCCACTGCAGGCGCTCGCCGGGTGCGGGCTCGAAGCTGACCACCGGCATGGCGCCCAGCAGCGCGGCGGCGGCGCCGAGGGTGGGCAGGCTGTGGGCGTCACAGGCTTCGATCAGGCCCATGCCTCGTTCACGCGCCAGGGCGCCGGCCACGGCGTGGCGGCCGCTGCCGCGCGGGCCGCGCAACACCCAGGCGCGGGGCTCACCCGGTGTGGGTGCCGCGGGCATCCAGGGCTCGACGTTCGGGGGCAGGATCAGGTCATGGCGCGCCCTCAGGGTGTGCGCGGGCTGGTGAACCCAGGTGCCTGGTGCGGCGGGCAGCCCGCAGGCCAGCGCCCACAGCGCCGGGTGAGCACTCAGCCCGGCCTGGCCCGCTGACGGCGGCAGGATCAGGCCCGCGTGGAGCAGCGTCTGCAGCGCGGCGGCGCAGGGCAGGCGGCCCAGGCAGCGCACCAGCGTGGCCCGCGTCACGCGCCCGCCCTGGCCGTGCAGCTCGTCGATGAAGGGGCCCAGGCGCGGGTCGTCGTCGGGCAAGGCCACGGCCACCCAGGCGCTCAGGCCGTCGAGCTCCAGGTTCAGGGCGTGGCGCAGCCGGCTGAGGGCGCCCGTTGGGTGCGCCGGCCCGGGTGCCGGGTTGGCCCCAGCCAGCAGGGTCTGGTCGAGGCGCGCCAGGCCGTCTTCCAGGGTCAGGTCCAGCAGGCCGATGGCCGCGGCGTCGTCCAGCACGGTGTGCAGCACGGGGTGGCGTTGCAGCCAGGACTCCAGCGGCTCGCCTTGGCTGAGGGCGCCCCGCAGCAGGATCAGCTGGGTGCGCACGCGCCACAGCGTGAGTTCGTCGTCGGGGGGCGATGCAGCTTGGTTCATGCGGTGGGCCCATCGAAATGAAAACGCAGGTCACATCCGGCCGCGGGCACCCAGCCGGGGTCGCGGTCCAGGCCGGCCAGTCGCACGGCCAGGGGCAGGTGCGCCAGCGGCAGGTGCACGTCGACGCGCTCGGCTCGGCAGCGCACGCGCGCGCTCAGGTGCAAGGTCAGGCGAACAGGGTCCTGGTCCGCAGGCAGGTTCAGCGCCAGGGTCAACCGCTGGCGCAGCAGGGGCCACCAGACCGACAGCTCGTGGGCGCGGTGCCCCGACCTCAGCGCCTGCGCTTGCACGCTGGCGGCCAACTCGGCGGGCAACTCGCGGGGGGCTTGCCAGCCCGCGGCCAGGCGCCGGGGGCGATGGAACGGGGCGCGGCTGCGCAGCCAGACGGCGAGCGGGTCGGCGCGGAAGGGGCGACCCAGCAAGGCGACGCCCGCGGCGTGCAGGAACTGCCAGGGCGACACGCTCAGCCCCGCCTGACGGGGCCGGGTGAAGTCACCGTAGAGCTCCCAGGCCAGGGCCACGTTGAGCAGGAAGAAGAGCCCGCCGAAAGGGGTGTCGAAGGTCGTGGCCAGGGTGTCGATGCCGTCGCGGGCGGGGCGGGGCGCGAGCGGTTTTGTCGATGCGGGTGCCAGCGCCGCCGAGGGGCCATTTGCGGGCCCATGCGGGTGCGCAGGCAGGCCGGTGCCTTGCTGCGTCAGCGCGGGGGCGTCCCCGGTCAAGCGGAGCGCGGTGGGTGCCGAGCCGCTGCCATCGGTTTGAAACGCGTCCCTGGCGTGGGCGCCGGGCGCAGGTGCGCCCTCAGGACGAACCGGGGCGGGGTGGCGCGCACCCGCTGCGGTGGGGGGGGCCGCCAGCGACGGCGAGGCGGCCTCAAGGGGCGGGGGGGCAGCGGTGGCCCGATGACCCGGGTCGGACGAGGGCGTCGCCCACCGGGGGGGGGAGGTGACCAGTCCGACCTGGGCTGGTCGCACCCACCGCGCCAGCGCGTCGCCATCGGCGCTGAGGTGCGGCGCCTGGTGCAGCAGGTGGCACAAGCCGATCAGCAGGTTGGGGCCGTCGACATGCGCCATGTTCGCGTCGACCGGCGTCAGGGGGCCGCGGCCAGCGTGTGGGTTGCCTGTTGCCTCGGTGTGGGCGTCAGTCGAGGCTCGCCGACCTGAAGGCGCCGGGGCGTGGTCCGGTCTCGCCCGGTGCCCGCTTTGCGCGCCTGGGTCGGCGCACCGTTCGGCCAACCCGTTCGCCCACCCGGCGGGAAAGGGGTGGGCCTGCGCCAGGCTCAGGCACAGGGCGCGGCGCCCCGCAGGGCCCATGGCTTGCGCCCAAGCCAGTGCTTCACTCGGGGGCAGTTGCGCCATGGCGCGCGGGGCCACCCGGGCGTGTTGCAGCCACCGTTGCAGCGCGTGGTCCGCGTCGGGCGTGGTGCCCAGCAGCGTGCGCCACCACCACGCGTGGGCCAGCTCGCCGCGCGCCGTGTCGCTGGCCAGGCAGCCCAGCAACTCGGCCTCGTCGGCGAACCAGACCGCCCCGCAGGCCGCGCCCACGAGCGCGTCCTGCGCGGGGCGACGGGCCTGGCGCAAGGCGTCGTGCAGCGGGCCTTGGCCGCGGTCGTGCCGCAGGGCCGACAAGGGCGCACGCAGGTGGCGCAGCAGCACGATGGCATCGGGGGGCAGGCCGTGCCGCTCGGGCGGGTTGGCCTGCAGCCACTCGCGCACCGAGGACACGACGCTTGGGGCGGACGCCCCGCCCGAGAGCTTCAGGCGGTGGATGCGCGCTGGCGTCGAACTCATGTGGCACCCACGGGAATCGAAGCGGGGCCGACGTTGGCGGTCTGCCCCTCCACACCAGGGATTCGAACCCCGAAGTCTTCACAGACCCCGCATACCGTTGCGTTTCGTGTGGTTGGTTGGAGCATGCGGCGACTCATCGGGGGTGTCAAGTCCATCCGTCAACTCAGTCGGGCAGGTTGTCGCGGCGGGTGACCACCTTCGACACCTCGTCCGTCATGCCCAGCAAGTCAGAGCCCAGCTGCTCGCCGAGGTTGCCGGTGAACAGCCACAGCATTGGCCGCTTGAAGCCCTCGCTGGGTTTGATGGGGTCGAAGCGAACCCCGACGTCGACGCCGATCAGGCGGTTGTCGCGCACGAGCAGCTGGGTGCCGTAGACGCCATGCAGGCGCATGCCTTGCAAGCCGAGCTCGTGGGCGAGCTTGCCGTCGGCCAGCACCTCGTTGTGCGCCAGGCAGGCCGAGCGGGCGTTGCCCACCATCACCCCGCAGCGGTTGACCTTGTGGTGCTCGCCCAGCAGTTGCACCTCGACTTGGTTGTGGCTCACGCTGACGCGGTCGGCCAGCAGGGCGGGCTCGGTGGCCTTGCCCTCATCCGACGTGGCCACGGTGATGCCTTCGACTGCACCCAGCACCTGGTTGCGCTCGACGTGGATGTCACCCGCGCGGCGACCCGCCACCACGATGCCGCGGCGCAGCGGCTGCTTGGACTCGGCGTTGCGAATCAGGTTGTCGTGCACGTGGGCCCGCTCGGCGTTCACGCACAGGATGCCGCCCTGGCGCGCGCCGATCCGCAACTCGCAGTGCCCGATGTCCACGCGCAGTTGTTCGCCGGGGTCGTCCTTGTCGCTCACCTGGGTGCGCCGCACGGTGATGGCGTTGCAGGCCAGCTCATCGTGGGCTTGCGTGCGGGCCTTCAGGCCCTGGATGCGCACCGACGGCGTGTTCAGCACCGTCAGCGCGCCACCCAGGTTGAGGCTGCTTTCGTTGGACGTGGATTTGCCCCCGTGCAGCTCCAGGCCGTGCAGCACGAGGCTGTCGCAGCCCTGGATGAGCAGCGCCTTTTCGTCGCCATCGATTTGCAGCAAGGCACCGTGCCCCTGGATCTCGACGTGGCCGGCTTCCTTGATTTGCAGCGGGGCGTTCAGGCGGTAGACGCCGGGCTCGAAGCTAATGAAGACGCGGGCCTGCTTGCTGTGCGCATCCAGGCGCTTTTGCACCTCCTCGGGCCTCATCTGGGGGTGGATGACGAGGTGCAGGCAGCTGCCGCGACGCAGCCGGTCGATGGCGCTTTGGACGTTGTCTGAGCTCTCCAGCTCGGCGCGACGGCCGTCGAGCCAGACCTGTTCGGCGTGCACCCCATTGCGGCTGTCGCGCACGAAGAGCAACGGGCCGTTGGGGTTGCTTGCCCCGCCGATGCGGTAGACGCGCAGCCGGCTCGTGTCCGTGCTGCGCGTCAGCGCGATCGGGTCGGTGAGCAGCGCCTGTTGGAGCACCGCGGTGGCGTCCGCGTCAGACAGCGGCACCACCTCGGCGGGCTTGCGTGAGCCGAAGAAGCGCGCCCAGTCGGTTGCCCCGGGCAACAAGCCGGCAGGCGGCAACCAGCTCAGGCTGTCGCTGGCGGGGCGCTGCAAGATGGCGGGTGTGTCGGCGCACTGCTCCTGGAACTGCAGCATCTGCGCCTCACCCAGTCCTTGCAGGCGCTCGCCCAGCCAGGCTGACCAGGCCTGCGTGGCCGCTTGCGAGGCCACGCGCCGCCGCACCGAGGCGCCGTCCACGAACACCACGCTGCGCCCCAGCATGTAGACCAGGGCCAGCGGCACGTCACAGCGGTGGAGGGTCTTGTCGGCCAGCAGGCGATCGAGCAACCCGGCGCCGTGGCCGCTCTCGGAGGCCGGCCGGGTGGCGGCCAGGTCGGGCTGCAGGTGATGCAGCTGTCGCTCGTCGGCCCCGAAGCAGTCGTAGGCCAGGCGGTTGCGCATGCGCGCGACGTCGCGCTCGTTGCCGCTGCCCACACTGGGGTCGGGCAGGCGGATCAGGCGCAACTGCGCGGCCTCGATCACCAGGTCCTGGGCGCAGCGCGCGTTGGCCGCGTCGATGGCCAGCACGGGCGCGAAGCCGTCGGGCTGATCGAGCGGGGTCAGCGTCAGCAGGAAGAGGCCGTCTCCCGCCACGTAGCTGCCGTTGCCGAGCTGTTTGCATGGCCCGAAGTCGCGGGCGCTGCTGCCCGTGTCGGGGGCGCTCACGGGCGGCTGAATCAGCGTCAGGCGAACGGGCGTGGCCAGGTTCAGGGCCTGACCGGAGAGGCTCATGGCCAGGCCGGCCTCCACCTGCACCTCCCCATTGACGCCGCCATCCAGCAGGTTGACCTCCAGCCCCCAGGCGATGCCCGATCCGGTGCTGGCGCCGACGCGGGCATCGGCCAGGCGGCGCGCGTCCTGGTCGCGCGAGAGGTCGCGCGCCGTGAGCAGGCGCCCATTGAAGAAATTGACCGCGCGCACGCTGTCTTGCGTGATGCCTTGTCCCAGGCGGGTGCTGACGGCTTCGCTCATGGCTGCCTCACCGGGGCAAAGCGGCTGACCTGGAACTGCACCATGACCTCGGTGGAGACCAGCTCGCTGTCGCTCAAGAGCGTGAGCTCGAAGGCGATGACCTCACCGTCTTCCACCGCCGGCTTGGACAGGAAGACCTGGTGGACCTGCTTGAGGTTGGACTGGATGGGCGTGAGCAAGACGACGACGCGGTGACGTGCATGCTCGTCTTTGGGCACCCCTTGCACGCTCAGGCTCAGGCGGGCGATGCGGCCGTCGACGCTGCCGGAGGTGGGCTTGCACACGGGGTTGCCGATGACGGAGCCTTCCTTGAACTCGCCGTCGACGAAGGTGGCAGTCAGGATGCCCGCGGCCACGACCTCGATGGGGCCGCCACCGGCTGCGTTGGCGGCGGGCACCCAGGCCTCGCCGTCGAAGGTGAGCACGTCGCCTTTGGCGGGGTCTTTGGCCTTGACGGTCTTGCCTTGCAAGGCTTCGAGGGTGTTCTTGCCGATGGGGCCGACCACGTCGCCTTTGAGGTCGGGCAGGGTGGGTGTGGGGGCGGGCGGCAGGTCAACGGGCTCCCAGATCAGGCGCGGCTGGCGCGACGGACCGGGGCCCGGGCCGGGGCCGGCCAGCGGCAGCGCCCTGCATTGCAGGACCTGACCGACCGTGGGCGGCGTGTCGGACACGCGCACGCCTTGCAGGGCCTTGACGGTGTTGTCGCCGATGGGCCCGCTGGCGTCGCCGGCCAGGTCGGGCGGCGCGGGCAGGGCGGGCAAGGGGTGCACGTGGTCGCTGCGCGAGAAGCTGGCGTCGTCACCGGCGGTGCCCGATCCACCATAGACCAGGGCTTCGGGCGGCGCGCTGCCCGCCTGGGGCAGCGGCGTGGGCGCCCATTGCGATGTGGCGGTGAAGGCCAGCACGTCGTTGGGGGCCGGGGCCGTGACGGCGATGGCGTGGCTGCGCAGGGCCACCACCGTGTTGGCGGTGATCGCGCCGGTCACGTCACCCGCCAGGTCGGGCAGGGTGGGCGTGCCGTGGGTGTGGTCGCCGCGCGCGTGGTCGCTGCTGATGCCGGCGCTGGCGGCCAGGCCGAAGCTGCGTTCCTCGGTGACGGTGTCGGCCGGCTCGGGCGCGGGGTTCTGGGTGATGAGCTCTTGCAGCATGCGCAGGCTCAGGAGCACCGGGCGGTCGCTTTCGTCGATGAGGTCGACCGTGCCGTCCAGCGTGGCGGGGAAGACGCGCAGGCTCAGGCGCCCCAGCAAGATGGCGTCGTCACCGGGTTTGGGCCGCTCGGCCGACGCGTCGGCATGGGCGCAGCCGTATTTGGCGCGCCAGAGCGGGCGCAGTTCGGTCACCCACAGTCGCAGGGCGGTGCGCATCAGCGTGTCGGTGACCTCCAGGCCCTCGGGCGGCGCACCCAGCATGAAGTCGGTGGGCGCGGGCGAGACGTGATGCAGCCAGTCGTGGGCGGCGGCCTTGACCTGTTTGACGAAGTCGGCCTCCGACTGCGCGGGCGCGCCGCTGTCGATGGGCACCTGCGCCAGCCAGTCGGCGAAGTCGCGGATGGCGTCTTCTTCCAGCTGGGGCGGCGGGCTCAGCGCCAGCGAGAGCTTGAAGCAGTCGGCGATGCGCGAGTTGGCCATCAGCGAGTCTTCGCTGCGGCACGGGTCGCCGGGCACGGGCACCTTGTCGGTGGGCACGCCTTCGTAGGCCAGCGTGACGTAGACGTCGAGCAGACCCGGCGAGCCGGGCACGCGGGCGCGCACCTCGGCGGCGTTCTTGCCCAGCCACACGACGATGTCGGCGCATTGCTCGGTGTTGACGCACACCGGCTGGCCCGATGGCGTCCAGGCCAGGCCGGGGCTCACGCTGATGGTGCGTTTGTCTTCGCTCAGGCCCAGCTTCAGGCCACGGGCGGTGCCGTAGCCGATCAGCTCGCGGGCCAGTTCATGGCGGCGCGCGATGCCCCAGGCCTGCTCCTGCACGAAGTCGTCGACGCCCAGGAGCATGCCCTTGGTGTAGTTGACCCGTTTGTCGGGGTTCAGGGTGGTGACACCGGATCCGATGGTGGTCGTTTGTCCGCAGCAACCCATGTTGTGTTCCTCCATTTCATTGGCCTGAGGCCATCAGCATTCGAGCAAGATCCGATCGGGGGGCACCTCGCGCCGCAAGGCGGTGCGCGAGGCGCCGATGTGTCCTTCACCCAGGACCAGGGGTTGGGCCAGGGCGGCCTTGTTGGCTTCGTCACCCAGCAGCGTGTCCAGGCCCAGGCGAACCTGGCCGACGCGGAAGAGGGCCCAGTAGGGGCGCACGTCGAAGCGCGTGTGGGCGGGTTTTTCCAGCTCGACGACGCGGCGTGCGAGGTCGAGCTGGCGGTTGAGTTCGTCGAGGTCGCTCTCGGGGCCGGAGACGGGCACCAGCACGCTGAAGCTGTGCGCGCGCTCGCCGATGGGCACCACGCGCGTCTCGAACGCGGTCCAGTCGGCCAGTGGCGCCGTCTCGGTCGGCAGGGCGATGGGCGGGGGCACGAGGGCGAACTCGGGCCAGTTGGCGCCGGTGCTCGTGCGCAGGTGACCGATGCGCAGGTGGCGAAGGGGGTGGGGTCGCGGTGCCGCCCTCGCCGCCTTGCGCTTGCACCCAGGCCCGCCAGCGTTGCTGCAGCCCCGCGGCGCCTTCCTGCACGGACCAGCGCGCGCCTTGCTGCAGCAGCAGGCGTGGCGCGTCGTTGACGGGGGTCTCGCCCAGCAACTCGGGTGGCACCTGCCGCGTCTGGAACGCCTCGACCACGCGCACGTGCCATCGCAGGTCGCGCGGGGCCTGTTGCGGGGAGGTGGGCAGGGCGAACTCTTCGTCGGCGACCTCGGGTGAGAGGGCGAGTTGCGTGGCCAGCCGCACGGCCTGGGGCGTGCCGCGGTACTGAAACAGCGGCACGGCGTGGCGGATGAGCTGGCGCCTGCGGGCTTCGCTGAGCGAGGGGTCCAGCACCAGGCCCAGCCAGCTGGCCAGCCAGTCCAGCGTGTCGGCGGGGGCGCTGCGCACATCGAAGAGCGCGCTCGCCGTGGCGATGCGATCTTCCAGCGTGGTGAAGCCCCCTTCGAACAGTGCCAGGAAGCGCTCCAGGAAGTGGGCGGATTCGGTGTCTTCGCGGTAGACGGCCGGCAGGTAGCGCTGCAGGTAGGAAAACCGCGGCCGCCACGCGCGCAGGGCAGCCAGGCGTGGCGTGCTCAGTTCGTTGCCTTCGAAGCTCACGCGCAGCTGCAGCCACTGTCCCTGGCAGGCCTGCAGCAGCAGCTCCCAGGTGCCCAGGCCGCGGGCACCGTCGGTCACGGCGCCGGGGGCGTCCAGCAGCCAGGGCAGCTCGCTGCCATCGGGCCTCAGCACGGGATTGGGTTCGTCCACGAAAGGCAGGTCGTCGAGCACGGCGGGGTCGTCGCTGCAGCGGCTGGCCACGCGCAGGCGACAGCCGCGTGGCACCTGCGCGTCGAGCATGACGCGGTGCCACACGCAGGCGGCCTCCTGGCCGTTGAAGGCGGGGGTGATGAGGCTGGCGCGTTCAGCGTGCTTGAGGCGACGCTGTTGCACCAGGGGCAGCCAGCGGTCTTGCTGACCGTCCTGGCTGCGGTAGAGCAGGCCGGTGTCGCCCTCCACCCGGGCCGCGCCCCGCGAGGCCAGGCGCATGCCGCTGAAGCGGCGCAGGGGCAGGAAGTCGGGCAGGGCGGCGAGCTGGAGTGAGCCGCTGGCGCGCAGCACCTCGAAGATGAAGGCCTGATTGCCCTCGTCGGAGACGACGACCAGCCGGGACACGGGGGGGGCCACCTTGCCAGGGACCTTGTCGGCCAGAGCGGCGGGGGAGGCGGGTGAGGCGGGCGTGGCATGCCAGGCGAAGTCGAAGCCGCGCAGCTTCACGCTGTCGCGCTCGTCGGCGCTGAAAACGTCCTGGAGCACCTTCGTGCTGGCCTGGCCCTGGAGCTGCCCCTTTTCATAGAGGCAGATGCGCGCGAAGCCATCTGCGGCGGCGTCAACCAGGATCACCACCGCGTCATCGGGCAGGACCTCGATGGCCACGGGGCTCCCGCCACCCAGGTGCTCCGGTCGCAGGGGGAACCAGGGCTCGGCTGGCTCCGGCGCGGGGGCGGCGGTGTCAGGGGGGAGGGCCGCGGTCGGGGGGGGAGCGAAGTCCGATGGGGCATGGGGGGGCGCGGGTGTGACCGAGACCATGCCCAGCTGCCGGTTGAGCAGCCACACGCGGTGGTGCTGATCCAGCACGGCCAGGCCGCCGCAGGGGCGGGGCGCCATGTCGATGGCTGACATCACCCACGGCGATGGCCAGGACAGCTCCAGGGGCGTGCCGCCGGCGAGCAGGTCGAACACCAGCAGGCCCGATGCGGGGCTGGAGTTCGGTGCGAAGCCGGCCACGAGGTGCTGCCCCCTGATCACGGCCAGGCCGCTGAGCAGGCGGACCTCGGGCGCCTCGTGGGTGCCGTGGGGGGACGGCGCTGGAGCGGGCACGAAGTCGCCCAACGGGGCGGGCGCAAGGGTGGGGGTGTCGCGGGGCCAGAAGGTGCTGAGGCGGCCCGAGCCGACCGAGCGCACCTCGATGCGCGCCCCGCCATCGACGATGGCGTAGACGTTGCCGCTGGCGTCGGCCGCGGCCCCTCGCCGCAGGGCGGCTGTCGGGGGCCGGTCGTCCGCCGAGGCGCGAAAGCGGCTGGCCTGCGGGGCCAGGATGACGTGCGAGTCCCGCGTGTCAAAGCGCAGGGGGGTGGACTCGTCCACGCGGGGGTCGTCCCACAGGGAGGCCAGCGTTTTCGGGTGGGGGCCGCCGTCGTCCAGGCGGCAGCGGCCCCAGTCGGCGCGGCCGAGCAGGAGGTCGAAGCGGGAGCCGTTGGCGTCGATCATCGGTGCCCTTTCAGCATTCGCGCGGCACGGTGGGCACGGGCACCACGTGCTCCAGGCCGTTGCCCGTCTGATCGAAGCCGGTGCCGTCACCCGGGCCTTGGCCCCGCAGGGTCGAGATCGACACCGGGTCGCCTGCCTCCACGCTCAGGCCGAGCAGGCGCGGCAGCTTCAGCCCGCGCAAGGGCTGTTCGTCGAGGATGGCGATGCCGTCGGCGTCGGCCAGGTTGACGCCGTTGATGCGCAGCACCCCGGGCACCCGCGCGGCCTCGGCCCACAGCTCCTTGGGGTTGACGGCGGTGCCCAGGGGCCAGCCGGATTCGCGCCCGGGCAGGTCGGTGAGCCCGTCTGCGCGGGTGGGCGCCAGCATGGCCCGCAGGCGGGCCTTCACGGCGTCGCGCACCTCGGGCACGCTGTGGCCGCCCGCCACGGTGATGCCCACGGAGAGCCACATCGGCACGTACTGGGGCCCGCGCAGCACCAGCTCGGTCGTGACCAGGCGGCGCGGCTCGAGGTGGCGGCACACCGCGTCGATGAAGGCGCCGTCGGGCAGGGGCGCATCGGGTTGACGGGGGTCGTGGCGCGGCACCAGCATCAGCGTGACCACACCGGGGGCGTCCCCGGGCTGGCTGTCGCCCAGGTCCGGGTGGTAGGCCGAGAGCACCTCCACCCGCGCGAGGTCCACGCCCGGTGTGCGCTGGGTGATGTCCCTGAAGTCGTCGGTGGTGACCAGCCGGTCGCGGTGGCGGATGAAGGACGCCACGCGCTTTTCACCGGTGCCCGCATCCTCTGCGTCCGCGCCCCCCCAGGTGGGCAAGGGGTTGCGCACGCGCACGCCCGGCGGCAAGGCCGGACCCGAGGAGATGGCGCCCGCGGGCACGTTGCCGGCTCGGCCTTCGCACACGTCGTAGTGCGCCACGATGCGCGAGCCCTGTGGCGGGCGGCGTCCGCGCAGCCCGTCGCCAAAGCGCACGGTGCCCGCTTCGGCGTCCACCAGGCAGACCTCGTTGGGCCGGCGGCTGGCCTGCGTGGGGTCGAGCACCACCTCGGGGCCGGCGGCCATGAGGTCGTCCACCAAGCCCCAGGTGCGCGGTGGCGTCACCCCCGACTCAATGACCTGGATGCGGGCCGACTCCGTGACCACGCCGCTGCGGCTCAGGCGCAGCAGTTGGTCGGGCTGCCCGTCGCCTTCTCCGAGCACCTCGTTGCTGATGGCCACGCGCTGGTCCAGCATCGCGGCGTTGACGCCGACCCAGCGCATGCGCGCACCGGCCGAGCGAGGGGGTGCCACGCGCACCCAGGTCACGATGCGCGAGGCCAGGGCCACGTCTTCGAGTGCGGGGGGGAAGTCGCCCACGCCAGCCTCCAGCGGGTCGAGTTGGGTCCAGTTGAAGAGGTCCTGCTCGTCGGCGGGCAAGGGCAACTCGACGATGCCGGGGCCGCGCAGGACGTTGTCGGCGCGGGTGGGCAGCAGCGGGGCGTAGGTGGCTTGCGCGGTTTGAGCGCCCTGCGGCGCTTGACCGGGTTTCGCGTCGACCCGTCGGGGCAGGGCGTAGCGCACCAGCTCGCTGACCTCGCCATCCACCGCGCCTTGGCCGACGCTGCCCACCTCGCGCGGCGCCAGGTCCACGTCGGGCACCAGCCCCAGGCTCAGGCTCTTGCCCGCGAGGGCCCGGGCCACCTCGGCGGGATCGCGCTTCGCGGGGCCGAGCAAGGCCACCCACAAAGCGCCGTCCACCGTCTCTTCGCTCAAGGCCACGGAGCGCGTGCCGTCGAGCTCGCGGGTTTCGTAGGTGGCCAGCTTGGGCGCGCTGGCCAGCGGGTCCACGGCCTCGTAGAGCAACTGGTAGTAGGCCTCGTCCTGCGGGTCGAGCTGGACGCGGTGTTTGACGAAGGCGCGGCTTTCCACCGGCAGCACGTCGATGGCGCTGCGCGTGCGAAACGGCACGGCGCCGGCGCGCACCTCGGTGCCGGCAGGCAGCACGGGCACGGCGCTGTCCAGCCGGGCGCCGCTGAAGACGGCCATGCCTTGCGCGGGCGTGGCCGCCGCCAGGGGCACGCCCAGCAGGCGCAGGAACTTGGCCTTGCTGACTTCCGGCACGCGGTTGGCCCGGTACAGCAGGCTCTCGGTCAGGAAGGCGAACAGCTCGACCAGGGTGACGCCCGGGTCGGACTCCGACAGGTTGGTCCACTCGGGGGTGTGCACCGGCACGCGGGCCAGCGTGTCGCGCACCAGGTCGGCGTGGCGGCGGTCGTCGATGCTGGGGACTTGCAGGGGCATGGTGATCTCGTGTCGGGTCGTTCTGTGTGGGTGGATGCCGCGCTCGATCAGCCCCGCACGCCCACGGCCACGGCGATGCGTTCCTGGGCTTGCGTGGCCACCAGTCGGTAGGTGAGGGTGGCGATGGCGACCTCGGCCTCGCGCGGGTCGGCCTCGACCTCGACCGATTCGACCTGGATGCGCGGCTCCCAGCGCTTGAGGGACTCGGTGATGGCCTGGCGGATCAGCGTGTGGGTGGCCAGGTTGTTGGGCTCGAAGAGGAAGCGTCGCAGGCCCGCACCGAAGGCCGGCAGGCGCAGTCGCTCACCCGGCTCGGTGCTGAGGATGAGGCGGATGCTTTCGTGGATGTTGGGCTCGCCGCTGGACCACGCGATGCGCCCATCCGGCCCCACGCGAGGCGGGAAGGCCATGCCCTTGCCGAAGATGCGTGCCGGGTCCATCACGATCCCTTCCTGCCCTTGAAGCCGGGCACGGGGAAGCACACCACGAACAAGGGCAGCCAGCGGAAGATGAAGTCCAGCAGGCTGACGATGATGGTCAGCAAGATCAGCGCGCAGATGGTGATGATGGGGATGGACAGCGAGCACATCACGCCCAGCGGGTCGCCACCCTCCTTGCAGGGCCCCTTGGCGCTGACGTTGAAGTCCTTGTGGAAGGGCCAGGGCAGCACGCTGAGCACCAGGTCGCCGAAGGTGATGCCTTTGAAGCGGTCGATGTGGCCGCACAGCATGTCCGACATCATGAAGACGGTGTTGCGGTCGAACTTGCGCAGGCCCGCGGGGCTGATGTCCAGCGGCAGGCCGATGCGGATGGGGCGCGCCGGGGCGTCCGGGTCGAAGAAGCCTGCCATCTGGAAGGGCACGCTCGGGGCGCTCAGCACGCTGCCTTCGAAAGGCTGGCAGTCGGGGCGTTCGTAGACCAGTCGCATGACGTACCAGGCCTCGCGCATGTCGGTGGGCACGGTGGTGGCCAGGGGCGCCGCGGGCACGGGGCTGGTCAGCGTCAGCGCCGCCTTGGGCACGAGGCGAGCCAGCCCGCCGATGCCCGCCTGGGCGCGCTCGCTGGGGTAGTCGGCGTCATCCACGACGTCGTCGGTGGGGGCGGGCACCTGGCTCCACGGGTCCACCAGCATGAACAGGAAGCGCGGCCAGCGGCTCAACTCGGTGCCGCCCTCACCGGGGGGCGGGATCTCGAACGGCTGCGTCGCGTGGCCTTCGCTGCCGGTCAGCGCGTTCTCCAGCAGGTCGCGCACCGAGGCCTGGCCGATGCGGTGCAGCGCGTCGGGCAAATCAGCGGCCACCTCTTCGGCGTCGAAGCCGCCCCCGGTTGAAAGCAGGCCCAGCGGGCCGTTGATCAGGTCGTCGGGGGTGCGGACCCGTTGGAGCGCGGCGTGAAAGGCCGCCACCGAAGCGCCTCCGGGTGGCTCGCTGGCGACGGCCTGGCCGCCGTGCTGCTCATCCAGCCAGCTCAGGTAGTTGGGCAGGTGGTCGGCCAGCCACTGGCGCAGGTCCAGCAAGGTGTACCAGGTGCTGAGCTGCAGCTGGCTGCGCAGGCGACGCAGCTGGGCTGGCGCCACCTGGCTGGCGTTGAATCGGTCGCCCTGGAATCGACCCTGGTCGTCGAAGGCTCCGGGCTGGTAGATGCTCAGCGAGGGCGCCATCTGCAGGTCCCGGGCGATGTTGACGAGCGCTCGCCAGGGGGCCAGGGCATCGGACTGCAGCTGCGCGATGCGGGCATCCTGGGCCCGTTTTTCTTGGGCCGCTTGCGGTGGCAACTCGATGGCGTCGGGCTCCCGCATGGGGGCCGCCTGGTAGGTCTCGCGCCGGCCCACGGGCACGCTGCCCACGAACAGGCGTCGGGCCTGGCCGTCCGGGTCGGTGTAGCGCGCGGGGAAGGTCGACAGGCGCTCTTCCTTGGGCAGCACGGCGGTGTTGTCGGCAGGCAAGGGCTGCCACTGGCCCGCTTCGGCGCCGGCACCTGGCACCCAGGCGTGCTCTTGCCATTGCGACAGGTCGGTGGGGGCGGGCAAGGTCGTGGCGGTGTCGATCGCGTGGGTGGGCTGGAGGCGGCGCAGCACCACCGAGACCTTTTGCGTGCCGGGGTTGATCGCGCGGTCGGGCAGGCCCGGGGCCTGGCAGACCAGGGAGCCGGCGATGAGGTAGTGGCGCTGGTGCGCCGCCTGGTAGAGCTTGATGGGGTTGAGGGCCGAGGGCGGCGTGGCTTCGGGCAGCGCGGGCAGGCCTTGCCGGGCCAGGGCATGGGCCTGCATCTTGCGGGTCAGGGGCAGCAGGCGCGAGGGCGCGCGTTGCTGCCAGGCCTGCGGGTTGGCCTGTGGCCCCACGTGGGGCTGGCGCCAGGTCTCGTACTGCGCGGTGAACTCGGGCAGCGCCATGGGCTCCTGGCTGAGTGTGCTCAGGAACTGGTCCATGAAGTCGTCGGTCGCGAAGCGCAGGATCTGCGGCTGGGCGATCAGCTCGGGCCGCTGTCGCGCCTGCGGGCCGATGCGCCAGTAGGCTTGCGGAGAGGTCCATTGCAGCGGGTGGGTCATGGCGCTCACCAGATGTTGCCCGCGCCTGGCGTGTACGAGGCGCTGATGATGCTGTTGCAGATGACGGTGTCGGCCTTGACCACACCGGAGAACTTGCTCATGCCCGCGTCGACCTTGACCATGCTGGCCGAGACCTCGACGAGGGTGGCTTGCACCGTGACCTTGGCCGATGCGTTGACGGTGATGCCACTGCTCTCCAGCTTGACGGAGTTGCCGTTGCTGTCTTCGATGAGCACGGCGCCGGGGCCGTCCTTGAGCGTGAGCTTCTGCCCGCCGGGTGTCTCCAGGATCATCTGCTCCTGGCCGTCGTGGTCGTCGAGGGTGACCTTCACGCCATTGCGCGAGCACAGCACCTTCTCGTTGTTCTGGCCGCTGCTGTCCATGCTGTGAGGGGGCGCGTCGCGGCCGTTCCACAGCGAGCCGATGACGAAGGGGCGGCGCAGGTCCCCGCCCTCGAAGGCCACCAGCACCTCGTCGTCCACATCGGGCACGAACCAGGAGCCGCGGTTGTTGCCGCCCATCAGCGTGGCCAGGCGGGCCCACAGCTCACACGCGGCACCGGCGCTGTCGGGCAACCAGGGCAGGCGAACCTTGACGCGGCCTTGATGGTCCGGGTCGCCGAGGTCGGTGACCAGGGCGGGGTGAACGCCGTAGAACAGCCCCCCCCAGCCCGCGGGCGCGCGGGCCTGCAGCAGGGTGTCGAGGGCGTCGTGTCCGAGGGGCGCGCGCATCAGGGTCTCCCGATCCAGGCCCGCTCCACCGAGAACTCGGTGCGCAGGCCGTTGTGTGTGTCGAAGCGGTGCGTCACCTCGGTCAAGCCGTAGGCGCCGCTGAACAGCGGGCCCAGCCCGTCGAGCTGGACGCAGGCGCCCGGTCGCAGGCGCACATCGGTGTCGGTCTCGCCCAGGCCGCGCAGGAAGCGGCGCGAGAGCGCGCGCAGGTGCGCTTCGGCTTCGCTGCGGGCGCTGGTGCTGTCGGGGGGCATGCGGTGGGCCACCGTGTCCTTGCGCTCGCCCAGCGCCTGTTGCAGGACCTGCGGGCCGCTGTCGCCGTCTCGCGTTTCGCTGCTCACGCAGCCGGAGTCGGCCGACTCGGCCAGGGCCTCCTTGTTGGCCACGTCCCACCCGCCCACGCTCAGGCTGGTGCGCTGGTGGGCCAGGTCGGCGGCGATCTGGATGCTGCGCAGGCTGCCGCCGTGCGTCAGCGTCAAGGCGGGCCGGGGCCGCTGTGCACGTTGCTGCACCTGAATCTGGTCGCCACGCAGCACGAGGTCGGCGTCGGCCACCAGCATGCGCCGGCGCAGGAAAGCCAGGTCGCTCTCGTTGGCTTGCACCAGCAGCGGCCAGGTCGGCCCGCTCAGGTTCACGTCGGCTTGCAAGCCGTGGTCGTTGGCCACCTGGCGCACCACGTCGGCGTCGCTGGCGCCCTCGAAGTGTCGGGTGCGCCGGTTCATGCGCAGGGCCTGCAGCTTGTCGTCGGCGCGCACGACCAGGGTGGGCGGCATGTTGGGCGGGAAGCGACCTTCGATGGCCAGGATCAGGCCGTCGAACAGGGTGTCGTCGCCCAGCTTTATGAGCAGGCGTTTGCCAAATTCCAGCACGTCCCGCTGGAACCACAGGAAGCCCAGTTGCTCTTGCGCGTTCAGGCCCCAGTTGCCGAACTCGGCCTCGCAGGTGGCCAGGCCGTCGACGCCGTCGCGCACGCTCAGGCGCAGCAGCCCGGCGTCGAGCGGTGCGCGCGCTTGCCCATCGACCTCGAAGGCCGGGCGGGCCGAAACGATGGCGGTGCCTTCGTTGGGCATGGCTCAGTGGCTCCAGGTTCGCAAGGCCTGCTCTTGCAGGGCGTCGAGCATGCGCCGCACGGTGGCCTCGTCAACGGGGGTGGGCTGGGCGGTGTCGCCACGCGGTGGCTCCGGGTGGGTCGCATCGGGCGATCCGCTCAGGACTTCGACTTCACCGATGGTCACGGACATGGGGGCTCCAAGGGGTCAGAACAGGCTGCGCGGCACGGGCGCGCGCAGGTCGATGAGCTGGCCGGCTTCCAGCTGTCGGGGGTTGTCGATGCCGTTGGCCGCGGCGATGCTTTGCCAGTCGCGGCCACTGGCCGATGCCATGGCTTGCAGCGTGCCGCCCGCAGAGGCCGCGCTGAGCGGGTTGGCACCCGGGCCGCGCGGGGTGCCGGCCGGGCGCGCGCTGTCGCCGAAGTTCGCCACCAGGATGGTTTGCTGAGACAGGCTCAGCGAGATGCTCGCGCGCAGGGGCTTGCCTTGCGGCGAGAAGAACTCGATGGTCTCTTCGATGCCGTCGATCAGCCCGTCGAAGAGGAAGGAGCCCCAGCTGAAGCGAACGCCGGGTGGCACGAAGCGGGTCTCGTCCTGCTTGGACTTCTTGGGGGTGATGAAGTAGATGACGTCTTGCGTGAGGCGCCGCACGTCATCGACGTTCTGGCCGTCGGCCGTGGCGTTGGCGTCGAACCAGAGTTGCACCGACAGCTTGGTGGTGCCGGCCCCGACGAACTGGCGTCCGGAGGTGCCGCTGGCCTGGTCGCCGGAGCCGCCCGCGCCACTGCCTGCGCCGCCAGAGCCCGTCGTGCTGGGGTTGCTGTTCTGGATCTGGTTGGCGAAGGCCAGCTTGAGCGAGTCCGGGTTGAACTGGACCGTCACCTTCTTGGCGTTGTCGGCTTCGTTCTTGAGGCTTTCGTCCAGCTCGATGAGCTGGGCCTTGGCGATCTGTTGCTCGGCCATGTCAGCCTCCTCCTGCGCGCTTGACGCGGATGCGCTCGTACACGATTTGCAGCTCTTCGACGGCGATGGCGCCGTCTTTGCCATGCAGCGCGGGCGCTTTCATCTTGATGGGCAGGCAGCGCGAGAGCACGAAGCGCACGCGCTCGCGGCCATCGGGTGCCAGCAGCACCACCTCGGCGTCGGCGCGCAGCGCGGGGTCGGCCAGGCTGTCGTTCATCCACAGCCACAGCTCCAGGCTGTCGTCGGTCATGCCGCGCTTGAGCGTGAGCTGGCCGACGGTGGCGGGCCCCGCCAGGCGGATCTGCCGGTCGTTGGCGCCGCCTTCGCGGATGGTCTTGACCTCCATGCCCAGCTCCAGCCCGTCGCATTCGGCGAAGGCGGCCGAGACGAGCGGCGCAGAGCCGTCGTCGCGCACGATCTCGACGGCGAAGCTGAAGGCGGTGAAGGGCAGGGTGTTCATGGTGGATTCAGGCGCGCGGCTCAACTGCGGGGCTCTTGTGCCCGCACCCGCTCGCCGCTGCGAACCAGTCGCACGGTCAGGAAGCGCAGCGCCTGGGCGGGCGCGACCTGGAGCTCGATGCGAAGCTGCCCGGCGTCCACGCCGGTGGGTGGGTTGTTCGACTCGTCCACGACGACCTGGAAGGCTTCGCGCGGGGTGCGGCCAGCGAAGGCGCCCCGTTGGTAGAGGCCGTCGAGCAGGGTCTCGAAGGCGCGCTCGATGGTTCGCATCAAGGCCCCACCGTTGGGCTCGAACACATACTGGGAGCCGCGCTTGAGCGCCGCGCGCCGCAGCAGCGACATCAACCGTCGCACGTGGATGGGGCGCCATTCGGCATCGGCGTCGTACAGCGTGTCGGCTGCGCCGATCACAAAGCCATGCGGGGTGCCCAGGATGGGGTTGATCTGGGCGTCGAGCAGCATCTGCTGCTCACCCACGGTGGTGGGTGCAGCCAGGCCATGCACGTCCTGCAGCGGGCGATTGGCCACGGCGATCCAGGCGCCTCGGCTCCAGGCCGAGGCCGCGAGTTGGCCGGCCACCGCGCCGTCGGGTGGGCAGCTCCGCGCTGGCCCCGCGACTTGCCGACGCACCCAGGGGTGTTGCAGGCACCCATGGGACAGGGCGCGGGCCTCATCGGACATGAGGCCTGGTGCGTCCAGGTTGGCCTCGTTGTTGCGCAGCCGGTCGACGTGCGCCAGGGCGTCGGCCCAGCTGTGCGCCTGAGGCAGGCTCAGCACGGCCAGCATGTCGGCGCGCGCGGCGGCGGTGCGCAGCATCATGCGGTGCACGGCCAGCACGTCGGCGTCGTTGCGTTCGCGCAGGGTGTGGCTGCTTTGGCCCACCCGCACGTCCAGTCGGCCCGACCAGGGGCTGAGTCGGCGGCCATCGCAGGCGCGCACCCGGTGGTGCAGCCAGCCGCGGGGTTTGCCAAGGGAGTCGAAGCGCGTGGCCGGGCCGCGGTAGATGACCGTGGCCACGCCGAAGTCCCGCTCCGAGGACTCCTGCAGTTCGTAGTGCAGCACCGCCTGCGGATCGGCCTCCGGCCGCGTCCAACGCAGGGTGAAGTGGCCGCTGGCATCGGGGTCGGCGTCGTCGAGGAAGCTGGGGGCTTGCAGGGGACGCAGCCCGCATTCGCTGAAACCCGCCACGCCCTCCTGCGCCTCGGGGCGCGCGGCGTGGCGGATGCGGGCCGGGCCCGTCGCTTCGGTGCGCACCCAGCCGGGTTGCGCGGCGTCGGGCACCAGCAGCAACGTGGGTTCGTGCGACATCGCGGTGTTGAGGAAGCCGAATGCGGCGTGCAGGCCCCGAAGGGGACGCTGGCGGGTGTGCAAGGCCACCAGGTTTTCAGCCTGCGTGGCCAGGGCCTCGGTGGGCAGGCCGGCGAGCTGGGCGTCGGCAAACAGGCGCCAGCTGAAGTCGGCCAGGCCCTCTCGCACCAGGGGCGCCTGGCCCACGCCCCGCGCGCCCAGGCCCGCGCCCTCATCGGGGGCGTTCCAGTCGGAGGGGTTGCTCAAGGGCAGCCAGATGATCTCGCCCTGATCGGGCAAGGAGGCCAGCGGGAAGCGGGTTGTCCGACCGCTTCGTCCCTCGGGCCGGGCATCGGCTGGCGCCTCAGCCAGGGCCAGGAAGTGATCGGTGTCGCTGTGTTGCGTCAAGGTGGTGGGTGCGCTCGAACCCGGGGTGCTCGACAGGGTGAGCCCCTCCAGCGTCGCAGGCGGTTGATCTGTGCGCTGGGCCAGGTTTCGGGCGGTCAGGCAGGCTTTCAACCAGTGCACGGTTCGGCTGGTGCGCGCCATCACCCACTGCGCCAGCGCGCTTCGATCGGGCTGAGCCGGCACCACCCAAGGTCGCGCCACCAGGTCGGCGGTGACCAGGCCGTTGACGTCGGCCACGCCCGTCAGGTGCACCTCGTCGAGCGCGGCCCAGGCGCGTTGCTTGCGGTTGCGAAAGCGCAGCTGAACCACCTCGCCCACACCGAGCGCGGCCCGTGCGGGCAGGCGGCAGCGCCAATGCAGGCGCCCCTCCTGCCAGGTGCTGTCGCTCACCGCGGCGGCTCGCTCCAGCAGCCCGAAGCCGTCGTCGGCCGGCTCCATCCACACCATGCGCTGAAGCGGCAACGGGGGCAAAGCCCCACCACCGAGGGCCTTCAGCGAGCACAGTCGCTCCAGCGTGACCCGGGCGCGCAGCAGGCCACGCGAGCCCACTTGGGGTGAAACTTGGGGCGAAGCCAGCTCGGCCACGCAACCCTGCACCCAGTGATCGGCGCCCAGTTGCAGGCGCAACACCTCACCGGCGCGCAGGCCGAGCAACGAGGTCCCTTGCACCTGCAGCATCAAGCGGCCGTCGGCCAGGCCCTCCGGTGTGGCCGCCAGCGCCTGTGCCTGCGTCCAGCACGACACCGCCAGGGCATCGGCCCAGGCACCCGGACTGGCCGCCCTCATCCAGGCGGGCTCGGCCAGCCAGTCGCTGCTGGATGCCGTGCGCCGGATCTGCAGCATGCGCTGCAGGGGGAAGCGCGCGCTCACGGCCGTTGTGCCCGCCACCCGCATCACCCAGGCGCGCTGCCCCCCCTGGCTGAAGAACAGGCCGATGCTCGGGTGCAGCAAGGCGCACACCGGCTCGCCTGCGTCTGGCGTGAGGAGCACCAGCTCGCTGCCGAACACCGCTTCGAAGTCCGCCAGGCTGTCGACCGCCACCGGCACGTCCACCGGCCCGCGCGCGGCGAAGCCCACGAAGTACGCGATGTCCATGCGCGGCAGCGCCTCGCGCAAGGGCGCAGCGGGCACGTCGAAGCGGATGCCGGGCAGGGGGCGGGAGGTGGTGGTGCTCATGCGGGGCCAGCCGGGGCTGTCACTCCATCTCAAGCCGTTCGTAGGCCAGCACCAGCTCTTCCATGGCGACGTCCGTGCCTTTGGCGTTGAAGGGCCCGGACGTGTGCTTGATGATGCGTGCGCGGATCAGCTTCCAGGTCTGCACGACCGTGGTGTGGTCCTCGCTTTGCAACTGGATGGTGACGGTGCGCATGGCTTTCTGGTCGCCATTGCGGATCTGGTCGAGCCACTGATACAGGTTCAGCGAGCCGATCACGCCGCGCTTCAAGGTCACGTCCGAGGCCTTGTTCAGCCCGGTGATCTTGCGCACGCTGTTTTCTTTCTCGTTGCCGTTGCGGTACTCGGACACGGTCACTTCCATGCCGATGCCGCTGACTTCCTGGAAGCCCGCTTCGGGGCCGTCGGTGTTGCCGGAGCCCAGGTCAACGAGGAAGTTGAACTGAACGTAGGGGCGGTCACGTAGCACTGCCATCGCTGTTTCTCCTTGGTGTGTGGGGGTGAGGTGACGGCGGGCTCATCAGCCGCGGCGGTCGCCCGTCCATTGGCCGATCCGGAAGACGACGAACTCCGCGGGCTTGAGCGGAGCCACCCCGATCTGGCAGACCAGGCGGCCGTTGTCCAGGTCGTTCTGGCTCATGGTGCTGCGGTCGCATCGCACGAAGAAGGCCTTCTCGGGCTTCTCGCCCAGCAGGGCGCCTTTTTGCCACTCGTTGAGCAGGAAGTCCTCGATGGTGCGCCGCACGTTGGCCCACAGCTGTTCGCCGTTGGGCTCGAAGACGGCCCACTGAGTGTGCTTGTCGATGGAGCGCTCCAGGTAGGCGAAGTAGCGCCGCACGTTGAGGTACTTCCATTCGGGGTCGGAGCTGATGGTGCGGGCGCCCCACAGCCGCATGCCGCGGCCCTCGAAGTATCGGAAGCAGTTGATGCCGTCCGGGTTGAGCACCTCTTGCTGGCCGTTGTTGAGCATGCTCTCGAAGCCCATGGCCAGTCGCACGACCTCGTTGGCCGGGGCCTTGTGCACGCCCCGCTCGATGTCGGTGCGCGCGCAGATGCCGGCCACGAAGCCCGACGGCGGCAGGTTGATCTCGCGTCGCGTGATGGGGTCCAGCACGGTCACCCAGGGGTAGTACAGGGCGGCGTACTTGGAGTCCAGCTTGGCGCGCATGCCGCGCACCTCGGTGACGGGCATCTTGTCGCCGCAGTCCAGCAGGGCCACGCGGTAGCGCATGCGCTCGGCGTGCGCGATCAGTTGCTTGATGACGCCGTTGGCCTCTTCCCGCACGGTGGCGTAGTCCCAGGTGCTGCCCGGCGCTGCGACCATGGAGATGTCTTCGATGTCCTCGAACTGACGCAGGCCCAGCGAGTAACCCTCGCGCGGGTCGGCCTTGCCTTCGTACTCGGTCATGCCAGGGCGCAGGCCGTCGTTGCCGCCTTCGAGCTGGAGGTCCACCGACAGGCCCAGGGCGAGCTTGTCTCCTGCCGTCATCTGGCGTTTGGCTTCGTCTTCGGTGGGTTCCAGCAGCGCGGTCGGGTCGTCTTCGAACAGGCCCAGCACCACGTCGAAGGCGGTGTCCACCGATTGTGGATCCCGGGTGATGACCAGGGGCAAGGCGCGGGCGTCGTCGGCCAGCGCGGGGGTGTTGGCGAACTTCGCGAAAACCGAGTCGTGCGTGGCGCCGTCGCGGTGGTGCGGGTCCAGTGGCAGGCCGGACCAGGTCGCCAGCTCGCGGCTGCCGTCTCGCGTCAGCAGGGTCACGCTCAAGGTGACCACGCGCACCGAGTCGCCCTCGTCGGGCTCCTGGCTGACGGTGAGGCTCTCCAGGTCGAACCAGTCTGCGTTCTCCACGGGAGAGGTCAAGGCCATGGGCTCGAAGGTCCAGGTGGCGTTCGCGTCGTCCTTGTGCAGCACGCACAGGGTGCCGGTCTCGCTGCGAGCCGGGGAGCTGGTGCGGTCGTGAACCCAGACGAGGTCGAGGTCCTTGACCGAGCGCAGGGTGTTGACTTCTTCGCGTGTCACCGGGTCCGGGCCCCGGGTCAGCACGTTGGCGCTGCCTTTGAGCGTGAAGCGAACACGCAGGTTGCCGGCGGCGCCGGGGTGGCGGGCGCGCACACGCAGCCCACCTGTGTCGGCGACGTCCACGCGGGCGTGACCGTCGTCGTACTCGTCGGCCAACTCGGGCGGCGTCACGTCATCGTCGTCCCCGATGGGGGCGTAATCGCCCTCCAGGGGCTTGAACACCCGCGAAACGTAGAGCCGCTTGCCCCCTTCGGTGAAGAACGCCCGCACGGCGTGCCACAGGTGGTTGGGGGCTTCGGCGTCGCCATCGAACACCAGCGGATCGCCCGCTTTGAAGGGGTCGTACAGCCGCTCGAAGGCCGACAGGCTGGTCAGGATGTCGGGCTCTTGCGACACCGGACCGAAGGCGGTGGGGCCGATGAAACCGGTCGTGGTGGTCGAGACCCCCTCGATGATCTTGGCGCGGAACGAGGTTTCCTCGATGAAGACACCGGGGGCAAGGTACTCGGGCATGTTTTTCTCCTGCGGAGTCAGTCCGCGACGAACAGGAAAGAGGAGGGGGGGCGATGGGCCAGCAGGGGCTGGCCCGCGCGGAGGGACAACGGGGTCAAGGGCACAGGGGGCAGGTGCTGCGTCAGCAAGCTCACCGGGGCTTGCTGGCGCAGGGTGTCCAGGTCGGGCACGTCGTCAGCCAGCCGAGCCGGGTGCCAGTGCGCGTGCAAGGTCACGCTCCAGTCCAGCAGGGCTTCGGCCGTGGCGGGCGAGCCGTGCAGCACGCCTTCGCGCGGACGCGGCAGCGGGAACACGAGCAGGGCGCGGCCTTGGGCGTCGGCGGGGCCCTCGGCCAGGGTTTGTGCGCCCAAGGTGAGGCGCAGCCAGGCCCAGCGCGCCGCCTGCTCGGGCTGGCTGCGCAGGCGCAACTCGGTGCGCAGGCAGGCCAGGGCGATGGGGGGCGTGCGGGTGGGGGCGCTGTAGAGCGGCACCGTCATGAGCGCGTCTGCGGGCAGCGGGGTGCGCAGACGCGTGTCGACGTAGCGATGGAGGGGGTCGGTGATGCGCACCTCGAAGCGGTCCTCGCTGGCGGGGGAGGCGCTGAATTCGGCTCCGGCGGTTTCGCTCTCGTCGGTGTCGGCAAACAGCGTCTGCACACCGGGGTGGCGGTGCAGCACGAAGATGCCGCTGGGCCCGGCGTTCAGCGCTTCGCGGTGGCGGGGGCGCCAGTGATCGATGAACTCGACTCGAAGGCCGTCCTGCACCGGGCGTCCGTCCACGGCGTCCACGCATCGCACGCCCAGCAAGGCGCGCCGCACCAGGCGGTCCGCTGCGGGCTTGAGCACCGTCGTCACGGTTGCCCCTCGCCTGCGGGTTCACCCGCTCGGAAATCGCGCGTGTCGACGCGAACCCCTTCGTCCACGAAGCGATCGGACTCCAGCTGGATCATGCGCACGCTGTAGTTCAACGAGGTCATCCAGCGGTTGCGGAACTTGTCCCACAGGCCCAGGTGATCGGACAGGGGCAGTGGGTCCAGCAGGATCTCGGCGGCCTCGTCCGCGCGGAAGGCGGGCACGCTGCGGCGGGTCAGTGACTGGTTGAGCAGGGCCGCGGGCAGCACGGCGTGGTCTTCCAGGAAGCGCAGGGCCCAGCCGGTCAGGCGCAGTTGGCGTTCGGGCTCGCTCGACCAAGCCGTCAGCATCATGGACAGGTCGATGGGCAGGGTGGGCAGGCGTTTGCGGCCATCGGCCTCCCGGCGCGCGGCGGGTTTGCGCAGGGTGCTGTTGACCCCGATTCGCCAAACCAGCAGCGAAAAACCTTCGGTCACCGGTGCCGCGCTGAAATCGTGTCCGGCGTAGAGCGTGAAGGTGGGGGTGCTGGCGAACTCGTCCCGAGGGCAGTGGTCCTCCAAGAGTTTGAGGACGGTCTTGGCAACGGCGGCGAGTGCGAGGTGGTTGGCCATGTTCGATGGGTTGGGGCGTGCGCCCGTGACGGTGTGAGCACGTGGCGCCTGCCGGTTGGGGCCACCTGTCCCCCTCCGACCGAATCCCTTGCTGAGTCGGCCCGGTTGCGGGCCTTGTTTTTTCCATTCTGGGAGCGGCTTTCACAAGACTCAACCCCCTAGAACCACATGGGTTGCGCTGGCTCAAGCTCGATCTGCCGGTGTTGCTCAGGGACAGCGCCATCGACGCAGCCGGGTACAGTTGCCCTGAAACGGCCCACCTGTTGCCCCATGTCCACGCCCCTCATCCGCATCCAGCACCTCAGCAAGACCTATCAGCGTGGCGGTCAGTTGATCTCCGTCCTCAAGGACATCAACCTGACCGTGCAGCCGGCGGAATTCGTGGCCTTGATGGGGCCCAGCGGCTCCGGCAAGAGCACCTTGCTCAACCTGATCGCGGGCATCGACCAACCCAGCTCCGGCACGATCGAGATCGCAGGGGTGGACATCGCCACCCTCAACGAGGGCGCCCTGGCTGACTGGCGGGCGGCCAACGTGGGCTTCATTTTTCAGTTCTACAACCTGATGCCGGTGCTCACCGCCTTCGAGAACGTGGAGCTGCCACTCCTCCTGACGGGTTTGAGTCGGCGCCAGCGCCACGAGCACGTGGCGGCCGCGCTGGAGATGGTCAAGCTCACGGACCGGATGGACCACCACCCCAATGAGCTTTCCGGTGGTCAGCAGCAGCGCGTGGCCATCGCCCGGGCCCTGGTCACCGACCCCACGCTCATCGTGGCCGACGAGCCCACCGGCGACCTCGATCGAGGCACGGGCGAAGAGGTGCTGGCTTTGATGGACGAGTTGCACCGGGACCTGGGCAAGACCATCGTGATGGTCACCCACGACCCCAAGGCGGCCTCGCGCGCCGGGCGGCTGATCCACCTGGAGAAGGGCGTGCTGGTCGACGAGGCGGACGCGCCGAACGGCGCCGCTGCCGCGACCTGATTCAGCTCAGCCCGCCGGGGTCGGGTGTGCGCGCCAGCACCCAGGCTGAGACGCTCGCGGCACCAGCCTCGCGCAGCACCTGAGTCACTTCGTTGAGCGTGGCCCCGGTGGTCAGCACGTCATCGACCACCGCCACGTGACGCCCTCTGAGGTGGGCTCGCGCGCCGGGTGCGAGCGCGAAAACCCCCGAGATGCTCGCTTGTCGGTCGGCGGCACTCAGGCCCATGAGCCGGTGGGTGGAACGGGTCCTGAGCACCAACTGGTCGCAGCCGCGGTGCCCCAGCGCATGCGCGACTTGCCTGCCCAACAACCAGGCCTGGTTGAAGCCGCGCTCGCGCAGGCGGCTGGGGGACAAGGGCACGGGCAGCACCAGGTCGACCGGATGGGGGCGTTGCCTGACGGCCTCGGTCAGCAGCCGAGCCAGCGGGGTGACCAGGGCGGTGTCGTGCTGGAACTTGAGGCGCCCGATGAGGTGGCTCCAGGGGGCGACGTAGTCCAGCGCCGTGATGGCCCGGTCGAATTCGGGCGACTGCCGCTCGCAGACGGGGCAGTGCTCGGCGTCGGTGGCGCTCAGCCAGGGCAGGGCGCAGCGGTGGCAGCGTTTCAAACTGGCGGGCGGGCGCCAGGCGTGCTCACAGTCGCGACACAGGGTGCGGGCCTGCCAGCGTCCACACAGGCAGCACAGCCCGGGCCAGTTCTCTCCGGCTTGACGCAGGCCGGCCCACCCCCGTTGTGCCCAGTTGAGCGCACCGGCGGGCGGGGGCGCATGCCGGGCGGGAACGGGTGGGTGGGGGGAAGGCCTTGTGGCCCAGGTGGCTGACATGAACTCAATATACTCAGCGGCTCCCCGGCTCGGAATCGCCCTTGTGTGGGCGCCCGAATG
Source organism: Burkholderiales bacterium (assembly GCA_016000265.1). Classification (GTDB taxonomy): domain Bacteria; phylum Pseudomonadota; class Gammaproteobacteria; order Burkholderiales; family Burkholderiaceae_C; genus Aquabacterium. The sequence continues at coordinate 111,522 of JAECRL010000003.1, forward strand.
GCCCCCCATGGCCCCTGTTTGTCACCGATGCCCCCGACCACGCCCCTCGATCCCCTCCCTGATCAGCCCACCGATCGGCCGCCTGTGGATGAGCCTGTCACCGCCCCCTCGCACGTGGCCCTGCGTCACCAGCGCGCCCGGTTGGCGGGGCTGCCGGCGGCACCCTGGCTGCATCAAGAGGTGGCGTCGAGGCTGGCCGCCAAACTGGAGCCCATTCGCCTGGAGCCCGAATCCTGGATCGACTGGTCGGCTTTCCTGGGAGGCGGAGCGGGGCCGGTCGCGGCCCGTTACCCGCAGGCCCGGCGCTGGGTCGTGGAGCCGGATGCCGCCTTGACCGCGCGCAGCGTCGAAGCGCTGACCGCGAGCCCCTCGGGGGGCTGGCTGTCTCGCCTGCGTCGACCGCGGCCGCAGGTGTTCACCGAGCCGCTGGCGCCTGCATCGGCGCCCTGGCAGCCGCAGGGCGCCCAGATGCTCTGGGCCAACATGACCTTGCACGGCGCGGCCGACCTGCCTGCCTTGATGGGCGCCTGGCATCGGCACCTCGCCGTGGGGGGCTTCCTGATGTGCTCGGGTCTGGGGCCCGACACCGCCCGCGAGTTGCGCGCCTTGTACCGCGAAGCGGGTTGGCCCCTGCCCACCGTTGACTTCATCGACATGCATGACCTCGGAGATGAGCTCGTGCGCGCCGGCTTTTCCGACCCGGTCATGGACATGGAGCGCATCACCCTGACCTGGGGCGACCCCCAGGCCATGCTTGACGAGTTGCGTTCGTGGGGCGGCAACGTGGCCCACGGGCGTTTCGGCGGCCTGCGCACGCCCGCCTGGCGTCGGCGCCTGCTCGAGCTCATCGCGCGGCACCTGGGCCGGCCCGATGGCCGCATCGGCCTGACGGTGGAGGTGATTTACGGCCATGCCATGAAACCCGAGCCCCGGGTGGCCCTGGCGCCCGAGGCCCGCGTGAGCCTCGACGACATGCGTCGCATGGTCCGCAAGAAGGGCCATCCCTGAGTGGGTGTGGCGTGGCCGCGGCGGTCCGGGCCCATTCCAACGCAAACCGCGGGTTATTCATAGCATGGGGGGTCTCATTCCTTGTTGAGGCATCTCAAGTGGCTGGCTAGAATGAAATTCACCGGGTGCAGGACCACCTCCTGCCCCCGAGCCCATGCTGGAGCGATCCTCCAGTCGTGATCCCTGGCCAGTCCGGAGGCTTGGCGCGATGACCGCCACTGTGTCACCCGTCCGATTGCTGTCACCCGCTTCGATGCGCTTCGGGGTCTGGCGACCCGTCTCTGGCTCAAGGCCCGCCTTGTGGTCCTCGCTCGCGCCCCAGTGGCGAGCCGAATGGCTGCTGGCGCGCGCTTTGCCCGTCAAGCCGGCCGTGGCCTTGTTCACCTGGCTGCTGGCGTGTGTCGCGGCCTTGTCGATCACCTGGCTTCAGCCCGAGCGAGCCGACGCCTGGTTCCGGGGCTCCGCCGCGCTGGCTTGTGCCTTGCTGGGCCTGGGGTGGCTGACGTTGCGTCGCCACGCCCACGACAGCGACCACATCGGCATGCAGGACGGCCTGGTGCGCGTGTGTCGCGTGAGGGCCGGGCGCCGTTTCACCACCGATTTCCATCCGCGCTGGATGCGCATCGAACCCGAACAACACGACCGCTCCGTGATCCGCCTGTCCGGACAGGGGCAGGCGGTGGCCATCGGTGGGTTCGTGTCGCCCGACCAGCGGCGCCAGCTCGCGGACGAACTCCGCTGGGCGCTGCGCCACCTCGACGATTGACAGGGCGGTGGGCGCCCTTTGATGCGCCCGTCCCCATGCCCTCAGCACAGGAACCTGTTCTAACCATGAAGAGCAACGAGATGAGCGAATTCAGCGGGACGCGATCGAGTCAGTCCGGGCGCCTTCGGTCGGCCCTCCAGGCCCCTCGGCGGGTGAAGGCCGCTTTGGTGCTGGCTGCGGCGGCCTGTTCGTCCGCGGCGTGGGCGGTCAACGACCTGCCCGGCGGCCCCGCCGTGCGTCAGAACGACCTGCACCCGCCGGTCACCAAGATCGCCGCGGCCCAGCAGGACCTGCATTACCTGATGCTCTACATCTGCGTGGCCATCTTCATCGGTGTCTTCGGGGTGATGTTCTACTCCATCTACAAGCACCGCAAGTCCAAGGGGCACAAGCCCGCCGACTTCCACGAGTCGACCACCGTGGAAATCATCTGGACCATCGTGCCCTTCCTGATCGTCATCGGCATGGCCCTGCCGGCCACCAAGGTGGTCGTCGCCCAGAAGGACACCACCAACGCCGACATCACCATCAAGGCCGTGGGCATGCAGTGGAAGTGGGGCTACGAGTACATCACCGGCGAGGGCGAGGGCATCCAGTTCATCTCCACGCTGGACGCCAGCCAGCGCGCCCTGTCCGACGCCGGCAAGCCCGCGGGCGACGACTACCTGCTGAAGGTGGACAACGCCATGGTCGTGCCGGTGGACAAGAAAGTCCGCATCATCACCACCGCCAACGACGTGATCCACTCCTTCATGGTGCCGGCCTTCGGCATCAAGCAGGACGCCATCCCCGGCTTCGTGCGCGACACGTGGTTCCGCGCCGAGAAGGTCGGTGACTACTACGGGCAGTGCGTCGAGCTGTGCGGCAAGGAGCACGCCTACATGCCCATCCACGTCAAGGTCGTGACGGCAGAGGACTACGCCAAGTGGGTCGACGGCAAGAAGAAGGAAATGCAGGCCAAGGCCGATGACCCCAGCAAGGTCTGGGATCTGGCCGCGCTCGTGGCCCGCGGCGAAAAGGTCTACAGCGCCAACTGCGCGGCCTGCCACCAGGCCACCGGCAAGGGCGCCGGGGCCATCAAGGCCCTGGATGGGTCGCCCGTGGTGCTCGACGAAGACCGCGCCAAGCAGATCGCCGTGCTGCTCAACGGGCAGAACAACATCATGCCGGCCTGGAAGCAGCTCTCCGATACCGAAATCGCCGCCGTGATCACCTACACGAAGAACAACTGGTCGAACAAGACCGGCCAGGTCGTGCAGCCCGCCGAAGTGCTGGCCGCTCGCAAGTGAGCCGCGACCCCCGCCCGACCGCCCGAATTGATCGACGAAAGGACGCTCCATGAGCGCAGTGCTTGACCACGCTGGCCACGGCCACGACGACCACCACGACCACCCGCACGGCTGGCGTCGCTGGGTCTACGCGACCAACCACAAGGACATCGGGACGCTGTACCTGCTGTTCGCCCTGACCATGCTGATGATCGGCGGGGTGCTGGCCCTGGGCATCCGCGCGGAGCTGTTCCAGCCCGGCTTGCAACTGGTCAACCCGGAGCTGTTCAACCAGCTCACGACCATGCACGGCATCATCATGGTGTTCGGCGCGATCATGCCGGCCTTCGTGGGCTTCGCGAACTGGATGCTGCCGCTGCAGATCGGGGCCTCTGACATGGCCTTCGCGCGCATGAACAACTTCAGCTTCTGGCTGATGATCCCGGCCGCGTTGATGCTGGTCGGGTCCTTCTTCATGCCCGGTGGCGCCCCTGCCGCCGGCTGGACGCTCTACGCCCCGCTGACGCTGCAGATGGGCCCCTCGATGGACGCGGGCATCTTCGCCATGCACATCCTGGGCGCCTCGTCCATCATGGGCTCGATCAACATCATCGTGACCATCCTGAACATGCGCGCACCGGGCATGACGCTCATGAAGATGCCCATGTTCGCCTGGACCTGGCTGATCACGGCCTACCTGCTGATCGCGGTGATGCCGGTGCTGGCCGGCGCCATCACGATGACGCTGACCGACCGCCACTTCGGCACCAGCTTCTTCAACCCGGCCGGTGGCGGCGACCCGGTGATGTACCAGCACATCTTCTGGTTCTTCGGTCACCCCGAGGTCTACATCATGATCTTGCCGGCCTTCGGCATCATCAGCCAGATCGTGCCGGCCTTCGCCCGCAAGAAGCTGTTCGGCTACGCCTCGATGGTGTACGCCACGGCGTCCATCGCCATCCTGAGCTTCATCGTTTGGGCCCACCACATGTTCGCCACCGGCATGCCGGTGACGGGCCAGCTGTTCTTCATGTACGCCACCATGCTGATCTCGGTGCCCACGGGCGTGAAGATCTTCAACTGGGTGGCCACCATGTGGCGTGGCTCCATGACCTTCGAGGGGCCCATGCTTTGGGCCGTGGGCTTCATCTTCGTGTTCACCATGGGCGGCTTCACGGGGCTGATCCTGTCGGTGGCGCCCATCGACATCCAGCTGCAGGACACCTACTACGTCGTGGCCCACTTCCATTACGTACTGGTGGCCGGCTCGCTGTTTGCGCTGTTCGCCGGTTTCTACTACTGGGCCCCGAAGTGGACGGGCGTGATGGTGCCGGAGTGGAAGGGCAAGCTGCATTTCTGGTGGTCGCTGATTGCCTTCAACGTCACCTTCTTCCCGATGCACTTCCTGGGCCTGGCCGGCATGCCGCGTCGCTACGCCGACTACCCCATGCAGTTCGCCGACTACAACGCCCTGGCCTCGGTGGGTGCCTTTGCCTTCGGCTTCGCGCAGGTGTACTTCATCTTCTTCGTGCTGATCCCGGCCATGCGTGGCAAGGGTGAGCCGGCGCCCGCCAAGCCGTGGGACGGCGCAGAAGGCCTGGAGTGGGAGGTGCCTTCGCCGGCCCCGTTCCACACCTTCGAGACGCCCCCGAAGCTGGACGCCACCGCCACCCGCGTGATCGGCTGACCCTCAACAGGTGCAAGACATGTCCCCCACTCAGCACGGCGGCGTTGACCGCGCCCGCAACCTGCGCCTGGCGTTGATCCTGGCGTCGGTGGCGGCGACCTTCCTGATCGGCTTCGTCGTCAAGATCGTCACCCTGGGAGGGGCATGAGCGGCACACGCAAGGCCCTGGCCCGACTGCGCCGGGCCAACCTCCAGATGGTCACCAAGCTGGTGGTCGTCACGGGGGTGATGTTCGGCTTCGGCTATGCGATGGTGCCCATGTACAAGCACATCTGCGAGGCGCTGGGCATCAACGTGCTGTCGCTGTCGGAGCAACAGGTGTCCAACGCGGGCAAGCCGCGCGTCAACACCCAGGTGGACCGCAGCCGCACGATCACGGTCGAGTTCGACGCCAACGCGCGCGGGCCCTGGGGTTTCAAGCCCGAGGTGCGCTCGGTTCAGGTCCACCCCGGAGAGATCGCCACCGTGGTCTACGAATTCACCAACAAGCAGGACCGGACCATGGCCGCGCAGGCCATCCCGAGTTACGCGCCGAAGCAGGCCACGTCGCACTTCAACAAGATGGAGTGCTTTTGCTTCACCGAGCACACCTTGCAGCCCGGTGAAAGCAAACGCTGGCCCGTGGTGTTCGTGATCGACCCCAAGTTGCCCAAGGACGTCTCCACCATCACCTTGTCCTACACCTTCTTCGAGGTGGGGGGCAAGGTGCCGGCGGCGCCGAAGGGTTCGGTCTGATGAGCGAGGACCTCAAGGTCGCGGTTCAGCGCAAAGGCTCTTTCTGGCAGACGGTGAAAGCCGTGGGCTGGTCGTTTTTCGGGGTGCGCAAGGCATCCGGTTATGAGGAGGACATCTCACGCATCAACCCGGTTCACGTGATCGTGGCGGGGGTGCTGGCGGCGCTCTTGTTCGTGCTCGGACTGGTGGTGCTGGTGCGGTGGGTGGTGTCCAGTGGCGCGGCTCTTTGAGCCGGTCTGCCGTCAACAGGTTCAAGGTCTGAGGAGATCGAGATGTCGACAACGGTGAACAAGGGACACGCGCCCTACTACTACGTGCCTGGTCCGTCCCGGCACCCGATGATGGCGGCCTTTGGCCTGTTCTTCGTCATCCTGGGTGCGGGGCAGTGGGTCAACGGCAGCGGCTGGGCCCCTTACGCGCTGGCCTTCGGCCTGGTGTGGTGGCTGGTGGTGCTCAAGCAGTGGTTCTCGGAGGCCATCTCGGAGAGCGAGCGAGGGCTCTACAGCGACCGCATCGATGTGTCGTTCCGCTGGAGCATGGCCTGGTTCATTTTCTCGGAGGTGATGTTCTTCGCGTCGTTCTTCGGGGCGCTCTACTGGGCTCGACAGCATGTGCTGCCTTCGTTGGGCAGCATCGACAACGCCTTGTTGTGGCCTGATTTCAAGGCCGTCTGGCCGACTCAGCTGGCGGGTGCGACCGCCTCGCCGGCCGGCACCGTCGAGCCCTTCCGAACGATGGGGCCTTGGCCTTTGCCGACGATCAACACCGCGCTGCTGTTGCTGTCGGGTGTGACGCTGACGGTGGCCCACCACGCGCTGCGCGAGAATCAACGCAGCAAGTGCATCGGCTTCATGTGGGCGACGGTGCTGCTGGGGGTGGTCTTCCTGATCTGCCAGGGCTATGAGTACTACGAAGCGTACGCTCACCTGAACCTGAAGTTGAGCTCCGGCATCTACGGCTCCACCTTCTTCATGTTGACGGGCTTCCACGGCATGCACGTGTTCGTCGGCATGCTGATGCTGTTGTTCATCACCTTGCGACTGCAGAAGGGCCACTTCACCGCCGACCGCCATTTCGGCTTCGAGGGCGCCGCCTGGTACTGGCACTTCGTGGACGTGGTGTGGTTGGGCCTGTACGTGGTTGTGTACTGGCTGTGATCAGCCGGCGGCCTGCCGGCATGAAAAAAGGCGCCTCGTGGGGCGCCTTTTTCCTGGGCGACTCACTGGCCCAGTGGCACGCCGGTGGGGTGGATCCATCCCATCTGGTGACTGATCAGGATGAACAGGAACAGCGCGATGGACAGCCCGACCCGCAGCGCGAGGGCTCGCACCATGCGGTTGCTCTTGGGCTTGCCGTCTCGCCCGTCGTTGAGCATGGCGCGACCCGCCAGGGCAAGTGCCGCGACAATGGCCACCAGGGCCAGGAGGAAGGCGATCTTCATGGCCCTCATTATCACGTTCAGACTCGCTCGGAGAACAGGGCATGAACCCGCTTCGCCTCACCTGGGTGGCCGCTTCGGCGGGCCTGCTCACCGTGTTGCTCACCATGATGCTGGGGCGCTGGCAACTCGGCCGCGCCGATGAGAAACAGGCCACCGCCCAGTTGATCGTGCAGCGCCAGCAACTGCCTGCCTGGACGCAGGCCGACTGGCCTTGTGTCCCTGCGTCCTCAGCGCACACCGCACAAGGTGCTCGGGCCCAGCTGCCGCAGGACATGCCCGTGCACCGCCCGGTCCGCCTGAGGGGCGCCTGGTTGCCCGAGCGCACCGTTTTCCTCGACAACCGCCAGATGGGTGGCGCGCCCGGCTTCTTCGTGGTCACGCCATTGAGGCTGTCCGCCTCGGGCGCATGCGGTGGTCGCGTCGTGCTGGTGCAGCGGGGCTGGGTGCCTCGGCACGCAGGCGAGCGATCTCGCTTGCCCGATTGGCGCGAGGCCACGGTCGAGGTCGAGGTGGTCGGTCGGGTGATGGCGCGGGTGTCTCAGGCGTATGCCATCGGCGAAGAGGCGCCGCCTTCGCCTTCGACCTCCCGCTTGATTCGACAAAATGTGGACGAGGCCTTCTGGCTGAGCTGGATGGGGCAATCCCCGCTTCCCGGCGCGGTGCTTCAGGTGCATGCTGAAACGGGGTCACCAGCCGATTTGCGGCGAGACTGGCCCCAGCCGGACGCGGGTGTCGACAAGCACCATGCGTACGCGGCGCAGTGGTTTGCCATGTCCGCTGTGGCCGCTGGCCTCACCCTCTGGTTTCCTTTCATCCGGCCCAGGCGGCTGCTTCGGCAAGCCGCTCGCGACCGCAAGCCATGACCCGATCGACCTCGACCGCCTCGTCTTCATCTTCCGCCGCGGCCTCCGCCGCGCGCGACCCCCTGGTCCAGTTCAGCGTGCACAGCCTGCCCGAGCCCGATCAGGCCCTCGTGCGGCGCACGCGCGTGGGGCGCATCAAGATGCTGCTGGTGTGGGCGGTTTGCGCCGCACCGGTGATCGCGTCTTACTTCATGTACTACGTGGTTCGACCGGAGGGCCGCACCAACTACGGTGAGTTGATGCTGCCGCCCCGCTCCTTGCCCGCCGCCGCAGAGCTGCCCTTGGCGGACCTGCAGGGGCGAGCGGTGCCCGCCGCCTCGCTCAAGGGGCAGTGGTTGCTGGTCACGGTGGCCTCGGGCGCCTGCGATGCCGCCTGCGAGAAGCACCTGTACCTGCAGCGACAGTTGCGCGAGATGCTGGGGCGAGACAAGGATCGCGTGGACCGCGTCTGGCTGGTCAACGACACCGCCCCGGTGCGCCCCGAGTTGTTGCCCGCCCTGGAGCAGGCCTGGGTCTTGCGCTCGCCGGCGCCAGCCATCGCCCAGTGGTTGCGGCCGCAGGCGGGCCAGCCGCTGACGGCGCACCTCTACCTGGTTGACCCCCGCGGGGACTGGATGATGCGCTTCCCGGTGTCAGCCGACCCCGCCCGCATCAAGAAGGACCTGCTGCGCCTGATGAAGGCCAACGAGTCCTGGGATGAGGCCGGACGTTGAGGGGCGCGCGCGGTGAGTGAGCTGATTGACCTGGCTCCGATGCTGGAGCTGCTGGCGCTGGGGTCCGCCCTGGCTGTGTTGCCGGTGAGTGTGGTGGTGTGGCGGGCGCGCCAGCAAGGGCTCAAGGGCTGGCCCGCCTGGCAGCGCGTGCTGACCGTGGCGACCTTGTTCCTGACGCTGGACCTGGTGGTTTTCGGGGCCTTCACGCGCTTGACCGATTCGGGCCTGGGTTGCCCCGACTGGCCGGGCTGCTACGGCGAGATGAGCCCGTTTCAGGCGCACGCCGACATCCAGCAGGCGCACGCGGCGGCGCCACACGGCCCGGTGTCGCCCTCCAAGGCCTGGATCGAGATGATCCACCGCTACCTCGCCACGGGTGTGGGCGCGCTGATCACGGGGCTGATGCTGCTGGCCTGGCGCAAGCGCCACGAGCCGGGGGGCTTGTCACCCTGGTGGGCAACCTGGACTTTCGTGTGGGTGTGCCTGCAGGGCGCATTCGGGGCCTTGACGGTCACGATGAAACTGCAGCCGATCATCGTGACGGCGCACCTGCTGGGTGCCTTGCTGGGCGTCGCCTTGCTGACGGCGCAGGCCCGGGTGCTGGATGCGGCGCCCGCGGATGCGGCCTGGGCCTCGTCGGGCCTGCGGCGCGCGGGCTGGGGGCTGCTGGCCTTGCTCGTGGTTCAGATCGCATCCGGTGCGTGGGTGAGCACCAATTACGCCGTGCTGGCTTGCGCGGAATTCCCGACCTGCCAGGGGCAATGGTGGCCGGACATGGACCTGGAACAAGGCTTCCGGTTGCTGCGGCCCCTGGGCGGCGATGGGCAGGGGGGCGCCATCAGCATGGCTGGCTTGACGGCCATCCACATGGTGCACCGACTCCTGGCCATGGGCGTGGCGGTCGCCTTGGTGGTGTTCGCCGTGCGCCTGGCGCGATGGCGGGCGCAGCCCGCAGTGATCTCGTCGTCCCCCCCGCCTTGGCGCCGCGAGGCCCGGGTGCTGGGTGGGTTGTTGCTGGCGCAGCTGATCACGGGCCTGAGCAACGTCGTGCTCGACTGGCCCCTGGTGGCGGCTTTGGCGCACACCCTGGGGGCGGCCTTGCTGGTGTGGTGGCTGGTGCGCCTGCTGGTGGTGCCGCGAGCCCATCCGGTGCCTGCACATCAGGGACATCACGGTACTGCCGCGCGTCCTTCTGCGTCATAGTCGCTCCAGCCTTCCTGGGACCCCCATGTCTGAATCTCTCGCGACCCCCTCGGCCGATGTCGCCGCCCCCGCGGCCAGCCTGTCATCGAAGCTGCGTCAGTACCACGTGCTGACCAAACCCAGGGTGGTTCAGCTGATCGTGTTCTGTGCCGTCATCGGCATGCTGCTGGCCGTGCCGGGCGTGCCCACGGCGGCCGAAGCGCTCACGGCCGTGGCGGCGTGCATCGGCATCTGGCTGGTGGCGGGCGCGGCCGCTGCGTTCAACTGCCTCATCGAGCAGGGCATCGACGCGCGCATGAAGCGCACCTCGTGGCGTCCGACCGCCCGGGGCGAACTCAGCCGAAGCCACACGCTTTTGTTCAGCGCCGCTTTGTGCGGTGCCGGCATGGTCATCCTGGGGGTGTGGGTCAACCTGCTGACCATGTGGCTGACGCTGGCCACCTTCGTGGGCTACGCGGTGGTCTACACCGTGGTGCTCAAGCCGCTGACGCCGCAGAACATCGTCATCGGCGGGGCGTCGGGCGCCATGCCGCCGGTGCTGGGCTGGGCGGCCATGCGCGGGGCCGTGGAGCCCGAGGCGCTGATGTTGTGCCTGATCATCTTCCTGTGGACGCCGCCGCATTTCTGGGCCCTGGCCCTGTATCGCGTCGAAGACTACGCGCGCGCCGGCCTGCCGATGCTGCCGGTCACGCACGGCAACGAGTTCACGCGCCTGCACGTGCTGCTCTACACCCTCGTGCTGCTGGCGGGCAGTTTGCTGCCGTTCATCTACGGCATGAGTGGCTGGATCTACCTGGCCTCGGCGCTGGTGCTGGGCCTGATGTTCACGGGATATGCCTTCCAGCTCTGGCGGCGTTACAGTGATGAGCTGGCCCGCAAGACCTTCCGCTTTTCCATCATCCACCTGATGTTGATGTTCGCGGCCTTGCTGGTCGATCACTACTGGACGATCTGACCGACGTCTGACCGACGCCTGACCCGCTGCCACCATGAGCAAGACCGATTCTTCGCGCGCCTCGCGTCGCGGCTTCCTGCGGGCGGCCTCCGTGGCTTCCTGGGCCGTGCTGGCCTTGCCCGGCCTGGCCTCGGTGGCCTGGCTGTCGGGCTGCGAGCAGAAGGGGCGCCCCGATGGCTTGCCCACGCTGTCGTTCAACTCGGTGGACATCACGGGGGCGGGGTACGCGCGCAAGCTCTCGCTCAAGGACTTCGATGGCCGCCAGCGCGAGCTCGCCGAATTCAAGGGGCGCCTGGTGTTCGTGTTCTTCGGCTTCACGCAGTGCCCGGACGTGTGCCCCACGACCATGGCCGAGCTGGCCGAGGTGCGCAAGCGCCTGGGCGCAGACGGTGATCGCGTCCAGGGCGTGTTCGTCTCGGTGGACCCGGAGCGCGACAAGCCCGAGGTGCTCAAGGGCTACCTTCAGGGGATGGATCCGAGCTTCATCGGCCTGACGGGCACGCCCGAGCAGATCGAGGCCACGGCGCGCGAGTTCAAGGTGTTCTACCAGAAGGTGCCCACCAGCGAGGGCAACTACACCCTGGACCACACGGCGGGCGCCTACGTCTTCGACACCGAAGGCCACGTGCGCCTGTTCGTGCGCTATGGCCTGGGCGTGGACAAGCTCGAAGCCGACCTCAAGCAGCTGCTGGCCGGCTCCGCCCGGGCGGGTTGATCAGGGCGCTGTCAGATCGCTTCGAGCGTGAAGCTCTGACGACCGCTCCAGCTCTCTCCCGGGGCCAGGGTGACCGGCTCCAGGATGCGGCCGGCTTCCACACAGAGCATGTGCTTCCAGCCGTCGGCGGGCATGTCGGCCAGCTTGGCGCAGGCCTCGGGGCCGGGGTTCCAGATGACGGCGTCGGGCAGGTCTTGCTGGTCGATGCGCAGGCGACGGGGGCCATCGCGCAGCAGCAGGTGGTCGCGCACGTTGGCGTAGATGCGGTCGATCTGGCCGTGGAAGCGCTTTTCGGGGTGATCCTCCAGGGTCTCGCCCCCCAGCAGCCGGTCGATGAAGCGATGGCCTTCCAGGCCCTGCAGGCGCACCTGCGTGAGCTCGGAGACCGCGAGGTACGTGTGCAGCGCCGCGGCGAAGGGCCAGGGGGACTCGCCGGTGTTTTCTGCGTACAGCTCCAGGTCCAGTCGGTTGGCTTCCACCGAGACCGTCAGCTCCAGGCAGAAGCCATGGGGCCACAGGGCCCGCGTTTCGGCGTCGTCGCGCAGGGCCACCGTGAGCTGCGCGTGGTCGCGCCCGATGCGACTGGCGTCGGCCGTCCAGGTTCGCGTGCGCGCCAGGCCGTGGCGAGGCAGGCTGCCGTCCGGGCTCATGAGCTCGAATTGGGGGAACACGACGGGGACGCCACCGCGCACGGCCAGGCCCGCAGCGGCCACGGCCTGAGGCGACAGGTAGAGTTGTTCGTCGGCGCCAGCGGGCACCCAGGAAACCACGTGGCCGCCATGCAGCAGCACGGTGGCCTGGGCGCCGTCGGGGGCGCGCACGACGACGGCGGGCTGGCCCAGCACGTCGGTCAGGGGAAAGGCAAGGTCGTTCATGCCGTGAGTATCCATCCTTCGACCGGGTCGACGTGCAGGGGCAGGCCCCATCGGGTGTCACCTTCTTCACGCCGTTGCTGCGCCCAGGCGGCTTGCATCAGGCACAGCACCGCGTCCAGGCGGTCGCCTTTGGGGTCGCTGACGAGGTGGTCGCGCTGCGCCGGGCGCAGTTTGAGGCGCAGGCCCAGGCGCGTTCGCCCCTGCTCCAGGGCGTCGACCAGGTCCATGCGTGCGATCAGCCGGTCTTGCTGCGCGGCGGGCTCGGCCTGGGCGTCGCTTTTGTAGCTGCGCCGGCCGAGCAGTTCGTGCGCCAGCAAGCCGGGGTAGGCCTCCAGGGCGATGGCGTCGGGGCGGCCCTGGCGCAGGCCGGGCAGGGTGAGGTCGGCGTCGACCAGGCGCTTGAGGCCCTCGAAGTACATCTTGCCCACGGGCACGTAGCGGGTCTGCAACGGGCTGGTGCTGGAGACGCCGGGCGTGGCCTGGTCGGTCGGGCGGTGGATGAGCTTGGGGCCCGTCGGCCGGTCCGTGTGCCAGGTCTGGCCCCAGCCGTCGATGAGGCGCTGAAATCCCGCGCGGTCGCCGCAGTGGCGGTGCAGGGCGTGGATGAGGGGGCTGGCTTCGTCGAGGGCGGGGGCACCGCCGGACGGTCGAGCGAGGTCGTCGCGCAAGGAGCCTGGGCCGTGCTGGCGCAGGGCCTCCACGAACGCCCGGGGCAAGCCGAAGGGGAAGTCGCAGCCCACGATGAACCCGCCGGTCAGCTCGCTGGCCGCGGCGGGGGCGAGCAGCGCCTCGAGGGCCGCGTGGCTGGGCAGTTCGTCGACGCGATCGAGCCGCACGACGGAGCCCGCTCGCGTGCCCCAGGCCAGGGTGAGGGGCTTGCGGACGCTGGGCGCGCTGCTGAAGTCCAGCCCCAGCAGCTGCGTCGGGAGGCGGTCGCTCAATTCGGGCGGCTGGCGATGCAGGCGGTGACGATGAGCTCCTCGAGCAGGGCCATCGAGACCTTGCCGGAGATGGAGTACGGGTCGAGCACGGGGCGCTCCGAGTACTTCAGCATGATGGATGGGTTGACGCGGCTGAGGTTGACCTGGCCCATGGTCCAGCCGGCGAAGCGCCGCTCGGTGATCTCTTCGTACTGCAGGATGATGACGTCGCGGTGGCGCGGGTCGCTGGCGATGCGGTTGTAGAGCGCGCTGACGGCATCGCGGCCACCTTCGAGCACCTGCATGAAGATGTCTCCGCTGTGGCAGAGCAGGCCGGTGATGCCCGAAGCGGGGTTGCCTTTGCGCGAGCTCGCGAGGATGTCGTCGATGACTTCGGGAGACAGCGGCTCCACGGCGCGGCTGGCGTACAGCAGTCGGACCAGCATGGTGTTTCAGCCTTTGCGGTTGTTGACGAGGGAGAGGAATTCGCGGCGCAGGTTCGGGTCCTTGAGGAAGGAGCCGCGCATGACGCTGTTGATCATCTTGGAGTCCATGTCCTTGACGCCGCGCCAGTGCATGCAGAAGTGGTCGGCCTCCATGACCACGGCGAGGCCGTCGGGGTTCATGCGCGATTGCAGGATGTCGGCCACCTGGGTGACGGCTTCTTCCTGGATCTGCGGGCGGCTCATGATCCAGTCGATCAGGCGGGCGTACTTGGACAGGCCGATCAGGTTGGAGTGCTCGTTGGGCATCACGCCGATCCACACCCGCCCGATGATGGGGCACAGGTGGTGCGAGCAGGCGCTGCGCACGGTGATGGGGCCGACGATCATCAGCTCGTTGAGGCGCTCGGCGTTGGGGAACTCGGTGACCGCCGGGGCGGCGTGGTAGCGGCCGCGGAAGATCTCGTTGAGGTACATCTTGGCCACGCGGCGGGCCGTGTCCTGGGTGTTGTGGTCGCTTTGTGTGTCGATCACCAGGCTCTCGAGCACCCCGCTGAGCTTGCCTTGCACCTCGTCGAGCAGGCGCTCGAGTTCGCCGGGTTCGATGAAGTCGGCGATGTTGTCGTTGGCGTGAAAGCGCCGTTGGGCCGCCTTGATGCGTTCGCGGATGCGCACCGAGACGGGGACGCCCACCTCATCCTGGCCGGCATCCGCGGTGGGTGGGTGTTCGGCTTGGGTGTCGATGGCTCGAAGCGTGGGCGTGGTCATGGGCATTCCTGGCCGACGTGGCCGTTGACGGGAAAAAGGCATCGTATCCGCGGTGGGGACATTGTGCACAGGCCTGGGGCGGAGTCCGCACCGCAGCGAGGGCCACATGTGCGTCAAAGCCAGCGCGTCACAGCCAGCGCGTCAGTTGTACCAGGGCGTCGGCTTCGTGCAAGGGCTTGTCCAGGCGCCAGCGCAGGATGCGCGGGAAACGCACGGCCACGCCGCTTTTGTGCCGGCTGCTCGCGGAGATGCCCTCGAAGCCGAGTTCGAAGACCAGGGTCGGTCGCAGGCTGCGAACGGGCCCGAATTTCTCGACGGTGGTCTGGCGAATGACCTTGTCGACGGCGGTGATCTCGGCGTCGGTCAGGCCGCTGTAGGCCTTGGCGAAGGTGACGAGTTGCAGGCCATCGGCTCGGGCGGGCTCTCGCGCGGCGATGGCCTCCACCACGGCTTGGGCTTCATGGGCGTCCCGAGGCGGGCGGCTCCAGACCGCGAAGGTGTAGTCGGTGTACAGGCTGGCGCGGCGACCGTGCCCCGCCTGGGCATAGATCAACACGGCGTCCACCGTCATCGGCTCGAGCTTCCACTTCAGCCAGACCCCGTCGGTGCGGGTGCGCCCCACGCCGTAGCGGGCGGCCTGGTGTTTGAGCATCAGGCCCTCGACGCCGAGTTCACGCGCCTGCTGGCGAGCCCGGGCTGCACCCGGCCAATCTTCGGCGCTCACGCGGGGCGAGGCGCGCAGGCCGCAGCGGGGGGCGACGGCTTCTTCCAGCAGCTGCCGGCGCTCGCGCTGGGGCCGCGAGCGCTGGTCTTGGCCTTGCCACTCCAGCACGTCGTAGGGCACGAAGGCCACGGGGATCTCGGCCAGCAGGGCGGGCGTCAGGCGCTTGCGCAGGATGCGTTTTTGTAACTGGGCGAAGGGGGCGGGGCGCAGTTCGCCCAGCGGGGAGGGGGGAGCGGGCGCATCGGTGCACAGGGCCAGGATTTCGCCGTCGAGCGCGGTGCCATCGGGCCAGGTGGCGAGTTGCGCCATCAGCTCGGGGAAGGACTCCGACAGCAGTTCTTCCCCGCGCGACCAGATGCCGCACTCACCGTCGCGGCGCACCAGCTGCGCGCGGATGCCGTCGAACTTCCACTCGATCAGCCAGTCGCCGATGGGGCCCAGCGATGCGGGCTCGCCGTCCAGCGGGTGGGCGAGGAAAAAGGGGAAGGGCTGGGTGCCTTGCAGCGCGTCGCTGGCCTGCTCGGACGGCGCGACCAGGCGCAGGAAGGCCGCGGCGTCGGGCCGGTGGCGGGCGTCGGTGTAGCCCATCATGCGCTGCGCCACCAGGGTGCTGGGCAGGCCGGCGTGCTCGGCCAGGGAGCGGATGACGAGCTGCTTGCTCACGCCCACGCGCCAGCCACCGCCGATGAGCTTGAACAACACGAAGCGTTGCAAGGGCTCCAGGCCATCGCACCAGTCGCTCAGCTGGGCCAGGCGCAGGCCCGCTGGGGCGGGCGTCGGGGTGTCCCTCAGGGGCAGCAGGCGCTCGTGCATCCAGTCCGACAGGCCCAGGTCGTCGCGGCGGCTCGGTGGGGGCAGCAGGTGGGAGACGGTCTCGGCGAGGTCCCCCACGGCCTGGTAGCAGGCTTCGAAGAGCCAGTCGTCGATGCCGGCACGCTGCGCCGCCCACTGGCGCAGTTCGGTCGTGCTCAACGCCCGCCGCGGTCGCCCCCCCGAGAGGAAGTAGGCGGCCCAGGCGGCGTCAGCCGGGTCGCAGCTGGCCCAGTGGCGCTTGAGGGCCTCGACCTTGTCGCGGGTCGAGGTGCTGAGGTCCAGGGATTGAAAGAGCTGCGCGAATCGCTGCATGCCATGAGCCTACACCCGCGTGCGGGCGCCCAGGCTGCCTCGCCGTGAGTCGATTCAAGGGCGTTCGCCGTGGCAGGCCGAGGCGGAGGGGTTCTGCACGCAGACGCGGGCGCGGCAAACGGCGGCGTCGGCGGAAGACGCGCCACCACATTGGCGCAGGGCCTCGGAGGTGGACGTGGACGCAGGGGGCGTGGCGGGGCGGGCGGACGCGGTGGGCGCCTGGGCGGCAGGCGCGGCGCGGCGCGTGCCGGAGTGGGCGAACATGGCTTCGAGCAGGGCGACGTCGTCGTTGCGCGGACGGCCTTCGCGGCCTTCCTTGCTTTCTTTGCCGTCTCGTTTGGCTGCGGCGCCGCGCGTGCCGGCGGCGGGCGCGGTGTCGGCGTTGAGTCGCGCGACGTCGGCGGCGGCGGTGCTCAGCATCTTGTTCACCGGGGGGGCGCTTGTGGGCGTTGCGCCCGTCGCCTGGGGGACGGTGCGGGCCACGGTGGTCGTTGCGGGTTCGGGCAGGCCGGCGGCGGGCGCCTCGACCTCGATGATCTCAGCGGCGGCGGCAACCGCGTTGGAAGGGGCGGTGGGGGCCGCGGCAAGGGCAGGGGCCAGCCCCTGTCGGCTCGTGACGGCTTGTGCCGCAGCCGATGCCGCCTGCGCCTGAGGCAGGGCCCGCGGCGGAGGGGGGCGGCGCAACACCTCGATGAAGCTGATCAGGACGATGAGCACCCCCACCCCCATGGCGATCATCAGACCGCGTGTGGCCCAGGGGCTGCGCGCCTGGGTGGGCGTGCGGCGGCTGCGCGGGCGCGGTGTGCGACCGCGCTGCGACTCCAGCGCCGACAGCAGGCGAACGCGCTGCGGCTCGATGTCCTCGACCTCGTTTTGATCGAAGTCGGCGAACAGGCTGGGGCGATCCAGGCCCGCGGGGCCCCGGTTGCGTGCGCCGTGGCGCGGCGATGCAGTGGCTTCATCGTCGTGGCTCACGACTGGCTCCCGATTCTGTATTTATGATGAATGAGCGCCGATTCTAAAGAGCGCGCGTGCGCCGCCCCGCGGGAGCGAGGCCGGGTTGCAATCAATCGTTACAAGATCATGCAGGCAGGGTGGGTGTTGGCTTGGTTCGTGCTGGGCAGCGTGGTGCTGTCCATCGCGGTGTTTCCGGCGTGGTGGCGCCAGGGCTGGTCGCGTTGGCTGGGAGCGAAGCGGCGACGCGTCTCGGACCCGGTGCGCCCTCGCGCTGCGTCTGCCGTGGGCACCCCGACCTCGCGCCTCATCGCGTTGAGCGCGTTGCTCGTGGCCTTGCCTGCGCTGCTGATGTGGGCCTGGGTCAGCTGGCGGCCGCAGTCCGCCGACGCTTTCGACGAGGTGGGGCAACCCGCCAACGAGCAGGTGGCCCAGTTGCTGTCCGGTGAGCACCTGGTGCCACCCTGGCCTCTGCCGCCCGAGGTCTTCCTCACGGCCGAGGTTCAGGCCGTGCGCCCGATGCTGGCGTCCGCCGATCGCCGCTGGGACCAGATGGACGCCGACTTCGTCCAGATCCTGTTGCGCGTCTTCAAGGTCATGAAGGACGAGCACGGCTACGAGATGGCTTTGCTGGAAGGCCACCGCAGCGCGCAGCGCCAGGCGATGCTGCTGTCGCGCGGACCGTCCGTGACGCAGGCCGGGCCGGGCATGAGTTACCACCAGCATGGCCTGGCGGCCGATTGCGCCTTCTACCGCGAGGGCAAGCTGGTCATCTCCGAGAAGGACCCGTGGGCGCAGCGCGGCTACGAGCTCTACGGGCGGGTGGCCGAGCAACACGGGCTGACGTGGGGCGGGCGCTGGCGGATGCTGGACCTCGGCCACGTGGAGTGGCGAAAGCCGGGCGTGCGGTTGCGGCGCGGCGTGGGCTCCGGCGACTGAGTCAGGCGCCCCTCCTGTCGAGGCTGCTGTCGACACAGCTTGTAACAGCCGACCCCGCCTAAGGGGGGCCGTCGCGCGCCACGCTGCCCTTAGACTCGGGCCGCGCCGCGGTTCAGGCCTCGGCAGCCACACATCAACACATCGATCAATCAGGGAGCGCGGGCCCGTGTCTGGACCGTGCGGCAAGGCATGTCCAAGGCAGTCAAGGCAGCTGGGCTCGGGCTGGTGATTTTCGCCACCGTCTGGGTGGTGACGCTCTGGCAGTGGTACAGCACACAGCGCACCGTCACCGGGCAGGAGGTGGCGATGCAACTCGTCGTTTTGCCGGTGGCCCTGACGGTCATCGCGCTGGTCGCCTGGCTGGGTGCGTCTCGCTTGCGGGCCCTGGCCGAGCGGCCCATCGAAGCCCTGAATCCGCCCACGGCGGCGGCCCCCAACGAGCCCGTCGCCCCGTCGGTGGCGCCTCGCGGCCCATCGGGTGTCCTGGCCACCGTGTTGTCCGAGGCCGTGGCCCTGTCCGCCGGACACGACGCCGCGACCGCCTGGGGCGGCTTGCGCACCGGGCAGGTCCGCCCCGCTTTGGACAACGCCGTGCAGGACACCGAAGGCCTGCCGGTGTTCACCGCCCGCCTGAGTGACCTGGACACCGCCGACTGGCTCGACGCCCACGCCGAGTTGTCGGATCGCGACCTGCCGGCCTTGCCTGAATCGGTCGTGCGCAGCCTGGCGCTGCTGGAAGGGCCCTTGCACGAGTTGCTCGACGCCTTGCAGGGCCTGCAGCCCCAGCAGGAGGCGGGGGAGGCGCCGGAGCCATCCCGGCAGCCCCCCCACGTGGGCTCGCTGGCGTCGACCTCCTTGTCCTCGCCCCTTTCGTCTCACCCGCCCACCAGGGCGGCGCACCTCTCGGGCGTGGGCCTCACCCTTTCCGATGCGGACCGCTCTCGCGCGGCGCAGCGCGTGCCCGTGCTGTCCGTCAGCCTGTGCCTGCCGCCCAGCTGGAGCGAGCCCGATCGGCAGCGGGCCGTGAATTGGGTGCGGCAGCGTTGCGGCGCCATCGTCGACTGGATGCAGGCTTGGGGCGCCCGCGAGCCGCACTGGCAGCTCGAGCCACCGGCCACGCCCGAGGCGCTCTGGGAGGGGCTGACGGAGGGGCTGCGTCGCGCCCACGCCGACCCCCGACCGCACCTCCACCTGGTGCTCGCCGCCGACAGCCTGGTCGACGAGGACAGCGTGATGCGCCTGCTGGCCCGCGGCGAGCTCTTCACGCATCAGCACCAGAACGGCCGCGTGCCGGGCGAGGCCGCGGTCGGGCTGCTGCTGGCCAACCCCGCCTGGGTGGCGCAGGCCCCCGTGCCCGATGCGCCTGGCCTGGGCTGGCCTGTGCGGGGGCGCCGCGAGCAGTCGGCCGACCGCATCGGGCGCGTGGGCGCCGAGCTGGTCGGTGCGCTCTTTCGGCAGGCGATGGACAGCGCCGCGCGGCCGATTGAAGCCCCCGACGACGCCCCAACCGACGCGCCACAGGATGCCTGGTGGGTGGTGTCCGACGCCGATCACCGCGCCAGCCGGGGCGCCGAGTTGTTCGAGGCGGTGCAGAGCGCGCAGCCCGGCATCGACCCGATGAGCAGCGTCATCCGCGCCGGCGATGCCTGTGGCGACATGGGCCTGGCGCGCGCGCTGGTGCCGGTGGCGCTGGCCTCGTCGGCCGTGCGCCAAGGCCTCTCCCCCGATGAGGGCGACACCGCCTCGGCGCCCGCCCTGGTGGGCCTGCTTCAGTGCAGCCACAGCCGGGTGGTGATCCCGGTGTGGCCGCCTGCCTCCCTCCCTGTTTTCCCGTCTGTCTGACCGATCTGGACCCGTATGCAACGATTCTGGTTGTTCTTGCTCGATGCGCGCACCTTGGCGGTCATCGGGGTCATCGCCCTGGTGGGTGTGCTGTTCCTGGGCGCCGATGCCCTGCAGGTGGGCGCCATCTGGGGCGCCGGTGTGCTGCTCTTGCTGGCCCTGATCTGGTTGGGTGTGTGGGCCTTTCGCCGGCATCGCACCCGGCAGGCGGGCCAGGCTTTCGAGCAGGCCATCGCGGCCGATGCGGAGCAGGCCATGCAACAGGCCCGACAGGCGGGCCGAGCCGCCCAGGCCGATGAGGTGGCCGCCTTGCGCGAGCGCATGGCCGAGGCCGTCAAGCGCATCAAGACCTCCAAGCTGGGCGAGACCTCGGGCTCGGCGGCGCTCTACGAGTTGCCCTGGTACGCCATCATCGGCAACCCCGCGGCGGGCAAGAGCTCGGCCATCGTCAAGTCCGGCCTGACCTTCCCGTTTGCCGAGAACACCGACGCCATCGTGCAGGGCATCGGGGGCACGCGCCACTGCGACTGGTACTTCACCACCGAAGGCATCCTGCTGGACACGGCCGGGCGCTACTCGGTGCACGAGGAGGACCATCGCGAATGGCTGGGCTTCCTCAAGCTGCTCAAGACCCACCGCGCCAAGGCGCCGCTCAACGGCGTCATCATCGCCGTCAGCATCGCCGAGCTGGCCAACCAGAAGAGCGATTTCGCCATCGACCTGGCGCGCAAGCTGCGTCAGCGCGTGCAGGAGCTGACCGAGCACCTGGAGGTGTTCGTGCCGGTCTATGTGGTCTTCACCAAGGCCGACCTGATCGCCGGCTTCGTCGACTTCTTCGAGGACCGCGACCGCGCCGAGCGCGACCGGGTCTGGGGCGCCACGCTGCCCTATGACACCCAGCAGCGCACCGACGCGTCGGCCCTGTTCGAGCAGCACATGGAGGTGCTGTATCAGGGCCTGAAGGAGGCCTCGGTGGCCCGCATGACGCTGCACCGCGGCGAGCAGTTGCCCCCCGGCGTGCTGACCTTCCCGCTGGAGTTCGCTGCGCTGAAGGCGCCGCTGCGCACCTTCATCCACACGCTGTTCGAGGACAACCCGTATCAGTTCCGCCCCATCTTCCGCGGTTTTTATTTCACCAGCGCCGTGCAGGAGGGGCAGTCCACCAGCCGAGCCAGCCAGCGCGTGGCCGAGCAGTTCGGCCTGCAACTGCAAAGCGGCACCGCGGCGGCGGTGTACTCGCAAAGCGGCTTCTTCCTCAAGGAGCTGTTCTCGCGCGTGATCTTCGCCGACCGCGACCTGGTCCAGCAGTACACCAGCCGCCACAAGCTGCGCCTGCGTCAGGCTGCCTTCTTTGGCGGCATGGTGCTGCTGGGTGGGCTGCTGGCCGCCTGGACCTGGTCGTACACCGACAACCGCGAGCGCGTGGCCCGCGTGGAGGCTGACCTGGTCAAGGCGGTGCGCGTGCAGGAGCAAAAGGTCGACCTGCAATCGCGCATGGAGGCCCTCGAGATCCTGCAGGACCGCCTGGAGCAGGTGCAGCGCGACCGGCGCTCGGCCGCGTGGTCGCTGGGCCTGGACCAGGGGCAGCGCATCGAACAGCGCCTGCGCGAGGAGTACTTCCACGGCCTGCAGGCGGTGCTGCTCAAGCCCAGCGCTCAGGCCCTGGCGGCCTACTTGGGCGAGGCCAACGCGCAGGCCTCACAGTGGCGCGGTGTGGTGGGGGCCGCGGCGGATGCTTCTGCTGCATCGGCATCGGGGCCCGCACCGGGTGCATCACAGCCCGCCGCCACGGCGTCTCCCTACGCCGCTGCGTCCAGCCGCGACGTCACCGAGGCCTACAACGCGCTCAAGGCCTACCTCATGCTGGGTGACCGCGAACGCCTGGAGCCCGGCCACCTGGGCGACCAGCTGACCCGCTACTGGCGCGACTGGCTGGAGGCCAACCGGGGCGCCATGCCGCGCGAGCAGATGATCCGCCGCGCCGAGCGCATCCTGTCGTTCGCGCTGGCGCAGATGGGGGACGCGGCCTTCCCGCAGATGGACCTGGACATCGCCCTGCTGGACCGCACCCGCGAGAACCTGCGCCGCGTCGTCAAGGGCATGCCGGCGCGAGAGCGCGTCTATGGCGAGATCAAGGCCCGAGCGGCCACGCGCTTCCCGCCGGTCACCGTGGCGCGGCTGGTGGGCGAGGGCGATCGCCAGGTCGTGGCCGGCAGCCACGTGGTCTCCGGCGCCTTCACGCGCGAGGCCTGGGACGGCTACGTCAAGGACGCCATCCGCGACGCCGCCAACCAGTCCCTCCAGTCCACCGACTGGGTGCTCAAGACCGCCTCGTCCGACGACCTCACGCTCGAGGGCAGCCCCGAGCAGATCCAGAAGGCACTGACCCAGCTCTACAAGACCGAGTACGCGCAGGAGTGGGGCAAGTTCATCCAGGGCATCACGGTGCTGGACTTCCAGGGCTTCGAGCAGGCCGTGGTGCACATGCAGCGCCTGGGGGACCCGGTCAACTCGCCCGTGGGCGTGTTGCTCAAGGCCTTGCACGACCAGACCTCCTGGGACAACCCGTCGGCCCTCAATGCGCGCCTGGCGCAAGGTCAGCAGGGCCTGATCGGCTGGTTCAAGGCCACGGTGCTGGGCACGTCGCCGGTGCCGGTCAACGTCACGCTGAGCGCCGAGGAGCTGCGCGCCGCCGAGGTGCCCACCGGCCCCATCGGGCGCGCCTTCAGCGGCGTCAACCGCCTGATGCTGCCGCGCGAAGGCGGCGCCACGCTGACCAAGTCCTACCTCGACTCGCTCTCGCGCATCCGCACCCGCTTCAACCAGATGAAGACCCAGGGTGACCCGGGCCCGAACGCGCGCCAGTTCATGCAGCAGACGCTGGAGGGCACGGGCGAGCTGGCCGAGTCGCTCAAGATGGTGGACGAGCAGCTGCTGGCGGGCCTCAACGAAGGCGCCCGCAACGCCTTGCGCCCGCTCCTCGTGCGCCCGCTGATGCAGGCCTTCGCGGCGCTGGTTCGCCCGACCGAGGCCGAGCTCAATCGCGTCTGGAACGCCCAGGTGTTCGAGCCGTATCAGCGCACGCTGTCGACCAAGTACCCCTTCGACCGCGGCTCGCGCCTGGAGGCCGCGCCCTCGGAGGTGGCGGCTGTCTTCGGTGCCGAGGGCGCCGTGGCCAAGTTCGTGGAGCAATCCCTGGGCGCGCTGGTGCTGCGTCGGGGCGACACCCTGACCCCGCGCACCTGGGCCGAGATGGGCGTGCGCCTGCGCCCCGAGTTCGCTGCTGGCCTGGGAGGCTGGATCGCGCCACTGGGTGGTCAGGGGGCCGGTGGTGGAGGCGCTGGCGGGGCCGCGGCGGCCTCGGGGGGGGCCGAGGCCGCCCAGACGGTCTTCCAGGTCATGCCCTTGCCCGCACCGGGCCTGACCGAGTACACGGTCGACATCGACGGCCAGGTGCTGCGCTACCGCCAGGGGGCGTCCAGCTGGAACCCCTTCGTGTGGCCCGGGCCGGGCACGCCCGGGGTGCGCATCACGGGCGTGACCTTCGATGGCCGCCAGCTGAGCTTTTTCAACGAGCCGGGCCGCTTCGGCCTGGAGAAGATGATCAACGCCGCGCAGCGCCGTCGCATCGACCCGCAGGTCTTCGAGCTGAAGTGGGCGCAAGGCGACGTGGCCGTGGCCGTGCAGCTGCGCATCATCTCCAACAGCGCCCCCGCGGCGCCCTCGGCACCGGCCACCCCGGCCGCCCCAGGGGGTGGGGCGGTGTCTCGCCCGGGCAGCTTGCCCGCCCTGGTCGCGGGCAGCGACGAGGCGCCTGCCTCGTCGGCCGCACCCACCGCCACACCCGCCACACCCGCCCAGGGAGCCGGAGCATGAGCCACGCCTCCCCCATCCCCTCCCAGATCGACCTGCTGTACTTCGGCAAGCTGCCTTCCCGGGGCGACTTCGTGCGCAGCGCGCAGCACCCGGCCTTGCTCGATGTGCTCGACCGGTGGCAGTCCCAGACCCTGGAGCGCCTCTCGGGCGACCCGCGCTGGAAGCTGGTCTACGACGAGGCCCCGGCCATCGCCTTCGCGGTGCTGGGCACCGACAGCAGCGTGGGCCTGGCGGGCCATTGGTTGTCCAGCCAGGATGCCTCCGGGCGGCGCTTTCCCTTCGTGACTGCGGGCGCCTTCGATTTGCAAAAACCCCAGCAGGCGGCGGTGTTGTCGCCGCTGGCGCTGGACGCGCTGTGGCACCACCTCGCGCAGTTGGGGCAGGCCGCGCACGCCGCCAGCGACCTCAACGAGGTGCAGGCGCGATTGCAGGCGCCGGTTGACGTTCGGCTGGATTTCGACGCTGCACGCGAGCGCCTGAGCACCTTCATGGACAGCCACACCGTGGCCGGCCTGGAGCAGATGCTGGCCGCTGGCGGCAACCGCCTGTCGGTGCGCCAGGCCGTGCTGGCGCTGGGGGTGCTGTTGCGTCCGGCGCTGGTGCAGGGGGGGCAGCGCATGAGCAAGATGCTGTGCCTGCCTTTGCCCGGCGAGCCGTCCCTGCGCGCGCAGGTGGCTTCCTGGTGGCTGCTGCTGACGCTGGGCTTCTTCACGCGCCACGCCGTCGAGCTGGGGCTGTTCCTGCCGGTGCGCAGCGGCCCGCCGCAGTTGCTGTTGGGCTTTCAAGGGGCCTCGGCGGTGACGCTGGAGGCCATCATCGACCCGGCGGGTGTGCAGCGCAACGGCGTCAGCCTGGTGGACGCCGCCTGGGTGGAAGGCGAGGTGCAGTCCGATGTGGGCCTGCGCAAGCTCTCGACCTACTTGCAGGACCCGGGCCTGTCGCTGGCGCAGGCCGTGCGCACCTTCCAGGAAGTTTTTTCAGGGGTTTGATGTGGACATCGTGATGCAACGGGCCGCGCGTGCCCTGGTGACGGCGCTGTGCCTGGGCACCGCTTGGGCGGCGGCCTCGGCGCAGCAGTTGGCGAATGCGACGGAGGCCACCGGCAAGGTGGTGGTGGCCGGGGTCGTGCCCGACGAGGCCACCCGCGTGGCCGTGGTCGCCCGCCTGCGGGAGCTGTACGGCGCCGAACGCGTGGTCGATCAGCTCACCCTGGGTTCGGTCGTGGCACCGCCGCAATGGGGGCAGCACGTTCAGAAGCTGTTGTCGCCCTCGCTCAAGCAGGTCAGCCACGGTCAGCTCAGCGTGCAAGGCCAAACCATCGAGCTCAAAGGCGAGGTGGGCAACGAGGCGCAGCGCCAGCAGATCGTCAGCGACATGGCGCAGTCCCTCAACCCGACCTACAGCGTGCGCAACGGCTTGCGCGTGGCCGTGCGCGAGCAGGCGGTGGTGGACCAGGCGCTGGCCAACCGCATCGTTGAATTCGAGCCGGGCAGCGCGGTGCTGCGCCCGCAGGGGCAGCTCATCCTCAACGAGATGGCGACGGCCCTGGCGCAGCTGCGCGGTCGCCGCATCGAGCTCATCGGTCACACCGACGCGCTGGGCGCACGCCCGGCCAACATCAGCCTGTCGCTGGCGCGGGCGCAGGCGGTCAAGGCCCACCTGGTCGCGCGCGGCCTGCCGGCCGACAGCTTGAGCACCTCGGGCATGGGGCCGGACCAACCCCTGGCCAGCAACGACACCGAAGAGGGGCGGGCGCGCAACCGACGCATCGAGTTCCGCGTCGGGTCCTGATCCGGGATCAGCCCGGCGTGTCGTCGGCCGAGCGCAGGCCCAGCAGTTCTTGCAGGTGCGACATCGAGCCCGGGTCCTTGACGACCTCGGCGAGCCACTGGTGCAGCGGCATCTCGCCCCACTTGATGGCCTTGTCGGCCAGGTAGGCCACGGGGCTGTGGGGTTCGGTGCGCCGAAAGAAGTCCGCGACCTGCTGCAGCTGTTGCAAGGCCTCGGCGCGCGTCAGGGGAGCTTGGCCGTCTCGGTGCCCGCCCGGGGCGGGGTGCGGGTGGGCGCCCTGGGGCGGCTGGGGGGTGTGCAAGGTGGCGTTCCCGGTGGGAGGGGGGGAGGCGAGCGTCACACCCGCCACCCCGGACTCGCGGGCCAGCCGCTCCAGTTCGTGCACGGCTTGCTCCAGGGCTTCGCGCGCGGAGACGAAGCTGGGTCCGTCGTGGCCCAGGCGGGCGTCGACCACGCCTTGCCAGGCCTGCAGTTGCGCGCGTGCGCCTCGGGCCGCGTCCAGGGTCTGGCGCAGGAAGTCGGCCGGGGTGTCGCTGAGGGCTTGGCGAAATCGCGCCAGGGTGACGGCCTGGCCTGCGCCCGTGGCACCCGCCTGGGCCTCGTCGCCAGGGCGTCCGTTGCGCTCGGCTTGCGATGGAGATGACGCCAAGCGAGCCAGGTTGAGGTCGCGCAGCGAAAAACGCTCGCCCTTGCGGCTGGACGTCACGGGCAGGCGCGTCGACAGGTCGACCAGGCGCTGCAGCAGCCAGGCGATGTTGCCGATGCGCTCTTCCGCGTCGCCGCCATCGGGCAGCGGGTGCAAGCCGTCCCAGTGCTGCTCGCACAGCGCAGCGCACAGGGCCAGGCCTTGGTTCAGCCCGGTGTAGCCCTCGCTGAGGGCGCGAGCTTCGGTCAACCATTGGGCCAGTCGCAGGTCCTTGGTGCGGGTGGCCAGCAGCTCCTGACAGAGCCGGGCCACACCGGGCCAGTCGGACTGCTTGAGGCTCGTGACCCACTCGCCCTGGTCGAGGGTGGGGTCGTCGGCGCGGCGCATCTCGGCGATCTGGTCGAATTCGGCTGAAAACGAGAGGTCTTCGCCGCACGGCGACGGCGCCGACAGCGGCGCCAGCAGGAGGTCGGTGTCCATCACATCCCTGGGGTCGATTGCGTGTGGGGCCCGTCACTGCGTCGGTGTCGGGCCGGGGCCGCGCATCATCCCACGGGGGCGGGGGAGGGCTGTGCGGGCTCGCTGGCAGGCGGGTAACGAGCTGTGACACCGTTTCGCCACCTTGACCTCGATCAGATGCGAATGAGTATCAATTGCGAGACTCGTGCTAGACTGACCGCATGTCCTTTCCTGCGCCTTTCCTCTCGCCATCGAGTCAGCCGCTGGACCTTGGCACGGGCTCGCGCGTGGGCCTGTCGGCCTTGGTCGTGGCCGCTCACGTGGCCGCGGGCCTGACCCTGTGGAAGCAGGCGCCCGAGCACGTGGAGGTGGGTGAGCCCGCGCCGATCGTGGTCTCCCTGATCCCCACGCAGAGCCCGTCGCCCACCTCGGTGACCCCGCCGCGAGAGGCCCCGCCCGAGCCGGTGCGGCCCACCCCGGTGACGCCGCCCGCGAGCCCACAGCGGCCCACCCCGCCCGCCCCCCAGCCGCCCACCCCGCAGGTCGCCACGCCGGTGGCCGCGACCACGCCGATGCTCAGCAGCCGCAACGGTGCCGACGCCGCCGTGGCCCCGCTGGCCGCGCCCACGCCCGCGGTGACCTCAACGGCGGCCACCGCCGCACCGGCCGTGGTGGCCGCCCCCGCACCGCCCCCGCCGCCCGCGGCGCCGCGCGAGTTCCACATCTCGGCGGTCAGCTACCTGGTGCCCCCGGTGCTGACCTACCCGCGCATCTCGCGCGAGCTCGGCGAGTCCGGCACCGTGCTGCTGCGCGTGCTGGTTGACGAGCAAGGCCAGCCCCGAGAGATCCAGGTGGCCCGCTCGTCCGGCCACCCGCGCCTGGACCAGCAGGCCGTGCAGGCCATGAAGGCCGCCCGTTTCAAGCCCCACATCGAAGGCGGCGTGACCCGCTCGATGTGGGTGCGCACGCCCCAGACCTTCCTCCTCGAAGACAACTGACATGACCACCCAGATCGACCCCGCTGCCTTGGCGGCCTCCCTGCCCGTGGCTTCCGCCAGCGCGGCCGTGTCCCTGCCCACCGCCGCACCCGCTCCCGGTTTCGGCCACTTCATCGCGCAGTCCGACGCCATCGGCCAGGGCCTGTTCGTGATCCTCGTGCTGATGTCGGTGCTGTCGTGGGCGCTGATCGTGCAAAAAGGCGTCGCGCTGATGTTGCGCGCGCGTCGCAGCCAGGCTTTCCTGAATTTCTTCTGGAACGCGACCTCGCTGGAGTCGGTGCAGCACGAAATCGCCACGCACGGGGTGTCGGAGCCCTTCGCGCACCTGACCTCGCACGCCATGCACGCCCAGGCGCACCACGCCCGCTATGGCGCGGCCAAGCTGGAGGAGGCCGGCTCCGCGCAGGAGTTCCTCACCCGCACGATCAAGAAGGTGCTGGACGAAGAGACCATGCGCATGGAAAGCGGCCTGACCGCGCTGGCCACCATCGGCGCCACCGCCCCCTTCGTCGGGCTGTTCGGCACGGTCTGGGGCGTGTACCACGCGCTGCTGGCCATCGGGGCCTCGGGTTCGGGCTCGCTCGACAAGGTCGCCGGCCCCGTGGGTGAGGCCCTGATCATGACGGGCGTGGGCCTGGCCGTGGCCATCCCGGCGGTGGTGGCCTACAACTGGCTGACGCGCAGCAACCGCGTGTGGGGCGCCCGCCTGGACGCTTTTGCTTTCGAGCTGTTCGCCTTCTTGTCGACCGGGCAGACGCTCAAGACCAGCACCTCGCAAAACGCACCCGAGGCCGCAGCCGGCGCCAACGTGCGCCCGCTGCCCACGGGCACCACCCGCTGACCGGAGCCCGCCATGGCGTTCGCAAGTTTCGACGACAAGCGGGCCGGCGCCCCGCTGGCCGAGATCAACATGGTGCCGCTCATCGACGTGATGCTGGTGCTGCTGGTGATCTTCATCGTGGCCGCGCCCTTGTTGACCCACTCGGTCAAGCTGGAGCTGCCCAAGGCCAGCTCCCAGGTGACCCAGCCCAAGCCGGACAAGATCGACCTGTCCATCGACGCCCAGGGCGTGCGCCACTGGAACGGCCAGGCCCTCAGCCGCGAAGAAGCGGCCGCCCGCTTCAGCGTGGAGGGCGCCAAGCCCACGCCGCCGCTGGTGCAGCTCAGCGTGGACCAGTCCGTTCCCTACAAGCTCGTGGCCGAGACCCTGGCCGACGCCTCGCGCGCCGGCGTCAGCCAGATCGGCTTCGTGACCGACCCGGGTGGGGAGGCCACCGTGGTCAAGCCCCCGGTCCCGACGCCCGCGCGCCCCTGATCCCCCGCGCCCGGGTGGAGGGCGGGGGGCGAGCGGCGTGAGCGGGCCGCCCGATGGCCTACCATCCGGTGCCATGAACGCCTCGTCCCCTCCCATCCCGCCACAGGCCCTGGCCGGCATCAAGGTCGTCGAACTGGGGCAGCTCATCGCTGGCCCTTTCGCGGGCAAGACCCTGGCTGATTTCGGCGCCGAGGTCATCAAGGTGGAGCCACCGCCGTCGGCCGAGCCGGGTGGGACGGGTGCGGCCGGTGCGGCCTGTTCACCCGGTGGCGACCCGCTGCGCCAGTGGCGCATGCTCCACAACGGCACCAGCGTGTGGTGGCAGGTGCAAAGCCGCAACAAACAGAGCGTGGTGCTGGACCTGCGCACCCCCGAGGGCCGCGAGAGCGTGGCCCGCCTGATCGACGAGGCCGACGTCGTCATCGAGAACTTCAAGCCTGGCACCCTGGAGAAGTGGGGCCTGGGCCACGACGTGCTCAGCGCGCGCAACCCTGGCTTGATCATGTTGCGCATCAGCGGCTACGGCCAGAGCGGCCCCTATCGCGAGCGCCCCGGGTTCGCCGTGGTGGCCGAGGCCATGGGCGGCATGCGTCACCTCAACGCCGAGCCGGGTCGCATCCCGGTGCGCGCCGGCGTCAGCCTGGGCGACACGCTGGCGGCGCTGCACGGCGTCATCGGCGTGCTGCTGGCCCTGCAGGCGCGCCACCACAGCATCGGCCCGGACGCGCCCAAGGGCCGCGGGCAGGTGGTGGACGTGGCCTTGTACGAGGCCGTCTTCAACTGCATGGAAAGCCTGCTGCCCGAGTACAGTGCCTTCGGGGCGGTGCGCCAGCCCGCGGGCTCGGCCCTGCCGGGCATCGCGCCCAGCAACGCCTACGCCTGCGCCGACGGCACCGTCGTCATCGGGGGCAACGGCGACTCCATCTTCAAGCGCCTGATGATCGCCATCGGCCGCGACGACCTGGCCACCGACGCCGAGCTGGCGGGCAACCCGGGGCGCGTCAAGCGCGTGGCCGAGATCGACGCGGCCATCGGGGCGTGGACGGGCGCGCGCAGCGTCGAGCAGGTGCTGGACGTGCTCAACGCCGCCAGCGTGCCGGTGGGACGCATCTACACCGCCGCCGACATCGCGCACGACCCGCACTACCAGGCGCGCGACATGCTGCTGGAGGTGACCTCCGCCGATGGCCTGACGCTGCAGGTGCCGGGCATCGTGCCCAAGCTGTCGGCCACGCCGGGTGCGATCACGCGCCGCGCGCCCACGCTGGGCGAGGACACCGAGGCGGTGCTGTCCCGACTCCAGGGCCTGACGGGCCCGAAAGGCGGCGCCGCATGAGCCAAGGCCACCCACCGGCTTCGGGCGGGCAGTTCAGCCTGCTGCGGCAAAAGCGCTTCGCGCCGTTTTTCTTCACGCAGTTCCTGGGCGCGGCCAACGACAACCTCTTCAAGTTCGCCTTCACCGTGCTGGTGACCTTCCAGCTTCAGGTCAGCTGGCTGGACGCGAAGGTGGCGGGGCTGGTCATCGGGGCCTTGTTCATCCTGCCCTTCGTGCTGTTTTCCGCCACGGCGGGGCAATGGGCCGACAAGCACGACAAGGCCTTCATCATGCGCAGCGTCAAGCTGATGGAGGTCGGCATCATGGGGCTGGCCGCCGTCGGCTTCTGGTTCAACCACGTGGCTTTGCTGCTGGGCTGCGTCTTCCTGATGGGGCTGCACTCCACCTTCTTCGGCCCGGTGAAGTACGCCTACTTGCCGCAGCACCTGCGCGAGCATGAGCTGACCGGCGGCAACGGCCTGGTCGAGATGGGCACCTTCGTGGCCATCCTGCTGGGCAACCTGGGCGGCGGCCTGCTCATGGGCGTCCCCGAGGTGGGTGGCCACTGGGTGGCGGGCGCGTGTTTCGCGGTGGCGCTGCTGGGCTGGGCGACGGCGCGGGGCATCCCGGCTTCGCCCTCGTCCGACCCCGACTTGCAGGTCAACTGGAACCCCTTGAGCGAGACCTGGCGCAACCTGCGCCTGGCTCACCAGTACCCCAGCGTGTTTCGCTCGCTGCTGGGCATCTCGTGGATGTGGTTCTTCGGCGCGGTCTTCCTGGCGCAGTTCCCGTCTTTTGCGCGCGACGTGCTGCACGGCAACGAGCAGGTGGCCTCGCTGCTGCTGGTGGTGTTCTCCATCGGCATCGCGGTCGGCTCGCTGTTGTGCGAGACCTTCTCGCACCGCCACGTGGAGATCGGCCTGGTGCCCATGGGCGCGGTGGGCATGACGGTGTTCGCCTTCGATTTGTACTTGGCCGCCAGCGGCCTGCCGGCCCTGGGTGAGGCGCCCCTGCTGACGGCAGCCGAGTTCGTGGCCCGGCCGGCGCACTGGCGCGTCATGGCCGACCTGGCCCTGCTGGCGTTCAGCGCGGGGCTCTACAGCGTGCCCATGTACGCGCTCATCCAGCTGCGCACCCAGCCCAGCCACCGCGCGCGCATCATCGCGGCCAACAACATCCTCAATGCGCTGTTCATGATCGTCAGCAGCTTGCTGGCCGGTGCCTTGCTGGGCGCGGGTTTCAGCATCCCCGAGGTGTTCGGCGCCACGGCCCTGCTCAACGTGCTGGTGGTGGGCTACGTGTTCTGGCTGATGCCCGAGTACATCTTGCGGCTGGTCATGCTGCTGGTGACCCGCGTGGTCTATCGCCTGAAGGTGCGCGGCGACAGGCACCTGCCCACCGAGGGCGCGGCCATCCTGGTGTGCAACCACGTCAGCTTCGTGGACGCCGTCATCCTGGGGGTGGTCAGCCCGCGCCCGATGGTCTTCCTGATGGACCACCGCATCTTCAAGATGCCGGCGCTGGGTTGGTTCTTCCGCGCGGTCAAGGCCATCCCGATCGCGCCGCAGAAGGAGGACCCCGAGGCCTACGAGCGGGCCTTCGAGCGCGCCCGCCAGGTGCTGCAGGAAGGCGAGCTGCTGTGCCTGTTCCCCGAAGGCGCCATCACGCGCGACGGCAAGCTGCAGCCGTTCAAGGCCGGCATCATGAAGATCCTGGAGACGAACCCCGTGCCGGTGATCCCGGCGGCGCTGCACAACCTGTGGGGATCGACCTTCTCCCGCATCGACGGTGCGGCGATGGCCAGGCCGCTGCGGCGCGGGCTGTTCAACCGCATCGGGCTGGTGGTGGGCGCGCCCATCGCGCCCGAGCACGTCTCGCCCGAGGCGCTGCAGCAGCGGGTGCAGGCGCTGCTCGATGAGCCCGCACCCTGAGCCCGCGCCCTGACTCGATGCCCCGCGCGACCCCCTCGACAGCACACCGTCACAAGCCTTCGGCACCCTCCTCTCCGATCCACCCTTCCATCCACTCACCGCACTTCACCCCATGGGCAACTTCCTCACCCGCGCGGCCTGGGTCCGCGTCATCCCCTTCGTGCTGTTCATGGCGCTGCTGGCCTTGCGGGGCCACTTCATGCCTGCTGAGGGCGAGCCGGCCGGGGCGTTCGACGCGCGCTGGCTGTACGGCGCCTCGGTGGTGGTGGTCTCGGCCAGCCTGATCTTCTTTCGGCGCGAGTACACCGAGCTGCTGGCGGGCAGCCGCCTGAGCCTCAAGCACGCGGCGTTGTCCATCGTGGTGGGCGTGGTGGTGTTCAAGCTGTGGGTGTCGCTGGCCGAGCCCTGGATGATGCTGGGCGAGCCGACCGCGGGCTTTCGCCCGGTGGACGACGAGGGCCAGCTGATGTGGTGGCTGATCGTCGCGCGCTGGGTGGGCGCGGCGCTGATGGTGCCCGTGATGGAGGAGCTGTTCTGGCGCGGCTTCCTGATGCGCTGGGTCGACAACCCGGACTTCGAGAAGGTCGACCCGGCCGCGGTCACCTACAAGGCCATCGCGCTGTCCACCCTGGTGTTCATGCTGGCGCACACGCAGTGGCTGGCGGCCATCGTGGCGGGCCTGGCGTATGCGCTGCTCTACCGTTACACGCGCTCGCTGTGGGCCGCCGTGCTGGCGCACGCCGTGACCAACGGGGTGCTGGGCGTGTGGGTGGTCTTCCACGGCCACTGGCAGTTCTGGTGAGGCGCACGCCATGAAGGGGCTGTTGCGATTCGGGGTGGCGCTGGTCGCCATCGGGGTGCTGGTTTTGTGGGGCGCGCACAGCGCCGGGCCACAGCAGATGCCTTTGCTGGCGCTGACCAAGTACCTGCCGTACCCGCTGTACCTGGCGCCGGTGCTGGTGGCCTGCGTGGCGTCGCTCTGGCTGACGTGGTGGTGGCGGGGCGTGGCGCTGGCCAGCCTGGGCCTGACCTTGACGGTGCTCATGGGCCTGGCCTGGGGCACGCCCGACGAGGGGCACGGTCGCGTGCGCTTCATGACCTACAACATCAAGTCCTACCTGGCGCTGCAGCGCCCGGGCGGGGTGGCCGAGCTGGCCCAGGAGGTCAACGAGCACCAGCCCGACATCCTGGTCATGCAGGACGCCTCTCAGCTGGCCTCGGCCGCGCAGGACGGACCGGACGTGGTCAAGCAGGTGGTGGGCTCGCGCCACGTGCATCACTTCGGCCAGTACATCGTGGCCAGCCGCTGGCCCCTGCGGGGCTGCCAGGTCGGGGGCATCCCCATCCTGGGCAAGTCGCACGGCTTCGTGCATTGCCGCGTGGTGGTGGAGGGCGAGGGCGGTGACGTCGAGCTCAACGTGGTCACGGTGCACCTCATCAGCCCGCGAGACGGCCTGAACGCGGCGCGCCGCGAGGGCCTCAGCGGGCTCGACGAGTGGCAGGAAAACATGCTGTCGCGCCTGCAGCAGGCGGGCTTGCTGGCCGAGCACCTGCGCCACATCCAGGGCCCCATCGTGCTGGGCGGCGACTTGAACGCCCCCGAGACCTCGGTGGTGCTGCGCACGCTGATGAACACGGGGCTGCGCAACGCGTTCTCGTCGGCGGGGCGTGGCTACGGGCACACCCACGGGCACTCGCTGATCCCGGGGCTGTCCTTCTTGCGCATCGACCACATCCTGGTCAGCGAGGACATCGGCGTGGTCGATGCGTTCGCGGGTGGGGCGACGGCTTCGCAGCACCGCCCCGTCGTCGCGGACCTGCTGCTGCACCGCCAGCGCTGAGGCCCTGGCGGCGGATCAGACCCCGCGGGCGCGGTCCGCTGCGAACTGCTGCTGGAAGGCGGCGAAGCGGCCGGCGTCCAGCGCATCACGCACCTCCTGCATCAGGTTCAGGTAGTAGTGCAGGTTGTGGATGGTGGTGAGCATCGGGCCCAGCATCTCGCCGCAGCG
This sequence comes from Burkholderiales bacterium, assembly GCA_016000265.1. Classification (GTDB taxonomy): domain Bacteria; phylum Pseudomonadota; class Gammaproteobacteria; order Burkholderiales; family Burkholderiaceae_C; genus Aquabacterium. The sequence goes on from JAECRL010000003.1 coordinate 145,806, forward strand.
GTCGAGGTGGTGCAGGTAGGCGCGGCTGAAGTTCTGGCAGGTGTAGCAGCCGCAGGTCTCGTCGATGGGGCGCTCGTCGGATTTGTTGCGCGCGTTGCGCAGGCGCAGGTCACCGAAGCGGGTGAACAGGTGGCCGTTGCGCGCGTTGCGCGTGGGCATGACGCAGTCGAACATGTCGATGCCCGCGGCCACGCCGGCCACCAGGTCTTCGGGCGTGCCCACGCCCATCAGGTAGCGCGGCTTGTGGGTGGGCAACTTCGGGCTGATGTGGTTCATCACCCGCAGCATCTCGTCCTTCGGTTCACCCACGCTGACACCACCCACGGCGTAGCCCGGCAGGTCCATGTCGGCCAGCGCGGCCAGCGACTCTTCGCGCAGGTGCTCGAACATGCCGCCTTGCACGATGCCGAACAGCGCGTTGGGGTTCTCCAGTTTGTCGAACTCGACCTGGCAGCGCTTGGCCCAGCGCAGGCTGAGCTCCATCGAGGCGCGCGCTTCCTTCTCGGTGGTGATGTGGCCCAGCGACTTGTCGCCCTTCCAGTAGGGCGTGCACTCGTCGAACTGCATGACGATGTCCGAGTTCAGGATGGTCTGGATCTGCATGCTGATCTCGGGCGTGAGGAACAGCTTGTCGCCGTTGACCGGCGAGGCAAAGCGCACGCCTTCTTCCGAGATCTTGCGCATCTCGCCCAGCGACCAGACCTGGAAGCCACCCGAGTCGGTGAGGATGGGCTTGTTCCAGGACTCGAACTGGTGCAGCCCGCCGAACTGTTTCATGATGTCCAGCCCCGGGCGCATCCACAGGTGGAAGGTGTTGCCCAGGATGATCTGCGCGCCCATGTCGTGCAGCGACTGCGGCATCACGCCCTTGACGGTGCCGTAGGTGCCCACCGGCATGAAGATGGGGGTCTGCACCACGCCGTGGTTGAGCGTGAGGGTGCCGCGGCGTGCGTGGCCTTCGGTTTTCAGGAGGTCGAATTGCAGCATGGGGGCTCCGAGGGTCAGGGGCGCTGGATCAGCATGGCGTCGCCGTAGCTGAAGAAGCGGTAGCGTTGCTCGATGGCGTGGGCGTAGAGCGACTTGATGTGCTCGTAGCCGGCCAGGGCGCTGACCAGCATCATCAGCGTGCTCTTGGGCAGGTGGAAGTTGGTGACCAGCACGTCCACGACCTTGAAGTCGAAACCCGGGGTGATGAAGATGTCGGTGTCGCGGCTGCCGACTTGCACGATGTCTTCGGGCGATGCACGCAGCGCGGCCGATTCGAGCGCGCGCAGCGTGGTCGTGCCCACCGAGACGATGCGGCCACCCGCGGCCCGCGTGGCGCGGATGGCGTCGGCCGTGGCCTGGGGCACCTCGAACCACTCGCTGTGCATCTTGTGCTCGGCCAGGTTGTCGGTGCGCATCGGCTGGAAGGTGCCAGCGCCCACGTGCAGCGTCACCTCGGCGGTGGCGATGCCGCGTTCGCGCATGCGCGCCAGCAAGGCCTCGTCAAAGTGCAGGGCGGCGGTGGGGGCGGCCACGGCGCCGGGCTCCTTGGCGAACACCGTCTGGTAGCGGCGCACGTCGTCTTCTTCGTCGGCGTGGGTGATGTAGGGGGGCAGGGGCACGTGGCCGTGCGCATCGAGCAGCGCGAACGGGTCGCCGTCCAGGCGCAGGTGGAACAGGCCGTTGTCCGGCCCGCAGCGGCCCAGCACCTCCGCGTCGAAGGCGTTGGCGAAGCGCACGGTGGCGCCCGGTTTGGGCGACTTGCTGGCGCGCATGTGGGCCCAGACCTCTTGCGTGCCGGGCAGCACGCGCTCGATCAGCGCTTCGACCGCACCACCCGAGGCCTTGGCGCCGTAAAGGCGGGCCTTGATGACGCGGGTGTTGTTGAAGACGAGCAGGTCGCCGGGCTGCAGCAGCTCGGGCAGCTCGCGGAAGACGCGGTCGGTGACGGGGAGGGCGCGGCCATCGAGCAGGCGCGAGGCGCTGCGTTCGGCGGCGGGGTGCTGGGCGATCAGGGCCTCGGGGAGTTCGAAGTCGAAGTCGGCGAGGGTGAAAGCGGGCGGGGCAGACAGGCTCATGCTTTTGAGGGGCGGACGGGCCCCGTGCCAAAAAGGTAGGCATTGTCGCTCACGGTTTAGACTTCCGCCTCCCGGTTTGGCCGCCCCACCTGCTTGCCTGCCGCCCCGCCCCCCGCCCGGTCTTGAAAAGGAACGCCTTGAGCACGAACTTCAGCGGTTCACGACTCGTTCGCCTGCTTGGCGAGGCCACCTTGCGCGACCTGGATGCCCCCCGGCAGGACTTCGCCGAGCGCCTGAGCCAGTGGCTGAGCGCGGTCGACACCGTCAAGCTGCACGCGGCCTTGCCGCCCGGGCGGGTGGATGGATCGGGCGGCCAGGTGCCCGCCACGCCGTCAGCCCAGGCCATCGCCTGGCGCGAGCGGGCGCAGTCCGAGCTGACGCTGGTGCGCGCCAGCCTGAGCCAGGCGATGGCCACCCAGGCCGCCCAGGCCCTGCGCGACGCCGCCCACGAGCTGGACGCGGGCGCGGCCCCGCACCGCAAGCGCCACCTCGACATGCAGCGCCAGATGGAGGTGAAAATCGCGCCCCTGCGCGCGCTGCTGCGCCAGGCCCTGGCGCAGGCCTCGCCCCGGCTGCGCCAGCTGGCCACGCTGGACGCGGCCCTGGAGCAGACCCTCAGTGCGCGCGAGCAACGCCTGATGTCGACCGTGCCCCTGCTGCTGGAAAAGCGCCTGGGGCACCTGCAAGCGACACAGCCGCACGACTGGCACCCCGCCTTCGTGCGCGAAACACAAGAGATGCTGCAAGCCGAGCTGGACGCCCGCTTGCAGCCCGTCATGGGCTTGATGGACGCCCTCAGCAGCGAGACCGAGACAAAGCAATGAGCAGGATCGTTTTTTCAGTGGCCTTCGCCGTCGGCCTGGCGGCCGTGGCCTGGGTGGGCAGTGGCTTCGTGGGCACCAGCTGGCTGGCCCTCGTCATGACCGGGCTGATCGCCGCCACCTACGTGCTGGGCGCCGTTGAGCTGCGCCGCTTCCGCGCGGCCACCTCGACCCTGGCCAGCGCCCTGGCCGACGTCCCACAGGCCCTGGGCGACGCAGGTCAGTCGAGCCAGCCAGGCCAGCCGAGCCAGTCAAGCCCGCTGACCGCCTGGCTCGATCGCATCGACCCCAGCCTGCGCCAGCCGGTGCGCCAGCGCCTCGACGGCGAGCGCGTGGCCTTGCCCGGGCCGGCGCTCACGCCCTACCTCGTGGGCCTGCTGGTCATGCTCGGCATGCTGGGCACCTTCCTGGGCATGGTCGTCACCTTCAAAGGCGCCGTCTTCGCGCTGGAGGGCTCGACCGACCTGCACGCCATCCGCGCCGCGCTCGCCGAGCCCATCAAGGGCCTGAGCCTGTCGTTCGGCACCTCGGTGGCCGGTGTGGCCGCCTCGGCGATGCTGGGGCTCATGTCGGCGCTCAGCCGCCGCGAGCGCGTGGCCGCTTCCCGCCTGCTGGACGCCCAACTCGCCACCACCCTGCGCCCCGTGACGATGGCGCACCAGCTCGCCCACCAGCGCGACGCCACCCTGCGGTCCCTCCAGGCCTTGCCCCTGGCGCTGCCCCAGGTGGTGCAAGGCCTGCAGGCCCTGGCCGACGGCCTGGAGCGCCGCAGCCAGCAGCTCAACGAGCAACTGCTCGCCCAGCAAGCCGCCTTCCACCGCGACGCGCAAGCCGCCTACACCCAGCTGGCCCAGTCCGTCAGCCAGTCCCTGCAAGACAGCCTGAGCGCCAGCGCCCGCGTGGCCAGCGACAGCCTCAAGCCCGTGCTGCAGCAGGCCATGAGCGAGGTCGCGCAAGAGTCCGCCCGCGCGCACCAGCGCCTGGTCGACGCCACGCAAACCCAGCTTGACGGCCTCTCGGCCAAGCTGACCCAGGCCGCCGCGCAAGCCCAGGCCGAGCAAGCCCAGGCCGATCAGCACAAGCTGCAAGCCTGGACCCAGGCCCTCGCCACCCTGGCCGAGCGCCTCGGCGGCGAGTGGCAGCGCGCGGGCGCGCACGCCCTGCAGCAACAACAGGCCGTGTGCGACGCCCTGGAGCGCAGCACCCGCGAGGTCACCGAACGCACCGGCCAGCAAGCCAGCCAGGCCCTGGGTGACATCGCCCAGCTGCTCAACCAGTCCGAGGCCCTGATCGGCGCGCGCGTGCAGGCCGAGGCGCAGTGGGTGCAGGAACAAAGCGAGCGCATGGCGCAACTCAGCACGCTGTGGCGCGATGAAATCGGGGCCCTGCGCGCCGACGAGGCCCGCCGCGGAGACGCCGCCGTGGCCCGCCTGGGCGAGCTGCAGTCGGCCATGGCGCAGCACCTCGCCACCCTGGGCCAGGCCCTGGAAGCGCCCATGAGCCGCCTCATGCAGACCGCCGCCGACGTGCCCCAGGCCGCCGCGCAGGTGATCGCGCAACTGCGCACCGAGATGGCCCAGCTCAGCGAGCGCGACACCCACTCCCTGCAAGAGCGCGCGGCCGTCATGGAGCAGCTCCGCACGCTGCTGCAGGCCATCAACCAGGCCTCCGGCGAGCAACGCACGGCCATCGAGTCCCTGGCCGCCTCAGCCGCCTCCGTCATGGAGCAAGCCAGCCGCCAGTTCGCCGACACGCTGGGCGCGCAGGCCGGCAAGACCGAGCACCTCGCCGCCCACGTCATGGGCAGCGCCATCGAGCTGTCCACCCTGGGCGAGGCCTTCAACCACGGCGTGCAGCTCTTCAGCGGCAGCAACGACAAGCTGGTTGACGGCCTGCAGCGCATGGAGTCCGCCATCCAGCAATCCATGGCCCGCAGCGACGAGCAACTGGCCTACTACGTGGCCCAGGCGCGCGAGGTCATCGACCTGAGCATCAGCGCGCAGCAAGGCATCGTCGAAGACCTGCGCAAGCTGCATGAGGGCGGCAACGCCCGAGGCTCAGGCCAAGGAGCCGCTGCATGAGCGGACTCGACGAGCTCGCCCACGCCGACGACGGCGGACTGGAGCAGACCGCCCCCGTCTGGGCCGTTTTCGGCGACCTGATGGCCGGCCTGCTGGGCGCCTTCGTGCTCATCCTCATCGGCGTGCTGGTCATGCAGATGGACCTGGCCGCCAACCTGGAAGCCGAGGTGCAAAAGCGCCAGGTGGAAGAACAACGCCGCATGGCGCTGGAGCAGGCGCTGGCCGGGCCGCTGAAGTCGGGCCGGGTCACGCTCAACAACGGGCGCATCGGCATCAGCGGCAGCGTGCTGTTCGCCTTCAACTCCGACCAACTGCGCCCCGAAGGCCGCCAGCTGCTCAAAAGCCTGGTGCCGCCGCTGCGCGTGTACCTGGGCGAGCGCAACGAGATGCTGATGGTCAGCGGCTTCACCGATGACAAGCCCATCCAGCACAGCAACGAACGCTTCGACGACAACCTGGAGCTGTCGGCCCAACGCGCGTTGACCGTGACCCGCGCGCTGATCGCCGAAGGCATGCCCTCGGCACGCGTGTTCGCCGCGGCCTTCGGCGCCGAGCAGCCCGCCGCCCCCAACACGAGCGAGGCCGGGCGCGCCCAGAACCGCCGCGTGGAGATGGCGCCCGTGCCCAAAGCGATGCCCGAACCCCAGGCGCCATGAACCACGGCCCCGCACCCAACCTGGCGCCCGACGATGGCCACGACGGCCGCAGCGACAGTCACGGCGGCAGTCAAGGCGACAGCGACCTGCTGGCCGCCATCGCGGCCCTGTGCGCGGGCCCGGCGGCGGGCGTGAACCCGGTGCGCCTGCGCCACATGGAGCTGATGTCCCAGCGCCTGGGCCAGCAGACCGACGCGGTGCAACGCATCCTGGTCAGCCGCCTGCGCCGCATGCTGGCCGAGCACGCCGAGCACGTCACAGCGCTGCCTCATGCGGTGCCCGCCGAGGAGCCTTCCACCCAGCCCACCGCCCAGCTCGACCCCCGCCTGCTGCCCAAGCCCAAACCCACGCCCGTGGTGGCCCCGCCCGCCTCGCCCCTGGCCTTGCTCACGCAGCGCCTGAGCCAACCCCAACTCCAGCCCCAGCCCCAGCCCCAGCCCCAGCAGACCAGCGCCCCAGTCAGCGCCTCAATCAGCCCCCCCCGTCGCACCGAACTCAAAAGCACCCAACGCTTTCGCGAAACCTGGGCCCGCGTGGCCGCCGACCGCCAGGTGCAGCAGGCCCTGGCCCGCGCGCCCGACAACGCCGGCCCGCTCAACTCCCACCTGCTGGTGCTGCGCTCGCTGGGTGTGATGCGCGAGCTCTCGCCCGACTACCTGCGCCGATTCCTCGCCCACGTCGAAGCCCTGCAATGGCTCGACCAGGCCACGCAAAAACCCACCGCCGCCGACGCCAAACCCGCGCGCCGAGCCCGCGCCAAGAAGTGACCGCCCGCCCCATGAACATCATCGTCAAAGAAGAACTCAAGGCCTACATCGACCCGTTGACCCCCGACGAGCACGACGCGCTGGAGCGCAGCATCCTCGCCGAAGGCTGCCGCGACGCCCTCGTCCTGTGGGGCGACGTGCTCGTGGACGGCCACAACCGCTACGGCATCTGCCGCCAGCACAACCTGCCCTTCCAGACCGTGCAGCACCCGCACTTCAAGTCCATGGAAGACGTGCACCTGTGGATGATCGACCAGCACCTCGGCCGCCGCAGCGTCTCCGACTTCCAGCGCGGCGTGCTGGCGCTGCGCAAGCGCGAGATCCTGGCCGAGCGCCGCGCCCGCCAGCCATCGCCCCAGCCCGCTGAGGCCGCTGAGTCCGTGAGCGACGCGGCCCCGGCGACCGCCTCGCCCGACGCCGCCGCCACCCTCAAAAGCCGCGCCGACATCGCCCGCGCCGCCCGCCTGAGCAACAGCCAGGTGCTGCAGATCGAGAAGATCCACAAGCAAGCCGCGCCCGAACTGGTGGCCGCGGTCAAGGCCGGCGACATCAGCATCAACGCCGCGGCCGCCGTGGCCTCGCTGCCCGTGGAAGAACAGAAAAGCGCGGCCCTGGGTGGCAAAGACGAACTCAAGCAAGCCGCCAAACGCGTGCGCGAGGTCAAACGCAAGGTCATGCTCGACGCCATGGCCACGATGGACGCCATGGGCGAGGCCTCGCAAGCCGAGGCCGGCAACGCCGCAGCGACCTCACCCACGGCGGCTCCCGCACTCACCGTGTCGGTCGACGGCGAACTCGTGCGCGGCCTGCGCCAGCGCATCCAGGACCTGGAGGCCGAGAACGCCGCCTTGCGCCGCGAGGTGGCCGAGCTCAAAGCCGCCGCCCCCCAAGCCCCTCAGGCCTGACCCAAGCGGTCCTCGTTGAGCACCAGCGCCCGCGTGCTCAGGTACAGCACGCCGGCGTTGAGCACGTGCCACAGCGGGTGCGTGCCCACGCTCAGCCAGTGGCACGCCTGCATGTCCAGCGAACGGCAGGCCAGCGACACGGCAAACAGCCCCGTGGCCAGCGCCAGCCCCAGTGGCTCATGCCGCCCGTTGCGTCGGTGGTGAACCGCCAGGCCCGCCACGAACAAAAACGCCGCCCCGTACGACAGCGAGCCATTGAGCCACTGCACCGGCAAGGCCGCGAAGCCCCACGACGCCACGAAGAAAACCCCCACCCAGCCCAGGCAGGCCCAGGCCGACAGCCGCGCCACGCGCCCCAGGTACAGCGCCAGGAACAGCAACTGGTACAGGAAGATGGGGATCACATCGGCCCACATGGCCCAGGTGACGGCCAGCGTGTGAAACAAGAAGCTGCCCACCCCGATGCCGGCCAGCATCCCCACCAGCACCCGCGTGCCCCACGGCGTGCGCCCCGGCTGCGCGCGAGCCAGCCGCCACGCCAGCCACGCCGCCAGCACGAAGGCCCCATTGGTGACGGCGTTCAGCGGCTCGGCCCAGAAGCTCGCGTCGAGCCGCTCGCAGTACAGGTCGAGGGGGGTGAAGGCGGGGGAGGGCATGGTTTCAGCTGGCTTCATCACTCGACCAGGGCGACAGGGTGAACACCGCGGTGCCGGCGATGTGAACGTTCATTTGAGCTGCTTGTCAGACGGTTTGCAGGGGATGTCAGCCAACTCTTCGTCCAGCCCTTCGCAGCGCTGCCGGCTGAAGCCGGTGCTGTGCCAAACCTCCTCCTCCCCGCGGTAGACGAGCAGGTTGCAACCGCTGCGCGTGCGCCGGATGAGGAACTCCAGGTTCTCGCAGGCCGTGGCCCGCGGCCCCAGCAGGGTCTGCGCCACCAACTCATCCCCCCTGTGCTCCAGCCGGTAGACGCCGCGCAGCTCATGCTGCAAGACGCCGAAAAACGCGGCCAGCACCGTGGCGGGCAGCACAACCGCCTGCACAGGCTTGCGCTCTCGCCTCAGCAGCATGAACAGCCCCGCCGCCAGCAGCAACACGATGGCCGTGATCACCAGCGACGCCGGGGTGGGCAGCGTGCCCATGGGTGCGAGTTCGATCAGCATGTGGCGCCTGGGTTGCTCGCCATGGTCACTTGCTCACGCGGGCGTGTTCCATGACCCGACCGATGGAATTGGCGCCCGGTGCGTACCAGGACATGGCCATCCCCGTGACCGAGAGGAACACCGCCGTCAGGGCAAACGGCAGCAGGGTGCGCCGCATGGCGGTGGCGAGCCAGAAGGGGCGGTCTTCGGCTTTCAAATGCCTGAACAGCGCGTAAGCCAGCAAGCCGTCCACCAGCACCTCGGCAAACAAGATGGGCGCGATGTAGACCACGTAAAGCGACGCGCAGGCCAAGCCCACGGCCAGCGCGACGACCGCCAGCGGGATGGCCAACTCATCGGCATCGCCCACGCTGCTCGCGGCCTCGGAAAACGGGTTGGCAGGTGCCTCGCTCGGCGTGCTGCAAGCAACCGGTGAGGCGTCAAACGACGCCGACGCGCCACCGCCGCCAAAGTCGCCCCCGCCACCGCTGGCGAAGTCAGCCTGCGGTGCACCAGGCAAGTCAGAAGGCACCAGGCCCGAGAGGTCGGGGATGTCCTGGTGGTCCTGCGCGCTGGTGCGAAGCCACAGCCAGATCAGGAAAAGGAAGAACAGGTAAGCGCAGGCCAGGGCCAGTGGGTAGCGCAGGGACATGGCGTCGAGGCCAAGGCGAAGCATGCAAAAGGAAGCCAGCAAGCCAAAGCCCCCGGTCAAGGTGACCAGGAACAGCATCTGCAGCCGCGGGAAGCCGTGGCGACGCAGGTGGTGTTCAACCCGCGCCAGGGCTTGTGCGCGGTGGATGACGGGGGTGCGACGCTTCACGGTGGGTTTGGTTTGGCTGCGTGCGCCTCACTGGTGGGCCTGCGGCTGGTACCTGGCCGACAGCTTGGGGAGCAAGGTCGGCAAGTCGCTCTCTTGCCACTCCTCGCCAGTTGGCTGAGCCATTTCGACCTGGAAGTCTCGCTCAAGCTCACCGCCGCCCTTTTTCTCATGGGCGCGAAGCGCCGCGTAGCCGAAGGACTCAAGGTCAAAGTACTCGCGACGAGGCACAGCGGAGAGCGAGTCCGGGTCTGCGATGGCGCGCTCAAACAGCGCCTTGCCCTCCGAAATGAGCCAGTCGCGGAAGTACCTGAAGCCATCGTCCGAGCAGCCGCCATTCATGATGTGCGCGGCCGCCCACAGCTTCCAGGAGTTCGCTTTGATCAGGAGCTGCTCATGACGCCGCTGAAAGGCCTGAATGGATTCGAGCGGCAGGGTGCTCAGGACCGCCTCAAGCGCCGCGGGCCGGTGATCGAGTTGCCCCGCCGAGCGAGCCTTCGCTTCGTCGACCAGCGTCCAGAACTGGTGTTCATCCATGGGTTGACCTTTTGTGCCTGTGGTGGGTTTCGCGGTGGCGGGGCGCACGCAGAACATGAGCGATGCCAAGGCGAGCAGGGTGTGGCGTCGGGGGGGCATGTTTCGTATGGCGCCCGGTTGTCCGAATGGCTCGGCGTCAACGGTGGAAACTACCTGCAGGCAAACGAGTTGCGCTGGAGACTCCAATTGACAGGTGCGTCCGGGTGTATGCAAGCAACAAAGTGAATTGTTCCACCACCTTCGGATGAATAGTTGTGTATGGCAACATGTTTGCCAGGTGCAACGTCATACGTGCCGCGCCCAGCATTGCTGCCCCCTTTCTGACATGCCCATTGGCTACCGCCATTCTCGACGCAGAACGAGACGTTTATCTTCTTGTCGCAGTTGTTCCTCAGACCTACGCCGCCGCCGGGGATGTTCACCCTGGAAACACACTGCGAAGGCTCAACAGCCATTGTTGAAATCGACATCGAAGTGAATGCGACGATCAATAATGCGCTTATAACCTTGGGAAAGAATGAGGTTTTTTTCTGATGCTTTCATTTGATGCTCCTTCCTTATGGATTAAATGGTTGAATGAGATGAGTGTGCGATTAAATGCTTTTTTGAACGTTTTCGATGAAGCCTCCCTTTCTAAAAAAGCGCCCGCAGGTGCGTGTTCTTGATGCCTGGCGCAGAAGGTTTACGTTCGTGCTGAACCGCAAGTTAGAACACGCGGCGCACATTTTAAAATACTAATCAATGCTTGGCTTGCTAAATTTTCTGATAATGGAGCGCCCGTCTCTTTCAAGAGCTCCATTCAGATGACCCGCCGAAATGAGAAAAGTCAAAGAGCAAAATGCTAGGCTGCCTTCCATCATTGAAGAGGATTTCTTGCGATTGAATAGAATTTTCAAGGTATTCTCGTTTGCCACACCGCCAAGCAATGCCCTCCTTGCCTAGCAATTTTTCCAAATGGGATATTTTTATTATTTCAGCTATCATGCCATCAATGGCCCCATCGGATTGCATAAGATTCGCGTGTTGGGTCCCGCTTAGCTGGGCTCTAAATCTCTTCCTGAGAATATCAATATTTTCTGGATGTTCGATAACAATCGGGGTCGCATCGGGTTCGATGTGAGGGGTGGTTTTTTTGTTATTTTTGGGTTGGGTTGCCAGATGTGTGTGGTTGGCTTTGTTTGGTAATTCATTGTGATCAACAATAAATCGATCATATATAGCTTCGGCATCATCTATATCAATTAATCCCATTCCTTGTCGCTCTATATGGGAAGCAATGCGCTGCTTGCTTTTGTCATCTGACGTGTGGGCGAGATACCTCGCTGATGCGTATATTTTGCTCGCGCTTTCTGGTGGTATGCGGTTATCCAGAAATGCAGACATCTTTCTCCCGGCGGACATGATTTCAGCATGGCCGCCGGGAAACAGTGTGGGCGCTATACGTTCCATCTCCCTTTGCATAATCTTCGCTGGTGATGGGCGACGAAGCCAGTCGAATATTCCCATATTTTCCTCGGTTAAAACGTGCTATAAATGCTGAAGCTCTTCGATGTTGGGGGTGCGCTCAATTTTTTGCGTTTGGCTTATATTTTTCTGCGCAGGGCAAAATATGCTCCAAGTGGCCCGCACAGCATTGATGCAGTGACAAGCAGCGTCTCCCACCCCGAGCTGCCGATTTGGCTTGCTCTTGGGCCTACAAACCCCAAGTACGCGCCGGCCAAAAGTATCATGATGGCTGAAAATCCAAAGAATAGAAACCGAGGATTGGATTTTTCAAACCAATTCGATGTCAGGCTAACAGCCAAATAGCCCCCAAAAGAAGGAACTACGACTTCTCGAAAGGCTGCCTGTATTGTGCTGTTTCCTAGGCCGCGCAATTTGTCAAGCAGCGTGAATAAAGCCGCCCCAAAAATCCATATTACGGCAAAGAGGCAGAAAGCAATTACGACGGCGAGAATGGTGGGCCAGATTTTCGTCGACTGAGAAGATGGGTTTTTGCTCATATGTATTCGGGGGCATGGTGCGGTCGCTGGGTAGACTCTGTGATGCCTAACGCCCGCGGTAAGCCGCGATCCGGAGCGAGAAGCGCGGAGGGCACCCGCAAGCGCAGTTTGTGGGCGTCGGCTTGACCGCCCAGTTAGGCAGATGTCGGATGCTTCAAAGGTTAAGTTGCGCATGCGTTTGCACCGGATGTGGAGCGGTGACCTTGGCGCTATTTATGGCGCGCTCTGGCTTGAAAGCCCCGAATCTTCGACCAGTATTCTTCACGTACGTCGTCATCGACCTCGACAGGCACATTGGTCGGATAGAGCTGATCTTGGCCATTTTTCTTAGGCCCTGAAATCCAGTATTTTTCGCCGCTCTCAACTTCGAAGTAGTTGGCCTTATAGCCATAGCCTTTGAGGCTTTGAAATGCTTTGCCGCGATAGTAAATCGTTGCGCCTGTTTTGGAGAATGACACACGACCAATGCGAGCTTCGCCGATAAGTCCATTTTCCTTACTCTCGATGTACATGATGCGAGTTTTCATGGCTGCCTAACTGATATTGAAAAAACAAGAAGTTGATCTAATCAGAAGCGCTGCGCAAATCAGCCGTCCACACACGCCCCTCTCACCCTCCGTTGTCCCTCCACCGTGTGTATTTGTAGCCTCCCGCGCCCGCCCGCCCACCCCCCGAACTCGGCCATTCCCCCCTGACACCCCGTCGATGCGCTAATTCACGACACCCACCGAGCCCCAAGCTCGATCAACTAGGCATTTCCGGACACAACCCGAGCAATTTCAGACAAGCCCCGAGCTGTTCCACTCACGCACGCCCCTCCCTGGTGCGCCTGCCGAGAAAATAGCTCCGCGCGCCGAGCAAAAAGCACCGTCGGTCGAGCAAAAAGCTCCACACGCCGCCCCCCGAACTCGACCCACGCCCCAAAACACCTCACCCGCCCCCCGCCAAAAAGCAAAAAAGGGAGCGGCCCCAAAAAGCCGCTCCCCCGTCATCAGGCAAAGAACCCCTCAGTCAGCCGCACCCTGCGCCCCAAAGCGCTTCTGCAGCTTGGCCAGCTCACGCGCCACCACCGCCGTGTCCGGGAAATCCGAAAACACCCCGTCGATGCCCAGCTCATAAAACTGCAGGTACTCGTTGACCGGGTTGCCCGCGTAATCCCCCGCCAGCCGACGCTGCTCATTGCGGAACGTCCACGTGTGCACCTTCAAACCCGCCGCATGCGCCCGCTCGATCAAGTCCGTCGGCTCCGCCAGCTTCAGCTTGGCCTCACCCGGGCCGCTGCCCTCGGGGTTCGCCACCGTCGACACGATGTAGCGCTTCCACGGCCCGATGCCATGCGCATACGAAGCCACCTCCTTGAGCCCCGCGTCCGTCGTCAACCAACCGAAGGTGCGCGCCAGCAACTCCGGCTTGCCCGACACCGTCCAGTCGTACGGGCGGTCATACGGCGCCGTGAAGTCCAGCGAGCCATCGGCGTTCACGTCGTTGGCGTCCACCAGCTGAATCAGGCGCACGCGCGTCAGCTTGCTCAACTCCTTGAGGTTGCCCTGCTCGAACGACTGGATGAACACCGGCGCGAAGCGGTGGTTCCAGCCCGCCAGCGTCAGCGCCTTCAGCAGGCGGCCCTCCAGCGGCAAGCCCAGTTGCTTGTGATACGTGGGGTGCTTGGTCTCCGGGTAGATGCCGATCACGCGGCCCTTCTCCAGCGTCTTGCGCTTGACCAGCGCGATCACCTCTTGCAGCGTCGGCACCTGGAAGTGCGCGTTGAACTGCTGCGGGCGCTCGCCAAAGGCCTGCTTGGCGCGCAGGGTCTTGATCTCGGCGAGCGTGAAGTCAGACGCGAAGAAGCCTTCTTCCGCGAAGCCGTCCACCACCATCGTGCGGCGGCGCGAGGCGAACTCCGGGCGCTGCGCCACGTCGGTCGTGTTGGTGATGTTGGGCTCGTGGCGCGCGATCAGGTGGCCGTCCTTGGTGACCACCAGGTCCGGCTCGACGTAGTCGGCGCCCAGCTCGATGGCCAGCTCATAGGCCGCCAGCGTGTGCTCCGGCAGGTAGCCCGAGGCGCCGCGGTGGCCGATGACCAGGGGCTGGCCGGCTTTGTCTGCCCGGTCGGCTTGATGCCAGCGTGCGCTGGCCGCATCGAAGCGCTCCAGGCGGTCGGCCTCGGAGGCCATGCCCGGCGTGGCGATGAACAGCGCCGCCGACAAGGCCAGCAGCGAGCGAAGGGGGTGCGACATGGGGGAGGCTCCTTGGTTGTGCAAATGCGTGTGCAAATGGGTGCAATCAACCCGAAACCTTACGCAGCTCGCGTGACGCTTCATGTGCACACAGGGCAGGGCAGGGGGAGCCGTTTGGCGCGGGCACAATGACGCCAGCTTCCACATCCGCCCTCACCACCCGGAGCCCCCGACGTGCCCCGCCAGGCAGCCGCCTCATCCAACGCCAAAGCCGCCGCCTCCGCCGCCAAGCCCGACGCGCCCAACCTGTCTGCTCCGCAGAAGGCCATGCACCGCCTGGGCCTGGTGCGCGACATCGACCTGGCCCTGCACCTGCCGTTGCGCTACGAGGACGAAACCGTCATCACCCCGCTGCGCCAGGCCCGCGACGGCCAGACCGTGCAGGTCGAAGGCGTGGTGCGCGACAACCGCGTCGAGGTGCGTGGGCGTCGCCAGCTCGTCGTCAAGCTCGACGACGGCACGGGCGAGGTGCTGCTGCGTTTTTTGAACTTCTACGGCTCGCAGCAAAAAAGCTGGGGCCCCGGCGTGCGCCTGCGCGTGCGCGGCGAGCTGCGCGTGGGCTTCTTCGGGCGCGAGATGGTGCACCCCAACGTGCGCATCGTCAGCGACGCCACGCCCCTGTCGACCGCGCTCACGCCCGTCTACCCGGCGGGCGCGGGCCTGCCCCAGGCCTACCTGCGCAAGGCCGTGGAAGGCGCCCTCAAGCGCGCCCCGCTCGACGAGGTGCTGCCCGCCGGCGTGGTGCCCCCGCAGTGGCCCAGCCTGCGCCAGGCGCTGCACAGCCTGCACCACCCCTCGCCCAGCGCCAGCGTGGACGCGCTCACCGACCACAGCGACCCGGCCTGGCAGCGCCTGAAGTTCGAGGAGCTGCTGGCCCAGCAGCTCTCGCGCCTGCAGGCCAAGGCCGAGCGTGCCCACCTCAAGGCGCCCGTGCTGCCCCTGCGCCCGCAAGGCCTGCACGAGCGCCTGCTGGGCGTGCTGCCCTTCGAGCTCACCGCCGCCCAGCGCCGCGTGTGCGAAGAAATCGCGCTCGACCTGCAGCGCCCCCAGCCCATGCACCGCCTGCTGCAAGGCGACGTCGGCTCGGGCAAGACGGTGGTGGCGGCCTTGTCGGCGGCCATCGCCATGGAGGCGGGCTGGCAGTGCGCCCTCATGGCGCCCACCGAGATCCTGGCCGAGCAGCACTTTCGCAAGCTCGTGGGCTGGCTGGAGCCGCTGGGCGTCAAGGTGGCCTGGCTCACCGGCAGCCTCAAGGCCAAAGCCAAGCGCGAGCAGCTCGCCGCCGTCGCCTCGGGTGAGGCGCAGCTCGTGGTCGGCACCCACGCCGTCATCCAGGACCAGGTCGAGTTCTCGCGCCTGGGCCTGGCCCTCATCGACGAGCAGCACCGCTTCGGCGTGGCCCAGCGCCTGCAGCTGCGTCGCAAGCTGGACGAAGGCGACCTGGAGCCGCACCTGCTGATGATGAGCGCCACGCCCATCCCGCGCACCCTGGCCATGACCTACCTGGCCGACCTGGAGGTCAGCACCATCGACGAGCTGCCGCCGGGGCGCACGCCCATCGTCACCAAGGTCTTCGCCGACACGCGCCGCGAGGAGGTCATCGAGCGCATCCGCCACGAGGTGGGCAAGGGCAGCCAGGTCTACTGGGTCTGCCCCCTGATCGACGAGACCGAAGAGACCGATCAGACCGCCGACGCCATGGCCGGGCGCGACAGCGCCAAGCGCCCCCCGCTGGACCTCAGCAACGTCACGCACACCCACATCGAGCTGAGTGAGGCCTTGCCTGAGGTGGGCGTGGGCCTGCTGCACGGGCGCCTGCCCGCCGCCGAGAAGGCCGAGGTCATGGACCGCTTCGCCCGCGGCGAGCTGCACGTGCTGGTGGCCACCACCGTCATCGAGGTGGGGGTGGACGTGCCCAACGCCAGCCTCATGGTCATCGAGCACGCCGAGCGCTTCGGGCTCAGCCAGCTGCACCAGCTGCGCGGGCGGGTGGGGCGCGGCGCGGTGGCCAGCGTGTGCGTGCTGCTGTACGCCTCGCCCTTGTCGGACTCGGGCAAGCAGCGCCTGCGCGCCATGGCCGAGACCACCGATGGTTTCGAGATCTCGCGCCGCGACCTCGACATCCGCGGCCCCGGCGAGTTCATGGGCGCGCGTCAGTCGGGTGCGGCCCTGCTGCGCTTCGCCGACCTGGCCGAAGACCAGGCCCTGCTGGCTCAGGTGCAGCAGGCCGCGCAGCTCCTGCTCAAGCAGCACCCGGAGGCGGCGCAGCGCCACATCCACCGCTGGCTGGGTCAGAAGGCGGAGTACCTCAAGGCCTGAGTCACAATCTCCCCCCATGACGTTGACTGAACTCCGCTACATCGTGGCCGTGGCCCGCGAGCGCCACTTCGGGCGCGCCGCCGAAGCCTGTTTCGTGTCCCAGCCCACCTTGTCGGTGGCCGTCAAAAAGCTCGAAGAGGAGCTCGACGTCAAGCTCTTCGAGCGCGGCAGCGCCGAGGTCAGCGTCACGCCGCTGGGCGAAGAAATCATCCGCCAGGCGCAGTCCGTGCTGGAGCAGGCCCAGGCCATCAAGGAAATCGCCAAGCGCGGCAAGGACCCGCTGGCCGGCCCGCTGCGACTGGGCGTCATCTACACCATCGGGCCCTACCTGCTGCCCGAGTTGGTGCGCACCGCCATCGCGCAGGTGCCGCAGATGCCGCTGATGCTGCAGGAGAACTTCACCGTCAAGCTGCTGGAGATGCTGCGCGCCGGCGAGCTGGATTGCGCCGTCCTGGCCGAGCCTTTTGCCGACACCAACCTGGCCATCGCGCCGCTGTACGACGAGCCCTTCCAGGTGGCCGTGCCCCGCAGCCACCACCTGGCCAGCCACGTGCGCATCCACGCCGAGGAGCTCAAGCGCGAGACCATGCTGCTGCTGGGCACGGGCCACTGCTTTCGCGACCACGTGCTGGATGTGTGCCCCGAGTTCGCGCGGTTTTCGAGCGACGCCGAAGGCATCCGCAAGAGCTTCGAGGGCTCGTCCCTGGAGACCATCAAGCACATGGTGGCCGCGGGCATGGGCGTGACCGTGGTGCCGCGCCTGTCGGTGCCCGCCGAGCCGCACCCGCACATCGCCTACATCCCCTTCGAGGACCCCGTGCCCACGCGTCGCGTGGTGCTGGCCTGGCGACGCAGCTTCACGCGCTACGAGGCCATCGCGGCCTTGCGCAACGCCATCTACGCCTGCTCGCTGCCGGGGGTGAACCGCCTGAGCGAGTGACGGGGTGACGGGGGGAGGGAGGGCGCCCCCAGGGCGCTCAGCCCTCTTGGTTGGCCTGCTCTGGCGCGGTGTCCGACGTGCCCGGCATGTCTTGCGGTGACTCGAAGCAGTCCACCACGCTGAAGTACAGCGATGCGTAGAACGAGCCCACCAGCCACAGCACGCCCATGAAGGTCAGGATGTTGCTGAGCGCCGGCACCGGCAGCGCCGCGTGCACCAGCTGGCTCAGCACGGCCAGCGCCGCCATGGCGCCCAGCCACACCGCCCCGTAGACGACGAAGGCGCCCAGGTTGCGCCATGACGCCACGGCGCTGAAAAACAGCGCCTTGCCCACCGGCAGGCGCGCCCACAGCAGCAGGGCCGGTGTGTGCCAGAACAGCAAGGAAACCGGCAGCGTCAGGCCCATGCGCCAGGCCATGTCGGCCATGACCTCGGGGTTGGCGAAGACCTGCGAGGCGTCGTCGGCCGTCTCCATCGCGTCGGCCAGGGCCTGGGCGCCGGGGCCCAGCAACTGAGCCAGCACCATCACCAGCACGGTGGCCACCAGGTAGGCCGCACCCAGTTGTGCGTAGGCCGCACGAGGGCTGTCGGGGGCGCGCACGGCTTCGATCAGCACACCGGGGCTCAGGCGCTCGCCCACCACCACGCGGCGGGTGGCCAGCATGAAGCCCATCCAGGTCAAGGGCATGAGCGTGACCACCAGCAGCGGCCCGACCAGTGGCACCCCCGCCAGCAGCAGCGCGCCGGCCATGACCATGCCCACCAGGCCGATGAAGCCCAGGGGTTGACGCACGCAGGTTTGCAGCCCTTGACGCGCCCAGGCCAGGCCCTGGGATGCGGGCACGATGCGCAGCTTCATGCGGCACCGCCCGCTCGGTGGTAAGACCAGGGTCGGTCGCGGCGCAGCTTGAGCACGCGCTCGAAGTGGGTGGGGTCGTGGGGCTGCAGCATGGCGGCGTCGCGGGGCAGGAAAAAGTCCCACAGGCGCGACAGCCAGAAGCGCATCGCGGCCGAGCGCAGCAGGGCGGGCAGCAGCGCCAGCTCCACGTCGCTGAGGCGGCGCTCGGCGTCGTAGGCGGCCACGAAGGCCTGGGCGCGCTCGCCGTCCAGCTCGCCCGTGGAGAGGTCGATGCACCAGTCGTTGAGGCACACGGCGATGTCGAAGCCGAAGGTGTCGCAGCCGGCGAAGTAAAAGTCGAAGAAGCCCGACAGGGTGGGGCCGTCGAACATGACGTTGTCGCGGAACAGGTCGGCGTGGATGGGGCCGCGGGGCAGCGCCTGGTGCTCGGGCGTGGCGGCCAGCTCGACCTGAAAGCCCAGCTCCGAGTCGATCAGCGCGGCCTGTTCGGCGCTGAGGTGGGGCTTGACCACCGGCACCGTCTCCACCCACCAGGGCAGCCCGCGCAGGTTGGGTTGCTGGGCGGCGTAGTCCTGCCCGGCCAGGTGCATGCGCGCCAGCATGGCGCCCACCTGGGCGCAGTCTGCGGCCTGGGGCGCGAGCTGGTTGCGGCCCTTCAGGCGCGTGACCACGGCGGCGGGCTTGCCCTGGACGCTGTGCAGGATGCCGCCCTGGGCATCGGGTTGGGGGGCGGGCACGGGGATGCCCCGCGCCGCCAGGTGGCGCATCAGGTTCAGGTAGAAGGGCAGTTGCTCGGCGCTCAGGCGCTCGAACAGCGTGAGCACGAAGTCACCCTGCTCGGTGCTGACGAAGTAGTTGGTGTTCTCGATGCCGGAGTTGATGCCTTGCATCGACTTCAGCGCCCCGAGGTTCAGCGTGGCGAGCAGCCCGGCGGCTTCGGAGGGGGACACTTCGGTGAATACGGCCATGGGACGGGGGCTGCAGCGGGTGGATGATGGGGCGCGATGAACTCGGTGCGTTGGCGTAAACCCTCAGGGTTCCGGCCACGCCAAGCCCGCGATTGTAGGAGTCCGTGTGGCAGACTCACGCAGATTCTGGCATCCCTGGCGACCAGGGCTGCGGGCCCCATCAAACCGATACCGAGGAAACCCCGTCATCATGAAAGCGTCCGCTCATCGTCTGTCCCTCCCTCTTGTGTCTGCCGCTTCAGCATTGCTGATGATGGTCGGGGTTTCCGCGCACTCTCAGGAGTTGAAGCCCGAGGGAGCACAGGCGGGGGTGTACGTTGGTGGAACGGCAGGCATCGGGGTCACCAACGGACTGTGCTCCGCTCCCTGCGGCAACAACACCTTCGCAGGCAAGATTTTCGGTGGCAAGCGCCTGACGCCTGGCTTGGCTGCTGAGGTTGGCTACATCATGTTCGGTGAAACCGAGCGAGTCAACGACCAAGCCCGTGTCAGTGCTGGCGCCATCGCACAAGAGAAGGTGCGCAGTCGAGCCATCACGGTCGGCATCAATTGGGAGGTGGATCTGATTCAGGACTTCACCAATCAAATCCGCGTGGGTTGGGCATTCACAAGCCAGAAGAAGCGTTTGCTCTCTGGTACCAATGTCGAATCGAAGGATGATCGCCGCCTGAACTCGCCTTACGTGGGCGCTGGCATTGCGTTTCGCTTGACCCGAGACATCAAGATTCTTTCGTCGGCTGACTTCGTGATCCACGGCCACGAGAGCATGTACCTGTTCGGTGTGGGCGCCTCCGCCGAGTTCTGATCCAGGCTCCACAAGCCTCACAATCCGGGGCATGACTGCCCCGGATCTTTCCCCCTCCCAGTCGGCCCCCGCCGACAGCCTGCCGACCCTCGTTCTGGTCGACGGCTCCAGCTACCTCTACCGCGCCTTTCACGCCATGCCCGACCTGCGCGGTCCGCAAGGCGAGGCCACCGGCGCCATCCACGGCGTGGTGAACATGATGGGCTGGCTGCGTGACCACATCCACGCCGAACACGCCGTGTGCGTCTTCGACGCCAAAGGCCCCACCTTCCGCGACGAGTGGTACCCCGAGTACAAGGCCCATCGGCCTTCGATGCCGGACGACCTGCGCGCGCAGATCGAGCCCATCCACGAGGTCGTCAAGTTGCTGGGCTGGCCCGTGCTGGAGGTGCCCGGCATCGAAGCCGACGACGCCATCGGCACCCTGGCCCGCGTGGCCGCGGCCTCGGGCCACAAGGTGGTCATCTCCACCGGTGACAAGGACCTGGCCCAACTGGTCAACCCGAGGGTGTCGCTCATCAACACCATGGCCAAGCCGCCCGAGGTGCTGGACACCGACGGGGTGCTGGCCAAGTTCGGCGTGCCGCCCGAGCTGATCATCGACTACCTGACCCTGATCGGCGACACGGTGGACAACGTGCCCGGCGTCGAGAAGGTCGGCCCCAAGACGGCGCTCAAGTGGCTGCAGGAGCACGGCACCCTGGCGGGCATCGTGGCCGCGGCCGACTCGTTCAAGGGCGTCACGGGCGAGAACCTGCGCAAGGCGCTGGACTGGTTGCCGCTGGGCCGCCGCCTCATCACGGTCAAGCTGGACTGCGACCTCACCGGCCACGTGCCCGAGTGGCCCTCGCTGGACGCGCTGGCCATGAAGGCGCCCGACCTGCCGGGCCTGCTGGACTTCTACACGCGCTTCGGTTTCCGATCGGCGCGCGCCGAGGTCGAAAAGCTGCTGGGTGGGGGCAAGGCAGCCGCCCCATCTGCGGCCCAGCCCGCCTCCCGATCCAAGCTCAAGGCCAGGGCCGACGATGGCACGTCGGACCTGTTTGCCGAGGGCGCCGGCAGCGCCGACGCGGTGACGGCAGGCGACCCCGCATCCGACCCCGCGCCCGCGGCCCCCGGCATCGACACCCACTACGACACCATCCTCGACTGGCCGCACTTCGACGCCTGGCGCGCCCGCATCCACGCCGCGCCGCTGGTGGCCTTCGACACCGAGACCGATTCCCTGGAGCCCATGAAGGCCCGCATCGTGGGCCTGAGCTTTTCAGACAGGGTGGGCTCGGCCTGCTACATCCCGCTGCGCCACGAGGGCCCGGACGCGCCCGCTCAGCTGCCGCTCGACGAGGTGCTGGCCCGCCTCAAGCCCTGGCTGGAAGACGCCAGCCGCGCCAAGGTCGGCCAGAACATCAAGTACGACACGCACGTGCTGGCCAACCACGGCATCCACATCCGCGGCTATGCGCACGACACCATGCTGCAAAGCTACGTGCTGGAGGCGCACCGCCCGCACAACCTGGGCAGCCTGGCGCTGCGCTTCACGGGCCGCAGTGGCCTGAGTTACGAGGACGTGGCGGGCAAGGGCGCCCAGCAGATCCCGTTTGCGCAGGTGGCCGTGCCGGTGGCCGCGCAGTACTCCAGCGAGGACAGCGACCTCACGCTCAACGTGCACCAGGCCTTGTGGCCCCAACTGGAGGCCGAGCCGGGGCTGCGCGACATCTACGAGCGCTTCGAGATGCCCACCTCGCGCGTGCTGCAGCGCATCGAGCGCAACGGCGTGCTGATCGACAGGTCCCTGCTGCAGCAGCAAAGCCACGAGCTGGGCCAGCGCATCATGCAGCTGGAGCAGGAAGCCTATGAGCTGGCCGGCCAGCCCTTCAACCTGGGCTCGCCCAAGCAGCTCGGCGAGATCCTGTTCGTCAAGCAGGGCCTGCCTGTCGTCAAGAAGACCGCCACGGGCGCGCCCTCCACCAACGAAGAGGTGCTGGAGAAACTCGCCGAGGACTACCCGCTGCCCGCGCGCATCCTCGAATACCGCAGCATGGCCAAGCTCAAGTCCACCTACACGGACAAGCTGCCGCTGATGATCAACGCCGAGACGGGGCGCGTGCACACCAACTACGCGCAGGCCGTGGCGGTGACGGGGCGGCTCTCCAGCAACGACCCGAACCTGCAGAACATCCCCGTGCGCACGGCCGAGGGGCGTCGCATCCGCGAGGCCTTCATCGCCCCGCCCGGTCACGCCATCGTCAGCGCCGACTACTCGCAAATCGAGCTGCGCATCATGGCCCACATCTCGCAAGACGAGAACCTGCTGCGTGCCTTTGCCGAAGGCGTCGACGTGCACAAGGCCACCGCCAGCGAGGTTTTCGGGGTGCCGGTCGACGAGGTCTCCAGCGAGCAGCGTCGCTATGCCAAGGTCATCAACTTCGGCCTGATCTACGGCATGAGTGCGCACGGCCTGGCCAAGAACCTGGGCATCGAGCGCTCGGCCGCGTCGTCGTACATCGAGCGCTATTTCCACCGCTTCGCCGGGGTCAAGCGCTACATGGATGACACCCGCGAGCAGGCCAAGGCCCAGGGCTACGTGGAAACCGCGTTCGGCCGGCGCCTGTGGCTGCCCGAGATCAACAGCCCCAACGGCCCCAGCCGCGCCGGTGCGGAGCGGGCCGCCATCAACGCGCCCATGCAGGGCACGGCCGCCGACCTCATCAAGCTGGCCATGGTGGCCGTGCAGGACACGCTGGACGCCGAGGGCCGCGCCGCCAAGATCATCATGCAGGTGCACGACGAGCTGGTGCTGGAGGTGCCCGAGGCCGAGCTGGCCTGGGTCAAGGAGGCGGTGCCCCGCCTGATGGCCGGGGTCGCGCAACTGCGCGTGCCGCTGGTGGCCGAGGTGGGCTCGGGGGCCAACTGGGAAGCGGCGCACTGAGCGACCGCCCGGCCGGGCTCACCAGGCCGGGCTCACGAAGCTGGGCTCAGAAGCTCTGCCAGTCGTCGCCCTCGACCGCGTTGGCGGCTTCTGTTGAGGGGCTTTCCGCCTGGGTGGGTGCGGCCGGCTTGGCCGGGGCGGCAATCGCCCGGGGGGGCTCGGGCATGGCATGGGTCAGTGCCAAAGGCTTGGCATGGGGCTTTGCAAAGGGCTTGACGAGCGACTTGGCGTGCGGGCTGGTCGCGGGCGGTGTCGAGGGCAAGAGCTTGCTCACGCCGACGGGTTTGCGGCCCTGATGGGCATGGCTGCGGTGAGCGCTGCCGTGTGTCGCGGCCTCCGCGGCCGCAGCGGCATCTGAGGACACCTTGAACACCGCCACGGCGTTGACCAATTGCTGAGCCTGCAGCTTGAGGCTCTCTGCGGCGGCGGCGCTCTCTTCGACCAGGGCGGCGTTTTGTTGCGTCACCTGGTCCATCTGCGAGACGGCCTGGCCGACCTGGCCGATGCCGGAGCTTTGCTGCACGCTGGCTGCGCTGATCTCGGCGACGATGTCGCTGACGCGTTGAACCGCACCGACGATCTCCTGCATGGTCTGCCCGGCTTCGTCCACCAGGGCGGTGCCCAGGCTGACCCGCTCGACGCTGTCGGTGATCAGGGACTTGATCTCCTTGGCGGCGTTGGCGCTGCGCTGGGCCAGCGTGCGCACCTCGCCGGCCACCACGGCGAAGCCGCGCCCCTGCTCTCCGGCGCGGGCCGCTTCCACCGCGGCGTTCAGGGCCAGGATGTTGGTCTGAAACGCGATGCCGTCGATCACCGAGATGATGTCGGAGATCTTGCGCGACGCGTCGTTGATGCCTTTCATGGTGTCCACCACCCGGGTCACCACGTTGCCGCCCTTGATGGCCACCGTCGAGGCGCCGATGGCGAGCTGGCTGGCCTGTCGGGCGCTGTCGGAGTTGTTGTTGACCGTGGTGGAAAGCTGCTCCATGGTGGCGGCGGTTTGTTGCAGTGCGCTGGCTTGCTCTTCCGTGCGTTGGCTCAGGTCGGCGTTGCCCGAGGAAATCTGCGAGGAGCCGGTGGCGATGGAGTCCGATCCGTTGCGAACCTGGCTGACGATGGTCACCAGGCTGTCGTTCATGCGCTTGAGCGCCATCAGCAACTGCCCGGTCTCGTCGGTTCGGTCGGTGTGGACGTCCGAGGTCAGGTCGCCCGCGGCCACCGTCTCGGCCACCTCCACGGCGCGCGCAATCGGGCGGGTGATGGAGCGTGTGATGACCAGCGCCAGGCCGCTGCCGATGGCGATGGCCGCCAGCACCAACCCGATCACGGCGATGCGTGTCTGCTCGAAAGAGGCCTGCGAGCGCGCGTAAGCGGCTTCGGTGCCCTTGTTCTGGAAGGCGATGTCAGCCAGGAGTTTTTGCAGCAGGGTGTTGAAGGCCTGGTGCGACTCGCCGTTGTAAATCGCTTTGGTGGCCTCCAGCTTGTCTGCGCCACCCCGGGAGGACGCCAGCACCTTGTCGACCGCGGCGAAGTAGCTTGCCTGGGCCTGCTCGACCGCGGCGGCGATCTGCCGTTCCTCATCGCCGCTCACGGTGGACGAGTAGGCCTTCCAGGCCGTTTGCGCGACGACCTTGGTGTCCTGGATCTGCTTTTCTTCCTTGGCCCAGGCTTCGTCCGTTGAGGCCATGGTGTGCAGGGCTTCGGTGCGTCGGATGCCGTTGAGTGCGCCGCGGTAGTCACCCAGTGCACGCAAGGCGGGGAACCAGTTGGTGGCCAGCTCGGCGGTGGCATCGTTGACGTGGCCGATGCGGTTGACGGAGAACACGCCCACCGCCAAGGTCAATGCGAGAACGAAAGCGAAGCTCAGCGCCAGGCGCTGTCCGATCTTGAGGCGCGTCAGGATGTTCACGGTGACTCTCCACGGTTGGGCAAGCGGATGGCGTCCCACCTGCGACAGGTTTCTCGGTGACGATTGTTCCGCCTGAGTCGATCGGCTGTCGGTCGATGTGAGCCCGAAAGGCGCCCCGTCTTTCGTGGATGGCGACTCGTGTGTGATGCGCACATGATCCGAACGAGTCACGGAATTGTCATCATCCTGAGTGGGTGTCTTCCATAGAATGAAGCCACCGGCGTTTTCTGCCGGAGCCTTGAGTGCATGAAACACCCTGTTCTTCGTTCGGTTCCCGATCCCTCCCGCGTGAAGCTGCTGGCCCGCGAGCAGGCCATCCTCGAGTTCAACCGCCGCGTGCTGGCCCAGGCTCAGCGCGAGGACGTGCCCCTGCTTGAGCGCCTGCGCTACATCTGCATCGTTTCGTCCAACCTCGATGAGTTCTTCGAGGTGCGCTACGCCGACGTCATCGAGGCCTCGCGCACGCCGGGCACCGGCATCACGCCCGCCTACATCAACGAGGTCTCGCGCGAGTCGCACCGCCTCGTCGAGGATCAGTACCAGGTCTTCAACGACGTGGTCACGCCCGCCTTGCACGAAGCCGGCATCGTCATCCTCAACCACGCCGACCGCAACGCCGACCAGCGCGAGTGGGTGGCCGATTTCTTCCGCCGCCAGGTGCGCCCGCTGCTCGTGCCCATCGGGTTGGACCCGGCGCACCCCTTTCCGCAGGTCGCCAACAAGACCTTGAACTTCATCGTGCGCTTAGGGGGCATGGATGCCTTCGGCCGCGACAACGACATCGCCATCGTGCGGATCCCCCGCGTGCTGCCGCGTGTCATCGCCATCCCGCCAGCGCTGATGGAGGCCGGGCAGCAGGGCTTCGTGCTCCTGTCCAGCGTCATCCGCGCCCACCTCGATGAGCTGTTCCCGGGCCGCGAGATCAAGGCCTTCTCCCAGTTTCGCCTCACGCGCGACTCGGACATCGACGTCGACGAAGACGACGTGACCGACCTGCGCCAGGCCCTGCGCTCGAAGATGAGCACCCGCCAGTTCGGCCAGGCGGTGCGCCTGGAGGTGGTGCGCTCGTGCCCGCCCGACCTGGCGGACTTCCTGCTGGAGCAGTTCGGGCTGAGCCCGCAGGCGCTGTTCCAGGTCAACGGGCCGGTCAATCTGGTGCGCCTGACGCAGCTCATCGACCAGGCCAACGCCGACCACCTGCGCTTCGTCCCCTGCGAGCCCGCCTGGCCGGCCGACCTGCCCGAGCAGGGCATCTTCGATCACCTGCGCCACCACGACTGCCTGCTGCACCACCCCTTCCAGAGCTTCGATGCGGTCGTGGGCTTCCTGCGCGAGGCGGTGCACGACCCCGACGTGCTGGCCATCAAGCAGACCATCTACCGCACCGGCAGCGAGTCGGTGCTGATGGAACTCTTGCTGGAGGCCGTGCGCCGCGGCAAGGAGGTGCTGGCCGTGGTGGAGCTCAAGGCGCGCTTCGACGAAGAGGCCAACATCAACTGGGCCGAGCGCCTGGAGGCCCTGGGCGCCCAGGTGGTCTACGGCATCGTGGGCCTGAAAACCCACGCCAAGATGATGCTGGTCACGCGCCGCGAGGGCAGCCGCCTGCGCCGCTACGCCCACCTCTCGACGGGCAACTACAACCCGCGCACCTCGCGCCTCTACACCGACGTGGGCTACCTGACGAGCCAGCCGGACATGACGGCCGACGTCGACCGGGTGTTCCAGCAGCTCTCCAGCCTGACGCAGATGAAGTCCACGCGCTTGCTGCAGCTCGCGCCCTTCAGCCTGCACGACCACATGCAGCGCCTCATCCGCCGCTGCGCGGACGCGGCGCGCGCGGGCCGCTCGGCGCGCATCGTCGTCAAGTGCAACGCGCTGACGGATGAGCCCCTCGTCAACGCCCTGATCGACGCAGGGCAGGCGGGGGTCGACATCGACCTCATCATCCGCGGCGCCTGCATCCTGCCGCCGGGCCTGGCGGGCGTGACCGATCGCATCCGCGTGCGCTCGGTGGTCGGGCGCATGCTGGAGCACACCCGCGTGCTGTACTTCCGCTGGGGGTCGGCCGACTACGAAGAGGCCCTCTACCTCTCCAGCGCCGACTGGATGAACCGCAACATGACGCGCCGCATCGAGGCGGCCTGGCCGGTTCGCGACCCCGAGCTGCGCCAGCGCGTCATCGACGAGTGCCTGGTGCCTTACCTGCTGGACGAGCGCGATGCGTGGCGCCAGCTCAGCGACGGCCGCTACGAGCGCATCAACGAGCCCGGCGGGCGCAGCGCGCAGCGGGCCCTCATGGCGCGCTACCAGAGCGAGGGCTGAGCCCGTGGACCTCATCCTCTGGCGCCACGCGCAGGCCGTGATGCTGACGGATGAGGCGGGCGAGCCCCTGCCGTTCGAACTCGAGCGCGACCTGCCCCGCGTGCTCACGCCCAAGGGCGAGCGCCAGGCCGCCCGCATGGCCGAGTGGCTCAACCAGCGCCTGCCCGCCAGCACGCGCGTGCTGGTCAGCCCCGCGCGGCGCACGCAGCAGACCGCGCTGGCGCTGGGTCGGCGCAGCCGCACCCTCGACGCGCTCAACCCGCTGGCCAGCGTGGACGACCTCCTGCAGGCCGCGCGCTGGCCCGACTCGCGCGACCCGGTGCTCATCGTCGGGCACCAGCCCACGCTGGGCCTGCTGGCGTCGCGTTTGCTGACCGGGCAGGAGCAGCCCTGGTCGGTGCGCAAGGGTGCGGTGTGGTGGTTGCGCTCGCGCGAGCGCGATGGCGACGACCAGGTCGTGCTCCACGCCATCGTGCCGCCCGAGCTGGCCTGATCTGCGGGCCTGATCTTGCGGGGATAATCACCCCGTCATGTCCACACCCGACCCCACCCTGTCCGACACACCCGCGGCGCAGCGCAGCCACCATCGGCACGCCGTGCGCATCTACTGGGAAGACACCGACGCTGGCGGCATCGTGTTCTACGGCAACTACCTGAAGTTCATGGAGCGCGCCCGCACCGAGTGGTTGCGCGCGCTCGGCTTCGACCAGGAGGGCATGCGCCGCTCGGGTGAGGGCATGTTCGTGGTCGCCGAGACGCAGCTGCGCTACCTGCGCCCCGCGCGCCTTGACGACCTGCTGATGGTGACCGTGGCGGTCAACGAGGTGGGCCGCGCGTCGGTCGGCTTCACGCAGCAGGTCTGGCGCGGCGACGTGCTGCTGACCGAAGGCCGCATCCGCATCGGCTGGGTCACGCCCGTGGCGCCGCCACCGGGCGCCGCGCCCGACACCGAGCCGGTGCTCAAGCCCGGCCGCATCCCCCCTCGCATCCTGGCCTGCCTGCCCGAGCCCCTGGCCGACGCAGGCGCCCCGCAAGACTGAAGGAGATCCGCTTCCATGAACCAAGACCTGTCCATCTTCAACCTGGTGCTCGAAGCCAGCGTGGTCGTGCAGCTCGTGATGGCCATCTTGCTGGGCGTCTCGCTGGCCAGCTGGAGCGTCATCTTCGGCAAGAGCATCGGGCTCAAGCGCATCCGCCAGGACAACGACGCGTTCGATCAGGCCTTCTGGGCCGGGCGCACGTTGCAAGAGCTTTTCCAGGACGCCAGCCGCGAGGGGGGCCCGGCTTCTCCGCAGGAGCGCATCTTCGCCGCCGGCATGCGCGAGTTCATGAAGCAGCGCGAGCGCCGCGTCACCGACGTGCCCACGCTGCTCGACGGTTCACGCCGCGCCATGCGCGCCAGCTACCAGCGCGAGATGGACGTCATCGAGTCCCGCCTGGACTTCCTGGGCTCGGTCGGCTCGGTCTCGCCTTACATCGGCCTGTTCGGCACGGTGTGGGGGATCATGCACGCCTTCACCGGGCTGTCCAACGTGCAGCAGGTGTCGCTGGCCACGGTGGCGCCGGGCATCGCCGAGGCGCTGGTGGCCACGGCCATCGGCCTGTTCGCAGCGATCCCGGCGGTGCTGGCCTACAACCGCTTCGCGCGCGACATCGACCGCATCGCCATCCAGATGGAGTCCTTCATGGAGGAGTTCTCCAACATCCTGGCGCGCAACGCCGCCCCGGTGGCCCCCGCGCCTCAGGCGGGCGTGTCCGGCACCGCACTGGGTCGCTGAGCCATGGCCGAGCTCAACGCACGGGGCGGGCGGCGAGGGCGCCGCACCCGCAACGAGATCAACATGGTGCCCTTCATCGACGTGATGCTGGTGCTGCTGATCATCTTCATGGTGAGCGCGCCGCTGCTGCCCAGTGGCGTGGTGGACCTGCCCAGCATGGGCAAGGCCCGCCAGGCGCCCGAGAAGGTGGTGGAGGTGGTGCTCGACGACGACGAGCAGGTGCGCGTGCGCGTCAACCGCGGCGAGTGGACCCGCCTGTCCGTGCACGCCATGGCGGCCCACGTCAAGTCGGTCCAGGACGAGGCCGAGGGCGGCGCCACGGCGGCGCCCGTCATCATCAGCGCGCGCAAGGACATCCGCTACGAGTCGGTGGTGCAGGTCATGGACCTGCTGCAGCGCGGTGGCGTGCAGCGCGTGGGCCTGTCGGTTCGCACGAATGGGGGCTGAGCGGTGATCGCGGGATCGGGCCCCCACTGCGGCACCCCGGTCGACGACCTGGGGCCGATGCTCATCCAGGGGCAGCCGGGTTGGCGCCCGCGTGACGCCGACCGCTGGAAGCCCGGCCTCACGCTGGCCCTGGGCGCGCACCTGTTGCTGGCCGTGGGCCTGTCGCTGTCGGTGAGCTGGAAGCTGGCGCAAGACGAGCCCGCGGTGGAGGCCGAGTTGTGGTCGGAGATCCCGCGGGGGGCGCCCCCTTCGGTGGCCCCACCGCCCCCGCCTCCGCCTGTGCCCGAGCCAACCCCGCTGCCGAAGGTTCAACCGACCCCGCCGGCGGAGGTGGAGCCCCCGCCCGCGCCCAAGCCGGACATCGTCACCGAGCGCATCCCGCCCAAGAAGAAGCCCAAGCCCGAGCCCAAGCCCAAGCCAGAGCCCAAGAAGCCGGAACCCAAAAAACCGGAGCCGAAGCCCGAGCAGAAGAAGCCCGAGGACAAGAAGCGCAAGGAGCCCAAGGAGGTGTTCGATGCGACGCCGCCGAAGGTGACGAAGAAGCCCGAGAAAGCCGACAAGGCCGACAAGGACGCCGCCAAGGACGCCAAGCTCGCCGCCGAGCGGGAGGCCCTGCGCCGCGCCAACCTGAATCGGATGATGTCCGAGCTCGGGGGCCACGGCGGCAGCGGTGCACCGGGCGCCAACGCGGGGCCGAGCGCCGCGTATGGGGGGCGCATCAAGGCGCGCATCAAGCCCAACATCGTCTTCACCGACATCGTCAGCGGCAACCCGCTGGCCAAGGTGGAGGTGCGCTGTGCACCCGATGGTCGGATCATGGCGCGCAAGCTGGTGTCGTCCTCCGGGGTGGCCGCGTGGGACGAGGCCGTGCTGCGCGCGGTGGACCGCACCGAGGTGCTGCCCGCCGACGAGCAGGGCAAGGTGCCGCCTCTGTTGCTGCTGGAGTTCCGCCCGAACGATTTCTGATCAGGCGCCAGCGGGCCCGACCTGCACCCGCCACAACCAGCCGTGGCGCAGGGCGTCGGTCAGCCAGGCCTGGAAGTCGAAGTCGGCGGGCGCCTGATCCAGGGCATCGGCCAGGGTGCGCGATGGCGCTGCTGACGGTGACGGCGGTGACGGTGTTGACGGCGCCGCCCCCCACCCGCGCATCCACCCGGCGTGTGGCGCGCTCAATTCGGCCACCTGCGCGCGCCAGGGGTGGCGCCACACCACGAACCAACGCGGCGCCGCGGCCGTGGCGTTCGCGGCGCCGCCCGTCAACGCCCGGGCCGCGGCCTCGTTGCGCGCGTCGCCAGCGGGCTGCTCGTGCGCCTGCCACAGCGCCTGCAGCGGCCAGGTCGAGTGCAGCAAGGTCACGCCCGGGTGCAGCACCAGGCGCAGCTCGCCGGGGTCGGTGTCGGCCAGGCGCTGCAGGCTGTCTGCGTCCAGCGCGGCATCGGCCGAGCGTTCGCAGCGGTGGCGGGCCCAGTCCAGCCGGGCGCAGTCGGCCAGCCAGGGCCAGGCTCGCAAATCGGGGTGCGCGGCCAGGGCGTCGGGCAGCGCCTCGCCCCAATCGGCCAGGTCGCCGGTGTGCGGGGGGTGGCTGCGCCAGAGCGCTCGCGCCAGGCCGCCCAGGGCCTCGTCGCCCAGCATGGCGGCCACCGTCGGGAAGTGGCTGAGCAGCACCCGTTGGGCCTGGGCGTCGGCGTGACGTCGGTGGGCGCGCAGGCCTGCTTCACCCAGCGGGCCGAGGGGGACGCCGGCGGCTTGAAGCGCCAGGCGGGCGCGCTCGGTGTCGGTTTGCAGCAAGGCCTGCAACAAGGCGGTTTGGCGCAGGCGCTCGGTGCGCCGGCCCTCGCTTTCGGGCGTGCACGCTGCAGCCGCGTCCTCAGCCCCTCCCTCAGCCGACGTCTTCATCGTCGCCGCCCGCCTGGCCCCCATGCGCCATGGCGTCGCTCACGCCGCACACCTCGGCCAGAGCCTCGCCGGCTTGCCGGGCCTCGTCCAGCAAGACGGCCAGGCCAGGCAGGTCGGTGTCCCATTCGATGGCGGTGGGCAGCGGGCCCAGGTGGGCCAGGGCCTGTCGATACAGGGACCAGCCGGTCGGGCTCACGCGCTGGCTGTGGTCGTCCACGATCAGGGCCTGCGGGTCGTCCGGCCAGCGAAAGCCCGCCAGGTGGATCTGCCCGACCAGGGGGGGCGACAGGCCCCAGACCAGGTCCAGCGCCTGGGCCTCGGCCTGCTGGAGCTGCTGTTGAGGCGCCAGCTCGGCGCCGCCCGGGCGTTGCCTGATGCGGTTCAGGCCGTTGACCAGCAGGTTGTTGAGGTCCAGCAGCAGGCGGCAGCCGCTGCGGCGGCACAGGCTGACGAGGAAGTCGCCTTCGGGGATGTGGTCGTCCTCGAAGCGGAGGCTGGCCGACAGGTTCTCGACCAGGATGGGGCGTTGCAGCCGCTCCTGCACCTGCTGCACGTGCTCCACCAGGATGTCCAGCGACGCCGCGGTGAAGGCGACGGGGAGCAGGTCGGCCGCGTGAACCGACGCGGCGCCCAGGGTGCCAGGCGCCAGCCGCCCGAAGCTGACGTGCTCCGACACCCGCACCGGGCGGATGCGCTCAGTCAGCGCCGCCAGCTTGTCCAGGTGGGCGGCATCCAGCCCCGTGGCCGAGCCCAGCGAGAGCCCCACGCCGTGGAGGCTGACGGGGTGGTGCGCGCGCACGTCGTCCAGCCAGGCCAGGCTGGCGCCCCCATCGGCGAAGAAGTTCTCGGTGTGGACCTCGACGAAGCCCAGGGGTGGCTTCAGGCGCAGCAGGGCCTCGCCATGCGGGTGGCGCAGGCCGATGCCGACGAGCGAGCGCCCTGGGCTGGCGCCTCGGGTTGCGGGGGCAGGGAAGTCGGCCATGGGCGCGCTCCGTTCACATCTCGTGGGTCACCGCGGCGGCGTCACTTCTTGGCCGCCTTCGCGACCGCGGCGCGGGCCTGCGCCTCGTTCAAGCCGCCCAGCTTGGCGCAGGTGCCCCGGGGGACCATCTTCCACTCCTCGGGGCTGTTGTCCGTCGAGGCCGCGCCGGCGCAGCTGTGGGTGCCCGAGAGGTTGGCACAGTGGTTCTCGCCGGCCTTGGCCACGCCGTAGCACGCCTCTTTGCCTTTGGCGCTGCCGTGGCTGTGATCGTGCCCGTGGGGGCGTTCGCCGGGCGTCGCCCCCGCGGGCGTCACCAGGCCGAGGGCCACCACAGAGGCCAGGGCGGAAGCGAGGAGGGGGCGGTGGGTCATGGCGGCTCCATCAAAAGCACAAAGTGCATCGTGGCAAAACAGGGGCGCGCATCAAACGCCCGTCGGCGGTGTGATTGTTCCGCTTTTCCGGCGTTCGGCGCCAGCGGCCACATCCGATGCAGGTGCGGAACGACCGCTCGTTTACTTCGTTTGTTGTGAGCGTGCTGCACGCGGATGTCAAAAAAGGTGCAAGATGGTGCCAACGGGGTCGGTCCATCTGGTCGGTGAAAGTCTTCTTTCTCGGCCCACCCCGATGGACTGATTTCCTTGATCTTTGGTGTGAAGGCGATGCTTGTGTGGTCGCGCCGGTTTCACCAGACGGGTAGCCGGCGGATCACCTCGCATTGATGGACAGGTCAATGACGTGGAGGTCAGCATGGACGTGATCAGCAACTTCGCCGCCCGGTACGAGCGCACCCGTGAAGAGGAGTACTCCCTGGAGGAGTACCTCGACATCTGCAAGCGCGACAAGACCGCTTTCGCCACCGCCGCCGAGCGCATGCTCCTGGCCATCGGTGAGCCGCAGATGATCGACACGCGCAACGACCCGCGCCTGTCGCGGATCTTCACCAACAAGGTGATCAAGATCTACCCGGCCTTCGAAGAGTTCTATGGCATGGAAGACGCCATCGAGCAGGTGGTGAGCTACTTCCGCCACGCCGCGCAAGGCCTGGAAGAAAAGAAGCAGATCCTCTACCTGCTGGGCCCCGTGGGCGGCGGCAAGTCGTCGATCGCCGAGCGGCTCAAGTTGCTGGCCGAGAAGGTGCCGTTCTACGCCATCAAGGGCTCACCGGTCAACGAGTCGCCCCTGGGCCTGTTCGACGCCACCGAAGACGGCCCCATCCTGGAGAAGGAATACGGCATCCCGCGCCGTTACCTGCAGCGCATCCTCAGCCCCTGGGCCGTCAAGCGCCTCGAAGAGTTCGGCGGCGACATCCGCAAGTTCCGCGTCGTCAAGCGCTACCCCAGCATCCTCAAGCAGGTGGGCATCGCCAAGACCGAACCGGGCGACGAGAACAACCAGGACATCAGCTCGCTGGTCGGCAAGGTCGACATCCGCAAGCTGGAGACCTTCTCTCAGGACGACCCCGACGCCTACAGCTACTCCGGTGGCCTGTGCCTGGCCAACCAGGGCCTGCTGGAGTTCGTGGAAATGTTCAAGGCGCCGATCAAGGTGCTGCACCCGCTGCTGACGGCCACGCAAGAGAGCAACTTCAAGGGCACGGAAGGCTTCGGCGCCATCCCGTTTGACGGGGTCGTGCTGGCCCACTCGAACGAGAGCGAGTGGAAGGCCTTTCGCAACAACAAGAACAACGAGGCCTTCCTCGACCGCATCTACATCGTCAAGGTGCCGTACTGCCTGCGCGTGAGCGAGGAAATCAAGATCTACGAGAAGCTGGTGCGCGGCTCGTCGCTGGCGGCAGCGCCTTGCGCACCCGGCACCCTCAAGATGATGTCGCAGTTCGCCATCCTCACGCGCCTCAAGGAGCCCGAGAACTCCAGCATCTACAGCAAGATGCAGGTCTACGACGGCGAGAGCCTCAAGGACACCGACCCCAAGGCGAAGTCCATCCAGGAGTACCGCGACTACGCAGGTGTGGACGAAGGCATGAGCGGCATCTCCACGCGCTTTGCTTTCAAGATCATCTCCAAGGTCTTCAACTTCGACAGCGCCGAGGTGGCGGCCAACCCCGTGCACCTGATGTACGTGCTGGAGCAGCAGATCGAGCGCGAGCAGTTCCCGGCCGAGACGGAGCAGAAGTACATCGCCTACATCAAGGAGATGCTGGCGCCGCGCTACGCGGAGTTCATCGGCAAGGAGATCCAGACGGCTTACCTGGAGAGCTACTCCGAGTACGGCCAGAACATCTTCGACCGCTACGTGACCTACGCCGACTACTGGATCCAGGACCAGGAGTACCGCGACACCGACACGGGCGAGATCTTCGACCGCGGCGCCCTGAACGCGGAACTCGAGAAGATCGAGAAGCCGGCGGGCATCGCGAACCCGAAGGACTTCCGCAACGAAATCGTCAACTTCGTGCTGCGCGCGCGCGCCAACAACGGCGGCAAGAACCCGCTGTGGACCAGCTACGAGAAGCTGCGCACGGTCATCGAGAAGAAGATGTTCAGCAACACCGAAGAGTTGCTGCCGGTCATCAGCTTCAACGCCAAGGCCAGCGCCGACGAGGTCAAGAAGCACGAGGACTTCGTCAACCGCATGGTGCAGAAGGGCTACACGGCCAAGCAGGTGCGCCTGCTGTGCGAGTGGTACCTGCGCGTGAGGAAGTCTTCCTGATGGCCCACCCCCGAGCGCCTTCGGGCGCTCCCCCTGCAAGGGGGCGCCACCAAGGGCCCGGCAAAGCCGGATCCCTGGTAGCCGCTTGATTCAGAAACGGCGAACTTCGCATGACACGTCAACACATCATCGACCGAAGGCTCGCGGGGAAGAACAAATCGATCGGCAACCGCGAGCGATTCCTGCGTCGCCACAAGGACCAGGTGCGCGAAGCCGTGCAGCGGGCCATCAACGGCCGCAGCATCCGTGACATCGAGAAGGGCGAGGACATCGCCATCCCCAAGCGGGACCTGTCCGAGCCCGTCTTCCACCACGGCGATGGGGGCAGCCGCGAAGTGGTGCACCCCGGCAACCGCGAGTACGTGCGCGGCGACCGCATCGAAAAACCGCAAGGCGGGGGCGGGCAGGGCAGCGGCCAGGGCGAGGCCAGCGATTCCGGCGAGGGCGAGGACGACTTCGTCTTCTCGCTGAGCAAGGAGGAGTTCATGCAGGTCTTCTTCGAGGACCTGGCCCTGCCCAACATGGTCAAGACCGCGCTGGCCGAGGTGCCCGAGTGGAAGAGCCACCGCGCCGGCTTCAGCAGCGACGGCACGCCCAACAACCTGCACGTGGTGCGATCGATGCGCGGCGCACTCGGGCGGCGCATCGCGCTGGGGGCGTCCAGCCGCCGCGAGATCGAGGAGCTCGAGGCGCGCCTGGCGGTGTTGCGCGGTGAAGAAGAAGACGGGGACGCCGCCCTGGTCCACGATCACGCCGTCGAGATCGAGCAGATCGAGGCCAAGCTGCAGCACCTGCGCGGGCGCATGGCCGGCATCCCCTTTCTCGACCCCATCGACCTGCGCTTTCGCAGCCGCGTGAAGGTGCCGGTGCCCACGACCAAGGCCGTCATGTTCTGCGTGATGGACGTCTCGGGCTCGATGGACGAGCAGCGCAAGGAGCTGTCCAAGCGCTTCTTCATCCTGCTCTACCTGTTCCTGACGCGGCACTACGACAAGATCGAGCTGGTCTTCATCCGCCACCACACGCAGGCGCAAGAGGTCACCGAAGACGAGTTCTTCCACGCCACGGAGACCGGCGGCACGGTGGTCTCCAGCGCCCTGGTGCTGCTCGACGAGGTCATCCGCGCGCGCTACCCGACCCACGAGTGGAACCTGTACGTGGCCCAGGCCTCCGACGGCGACAACTGGCACCACGACTCGGCGCGTTGCCGCGAGATCCTGGAAGAAAAGATCCTGCCCCTGGTGCGTTACTTCGCTTATGTGCAGGTGGCCCAGACCGAGCAGAACCTGTGGGACGAGTACCTGGCCATGAGCGAGCAGCACAAGCACTTCGCCATGCGCAAGGTGCTGGAGCCTTCGCAGATCTACCCGGTCTTCCGTGAGCTGTTCAAGAAGGAAGGAGTGGACGCATGAGCGCAGTGCTTTACCCCCATCGCGCGGCCCAGCCGCTGCCGGGCTGCTCCGATTGGTCCTTCGAGCTGATCGAGCAGTACCACGACGTCATCCGCGCCACGGCCCAGCGCTACCAGCTCGACACCTACCCCAATCAGCTGGAGATCATCACCGCCGAGCAGATGATGGACGCCTACGCCAGCGTGGGCATGCCGGTGAACTACCGTCACTGGTCCTACGGCAAGGAGTTCATCGCCACCGAGAAGAACTACCGCCGCGGCTTCATGGGCCTGGCTTATGAGATCGTCATCAACTCCAACCCCTGCATCAGCTACCTGATGGAGGAGAACACCATGGCCATGCAGGCCCTGGTGATCGCGCACGCGGCTTACGGGCACAACAGTTTCTTCAAGGGCAACTACCTGTTCCGGATGTGGACCGATGCGGGCTCGATCATCGACTACCTCGTCTACGCC
Source organism: Burkholderiales bacterium (assembly GCA_016000265.1). Classification (GTDB taxonomy): domain Bacteria; phylum Pseudomonadota; class Gammaproteobacteria; order Burkholderiales; family Burkholderiaceae_C; genus Aquabacterium. Next base: position 182,523 of record JAECRL010000003.1, read on the forward strand.
AAGAACTACGTTGCCCGCTGCGAGGAGCGCCATGGCATCGACGCCGTCGAGGAGTTGCTCGACAGCTGTCACGCGCTGATGAACCACGGGGTCGATCGCTACCGCCGCCCCGGCAAGCTGTCGCTGGACAAGGAGCTGGCACGCCGCGAGGAGCGCGAGGCCTACCTGCAGCAGCAGGTCAACGACCTGTGGCGCACCTTGCCGCGCCGCGCCGACCGGCCGGAAGAAGAGCTGGTCAAGCGATTTCCGCCCGAGCCGCAGGAAAACATCCTCTACTTCATCGAGAAGAACGCGCCGCTGCTGGAGCCCTGGCAGCGCGAGATCGTGCGCATCGTGCGCAAGGTGGCGCAGTACTTCTACCCGCAGCGTCAGACGCAGGTCATGAACGAAGGCTGGGCCACGTTCTGGCACTACACGCTGCTCAACACCATGTACGACGACGGTCACCTGAGCGACGGCATGATGATCGAGTGGCTGCAGTCGCACACCAACGTGGTCTACCAGCCGCCGGTGGGCCACCGCGCCTACAGCGGGCTGAACCCGTATGCGCTGGGTTTCGCGATGTACACCGACCTCAAGCGCATCTGCGAAAAGCCGACCGACGAGGACCGCCTGTGGTTCCCCGACTTCGCGGGCTCCGCCGAAGGCACGCCCAAAGAGGAGCACGCCTGGCTGAAGACGCTGGACTACGCCATGCGCAACTTCAAGGACGAGAGTTTCATCGGTCAGTTCCTGAGCCCGAAGGTGATGCGCGACTTCCGCCTGTTCACCATCCGCGACGACGAAAAGGAAAGCGAGTACGAGGTCAGCGCCATCCACGACGAGCTGGGCTACCGCGCGCTGCGCGAGTCCCTCTCACGCCAGTACGACCTGGGCTCGCGCGAGCCCAACATCCAGGTCTGGAGCGTCAACCTGCGCGGCGACCGCTCGCTGACGCTGCGCCACACCCAGCACAACGATCGCCCTTTGCACGACAGCACGCGCGAGGTGCTCAAGCACGTCTCGCGGCTGTGGGGCTTCCCGGTGCACCTGGAGAGCGTCAACTCCCAAGGCGACGTGCGCCAGCAGTGGACGGTGGTGCCCTGAGGTCCATCAGCCACTCGCCCTTGCTGCGCGCATCCTCCTCGTGGGGCTCATCACGCCAGGATTCGGCCAGCGCTTCGGTGTACCAGCGCTGCATGGCTGGCAGGGCCAGCAGCCGAGCCACGTACCCTTGAGCGACCTCACCCAAAGCGGGCGAGTAGGTCTGGGCGCGAAAGGCCAGGGGCGCGAAGAAGGCGTCCACCGCGGTGAAGCGATCGCCCGCCAGGAAGGGCCCGCCGAAGCGCTGCAGCCCCTCGGCCCAGATGGCCTCGGCGCGCCGCCAGTCGGCCAGCGTGGCGGGCGGCCATTCGGGCAGGCGGATGCGCAGGCCGCAGTTCATGGTGCAGGTCTCGCGCAGGGCGAAAAAGCCGGAGTGCATCTCCGCGCTGGCCGAGCGGGCCCAGGCCCGCGCGCCCACGTCCCGCGGCCAGACTTCGGGGTGCGACTCGGCCAGGTGCTCGGCGATGGCCAGCGAGTCCCACACCGTCAGCCCCTGGTCGTGCAGACACGGCACCTTGCCGGTGGGCGAGAAGGCCGTGAAGGGCGGCTGACCGGGCTCGTTGCCGAAGGGCACCAGGCGTTCCTCGAAGGGGATGCCCAGCACCGTCATCAGCAGCCAGGGCCGCAGCGACCACGACGAGTAGTTCTTGTTGGCGATGTAAAGCGCGGGCGGGGTGGGGGGTGTCATGGGGTCTCCGGTGGTCGATCTGTCAGGGTGGGGGAGCGGGTGGGCAGGGTCAAAGGCGTGTGCTCGCTGACCTGCAGGCCGAACGCCGATTGCGAGGCCACCAATTCGAGCGCGCCTCCGCGTGCCAACGCCCGCCAGGGACCCGGATTGGTGCTGCAAACCTCGCGTGGCCAGAACACCTGGCTGCCTGCTAGCACGAAGCGGTGGGGGCAGTTGCGCCCGCCGACGTCATCCGCGCGGACCACCGCCAGCTGCGTGAGCGTCACCTGGGCGGGGGCCTGGCGGTGCAAGGCCCAGCTCACGGGCCCGGCCATGAACCACAGCCAGCCCGCGCCGCTCAGGGCCACCGTGGCGAGCCAGGTCTGCAGGTGGCGTCGCAGCGGTGGGGTGGTGCTGGTCATGGCCCTCCGCCACAACGGCGCACTCAAGGCCATGGCCACGGGCGCGGTGGCCAAGGCCACGGGCAGCAAGGCCGTGGAGGGCACGAAGCCCGTCCCCAGCCAGTGGAATGGGGCCAGCAACAGCAGCTGAACCAGGGTGAACGTGGCGCTGACGCGCTCCAGCGGCGTGAGCATGTCAGTTCAACTTCAGTTCCCAGAATCCGACGTCGATCCAGCGCCCGAACTTGTGCCCGACTTCGTGCAGGTGCGCCACCTGCTGGAAGCCAAGCGAGCGGTGCAAGGCCGCGCTGGCTTCGTTGGGCAGGGCGACGATGCCCATCGCCACGTGGCAATCGGTCTGGCGCAGGTGGTCGAGCACGGCGGCGTAAAGCGCGCGGCCCCTGCCTTGGCGCTGCTGGCCGTGGCGCAGGTACACGGTGAGCTCCATGGTGCGGCGGTAGGCCGCGCGGTGGTGGAACTTGCCGGCGTAGGCGTAGCCCTGGAGCCGCCCGGCTTCGTCCTCCCACACGAGCCAGGGGTGGCCTTGGGCGGTGCCCGCGTCAACGCGCTCGCGCAGGGCCGTCGGCGTCAGGGCCTCCTCCTCGAAGGTCACGCTGGTGTGGAGGACGTAGTGGTTGTAGATGTCGGCGATGGCGACTTCGTCACCGGGTGCGAAAGGGCGGATGGACACGCGACCTCCTGATCGTTTGCATGCCCGCAGATGATGCCGCAGCCCGCGGGCATCCCCCGAAACGGGCGTCGTGAATCCCCCCATAGGACAAGCCCGTGAACGGGGCGGCGGTGGCTGGCCGGGGCAGGCTCGCGCCCACATACTTCGCTGGCATCCAATCGAATAACGTTCAACAGACGGTGCGCGACTCGGCTGGCCCTGGGTCCGGCTCACCCCCCAACAGGAACAAGCATGAACCTCAAGCACATCGCCGCCGTTTCCGCCTCGGCCTTCGCGCTGCTGGGCCTGGCGTCCGCCGCCCACGCCCTGACGCTGGACGACCTCAAGAAGGACGGGCCTTACGCCGTGTCCTCGCAGACCATCCCCGGCTCCGGTTTCGGCAAAGGCACCATCTACTCGCCCAACGCCGCGGGCAAGTACGCCCTGGTGGCGGTGGTGCCAGGCTTCGTGTCGGCCGAGTCTTCGATGACCGAGATCAGCAAGCGCCTGGCCACCCACGGCTTCGTCGTGGTGACCATCGGCACCAAGACGCTGCTGGACTTCCCCTCCAGCCGTGCCTCCCAGTTGCTGGCGGCGCTGAAGGCGGCGTCCGCCGTGACCACCGGCCCCGTGGCCGGCAAGATCGACGTCACCCGCCAGGTGGTGTCGGGCTGGTCCATGGGCGGCGGTGGCACGCTGGAGGCCGCGGCCTCCACCCCCGGCCTGAAGGCGGCGGTGGCCTATGCGCCGTGGAACCTGTCGTCCACCAAGTACAAGGCCATCACGGTGCCTTCGGCCATCATCGGCGGCACGGCCGACACCGTCGCCTCGGTGTCGGCCCATTCGCAGCCCTTCTACAACGCCATCCCGGCCACCACGCGCAAGCTGCTGGGTGTGATCCAGGGCGCCGATCACTTCTTCCCCAACAAGGCGGTGGACCCGGCCAGCTACACGAACATCGCCTGGGTCAAGCGCTTTGCCGATGGCAACACCGCTTACGCGCCCTTCCTGGCGGGGCAGGACGCCGCCTGGGCGAGCTTCGTGTCGACCGGCCCGTTCTGAGGCCGAAACGGGCTGGAGTCGTGCGTCGCGGCCACGTTGCGCTCGCCATCGCCGCCTTGGTGCTGGCGGCTGGCGTCGGGGGGTGGATGCAGGGTCGGCCGTCGGCTGGGCTCAGCCCGGCCGAGGCACCGGTTGCCAGCAGCGCCTCGGGCCTGTCGGCGGCCATGCGCGCCTTGCCTGGGCTGGGGGGCAGCCCGTCGGGCCCGAACCCCTGGGCCACCGTGGCCAGCGCGCCGCCCACCTCTCCCCTGGACCACGTCGCCCCACCCGTGTTCAAAGCCCACGCCCGAGGCGGCCTGCTGGTGGACCCGCAGGCCGGGGTCGACATGGAGCGCTTGAACGCCCTGTACGAGCGCGACCAGGCCTTGCAGAAAATCGCCGAGGCCACCCAGGGCCTGCCGCCCCAGGCGCAGCGCGAGGCCCGTGAACTCTACGAGCAGCACGCGCAGTACAGCCGCGCGTTGAGCCACGCCCTGGGGCCACCGTCGGAGTCCCCCACGCTGGACGAGGCCCGCCAGCAACTCAAGGTGCTCAGGGACCTGCGCGCCCAGTACTTCGGCGAGCGAGCCGAGGCGCTGTTCGGCCCGGAGGAGGCCTTGCAGCAGCGGCTGCTGGACGACGCCGCCGAGGCGATGCGCACGCAAAAGCTGAGCCTGGAGGAGGCCGTGGGTCAGGCCCAGGCCAAGATGAGCCAGGAGATGGCGAACACGGCGCCCCGACGTTGACCGGGCGGGGCATGGCGCGAGGCGATCACGCCAGGCGCGCCGCCAGCATGGCCTTGACCTCGGGCCATTCCGACGAGGTGATGCCGTGGATCACCGAGTTGCGCACGAAGCCGTCGCGCATGACCATGTGATGGCGCAAGGTGCCTTCCTCGCGCGCCCCGATGCGCCGGATGGCGTTGCGCGAGCGGTGGTTGCGCTCGTCGGTCAGCAGCTCCACGCGATGGCAGCCCCACACCTCGAAGGCGTGCTGCAGCATCAACTGCTTGGCCTCGGTGTTGATGTGCGTGCGCTGCCACGAGGCCGCGATGAAGGTGAAGCCGATCTCCACGCGTCGGTGGGCCGCCTCGATGCAGCGAAAGCGGGTGCTGCCCACGACCCGCGACGAGGCCACATCGAGGGTGGCGAAGGCGAGCTCCTGGCCTTGCGCCTGCGCCGCGTCCGCGTTGAGCAGGAACTGGGGCAGGTCGCGTGGGTGGGGGACGAAGGTCAGCGGGATCTCCCACAGCGCCCCGTCGTGGATGGCTTCGGCCAGACCGGGGAGGTGGTGCGCGGCAACGGGCTCCAGGCGCACGCGCCGCCCCGTCAGCGTGACTTTGTCGATGTTCATGCCGCGCTTCCCGAGTGGGGGTGGGGCGCGCGAACGCGGATGACTGGGAACATGGCGAGACCCTGGTTGATTTTGTGGCCTCGATTGTGCGGTTGTTCGCCATCCGAAAAGCACGCTGAACAAGCCCCCGCTGTCCCCCTTTATCCACCCAAGGGCTCAGCCGGTGGCGGCCAACAATCGAGCCCAGCCCCCTGACCGCCTCCCGCCACCACCATGTCCGACGACGCACAAGACAAGCAGTTACCCGCCACAGGCCGGAAGCTGGAGAAAGCCCGCGAGGACGGGCAGGTCGTGCGCTCCAAGGACCTGGGGCACTTCCTGGTGCTGCTGGCGGCCACGGGCGCCGTCATCGGCTTCACGCCCGTGTGGATGGACAAGTTGCAGCGGCTGCTGTCGGCCGGCCTGCGCTTCGACGCTCGCACCGTGGCCAACCCCGACATGATGGCGCAGCGGCTGTCGGAGTGGGCCATGGAAGCCTTGTTCATCGTGGTGCCCCTGGGCTTGGGCGTGGCCCTGGCCTCGGTCGCCGCGGGGGTGCTGGCCGGTGGCTGGGTGATGTCTTTCAAGGTCATCGTGCCCAACTTCGGCAAGCTCAACCCGGTCACGGGGTTCGCCAACCTCTTTTCCAAGCAGCAACTGGTCGACGCCCTCAAGGCCTCGGCCATGGCCCTGGTGATGGGGGCCGTCGGGGTGATGGTGCTGACCAAGGTCTGGCCCAACATGGTGGACCTGCTTGCCAAACCGCTGCCGGCGGCCATCCACGAGCTGGGCGTCACGCTGGGTGACGTGCTCGGCACGATGTTGCTGGTGCTGGCTGCTTTTGCCTTGCTGGATTGGCCGCTGCAGAAGTTCCTCTTTGCCGAGCGCATGAAGATGAGCCACCAGGAGGTCAAGGAAGAATTCAAGCAGCAAGAAGGCAACCAGGAGGTCAAGGCGCGCATGAAGCAGCTGGGCCGCGAGCGCACCCGCAAGCGCATGCTGGCGGCCGTGCCCACCGCCGACCTGGTCGTCATGAACCCGACCCACTACGCCGTGGCCCTCAAGTACGACGAAGGCAGCATGGGCGCCCCCCGCGTGGTGGCCAAGGGCCTGGACCTGCTGGCCTTCAAGATCCGCGACATCGCCACCGAGAACCGGGTGCCGGTGCTGGAAGCGCCGCCCCTGGCCCGTGCCCTGTACGCCCACACCGAGCTGGATCAGGAGGTGCCCGTGGCCCTCTACAGCGCCGTGGCCCAGGTGCTGGCTTACGTCTACCAGCTCAAGCAGGCGCTGGTGGGGCAGGGCACCATGCCGGGCAACCTGCCCGACCTGGATGTGCCCGACGAGATGGACCCGTTGCGCTCGGCTGCGGCGCGCGAGCGGGTCAGGGAAACCTGATACGGCCTTTCACCCGGCGAAAGCCGTCGGGAATAGCCGCGTGGCGGGGGCGTTTATCTCGCTAAAGGTTTCGCTGGTGCCGGCCAACAATCCCTGAAACACCCTCAGAGGATTGGACACCCCCATGAACCCCTGGCTGCAGAAACTCCAGGCCATGACCGGCGGAGACGCCAAGCGCTTCCAGATGATGGCCGCGCCCATCGTCGTGGTGTGCGTGCTGGCGCTGATGGTGCTGCCCCTGCCACCGCTGGTGCTGGACCTCTTCTTCACCTTCAACATCGCCATGTCTCTGATGGTGATGATGGTGGCGGCCACCATGTTGCGCCCGCTGGACTTCGCCGCCTTCCCCGCCGTCTTGCTGCTGACCACCTTGCTGCGCCTGTCGCTGAACGTGGCCTCGACCCGGGTGGTGCTGCTGGAGGGCCACACCGGCACGGGCGCCGCCGGCCAGGTGATCGAGTCCTTCGGCCACTTCCTGATCGGTGGCAACTTCGCCGTCGGCCTGATCGTGTTCGCCATCCTGGTGATCATCAACTTCATCGTGATCACCAAGGGCTCGGAGCGCATCGCCGAAGTCAGCGCGCGCTTCACCCTGGACGCCATGCCCGGCAAGCAGATGGCCATCGACGCCGACCTGAGCGCGGGCCTGATCGAGGAGGCCGAGGCCAAGAAGCGCCGCCGCGAGGTGGGCGAAGAAGCCGAGTTCCACGGCTCCATGGACGGTGCCTCCAAGTTCGTGCGTGGCGACGCCGTGGCCGGCATCCTGATCCTGTTCATCAACATCATCGGCGGCTTCATCATCGGCGTGGTGCAGCACGGCCTGTCGCCCGGCGAGGCCGCCAGCTCCTACATCCTGCTGGCCGTGGGCGACGCCCTGGTGGCCCAGATCCCGGCGCTGCTGATCTCGGTGGCCGCCGCCATGGTCGTCTCCCGCGTCGGCAAGGACCAGGACATCGGGCAGCAGATCATCGGCCAGATGTTCGAGAACCCCAAGGTCATGGGCGTGGCCGCGGGCATCGTGGGCATGCTGGGCGTGATCCCGGGCATGCCGGCCCTGGTCTTCCTGCCCGTGGCCGGTGGCCTGGGCTGGTACGCCTGGAAGGTCAGCCAGCAGCAGGCCGCGGCCGCCAAGGCCCCGCCGGCGCCCGAGAAACCCACCCAGGCCGCCAACCCCAACGGCGAAGCCAGCTGGGAAGACCTGCAGCCCGTCGACACCCTGGGCCTGGAAGTGGGCTACCGCCTGATCCAGCTGGTCGACAAGGAGCGCGGGGGTGACCTGCTCAACCGCATCAAGGGCGTTCGCCGCAAGTTCGCGCAAGAAGTCGGCTTCTTGCCGCCATCTGTGCACATCAAGGACAACCTGGAGCTCAAGCCCAGCTTCTACCGCATCACCCTGCGCGGTGCGGTGGTGGGCGAGGGCGAGGTTTTCCCGAACATGCTCATGGCCATCAACCCCGGCCACGTGACCAACCCCATCGCTGGCACCCAGGCCGTGGACCCCGCTTTCGGCCTGCCCGCCGTGTGGGTGGAAGAACGCCAGCGGGATGCGGCGCAAATGGCCGGGTACACGGTCGTTGATCCCTCGACCGTGGTGGCCACCCATCTTTCACACTTGATGCAACTCCATGCAGCCAAGTTGCTGGGCCGGGTCGAGACCCAGCAACTGGTGGAGCATGTGAAGAAGCTGGCTCCCCAACTCATCGAAGACGTCATCCCCAAAATGGTCGGCATCGCCATCCTGCAGAAAGTGCTTCAGCTGCTCCTCGAAGAGGGCGTGCACATCCGCGACATGCGCTCGATCATCGAGACGGTGGCCGAGCACGCCGCCGGTCAGCCCCAGGTCGTCAACGACCCCACCGAGCTGGCTCGCCGCATCCGCGTGGGCCTGGCCCCGGCGATCGTTCAGCAGATCTACGGCCCCGTCAAGGAGCTGGATGTCATCGCCATCGAGCCCGACCTGGAGCGCCTGCTGACCCAGGCCCTGACCTCGGCCAACGGCCCGATGCTGGACCCCGGCGTCGCCGACCACCTGACCCGTCAGGCGGCCGAAGCCACCCAGCGCCAGGAAAACATGGGCCAGCCGGCCTGCCTGCTGGTGCCCGACGTGATCCGTCCGTCGGTTGCCCGCCTGCTCAAGCGCGCCGCACCCCGTCTCAAGGTGCTGGGACACAGCGAGATCCCTGAGACCCACTCGATTCGCATCGGTACCCTGATCGGAGGCCACGCATGAACGTCAAACGCTTCATTGGACGCAACAGCCGCGAGGCCATGCAAAAGGTCAAGGCGGCTTTCGGGGACGAGGCCATCGTCCTGTCCACCAAGCCCGCAGCCGAAGGCGGTATCGAGATCCTGGCCATGGCCGCCGACGGCATGGCGATGGTCGAGTCCATGTCCAGCAGCCGCGCCCCCGCCGCCGAGCCCCGCCTGGCTCGCGAGGCCCAGGGCCAAGAGCCCCCATCAGCGACCCAGCCAGACGCCCCGCGCGCCGCCGCCAAGGGCGCCCGCCAGTCGGTGGCCGACCTCGCGCACACGGTCCAGGAAGACGTCAAGCAGCTCGCCATGAGCACGCTGTCCTTCCAGGACTACGTGCGTGAGCGCATGCTCAAGCGCCGCCAGGCCGCCATCCAGGCCCGCACCGAGCCGGCCCTGGCCGCGCCCGAAGCGCAGCTGACCCAGCGTTTTGCCGAACCCAAGCGAGCCGCCCCCATCAGCGCCGCGGTCGACCTCGCCGGTGCGGAGCCGATGCGGGCCGAGCCGATGCGAACCGAAGCGCCCGCCCGCCGCGCCGCCGAAGCACCGCAGGCCCCCCTGGGCACCAGCCAGGCCGAGACCCTGGTGCGCAACCCGCCTGCCAGCGCCAGCCGCCCAGCCCGCAGCCCGGCCCACAGCCCGGCTGAAGAACTGACCCTCGACCGCCTGGTCGCCCGCCAGGACGCCCCGCGCGGCGCCAAGCCCACGGCCCAGGCCAGCCCGCCCGCCAAGCCCGTCGCCTCCGACGCCGCCACCCTGGAAGCCCTGCGCGTCGCCCAGGAAGCCAACGCCGTCATGCTCGGTGAGTTGCGCGCCATGCGCGCCATGGTGACCGAGCGCTTCGAGACCATGGCCTTCCTCGACAAGCTGGGGCGCACCCCCGCCCAAGCCAACCTGGCCCAGCGCCTGCTGGACGGCGGCTTCTCCACCGTGCTCATCCGCAAGCTGCTCGACGCCATGCCCGCCGAAGTCAACAGCGGCCAGCACGACGAGCTGGAGTGGGCCACCCAGGTGCTGCAGCGCAACCTCAACACCGCCGACACCGAGCGCGCCATCGAAGACCAGGGCGGCATCTTCGCCCTGGTGGGCTCCACCGGCGTGGGCAAGACCACGTCCACCGCCAAGCTGGCCGCCACCTTCGCCGCCAAGCACGGCGCGCAGAACCTGGGCCTCATCACCCTGGACGCCTACCGCGTTGGCGCCCACGAACAGCTGCGCGCTTACGGCCGCATCCTGGGCGTGCCCGTGCACATGGCCCACGACCGCGCCGCCCTGGAGGACCTGCTGGAGCTGCTGTCGGGCAAAAAACTCATCCTGATCGACACCGCCGGCATGGCCCAGCGCGACAGCCGCACCAAGGACCTGCTGGACATGCTCTCGCACCCCAGCATCAAGAAGCTGCTGGTCATCAACGCCTCGGCCCAGGGCGACGCCATCGAAGACGTCATGCACGCCTACCAGGCCCACCACTGCAGCGGCGTGGTCCTCTCCAAGCTGGACGAAGCCGTCAAGCTCGGCCCGGCCCTGGATGCGTTAATTCGTCACAAGCTCAAGGTGCTCGGCGTGGCCAACGGCCAACGCGTGCCCGAAGATTGGCATCGCCTGTCCTCGCAGGCCCTGATCCACCGCGCGCTGCGGGCCAGCCTGAACCCGGCTTACCGACTCGACCCCAACGAAGTCAGCCTGATCATGGCCACCCCGTCGATGCCCGAGGTGCTGTCGGCCTCGCGTGGCCTCTGAACGATTGCACAACCGAGAACCGAGCCCAGACATGGTCCGAACCGTGCGCCCCTCGTTCAACGCCCCCCCCGCGCGCCCCGCTCAGGGGGCCATCCACCCCGTCGACCAGGCGCAGGGCCTGCGGCAGATGTTCGCCGCCCGCGTGCTGCGCTTCATCCCCGTCGTGGCCAACACCCGCTCGGCCGCGGGTGGCCTGGTGCTCGAGCGCCTGTGCGCGGCCTACGCCGCCTTCAGCCTCAACACCCTGGTGGTGGACGCCAGCGAGCTGGCCCGCCCGCCCAGCGAGCTCGCCGAATTCGACCCCTCCGAAGGCGTCGAGCGCCTGTCCGATCAGGTCAGCTACATGGCCGCCCGCGGCCTGCCCCTGAAGTTCGCCGACGCCCGCGGCTCCTGCTCGACCCTGCTCGACGCCCTGGCCGACGCCTCGCCCCGCAGCGACGTCATCCTCGTGCACGCCTCGGCCAGCGAACTCGTGCGCATCTTCAGCGACCGCGGCCGCACCCACAACCTGCGGCCCCTCGTTTTCACCAACGACATGGCCGAAGGACTGACCGATGCTTACGCTGCGGTCAAGGTGCTCAGCCAGCGCGGCGGCTGGATGGCCTACGACCTGCTGATGTGTGCCCCGCGCCGCAGCGAGCAGGCCGAGGAAGTCATCGCCCGCCTGAGCCAGTGCGCCGACCAGTTCCTCGGGGTGGCCCAGCGCAGCGCCTTGCGACTCGACCCCTTCGAGCCCGCCTCACTCGACCCGGAGCCTCGCTTCATGGAAATGGCCGCCGGCCTGCTGCATTGCGCCTTGCCCCACACCCTGGGTGACACGGCCTTCGACCACCTCCTGTCGCCCGGTGCAGCCCTGCCTGCCCGCGTGTCAGCTGCCCTCAATTGACGATGCTCACGGAGCCCCGCATGTCCAGCACGTACACCGCCAAAGGTCGCCTCGACATCGACTCGATGCTGCGCCAGTACAGCCCGCTGGTTCGCCGCCTGGCGCATCAGATGATCGCCAAGCTGCCGGCCAACGTGGAGATCGACGACCTGATCCAGGTGGGCATGATCGGCCTGACCGACGCACTCAGCCGCTTCGACGCCGGCCAGGGCGTGCAGTTCGAAACCTTCGCCACCCAGCGCATCCGCGGCGCCATGCTCGACGAACTGCGCGGCGCCGACTGGCTCAGTCGCGGCACCCGCAAACAGCAGCGCGACATCGAACGCGCCGTGCACAGCCTGGAGCAAAAGCTCGGCCGGGCCCCGCAGGAAAGCGAGATCGCCAAAGAAATGGGCATGGACCTGGGCGACTACCAGGAGATGCTCGGCAAGGTGCGCGGCACCCAGCTCATTTACCTCGAGGACATGAGCGGCGAAGACGGTGACAACGACTACCTCGACCGCCACGTCACCGCCGAAGGCGAAGACCCGCTGAGCCTGCTGGAAGACCACCGCATGCGCCACGCCCTGGTCGACGCCATCAAGAACCTGCCCGAGCGCGAGCAGTACGTCATGAGCATGTACTACGAACAGGACATGAACCTCAAGGAAATCGCCGCGGTCCTGGGCGTGACCGAATCACGTGTTTGTCAGCTTCACAGCCAGTCCATCGCCCGGCTGCGAGTCAAGCTCAGAGAATGGTGAGTTGAGGTCCCGCCAGACCCCACTCACAGGGTGATGGCCGCCTCTCACAGGGGACGTCCATGTTGGCCTGGTTCAAAAAGCACGAACCCGCTGCGGCGGATTCGCACGTTGCGGCGCCTGCAGCCTCCACGGGAGAGGGCGCCGGCTCCGTTCACGCGCTCGCCAGCCTGCTGCAGCGCGACAGCAGCGGCCTGGGCCGCGAAGCCGCCGAGTTGCGCGGCACGCTGGAAGACTCCACCACCGTCGCCACCCGCCAGGCCGAAACCCTGGGCGAGCTGATCAGCCAGGCCCAGCAGATCGGGCAGGCGCAAGACCACATCCACCGCGAGACGCAGCACAGCCAGCAGGCCATGCAGCGCGCGCGCGAGACGGTCGAGCAAGTCGGCCACGAGGTGGCGGGCGTCGTCAGCACCCTGCACCAGGTCTCGGACGCCGCACGCCAGATCACCCAAGTCGCCCTGCAGACCCGGCTGGTCGCCTTCAACGCCTCGGTCGAAGCCAAGCGCGCGGGTGAAGCCGGCCTGGGTTTTTCGGTCGTTGCCGACGCCGTCAAGGACCTCTCCACCCAGGTCGAGTCCATCTCCAAAGCCATCATGTCCACGGTCTCCACCCTGGACCAGCGCATCCAGTCCCTCTCCAACGACCTGCGGGTGGATGAACAAGCCATCGCCAAGGCCGCGGACAAGGACCACGGCCAGCCCAACCGCCAGGTGCACCAGGCCCTGCTGGGCGCCGAGGCCGCGGTGCAGCGCATCGTCGACGCCGCCGGCATCAGCGCCGAGCTGTGTCGCGGCATCCAGGACCAGGTCACGCGCATGGGCCAGGAGGTCAGCCAGACCCGAGACGCGCTGACCACGGCCACGCGCCGCAGCGAGTCGGTGCTGGGCGTCTCCGAGCGCCTCATGGAGCTGATCGCCACCAGCGGCGTGCAGACCGCCGACACCCCCTACATCGAGCTGGCCCAACGCGTGGCCGCCCAGGTCGCCGAGGCGCTGGAGCAGGCCATTGCCCGCCACCGCATCGCCCCGGAGCAGCTCTTCGATGAGCGCTACGTGCCCCTGCAGGGCAGCCAGCCCCAGCAGCACAGCACCGCCTTCAACGCCCTGACCGACGAACTGTTCCCCGCCCTGCAAGAGGGCGCGCTCAAGGCCCTGCCGCAGGTCGTGTTCTGCATCGCGGCCGACCGCAACGGCTACATCTCCACCCACAACCGCGCCTACTGCCAAATGCAGCGCCCCGGCGACGTGACGTGGAACACCGCGAACTCGCGCTGGCGGCGCATCTTCAACGACCGCACCGGACTGGCATCGGCGCGCAACACACGCCCCTTCTTGCTGCAGACCTACCGACGCGACATGGGCGGTGGCACCTTCGTGCTGCTCAAAGAGGCATCCGCCCCCATCACGGTGGCCGGGCGCCACTGGGGCGGATTGAGGCTGGCGTATCGGTTTTGACGAGCTTTACATTCCCATGCTGGGATGAGGGCTAAAGGTTGGGCGTGACCCAGCGATAACCCCAGGAGGCCGCAACCAGGCGGCCCTGCTGAGGATCGCTTTTCATGTCAAACAACCCCCCTTCTTCCCCCGCCCTGCACCGCAACGACACGGTGGTGCTGGTCGCCATCTCCACCGTCTACCTGGGTGCGCTCATCTACGGGGGCATCTACGGCTCCTTCGGCCTGGGCCTGCTGGTCGGGGCGGTGCTGCTGGGCCTGAGCCTGGCGCTGGCCTTCACCTCCCAGGGCGGCGTGGGCGCCCGACTGGGCCTGCCCGTGCTGGGCATGGGCATGGTCGGCCTGATGATCCACGTCTCGCGGGGCCACAACGAGGCCCACTTCGCCGTCTTCGCCTTCCTGGCCTGCCTGGTCGTCTACCGCCGCGCCGCGCCCATCCTCATGGGGGCGGTCGCCATCGCCGTGCACCACCTCAGCTTCAACCAGTTCCAGGCCTGGGGCTGGGGGCCCATGTGTTTCAGCGAGGCCAGCTTCATGCGCGTCGTCGAGCACGCCTTGTTCGTGGTGGCCGAAACGGGCGTGCTGCTGTTCCTGGCGGCGCGCGCCAAGGCGGAGTTCGACGCCGCCGAGGAGCTCGCCGACCTCGCCGAGCACCTGCTCTGCGACGATGGCTCGGTCGACCTGCGCCTGCCGTCGGCCCGCTCTCACAGCCGCGCCAACGTCAAACTGCGGGAGGCCGTGGCCCACATCGCCGCCTCCATGCAGCAGGTGCGCCAGGCGGCCGAGGCCATCCGCCACGCCTCGTCTGACATCGCCTCCGGCAACCAGGCCCTGAGCGCCCGCACCGAGCTGGCCGCCTCCAGCATCCAGGAGACCGCTTCCTCGGTCGAGCAGATCGCCGCGACCATCCGCAACAGCACCGAGCACGCTCACCAGGCCAACGGCCTGGCTGGCCAGGCCTCGCGCGTCGCCGTCGAAGGCGGTGAGGCCGTGGGGCGCGTCGTCCAGACCATGACCGGCATCCAGCACTCCAGCCGCAAGATCACCGACATCATCGGCGTGATCGACGGCATCGCCTTCCAGACCAACATCCTGGCGCTCAACGCCGCGGTGGAAGCCGCGCGCGCCGGCGAACAGGGGCGGGGTTTCGCGGTGGTCGCCGGCGAGGTTCGCACCCTGGCGCAACGCAGCGCCGAAGCCGCCAAGGAAATCAAGCAGCTCATCACCAGCAGCGTCGAACAAGTCGAGTCGGGCAGCTCCCTGGTGGGCAACGCCGGCGACACCATCGGCCTCGTCGTCGATCAGGTGCGCCGCGTGACCGAACTCGTCGGCCAGATCAGCAACTCCAGCTCCGAGCAGAACCACGGCATCGTGCAGATCAACACCGCCATCAGCCACCTGGACCAGGCCACGCAACAAAACGCCGCCCTGGTCGAACAAACCGCCGCAGCCGCGCAAAGCCTGTCACACCAGGCTCAGACCCTCTCGCAGGCGGTCGAGGTGTTCAGGCTGGAGGGCGCCGCGTGACGCTGTCGTGATTCGAGGCCTCGGCCTCAGCCGATCCGACCCAGCAACAGGTACTCCATGAGCACCTTCTGGACGTGCAGCCGGTTCTCGGCCTCGTCCCACACCACGGACTGAGGCCCGTCGATCACCTCGGCCTCGACTTCCTCGCCGCGGTGAGCGGGCAGGCAGTGCATGAACAGCGCATCGGGGGCGGCCACGGCCATCATCTCGGCGTCCACGCACCAGTCGGCGAAAGCCTTCTTGCGCTCTTCGTTCTCGGCCTCGAAGCCCATGCTGGTCCACACGTCGGTGGTCACCAGGTGCGCGCCGCGGCAGGCGTCCATCGGGTCCTTGAAGACCTTGTAGCAGGTGGTGTCGCTGATGCCGGCCACCTCGGGGTCGATCTCGTAGCCGCTGGGCGTGCTCACGTGCACCGTGAAGCCCAGCAGCTCGGCCGCCTGCAGCCAGGTGTTGGCCATGTTGTTGCCATCGCCCACCCAGGCCACCACCTTGCCCTGAATCGAGCCGCGGTGCTCGATGTAGGTGAAGATGTCAGCCAGGATCTGACACGGGTGGTACTCGTTGGTCAGCCCGTTGATGACGGGCACGCGCGAGTTGGCTGCGAACTTCGTCAGCTTGGCCTGCTCGTAGGTGCGGATCATCACGATGTCGACCATGCGCGAGATGACCTTGGCGCTGTCCTCGATCGGCTCGCTGCGGCCCAACTGGCTGCCATCCGTGGTCAGGTGCACCACCGAGCCGCCCATCTGGTACATGCCGGCTTCGAAGCTCACGCGGGTGCGCGTCGAGGCCTTCTCGAAGATCATGGCCAGCGTGCGGTCCACCAGGGGCGTGTACTTCTCGTAGTTCTTGAAGCGCTGCTTGATGAGGGCCGCGCGCTGGAACAGGTACTCGTATTCCGGTGCACGCAGGTCCTTGAACTGCAGGTAGTGCTTGATCAGGCTGTTTCCGGGCTTCATGGGCATGTCGTCTCGTGGGTCGACCTGGGCTCAGGCGGGCTGGGGCTCAGACAGGAACTGGCGCACGATCGGGGCCAGGATGGACACCAGCTCGTCGGCCTGGGCCTGGGTGAAGATCAGCGGCGGCAGCAGGCGCACGACCTTGTCGGCCGTCACGCTCAGCAGCAGGCCGGCGTCGAGCGCGCGGTTGAGGATCACGCCGCAGGGGCGATCCAGCTCGATGCCGATCATCAGGCCTTGCCCGCGGATGTCGACGACACCGGGCAGCGTGCCCAGCTCGCGGCGCAGCAGCCCGGTGAGGTGTTCGCCCACGTGATGGGCGTTGGCCATCAACTCGTCGGCCTCCATGATCTTGAGCGTCTCCACGCCCGCGCGCATGGCCAGCGGGTTGCCGCCGAAGGTGGTGCCGTGGTTGCCGGGCTTGAGCACGTCGGCGGCCTTGGGGCCACACACCACCGCACCGATCGGCACGCCCGAACCCAGGCCCTTGGCCAGGGGCATCACGTCGGGCTGGATGCCGGCCCATTGGTGAGCAAACCACTTGCCGGTGCGACCGATGCCGCACTGCACCTCGTCGAGCATCAGCAGCCAGCCTTGCTGGTCGCACAGGGCGCGCACATCGCGCAGGTACTGCAGGCCCGAGGGGTTGACGCCCCCTTCACCCTGGATGACCTCCAGGAACACCGCCGTCACGTTGGGGTGCGTGCGCGCGACCTCCTCGAGCGCCGCGATGTCGTTGAGCGGCACGCGCACGAAGCCCTCGACCAGCGGCTCGAAGCCGGCGTGCACCTTGGGGTTGCCGGTGGCCGACAGCGTGGCGATGGAGCGGCCGTGGAAGGCCTTCTCGTAGACCACCACCTCGGCGCGGTCGATGCCCTTGTCATGGCCGAACTTGCGCGCGATCTTCAGCGCCGCTTCGTTGGCCTCCAGGCCCGAGTTGCAGAAGAACACGTTGGTCAGGCCCGAGCGCTCGACCAGCATGCGCGCAAGTTCCTCCTGCAGCGGTACCTGGTAGTAGTTGCAGCAGTGGATCATCTTGGCGACCTGATCCTGCAGCGCCGCCACGAAGCGGGCGTGGTTGTGGCCCAGTGTGTTGACCGCGATGCCCGACAGCCCGTCCAGGTAGCGTCGGCCCTCGGTGTCCCAGACCTCGGCGCCCTGGCCGTGCGACAAAGCGACGGGGAGGCGGCCGTAGGTGGGCATGACGTGGGGCATCGCGTTGGCGGGGGAGGCGGGGGCGGTCATGGACGGGGTCTCGTGGTTGAGAGAGGAGGGCGGCTGGACGAATCAGCCGGGAGGAAAACAGAAAACGGCGGCAAAACAAAATGGCGCAGCCCGGACTGCGCCCGCACCCATTCTATGCAAAACGACCTGCGCCCCTGGTGCCAACCCTGATGGGGCGCACACGAAAACCCGCCGGGGTGTGGCGCGTGCCCCAGGTCCGTGGCGGGATTGCTGGCATCCAAGTTGCAGCGTCACCGGGCATCCGCGACAATACGTCCTTGTCTCGCATGGAATCGCTGCTTCAGCGGCTTCCATCACCCAAGGTTCGGTCATCGGTTTACCCACCGTTGGCCGCCCTGGTTCCCCGCAGCAGCCAGACACAATCTGGCACTGCGCCTGTCAATCACCCATTGCACAGCCCGTCGGAAGCGCCACCGTGTCGACGACCTCATCCTCTGCCCGCCCCCATCCCCCCCGCGAAGTCTTCATCCAGGGCGTGACCCGAGAGGGCCGCACCTTCCGCCCCAGTGACTGGGCCGAGCGCCTCGCCGGTGCCATGTCCAGCTTCCGCCCCGGTGGCATGGGCTCGGGCCCCCTGGCACACATCGGCTACTCCCCGTACTGCGTGCCCACCAGCCTGGGCGATGTCAAGTGCGTGGTGGTCAACGAGGCCCTGCGCGACCTGGAGCCCATGGCCTGGGATTTCGTCATGAACTTCGCCCGCGACAACGACCTGCAAGTGGTCGACGCCTGCCTGCTGCCCGACGCGCCTCGATCGACCTGAGTCGGGTCCGAGTTGGGCCTGAATTGAGCTGACCGATCGCCCATGAAAAAAGCCCGCTGAAGCGGGCTTTTCGACGTGTGGCGCACGAGGCGCCAGGGGTCTGCGAGATCAAGCGGCGACGGCCATGGCCTTGATCTTGGCCGACAGGCGGCTCTTGTGGCGAGCGGCCTTGTTCTTGTGGAAGATGCCCTTGTCGGCGATCGAGTCGATCACGGATTGAGCGGTCTTGAAGGCGTCGGCGGCGTTGGCCTTGTCGCCTGCCTTGACGGCCTTGAGCACGCCCTTGATGGCGGTGCGGAACTTCGAGCGCAGGGCCGAGTTGGCGGCGTTCAGCTTGACGTCCTGGCGGACGCGCTTGCGACCGGAGGCGATGCGGACGGTCTTCTTGACTTTGGATGCAGATGCCATGGTGAGCAGCTTTCATCACCCTCTGCAGATGCCTGAGCCCGGCTGAACAACCAGCCGCACCCAATTCGCACCCCGCAGAAAGCGCAGGTTGGAAAACCGAAGAGTCTAGCACGGCGCGCTGCCTTCGTAAAGCCAGCTCGGGGCGCCTTCCTATAATGGGCCATGAGCCTGTTGAAATCCGCCTCCGTCGTCTCCCTGCTGACCCTGGCCTCGCGCATCACCGGCCTGGTCCGCGAGCAGCTGTTCGCGTCCGCTTTCGGCGCCAGCGCCACCACGGACGCCTTCCAGGTCGCCTTTCGCATCCCCAACCTCCTGCGCCGCCTGTTTGCCGAGGGTGCGTTCTCGCAGGCCTTCGTGCCCATCCTGGGCGAGACCCGCGTCAAGCAGGGCGACGAGGCCACGCACAGCCTCATCAACGCGGTGGCCACGGTGTTGTTCTGGGTGCTGCTGGTCGTCTCGGCGCTCGGGGTCATCGGCGCGCCGGCCCTGGTCTGGCTGATGGCTTCGGGTCTGCAGGAAAGCGGCGGCTTCGACACCGCCGTGCTCATGACGCGCTGGATGTTCCCCTACATCGGCTTCATGTCGCTGGTGGCGCTGAGCGCCGGCATCCTCAACACCTGGGGGCACTTCGCCGTGCCGGCTGCCACGCCCGTGCTGCTCAACCTCAGCGTCATCACCGCCACGGTGTTGATGGCGCCGCTGTTCCAGCGCTGGGGGTTCGACCCGGTCCTCGCCGTGGCCATCGGGGTGCTGATCGGCGGGGTGCTGCAGCTGGCCATCCAGGTGCCGGCCTTGCGGCGGCGTGGGGTGCTGCCGCGCATCGGCTTCGGCTGGGGTGCCCTGGTCGCGGCCTGGCACCACGATGGCGTGCGCCGCATCCTGCGGCAGATGGCGCCGGCGCTGCTGGGGGTGTCGGTGGCGCAGGTTTCCTTGCTGGTCAACACGCAGATCGCCTCGCACCTGGGCGCCGGCGCCGTGTCGTGGCTGACGTTCGCTGACCGCCTCATGGAGTTCCCCACGGCCATGCTGGGCGTGGCCCTGGGGGTGGTGTTGCTGCCGCAGCTCTCCAAGGCGCAGGCCAGTGGCGACGTCCAGCGGTTCTCCAGCCTGCTGGACTGGGGCCTGCGGCTGGTGGTCCTGCTGGCCTTGCCCAGTGCGCTGGCCTTGCTGCTGTTTGCCAAACCGCTGGTGGCGGTGCTGTATCACTACGGCGCCTTCACCGACGCCGATGTGGCGCAGACCGTGCGTGCCTTGATGGGCTACGGCGTGGGCCTGCTGGGGCTGGTGTCCATCAAGATCCTGGCGCCCGGCTTCTACGCGGCGCAGGACATCCGCACGCCGGTGCGCATCGGCATCGCCGTGCTGGTGCTCACGCAGGTGCTCAACGTCTTTTTCGTGCCGATGTTCCAGCAAGCCGGGCTGGCGCTGTCCATCGGGCTGGCCTCCCTGGTCAACGCGCTGTGGCTGCTGCGTGGCCTCAAGAAGGCGGGGCGGTACGCGCCCGAACCGGGGTGGTGGCTGTTCGGCGCGCGCGTGGTGCTGGCCACCGCGATCCTGGGGGCGGGCATGGCGTGGGCCAACGCGCATTTCGACTGGCTGGCGTTGCGCGCCGAACCCTTCTTGCGCATCGGCTTGCTGGCGGGCTGCCTGGTGGCGGCGGCCGTCGCCTACTTCGGCGTGCTGGCGCTCACGGGGCTCAAGCTGCGGCAGATGTTGCGTCGCTGAGCGGGGCCCCGGCTGCGGTCAAGCCTGGGGCTGAGGTGTGTGTGGTCGTGACAGTTGTCAGGCCGCGTGGCCGCAGCCCCTGGGAGCGGCCGTGCCGCATCGCGGCAAGGCGCAGCAAGTCGTTACACCCCTTCGGGTGAGGTTCATAGGATCGCGGCCTTGCCTTGATCCAACAGCACCGGCTCGGCCGGTCACCCTCACTCAGGAGAGACCCCATGAACGCTCAACGCTTCGCCCTTCACGCTGGCGCCGCCCTGGCCCTGGCCGCTTTCACCCTGTCGGCCCAGACCGCCCACGCTGCCCAGAAGGTCTGCGTCTTTGACATCGTTGGCGCCACCGGTGACGCCTACAACATGGCCAAGGACTACGCCCTGGCCATGCAAAAGGACGGCGCCACGCTGGAGCTGAAGGTCTACACGAACGAGGCCGCTGCCGCCTCGGACTTCCGCTCGGGCCAGTGCGACGCGCTGCTGGCCACGGCCTTCCGCACCCGCGAGTTCAACGGGGTGGCCGCCTCCATCGACACCCTGGGCGCCACCACCGTCATCAAGGACGGCAAGATCGACATGGCTGGCAGCTACGAGGTCGTGCGCAAGGTGGTGCAGACCTTCGCCTCGCCGCAAGCCGCCGGCCTGATGACGGCGGGTGGCCACGAAGTCGGCGGCATCTTCCCGTTCGGTGCGGCCTACCCGATGGTCAAGGACCGCAGCAACAACACCGTGGAAGCCCTGGCCGGCAAGAAGATCGCGGCCTTCGACCACGACAAGGCCCAGTCGATGATGATCCAGCGCATCAAGGCGCTGCCCGTGTCGGCCGACATCAACAACTTCGCCACCCAGTTCAACGCTGGCAGCATCGACATGATTGCGGCGCCCACGCTGGCCTACAAGCCGCTGGAGCTCAACAAGGGCCTGGGCGCCAAGGGCGGCATCTCGCGCTTCCCGTTGATGATCCTGACCTACCAGGTCGTGCTCAGCCCGAGCAAGTTCCCTGCGGGCTTCGGCGAGAAGTCGCGCAGCTACTGGGCCGGGCAGTTCGACCGCGCCATGGCGCTGATCAACAACGCCGACGCCGGCATCCCCGCTGGCGCCTGGATCGACCTGAGCGCCGACCAGGCCCGCCAGTACAACACCATGCTGCAGGAGTCGCGCCTGGCCATCCTCAACCAGGGCGTGTACGACAAGGCCGGCTTGAAGGTCATCAAGAAGGTGCGCTGCTCGGTCAACCCGGCTGAAGCCGAGTGCAAGTCGGCCAACGAAGAAGGTTGATGCGACCCGGGTGTGCGGGCCTCAGAGTTCGCGCACCAGGTTGATCGCCTCTTCGATGCGGTCGACCGCGTGGATGGTCAGCCCCTCGATGGGCTTCTTGGGCGCATTGGCCTTGGGGACCACGGCCACCGAGAAGCCCAGCTTGGCGGCTTCCTTCAGGCGCTCCTGCCCGCGCGGGGCGGGGCGCACCTCGCCGGCCAGGCCGACTTCGCCGAAAGCGATGAAGCCTTTGGGCAGGGCGCGTGCGCGCAGGCTGCTCTGGATGGCCAGCAGCACCGCGAGGTCGGCCGCCGGCTCGCTGATGCGCACACCGCCCACGGCGTTGACGAACACGTCCTGATCGAAGCAGGCCATGCCCGCGTGCCGATGCAGCACGGCCAGCAGCATGGCCAGGCGGTCGCGCTCCAGGCCCACGCTCAGGCGGCGCGGGCTGGGGCCGCCCGAGTCCACCAGCGCCTGGATTTCAACCAGCATGGGCCGCGTGCCCTCCAGCGTCACCAGCACGCAGGAGCCGGGCACGGGTTCGCTGTGCGTGGACAGGAAGATGGCGCTGGGGTTGCTGACCCCCTTGAGCCCCTTGTCCGTCATGGCGAACACGCCGATCTCGTTGACCGCGCCAAAGCGGTTCTTGATGGCGCGCACCAGGCGGAAGCTGCTGTGCGTGTCACCCTCGAAGTACAGCACCGTGTCCACGATGTGCTCCAGCACGCGCGGGCCGGCCAGTGCGCCTTCCTTGGTCACGTGGCCCACCAGCACCATGGTGCAGCCGCTGGACTTGGCCACCCGCGTGAGGTGGGCCGCGCACTCACGCACCTGCGCCACCGAGCCCGGTGCCGAGCTGAGCTGGTCGGAGAACACGGTCTGGATGGAGTCGATGACGCAGAAGGCGGGTTGTTCGGCCTCCAGCGTGGCGACGATGTTCTCCAGCTGGATCTCGGCCTGCACGCGCACCTGCGAGCCGTCGAGGCCCAGGCGATGGGCCCGCAGGGCGACCTGCGCGCCGCTTTCTTCGCCGGTCACGTACAGCACCTTCATCTGGCGCGACAGCGCATCCAGCGCCTGCAGCAGCAAGGTGGACTTGCCGATGCCCGGGTCGCCCCCGATCAGCACGACGCCGCCAGAGACGATGCCGCCACCCAGCACCCGGTCCAGCTCTTCGAGGCCGGTGGGTGTGCGCGCCACGTCGCCCGCTTCGATGTCGGCCAGCGTGGTGACGGGCTGGGCGGCGTTGAGTCCGCGCGCCAGCGCCTGCATGCGGTTCTTGCTGGCGCCGGCGGGCTCGACCCGGGTCTCGTCCAGCGTGTTCCAGGCGTTGCAGTGCGGGCACTTGCCCAGCCACTTGGGGCTGATGCCGCCGCATTCGCGGCAGGTGTAGGCGGTTTTTTCCTTGGCCATGTCGTCAGCCGGCCGCCGGAGCGGGGGCGTCTTGTCCGGACTGGATGGCGCGGAAGCGGCGCTCCAGCTCCTGGCGCAGCTGCCGGCGCACCTTGGCCGCGTCGAAGCGGCGCACCTCGTCGGGCGTGGTCGGGCTCAGGGGCGTGACGGCCTGGGGCTTGGCCTGGTCGTCCACCGCCACCATGGTGAAAAAGCAGCTGTTGGCGTGGCGCACGACCTGGGTGCGGATGTTCTCGGCGATCACCTTGATGCCGATCTCCATGGAGGAGGTGCCGGTGTAGTTGACCGACGCGAGGAAGGTCACCAGCTCGCCGACGTGGATGGGCTGGCGGAAGGTGACCTGGTCAACCGACAGCGTCACGACGTAGCAGCCAGCGTAGCGGCTGGCGCAAGCGTAAGCCACTTGGTCGAGCAGCTTGAGGATGGTGCCGCCATGCACGTTGCCGGAGAAGTTGGCCATGTCCGGCGTCATGAGCACGGTCATGTTGAGCTGGTGGCGTTGGTGATCGGTGTCCATTTGCGGGGGTCTTGTTTTGTGAAAAGCCGCCGGAGCGTGCAAGGTTCAGGCCAGGCCGTGCGGCTCGACCACCTGCACGGGCACGCGCGGTGAGAGGGCGCACATCAGCTCGTAGCCGATGGTGCCCGCGTGTTGGGCCACTTCGTCGATGGACAGCGTGCTGCCATGGGGCCCTTGCCCCCACAGCGTGACGGCGCTGCCGATGTGCGCGTCGGGCAGGTCGCTGAGGTCCACGGTCAGCATGTCCATGGACACGCGCCCGACCAGGCGGGTCCGGGCCCCCTCCACCAGCACGGGGGTGCCATCCGGGGCGTGGCGGGGGTAGCCGTCGGCGTACCCGCAGGCCACCACCCCGATGCGCATGGCCCGCTCGGCGGTGAAGCGGCTGCCGTAGCCCACCGTGTCGCCGGGCTGCAGGTGCTGCACCCCGATGATCCGGCTTTGCAGGGTCATGGCCGGCTTCAGCCCCCAGTGGTTCGCGTCGTGCTCAGGGTGGTCGGGGGACGCGCCGTAGAGCATCACTCCCGGGCGAACCCAGTCGCCGCGGATGCGCGCGTCGTGCGCGTGGCGCAGCGTGGCCGCGCTGTTGCACAGGCTGCGCTCGCCGCTCAGGTCGGCGGTGTGCTCCAGGAAGACCTCGGCCTGGTGGGCGATGCCGCGGGCGCCATCGGCGTCGGAGAAGTGGGTGATGAACGAGACCTCGTCGACCTGGGGCAGGGCGCTCAGGCGCAGCCAGGCGTTGCGGAACGCCTGCGGCGTGAAGCCCAGCCGATTCATGCCGGTGTTCATCTTGAGGAAGACGCGCTGCGGCCACTCCGTCTTGTGCTGGGCCAGCCAGTCGATCTGCCGCTCGTGGTGCACGACGTGCCACAGACCCAGGCGGGAGCACCACTCCAGGTCCCGGGCGTCGAACACACCCTCGAGCAGCAGGATCGGGCCGCGCCAGTCCATCTCGCGCAACTTGCGCGCTTCGGCGATGTCGAGCAGCGCGAACCCGTCGGCGGCGCGCAGCCCCTCGAATGCCCGCTCCAGGCCGTGGCCGTAGGCGTTGGCCTTGACCACCGCCCAGACCTGCGCGTCGGGGGCGCACTCGCGCGCCCGGGTCAGGTTGTGGTGGAGGGCGTCGAGGTGGATCAGGGCTTCAAGGGGGCGCGGCATGGCGTCATTTTGCCAGCCTGCTTCTGGGCGCTGCTTTTGTTCCCCCTTTGTGCCGTGACGTGCCGTGACGTGAGGTACCGAGATGCGCCAGTTGGTGCCAAGTGGTGTCGAGCTGTGTCGGGTTGTCCCGCCGATGGGCCCGGGGCGCCGTGCTATAACCTGCGGCCGTTGAGGCATCTGGGTGCGTGGCACCAGGTCCTGGATATCGGCAGTACCCATTCGACTGGAACCACGTAAACCCACGGCGCGCGCATGAAAAAAGGCTTTTACACGATCATGTCGGCGCAGTTCTTCAGCTCGCTGGCGGACAACGCGTTGTTCGTGGCCGCGGTCGAGTTGCTGAGGCACGGTGGGGCGCCCGAGTGGCAGCGCGCGGCGCTCGTGCCGATGTTTGCATTGTTTTACGTGGTCCTCGCGCCCTTCGTGGGGGCCTTCGCCGACGCCATGCCCAAGGGCAAGGTGATGTTCGTCTCCAACAGCATCAAGGTCATCGGCTGCCTGCTGATGCTGTTTGGCACCCACCCCTTGCTCGCCTATGCCGTGGTCGGCCTGGGCGCGGCGGCCTACTCGCCCGCCAAGTACGGCATCCTCACCGAACTGCTGCCGCCGTCCCAACTGGTCAAGGCCAATGGCTGGATCGAGGGGCTGACCATCTCGTCCATCATCCTGGGCGTTGTGCTCGGGGGGCAGCTCATGGGCCAGCACATCGCGCCGCACCTGCTCGCCATCGACCTGCCGGGCTTGTCGCTGGGCATCGACTCTCCGGCCGAGGCGGCCATCGCCACGCTGGTGTCTCTCTACGTGGTGGCCGCGGCGTTCAACCTGCGCATCCCGCGCACCGACACGCCGCTGCAGTCCCTGGCGTCCAACCCGCTGGTGCTGGTGCGCGACTTCAAGGAATGCAACAGCCGCCTGTGGCAAGACAAACTCGGCCAGATTTCCCTGGCCACCACCACCTTGTTCTGGGGCGTCTCGGGCAACCTGCGCTACATCGTGCTGGCCTGGGCCGCCGTGGCCCTGGGCTACGACACGACCAAGGCATCGGCCCTGGTGGGCGTGGTGGCCATCGGCACCGCCGTGGGCGCGGTCGTGGCCTCCATGAAGATGAAGCTCGATCGCGCCACCGCCGTCATCCCGCTGGGGGTGGCCATGGGCGTGCTGGTGCTGGGCATGAACGTGCTGACCGACATCTGGGTCGCCGTGCCCTTCCTGATCCTGCTGGGTGGCCTGGGTGGCTTCCTGGTCGTGCCCATGAACGCGCTGCTGCAGCACCGCGGCCACAACCTGATGGGCGCCGGGCGCTCCATCGCGGTGCAGAACTTCAATGAACAGGCGTGCATCCTGTTGCTGGGCTTCCTCTACAGCGCCTTGACCAGCTCGGGCCTGTCGGCTTACGGCGCCATCTCGGCTTTCGGCCTGGTGGTGGCCTTGACCATGCTCGCCATCGGCCAGTGGCACCGGCGCAACGTGCGGGTTCACGCCGACGAGGTCAATCGCCTGCTGGCCATCGCGCGCAGCGACCACCACCACTGACTTGGGTGAGCCGCCCCGGTGGCCTGAGCTCGCCCTGTCACCGCTGATCACAGTTGGGCTACACAGATTTACACGGCGCTGTCAGCCAGCCGCACGCCCAGGCCGTTGTGTGAGCACAGGAGAGCTGACATGCACACAACCCTCACCCGAATCGTTCAACGCGTGGCCGCCGTCGCCACCCTGGCCGCAGGCGCGGCAAGCGCTCAGGCGGGCCAGGGCGTTTACTGGGCGGTCAACATCGATGCGCCTTCGCACGGCGGTGGCCGCGTCGGCACCGTCGTGTCGAACACCCCGCGTGGCGTGTACGGGCACGCGCCGGTGGTGATCGCCCCGCCGGTGGTTTATGCGCCGCAGCCGGTTTATCACCGCCCGCCCGCGTTTCATGCCGCGCCGCGCTGGCACGGTGGGCACGGCTGGTGGCGCCATCGCCACCATGGCTATCACCGCGGGTACGACCGCGGCTACCGGGAAGGCCACCGAGATGGCCGCGATGACGGCTGGGACGATGACCGGGGTGGCCGCGATGGTCACCACGATCACGGTGGGCGCTGGGGCGGCCGCTGAACGGTTCGCGTCCTGGGCGGCGCCGACCTGGCTGGATTCAGCGGCGGCGCCCGCCGCCCCCCAGCAGCGAGCCGAGCACGCCGCGGATGATTTCGCGGCCCACCGATGATCCGATGGTGCGCGCCGCTGACTTGGCCACGGTCTCCAGGATGGAGTCCTTGCGGCCGCTGCCCTTGAGCAGGCCGCCGGCCACGTCACCCAACCAGCCTCCGCCTGCGGAGGGAGGGGCCTCTTGGGGTGCTTCGCGGGTGCGCTCAGGGGCGTTGCCTCGCAGCACATCAGCCGCTTCATCGCGCATGCTGCGCTCCGGGCGGGCCTGGGTGGGCGCCGCCGCGGCGCGGCCCTTGATTTTTTCGTAGGCCGACTCCCGGTCCACCGCCTTTTCGTACACCCCCGCCACCAGCGAGCCCTGCAGGAGCTGCTGGCGCTGCGGGGCGCCGATCGGGCCGATCTGGCTGCCCGGTGGCACCACGAAAACGCGCTGCGTGACCGAGGGGCGCCCCTTTTCGTCCAGCAGGCTGACCAGGGCCTCGCCCACCGCGAGTTCGGTGATGGCCGTGGCGATGTCCAGTCCGGGGTTGGCGCGCATGGTTTCGGCCGCGCTCTTGACGGCCTTCTGGTCGCGCGGGGTGAAGGCGCGCAGGGCGTGCTGCACGCGGTTGCCCAGCTGGCCCAGGACGGTGTCGGGCACGTCCAGCGGGTTCTGGGTCACGAAGTACACGCCCACGCCTTTGGAGCGCACCAGCCGGACCACCAGCTCGATGCGCTCGATCAGGGCGGTGGGCGCGTCCTTGAACAGCAGGTGGGCCTCGTCGAAGAAGAACACCAGCTTGGGCTTGTCCAGGTCGCCCACCTCGGGCAGGGTCTCGAACAGTTCCGAGAGCATCCACAGCAGGAAGGTGGCATACAGGCGCGGCGCGTTCATCAGCTTGTCGGCCGCCAGGATGTTGATGACCCCCTTGCCACCCACGGTCTGCATGAAGTCGGCGATGTCGAGCATGGGCTCGCCAAAGAAGCGATCGCCGCCTTGTTCGTCGACCTGCAGCAAGCCACGCTGGATGGCGCCCACGCTGGCGGCGCTGATGTTGCCGTACTCGGTGGTGAACTGGCTGGCGTTGTCGCCCACGTGCTGGAGCATGGCGCGCAGGTCCTTGAGGTCCAGCAGCAGCAGGCCGTTGTCGTCGGCGATCTTGAAGACCAGTTGCAGCACGCCTTGTTGCGTGTCGTTGAGGTCCAGCATGCGGCTGAGCAGCAGCGGGCCCATGTCCGAGACGGTGGCGCGCACCGGGTGGCCTTGCTCGCCGAAGACGTCCCACAGCGTGGTGGGACAGGCCACTGGCGTCGGGGCCTCCAGGCCGCGCTCCTGGAGGATGCCTGCCACCTTGGTGCTGAGCTGGCCGGTCTGCGAAATGCCGGTCAGGTCGCCCTTGATGTCGGCCATGAACACGGGCACGCCGATGGCGCTGAAGCCCTCGGCGAGCTTTTGCAAGGTGATGGTCTTGCCCGTGCCGGTGGCCCCGGTGATCAGGCCGTGGCGGTTGGCCAGGGCGGGCAGCAAGTGGCAGTGGGTTTCGCCGTGGGCGGCGAGCAAGATGGGGTCGGTCATGGCTACTCCGGGCTCACAAACTCGGGCGGAGGCGCGCGGCTGCGCTGGCGGCTCGCCTCGAAGGTAAAATCGCAGTATCTCCCAGGAAGCGACCGGCTTTTCCCGCGGCTTTCTGGCGTTCTCAGGCATTTTCGCGCGCGCCGGCACACCGCTGCGTGCGCCTTGCCATTGACATCCGCACACCTCATTCCCGGAGCACCTCACCATGGCCGGTCATTCCAAATGGGCCAACATCCAGCATCGCAAAGGCCGTCAGGACGAAAAGCGCGGCAAGATCTGGACCCGCATCACCCGTGAAATCATCGTGGCGGCCCGCGCCGGGGGCGCCGACATCAACATGAACCCGCGCCTGCGCCTGGCCATCGAGAAGGCCAAGGCAGCGAACATGCCGGCCGACAACATCAAGCGCAACGTGGACAAGGCCACGGGCAACCTCGATGGCGTCACTTACGAAGAAATCCGCTACGAAGGCTACGGCATCGGCGGCGCGGCCATCATGGTCGACACCATGACCGACAACCGCGTGCGCACCGTGGCCGAGGTGCGCCACGCCTTCAGCAAGTACGGCGGCAACCTGGGCACCGACGGCTCGGTGTCCTTCCAGTTCAAGCACTGCGGCCAGTTCCTGTTCGCCCCGGGTGCCAGCGAAGACAAGGTCATGGAAGTGGCCCTGGAGGCGGGCGCCGAAGACGTGGTCACGCACGATGACGGCTCCATCGAGGTTTTGAGCGCACCGACCGACTTCGAGGCCGTGCAAAAGGCCCTGCAAGGCGCCGGCCTCCAGCCCGAACTGGCCGAAGTGACCATGCGCGCCGACACGCCCGTCTCGCTCAGTGGTGACGACGCCGCGCGCATGCAAAAGCTGCTGGATGTGCTGGAAGACCTGGACGACGTCCAGGAGGTCTACCACAACGCCGAACTGAACTGACCCCCCGATCTCCGATCCCTCGACCCAGACATCACCATGAACATCCTCGTCATCGGCTCCGGCGGCCGCGAACACGCCCTGGCCTGGAAGCTGGCCCAGTCCCCCAAGGCCCAGAAGGTCTACGTGGCGCCGGGCAACGGTGGCACGGCGCGCGATGCCCGCCTGGTCAACCTGCCGATCACCGACGTCAAGGCCCTGGCCGATTTCGCCGAGTCCAACAAGATCACCCTGACCGTGGTGGGCCCCGAAGCCCCCCTGGCGGCGGGCGTCGTCGACGAGTTCCGCGCCCGCGGCCTGCGCATCTTCGGGCCCACGCAGAAGGCCGCGCAACTGGAGAGCTCCAAGGCCTTCGCCAAGGACTTCATGAAGCGTCACGGCATCCCCACGGCCTTCTACGAAACCTTCACCGACGCCACCGCCGCCCACGCCTACGTGGAGCAGCACGGCGCGCCCATCGTCATCAAGGCCGATGGCCTGGCGGCGGGCAAGGGCGTGGTCGTGGCCACGACGCTGGCCGAGGCCCACGAAGCCATCGACTTCATGTTGCTGGACAACAAGCTGGGCGTGCAGCACAACTCGGGCGGTGCCCGCGTGGTCATCGAAGAGTTCCTGGCTGGTGAAGAAGCCAGCTTCATCGTGCTGGCCGATGGCAAGAACGTGGCCGTGATGGCCACCAGTCAGGACCACAAGCGCCTGCTCGACGCCGACGAAGGGCCCAACACCGGCGGCATGGGGGCCTACTCGCCCGCCCCGGTGGTCACGCCCAACGTGTACGCCAAGGCCATGCAGGACATCATCCAGCCGACGCTGGACGGCATGGCCAAGGACGGCATCCCCTTCACCGGCTTCCTGTACGCCGGCCTGATGATCGACGCGCAAGGCAACCCCAAGACGCTGGAGTTCAACTGCCGCATGGGTGACCCCGAGACCCAGCCGATCATGATGCGCCTCAAGAGCGACCTCATCGACGTCTTCCTGCACGCCACCGATGGCACGCTGGACCAGGTCGAGCTGCAATGGGATCGCCGCTTCGCCCTGGGCGTCGTGGTGGCCGCAGGCGGCTACCCCCTGAACCCCGAGAAGGGCCAGGCCATCACCGGCTTGCCCGCGGACGCCGATGACGCCATGGTCTTCCACGCCGGCACCACCTTGGACGACGCCGGCGTGCTGCGCACCAGCGGGGGCCGCGTGCTGTGCGTGACCGCGCTGGGCGATTCGGCCAAGCTGGCGCAGCAGCGCGCCTACGAGTACCTGCGCGGCATCCAGTTCGATGGCATGCAGTTCCGCTCGGACATCGGCTGGCGCGCCATCAAGGCCCGTTGACCGCCCCCACGCAGGACACACGCCATGAGCCAGTCCCACACCGACGCCGTCCGCCAGTACCTGCTTGACCTGCAGGACCGCATCATCTCCGCCTTCGAGGCGGAAGACGGCCGGCCTTTCGTCCGGGACGCCTGGGTGCGAGGCGCCCACGAGCGCCTGCAAGGCGATGGCTGCTCACGCCTGGTCGAAGAGGGCAACGTGCTGGAGCGGGGTGGCTGCAATTTTTCGCACGTCAAGGGCCCGAGCCTGCCGCCGTCGGCCACGCAGCACCGGCCCGAGCTGGCGGGTTGCCCCTTCGAGGCCATGGGCGTGTCCCTGGTCTTCCACCCGCGCAGCCCGCACGTGCCCACCGTGCACATGAACGTGCGCATGCTGGCGGCCCACCGGCCCGACGGCAGCGTGGTGGCCTGGTATGGCGGCGGCATGGACCTCACGCCTTATTACGGCCGTGAAGAAGACGCTCGCCACTTCCACCAGGCCTGCAAGGATGCCCTGGCGCCTTTCGGGCCCGAACTGCACCCGCGCTACAAAAAGTGGTGCGACGAGTATTTCTTCCTCAAACACCGCAACGAGGCCCGCGGCGTGGGCGGCATCTTCTTCGATGACGTCTCCGAGCTGGGCGAGCAGGGCGGCTTCGAGCTGATCCGCTCGGTGGGCGACGCCTTCACCCAGGCCTACCTGCCCATCCTGCAGCGCCGCCGCAACGAGCCTTACACCGAGGCCGAACGCGACTTCCAGGCCTACCGGCGCGGCCGCTACGTCGAGTTCAACCTGGTCTGGGACCGCGGCACGCTGTTTGGCCTGCAGTCCGGTGGCCGCACCGAAAGCATCCTGATGTCGATGCCGCCGGTGGTGAACTGGCGCTACAACTGGCACCCCGAGCCCGGCACGCCCGAAGCCCGCCTCTACACCGACTTCCTGCCCCCGCGGGACTGGGTCTGAGCGGGTGAGTCGGCGCGTCGGCCTGATGGGGGGCAGCTTCGACCCGGTTCACGCGGCCCACGTCGCGCTGGCCGAGTCGGCCCTGAGGCACCTGACGCTCGACGAGGTGCGCTGGATCCCGGTCGGGCAGGCCTGGCAGAAGAGTCGCCAACTCGCCGCGCCCGAGCACCGCGTGGCCATGGTGCAGGCCGCCATCGCGCACGAGCTGCGTTTCGTGCTGGACCGCATCGAGGTCGACCGGCCCGGGCCATCGTTCACCCTGGAGACCGTGCGCACCCTGCAAGCCCGCCACCCCGAGGTCGCCGAGTGGGTGCTGATCATCGGGTTGGATCAATTCGCCAACCTGCCGACCTGGCAGGGGTGGGCCGAGTTGCTGCAGCGCGTCACGCTGGCCGTGGCCACGCGAGGCGCCGGCCCCCTTGAGCCGCCTGAAGCGCTGCGCCAGCACCCGCATCGGCGGGTGACGCTGCCCATGGCCCCCCTGGCCGTTTCATCCACCGACATCCGGGCGAGCCTGCTGCGTGGTGACCCCCCTGAATCTCTGGTGCCCAGCCCCCTTCCCGAGGGCGTGGCGCGCTATATTGCAACCCATCAACTCTACGCCCCTGGCGACCCCCGCTGAATGGACATCCGCAAACTGCAACGCGTCATCGTCGATGGCCTGGAAGACGTCAAGGCGCAAGACATCGTCGTCTTCAACACCGAGCACCTCTCGCCCCTGTTCGAGCGCGTGATCATCGCCACCGGGTCGACGAACCGGCAGACCAAGGCACTGGCCTCCAGCGTGCGCGTCGCGGTCAAGGCCGCGGGCCTCCAGGTGATGCGCACCGAGGGGGAAGACAACGGCGAGTGGATCATCGTTGACTGCGCCGCCGCCGTCGTGCACATCATGCAGCCGGCCATCCGCCAGTACTACCAGCTCGAAGAGATCTGGGGCGACAAGCCCGTGGCCATCAAGCTCAAGGCCCAGCGCGTGGGCCTGGTCAAGGCGTCCGAGCCGGACGAAGACGACGAGCCCGTGGCGCCCAAGAAGGCGGCCGGCAAGACCACCGCCGCCCGCAAGGCCGCGGTGACCAAGCCCGCTTCCAAGCCTGTTGCCAAGCCGGTCGCCAAGAAGGCCGCAGCCAAGAAGGTCGCCACGAAGAAGGCAGCCGGCAAGCCGGCCGATCAGTTTGAAGACGTCAAGCCGGCGCCCAAGAAGCTGACGGTCAAGAAGGTCGCCTCCAAGAAGGTGGCGGCCAAGGGCGTCAGCCCGAAGGCCGTGCAGAAGGTCGTTGTCAACTCGCCTGAGGCCAAGAAGCAGCCCGCCCGCAAGGTCGCGGTCAAGAAGGTCGCCGCCAAGAAGGTGTCGGCTCGCAGCGCGGGCGCCACCAAGCCGGCGACCAAGAAAGTGGCCGTCAAGAAGGTGGCTGCCAAAAAGGTCGCCGTCAAGAAGGTTGCAGCCAAGAAGGCACCGGCCCGCAAGGCCGCTCGCTGAGCTGAGCCGTCAGGTCGACCGCGTCCATGAAGTGCACCGTGCTGACCATCGGCCAGCGCCTGCCCGATTGGGCGCAGGAGGCTTGCGAGGACTACCTCAAGCGCTTCCCGCCCGACTGGCGAGTCGAGGTCAAGGCCGTCAAGGCCGAGCCCCGCGAAGGCAAGCCGGTGGCGGCCATCATGCAGGCCGAAGCCGCTCGCATGGAGGCCGCTTTGCCCAAGGGCACGCGCCGCGTCATCCTCGATGAGCGTGGCACGCGCCTGACCAGCGTGCAACTGGCCCAGCGCACCGAGGCCTGGGAGCACGACGGCCGCGATGTGGCCCTCATCATCGGTGGCGCCGATGGCATCGACCCCGCCTTCAAGCAAACCGCCGACGAGGCCATCCGGCTGTCGGACATGACCTTGCCGCACGCCCTGGCGCGCGTGCTCCTGCTCGAGCAGGTCTACCGCGCCTGGTCACTGCGCCACAACCACCCTTATCACCGGGCCTGAGCGTCATGTCCGTGTCTTGCGCGTCACCCACCGAACTGGCGCACAGCCCAGGCCCCTGGCTCTACCTGGCCTCGCAAAGCCCGCGCCGCCGCCAGCTGCTGGACCAGCTGGGTGTGCGTCACGCCCTGCTGTTGCCGGACGCCGATGAAGACGCCGAGGCGCTGGAGGCCGAGCGCGCGGGCGAGTCCCCCGAGGACTACGTTCAGCGCGTGACGCGCGCCAAGTGGCAGGCATCCATCGAACGCTTGCAGGCGCGCGCTTTCCGCGACCCCCAAGCCTGGCCCATGGGTCCCATCCTGTGCGCCGACACCACCGTGGCCCTGGGCGACACCATCCTGGGCAAACCCACCGACGCGGCCGATGCGGCTCGCATCCTGCGGACGCTCTCGGGACGCTCGCACCGCGTGCTGACGGCCGTGTGCGTGCACGGTCGCCTCAGCGTGAGCACCTCGCATGTGCAGTGGCGCGAGCTCGACGGCGATGAAATCGAGCGCTACGTCGCCAGCGGCGAGCCCTTCGGCAAGGCCGGTGCTTACGCCATCCAGGGGCGATCGGGTGCGTGGACGCGTCGCATCGACGGCAGCCACAGCGGCATCATGGGCCTGCCCTTGTTCGAGACCGCCGAGCTGCTCAAGCCGATGGGGTGGGCCTTCTGATGGACGGCGATGAGCTGGGTGTGGTCCTCATCGTGGGCGCCAGCGGGCTGGTGGGACGCGAGGCCGTGCGCCTGTGCCTGCAGGATGCGACGGTGCGCGAGGTGAGGGCGCTGTTGCGTCGCGACGTGGGGCTCGACGACCTGCTGGGGCCGGGCGAGCCCCTCACCGACGCGCAGCGCAGCAAGTTCCGGCCCTGCGTGGTCGACTTCGACCGACTGGAGCGCCACACCGGCTTGTTCGACGTCGACACCGTCTTTTGCGCATTGGGCACGACCCTCCGCCAGGCTGGCTCTCAGGCGGCTTTCCGCCGGGTGGACTTCGAGTGGCCCCTGCAGGTGGCCCGATTGGCCCATGTCCACGGGGCCCGGCGCTTCTTGCTGGTCAGCGCCTTGGGTGCGTCTTCGCGCTCACGCGTGTTCTACAACCGAGTCAAGGGCGAACTGGAAGACGCGGTGCGCGACATCGGCTTCCAGCGGCTGTGCGTCGCTCGCCCGTCCTTGCTGCAAGGCGAGCGCGGCGAGTTTCGCCCGGGTGAGCGACTGGGCTTGTGCCTGAGCCGCTGGTTCTTCGCGCTGATCCCCGACAGCCACCGACCCGTGCACGTGCGGCAGGTGGCGGCCGCTTTGTTGGCCGCCTGCTGCGCCGATCAGCCCGGCGGGCCCGCTCGCCGGGTGCTGACCAACGCCGAGCTGCGGGCCATGCTGTAAATTGCGTCGCATGCCCCATTCACAAGACATCCTCATCAACTGGACTCCCCAGGAAACCCGCGTCGCCGTCATCGAGAGCGGCGCGGTCCAGGAGCTGCACGTCGAGCGCACGCTGGAGCGAGGCCTGGTGGGCAACATCTACGCCGGCAAGGTCGTGCGCGTGCTGCCCGGCATGCAGTCGGCCTTCATCGACATCGGCCTGGAGCGCGCGGCCTTCCTGCACGTGGCCGACCTGCACCGCGAAGACGGCGGCCCCAAACCTCACCCGCGCGCCAACGAGGTGCAGGTGCCCATCGAGAAGCGCGTGCACGAGGGCCAGACCCTCATGGTCCAGGTCATCAAGGACCCGATCGGCACCAAGGGCGCGCGCCTGTCCACGCAGGTCAGCGTGGCCGGCCGCCTGCTGGTCTTCCTGCCGCAAGACGACCACCTCGGCATCTCGCAGAAGATTGGCTCGCCCGAGTTGCGCGAGCAGCTGCGTGAACGCATGCTGCGCCTCATCGGCGAGGCCGATGCCCGCGAGGGGCGCCCCCGCTCCGGTGGCTTCATCCTGCGCACCAACGCCGAAGACGCCACCGACGACGAACTCGCCGTCGACATCGCCTACCTGCGCAAGACCTGGGGCACCATCCGAGAGCAGGGCCTGAAGGCCCCTCCCGGCACGCTGCTCTACCAGGAACTGAACCTGGCCCAGCGCGTGCTGCGCGACCTGGTCAACGAGCAGGTGCAGTCCATTCGCATCGACTCGCTCATCCAGTTCGACGCCCTGAAGTCCTTCGGCGAGGAGTTCACGCCCACGGCGATGGACAAGCTGCAGCACTACAAGGGCGAGCGCCCGCTGTTCGACCTCTACAACATCGACGCCGAGATCGAGCGCGCCCTGGCACGTCGCGTGGACCTGAAGTCCGGCGGCTACCTCATCGTCGACCAGACCGAGGCCTTGACCACCATCGACGTCAACACCGGCGGCTACGTGGGTGCGCGCAACTTCGACGAAACCATCTTCAAGACCAACCTGGAGGCCGCGCAGGCCATCGCGCGGCAACTGCGCTTGCGCAACCTGGGTGGCATCATCATCATCGACTTCATCGACATGCTGCGCGAAGACCACCGCGACACGGTGCTGTCGGAGCTGCGCAAGCAACTCGGTCGCGACCGCACCAAGGTCACGGTCAGCGGGTTCTCGCCGCTGGGCCTGGTCGAGATGACGCGCAAGCGCACGCGCGAGTCGCTGGCGCACATGCTGTGCGAGCCCTGCCCGACCTGCGAGGCCCGTGGCCAGGTCAAGACCTCGCGCACCGTTTGCTACAACATCCTGCGCGAGATCCTGCGTGAGGCCCGGCAGTTCAACCCGCGTGAGTTCCGCGTGGTCGCCAGCGCGGCCGTCGTCGAGATGCTGCTCGACGAAGAAAGCGCCCACCTCGCGGGCCTGAGCGACTTCATCGGCAAGCCCGTGTCGCTGCAGACCGAGCCGTCCATGTCCCCGGAGCAGTACGACATCGTGCTGCTCTGAGCCGCGGCGGGGTTGATTTACACAAGTTGACCCGATCGCAGAGGCGAAGGCGGCCCCGGCGGAAAAAGTGCGGGCGAACCCGCGGCACAATCGGGGTTGGTACACGAACTGACCTCAGACCGATCCATGTCGTTCTCCGATTCGCGCCGCTCGGCTTGTCGTCACCTGCTGGCCGGCGCCGCCTTGTTCGCCGTCGGCACCTCCTTGCCCGTGACGGGGGCCCTGGCGCAGTTCCGCGTTGAAATCTCCGGCGTCGGCGCCACGCAGATTCCGATCGCCATCGCGCGTTTCCGCAACGAGTCGGGCTCGCCCGCGGCCATCTCCGCCATCGTGCAAGCCGACCTGGAGCGCAGCGGCCTGTTTCGCGGCCTCGACGCCAGCGCCGACCGCCTCGACGAAACCAGCCGCCCGCCTTTGTCCGACTGGAAGACCAAGGGCGCCGACGCGCTGCTGGCCGGCTCCGTCACCCGCCTGGCCGACGGCCAGTACGACGTCCGCTACCACGTCTGGGACGTCCTCAAGGCCCGCGACCTGGGCGGCCTGAGCATCGTGGTGCCGGCCGCCGACCTGCGCCTGGCCGCCCACCGCATCGCCGACGACATCTTCGAGAAACTCACCGGCGACCGTGGTGCCTTCGCCACCCGCATCGCCTACGTCAGCAAGGTGGGCAGCCGCCACACCCTCATCGTTGCCGACGCCGACGGGGAGGGCGCCCAGACCCCCCTGACCAGCGCTCAGCCCATCATCTCGCCGGCCTGGGCGCCGGATGGCCGCCAGCTGGCCTACGTGTCCTTCGAGACCGGCAAGCCCGTGGTCGTGGTCCAGGACGTCTCCACCGGTCGCCGCCGCGTGGTCGCCAGCTTCAAGGGCAGCAACAGCGCCCCGGCCTGGTCGCCCGACGGACGCCAGCTCGCCGTCACGCTCAGCCGCGAAGGCGGCTCGCAGATCTACGTCATGGGCGTCGACGGGCAGGATGTGCGGCGCCTGACGCAAAGCGCGGCCATCGACACCGAGGCCACCTGGTCGCCCGATGGCGCCAGCCTGTACTTCGTCAGCGACCGCGGCGGCAGCCCCCAGATCTACCGGGTGTCCGCGTCCGGCGGGCCTGCGCAGCGCGTCACGTTCTCGGGCTCGTACAACATCAGCCCGGCCATCAGCCCCGACGGGCGCTGGCTGGCCTACGTCAGCCAGGTCGAGCGGGGCTACCGCGTCCACCTCATGGAGCTGGCCTCGGGCCAGGTCCGCGCCCTGAGCGACACCCGCGACGACGAAAGCCCCAGCTTCGCACCCAACAGCCGCCAGGTCATCTACGCCACCCGCCTGCAAGGCCGCGAGGTGCTGGTGACCTCGTCGCTGGACGGCCGCATCAAGGCCCGGCTGACCACCCAGGTCGCCGACGTGCGCGAGCCCGTCTGGGGCCCCTTCCTCACGCCGCGGCGCTGACCCCGCCTTGGCCGAATCCACCTTCTTTTCCTGCACAGGAGCATCCACATGCCATCCCAATCGCCCACGTCCTCGCGCCCTGCCGCTTCCTCGACCCGCCTGAGCCTGCTGGCCTCCGCCCTGGCCGCTGCCGCCCTGCTGGGCGCATGCGGCTCCAGCGTCAAGCTCGACGAAAACGCCGGCAAGCCCGCCCCCATCACCGACGCCAGCCAGAACCGCAGCGGCATGGGTGACGGCAGCGCCGCACCCGCCAGCAACGTCGCCCAGGTCAACCTGGACGCCAACAAGGCGGGCGACGCCGCTTTTGGCAACCTGCCCAAGGTCGTGTACTTCGACTTCGACAGCTTCGTCGTCAAGGATGAGTTCCGCGACGGCATCAGCGGCCACGCCAAGCGCCTGAACGCGGCCAAGGCCAAGAAGATCCTCATCGAAGGCCACACCGACGAGCGCGGCGGCCGCGAGTACAACCTGGCCCTGGGCCAAAAGCGCGCCGAAGCCGTGCAGAAGTCCCTGACCCTGCTGGGCGTGTCGGCCGATCAGGTCGAGGCCGTCAGCTACGGTGAAGAGCGCCCCGCCGCCTCGGGCAGCACCGAAGAGGCCTGGGCCCAGAACCGCCGCGCCGAACTCAAGGACCGTTGATGAGCCGCCACCTGCCTGCATGGGCCGCGGGTTGCGGCACGGGTCTGGGCATGGGCCTCGGCCTGTGGCGCTCGCTCGCCCTGAGCGTGGCCGTGGTGCTCAGCCCCACGGCGAGCAGCGCCGGGATCTTCGATGACGACGAAGCCCGTCGCGCCATCCTGGAGTTGCGCCAGCAGCGCACCCAGGACGCCGAGTCGGCCAACGCCCGCCTGACGGCCCTGAGCGGACAGGTGGACCAGCTCAAGCGCAGCCTGCTGGACATGAATGCGCTGATCGAGCAGTTGCGCAGCGAGATCGCCGGCCAGCGCGGCCAGGTCGAGCTGCTGCAGCGCGACGTCTCCGAGCTGCAGCGCAAGCAAAAGGACGCCCAAAGCGCCCTCGACGAGCGCGTCCGCAAGCTGGAGCCGCAGACCCTGACGGTTGACGGCAAGACCTTCCAGGCCGATGCCGACGAGAAACGCGAGTTCGAAGAGGCCATCGCGCGACTGCGCGCCGCCGACTTCGCCGGGGGCGCGGCCAGCCTCAACGGCTTCCTCAAGCGCCACCCGCAGACGGGCTACTTCGAGTCGGCGCAGTACTGGCTGGGCAACGCCCAGTACGGCCTGCGCGATTACAAGGAAGCCATCAAGGCCTTCCGCGCCCTGGTCGAGCGCGCGCCGGACCACCTGCGCACACCCGAGGCCTTGCTGTCCATCGCCAACTGCCAGACCGAGCTCAAGGACAACGACGCGGCGCGCCGCACCCTCGAGCAACTGGTCAAACAGCACCCGCAGACCGAAGCGGCCCAGGCTGCGCGCGACCGGCTCCTGCTGCTGTCGACCCCGAAGCCCGCTGCCCGCAAGGGCAAGTGAGCGGCGCATGACCGAGCGAGACTTGCTGGCCGAAGCCAGCCGAGCCGACCCCGAGCGCCGCTTCGGCGGCCTGCGTCGGCTGCATGGTGAAGCCGGGTACACGCGCCTGCGTGCCGCCCGCATCGCCATCGTCGGTGTCGGGGGCGTGGGCTCGTGGACGGCGGAGGCCCTGGCGCGCAGCGGCGTCGCCGAGCTCACCCTGATCGACCTCGACCACATCGCCGAGTCCAACATCAACCGGCAGGTTCATGCCCTGGAGACCACGCTGGGCCAGGCGAAGGTGCAGGCGCTCAAAGACCGCATCGCCCTGATTCACCCAGGTGGCGTCGTGCACACCGTGGAGGAATTCGTCGACGAGGCCAACGTGAGCACGCTGTTGCAGGCCTCGGCGCTCGATGGCGTGATCGACTGCTGCGATCAGGTGCGTGCCAAGGCGGCGCTGGCGGCCTTGGCCTTGCAGCACCAGCTGCCCCTGGTGTGCGTGGGCGCCGCGGGCGGCAAGGTTCAGCCGCATCGCGTCGAGGTGGCGGACCTGTCGGAGGTCACGCACGACCCTTTGCTGGCCAGCTTGCGTCAGCGCCTGAGGCAGCGCCATGGTGGTGTGCGCCGAGGCGCCATGGGCGTGTCGTGCGTGTTCTCGCGCGAGGCCGTTCGCCCGCCGCAAGACCGCTGCGACGTGCCCGAGCCCGGCTCCGGTGAGGGCGGCCAGGGGGACGGCAGCCTGAACTGCGCGGGCTACGGCTCCAGCGTCACGGTCACGGCCACCTTCGGCATGGTGGCCGCCGCCAGCTTGCTTGAACAGGTGTTGCGTGCGTGACAGTTCGCCGCGCTTTCGTGCGCACAGTTTGAATCCTGCGCTATAATCGCAGGCTTTGCTGGGGGTCGATAGCTCAGTCGGTAGAGCAGCGGACTTTTAATCCGTTGGTCGCGAGTTCGAGTCTCGCTCGACCCACCAAGGCTTCCTTCGTTCGCGAAGGGCGCATGTTGCAGGAAGGTGAAACTTCTGGACAACATCAAAAATATCGGTATATAATCGAATTCTTCGCTGTTGATCGGTTCGCTGAGAGGCAAAAGAAGAAATCGGGCTCTTAGCTCAGTTGGTAGAGCAGCGGACTCTTAATCCGTTGGTCGAGTGTTCGAGTCACTCAGGGCCCACCAAAACAAAGCGAGGTGCTTTCAGCACCCAGCAAAAAAGCCACCCAGCCGGGTGGCTTTTTCATTTTCTGCGCGCCAACTGCGAAGCCCCTCTCGATCCGCCTCTTGGAGTCCCTGCCTGTGAAGGCCGTGACCCAGATCACGCAAAAACCGCAACAGCACGACGGATCGGGTGTTTCTTCGCCCTCAGGTCGG
The DNA here is from genome assembly GCA_016000265.1 of Burkholderiales bacterium. Classification (GTDB taxonomy): domain Bacteria; phylum Pseudomonadota; class Gammaproteobacteria; order Burkholderiales; family Burkholderiaceae_C; genus Aquabacterium. The sequence continues at coordinate 223,178 of JAECRL010000003.1, forward strand.
CGGCGGTGTGGACGATATTCAGTCAACCCAGGTGGCCATTCGGCCCATCCGGTTGTGTCAAATCCATTTCCCCGAAAGGATCCCCATGACTGCTGTGACCCGTCGCTTCGCGCTCGCCGCCCTCACCACCTTGGCCGCCGTGGCCTGGTCCCCCGCTGCCCTTGCTTCGGGCAACGCCACCAAGGAAGAGGCCATCGCGATGGTCAAGAAGGCCGTGGCCGCCTACAAGTCGCAGGGCAAGGACAAGTTGCTGGCCGACGTCAACAGCAAGAATGCAGCCTTCTTCGATCGCGACCTCTACGTCTACGTGGCCACGCTCGACGGCGTGGCCGTGGCCCATGCGGCCAACCCCAAGATGGTCGGCAAGAACCTGCTGGCCCTCAAGGACGCCGATGGCGTGCCCTTCGTTGAGTCGATCGTGTCGATCGGCAAGTCGGGCAAAACGGGCTGGGTCGACTACAAGTGGCCCAACCCCGTGACCAAGCAGATCGATGAGAAGACCACCTACGTCGAAGCCCACGATGGCCTGGTGTTCTGCGCGGGCGTCTACCGCTGACCCTGCGGTTTACGCCGTGATTCCCCGGCTGGTCGGGCCCGATGGCCGGGGCTCCCCTTGGGTTGTTTGAGGTTGCGACATGAACGTCCTATCGAACCTGCGCGTGGCGCAGCGCCTTGGCATCGGCTTCGGCCTGATGGCCGTCATCCTGCTGATTCTCTCGGGGGTGGGGCTCTACAACGCGCGTCACGTCAAGACCGTCCTGCAAGACGACTTGCTGACCGCGCAGGCGCGCCAGGACGTCATCGCGGAGATGACGGCCCTGATGGCGCAGCAGGACATCTCGGTGCGCAACATCGGGCTGCTGGTGGATCCGGTGCTCATGCAGGCCTCTGCCAAGGAGGCGCGTGAAGCCGACAAGGCCCTCGACAAGGCGCTGGGCACCCTGCGCGCGATGGCGCTGGATGCCTTGGAGTCCGACCTGGTCGGGCAAATCGAGGCCCTGAACAAGCAGTCGCGTCCGCACATGGAAGAGGCCATCGGCCTGGCCGTGTCTTTCCAGCCGGACGAAGCCGTGGGCGTGCTCAACAGCAAGCTGGAGGGGCCGTCCAAGCAACGCCGTGCGTTGCTGCGCCAACTCTCCGGTCACGCCCACGAGCGCCTGGCGGGGGCCTCGGCCGATCTCATGCGCGGCTCGGATCAGTCCAGTCAGCTGATGGTGGGCGCCACGGCGCTGGGCCTGATGCTGGCCGTGGCCGCGGCCTGGGTGGTTTCTCGCTCCATCGTCGGCCCCTTGAAGTCCGTGGTGCAACTGGCCAATCGCGTGGCCGAGGGTGACTTGAGCACCCGCATCCAGACGCGCCGCAACGATGAGCTCGGTGAACTCGAGACGGCCATGGGCCGCATGGCCGACAGCCTGCGTTCGGTGATCGGCACCATGCGCAGCTCGGCCGAGTCGATCTTCACCGCGTCCACCGAGATCGCAGCGGGCAACCACGACCTCTCCAACCGAACCGAACAACAGGCCGCCTCGCTGCAGGAGACGGTCTCCACCGTGGCGACGATGACCGAGACCATCCGGCGCAACGCCGAGTCCGCGCGTCAGGCCAGCCAGCTGGCCGTGCAGGCCTCCACCATCGCCACGACGGGCGGGGCGCGGGTGTCGCAGGTGGTCAGCACCATGAACGACATCTCCCAGTCGTCGCGCAAGATCTCCGACATCGTCGGGGTCATCGATGGCATCGCCTTCCAGACCAACATCCTGGCCTTGAACGCCGCGGTGGAAGCCGCCCGCGCGGGTGAGCAGGGGCGTGGTTTCGCCGTCGTCGCCTCGGAGGTGCGCAGCCTGGCTCAGCGCTCGGCCACAGCGGCCCGCGAGATCAAGACGCTGATCATGTCCAACGTGGACAAGGTCGAGGCGGGCTCGCGCCTGGTCGATGACGCGGGCACCACCATGTCCGAGATCGTCGAGTCCAGCCAGCGCGTGGCGACCATCGTCTCCGAGATCACGCAGGCCACGGATGAGCAGGCGCATGGCCTGGAGCGCGTGAATCAGACCATCGGCAGCATCGACCACGTGACGCAGCAGAACGCGGCCCTGGTCGAGCAGGCGGCGGCGGCAGCCGGCAGCCTGCAGGAGCAAACGCGCAGCCTCAACGACGCGGTCAGCATCTTCAAGGTGCAGCCAGCTTGACGTGAAGTCATCCGTTGGGCGCGTCATTTTTGGCCGCAAAACCGGGCAACAGCCGATGAACACGGGCTTGTGAGCCGTTTGCTTGATGCAAATGCGTGCCAAGTGCCTCGCCAGGCTGCACAATACGTTGCCCGAGATTTGCGGGTGCTTCCAGAAACTCATTCATGAACAAGACTGATCTCATCCAGCGTTTGGCTGACCAGCATCAACTGTCCAAGGCCGAGGCTGGCCGCATTCTGGACACGCTGCTCGACACCGTGGTGACCGCCGTCAAGAAGGGTGACTCCGTCACGGTGCCGGGCTTCGGTACCTTCAAGCAGCACGCGCGTGCCGCCCGCAATGGCGTGAACCCCAGCACCGGCGACAAGATCAAGATCCCCGCCGCCAAGCTGCCGAAGTTCACCCCCGGCGCCACGTTCAAAGCCGCGGTGGACCCCAAGGCCGCTGCCCGCAAGGCTGGCAAGGCTGCTGCCGCCCCCGCCAAGAAAGCCGCCCCCGCCAAGAAGGCCAAGAAGGGCTGAGCCGGGTTGCCTGGCTTCAAGCCAGGTGCCCCTTGGGGCAAATCGCCACGCGCAGTCGCCATGCAGGCGCTGCGCGTTTTCTTTTGCGGGCGCGATTTCAGGCCGCGGCTCGGTCGGCCTGATCGGGGTTCAGCCCGCGTCGCTTGCGTCGCTGCGCCATCTCGCGGCCCATGCCATGCAGGTCCCATTCGGCGATGCGGGCCTTGGCTTGGGGGTAAATCATCGACTCCTCCAGCGCGATGTGGTCCTGGTAGAGCGCCTGAAACACGGGCACCGCCAGGCGCAGGTGCTCCAGGTTGAACCAGTGGTAGCCCGCCGCGATGGACTCGAATTGCGGGGCCAGCTCCAGCCAGTCTTCCTCGATCCAGCCGTGGTCTTGCTGCAGTCGCAGCGTCAGCTCCATCAACTGCGCATCGCCGCTGTTGATCATGGTCGGGAAAATGTGCCGCTCTTCATCGAGGTGGTGCTCGCGCGCCGTGCCCATGAAGAAGGAGAAGATGTTTCGCGCGGTCTCTTGCGCCTGGCCGTCGACGCCGTGCTGCTCCAGGTGGTCGAGCAGGTGCACCATCTGATGGAGTGCGGTGACGATCTGCTGGTGGCAGGCGTCCATCACGTCGAAGGGCTGCAGCGGGCGCCCGCGGGGCGTCGGGAGGGCGTCGTTCGAGGGCTGTGGGGTGGTCATGGCAGGCTCCAGTTCGCTCCGATGGAGCCGATTCTGGACGCCTGCATCTGGCGTGACTTGCGCCACATCAAGGGCGATCTCGACGCGGCTGGCGCCGCTCAGGGGGCCGGCACGTAGGGGCGCGTCGAGACCGGCTTGCTGCGAGGCTTGACCGCCACGTCGACGGTGATGGTGCCGAAGTCCAGCACGTTGAGCACCTCTTCGACGAAGTCGGGCAACTCCAGCCCGGTCATGAACACGGCCTTGGCCTCGGGGGTCAGGAACAGCTTGTCCAGCACCTGCTTGGCCGTGATGCTCAAGGGGAAGCGGTACTTCAAGGCCAGGGCGGTTTGTTCGTTGAAGTCGAAGATGGGGGTTTTGGCGCGGCTGGCCTGGCCGGCTGGCTCGGCGTCGGCCAGCACCTTCTTGGTGTTGAAGTCGATGCGGAAGTTCGACAGGGTCAGGCGCTTCTTCTGCAGCGTGTCCTCGTTGACGCGGGTGAACTCGAGTGCGGAGCCGATGGCCGCCCCGCCCGAGATCTTGACCAGCTGCAGCGAGATGCTGGTCACGGGCAGGTTGAATGCGCCGTTGGTTTGCGCGACCGCGGTGGCGTTGCCCAGGGGCTTGACCTGGATGCCCACCAGCTCGAACGCGCCGAGGGCGTCCTCGGAGAAGGCTTGCACGGCGTTGGCTTGCAGCGCGTTGGTGGGGATGTTCAGCGTCAGCGACGCTTGAGCCGCCAGGGGGGCGGTCAGCACGACGGCACTCAGGGCCAGGGCACGGAAGGCGGGGAGCTGGAAAGGCTTCGTCATCTCGGGTCTCCTTGGTGGGTGGGGACGTGTCGTGCGCCGGACATGGCGTGCGACCGAGATCAGCGTAGAGGGCGGCTGGAAATCAACCGAAAGGGGTTAACGCCAGCTTGTTTGCTCACGGGGAGGCAAAGCAAGGGAAAACCTGATGAAGGCCGCTGGAAAGCGTGACAGGGTTAACGCGAAAAGCCGGGTTTCGCACGATCGTTCGATCGCTTTGCGGCAATGAAGCCGAGTGATGGCTTTATTTTTGACGCGGATGGCGGATTTTGACGGGAGTTGACGTCTTTGCCTCTCGCGTCAGGTGTGCGTCCTGCGCGTCGATCGGGGCAGCGGGTACCACCCCTTTCGGGCTAGGTCAGAGGAAGCGTTCGAGCAGCTTGCGCGAGTGGCGGTCCAGCGCCGCGACCTGCTGGATGCCGAACTGAAGGCCCTGCGCTGTGGCGATCAGCAGCCGGCCGTCGCCCAGGCGCCGGATGTCGTCTTCGGTTTTGAGCACGAAGGTGGTGGCGCCCCGGTCGGTGTCGACCGTCCAGGTGCTGGGTGTCGAGAAGGTGGAGACGTCGACGATGCGCAGCACCTGCGGCGTGAATTCGCGCACCGCCAGGTCCGCTTCGATCAGGCTGCGTTGCGTGTCGGGCAGGGCGCTCAGGCGCTCGATCCAGTGCAGTTCGTGGCCGTCGGCGCTGACCAGGGAGACGCCGTGATCGGGGGCGGCGATGGGGAAGGCGCGCACGGGCACCACGCCCTCGTGCGTCACGCCGTCGGGAGTGGTCAGCACGAGGCGGCCGTGCGGGTCGCGGTGGAGTGGGAGGGGCGGCATGGTCGGGGCTCGGTGCTCAGGATGAGGCTGGGGGTTCGGCGTCCAGCAGGGCGTCCTGCTCGGCTTTGCGGGCCTGGGCTTCGTACAGGCGCCAGTACGCGCCCTGGCGGGCCATGAGCTCGTCGTGCGGGCCCACTTCCACGACCTGGCCCTTGTCCATCACCACCAGGCGGTCGGCCTTGCGCAAGGTGGACAGGCGGTGGGCGATGGCGATCGTGGTGCGGCCTTGCACGAGGTTGTCCAGCGCCTTCTGGATTTCCTTCTCCGTCTCGGTGTCCACGGCCGAGGTGGCCTCGTCCATGATCAGGATGCGGGGGTTGATGAGCAGGGCGCGCGCGATGCTGATGCGCTGGCGCTCGCCGCCTGAGAGGCCCTGGCCTCGCTCGCCGACCAGCGAGTCGTAGCCGTGCGGCAGGCGCAGGATGAAGTCGTGCGCGTGGGCGGCGCGGGCGGCGGCGACGATCTCTTCGCGCGTGGCCTCGGGCTTGCCGTAGGCGATGTTCTCGGCAATCGTCCCGAAGAACAGGAAGGGCTCTTGCAGCACCAGGCCGATGTGGCGGCGGAAGTCCGCCACGGCGATGCGGCGGATGTCGACGCCGTCGACCCGGATGGCGCCGTCGGAGACGTCGTAGAAGCGGCAGATCAGGTTGACCAGCGTTGACTTGCCCGAGCCGGAATGGCCCACCAGGCCGATCATCTCGCCGGGGCGGATGTCCAGGCTCAGGCCGCGGATGACGGAGCGGCTGCCGTATCGGAAGCCGATGCCATCCATCTCGATGCGGCCTTCGAGTTGTGGCATGCGAACCGGGTTGACCGGGTCGGGCACGTTGGAGACGTGGTCGAGGATGTCGAAGATGCGCTTGGCGCCCGCCGCGGCCTTTTGCGTGACCGAGACGATGCGACTCATGGAGTCGAGTCTGCCGTAGAAGCGCCCGATGTAGGCGATGAAAGCGGTCAGCACGCCCACGGTGATGTCGTGGTGCGAGACCAGCCAGATGCCGAAGGCCCAGACCACCAGCAGGCCGATTTCGGTCAGCAGCGAAACGGTGGGCGTGAACAGCGACCAGGTCTTGTTGAGCTTGTCGTTGACCTCGAGGTTGTACTGGTTGGCCGCGCGAAAGCGGTTGGCCTCGCGCTGCTCCTGCGCGAAAGCCTTGACCACGCGGATGCCCGGGATGGTGTCGGCCAGCACGTTGGTGACCTCGCCCCAGACGCGGTCGATCTTCTCGAAGCCGGTGCGCAGGCGGTCGCGCACGAGGTGGATCAGCCAGGCGATGAAGGGCAGGGGGATGAGCGTGACGGCGGCCAGCCAGGGGTTGATGGACACGAGGATGACGGCCGTCATGGCGATCATCAGCACGTCGGTGGCGAAGTCGAGCGCGTGCAGCGACAGGAAGACGTTGATGCGGTCGGTCTCCGAGCCCACCCGGGTCATGAGGTCGCCGGTGCGCTTGGAGCCGAAGTAGTCCAGCGACAGGCGCATCAGGTGCTCGAAGGTGGTGGTGCGCAGGTCGGCGCCCATGCGCTCGGAGACCAGGGCGAGCAGGTAGGTGCGTGCCCAGCCCAGCGCCCAGGCCAGCAGGGCGGAGGCCAGCAGCCCGCCCAGCAGCAGGTAGACCTTGTCGGTGTCGATGGCCTGGCCATTCTGGAAGGGGATCAGCACCTCGTCCATGAGCGGCATGGTGAGGTAGGGCGGCACCAGCGTGGCGGCGGTGGACGCCAGGGTCAGCGCGAAGCCGGCGGCCAAGCGGCCCTGGTAAGGACGGGCGAAGCGCCACAGGCGCAGCAGCACCCAGGTCGACGGCGGGGCCTGGCTTTCTCGGTGGCAGACGGGGCAGTCTTCGGCGTCGGGCGGCAGTTGTGCCTTGCAGGTGGGGCAGCGCGTGCTGTCGTCTTCGGGCTCGACCTCGCCCGTCGCCAGGGCGCGCTGGCGGGCTTCGAATTGCCCGACCAGGCGCAGCACTGGCGCGTGCAGGGCCAGGGTGAAGCGCCAGACGGCGAGCTGATTTTGCGCATCGTGCAAGCTCAGGGTGCCGATGCCGGCGTGATCGTGGTGCCTCAGCGTCAACGCGGCGCCAATGGGCCAGTGCCGCCACTCGCCCGAGCGGGCGTCGCGGGTCATCAAGCGGCGGTCCGTGAGCACCAGCGGGGCGCTGGCGAAACGAAGTTGGGCGTCGAGGTCAACCTCCAGCCGACCCAGAACGTTCTCTCCTGCAACCAGCGGCAAATCGGCGCTGGCCTTGTCTTGTTCGGCCTGATGCCCGGTGGCATGGGCGGGATGATGATGGTGCATGGTGTGTCTGAGCCCGACAGGGTCGTCGAAATTCGACAACCCTCGATGCGAGAAGTCGCATTCTCCCCCAGTCGAGGCGCACAATCCGGGGATTGATTCAGAGCATCTGGCACTGTCGAGCAAGAGCAGGACGCAACACCGCTGGTGGACATGAGCAAGAAGAACGACCTGAAACTGCTGCGCATCAATTACCTGCGTGGCCCCAACATCTGGACCTACCGACCCGTCATGGAGGTCTGGCTGGACCTCGGCGAGCTGGAGGACTGCCCGTCCAACACGCTGCCGGGCTTCACCGAGCGGCTCACCACCTGGCTGCCGGCGCTCATCGAGCACCACTGCGGGGTCGGTGAACGCGGGGGTTTCATCCAGCGGCTGCAGGAAGGCACCTGGGCCGGGCACATCCTGGAGCACGTCGTCATCGAGTTGCTGAACCTGGCGGGCATGCCCACCGGCTTCGGCCAGACGCGCAGCACCTCCCGCCCGGGCGTCTACCGCATGGTGTTCCGCGCCCGCGACGAGCAGGTGGCGCGCTCCGCCCTGGAGCAAGGCCATCGCCTGCTGATGGCGGCCATCAACGACGAGCCCTTCGACGTCAAGGCCGCGGCCGAGGCCGTGCGCACCCAGATCGACGACTGCTACCTCGGCCCCTCGACCGCCGCCATCGTCGGCGCGGCCACGGACCGCGGCATCCCCCACATCCGCCTCAACGACGGCAACCTGGTCCAGCTGGGCTATGGCGCCGCGCAGCGCCGCATCTGGACGGCCGAGACGGACAAGACCAGCGCCATCGCCGAAGGCATCGCCGGCAACAAGGACCTGACCAAGACGCTGCTGAAGTCCTGCGGCGTGCCGGTGCCCGAAGGCGAGGTGGTCGACGGCCCCGAGGCGGCCTGGGAGGTCGCGCAAGACATCGGCCTGCCGGTGGTGGTCAAGCCGCTGGACGGCAACCACGGCCGGGGCGTGTCGCTGGAATTGACCGAGCGCGCCGATGTGGAGGCCGCCTTCAAGGTGGCCGAGACCGAAGGCAGCGAGGTCATCGTCGAGAGCTTCATCCCCGGTGAAGAGCACCGCCTGCTGGTGGTGGGCGGCAAGGTCGTGGCCGCGGCGCGCGGCGAAAGCCTCTGGATCGTCGGCAACGGCCGCAGCACCGTGGTGCAGCTGATCGACGAGCAGCTCAACAGCGACCCCCGTCGCGGCGAAGCCGAAGAGTTCCCGCTGGAGACCATCATCCTGGACCGCGAGCCGGCCATGCGCCTGCTGCTGGAGCGCCAGGGCCTGAGTGGTGACTCCGTGCCGGCCGACGGCCTGCGCGTGCTGGTGCAGCGCAACGGCAACGTCGCCATCGACTGCACCGACGACGTGCACCCGGACGTGGCGCACGCCGCCAGCCTGGCCGCCCGCGTGGTGGGCCTGGACATCGCCGGCATCGACCTGGTCGTGACCGACGTCTCCAAACCGCTGGCCCCGCAACGCGGCGCCGTGGTGGAGGTCAACGCCGGGCCGGGTCTGCTGATGCACCTCAAGCCCGCCGAGGGCCTGCCCCGCCCGGTGGGCAAGGCCATCGCCGACCACCTGTTTGACGAAGACGAGTCGGGCCGCGTGCCCATCGTCGGGGTGGCCGGCTCGGCTGGCACCACCCAGATCGCGCGCCTGGTGGCCTGGCTGCTGCACCTCAGCGGCAAGCACGTGGGCCTGGCCTGCCGCGACGGCCTGTTCCTGGGCAGCCGCCGCGTCGAAGGCGGCGACCGCGCCAATTTCGCTTCGGGTCAGCGCCTGCTGATGAACCGAGAGGTCGAGGCCATCGTGCTGGAAAACGGTGCGGCCACCATCCTCAACGACGGCCTGGCCTATGACCGCTGCGCGGTGGGCGTGGTCACCGACCTGCGCGGCGCCGAGGCCCCGGTGGCGCCGGCCCTGGCCGAGCACGACATCCACGAGACCGAGCAGGTCTTCAAGGTGCTGCGCACCCAGGTCGACGTGGTGCTGCCCGATGGCGTGGCGGTGCTCAACGCCTCCGACGCGCGCCTGCTGGAGATGGCCGAGCTCTGCGATGGCGACGTCATCCTCTATGACATCGACCACCACAACCCCGCCCTGGTGGCGCACCGCGCACAAGGCGGGCGCACCGTGTCGGTCGACGGCCACCACGTGCTGCTGACGCACAACGGCCACGCGCCGGTGCGCTGCGCCGACCTCGACAGCGCGGCCGCCCGGCGCATGACCGCCGGCGTGGCCGACCAGCCGGTGCCGGGCACCAGCGTGCGTTGCCTGCTGGCCGCCGCCGCCGTGGCCTGGTCTCTGGGCATCTCGCCCGAGCTGATCTCAGCCGGGCTGGAAACCTTCGACCCCTCGAACAAGAAGTAAGCCCGCGTTGTCCTGACGCGCACACGAGAGACCGACATGGACGTTTCCCGCATCCGGGCCCTGCGTGGCCCCAACCTCTGGAGTCGCCACACCGCCATCGAGGCGGTCGTGCGCTGCGAACCCCAGGAGCGTCAACTGGACCTGCTTGATGGCTTCGAAGGCCGGGTCCGACAGCTCTTCCCCGGCATGGGCCCCTTGCGCCCCGACGGGCGCCCGGGCCAGATCAGTGTGGCCCACGTGCTGGAGACGGTGGCCCTGGCGCTGCAGGCGCAAGCCGGGTGCCCCGTCACCTTCAGCCGCACGGCTCAGACCGTGGAAGAGGGCGTCTACCAGGTCGTCGTGGAGTACAGCGAAGAGGCCGTCGGCAAGAAGGCCTTCGACCACGCCGTGGCGCTGGTGGACGCGGCCCTCGCGGCCGGTGCCTTTGACATCGAGGCCGCGCTGGCCGAGTTGCGCGAACTCGACGAGGACGTGCGCCTGGGCCCCAGCACCGGCTCCATCGTGGACGCCGCCGTCGTGCGCGGCATCCCCTATCGCCGCCTGACGCAGGGCTCGCTGGTCCAGTTCGGCTGGGGCAGCAAGCAGCGCCGCATCTGGGCGGCCGAGGTGGACAACACCTCCGCCGTGGCCGAGTCCATCGCGCAGGACAAGGACCTGACCAAGCGCCTGCTGGCCTCCGCCGGCGTGCCGGTGCCCACGGGCCGCCCCGTGGCCGACTTCGCCGATGCCCTGGTGGTGGCCGAAGAAATCGGCTGGCCGGTCGTGGTCAAGCCGCGTGACGGCAACCAGGGCAAGGGCGTGACGGTCAACATCGTCAGCCCCGGCCACCTGGAGGTGGCCTACAAGGCGGCGTTCGAGCACGGCGAGGTCATGGTCGAGCGCTACCTGCCGGGCAACGATTTCCGCCTGCTGGTGGTCGGTGACCGACTGGTGGCCGCCGCCCGGCGCGACCCGCCCCACGTCATCGGCGACGGTGTGCACACCGTGCAGCAGCTGGTCGACAAGGTCAACGAAGACCCGCGCCGAGGCGAGGGCCACGCCACCTCGCTGACCAAGATCCGCATCGACGACATCGCGATCGCGCGCCTGAACGTGCAAGGCCTCAAGGCCGATGACGTGCCCGAGAAGGGCCGCCGCGTGATCATGCGCAACAACGCCAACCTGTCCACTGGCGGCACCGCCACGGACGTCACGGACGACGTGCACCCCGAGGTGGCCGCGCGCGCCATCGCCGCAGCCCAGACCATCGGCCTGGAGATCTGCGGCGTGGACGTCCTGGCCGAAAGCGTGCACCGCCCGCTGGAAGAGCAAAACGGCGGCATCGTCGAGGTCAACGCCGCACCGGGCCTGCGCATGCACCTGTCGCCGTCTTACGGCAAGGGTCGCAACGTGGGCGAGGCCGTCATCAACAACCTGTACCGATCGGGTGACGACGGCCGCATCCCCATCGTGGCCGTGACCGGCACCAACGGCAAGACCACGACCGCTCGGCTCACCGCGCACCTCCTGGCCACCTCCGGTCGGTGCGTGGGCATGACCAACACCGATGGCGTCTACGTCAACGGGCGCCAGATCGACAGCGGCGACTGCTCCGGCCCCAAGAGCGCGCGCAACGTGCTGATGCACCCCGACGTGGATGCGGCGGTGTTCGAGACGGCGCGCGGTGGCATCCTGCGCGAGGGCCTGGGCTTCGACCGCTGCGGCACCGCCGTGGTCACCAACATGGGCGCCGGCGACCACCTCGGGCTGAACTACATCACCACGGTGGAAGACCTGGCCGTGCTCAAGCGCGTCATCGTCATGAACGTCTCGACGGACGGATACGCCGTGCTCAACGCGGCCGACCCCATCGTCGCGGCCATGGCGCCGAAGTGCCCGGGCGGCGTCATCTTCTTCGCGATGGACCCGCACAACCCCGTGCTGACCGCGCACCGCGCGCAGGGCAAGCGAACCCTGTGTGTGGACGGCGACGCCATCGTGGTGGCCGAGGGCAGCTGGCGCGAGCACCTGCTGCTGCGCGACATCCCCCTGACGCGCAATGGCACCATCGGCTTCCAGGTCGAGAACGTGATGGCTTCGGTCGGGGCGGCCTGGAGCGCCGGCCTGGGCTGGGACGTGATCCGCAACGGCCTGGCCAGCTTCGTGAGCGACTCGGACAACGCCCCGGGCCGCTTCAATGTGATGACCTACAAAGGCGCCACGGTGATCGCCGACTACGGCCACAACCCGGACGCCATGCGCGCCCTGGTCAACGCCGTCAACGGCATGCCGGCCAAGCGCCGCTCGGTGGTCATCAGCGGGGCGGGCGACCGCCGCGACGAAGACATCCGCGAGCAGACGGCCATCCTGGGCGACGCCTTCGATGACCTCATCCTCTACCAGGACGCCTGCCAGCGCGGGCGAGAGGACGGCGAGGTGCTGCGCCTGCTGCGCGAAGGCCTGGGCAAGGCCCAGCGCGCCCAGCGCGTCGACGACATCCACGGCGAGTTCGTCGCCATCGACACCGCGCTGGCGCGCCTGCAGCCGGGCGACCTTTGCCTGGTGCTGGTCGACCAGGTCGAAGAAGCCCTGGCGCACCTGGCGCGGCGCTGCGCCGAGGAGTCGGCCTCGGCTTGAGGTGAGGTGACCCTGAAGGGGCTGCCGCGCGGCGTCAGTAGCTGACGCTGTAGCGGTGCCCCTTGTAGCGAAACACCGCGGACTTCAGCTTGATTTCCTCCAGCATCACGCCGGGGGCGGGTTGGTCGCCTTCGCGGAACACGCCCCCGTTGAGGATCAGCATGCGGTTGGCGGCGACGTCGGAGTGCATGGCGCCGCCCACGCTCAAGGCGGGCAACTCGCGTCGGATGTCGTCCGGCAGGCGGTCGATGGAGACCACCGGTGCGGGGGCGTCCCGCAGGGCGGGGTCGACGCTCAGTGAGGACGGCGGGGGGCGGTTCTGCGCAGCGGCTTCAGGGGGCGGCTTCCGGTTCGTGGCGCTCTCCACGGGGGCCGGGCGGGCGCTGGCCACCCGAGGGGCCACCGGAAGGGGCGGTGACGGGGCGGGCGGAGCAAGCGGCACGACGCGCGCCGTCTGCGGTGGCGGCTCCTGCGGTGGCTGCGCGGCCGGCGCCTGGCTGAGGGGGGCCGCCGCGGGCATCGGCTCAGGCTGCATCCACCAGGCCATCGAGGCGGCCAGGACCACCCCGCCCAGCACGCCACCCAGCGCCCAGGTGGCCTTGGGCGACAGGCCCTGCGTGTCTTCGTCTTCGGCTGCGGATCCGGGAGCGGGGTCGTGTCGGCTGTGCAGGCCGGGCACGGACTCGCGTTCGCGCGCCGCATCGGCTTTTTTCAGGGCATCGAGGATGTAGGACATGGCGTGCCTCGGGGCGTTCAGGGCTTGGCAGCAGGGGGCATCAGCCGAGGCTCGTCGACCTCCGTGGCCCGGTTGATCAGCATGAAGGTGGTGGCGCCGGCGACACCATCCGGCTTGAGGCCTTGAGACAGCTGAAAGGCCTGCAGCCGGCGCAGCAACTCGGCGTCAAAGCGCCCTGGCGTGGTGCTCGGTGTGTCGCTCGGTGCGCCGGTCTCCAGGCGCTCCCCCGCCAGGCCGGCGAGCTTGCCCGCCAGCCAGTCCACCACCGGGCCGCTCTGGCCTTGCTGGACCTTGGCCTTGTAGCCGGGAGGGGCCAGCCACAGGGTGGCGAAGTCACCTCGCCACAGCCCCGAGAGCACCGACAGGGGCACGCGCAAGCGGGTCTCGCCCATTTTCAGCCAGGCGTGCGCACCTTGCACGCGGGTCAGCACGGCGTGGCGGGGCGCACCACTGCCGTCCTGCAGCACCAGCAGGGCCGGGCGATCCAGCTGCGTCAGCAGGCTCAGGCCCCCGCTGTTGCGAAAGCAGATCAGGTCCACGCGACGGGCCTGGGCGCAGGGCTCACCCGCGGCCAGCTCCTTGCCCTGGGGCCACAAGCTCGCCAGGTCATGCCAGGCTTGGGCCTCGTCGCGCGTGGCGGCCCGCATGACGCCCACGGCGTCGCTCAAGGACGGCTCGGCGACCTCGTCGGGGGCGACCGCGCGCGCGGCTTTCGCTGCGGCGGCTGCGACATCGCTCGCCGATGGCGCCGAGGCGGCCAGGGCCGGCGCGGCCACCTGACGGGCCAGGTCGCGCGCCGCCACCGCTTCGGGTGACCAGCGGCTCCAGGCGGCCAGTCCCAAGCCGCTCACGCTGATCGCGGTGCCCAGGCCGAACAGGGCCCAGGCCCAGCGCGGCCAGGATCGTGCCCCCGCCCATGAGCCGGTGTTGGCGAGCCAGCCGGTGTCGCCTGGCCTGGGCGGAGGTGACGCTTCGGTGCGTTTGTCAGCCAGGGGCATGCCGGCCTGGCCTTCGAAGACCTCGGCCGCGGCTTTGTCCACGATGCGTTTGTCGACCTTGGGCTTGCCCTCGGCGTACGCGCCCAGCAGGGCCCGATCACACAGCAGGTTGATGCGGCGGGGCACGCCCTTGCTGAGCAGGTGCACGCGCTTGACCGCCGCCGAGTCGAACAAGGTGCCGCGTCGCAAGCCCGCTGTGTTCAGGCGGTGCTGGATGTATTGCGCGGTCTCGGCCTCGGTGAGCGCGTCCAGGTGAAAGCGCGCGATCACGCGTTGCGCCATCTGCTCCAGCTCGGGGCGCGCCAGCACCTGACGCAGCTCCGGCTGCCCGATCAGCATGATCTGAAGCAGCTTGCGCTCGCTGGTCTCCAGGTTGGTCAGCAGCCGCAGCTGCTCCAGCACCTCCGCCGAGAGGTTCTGTGCCTCGTCGATGATGAGCACGTTGTTCTGCCCGACGGCGTGCGTCTTGAGCAGGTACTCGTTGAGCGCGTCCACGTGTGCCTTCAGCGAGGGCGCTTCACCAGGTGCGTGGGGCACCGGGATGCGGAACTCGTCGCAGATGGCCTGCAGCAGCTCGTGCGTGCTGAGCTTGGGGTTGAAGATGTAGGCGACGTTGCAGCGCCGCGGGATCTGCTCGAGGAAGCAGCGGCACACCGTGGTCTTGCCCGCGCCGATCTCGCCGGTCAACAGCACGAAGCCACCGCCCCCGCCCACGCCGTAAAGCAAGTGGGCCAGCGCTTCGCGATGGCGCTCGCTCATGAAGAGGTAGCGCGGATCGGGCGCGATGGAGAAGGGCGCCTGTTTGAGTCCGAAATACGCGGCGTACATGCCGCCAAGGATACCCCGCGGCACGAGGCAGAATCGGGGCATGAAGGCGCCTTCTCAGTCCCCTGTCTTCGCTTCGCCCTGCGTGGTCGACACCAACGTCATCCTCGTGGCCAATGGCCAGCACCCGGGGGTCTCCGAGGCCTGCGTTCAGGCCTGCCGAGAGCGCCTGGCGCGGCTCATGTCGGGGGGGCGCATCGTGCTTGACGACGCCTTCGAGATCCTCCACGAATACCGCCACAAGACCGACCCGGAGCACGGGCGGGGGCCAGGCGACGCGTTCGTGCGCTGGGTGTTGCACCACGTCGACGACCCCAGCCGCGTGGAGCGCATCCACCTGGAGCCCGACCCGGTCTGGGGCTACGCCAGCTTTCCCCGCCAGGAGGCCCTGTGGTCGTTTGACGCCGCCGACCGCAAGTTCGTGGCCGTGGCCCGCGCTCACCCTGCGCACCCACCCATCCTGCAGGCGGCCGACTCGAAGTGGCTGGACTGGTCCGCAGGCCTGGCCGCCGCGGGCGTCAGCGTGTGCTTCCTGTGCGAAGGCGAGGTCCGCGCTTTTCACCGCCACAAGTTCGGGCATTGACCCCTTCACCCCATGCACGACTTCTTTCGTTTCCCCCACACGCCCCACCTGGCCTGGCTGGCCGCGGGCGCGCCGCGCGACGACAAGGTGCTGTCGCCCGACGAAGCACGGGCCCTGCTGGCTCACCCCGTCGTGGTCGAAGAAAAGCTCGACGGCGCGAACATGGGCATCTCGTTTTCAGCCGAGGGCGTGCTGCACGTGCAGAACCGCGGGCAGTACCTCAACCGACCCCATGGCGGGCAGTTCGCGCGGCTTGACGAGTGGCTGGCCATCCGGGAAGACGACCTCCGCGACGCCCTGGGCGAGCGGCTCATGCTGTTCGGGGAGTGGTGCGCCGCTCAGCACTCGCTGGACTACGCGAGCTTGCCGGACTGGTTCCTCGCCTTCGACGTCTACGACCGCGTCGAGCGGCGTTTCTGGAGCACGCGGCGTCGCAACGAACTCGCCGAGCTCATCGGCCTGCGCCAGGTGCCGCGCGTGAGCTCGGGCCTGACCACCCTGGCCGAGCTGACCGCCTGGGTGCAGTCCCACCGCAGCCACTACCGTGAAGGCGCGCTCGAAGGCGTCGTGGTGCGGCACGAAGACGCCGACTGGCTGCTGCAGCGAGCCAAGCTGGTGCGCGCCGACTTCGTCCAAAGCATCGAGGAGCATTGGCGCAGCCGCGCCCTTCAGTGGAATCGCATCGCCTGGGACTGATCCGGGCGCGGGCGGGGCTCAGGGCTGCGCCAGCCAGCGCCGCGCCAGCTTGACCCACAGCGTCGCGCCCAGCGGGATGAGCTGGTCGTTGAAGTCGTAGCTGGGGTTGTGCAGCGTGCACGGGCCCAGGCCGTGGCCGCCTTCGCGGTGCGTGCCGTCGCCGTTGCCGATCACGAAGTACGCGCCCGGCTTGCCTTGCAGGAAGAAGCTGAAGTCCTCGGCGCCCATGGTGGGTTCGAACTCCTGCACCCGCTCGGTGCCCACCAGCTCGGCCATCACCTCGCGCACGAAGGCGGCCTCGGCGGCGTGGTTGACGGTGGGCGGGTAGTTGCGGCTGAACTCGAAGTCCGCCTGCGCGCCGTGGGCCGCACACAGGTGCTGCGTCATCTCGCGCATGCGTTGCTCGATGAGGTCGAGCGTGTCGGTCGTGAAGGTGCGCACCGTGCCTTGCATCACCACCGACTCGGGGATGACGTTGGTGGCCTCGCCGGCCTGGATCATCGTCACCGAGATCACCCCGGTCTCCACCGGGCGCATGTTGCGCGTCAGGATGGTCTGGAAGCCCTGCACCAGCTGGCAGGCCACGGGCACCGGGTCGATGCCCATGTGCGGCATGGCCCCGTGGCAGCCCTTGCCGCGGATGGTGATGTGGAACTCGTTGCTGGAGGCGAAGCACGGGCCGTTGCGCACGGCGAAGGTGCCCATCGGCATGCCCGGCCAGTTGTGCATGCCGAAGATCGCGTCCATGGGGAAGCGCTCGAACAGGCCGTCCTTCATCATCTCGCGCGCGCCGCCACCGCCTTCCTCGGCGGGCTGGAACACCAGGTAGACGGTGCCGTCGAAGTCCCGCTGGGCGGCCAGCGACTGCGCGGCGGCCAGCAGCATGGCGACGTGGCCATCGTGGCCGCAGGCGTGCATCTTGCCGTGGTGCCGGCTGGCGTGCGCGAAGGTGTTGTGCTCGGTCATGGGCAGGGCGTCCATGTCGGCGCGCAGGCCGATGGCGCGTGCGCCGGGCCGCCCCTGGATCACGCCCACCACGCCCGTGCGACCCAAGCCGCGGTGCACCTCGATGCCCCAGCTCGTCAGCGTGCGTGCCACCAGTTCGGCCGTGCGCTCTTCCTGGAAGCACAGCTCGGGGTGCGCGTGGATGTCGCGTCGGATGGCGCGAATCGCCTCGGCCTCATCCAGCAAATCAGGCAGGACGATGCTGGGCAGGGCGAAGGAAGCGGTCATGGGCGCACTCGGTCGTTGGGTGTCGATGCGATCTTACTGCGGGCTGGTACGGGGCTTGCAAGAACGCCGCCCATGCTTGAATCTGTTGTGCTGAATGAGGGCCTGTCGGACGCCGTCGACATGCTTTGGTTGGTGGTCGCTGGGGCGCTGGTGTTCTTCATGCAGGCGGGGTTCGCCTTCCTGGAGTCGGGCATGACCCGCGCCAAGAACACCGTCAACGTGATCATGAAGAATTACTGCGACATGTGCTTTGGCGCGATCGCATTCTGGGTGCTGGGCTACGGCCTGATGTTCGGCGCCAACCACACGGGCTGGCTGGGCACCTCGGCCTTCGCGTTGCATGGCGTGCCCGAGTCCCAGTACGGGCACCTGTTCTTCCAGATGATGTTCGCGGCCACCTCGGCGACCATCGTCAGCGGCGCCATCGCGGAGCGCACGCGCTTTTCGGCCTACATCGTGGGCTCGGTGGGCATCACCGCGGTCATCTACCCGGTGTTTGGCGCCTGGGCCTGGGGCGGGCTGCAGGGCGGCCAGGGCTGGCTCAAGCAGATGGGTTTCATCGACTTCGCAGGCTCCACGGTGGTGCACGCCATCGGCGGTTGGGCGGCGCTGGCGGCCTTGCTGTCGGTCGGTCCCCGCCTGGGGCGTTTCGGCCCGGACGGCCAGCCGCGGCAGATCCTGGGCCACAACCTCACGCTGGTTGCCATGGGCGCGTTCATCTTGTGGATCGGGTGGTTCGGCTTCAACGCGGGCAGCACGCTGTCGGCGTCCGTCTCGCTGGGCAAGGTCGCGCTCAACACCCACCTGGGTGGCGCCGCCGGGGCGCTGGGTGCTTTGGGCGCGATGGCCATGATGCGTCGCAAGCGGATGATGACCTCCACGCTCAACGGCTCCATCGCGGGGCTGGTGTCGGTGACGGCGGGCTGCCACGTGATGGAGCCGGCGTTCGCCATCCTCGCGGGCCTGGTTGGCGGGGCGCTGAGCGTGTTCGCCGCGCCCCTGCTGGAGCGCTGGCGCATCGACGACGTCGTCGGGGCCGTCTCGGTGCACGTGGTGGGTGGGGTGTGGGGCACCCTGGCTGCGGGCCTGTTTCGCAGCGGCGACCTCTTCAACCTGAACCAGCTCGGGGTGCAGGCGCTGGGCAGCCTGGTTGCTTTCGTGTGGGGTTTCGGGGCGTCGATGCTGATGTACTGGGTCATCAACCGGGTGGTGCCGCTGCGGGCTTCCACGCTCGATGAGCAGCGCGGGCTGGACTTCTCCGAGCACCACGAACTGGGCTACCCCGAGTTCCAGCACGACGCGGTTCACCGGGGCAAGCGCCATGGGTGAGTCGGTCGTGGCACAGGAGGCCTTGTTGTGTGCCTTGGGCGCTTACCTGGAGCCGGGGCTGGCGCGTCAGGCTGCAGATCTCTGGCAGCCCCTCGGGGCGGGGCAGTCGGCCTTGTCGGGCCTGAGTCGGTATTGTCGGCAGGTGGCCCAGCAGTTCAACCTGCAGGGGCGCGAGGCGGAGATCCACTTGCACATCATCCGCGCCATGCAAGGCCGCGCCCCGTCGTCCGAGCCGCTCACGCAGGTCGCGCCGGCGTCGGCATCGGGCCCCGCGGCAGACGACGCCCGCGTGGTGCAAGCCATTTTGCGCGCCATGGAGCGCCACGTCGGGCAGAGCCTGGGCCCCGCCTTCGTGGCGGTGCGCTGGCGCCAGTCGCTGGCACGGCAGGTGCAACGCGTGCGCCTGAGCGACCTGGCTCGGCGCCACGCGGCTGACTGGCTGGCCAACCCGTCCCATCACGCGGTCCCCTTGCCCGGCTTGTGGCCCGCCCGGGGCGATGGCACCCACCTCATCAACGCGGCCTACGTGGCCCTGGCCGAGTGGCTGGGGCCCGTTCAGGCGGACGCCTGCCTCACCCGCATCGTGCGCGAATGCGAGCAGGGCAGCGACGCGGCGCTGCATCGGGCGCGGAGTTACTTATAGTTCGGGCTGTTTCCGGATCACCGAGGAGTCCGCCATGAGCGACGTCAACTATCAGCAATCTCACAACCTGGGCCTGGAGAAGGCCCGCGAACTGGCCAAGCAGTGGGTCGAGGGCGCCGCAGGCAAGATGGGCCTGAGCTGCGATTACCAGGAAGGCCCTGAGCAGGACCAGATCACCTTCGAGCGCATGGGCGTCAAGGGCACCATGAAGGTGACGGGCACCGAGTTCGACCTGCAGGTCAAGCTCGGCATGATGATGGCGGCCTTCAAGCCCATGATCGAGGCCGAGGTGAGCAAGAGCCTGGGCCGCATCATCGACAAGGCGTCGGGCCAGGCCTGATGCCGCAGGGGCGGGCCGCGAGCCGACGCCCGTGAATCACTTCTTCAGCGATTCGATCAGGTCGATGTAGGCCTGCTTGGCGGCGTCCTGGGTCTTGCCCTTGAGGCCAGCCCAGGCGTCGTACTTGGCGCGGCCCACGAAGTCCATCATGCCGGGGCGGTCGCCCTGCACGTCGCCCACGCTGCCTTGCTTGAACAGCGAGTAGATTTGCAGCAGGGTGTTGTTGTCGGGCTTGGCCGGCAGCAGTTTGGAGTCGGCCAGGGCCTGCTCGAAGCGGGCTTGCAGATCGGACATGTGAGTCTCCTGAATCGGGGGCAGCCGCGTCCGTTGCGACCACCCGGTTGATACGCCGGCGCATGTTACTACCCGTTAGATGCGCGGAAGGGGCGCGCACGCGCTCATGCCCCCTCAATGCAGGGCCTGAAAAACCTGGGGTCGGGCTCGTTTTCCCGCGGTCCGTACAATCCACGGCTCCACACCCAAGGGCTTCGCACACCGAGCCGCCCCATGAACGCCGTTTCCTTCCAGCAGGTCACCAAGGCCTTTTCGTCCGGCGGCCGCGAGATCCAGGCCCTCCAGGGCGTCAGCTTCGACATCCAGCCGGGCGAGTTCTTCGGCCTGCTCGGCCCCAATGGCGCGGGCAAGACCACGCTCATCAGCATCCTGGCCGGCCTCAGCCGCGCCACGACCGGGCGCGTGCAGGTGCAGGGGCACGACGTGGTCTCCGACTACGCCGCCGCCCGCCGCGCGCTCGGCGTGGTCCCGCAGGAGCTGGTGTTCGACCCTTTCTTTTCGGTGCGCGAGACCCTGCGCATCCAGGGCGCCTACTTCGGGCTGCGCCGCAACGACGACTGGGTCGATGAGTTGCTGGCCAACCTGGGCCTGAGCGACAAGGCCGACGCCAACATGCGCCAGCTCTCCGGCGGCATGAAGCGCCGCGTGCTGGTCGCCCAGGCCCTGGTGCACCGCCCACCGGTCATCGTGCTGGACGAGCCCACCGCCGGCGTGGACGTCGAGCTGCGCCAGACCCTGTGGCAATTCATCGCTCGCCTCAACAAGGCGGGTCACACGGTGCTGCTGACCACCCACTACCTGGAAGAGGCCGAGGCGCTGTGCCACCGCATCGGCATGCTCAAACAAGGCGAGCTGGTGGCGCTGGACCGGACGTCGGCCCTGCTGGCCGGCACCGCCTCGACCATGCTGCGCTTCAAGACCGACGCCGCCTTGCCGCCTGAGCTGGCGGCGCGCGCCCGCGTGACGGGGCGCATCGTTCAACTGCCCGCGCACGACGCCGCCGAGGTCGAGCGGACCCTGGCCGCGTTGCGCCACGCTGGCTGCGCCATCGAGGACCTGGAGATGGGCCGCGCCGACCTGGAAGACGTCTTCCTGGCCATCATGCAAGGCCGCCTGACGCCTCCGCCTCCGCCAGCACACCCCGCCGGGGGCACCCCATGAGCTTGTTGTCTTCGCTGCAAGGCGCGCGCCCGCTGTTCACCAAAGAGGTGCTGCGTTTCTGGAAGGTCAGCTTCCAGACCGTGGGCGCCCCGGTGCTCACCGCCGTGCTCTACCTGCTCATCTTCGGCCACGTGCTCGAAGACCACGTCCAGGTCTACAAAGGCGTGGGCTACACCCAGTTCCTGGTGCCCGGCCTGGTGATGATGTCGTTGCTGCAGAACGCCTTCGCCAACAGCTCGTCGTCCCTCATCCAGAGCAAGATCACGGGCAACCTGGTGTTCGTGCTGCTGACGCCGCTGTCGCACCGCGCCTGGTTCCTGGCCTACGTGGGCGCCTCGCTGGTGCGTGGCCTGATGGTGGGTGCGGGCGTCTGGCTGGCCACGACCTGGTTTGCGCCGCCGCAGATGGCCGAGCCCCTGTGGGCGCTGGTCTTCGGGCTGCTGGGCGGCTGCCTGCTGGGCTCGCTGGGCCTGATCGCCGGGCTGTGGGCCGACAAGTTCGACCAGATGGCCGCCTTCCAGAACTTCGTCATCCTGCCCATGACCTTCCTGTCGGGCGTGTTCTATTCGGTGCACTCCCTGCCGGCGTTCTGGCACGGTGTCTCCCGCCTCAACCCCTTTTTCTACCTGATCGACGGCTTCCGCCGCGGCTTCTTCGGCCAAAGCGACGTCAGCCCCTGGCTCAGCCTGGGCGTGGTCGCCAGCGTCACCGTGGCCGTGGCCGCGCTGGCCTTGCACCTGCTCAAGACCGGCTACAAGATCCGGCACTGACCTCCCATCCTCATCCGAGACGACCCCGCCCATGGCCAACCCCACCCCCGCTGAAGTCCAGCAATACATCGCCGCCGGCCTGCCCTGCACCCACCTCGAAGTCGAGGGCGACGGCCAGCACTTCTTTGCCACCATCGTCTCCGCCGAGTTCGAGGGCAAGAACCGGGTGGCGCGTCACCAGCGCGTCTACCAGGCCCTGGGCGATAGAATGCGAGCCGAGATCCATGCCCTGTCGATGAAGACGCTGACGCCCACCGAATGGACGCAGCAGCCCAAGCAGGCCTGATTTCTCACCCCAGACTCACCCTTTTCATCTGGCGCATGCGTCACCCGCTCTGTGGTGGCGGTGCGCCCTTCGTGCTTCATGGACAAACTCCTGATCCGTGGTGGTCGCCGCCTGCAAGGCGAAGTGACGATCTCCGGCGCCAAGAACGCCGCCTTGCCCGACCTCTGCGCCACCCTGTTGTGCGCCGAGCCGGTGGAGCTGCGCAACGTGCCGCGTCTCAAGGACGTCGGCACCACCTTGCGCCTGCTGGCTAACATGGGCGTGGTCCACGAGGCCGACCCCGACGACGCCAGCTGCCTGTCGCTCAACGCCCAGCACATCCACACCCCTGAGGCGCCCTACGAGCTGGTCAAGACCATGCGCGCGTCCATCCTGGTGCTGGGGCCGCTGCTGGCGCGATTCGGTCGCGCCCGCGTGTCCCTGCCGGGTGGTTGCGCCATCGGCTCGCGCCCGGTCGACCAGCACATCAAGGGCCTGCAGGCCATGGGTGCTCAGATCACGGTCGAGCACGGCTACATCGAGGCCCGCACGCCCGAAGGCGCCGACGGCCAGCCCACCCGCCTCAAGGGCGCGCGCATCACCACCGACATGGTCACGGTCACCGGCACCGAGAACCTGCTGATGGCCGCCACCCTGGCCGAAGGCGAGACCATCCTGGAGAACGCCGCCCAGGAGCCCGAGATCGTCGACCTGGCCAAGCTGCTCATCGCCATGGGCGCCCAGATCGAAGGCCACGGCACGCACCGCATCCGCATTCAGGGTGTCAACAGCCTGCACGGCCTGAGCGGTGCGGCGGCCCACCACATCATCCCCGATCGCATCGAGACCGGCACCTTCTTGTGCGCCGTGGGCGCCGCCGGCGGCGACGTCACCCTGCGCCGCACCGACGCCGAGCAGCTTGAAGTGGTCATCGACAAGCTGCGCGAAGCCGGTGTGTCGCTGGAGATCGGCCCCGACTGGATCCGCGTGCAAGGCAACGGCCGCCCGAAGGCTGTGGGGTTCCGCACCAAGGAGCACCCGGGCTTCCCCACCGACATGCAGGCCCAGTTCATGGCGCTCAACAGCGTCGCAGAGGGCACCGCGGCCATCCACGAGACCATCTTCGAGAACCGGTTCATGCACGTCAACGAGCTGATCCGCCTGGGCGCGAAGGTCGAAGTCGACGGCCACAGCGCGGTCGTCACCGGCGTGCCGCGCCTGTCGGGTGCCATCGTCATGGCCACCGACCTGCGCGCGTCGGCCAGCCTGGTCATCGCCGGCCTGGTGGCCGAAGGCGAGACCACCGTCGACCGCATTTACCACCTCGACCGCGGCTACGACCGCATGGAAGAGAAGCTGCGCGGCATCGGGGCGGACATCACCCGCGTCAAGGAAAGCGCTTGAACATGATCACCCTCGCACTCTCCAAGGGCCGCATCTTCGAAGAGACCCTGCCGCTGCTGGCCGCCGCCGGCATCCAGGTGCTCGAAGACCCTGAAAAGTCCCGCAAGCTGATCCTGCCCACCAACCGCGACGACGTGCGCGTGGTGCTGGTGCGCGCCACCGACGTGCCCACCTACGTGCAGCACGGCGGCGCCGACATCGGCGTGGCCGGCAAGGACATCCTCATCGAGCACGCGGGCAGCCAGGACGGCAGCGACGGCCTGTACCAGCCGCTCGACCTGAACATCGCCAAGTGCCGCATGAGCGTGGCCGTGCGCGCCGATTTCGACTACGCTGCCGCCGTCAAGCAGGGCGCCCGCATCCGCGTGGCCACCAAGTACACGAGCATCGCCCGCGAGCACTTCGCCAACAAAGGCGTGCACGTCGACCTCATCAAGCTGTACGGCTCGATGGAGCTGGCCCCGCTGACCGGTCTGGCCGACGCCATCGTCGACCTGGTCTCCACCGGCAACACGCTCAAGGCCAACAAGTTGGTCGAGGTCGAAGAGATCATGCAGATCAGCTCGCGCCTGGTGGTCAACCAGGCTTCGCTGAAGCTCAAGCGCGAACCCATTCGCGCCCTGATCCAGGCCTTCGAGTCCGCCATCCCGGCCTGAACGGGCCTGCCCTCGTCTTGTCCGCGGTCGCTATCGAGCCCATCACCAGATCCGATCAGCCCGCCTGAGCCGCGGGCCATGAAATCTGAGATCCTCACCACCATGACTGTCGCCATCCGCCACCTCGCCACCGCTCAGCCTGATTTCGAAACCGCCTTCCAGCGGGTTCTGCATTGGTCTGCCGAGACGGACTCGGCCATCGAGCAGCGCGTGGCCGACATCCTGGCCGACGTGCGCACCCGCGGCGACGCCGCTGTGCTCGAGTACACCGCCCGCTTTGACCACCTCACGGTGGGCGGCATGGCGGCGCTGGAGCTCGGCCAGGCCGAACTCCAGGCCGCGTTCGACAGCCTGCCCGCCATGCAGCGCGAGGCGCTCGAATCCGCCGCCCGCCGGGTTCGTTCGTACCACGAGCGCCAGAAGCAGGCCACCGGCGTGAGCTGGCAGTACCGCGACGAAGACGGCACCTTGCTGGGCCAGAAGGTCACGCCGCTGGATCGCGTGGGCATCTACGTGCCCGGCGGCAAGGCCGCCTACCCCTCGTCCGTGCTGATGAACGCCATCCCCGCCCACGTGGCCGGCGTGGCCGAGATCATCATGGTCGTGCCGACGCCCAAGGGCGAGAAGAACCCGCTGGTGCTGGCCGCCGCGCACGTGGCTGGCGTCAGCCGCGCCTTCACCATCGGGGGGGCGCAGGCCGTGGCGGCCCTGGCTTACGGCACCGCCACCGTCCCGAAGGTCGACAAAATCACCGGGCCCGGCAACGCCTACGTGGCCAGCGCCAAGAAGCACGTCTTCGGCACCGTCGGCATCGACATGATCGCCGGCCCCAGCGAGATCCTCGTCCTGGCCGACGGCTCCACGCCGCCCGACTGGGTCGCCATGGACCTGTTCAGCCAGGCCGAGCACGACGAACTGGCTCAGAGCATCCTGCTGTGCCCGGACGCCGCCTACATCGAGAAGGTCCAGGCCGAAATCGACCGCCTGCTGCCCACCATGCCGCGCGCCGACATCATCCGCGCCTCCCTGGAAGGGCGGGGCGCGCTGATCCTCACGCGCAGCATGGAAGAGGCGTGCGACATCTCCAACCGCATCGCGCCCGAGCACCTCGAGGTCAGCAGCCACGAGCCGCACCGCTGGGAGCCCCTGCTCAAGCACGCCGGCGCCATCTTCCTGGGCGCCTACACATCCGAGTCGCTGGGCGACTACTGCGCCGGCCCCAACCACGTGCTGCCCACTTCGGGCACGGCGCGTTTCAGCTCACCGCTGGGCGTGTACGACTTCCAAAAGCGCAGCAGCCTCATCGAGGTCAGCGAAGCCGGTGCCCAGGTTCTCGGTAAGACGGCCTCGGTGCTGGCCCGTGGCGAGGGGCTGCAAGCCCACGCTCAGGCCGCAGAGTTCCGATTGAAGGATGCAGCCTCGTGAGCACCAGCACCAGCACCAGCAGCACCAGCAGCATGCACCCCGACACCCCCGTGAGCCCCAACGCACTGCAATCGGTGTTCCGTGCCGACGTTCGCGCCATGCACGCTTACCACGTGCAGGACGCCGCCGGCTTCGTCAAGCTCGACGCCATGGAGAACCCGTTCACCCTGTCGCCCGAGCTGCAGGCCGAACTGGGGCGCCGCCTGGGTGCCGTTGCGCTCAACCGCTACCCCGGCACCCGCATCAACGACCTGCATGCGGCCTTGCGCGAGCACGCCGGCATCGCCGCCGACATGGGCCTGGTGCTGGGCAATGGCTCCGACGAGCTCATCAGCCTGCTGTGCACCGCCTGCGCTCAGCAAGGCCTTCAACCTGGTGACCGCCCCGCCACCGTGATCGCGCCGCTGCCCGGCTTCGTCATGTACGCCCTGTCGGCCCAACTCGCCGGCTTGAAGTTCGTGGGCGTGCCGCTGACGACCGACTTCGAGCTCGACGCCGCCGCCATGGTCGCCGCCGTGGTCGAGCACCGCCCGGCCCTCACTTGGATCGCCTACCCCAACAACCCCACGGCCAACCTGTGGGACGACGACGCCATCGAGCAAGTCGTGCAGGCCGTCGCGGCGAACGTGGCGGCGGGGCACCCCGGCCTGGTCGTCATCGACGAGGCCTACCAGCCCTTCGCCAGCCGGTCCTACCTGTCGCGGCTGGCTTCGCACCCGCACGTGCTGCTCATGCGCACGCTCTCCAAGTTCGGCCTGGCTGGTGTGCGCCTGGGCTACATGCTGGGCCGAGCCGACCTCATCGAGCAGGTCGACAAGGTCCGCCCGCCTTACAACATCAGCGTGCTCAACACCGAAGCCGCCCTGTTCGCCCTCGAACACGCCGACGAGTTCGAGCGCCAGGCCGTCACCATCAAGGCCGAACGCGAGCGCCTGATGGCCGCCCTGGCTGGCATGCCCGGCGCGCGCGCCTACCCCAGCCAGGCCAACATGATCCTGGTGCGCGTCAACGACTCGGCGGCGGCTTTTCAGGCCCTCAAGGCCCGGGGCATCCTGATCAAAAATGTCGCAGGCCTGCACCAATTGCTGGCAAACTGCATCCGACTGACCGTTGGACTCCCCTCGGAAAATGACGCGCTCATCGCGGCCTTGTCCGACATCCTGCGCGAACCCCTGAATTCCCCTCAAGCATGAACGCCCCTGACATGGTGCCGGCCCCCAGCGCCGACCGCGTGGCCGAAGTCACCCGCAACACCGCCGAAACCCAGATCACCGTCCGCATCAACCTGGACGGCACGGGCGCAGCCAAGCTGCACACCGGCATCGGCTTCTTCGACCACATGCTCGACCAGATCGCCCGCCATGGCCTGGTCGACCTCGACATCCACGCCGTGGGCGACCTGCACATCGACGGCCACCACACGGTGGAAGACGTCGGCATCACCCTGGGCCAGGCCTTTGCTCAGGCCGTGGGCGACAAGAAGGGCATCCGCCGCTACGGTCACGCCTACGTGCCCCTGGACGAGGCCCTGTCGCGCGTGGTCATCGACTTCTCCGGTCGCCCCGGTCTGCACATGCACATCCCGTTCACCTCGGGCAGCATCGGCGGCTTCGACACCCAGTTGACTTACGAGTTCTTCCAGGGCTTCGTCAACCACGCCGGCGTCACCGTGCACATCGACAACCTCAAGGGCACCAACGCGCACCACCAGTGCGAGACCGTGTTCAAGGCCTTTGCCCGCGCCTTGCGCGCTGCGCTGGAGCGCGACCCTCGCATGGCCGGTGTCATCCCATCGACCAAGGGCTCGCTGTGATCGCCCCGTTGGCTGCACGCTGCTGACACCATGAGCCAGACCTCGACTGTCGCCGTCATCGACTACGGCATGGGCAACCTGCGTTCCGTCTCGCAAGCGGTGGAGCACGCCGCTCGCGACCTTGACGTGCGGGTTGTCGTCACCAACGACCCCCAGGTGGTTCACGCCGCCGAGCGCGTGGTGTTGCCAGGGCAGGGCGCCATGCGCGACTGCATGCGCGAACTGCGCGAGGCCCACGGGGGCGAACTGCTGGGCGCCGTCCTGACCGCTGCCGCCACCAAGCCCCTGATGGGCGTGTGCGTGGGCATGCAGATGCTGCTGGACCATTCCGAAGAGCAGGACACCCCCGGCCTGGGCCTGATCCCCGGGCAGGTGCGCAAATTCCGCCTGGCCGGCCAGGTCCAGCCCGATGGCAGCCGCTACAAGGTGCCGCAGATGGGCTGGAACCGCGTCAGCCAGGCCCGCCACCCGGGCCTGTGGGGCGGCCAACCGCATCCCGTGTGGGCCGGCATCCCCGACGAAAGCTGGTTTTACTTCGTCCACAGCTACCATGCGCATGTGGACAATCCCCAACACAGCGCCGGCGAAACCGAGTACGGTGTCCGCTTTACCAGTGTTGTGGCTCGGGATAACATTTTTGCCACGCAGTTCCACCCTGAAAAGAGTGCCGAACACGGGCTCGCCCTGTACCGCAATTTCCTGCTCTGGCGGCCCTGAGCCCGGCCGCCGCCCCTTCCCGCCTGGCTCGCCAGGCATCCCCTCGACTGATCACTTTCCGCATCCCAGCCATGCTGCTGATTCCTGCGATTGACCTGAAAGACGGCAAATGCGTTCGCCTCAAGCAAGGCGACATGAACGACTCCACCACCTTCGGTGAGGACCCGGCTGCCATGGCCCGCCGCTGGCTGGATGCCGGCGCGCGCCGCCTGCACCTGGTGGACCTCAACGGGGCGTTCGCCGGCAAGCCGGTGAACGAAGCCGCCATCAAGGCCATCATCCAGGAAGTCGGCTCCGAGATCCCCGTCCAGTTGGGCGGCGGCATCCGCGACCTCGACACCATCGAGCGCTACCTCGACGACGGCCTGAGCTACGTCATCATCGGCACCGCCGCAGTCAAGAACCCCGGCTTCCTGCGCGACGCCTGCACCGCCTTCGGCGGCCACATCATCGTCGGCCTCGATGCCAAGGACGGCAAGGTCGCCACCGACGGCTGGAGCAAGCTCTCCGGCCACGAGGTCATCGACCTGGCCAAGAAGTTCGAGGACTACGGCGTCGAAGGCGTCATCTACACCGACATCGGCCGCGACGGCATGCTCACCGGCATCAACATCGACGCCACCGTGAAGCTGGCCCAGGCCCTGACCATCCCGGTCATCGCCTCGGGCGGCCTGTCCAACATCCAGAACATCGTGGAGCTGTGCGCCGTCGAAGACGAAGGCGTCGAGGGCGTGATCTGCGGTCGCGCCATCTACAGCGGCGACCTGGACTTCGCCGCGGCCCAAAAGCGCGCCGACGAGCTCAACGGCAAAGGCTGACGCGACGTGCTGGCCAAACGCATCATCCCCTGCCTGGACGTCACGGGCGGGCGGGTCGTCAAGGGCGTCAACTTCGTCGAGTTGCGCGACGCCGGTGACCCGGTCGAGATCGCCGCGCGCTACAACGAGCAGGGCGCCGATGAGCTCACTTTCCTGGACATCACCGCCACCAGCGACGGCCGTGACCTGATCCTGCACATCATCGAGGCCGTGGCCTCGCAGGTGTTCATCCCCTTGACGGTGGGAGGGGGCGTGCGCGTCGTCGAAGACGTGCGTCGCCTGCTCAACGCCGGCGCAGACAAGGTCAGCTTCAACTCGGCCGCGATCTCCAACCCGCAGGTCATCCGCGACGCGTCCGACAAGTACGGCTCGCAGTGCATCGTCGTGGCCATCGACGCCAAGAAGCGCCAGGGTGATGACCTCGCCGCACGCGGTGAGGGCTGGGACGTCTACAGCCACGGCGGCCGCAAGAACACCGGCCTGGACGCCGTGGCCTGGGCCACCCAGATGGCCGAACACGGCGCCGGCGAGATCCTGCTGACCAGCATGGACCGCGACGGCACCAAGTCCGGCTTCGACCTGGCCTTGACCCGCGCCGTCAGCGACGCAGTCGGCGTGCCCGTGATCGCTTCGGGGGGCGTGGGCAACCTCGACCACCTCGCCGACGGTGTTCAGCAAGGCGGTGCCGACGCGGTGCTCGCCGCCAGCATCTTCCACTACGGCGAGTACACCGTGGCCGAGGCCAAGGCCGTGATGGCCGCCCGCGGCATCCCCGTGCGAATCTGACGCCCACTCCGTGTGATCCATCACACCCCTGCCAGCAGGGGCATGGTGGTCACCGAGTGCAAGTGTCGTCAGCAGGCGTAGGCTGTTCTTTCAGAACTTGAAAGGAGTGAGTCATGCCCCACCGCCACGGCTACAAGTCCCTGAGAGTCCAGGCCCTCGGCCTGGCCCCCAGCCTGCCCCGGGTGCAGCGCTCGGCCCAACCCCATGAGCCCGCGCTCAGCCTGCTCACCGACCTTCAGCAAAGCCCCTGCGTGGTGGCCAGCCACCGTGACGGCCTCGATGCCACCCTGCACCTGATGATGCGAGCCGGTGTGCGCATGGTGTTCGTGTCGGGGGCCGATGGCGAGCTGGTCGGCATGGTCACCGCCGAAGACCTCCAGGGCGAGCGCCCGGTTTTGCGGGCCTCCAACCAGCAGGTCGCTCACCGCGAACTCAGCCTGGCCGACATCATGGTCCCCGTCACCGCCTGGGACACCGTCGACCTCGCTGACGTGCGAACCGCCCACCTGGGCGACATCGCGGCCACGCTGCATGAGCACAACCTGCGCTACCTGCTGGTCACACAGAAGAAGCAGGGCGCCACCGTGTTGCGCGGGCTGTTTTCGGCCCGGCGACTGGAGATGGCCATGAACACGACCATCGAGCCCGACCTGCATTCGCGCAATTTCGCCGAGCTCGGTCAGGTCCTGGCCCACCACTGAGCCCACAGGCCCAGCGGCTTCAAGCCGGGTTCGGCAGGTCGATGAAGGTGTGACTCAGGCCCATGCGTGCCGCGAGGTGATCACCCACCGCCTGCACCCCGTGGCGCTCGCTGGCGTGGTGCCCGCAAGCCAGGAAGGCCACCCCGGTTTCCCGGGCGTAATGCGCCTGCGGCTCTGAGATTTCCCCGGTCAGGAACACGTCGGCACCCGCTGCGATGGCCTGCTCGAAGTACCCTTGGGCCCCGCCGCTGCACCAGGCCAGCCGCTTGAGCACGCGGCCGTCGCCGGGGGCCACCACGGGTGCACGACCCATGTTCGCCTCGACCTGGCTCACCAGGGCCGCCAGCGTCAGTCCGTCGGGGTCGGGCGCCGATCCGATGAAGCCCAGGTCCTGGTCGCCGAAGCGGGCGTCGGCCACCCAGCCCAGGCGTTGTCCCCACTGCGCGTTGTTGCCCAGCGAGGGGTGGGCATCGAGGGGCAGGTGGTAGGCGATGAGGTTGATGTCGTGACGCAGCAGCGCGCTCAGGCGCTGCTTCATCCAGCCCGTCACGCGCCCGTCCTGGCCGCGCCAGAACAGGCCGTGGTGCACCAGCAGCGCGTCCGCGCCCTCGGCCGCGGCGGCTTCGATCAGCGCCAGGCTGGCGGTCACGCCGGTGACCACCTTGCGAATCTGCGACTTGCCCTCAACCTGAAGGCCGTTCGGCCCATAATCCTTGTAACGGTCCGCCTCCAGCAGGGCATGGAGGTGGGTCACCAGAGTGTCTCTTTCGATCACGGCAGGCCCTTTCGGCTTGTGATGTTCATGCGCAAAACCTGGCTGATTTTCTCTCAGGCCGTGACGGTCGCGGTGGCCGTGCTGTTCGTGCTGGCCACGTTCAAGCCCCAATGGGTGCAGAGCGTGCCGTGGCGAGCCCCGCTGCCCGACGCCACCGTGTCCGTGGCATCCAACGTGCCCGGGCGCAGCGCCAGCCAGGCCGCGGCCGGCTTCAGCGACGCCGCCCGCCAGGCCGCCCCCACCGTCGTCAGCGTGGTCACGGCCAGCACCGCCCGCCGCAACCCGCATCGCAGCGACCCGTGGTTCCGCTACTTCTTCGGCGAGCAAAACGACCAGCCTCAATCGGGCATCGGCTCGGGCGTCATCGTCTCGCCCGAAGGCTATGTGCTGACCAACAACCACGTGGTCGACCGCATGGATGACATCGAGGTCATGCTGACCGACGGGCGCAAGGCCAAGGCCAAGGTCATCGGCACCGACCCCGAGACCGACCTGGCGGTGCTCAAGATCGACCTGGAGCGCCTGCCCGCCATCACCTTGGGCAACTCGGAGTCCCTGCTGGTGGGCGATGCGGTGCTGGCCATCGGCAACCCCTTCGGCGTCGGCCAGACCGTGACCAGCGGCATCGTCAGCGCCCTGGGTCGCAACCAGTTGGGCATCAACACCTTCGAGAACTTCATCCAGACCGACGCGGCCATCAACCCCGGCAACTCGGGGGGCGCGCTGGTGGACACGCACGGCCACCTCGTCGGCATCAACACGGCCATCTACTCGCGCTCGGGTGGCAACATGGGCATCGGTTTCGCCATCCCCGTCTCCACCGCTCGACACGTGATGGACAGCCTGATCCGCGATGGGCGCGTCACGCGGGGCTGGATCGGGGTGGAGCCCCGCGACCTCACCCCGGAGATCGTGGAGACCTTCAACCTGCAGACCCGCGAAGGGGTCTTGATCACGGGCGTGCTGCGCGATGGCCCCGCGGCCCGAGGTGGCCTCAAACCGGGTGACGTGGTCACCGAGGTGGGGGGCAGCCGCGTCAACAGCACGGCGCAGTTGCTCAACGCGGTCGCTGCGCTCAAACCGGGCGAGCCTGCCCAGGTCAAGGTGCAGCGCGGGGACAAGGGCGTGGTGGTCAGCATCGTCACCGCCACCCGTCCACAAGCCGCCAGCCGCGAAGCGGTGGCGCCGGAAGCGGACGCCGATCAGGACGCGGAATCAGAATGAGGGCCCCGCGAGCGTGGGTGCCGCGGGTGTCGGTCCCGCGGCGTGGGGCTTGAGGCTCAGGACGCGCTGGGCTCGTCCTGGTCCGGCGCCTTGGTGTGCTTGACGAAAAGCCCCGCTGCCACGATGCCCACTTCGTAGAGCAGGCACATCGGGATGGCCAGCGCCAGCTGAGACACCACATCGGGTGGCGTCACCACGGCGGCGATCACGAAGGCGATCACGATGAAGTAGCTGCGGAAGTCGCGCAGCTTCTCGATCGACACCATGCCCATGCGCACCAGGATGACCAGCACCACCGGCACCTCGAAAGCGGCCCCGAAGGCGATGAACATGTTGAGCACGAAGCTCAGGTAGGCCTCGATGTCAGGCGCAGCGGTGATGCTTTTGGGCGCGAACTCCTGGATGAAGGTGAAGACCTTGCCGAAGACGAAGAAGTAGCAAAACGACACGCCCAGGAAGAACAGCAGCGTGCTGGAGACGATCAGGGGCAGCACCAGGCGCTTTTCGTGCTGATACAGGCCTGGCGCCACGAAGGCCCAGATCTGGTAGAGCACCACCGGCAGCGCCAGCATGAAGGCCGCCAGCATGGTGACCTTGATGGGCACCATGAACGGTGAGATCGGGTTGGTGGCGATCAGCGTGGCACCCTTGGGCAGGTGCTCGACCAGCGGCATGGCCAGCAGGTCGTACAGCGCCGAAGGGGAGGGGTAGATGGCCAGCGCGATGAAGGCGATGCCGATGGCAAAGACCACCCGAATCAGCCGGTCACGCAGTTCCACCAGGTGGGTGACGAACGGCTGCTCGGCGCCGTTCAGGCCATCGGGACTGGGGTTGGGGTTGCTCACGGGGACTCAGGGTTGGCGATGCGTGTTCAGCGGGCTCGGGCGGAAGCGTGCCACGCGGGCGGCACCCGATTGCACGTGCCGTCGCACACCGTGTTTTTGCTTGTACCAAAGCGGCGTGGCGCCCCGCTTGAGGCGCCAGTTCTTGCGCACGGGCGTGCCCGAACCGTAAGGGGCCGACGGGATGTCGTTGTAGAAGCTGGGGTAGGCGGCCGTCTCGGCATCGCTGTCGCTCAGCGCGGCGCTGGCTTCGTTGAGGCCGCTCTGCACCGACTGCCCGAAGTCCTGGGCCGCCGTCTGCAGGTTGTCCTTCATCTTCTTGAGTTCTTCCAGCTCCATGGAGTGGTTGACCTCGGACTGGACCTGCGAGACGTAGCGTTGCGCCTTGCCGATGAGCACACCCACGGTGCGGGCCACGCGGGGCAGGCGCTCCGGGCCGATCACGATGAGGGCGACGGCACCGATGAGCGCCAGCTTGTCGATGCCGAAGTCAATCATGCGTCAGCTTGTTGGCTTTGCCGCGACGCATCAGGACTTGGACTTCGCGTCGACGTCAACGGTGTTGGCGTCGCTGCGGGTGGCGTTGGTGACCTGCTGGGCCGGCGTGGTGTCGGCCGCGGCGGCGGTGCCACCGTCCTTCATGCCGTCCTTGAAGCCCTTGACGGCCGAACCGAGGTCGGAGCCGACGTTCTTGAGCTTTTTGGTGCCGAAGACCATCACCACGATGACCAGCACGATCAACCAGTGCCAGATGCTGAACGAACCCATGATCTACTCCAAGCGGGCCGGTGGCCCAGAACAATTGACAAACTTGCCGATGGGACGATGCGGCACCTTGTTGGCATGGTGCGGCCTCGCCACTGCGAATTCAAGATCCCGGGCCCTTGACCCGGGGGCATGTGCTCATGCGGATGCCGAGGAAGGCGGTGAAGCCCCCCGGCTGGCAAACTCCACCAGACCCGACAAGCCCTCGCGACGAGCCAGTTCGGCGACGACGTCCTGCGGCTTGAGGCCCAGGTGCGCCATCGCGACCATGGCATGGAACCACAGGTCGGCGAATTCTCCGATCAGGGCCTTTCTGTGCTCGGGCGTGTCCGCTGCGGCCAGGTCCTTGGCTGCGATGACGGCTTCCGTGGCCTCCTCCCCCACCTTTTTCAAGATGGTGTCGGTGCCCTTGTGAAAGAGGCGCGCCACGTAGCTCTTGTCCGGGTCGCCGCCCTTGCGGGATTCGATGACCTCGGCCAGGCGGGCCAGCACGTCCAGTTGGTTCGGTTCGCTCGTCATGAATAAATGGAATTCGGGTCTTTGAGGACGGGGTCAACCGTCACCCAGGCGCCATTGTCGTACCTCTGGAAGAAACAACTGTGACGGCCCGTGTGGCAGGCGATGCCGGGTTCGTGGCCCAGTTGCGTCACCCTGAGCAGCACGACGTCCTGGTCGCAGTCCAGGCGGATGGCGTGCACCTTCTGGATGTGGCCGGACTCCTCGCCCTTGTGCCACAGCCGCTTGCGTGAGCGGCTCCAGTAGACGGCTTCGCCGGTTTCGGCGGTGCGCGCCAAGGCCTCCCGGTTCATCCAGGCAAACATCAGCACGTCGCCGGTGCTGTCTTCCTGGGCGATCACGGGCACCAGCCCGTTTTCGTCCCAACGTACGTCGTCCAACCAAGTCATGTGCGCAGTGTAGCAACCGGGCTCGCCCTCCGTCCGTCGGGGGTGAACCACGCGACAATGGTTAGCAATGTCCATGCCCCCGGAGTTTTCGCGTGAACGCTGCCTCACCCCTCGCTGACTGGCTGGCCCTGACCATGGGCGACGCCTGTGGCATCGGCCCCGAAATCATCGCCAAGTGGTGGGCGAGCGAGCGGCGGGACCCGCAGGCTTTCGTGGTGGGTTGCCCCGACGTCATGGCGCGGGCCCTGAGCTGGCTGCCCGCCGATCGGCGCCCCATCGTGGTGCGCCTGAACGATTGGCGCGACGTCGCCCGGCTGACTTCGTGCGAGATGGGGGTGTGGGCGCCTCCGGGGTTGCCGCCCGATCTGCTGCAGGCCCCGCTGGGCCGTGTGGACCGCCGGGCCGGTCAGGCCGCTGCCGCCTGCATCCGCGAGGCGGTCCGGCTGGCTCAACAGGGTGGGGTGGGCGCCATCGTGACCGCACCGCTGCACAAGGAGGCGCTGGCCCTGGCGGGTGAGCCCTATCCGGGGCACACCGAGTTGCTGCAGGCCGAGGGCACGCCGCCGGGGCAGCCCATGGCGCCGGTCCGCATGATGCTGGCCAACCGCCAGCTCAAGACGGTGCTGGTCACCATCCACGTGTCTTTGCGCCAGGCCATCGAGCAGGTGACGTTTGACGCGGTGCTGGAGACCCTGCGCATCAGCCACCGCAGCGCGACCCAGTGGGGCCTGAGCCGGCCGCGTTTGGCGGTCGCTGGATTGAACCCGCATGCAGGGGAGGGCGGCTTGTTCGGGGACGAGGAGGTGCGCATCATCGGGCCGGCCATCGAGGCCGCACGAGCCGAAGGCATCGACGCCTCGGGGCCGTGGGCGCCCGACACCGTTTTCATGCGCGCTCGCCACGACCCGCCGGCCCACGAAGGCGAGTTCGACGTGGTCGTGGCGATGTACCACGACCAGGGCCTCATCCCCGTGAAGTACCTGGGGCTCGATGAGGGGGTCAACGTGACGTTGGGCCTGCCCTTTGTGCGCACCAGCCCGGATCACGGCACGGCGTTTGACCTGGCGGGCACCGGTCGGGCGGACGAAGGCAGTTTCGCCGAGGCGGCCGAGATGGCGCGCCTGTTGCTGGCCGGGCGTCAGGCCGCCGAGCGCGTGCGGGCGTCGGCGCTGAGCGCGGCGAGCTGACGGCGTGCGCGCAAGGTGGCGCGCTCCAGCAACTCCGATTGCTCGAAGGCCTTGAAGCGGCGACCCTCGCACATCTTCGCCAGCGTGCGCGCCGTCAGCGAGATGGTCTGCTTGTGCGTGTTGCCGTGCGTGAAGATGAAGAAGGTGCGGCCTTCGCTGATCCAGGTCAGGCGAACCTTCTTCCACTGACCCTGCATCAGCATCTGGTAGGCCGTGCCCTTCTGGATGTGGTGGACCAGTTGCGGGCCGGCGGCCGGCGTGGGCGGCGCATCCAGGTTGATGTCGATGTCGCTCAGCGAAGGGTCGCTCGGGCTGTCGAGGTCGATGTCCAGCGGGGCCTCGCCCGAGATCGCGGCCTCGGGCACGAAACCGGCCTGGCGCACCTCTTCCTGGCTGAGCGCCGACACCACGGTCAGCGTGCTGGCGCCGGTGCTGTCTTGGGCTTGCGTGGGCAGCGGGTCGTTGGCGGCCTCCTCGCGCGAGGGGATGGCGATCTGCTCGACCTTGTGCAGGCGCTGCTCCAGCATGCGCTGGGTCAGGTCGTGGTGGGGGGCGGCCTTCAGGCACTCGGCGTGGGCGGGCAGCAGTTGCGCGAAGAAGGCCTGTTTGGCCTCCTCGGGCCACTGGATCATGGACAGGCCTTCGTTGACGTCGCGCATCAACTGCGGCAGCCCCTGCAAGAAGGCCTTGCGCAGTTGAGGATGGCCTTTGGGCTGCACGCTCAGCGCCAGCGTGTGTCCAGCTTTTTTCATGCGCTGCGCCATGGGCGAGTCGGCGCCGTCGCGCGCCGATGCCATCACCTGCACCTGGCTCCAGATCTGCGTCAGGAAGTCCCGCACGAAGTCGGG
The DNA here is from genome assembly GCA_016000265.1 of Burkholderiales bacterium. GTDB lineage: Bacteria > Pseudomonadota > Gammaproteobacteria > Burkholderiales > Burkholderiaceae_C > Aquabacterium. The sequence goes on from JAECRL010000003.1 coordinate 260,193, forward strand.
CAACTCGACGTCCGCCAACTCGCGCTTGAGGATCTGCATGTAGCGTTGCTGCACCCGCAGGTCGGCTTCCTTGCCGCTGAGCAGCGCGGCCACGGCAGCGTGTTCGGCGGCGTCGCGCTGGCTTTCCTGGTCGACGAAGCCCTCGAGCTCTGCGAGCTTGACCTCGTAGACGGCCATGCCGTCGAAGTCGCCCTCGACGATGGCGTCCACCAGGCTGACGACGTGCTCCAGGCAGGCTTTGCCCGGACCCTGATCGAAATCGTCAAAAGCAGCCGACAGCGTGGCCACGCGGTTGACGAAGCGGCGCACCGGGTGCTTGCGCGAATTGAAGAACCCGATGTCGCCCAGCGCGACGCGCAGCACCGGCATCTGCAGCCGGGCGATCTGACGCGCCATCTGCGGCGCCACTTTGGGGTCGGAGAGCACCTGATCGAACAGCGCCGCCACGATGTCGATGACGATCTGGTCGATCGGCGCGCCGCCGCTGGCGCGAACCAGCTCTTCGCGGTGCGCGCGGATCAGGTTGACGGCCATGAGCGGGCCGGCGAAGCCGCCACCCAGGCCACCGCCCAGGTCGCCTCCCCCGGCGGCGTCGTGACCCGCCTCACCCGCGGGCAACTGGGGCCACCCTGCGGCGCCGTCTGCGCCCGATGCCAGGGAGGGCGCGGTCGGCAGGGACGGTGCCTGCGCCGCCAGCTTGCGAAGCAGGTGCTGAAAATCGGCGCGCGCCGCCTGGGCGGCGGCCTGGCTGAGCGCCGAGCCGCCGGAGGCTGGCATGAACGTGCCCTCCAGCGCCATGGGTGCGGTGGGCAGCGAGACGCCGAACATGTCGCTCAGGGCCTGCGCGGCGCGTTGGTGCGCCATGAACTGGGCGGGCCCCATGCCGCTGGAAGGAGCGGGCGAGCCGGGGCGGGTGGGTGGCGGGTCTTGCAAGCCACCGGAGCGCGAGGGCAAGGCGCCGAAGTCCGTACTCGGCGCCTCGGCCGTGGAGGTGCTGAAGGGCGCGTGACCGCTGGTGCCGCCGCGGGCGCGCAGCCCGACGGCACGGGCCTCGATGCCCTGTTGGCGCATCTCCTGCACGATGATGCCGTAGGCCGCGTTGAGCTCCGGGCCCAGCAGGCGAGCCAGGTGGCCCGACAGCGTCTGGCAGCTCTCGGGTGTGCACTCGGCGTCGCCCAGGCCGCGAAAAAGGGCTTTGGCCACGGATTGGGGGCGCAGGGGGTTGCGCTCGGCCCCGCCATCCTCGCCCATCAGGGCGTGGCTCAGGGCGTAGAGGGACTTGAGGTGCTCCTCGCAGCCCTGAGTCAGCGCCTGACCGAGGCGGTCGGCCATCACCCCTCGCTCGACCTCGTCGTCGTCCACCAGGGACAGCGCCGACCAGTCCAGCTCGACCGCGCCGCCCTGGGTCGTCGCCGTGTGGGGTTGGCAGACCTTGTCCACGCTGGCCTTGAGCGCCTGGACAAAACCTTGCTGGATCCGGCTCGATTTGAGTCGGATGTCACGCTCCGCCTCCATCAGCTGCTGGCGCAGGGTGCCGCTGGTGGCGGCCATGGCCTGAGGGGGCAGTTGGACCGCGACCTTGTCGAGTGCAGCCGAGATCGCCGCCTGGATTCGGCCCGAGGCGGCCTGCAGGACGTTAGCGAGTCGGGGATCGTTCACGGACGGGTCCTTGTTTCCGGTATCTGGCGGGAGGAGGGGCCGCTTGGACGCCCTTTCCACGCTGGATATCGGCAGGATCCCGCCGTGCTTGCGTCATTTTTTCAAACTGTCACGAATTTCGCGAAGCAGCACGATGTCCTCGGGCGTCGGGGCAGGCGCTGCCGGGGCGGGGGCTTCTGCGCGCTTGAGGCGGTTGATCTGGCGGATCATCAGGAAAATGATGAAGGCCAGGATGGCGAAATTCAGCGCCACGGTGATGAAGCTGCCGTAGGCGAACACGGCGCCGGCCTTTTTGGCTTCCACCAAAGGCAGGCCCGCCTGCTGCCCGGCCAGGGCGATGTAGTAGTTGCTGAAATCCAGGCCGCCCACGGCCTTGCCCACCAGCGGCATGATCAGGTCGTTGACCACCGAGTCCACGATCTTGCCGAAGGCGCCGCCGATGATCACGCCCACCGCCAGGTCCACCACGTTGCCTTTGACGGCAAATTCCTTGAATTCGCTGAAGAAACCCATTGTCTTGCTCCTTGTTTGCGCCTCGGTGCGAGGCCTGTTGATGACTGTATGGCCTGCGAGCCCCTGGGCCCGGCGAGGACGAGGGCCGTGCTGCGGCTTGACGGGCGTGAATGTGGCGGAAATGTCGCAGTTCGGGCGAGTGACCCCGCGGCGAGGGCCGCCTGCGAGGGCCGCAAAGTTGCGTGAAGCGTCCGTTACAATGCGGGATTGACCCTTTCAATGTCATCGTCCCACCAGTCCCTGAGGATACCCATGAGCAATCAGCCAGTGGATCAAAGCCGTCGGACCTGGGTGACCATGGCCTGCGCCGTCGGCGGCGCAGGCGGCGTGGCCACCGCCATCCCCTTCGTCTCGACTTTTCAACCCTCCGAACGCGCACGCGCCGCTGGTGCTGCCGTGGAGGCTGACATCAGCGCCCTCAAGCCCGGCGAGATGATGACCGTCGAGTGGCGCGGCAAGCCCGTGTGGATCCTCAAGCGCACCCCCGAGCAGGTCGCCGAGCTCAACAAGCTGGATCCGCAACTGGCCGACCCCAAGTCCGAGCGCAAGCCGGCTGAACTCACCCCCGAGTACGCCCGCAACATCCACCGCTCGATCAAGCCGGACGTGCTGGTCGCGGTCGGCATCTGCACCCACCTGGGCTGCTCGCCGTCTTCCAAGTTCCAGACCGGCCCGCAAGCGTCGTTGCCCGATGACTGGGCGGGCGGCTTCCTGTGCCCCTGCCACGGCTCGACCTTCGACCTGGCCGGCCGCGTCTTCAAGAACAAGCCGGCACCGGACAACCTGGAAGTGCCCCCCCACATGTACATGTCTGACACCAAGCTGCTGATTGGTGAGGACAAGAAGGCCTGATCGGAGACACCAAGATGGCTGAAATGAAACAAGCCCCCGCGGGCGCTGGCGCAGGCGAAAAGCTCCTGACCTGGGTGGACAACCGGTTCCCGGCCACCAAGCTCTGGAACGAGCACGTCGGCGAGTACTACGCCCCCAAGAACTTCAACTTCTGGTACTTCTTCGGCTCGCTGGCTTTGCTGGTGCTGGTGATCCAGATCGTGACCGGCATCTTCCTGGTCATGAACTACAAGCCGGACGCCGAACTGGCCTTCGCCTCGGTCGAGTACATCATGCGCGATGTGCCCTGGGGCTGGTTGATCCGCTACATGCACTCGACCGGGGCCTCGGCCTTCTTCGTCGTGGTGTACCTGCACATGTATCGCGGCCTGATCTATGGCTCCTACCGCACCCCGCGCGAGCTGGTGTGGATCTTCGGTTGCCTGATCTTCCTGTGCCTGATGGCAGAAGCCTTCATGGGCTACCTGCTGCCCTGGGGTCAGATGTCGTTCTGGGGTGCCCAGGTCATCATCAACCTGTTTGCCGCCATCCCCTTCGTCGGTCCCGACCTGGCCATCCTGATCCGCGGCGACTACGTCGTGGGCGATGCCACCCTGAACCGCTTCTTCGCGCTGCACGTGATCGCCGTGCCCCTGGTCCTGCTGGGCCTGGTGGTGGCCCACATCATCGCGCTGCACGAAGTGGGTTCGAACAACCCGGACGGCGTCGAGATCAAGCAAGGCCCGAAGGACGCGAACGGCAACCCGGTTGACGGTGTTCCCTTCCACCCGTACTACTCGGTGCACGACCTGCTGGGCGTGGGCGGCTTCCTGTTCGTCTTCTCGGCGGTGGTCTTCTTCGCGCCGGAATTGGGTGGCTATTTCCTGGAGCGCCCGAACTTCATCCCGGCTGACCCCTTCAAAACCCCGGCACACATCGCCCCGGTCTGGTACTTCACGCCGTTCTACTCGATGCTGCGTGCCACCACCGACGATCTGGTCAACGTGCTGGCTGTCCTGATCGGCCTGGGCGCGATCCTGAACCTCGTCAAGGGCGCAGGCACGGGCAAGACCAAGGTCATTGGCCTGGTCGTCGCCGCCGTGGTGATCGGCCTGCTCAAGACCTTCGAAGCCAAGTTCTGGGGTGTGGCCGTGATGGGCGGCGCCGTGGTGATCCTGGCTGGGCTGCCTTGGTTCGACAAGAGCCCGGTCAAGTCCATCCGCTATCGTCCGGGCTGGCACAAGATCGTCTACGGTGTGTTCGTCGTGAACTTCTGCATCCTGGGCTACCTGGGCGTGCAGCCTCCGTCGCCCACGGGTGAGCTGGTCTCGCAAGTCGGCACCCTGCTGTACTTCGGCTTCTTCGTGCTGATGCCCTGGTGGAGCCAGCTGGGCACCTTCAAGCAAGTGCCCGATCGCATCACCTTCACGCCTCACTGATCGCCGCAGGAAGACAAAACCATGAAAAAACTGCTTGCCTCTTTGCTGGCTGCTTTCGCCCTGGTGACGGGTGCGCAGGCTGCGGGCGGTGACCTGGTTCTTGACAAGTTCCCCAAGGAACGCGTGACCGACCTGGCCGCCCTGCAGAACGGCGCCAAGATCTTCGCGAACTACTGCCTGAACTGCCACGCCGCCGCCTTCATGCGCTTCAATCGCCTGAAGGACATCGGCCTGACCGAACAGCAGATCAAGGACAACCTCCTGTTCCCGACCGACAAGGTGGGTGACGTCATGAAGGTGTCCCTGAACCCCAAGGACGCCAAGGACTGGTTCGGTGGCGTGCCGCCTGACCTGACCCTGGTGGCCCGTTCGCGCGCCAGTCACTCCGGCTCCGGTGCCGACTACCTCTACACCTACCTGCGCACCTTCTACCGCGACGACACCCGTCCGACCGGCTGGAACAACCTGGTGTTCCCCAACGTCGGCATGCCGCACGTGCTGTGGGAGCTGCAAGGCCAGCGCGCGGCCAAGTTCGTGGACGTGGCCGACCCGCACGACCCCGCCAAGAAGGCCCACAAGTTCGATGGTTTCGACCAGCTGACCCCGGGCACCCTGTCCCCGCAGGAGTTCGATGGCGCCATGGCCGACCTGGTGGCCTACCTGCAATGGATGGGTGAGCCCGTTCAGAATCAGCGCACCCGCATCGGCGTGGGCGTGCTGATTTTCCTGGCCATCTTCACCTTCATCGCCTGGCGCCTGAATGCGGCGTTCTGGAAAGACGTGAAGTGATGCCGAGGTCCTTGCCGGCCAACCGGTGAGGGCCCCATGGCGCAGTGGCTTGCGGACAGCGGCCACTGCGCTTCGTTGTTTTCTGCGGCAGCGTGCTGCTGCCCATCTCACATTAGGAGCCCACAGCCATGATGGTGCTTTACTCCGGAACGACCTGCCCTTACTCGCACCGTTGCCGCTTTGTCCTGTTCGAAAAGGGCATGGACTTCGAAATCCGCGATGTCGACATCTTCGCCAAGCCCGAAGACATCGCCCTGATGAACCCGTACAACGAGGTGCCCATCCTGGTGGAGCGCGACCTCATCCTGTACGAGTCGCACATCATCAATGAATACATCGACGAGCGCTTCCCGCACCCGCAGCTGATGCCGGGTGACCCGGTGGCGCGCGCCCGCGTGCGCCTGTTCCTGCTGAACTTCGAAAAGGAGCTGTTCGCTCACGTGAACACCCTGGAGGGCCGCGGTGGCGTCAAGGCCAACGACAAGCAGCTGGAGAAGGCCCGTTCGCAGATCCGCGATCGCCTCACGCAGCTCGCCCCGATCTTCCTGAAGAACAAGTACATGCTGGGCGACGACTTCTCCATGCTGGACGTGGCCATCGCCCCGCTGCTGTGGCGCCTGGACTATTACGGCATCGACCTGTCGAAGAACGCCCTGCCGCTGTTGAAGTATGCTGAACGCATCTTCTCGCGCCCCGCCTACATCGAGGCCCTGACGCCCTCGGAAAAGGTGATGCGCAAGTGATTTCTCACCCGGCCTGATCGCGCATGTCCACTGAACAAGACCCCCAGGGCTCGTCCACGCGTCCCTACCTGATCCGTGCGTTGCACGACTGGTGCACGGACAACGGTTTCACGCCCTACCTGGCCGTCTACGTGGATCGCTCGGTCCAAGTCCCGCAGGAATACGTCAAGAACAACGAGATCGTGCTCAACGTCAGCTTCGAGGCCACGAGCCAGTTGCAACTGGGCAACGAGTTCATCGAGTTCAAGGCGCGCTTCGGCGGCATGGCGCGGGACATCTCGGTGCCCATCGATCACGTCATCGCCATCTACGCGCGCGAGAACGGGCAGGGCATGGCCTTTCCCGTGCCCACGCCGCTGGGTGGCGCCGGGGTGGATTCACCCGCCTCGGCCACTGACATGGACGATGCGCCCGAGGGCGGAGAGGCCGTCGGCGGTGCGGCCGCGCCGTCTGGCAAGCCCGCGGGCACCTCGCCGTTGCGCCTGGCGCCCTCGGCGGGCAGGGCCACTGGCAAGGAGCGGGGACCGTCGTCCGACGTGGAGGCGGTGACCCCGTCGACCGTCGCCGAAGAGCCTCAGCCCGAACCCCCGTCCGGCGGTGGTGGCCGCCCCACACTGCGCCGCATCAAGTGAGAGGCTGAGGCTAGAATCAGCGCCACGCCGGCTTAGCTCAGTTGGTAGAGCAACCGCCTTGTAAGCGGTAGGTCGTCAGTTCGAACCCGACAGCCGGCACCACCTCATCGGCCTCCGATTGAAGCCCCCTGGGCCGAGTCGGAGGCCGTTCTTTTTGGCGGTCTCCTGTTCTGCGTCGCAAGCCCTTCCATTCCCATGTCGGCAGTGTGAGAATGAGGTCTGCTTGACACCGGACCCGTGCCACGCTCGCGTGATCTTGGGTCGAAACCCGACACATGAATCGTCGCAACCTGCTGCTGGGAGGCGCAGGGGCATGGACCACCGGCTGCCTGCCGTGGGTCGGCCTGAGTGGCTGTGCCGCCTCCGATGCGCCCATCCGCGTCGCCATCAACGATTGGATCGGCTACGCCCTGTTGTTCCTCGCTCGCGAGCAGGGGCACATCGCCGAGTCCACCGCTCGGCTCATCGAATTCCCCTCCAACACCGCGAGCATGCTGGCGCTGGCCAACCGGGAGGTGGCCGCTGCGGCCCTGACGCTCGATGAGTTGCTGCTGGCGCGCGAGGGCGGCCTCGATGTCCGGGTGGCCCTCGTGTTCGATGAGTCCCATGGCGCCGACGTGGTGCTGGCGGTGCCGTCCGTGCAGCGCCTGGCGGATTTGCGTGGCAAGCGCCTGGGTGTCGAGTCGTCGGCGGTGGGGGCGTTGATGCTGTCTCGCCTGTTGCAGGCCGCCGGCTTGCGCATGCCTGACCTGGTCAAGGTGCCGCTGACGGCCGATCAGCACGTGTCGGCTTACGAGGCGGGGGAGGTGGACGCGGTGATCACCTTCGAGCCCATGGCCTCGCAATTGAGGGCGGCCGGGGCTCGGGCCCTGCTCGACAGCAGTCATTTCCCGGGTTTGATCGTCGATGTGCTGGCGGTTCACGCCGACGCGGCGGCGTCGAGTGGCGCCCAAATCCGGGCGTTGATCCAGGGTTACTTCCGGGCCATGCAGCACCTGCGCACGCAGCCCGCCGAGGCGGCGAAGGTGCTGGGCGCTCAGCTGTCTTTGGGCCCCGATGAGCTGGCGCAGGCGTTGCGGGGCATCCGCTTGCCGGACCTGGCTGAGAACCGCCGTTGGTTGGGCGGGGCGACGCCGCATTTGCTGGAGGCCTCGCAAGCGGTGTCGGCGGTCATGCGGGCCTCGTCCTTGTTGCGGCAGGCGCCCGCTTTGGCCGATTTGTGTGACCCGACTTTTTTGCCGGAGCGGGCATGAACGTGAGGTCTTTGCGCGTCTTCCTGCCCCTGGCTTTGCTGGCCTTGCTGCTGGCCGTGGGCTCGGTGTCGCTGGCGGTGACCTGGCATCAGCGCCAGAAGGCCCTGACCGAGGCTTGCCGGCAGCAGATCCTCGCCGATGTGGCCCGCCTGGTGCGCCTGGCGGACCAGGGGCCCGGGCTGTTGTCGAGCCTGATGTTCAACGAGGTGGCGCAGGCCTCCACCCGGCCTCAGGCGCGGATGATCCTGCTGGTGGACGAGACCGGGCGGGTGATCCACGCCGACCGTGGGGTCCTGCGTGGCAAGGCGCTGTCGGAGGTGGCGCCCGGGCTCGACGGCGGTCGGGTCGCCACCGCGATGCAGGGGCGCATGGCGGACTGGCGCATGTCCGCCGATGGGCTGGCCATGGACGCCTTGCAGGGTTATGCCTTGCCCTCCCGGGGTGACGAGGTCCGCAGCTCGCGCCGTGGTGTGGTTTACGTGGCGCATGACCTGCGCGCCTTGCGAAGCGAGGCCACCCGCAGCGACCTGCTGGCCCGCGTGCCCGACCTGATCGGTTTGTTGCTGGTGTTCGGCCTGATGGGATGGTGGTTGGGGCGCCACGTGACCCGCCCGCTGGCCCGCCTGGACCGCGCGGCCAACGCCTTGCGCGCGGGCGATTGGTCGGTCGAGGTGCCGCGTGGGGGCTTCTTGGAAATCGACCAGTTGGGTGCCGGCGTCGAGGCGCTGAGGCGGGAGCTGGCTGCCACCTGGCTGGCCATGCCCGACCTCTTGTTCGAGCTGGACGCCGAGGGGCGCTACCTCAGGGTGGTGGCCGCGCGCCCGGAGCTCATCTTGCAGTCGCCCACCGAGTTGATCGGGCGGCGGGTGAGCGAGGTCATGCCCCCTGAAAGCGCACAGTCTGTGTTGCGCGCCATCGCGGACGCCAACGTTCAGAACTGCGTGTGGGGTCGGGAGTTGGCGTTGAACGTCCCGGCGGGGCAGAAGTGGTTCGAGGTGTCGGTGGCGCGCAAGGTGCCGCTGGATGGGGGGGAGCCCACGTTCCTGCTGATCTCCCGCGACGTCACGGAGCGCAAGCAAGCCGAGGTGAGCTTGCGCAAGCTGAACGAAGAGCTGGAGGCGCGGGTGGCGGCGCGAACAGCGGAGTTGCTGAGCGCCAAGAACGAGGCGGAACGAGCCAACCAGAGCAAGAGCGATTTCCTCTCGCGCATGAGCCACGAGTTGCGCACGCCGCTCAACGCCATCCTGGGCTTCGGTCAGTTGCTGGCCTTGTCGACGCAGGATGCCAAACAAAGTGGCCACGTTCGCCACATCCTGGGCGCTGGGCAGCACCTGCTGGAGCTCATCAACGAGATCCTGGACCTGTCTCGTGTCGAGTCCGGGCAGATGACGCTCAGCCTGGAGCCGGTGTCGGTTGGCGACCTCGTGGTGGAGTGCCTGGCGCTCGTGCGACCGCTGGCCGAGGCGCATGGCATCGAGCTCCTGTGCGACGACATCGATGCGAGCTGGCGGGTGCGGGCCGACCGCACCCGGATGCGTCAGGTGCTCATCAACCTGCTGTCCAACGGCATCAAGTACAACCGACCGGCCGGACGCCTGTTGGTCCGGCTCTCGATGCAGGACGACGCCCTGCGCGTGAGCGTGTCGGACGAGGGCGAGGGGCTCACGGCCGAGCAGCAGTCACGCCTGTTCGTGCCCTTCGAGCGGCTGGATGCGGATGCGCGTCAGATCGAAGGAACCGGCATCGGTCTGGCCCTCAGCAAACGCCTGGTGGGGCTGATGGGCGGGCGCATCGGGGTGGACAGCCGCGTGGGTGAGGGCAGCACGTTCTGGGTGAGCCTGCTGCGTTGTCAGCCCCTGAGCGATGACGGAGCCGGCCTCGCCCGGGTGGCGGCCCCGGCCACCCCGACGTTGGCGCAGGGAACCAGGGAAGGGGGGACGCAGCGCACGGTGCTTTGCATCGAGGACAACGAACTGAACCTGCAGCTCATCGAGCACCTGCTGTCGCACCGGCCCGGTTTGAGCCTGCTCACGGCCATGACCCCGACCGTGGGGCTGGGGCTGGCTCGTGAGCGCCGTCCTGACCTGATCCTGCTGGATGTCAACCTGCCGGAGATGGACGGCCATGAGGTCCTGCGACGTTTGCGCGCAGACCCGGGCACAGCGGCCATCCCGGTCATCGCCGTGACGTCCAATGCGCGCGAGGAAGACAAGGACCGGGCGCGGGCCGAGGGCTTCTCGGCTTACGTGACCAAGCCCATCGACGTGCTGGTGCTGATGGCGGAGATCGAGCGCTTGTTGCCGCGCGACGCCGCCCCGTCCGGGCTCACTCCGACAGCAGCTTGTTGAGCTGGCCCAGGTCTTCGGGCTTGAGGGTGCCGCTGGCCTGGCGCAGCTTGACGGTGCCCACGATCACGTCGTAGCGGGCCTTGTAGAGGTCCTTCTGGGTGTTGGTCAACTGGGTTTGTGCGTCCAGCACGTCCTTGTTGATGCGCACCCCGACGCGGTAGCCCAGCTGGGTGGCCTCCAGCGCGAGTTTGGCCGAGGCCTCTGCTGCCTCGTAGGCCTTGACCTGGGCCAGGCCCGACTGCACACCCAGGTAGGCCTGGCGCGTGCCGAGGGTGACCTTGCGCTTGGCGTTGTCGACGTCGTGCTCGGCTTTTTCCTTGAGCTGCAAGACTTCGGCGATGCGGTTCTGGACCGCGTGGCCGGCGTACAGCGGCACGTTGAGTTCCAGGCCGATCGAGCTGTTCGTGCCGTCGCCACCGGCGGTGCGCGTGGCGGCGTTGCCGGCCTCGATGTCGGTGCGGGCGTGGCTGGCGACGGCGTCCAGGGTGGGCAGGTGGCCGGCTCGGGCCTTGTCGATTTCCAGGGCGGCCACGCTCAGGCCGGCCTCGGCCTTGCGCACGATCGGGGCCCCACCGGCCTGGTTGACCCATTCTTCCAGGTCACCGGGGGCGAGGCTGTCCAGGGCCGAAGGGGCGCGCAGGGGGTTGGGCACGACGTTGGCGCGACCCACCAGCTGGTCCAGCGTGATGCGCTTGACGCGCAGTTCGTTGCTGGCTGCGATCTCCTGGGCGGTTGCCAGGTCGTGGCGGGCTTGTGCTTCGCGCGTGTCGGTGATGGTGGCGTTGCCGACTTCGAAACTGCGTTTGGCCGAGGCCAGTTGCTCGGACAGCGCCGTCTTGTTCGCCTGGGCGCTGGCGAGCACGTCTTGCGCGCCGAGCACGTCGAAATAGGCTTGCGTCACGCGAACGGCCAGGTCGTGCGTGGCGATCTGCAGGTCGGCTTCGGCGACGTTCAAGGACTGCTCGGCCTGGCTCACCTTGGCGTTGCTGCCGGCGTTGTAGAGCGGCTGGCGCGCCACCAGGCCGATTTTCTTGCTCGTGGAGCTGCCGCTGTAGCTGACGGGGGCGCCCGTCAGGGGGTTGACGGCGTCGGGGGTGCCGGACTCGAAGCGGTTGCGGTTGATCGAGGCCTGCAGGTTCACGGACGGGCGCTTGAGCGCGTAGGCCTGCTCGGCCTGGTGACGCACCGATTCGGCCTCGGCGCGCGCCGACAGGTAAGCCGCGTCGTAGCCCTTGGCGGCGTCGAACAGCTCCAGCAGGTTCTCCGCCTTCGCGGCAGGCGAAGCGGCCAGACCCCAGGCCAGCGCCACGATGCCCCCGTACACGGCGCAGCGGCGGCGCTCCGACCGGTCTCGTTGAAGCGGGGACAGGGGGGCGTGCTGGAACATCTTGGGTCCTTGGGTTGGCGGAAACAATCGGGGGGAAGGGGTCAGAACTGGAAGCGGCTGGGCTCGCTGAAGCCGGGCAGGCGGGCCGCCACGGTGTCAAACAGCTCCTGGCGGCTGAACTGGCCGTCGGCCACGCGGGTGAAGAGCGTGGCTTGCATCACCGGCTCCTGGCCGACGATGGCCAGCAAGCGGCCGCCGACCTTGAGCTGGTCGAGCAATGCCTGGGGAACCTGGGCGACCGAGCCGGTCAGCAAGATGGCGTCGAACGGGGCTTGAGCGGCCAGGCCCTGGGTGCCGTCGGCTTGCACGATCTCGGCGTTGTTCACGCCGGCCTTGCGCAGGTTGCCGCGGGCGGTGGAGGCCAGCTCGGCCTGGGCCTCCAGCCCGATGACACGCTGGGCCTTGTGGGCCAGCAAGGCGGTGACGTAGCCGGTGGCGGCGCCGACTTGCAGCACGGTGTCGCGCTTGCTCAGGCTCAGGTCCTGCACCAGGCGCGCCTCGACGCGGGGCGCCAGCAGGCTGCGTCCGTTGCCCAGCGGGATCTCCAGGTCCATCAGGGCCTGCGCCTGGTGGGCAGCGGGGACAAAGTCTTCGCGACGCACGACGGACAGCAGGTCCAGCACCGAGGTGTCCAGGACATCCCAGGGGCGGATCTGTTGCTCGATCATGTTGAAGCGGGCTTGTTCGACGTTCATGCTGGGCATCCTACGGGAGACGATAAGGGGAGGGAATGCGGGGAAAACTGAGATTTTATGGACACCCACCCTGATTCAGGGTGGCGAAGGCGCCTCATGTGGGCGTTTTGCCCACGAAGTCGCCCTCGCTGGCCGGGCGGGACTCCAGTCCGCGCAGCAGCAGCTCGATTTGCGTGTTCATGAAGCGCTCCGGGTCGAGCGGCACGGGGTTGGCCGTGCAGACCGAGGTGCATTGGCGGTACAGGATGAGGAACTGCGCGGGGGCGATGAGGGCGTGGACCACGGAGGTCACGTCCATGGGGCGGAACTCGCCGCGGCGCACGCCTCGCTCGACGACCCGCGCGAGCAAGGCGTGGCTGGGCGCCACCACCTCGTCGACGTAGAACTGCACGAGGTCGGGGAAAGAGCGCGCCTCGCTCATGATCAGCAAGAGCAGGCCGGCGGCCTGCGACGACCCGATGCGGCTCCACCAGGTGCGCGCCAGCAGGTGAAGCAAGTCGGAGGTGGAGCCGTCGAACTGGTCGGCGAGCTCGCCGCTGGACGAGATGGCGTCGCTCAGGTAGGCGCGCACCACGGCTTTGAACAACTCGTCCTTGCTGGGGTAGTAGAGGTACAGCGTGCCCTTGGAGACGCCGGCCAGTCGGGCGACGTCTTCGGCGCGGGTCGCGGCCAGGCCTTTGTCGACGAACAGGGTCAAGGCCGCTTCCAGCAGCTCTTGCGGGCGAGCGGCCTTGCGGCGCTGGCGGGCGCGCGGCAAGGGCAGGTGTTGGGCCAGCGCCGCCATCTTCGCGCCGATGGGGCACGCCGAGGTGGGGCTGTCGCCGCCGTCGCCCCCTTCGGGGCGATCTGCTGCTGCGGTGACGGCGGGGACGGGGCGGGCGGTGGCAGGGGGCAAGGCGGGGCTCTAACTGACCGATGGGTCATTAATGTAGCGGGGCCGCGGCGACGGGGTCAATCTTGCTAAGCTGTCATGCATGCTTGCCTTCCACAGTGACCAGCACGAGCCGGTCTTGCCGCCCGGGCATCGCTTCCCCATGGCCAAGTACCGCCTGCTGCGCGAGCGGGTCGCCGCGGCCCTGCCTCGGGTCAGGCTGCAGCCATCGCCTGCTTGTGACGAGGCGGACTTGATGCGGGTGCACGAGGCCGGCTACGTGGCGGCGGTGACCCAGGGCACGCTGGACGCGGCTCATCAGCGTGAAATCGGCTTTCCGTGGTCGGCGTCGTTGGTGGAGCGGTCTCGGCGCTCCGTGGGGGGCACCGTGGCGGCGCTGCGCCACGCGGTGAAAGCGGGGGAAGGCGTGGCCGTCAACCTGGCGGGTGGCACGCACCACGCCAGCCGAAGCCAGGGCAGTGGTTTTTGTGTGTTCAACGACGTGGCCGTGGCCGCCGAGGTCGCGCTGCAGGCGGGTTGGGCCCGGCGGGTGGCCGTCATCGACCTGGACGTGCACCAGGGCAACGGCACCGCGGCCATCTTCACCGGCGACGAGCGCGTCTTCACCTTGTCCCTGCATGGCGAGCGGAACTTTCCCTTTCGCAAGGTGCCGGGTTGCCTGGATGTCGGCCTGCCCGACGGGTGTGACGGCCCGGCCTACCTGCTGGCACTGGACGAGGCTTTGCAGGCCCTGAGCCAGTCGCATCGCTTGCGGGCCTTTGACCTGGTGTTCTACCTGGCGGGCGCCGACCCGCATGAGGGCGACCGCCTGGGGCACCTGCGCCTGAGCGCCCAGGCGATGCGACTGCGCGACGAAAGGGTCATGCGCCTGGCTGAATCCTGGCAAAGCCCGCTGGTGATGTGCATGGCCGGCGGGTATGGTCGGGACCTCGATGCCATGCTCGCGGTGCAACTCGCCAGCGTCGGCGAGGCCCTGTCCTCCTGGCAGCGGCGTCGCCTGGCCGATTTGACGGCGCCGACATCGGCCGACCTTCCCTGAACTTTTTTCAAACCCGACCCATGAGCCGACCCCAGCCCCAAGGCCGCGAAGCCTACGCCCACTTCAGCACCATCACCACGCGCTGGATGGACAACGACATCTACGGCCACGTCAACAACGTGACGTACTACAGCTACTTCGACACGGCGGTCAACCGCTACCTGATCGAGGCCGGCGTGCTCGACATCCACGCCGGTGAGGTCATCGGCCTGGTCATCGAGACGCACTGCAACTACTTCGCGCCCCTGGCCTTTCCCAAGGACGTCGAAGCCGGCGTCCGCGTGGCCCACATCGGCAAGAGCAGCGTGCGTTACGAGATCGGCCTGTTCGAAGCCGGTGAGCCCCTGAGCGCGGCATGCGGTCACTTCGTGCACGTCTATGTCGACCGGGCCGAGCGCCGCCCGACTGCGTTGCCGGCGCCTTTCCTCGAGGCGCTGCGGCGTTTGCAGGTGCCGGCAGCGGATGGGTTCACTTGAGGGTATTCCCCGGGTGCTGTCGTCAAACCGCACCTTTGATCCCGTCTATGATTTTCCGACGATCTGAGTTGGTGCGTGATCAGATTTGCGCGCCGTGATCGTTCCCCCCATTCTTGCGAGCCAGTACTTCGGAGGTCCCCCATGAGCCTGATGGGCAACATGATGCACATGCCCTTGATGATTTCGTCTCTGCTGACGCACGCCGCGCGGCACAACGGCGACATCGAAATCGTTTCCAAGCGCGTGGAAGGTGACATGCACCGCACCACCTGGGCCGAAGTCGAGCTGCGTTCGCGCAAGCTGGCCCAGGCCCTTGATCGCCTGGGCCTGGAAGCGGGCGACCGCGTCGGCACGCTGGCCTGGAACGGCTACCGACACATGGAGGTCTACTACGGGGTCTCCGGCTCGCAGCGCGTGTGCCACACGATCAACCCGCGCCTGTTCCCGCAGCAGGTGGCCTGGATCATCGCCGACGCCCAGGACAAGGTGATGTTCGTTGACCTGAACATCTTCCCGCTGGTCGAGAAGCTGGCGCCTTCGCTGCCCTCGCTCAAGCACGTCGTGCTGATGTGCGGCCGCGAAAGCATGCCGCGCGAGTCGTCGCTGCCCAACCTGCATTGCTACGAAGACCTGCTGGCGGCCGAAGACGGCAACTACGCCTGGCCGTCGTTCGACGAGAACGCCGCCGCCAGCATCTGCTACACCTCGGGCACGACCGGCAACCCCAAGGGCGCCGTGTACTCGCACCGCTCGACCGTGCTGCACGCGATGGCCGCGGCCTTGCCCGACGCCATGTGCCTCAAGGCCACCGACGTGGTCCTGCCCGTGGTGCCGATGTTCCACGTCAACGCCTGGGGCATCCCGTATGCCGCGGCGCTGGTGGGCTGCAAGCTGGTCATGCCGGGTCACCACCTGGACGGCGCCTCGCTCTACAACCTCTTCGAGGAAGAGAAGGTCACGATGTCGGCCGGCGTGCCGACGATCTGGCTGGGTCTGCTGAACCACGTCAAGGCCAACAACCTGAAGTTCAGCACCTTCAAGACCACGATCATCGGTGGCTCGGCCTGCCCGCCCGCCATGATCCGCACCTTCGAAAACGACTACCAGATCGAGGTGATCCACGCCTGGGGCATGACCGAGCTGTCGCCGATCGGCACGCTGGGCCGCCTGAAGTCCAAGCACGCCGACCTGCCCACCGAGGCCAAGCAGAAGATCCTGGAGAAGCAGGGCAAGTCGGTGTTCGGCATCGACATGCGCATCGTGGATGGCGACGGCAAGGTGCTGCCCTGGGACGGTCAGGCCGCTGGCGACCTGGAGGTCAAGGGCCACTGGGTGGTCAATGGCTACTTCAACATCGACAAGTCGCCCCTGCACGATGGCTGGTTCCCCACGGGTGACGTGGCCACCATCGACGCCGACGGCTACATGCAGATCACCGACCGCTCCAAGGACGTGATCAAGTCCGGCGGCGAATGGATCAGCTCCATCGACCTGGAGAACGTGCTCATGGGCCACCCCGCGGTGCACGAAGCCGCGGCCATCGCGGCCTTCCACCCGAAGTGGGACGAGCGCCCGCTGATGGTGGTGGTCAAGAAGCCGGACGCCAG
This sequence comes from Burkholderiales bacterium, assembly GCA_016000265.1. Classification (GTDB taxonomy): domain Bacteria; phylum Pseudomonadota; class Gammaproteobacteria; order Burkholderiales; family Burkholderiaceae_C; genus Aquabacterium. Next base: position 276,496 of record JAECRL010000003.1, read on the forward strand.
CGTGACCAAGGAGGAGCTGATCGCCTTCTTCGACGGCAAGATCCCGAAGTGGCAGACGCCGGACGACGTCGTGTTCATCGACGAGATCCCGCACACGGCCACGGGCAAGATCTACAAGCTCAAGCTGCGTGAGCAGTTCAAGGACCACAAGCTGCCGACGATCTGACCGCGCCTTGCGGTGACGCAAGACCTCGTCTGCAAAGGCCTCCCTTCGGGGAGGCCTTTTTTCTTGGGCACATCGGGCGAGGGGCCCGATTTCATCGGCATGACAGCGTGATGAGCCATTTGGCAATGGGTCATTGCGGCAGTGTGTCAACGCGCCTCATTTGTGCGGGAACTCCCTGACGCAATCCCGCATACGTGGGGGTTAAATTGTGTGTGGTTGTGAGTTCGATTCAAAGGAGAAAGCAATGAAATTCCCCATTCGCGCACTGAGCGTCCTGGTCATGTCTTCCCTGGCCGCCGGTGCCGCACTGGCTCAAAAGGGCGAGACCGTGAAGGTCGCCTGGATCGATCCGCTGTCCGGCCTGATGGCCAGCGTGGGCCAGAACCAGCTCAAGAGCTACCAGTTCGTGGCCGAGCGCCTCAACGCCAACAACCCCGCTGGCGTCAAATTCGAGATCGTCAGCATCGACAACAAGCTCAGCCCGGCCGAGTCGCTCAACGCGCTGAAGTCGGCCGTTGACCAGGGCGTGCGCTACGTGGTGCAAGGCCTGGGCTCGAGCGCCGCCGGTGCCCTGGTGGACGCGATCAACAAACACAACGAACGCAACCCCGGCAAGGAAGTCGTCTTCCTGAACTACGCCGCCGTTGACCCCGACCTGACCAACAGCAAGTGCAGCTTCTGGCACTTCCGCCTCGATGCGGACACCTCCATGAAGATGGAGGCCATGACCACGTTCATGAAGGACCAGAAGGACATCCAGAAGGTCTACCTGATCAACCAGAACTACGCGCACGGCCAGCAGGTCTCCAAGTACGCCAAGGAAAACCTCAAGCGCAAGCGCCCCGATGTGCAGGTTGTGGGTGACGACCTGCACCCCCTGGCGCAGGTGCGCGACTTCGCGCCTTATGTCGCCAAGATCAAGTCCTCGGGCGCAGACACCGTCATCACCGGCAACTGGGGCTCCGACCTGGCCCTGCTGGTCAAGGCCGCCAACGACGCGGGCCTGACCGCCAAGTTCTACACCTACTACGCCAACTTCGGCGGCACCCCCACCGCACTGGGCAAGGCCGCCACGGGCCGCGTCTACCAGGTGGGCTACAGCCACTACAACCTGGGCGGCGTCTATGGCCAGTTGGTGAGCGACTTCAAGAAGCGCTTCAACGACGACTACTACTCGGGCGCCACCTACCACTCGCTGGTCATGTTGTCGGCGGGCATCGCGGCGGCCAAGTCCACCGACCCGGTGAAGGTGGCCAAGGCGATGGAGGGCATGAAGTTCAAGTCCTTCAACGGCGACGTTGAAATGCGCAAGACCGACCACCAGCTGCAGCAGCCGCTGTTCATCGCACAGTGGGCGCCGCTGGATGCCAAGAACACCTACGACGTCGAGAAGACGGGCATGACGTTTGTGCCGGTCAAGGCGTTCGACTCGTACGTCTCCAGCACCCCGACGTCCTGCCAGATGAAGCGTCCGTCCTGATGACGCCTTCGGAGGGGTGAGCCCCTCCGTGCCATGCATCCGACCGGTCGCGCCCCACGTTGAGCGCGGTCGGTCGTGTCATGTCTGAGGCCTGTGGCGCCCCATCGGTGCGCAGGTCGTTCGACCCGGCTGGCAGCTTGTTGCCCAGGGTCATGCGCAGCCGGAGATCCCGGTGTGCGCTTCACGTTTGTCTGACATGGAAACCTTCTTCGTCTTCTTGCTGAACGGCTTGAGCTACGGCTTGCTGCTGTTCATGCTGAGCTCCGGCTTGACGCTGATCTTCAGCATGATGGGTGTGCTCAATTTCGCGCACACGAGCTTCTACATGATCGGGGCGTACTTCGCTTACGCCCTGACCGGGGTGGTGGGCTTCTTCCCCGCCCTGATCCTCGCCCCGCTGCTGGTGGGCGCGCTGGGCGCCGCGTTCGAGCGCTATTGCCTGCGCAAGGTCCACGTCTACGGGCACGTGCCCGAGCTGCTGGTGACCTTCGGCCTGTCTTATGTGGTGCTGGAGGTGGTGCGCCTGGTCTGGGGCCCCGCCAACGTGGACTACCGCGTGCCCGAGGCCCTCAGCGGGCCCTTGTTCACCCTGGCCAATGTGCAAGGCCAGGGCCTGAGCTGGATGGCGGGTGCCGGTGACGCCGCGATCTGCGCGGCTGGTTCGGGCCACTCCTGCACCCAGTTCCCCATTTACCGCGGCTTCATGGCGGTGGTGGCGTTGTTCATGCTGCTGTCGCTGTGGCTGCTGCTGACGCGCACCCGCATCGGCCTGATCATCCAGGCGGCGCTGACGCACCCGGACATGGCCCAGTCGCTGGGGCACAACGTCCCTCGCGTCATGATGGGTGTGTTCGGCGGGGGCTGCGCCCTGGCCGGGCTGGCCGGTGTGATCGGGGGTAACGCCTTCGTGACGGAGCCGAACATGGCCGCGTCCGTGGGTGCCATCATCTTCGTGGTGGTGGTCGTGGGGGGCATGGGCTCGCTGGCCGGTGCTTTCCTGGCCTCGCTGCTCATCGGCCTGATCCAGACCTTCGCCGTGGTGATCGACATCTCGGCGGCCTCGGTCATGCAGAGCCTGGGCTCGCCCGTGGACTTCGAACACTGGGCCTATCCGATCCTCAAGATCACGGTGTCGCAGATGGCGCCGATCCTGCCGTACCTCCTGTTGGTGCTGATCCTGATCTTCAGGCCCAAAGGCCTGCTTGGCACACGCGAGGAGTGAGCAACATGTCCCAAGCCTACACATTCCGTCCCCTCAACGTCGGCCGCATCGTGCTGTGGTCGCTGTTCGCCCTCGTCCTGTTCGTGGCCCCCAAGCTGTTCACGAGCAGCCTGGCCATGACGATGCTCATCCAGATGGGCATCGGCATCGTCGTCTGCCTGTCTTACAACATGCTGCTGGGTCAGGGGGGCATGCTGTCCTTTGGCCACGCCGTGTACTCGGGGCTGGGCTCTTTCGCCGCCATCCACACGCTCAACAAGGTGGGCGCGGGCGAGTGGGCCATCCCGGTCAGCCTGGTGCCCATCGTGGGCGGCCTGGGTGGCCTGCTGGTGGCGGCCTTGCTGGGCGCCGTGAGCACCAAGAAGTCGGGCAACACCTTTGCCATGATCACGCTGGGCGTGGGCGAGCTGGTGTGGTCGATGTCGCTGATGCTGCCGGAGTTCTTCGGTGGTGAGGCGGGCATCTCCAGCAACCGCGTGGTGGGCGAGCCCTTCCTGGGCATCACCTTCGGGCCGCAGATCGAGGTGTACTACCTCATCGCGATCTACTGCTTCGTGTGCACGGTGCTGATGTATGCCTTCACGCAAACGCCGCTGGGTCGCATGCTCAACGCCGTGCGTGACAACCCCGAGCGCGTCGAGTTCATCGGCTACGACACGCAGCGGGTGCGCTACATCGCGTTCATGATCGCGGGCTTTTTCGCCGGCATCGCGGGCGGGCTCTACACGATCAACTTCGAGATCGTGACCGGCGAGGTGGTCAACGCCCATCGCTCGGGTGCCTACCTGCTGTTCACGTTCCTGGGCGGCGCGCTGTTCTTCTTCGGCCCGATCATCGGCGCCGTGTTGATGGTGCTGGCCACGGTGCTGCTGTCGGAGCTGACCAAGGCCTGGCTGCTCTACCTGGGCCTGGTCTTCCTGCTGATGGTGATGTACGCGCCGGGCGGCATCTCCAGCTTGCTGATGATGAACCTGCGCGTGGCCGCTTTCGGTCTGCTGCGCAAGCTCTGGACGTCGTACCTGGCGTTGGGTGGCACGGTGCTGGTCATCGTGACGGCCGTGTCGGTGATCGTCGAGATGATCTATCACATCAAGCTCAACGAGGCGCTGGGCCCCGAGATGTCGTTCGCGGGCGTGACGCTCAACACCCAGGGCCTGGACGCCTGGGTGGGTTCCGCGATGTTGCTGATCACCGGGGTGGGCTGCTTCGAGGTGGCGCGTCGCCAGTTCGTCAAGCAGTGGGGGCAGATCCAGGGGGAGATCGAAGCCGAGATCCTCCGCCGCGACGGGCTTTGAGCCCGCCCGCCGATCGCCTGACCGACTCAGTGCAACCCATTCGATTGATGTCATGAGCACCAAACAACCTCCCAACGGCCTGGCCCTGGAACTGCGCGATGTGCGCAAGTCCTTTGGCAAGACCGAGATCATCCGAGGCGCCAACCTGGCCGTGAAGGCCGGTGAGCGCGTCGCCCTCATCGGCCCCAACGGCGCGGGCAAGTCCACGCTGTTCAACCTCATCAGCGGCCGCATGGCGCCCACCAGCGGGCAGATCCTGCTCAATGGCGAGGCCATCCACGGCATGAAGCCTTACGAGGTCAACCGCCGCGGCCTGGCCCGCAGCTTCCAGGTCTCCAACCTCTTTCCGCGCCTGTCGGTGTTCGAGAACATCCGCTGCGCGGTGCTGTGGTCCATGGGCGAGCGCTACGCCTTCTGGCGTTTCCTCTCCAACCTCAACGAGGTCAACCAGCGCGCCGAGCAGGTGCTGGACATGATCCGCCTGCGTCGCAAGCGCGACACCAACGTGGCCAACCTGACCTACGCCGAGCAGCGTGCGCTGGAAGTGGGCGTGACCATCGCCGGTGGCGGCAACGTCATCTTGCTCGACGAGCCGACCGCCGGCATGAGCAAGTCCGAGACGGCCAACTTCGTCAAGATGATCCGCGACGTCACCGAAGGCAAGACCCTGCTGACGGTGGAGCACGACATGGGTGTGGTGTTCGGCCTGGCTGACCGCATCGCGGTGCTGGTGTATGGCGAGGTGATTGCTTTCGACACGCCCGAGAACGTTCGCAACAACGACCGCGTCAAGGAGGCCTACCTGGGCTCGGTGCTGGCCGAGAGTCAACGCGCCGAGGCGCAGGCCGCTGAAGCGGCGGGAGCCTGAGATGCTGAAGATTCAGAACCTGCACGCCTTCTATGGCAAGAGCCACATCCTCCACGGGGTGGACATGGAAGTGAATCCCGGCGAGATCGTCAGCCTGCTGGGGCGCAACGGCTCGGGTCGCTCCACCACCATCAAGACCATCATGGGCCTGGTCGACGGCCACGGCTCGGTGAAGTGGAACGACAAGGAGCTGCTGGGCAGCAAGCCGTATGACATCGCCCGACACGGCCTGGGCTACGTGCCCGAGAGCCGCGACGTGTTCCCCAAGCTGACCGTCGAGCAGAACCTGCTGCTGGGCCAGAAGGGTGGGCAAAAGCAAGGACGCTGGTCGCTCGACGACATGTACCAGATGTTCCCGCGCCTCAAGGAGCGCCAGCACACCGAGGCCGGCGTGATGTCGGGCGGCGAGCAGCAGATGCTGACGCTGTGCCGCACGCTGATGGGCGACCCGGACCTGATCATGATCGACGAGCCGACCGAGGGCCTGGCGCCCAAGATCGTCGAGCTGGTGGGTGAGTACCTCCAGGAGCTGAAAAAGCGCGGCCTGGCGGTGCTGCTGGTCGAGCAGAAGCTGACCATCGCATTGGACATCTCGCAGCGCTGCTACGTGATGGGCCATGGCGAGGTGGTCTTCCATGGCACACCGGACGAACTGCGAGCCGACCAGTACGTGCGCCGGGAGTGGCTGGAGGTCTGAAGCCTCTTCAGCGACTGAGCAGGCGGTCGTCCAGCAGGGCCGCCAGGCAGGCATCGGGGTGGCTGGTCACGAGTGCGTGACTGGCGCCTTCGATGTCGGTGCGCTGGCTGCGGGGCAGCACCGCGTGCAGGTGGTCCACGATGGCGCGGGCCACCGCGTTGGAGCGCGTGCCGCAGATCAGGTGCGTGGGGAGGTCCAGCGCGGCCAGGTCGGCGCGGGTGTGTCGGGCCTGCGTGCAGACGTCCCAATGCCGCAGGTTGTTGGCCACCATCTCCCCCATCGCGTCCTGGATGTGTGGTGGCAAGGCCGCGAAGTGATCGCCGCCGCCCCAGAAGTCGATGACCTGTCCGCACACGCGGGGCTGGCCCGCTGCGGCGTCGCGGCGGTAGCGGCTCAGGAAGGCATGCACCTGCGCCTGCATGGCCTCGTCGCCCACCGCGTCCAGCACCCAGGTGGCCACCGGCTCGAACAGGGTCAGGCGTGACACGGGCAGGGAGCCCTTGAGGGCCTGCGCCAGCGCCACCACGCCGCCATACGAGTGCCCCACGAGGTGGATGGGGCGGTCGGTGAAACGGCGCACCGCGGCCTCGATCACGGTCAGTTCGGTCTCGACGCTGGGCGAGGCGAAGTCAAGCGGGTCGGGCGTGCCGCCATGACCAGGCAGCTTGATGGCCAGACAGTGGTGGGTGAGCGAGAGGCGCTCCACCATCTTCTTCCAGGTGGACGGCGTGGCGTAAGAGCCATGAACCAGCACGACGGGCTCGCCCGAGCCTTGCTGAACCACATGCTGACCGATGTCCATGGCTGACCGCCCTCTTTGCTTGCTGCGACGAGGGCGAAGGTTAACCGCTGATGCCCTGGGACGCTCCGCACCGCCCTGCAACGCCCCGAGCTTGCAGGGGGTCAGGCGATGTGCAGGCGCACGCCGGGCAGGCCTTCGAAGCCCACGTCCACCACGTCGCCCCGTCGTGCGGTGGCCATCAGCCACGCGCCGGTGGTGACGAGGTCGCCTGCTCGCAGGCCCTTGCCGCGCCCTGTGGTGACGCCTGTCGGGTCGGCTGATGGGTTGGCTGACGCCGCGTGTCGCGCCAGCCAGGGCAGGGTGAACAAGGGGTGCAGATCGGCCTGATCAGCCTGGATCGCCGGGTGGCTGCCCCGGGCTTCGTGCACCACCGCCGGGCCGCTGGGGCCTTGCACCTGGATGCGGCAGGCCTGCGTTTGCCAGTCAGCTGGCGTGAAGGCCATGAACGCCTCACCCGGCTGCTCGGCACCGATGAGCAAACCCGCGTGCACGCCCTGGTCGGCCAGCTTCCAGTTCGGCGGGGCCGACAGGCCCGCAGCCAGGCGCGTGCCGATGAGCTCCACCGACACGCAGACCGTGTCCACGCGGGTGAGGTCCTCAGCCAGGCGGAAGGCCAGTTCGGCTTCGATCAGCACCTCGTCCTGACCCGCTGGCAGCACCCAGGTCAAGGGCGAGTGGGTGGGCGAGTGCATCACCTCGGGCAAGGGCGCGGCGCTGATGTCCGTGGTGCCACCGACCTTCCAGGCCCGAGGGCCGTCGGGGAACCAACCCAGCTCCGATGCGACGGCGGCCTGAACGGCGTAGGCGTCGGCCACGCTGATCTCAGGCCAGCCGTTGGTGGGTTGCCAGGCGATGCCGGTGCGGTGGGCGGCGGCCAGGGCCTGGGCGATGGCCTGGATGGCTTGGCCGCCGTCCCCGCCCCCGCCCCGAACCGGCACCCCTTGCGCCAACGTCCGCGTCACCTCGCGCGCCGACACGGCCCGGCAAGCCCTCGCGTTCTGCCCGCTCCACAGCGGCGTGAAGTCACCCAGGCCTGCGCGTTCCGCCGCCGCGCGCAGCGGCGCGATGGCCGAGGTGGCCAGGGGGAAGGCGGGGGCCTGGTTGTCGAGTGCGCCGAGTTCGCGCATGGCCCGGTTGACGATGCCACGCGCCGCGCCCCCCGTGAACAGCGTGGTCAGGGCCGTGTGGCGCGCCGCTTCGCTTTGCAGCGCGGCGCGGTGGATGGGGCCGGTGGTGGCCTCGGGGCACAGCAGGTAGGCGGTGCCGGCTTGCACGCCCGCGGCGCCGAGGGCGAAGGCCGCGGCCACGCTGGGGGCGTCGACGATGCCCCCCGCTGCGATCACGGGCACCGACACGGCCTGCACGATCTGCGGCAGCAAGGCGAAGGTGCCCATTTGCGTGCTCAGGTCGCGTGTGAGGAAGAAGCCGCGGTGCCCGCCCGCCTCCAGGCCCTGCGCGATGATGGCGTCCACGCCTTGCGCCTGCAGCCACAGCGCTTCTTCGACGGTGGTGGCGCTGGACAGCACCTTGGCGCCCCAACCCCGCACGCGCGCCAGCAGGTCGGGCGTGGGCAGGCCGAAGTGGAAGCTCACCACGGGTGGCCGAAACGGTTCAACCAGGTCGGCCACCTCGTCGCTGAAGGGGTTGCGACCCGGTCCGGTGGCGATGCGCGTGGCGTCGATGCCGTGCTCGGCGTAGAAGGGAGCGAGCGAGGCTCGCCACGCGGCTTCGCGCGCCTCGTCGGGCCTGGGCGGCACGTGGGCAAAGAAGTTGACGTTCCAAGGCAAGCCCTGGCTTTGCGTGGCCATGATGCCCAATTCGACGCGCAGCGCATCGGGGCTCAGGGCCGCGGCGGGCAGCGAGCCCAGCCCGCCGGCCTGGCACACGGCCAGCGCCAGCGCGCTGCCTTGCACGCCCGCCATCGGGGCCTGGACGATGGGCAGGGCGGTGCCCAGCAGGTGGGGGTGGGCGGTGGACATGCCTGTGATCCTCACCCGCCTTGTTGGCCGACGACATGCCGCGCGAAGTTGTCGAGGATGGCTTGCCAGCCCGCGCGTTGCTCTTCTTCGGTGTGGATGGTTTCCGCTTCGAAGGTCTCTTGCACGGTGACGCCGTTCGGGCCGACCAGGAACGCCACGCGCAGGCTGCGGCCACCGAATTCGGCCACCAGCAACTGGTGCGGCACGACCTGGGTGTAGGTGCCCGCGAAATCGAAGCCCATGCTGCCGTCCTTGGCTTCCATGCGCGATGAGAACGCGCCCCCCACCCGCAGGTCCACCGAAGCCCGCGTGGTGTGCCAGTCGGCTGACGCCGCGTTCCACTGCACGATGTCCGCGGGCGTGGTCCAGGCGTGCCAGACGGCCTCGATGGGCGCGGCGATGGTGGTCTCGATGGTGATGTGCATGGTGAGGGTCCGTTGGGGTGGGGCTTGCCCCACGTGGGTCATGGTGCCGCGTCGAACGAGCCCGGCACCCGGGCTTCGCAGGTTTCGTATTCCAAGGCGCCAGCGTCCACTTGTTCGTCGAGGGCATCGCGCAGGGCGTCGATGCTCACGCCTGGCGGGATGTCGATGGCGAGAAACTGGCCGTTGGCCCGCTCCAGCTCGCCGCCCAGGGCTTGCAGCGCCGCGATGACGGGCTCTTGCGCCTCGCGGTTGAGCGGGTCGGAAAAGCGGATGCGCAAGGTCTGGTGGCCGCTGCGCTCGACCACGGCGCGGATCTCGGGCTTGAGGTCTTCGCGGTCCGCCGTGGCCTGCACCACGTCCCCGAAATTCAAGTCGTAAGCGCAGAAGGGCACGTTCTCCAGCCGGTAGAGGTCTTGGCCAAGCGGCTGTGCCCAGAACGACTCGCCCTTGAGCCACCAGTGGTGGGGCAGCTCGACGCAGATCTTGACGAGGTCGGGGTCGGGGGTGGATTCGTTGGGCATCGGCAGGTGGGGTTTGGCGCGCTGGAATCCTCCCACGTTTCAAGCCTCGGTGTCGCCACGCCCGCCTCGGTTTGCACCGCCGCTAGGTGTTTTCACCAAGGGGGCAATGCCCGCCGGTGCGGGTTTGCGGTGCCTGTGTCAGAATCTAGTTCGATTCTTACAAGGCTTCTTGTCAGAATTGATCTGATTGCTGAGCGGACGCCGCCGGCCGTCCTGCTCCGGGCTTCGGGGTGGGGGGATGTCGGGGTCCGCGTGTCTTCACCGAACGCCCCTCGACACTGCCATGAGCGCTACCTACCAAGTCACCGACGGCGTGGCCGTCATCTCCCTCGCCAACCCCCCCGTCAATGGCCTGGGCCAGAGCACGCGCGCCGGCATCGTCGATGGCCTGGCGCAAGCCAACGCCGACGCGGCCGTGAAGGCGGTGGTCATCATCGGCTCGGGCAAGGTCTTCTGCGGTGGCGCCGACATCAAGGAGTTCGGCAGCCCAAAGGCCTTTGCCGCCCCCAACCTGCACGTCACCATCGAAGCGGTCGAGCGATCGGCCAAGCCCGTCGTGGCGGCCATCCATGGCGTGGCCATGGGCGGTGGCCTGGAGTTGGCGCTGGGCTGCCATTACCGCGTGGTCGCCAAGGGCACGCAGATCGCGCTGCCCGAAGTCAACATCGGCATCGTGCCGGGTGCCGGTGGCACGCAGCGCCTGCCGCGCGTGCTGGGCGTGGACGCCGCCTTGCAAATGATCACCACCGGCGCGTCGGTGCCGTCTGAGAAGCTGGCTGCTGCACCCGGCCAGAAGCTGTTCAACCAACTCGTGGATGGCGACCTGCTGCCCGCTGCCATCGCCTTTGCCCAAGGCGTTGCCGACATCCGCCCGCTGCCTTCGGTGCGCGACCTGAAGGTGGCCGCACCGGCCGACGCCGATGCCTTCGTCAAGGCCCGTGCCGAGTTGGCCAAGACCCGCAAGGGCCTGATCGCGCCGCAGCGTTGCGTCGACTGCGTCGAGGCCGCCACGAAGCTGGACCTGGACGCCGGCATCGCCTTCGAGCGCGAGGTGTTTGAGAGCCTGGTCACCAGCGACCAGGCCCGCGCCTTGCGCCATGCCTTCTTCGGTGAGCGCGCCGCCAGCAAGATCCCCGATGTGCCCGACACCACGCCACTGCGCGACGTCAAGAACGTGGCCGTGATCGGCGCCGGCACCATGGGCGGTGGCATCACCATGTGCTTCCTCAACGCCGGTGTGCCCGTCAAGCTGCTGGAGATGAAGCAAGAAGCCATCGACCGCGGCGTCGGCATCATCCGCAAGAATTACGAAGCCCAAGTCGCCAAGGGCAAGCTGTCGCAAGACAAGTACGAGCAGCGCATGGCCCTGCTGAGCACCACGCTGAGCTACGACGACATCGCCCAGGCCGACATGGTGATCGAGGCCGTGTTCGAGGACTTTGGCGTCAAGTCGCAGGTCTTCACCAAGCTCGATGCCGTGATGAAGCAAGGTGCCATCCTGGCTTCGAACACCTCGACGCTGGACGTGGACAAGATCGCCGAGGTCACCAAGCGCCCCGCTGACGTGGTGGGCCTTCACTTCTTCAGCCCGGCCAACGTCATGCGCCTGCTGGAAGTGGTGCGCAGCAAGCACACCGCCAAGGATGTGATGGCCACCGTGATGGCCGTGGCCAAGAAGATCAAGAAGGTCGCCGTGGTCTCGGGCGTGTGCGACGGCTTCATCGGCAACCGCATGTTCGAGCAGTACGTGCGCCAGGGCTTCTTCCTGGTGGAAGAGGGCGCCACCGTGCAGCAGGTCGACAAGGCCGCCGAGGCTTTTGGCTTCGCCATGGGCCCCTTCCGTGTGGGCGACCTGGCTGGCAACGACATCGGCTTTGCCATCCGCAAGCGCCGCAAGGTCGAGCAACCCGACGTCATCTACAGCCCGGTGGGCGATGCCATCTGCGAACTGGGCCGCTTCGGCCAGAAGGTCGGCAAGGGCTGGTACGACTACGAGGTGGGCAAGCGCGAGCCCGTGCCCTCGGCCGAGGTGCAGGCTTGCATCGACCAGGTGCGCGCCGACAAGGGCGTGACGCCGCGTGCCATCTCCGACGACGAGATCGTGCAGCGCCTGGTGCTGGCCATGGTCAACGAGGGCGCCAAGATCCTGGAAGAGGGCATCGCGTCGAAGGCCTCCGACATCGACATGGTCTACCTGACCGGCTACGGCTTCCCCGTCTACCGCGGCGGCCCCATGCTCTACGCCGACATGCTGGGCCTGCCCCGGGTGGTCGAGCTGATGAAGGGCTTCGCGGCCAACCCGAATGGCGACCCCGCCTCCTGGACGCCCGCGCCGCTGCTGGCCAAGCTGGCGTCCGAAGGCAAGGGCTTCACCGGCTGATCGGCAGGGGACGCACAGGAGGCACCCCATGGCGCACATCGAAACGACGGTCAACGGCCACATCCTGGAGATCAAGGTCAACCGCGCGGACAAGCACAACGCGCTGTCGCCCGAGATGTACGTGGACCTGGCCCGGGCCCTGGGCGAACTCAACCGCAACCCCGACCTGCGCGTGGCCCTGCTGCACGCCGAAGGCAAGCACTTCACATCCGGCGTCGAGTTGGACAAGTGGGCGCCCATCTTCGGCAACGGCAAGGGCTTCGAGGTGCCGGCTGGGGAGGTCGATCCCTTCGGCCTCTTCGGTGAGCGCCACCGCAAGCCCATCGTCATGGCGGTGCAGGGCAACTGTTTCACCTGGGGCGTGGAGATCCTGCTCAACACCGAGGTGCGCGTGGCCGCTGATGACACGCGTTTTGCCATGCTCGAAGTCAAGCGCGGCATCTTCCCCTGTGGTGGTGCCACGCTGCGCCTGCCCCGCCAGATGGGGTGGGGCGCCGCCCAGCGCTACCTGCTGACGGGCGACTTCTGGTACGCCGAAGAAGCCCTGCGCACCGGCCTGGTCCAGGAGGTGGTGCCCGCGGGGCAGCAACTGGCCAAGGCCCGCGAGATCGCCGAGGCCATCGCCAAGGCCGCGCCGCTGGGCGTGCAGAACGTGCTCAAGTCCACCCGCACGGCCTGGAACGAGGGCGAGGCCGAAGCGGCGAAGCACCTTTTCCAAGACCTGCACCCCGTGATGCAAAGCGAAGACGCCGCCGAAGGCGTGCTGTCTTTCATCGAGCGCCGCGAGGCCGTCTTCAAGGGCCGTTGAGGCCTGGGCCCCTCTTTTTTCAGACACACCATGACCCACCGCGCCACCGTTGATTTCCTGCTCTACGACTGGCTGCAGGCCGAAAGCCTGTGCCAGCGCGAGCGCCACGCCGAGCACAACCGCGAGACCTTCACCGCCGTGCTCGACCTCAGCGAGAAGATCGCGCAAGAGCAGTTCGCGCCGCTCAACCGCCTGACCGACACGCACGAGCCCGAGTTCGACGGCGTGACCGTGACCCTGCCGAAGGAAACGGCCGTGGCCATGGCCGCCTTCAACGAGTCGGGCCTGATGGCCGCGAGCAAGGACGCCGAAGTGGGTGGCATGCAGCTGCCCACGGTGGTGGAAATCGCCTCGATGAGCTTCTTCTACAAGGCCAGTGTCTCGCTGGCCGCGTACCCGATGCTCACGCGCGGCAACGCCAACACCATCCTGGCGCACGGCACGCCGAAGCAGGTCGAGGTGTTCGCCAAGGGCGGCTTCGAAGGCCGCACCTTCGGCACCATGTGCCTGAGCGAGCCGCAGGCCGGCTCCAGCCTGTCGGACATCGCCACGCGCGCCGTGCCCGATGTGGCCGGTGACGGCACGGGCATCGGCTGGCAGGCCGACAGCCTGGGGCCACGTTACCGCCTCAAGGGCAACAAGATGTGGATCTCGGGTGGCGAGCACGAGATGGGCGAGAACATCGTCCACCTGGTGCTGGCCAAGATCCCCGGGCCCGATGGCAAGCCGGTGGCGGGCGTCAAGGGCATCTCGCTGTTCATCGTGCCGCGCAAGCTGGTGCAGCAAGACGGCACGATCACGCCGCAGCGCAACGACGTGGCCCTGGCCGGCTTGAACCACAAGTGCGGCTACCGTGGCACCGTCAACACCTTGCTGAACTTCGGTGAGGGCAAGTTCCCCGTCAACGGCGAGGCCGGTGCGGTGGGCTACCTGATCGGCAAGGAGGGCGAGGGCCTCAAATGCATGTTCACGCTGATGAACGAGGCCCGCACCAGCGTGGGCCTGGGCGCGACCATGCTGGGTTACGCCGGCTACGAGTACTCGCTGGACTACGCCAAGCAGCGCCCGCAAGGCCGGCGCATGGGGGCCGGCGGCAAGGACCACAGCGCGCCGCAGATCCCCATCATCGAGCACACCGATGTGAAGCGCATGCTGATGATGCAAAAGGCCATCGCCGAAGGCGGTCTGGCCTTGGGGCTGCTGTGCGCGCAGCTGCTGGACGACGAGCAGACCGGCACCGGCGAAGAGGCCGAGAAGGCCGGCCTGCTGCTGGAGCTGCTGACCCCCGTGGCCAAGAGCTGGCCGTCTGAGTGGGCGCAGGAGGCCAACTCCCTGGCCATCCAGATCCTGGGCGGCTATGGCTACACGCGTGACTACCCCGTCGAGCAGTACTGGCGCGACAACCGCCTCAACATGATCCACGAGGGCACCCACGGCATCCAGGGCCTGGACCTGCTGGGCCGCAAGGTGGTGATGAACGGCGGCAAGGCCTTGAGCGTGCTGGCCGAGCGCATCAGCGAAACCATCGAGAAAGCCGGCCACGTCGAGGGCCTGGCTGGCCACGCCAACGCCCTGGCGCAGGCCCTGCAGAAGGTGGGCGCCACGACCAAGGCGGCCTGGTCCACCGGCGTGCCCGAAGAGGCCCTGGCCAACGCCACGCCCTTCCTGCAGGCCTTTGGCCACACCGTGCTGGCCTGGGTCTGGCTGGAGCTGGCCCTGGCCGCCAAGGCAGCGCAAGCGGCCGGTGCCTGGGACCGGTCCCCGCTGGGCGCCGGCTTCCTGCAAGGCAAGCTGGCCACCGCCGATTACTTCTTCTCTTACGAGCTGCCCAAGATTGACGCCTGGCTGGGCGTGGTCTCGCGCCGCGACCTGACCTGCGCGCAAGCCCAGGCCGACTGGTTCTGAGCCCACCGTTTCCTGAAAGCCCCGAGATGATCCGACACATCGTGATGTTCCAGCTCAAGCGTGCGGAAGACGCGCCCCAGGTCAAGGCCTTGCTCGACTCCTGCAAGGGCCTGGTGCCCGGCATGCACGAGTTCGATGTGGGCATCAAGACCGAAGGCCTGGAAGCCACCGCCGACGTGGTGCTGGTCTCCACCTTCGCCGACGCCGCCGCGCTCGCCGCTTACCAGCCGCACCCGCACCACCAGGGCGTGGTCGCGCAGATCCGCGAGATGGCCGCTGGCCGTCAGGTGATCGACTACTTCGTCTGAACCCGCTGAAGGCACCTCCGACATGAGCACCCCCCGCACCGTCCAGCAACTCTTCGACCTCACGGGCAAGACCGCCCTCATCACCGGTGGCTCGCGCGGCTTGGGCCTGCAGATGGCCCACGCTTTGGGCGAGGCCGGCGCCAAGGTCGTCATCAGCTCGCGCAAGGCCGCCGACCTGGAACAGGCCGTCATGGCGCTGCAGGACGCTGGCATCGACGCGCGCTGGATCGCCGCCGACGCGGGCAACCCCGCCGACATCCAGCGCCTGGCCGACGAGACCCTGGAGCGCGTGGGCGACGTGGACATCCTCGTCAACAACGCCGGTGCCACCTGGGGTGCGCCCGCTCAAGACCACCCGCTGGAGGCCTGGGACAAGGTCATGAACCTCAACGTGCGCGGCTACTTCCTGCTGTCGCAAGCGATTGCCAAGGCCAGCATGATCCCGCGCCAGCAGGGCCGCATCATCAACCTGGCTTCCATCGCCGGCCTGGGCGGCAACCACCCCTTCATGCAGACGATCGCCTACAACACCAGCAAGGGCGCGGTGGTGAACTTCACGCGGGCCCTGGCCTGCGAGTGGGGGCACCTTGGCATCCGCGTCAACGCCATCGCGCCCGGCTTCTTCCCCAGCAAGATGACGGCCGGCACCCTGGCCGCGGTCGGCGAAGAGCGCCTGGCCGCGGGCGCGCCGCTGCAGCGCCTGGGCGACGACGAGGACCTCAAGGGCGTGACCCTGCTGTTCGCGTCCGAGGCGGGCAAGCACATCACCGGGCAGGTCCTGGCGGTGGACGGCGGCGTCAGCGCGCTGATCGGCGGCTGAAGCGCGACCGAGCGGACACCCCCATGGCCATCCCGTTTCCCGTCCACATCCCCTTCATCGCCGACCTGGGCTGCGAGCTGCAGCGCTTCGCCGACGGCGAGGCCGAGATCACGCTCGATGTCCAGGAGCCGCACACCAACTCCTTCGGCGTGGCCCACGGCGGCCTGCTGATGACCTTGCTGGACGTGGCCATGGCGCACGCCGCGCGCAGCCGCAACCTGTCGCTGCCCGATGGCGGCCCCGGCCTGGTCACCATCGAGATGAAGACCAGCTTCATGCGCCCGGGCCTGGGCCGCATCCGCGTGATCGGCCAGGTCCTGCAAAGCACCATCTCCCTGGCCTTCACCGAGGGCCGGGTGCTCGATGAACAAGGGCGTTTGTGCGCCCACGCCACCGCCACCTTCAAGTTCCTGCGGGCCTTGCCCGTGGGCGACCGTCAGGTCAACGCCCTGGCCGCTGTGCGGTCGGGTCCCGGCTCGGACTGAGCCCTCCCTCGTTTCCCACTCAGGAGCACGCCATGAGCCTCGTCAACCACCAGATCCTGCTGGCCTCGCGGCCCGCCGCAGAGCCCACGCTGGACAACTTCAAGCTGGTCGAGGCCCCCGTGCCCACGGCCGACCAACTGGCCGAAGGCCAGGTGCTGGTGCGCCACCATTACCTGTCGCTGGACCCGTACATGCGCGGCCGCATGAGTGACAGCAAGAGCTACGCCGACCCGCAGCCCCTCGACGCCGTGATGATCGGCGGCACGGTGGGCCAGGTGGTGGCCAGCAAGCACCCTCGCTTCGATGTGGGTGACAGCGTCGTGGGCATGGGCGGCTGGCAGGAGTACAGCGTGGTCGACGCCAGCCAGCGCGGGGCCATCAGCAAGGTCGACACCAGTCACATCCCGCTGTCGGCCTACCTGGGCGCCGTGGGCATGCCGGGCGTGACGGGCTGGTACGGCCTCATCAAGATCATCCAGCCCAAAGCCGGTGAGACCATCGTCGTCAGCGCCGCCAGTGGCGCGGTCGGCAGCGTGGTGGGGCAGCTCGCCAAGGCGCGCGGCTGCCGCGTGGTGGGCATCGCCGGGGGCCCGGACAAGTGCCGCTACGTGGTCGACGAGCTGGGCTTCGACGCCTGCCTCGACCACAAGGCGCTGACCGACCTGCGCAGCTTTTCGTCCGCCTTGAAGGCCGCTGCACCGAATGGCGTGGATGGCTGCTTCGAGAACGTGGGCGGCCTGGGACTGGACGCCGTCATGCTGCGCATGAACGCTTTCGGTCGCATCGCCTTCTGCGGGATGATCGCCGGCTACAGCGGCCAGCCCATCCCCATGGCCAACCCCTCGCTGATCCTGGTCAGCCGCCTCAAGCTCGAAGGTTTCATCGTCAGCGAGCACCCCGAGGTCTGGCCGGAGGCCACGCAGGAGCTGGGCGGCATGGTGGCGTCGGGGCGCATGAAATTCCGCGAGTCCATCGCCGACGGCATCGCCAGCGCACCGGACGCCTTCCTGGGCCTGCTCAAGGGCCGCAACTTCGGCAAACAGCTGGTCAAGCTGATCTGAGTCTTTTCATCGGAGCCCACCCATGTCCAACCTGACTTTGAAACCGGGCCTGACGGCCGTCATCACCGGCGCGGCCAGCGGCTTCGGCCTGGAGCTCGCGCGCCTGGCCGCCAAGAAGGGCCTCAACCTCGTCATCACCGACGTGCAGCAAGACGCGCTGGATGAGGCGATGGCCGAACTCAGCGCCACGGGTGAGCAGACGGGCACGAAGGTGGCGGCCTTGCGTGGCGACGTCTCGCGCGCAGAAGACGTGCAGGCCCTGGCCGACCTGTGCATGGAGCGCTTCGGCGCACCGCACATCGTCATCAACAACGCGGGCGTGGCCCATGGGGGCCTGATCTGGGAGCACACCCAGCGCGACTGGGACTGGGTGCTGGGCGTCAACCTGTTTGGCGTGGTGCACGGCCTGCGCGTCTTCACGCCGCTGATGCTGGCCGCCGCTCAGAAGGACGCGGCTTACCAGGGCCACATGGTCAACGTGGCCTCGATGGCCGGCCTGCTGAACTCGCCCAACATGGGCGCCTACAACGTCAGCAAACACGCCGTGGTGTCACTCAGCGAGACGCTCTACCAGGACCTGGCCTTGGTGACCGAGCAGGTGCACGCCTCGGTGCTGTGCCCGTACTTCGTGCCCACCGGCATCCACCTGTCGCACCGCAACCGCCCGAAAGAGATGCGCAGCGAGGGCAAGCCCACGGCCAGCCAGATGATCGCGCAGGCCATGAGCACCAAAGCGGTCACCTCGGGCAAGGTCACGGCGTCGGACACCGCGGCGCTGGTGTTCGACGCCATCGAGCAGGGCCGGTTCTACATCTACACCCACCCGCAGGCGCTGGCCATGGTGCAAACGCGCCTGGAAGACGTGGTGCAGGGCCGCAACCCGACCGACCCGTTCGCGGGCAAGCCGGAGATCGGTCAGCAGCTCAAGACCGCGCTGCGCGACGCGATGAAGGGCTGACCCCCGGTTGCCGGGCGGCGCTCACTTGGCGTCCAGCTCGCGGTGCCGCGACAGCACCACGCCACGCGGCGAGAAGCGCTGCGTCAGCTGCTCCACGCAGTACACCGAGCGGTGCTGGCCACCGGTGCAGCCGATCGCCACGGTGACGTAGCTGCGCTGGTCGCCTTCGAGCGCCGGCAGCCAGCGCAGCAAAAAGGCCTCGATCTGCGCGATCAGTTCGGCCGATTCGGGCTGCTGGCGCAGGTAGTCGATGACGGGCTCGTCGCGCCCGGTCAGCGGCTTGAGCTCCTTGATGTAGAACGGATTGGGCAGCATCCGCACGTCGAAGACGAAGTCGGCGTCCATCGGCACGCCCTGCTTGAAGGCGAAGGACTCGAACACCAGCGTCAGGCGCGACGGCGCGGCCTGCACGATGTTGCGGATCCAGGTGCGCAGCTGCGCCGGGCGCAGCAAAGACGTGTCGATGACGGTGGAGACCTCGCGCAGGGGGCTCAGCAACTCCCGCTCGGTGCGGATGGCGTCGCTGAGCGCCTGGTCACACGAAGGCGTGACGCTGGCGTCGTGGTCGGCGGCACGGCGCCGAGGCGTGTTGCTGGCTGCCGATGGCGTGGCGCGCACCTGCGACAGCGGGTGAGGCCGACGGGTCTCGGAGAAGCGTCGCACCAGGGCGTCCGTGCTCGCGTCCAGGAAGACGGAGCGCACCTTGTGGCCGTCTGCCTGCAATCGCTCCAGCACCGGCATGAGGTGGGGCAGGGAGTGCACGCTGCGCACGTCCACCGAGACGGCGACGCGGCGCTGCAGCTCGGGCTCGCGCTGGGCTTCCAGCTCGATCATGCCTCGCAGCAACTCGGGCGGCAGGTTGTCGACGCAGAAGTAGCCGGCGTCTTCCAGGGCGTTGAGTGCCACCGACTTGCCCGAGCCGGAGATGCCCGTCAGCAGCACGATGTCGAGCTGGTTCATGTGGGCTCCTGGGCGGTGGCGAGCATGGCCTGGGCGTGTGCCCGGCTGGTGTCGGTCAGGGTGCCGCCCAGCATGCGGGCGACTTCGAGCACGCGGCCTTCGCCGCTGACTTCGCGGATGTCGCTGGTGGTCTGGCGGCCCTGCATGGACTTGCTGACGAGCAGGTGGTGGTGGGCGCAGGCGGCGACCTGGGCCAGGTGGGTCACGGCCAGGACCTGGCGGCCTTCGCCCGCGGGGCCCACGCGCTGGCCGAGCTTTTGCATGAGTCGCCCCACCGTGTCGGCCACGGCCCCGCCCACGCCCGAGTCGATCTCGTCGAAGATGAGGGTGGCGACCTGGCTGGCGCCGGCCTGCTGGGACGCGGTCACGGCGATGGCCAGGGCCAGGCGCGAGAGCTCGCCCCCGGAGGCGACCTTGCCCAGCGGACGTGGCGTGCTGCCCGGGTGGCCGGCCACGAGGAACTCGATGGACTCCAAGCCCACCGATTGGGGTTCATCCAGCGCGCTCAGCGCCACCTCGAAGCGGCCACCGGCCATGCCCAGCTCCTGCATGGCCGCGGTCACGGCGGCGGCGAGCTTGGGCGCGGCTTGCTTGCGCTGGCGCGACACCGCCTGCGCCACCTTCAGCCAGGCTGCGTGGGCCTGCTCGGCGCTGCGCTCCAGCGCGGCCAGGTCGGTGGCGGCGTCCAGCTCGGCCAGCTCGGCCTTCCAGCCTTGCAGCAAGGCGGGCAACTCGTCGGCCTGACGGCGATGGCGCCGCGACAGGCTCATCCACGCCGACAGGCGTTGGTCCAGCTCGTTGAGGCGATCTGGGTCCAGCTCGGTGTGGTTGAGCACGCCGTTGAGGCTGTGCGCGGCGTCTTGCAACTGGGCCTGGGCCTCGCGCAGCACGTCCAGCGCGTTGGCCAGGCGGGACTCGACGCCCGCGACCTCGTCGAGCGCGTCGATGGCGCGCGAGGTCAGGCTCTCGGCGTTGGTGTCGGCCTCCGAGACCGCGTCCAGCGCCAGGCGCGCCGCGTCCAAGATGGCCTGGCCGTGGCTCAGGCGGGCGTGCTCGGCGTTCAGCACCGCCCACTCATCGGGCTGGGGCGAGAGCTTGTCCAGCTCGGCGATCTGCCACTGCAACCGCTCGCGTTCGCGCTCCAGATCGGCTTGCCGGGCGCGCGCGTCGGCCAGGCGGCGCTGCGCTTCGCGGCGGGCCGCCCACGTCGCACTCAGCGCGGCGGCGTCCACGCCGGCTTGTTCGTCCACCAGGGCGCGCACGCTGTCGGCGCGCGTCAGGCTCTGCCAGGCGTGCTGGCCGTGGATGTCGACCAGGTGCTCGCCCAGCTCGCGCAACTGCGTGAGCGTGGCGCTGGCGCCGTTGACCCATGCGCGGCTCTTGCCTTGGGCATCGACCACCCGGCGCAGCAGCAGCGGGCCGCCTTGTTCGCTCAACTCGGTGGTGTCGAAGCCGGCCTCGTCCAACCAGGGCCGCAGGCGCGCGGCCAAGGCGGGCGACAGCTCGAACTCGGCGCTCAGGTCCGCGCGGGCGGCGCCTTCGCGCACCACACCGGCGTCGCCGCGGCTGCCCAGTGTGAGCTGCAAGGCGTCGATCAGGATGGACTTGCCCGCACCGGTCTCGCCGGTCAGGGCGGTGAAGCCCTGGCCGAGCTCGACGTCCAGCTCGGTCACGATCACGAAATCACGCAGGCTCAGGCGGCGCAGCATGGTCTCAACTCACTCCTTCATTCCAGCGCAGTTTGCGGCGCAGGGTCGCGTAGTAGTTCCAGCCTTGCGGGTGCAGGAAGCGCACCTTGTGGTCCGAGCGACGCACGGTCACGCGGTCGCCGTGCAGCAAGCTGGCCAGGGACTGCATGTCGAAGTTCATGCTGGCATCTCGGCCGGCCACGATTTCGATGGTGATGGTGCCGGTGTCGGGCACCACGATGGGTCGATTCGACAGGGTGTGCGAGGCGATCGGCACGACCACCCAGCCACCCAGCGCGGGGTGCAGGATGGGGCCACCCGCCGACATCGCGTAGGCCGACGAGCCGGTGGGCGAGGCCACGATCAAGCCATCGGCGCGGTAGTTGGCCACGAACTGGCCGTCCACCTCGGCTCGCAACTCGACCATGCCGGCGGTGGCGCCGCGGCTGACCACCACCTCGTTGATGGCGTGGCCTTCGTAGATGGTCTCCATGCCACCGCCGCGACTCGGGCGCAGCACGGCGCCTTCCAGCATGGCGCGGTGCTCTTCTTCGTACTGACCGCTGAGGATGACGGGCAGCGCCGTGGCCACGTCCTTGAGCTGGATGTCGGTGATGAAGCCCAGGCGCCCCTGGTTGATGCCGATGAGCGGGATGTTGAAGCGCGCCAGCTCGCGGGCGATGGCCAGCATCGTGCCGTCCCCACCGAGTACGATGGCCACGTCGCATTGCCGGCCGATCTCGTTGATGCTCAGCGCGGGGTACTCGGTCATGCCGGTGTTGAGCGCCGTCTCGGCTTCCAGCGACACGTCCAGCCCGGTGCGGGCCAGCAGGTGCGCCACGTCTTCCAGCACCGCGCGGATGCCGCGGGCCTGGTACTTGCCGACCAGGGCGGCGTGGCGGAAACGACAGGGTGGCAGGCGCGTCATGCGAGGAATTACACCACAGCGACGTGGCCGATCCGGGCCCCTCGGTGGAGGCCGTGGCGCCTGTCATTAGAATGGGCGCACCATGCTGGATGACCGTGCCAAGATCCTGTTGAAGGCGCTCGTCGAGCGCTACATCGCCGACGGGCAGCCCGTGGGCTCGCGCACGCTGTCTCGGGCCTCTGGCCTGGAGCTATCGGCGGCCACCATCCGCAACGTGATGGCCGACCTCGAAGAGCTGGGCCTCATCGTCAGCCCCCACACCTCGGCCGGTCGCGTGCCCACGGCGCGCGGCTACCGCCTGTTCGTGGACACGATGCTGACGGCGCGTCCCTTCAAGCTCGAAGGCCTGGCCGGCGACACGCGCGACCAGCTGCAGCCCGACCAGCCCCAGCGCGTCATCGCCAACGCCGCACAGATGCTCTCCAGCCTGTCGCAGTTCGTCGGCGTGGTGACGGCGCCGCGCAAGGTCTCGGTGTTTCGCCACGTCGAGTTCCTGCGGCTGGGCGACAAACGCATCCTCGTCATCCTGGTGGCCCCCGACGGCGATGTCCAGAACCGCGTCATCTTCACCGCACACGACTACAGCCAGTCCCAGCTGATCGAGGCCAGCAACCAGCTCAACGAGCACTACTCCGGGCTGACCATCGACGAGATGCGCGAGCGCCTCAAGCGCGAGGTCGACCAGTTGCGAGGCGAGATCGGCACGCTGATGCAGGCCGCCGTGCAAGCAGGCAGTGACGCCTTGGCCGAGGACACCGAAAAGCTCGTGGTCTCGGGTGAGCGCAACCTGCTGACCGTGCAGGACTTCTCCAACGACCTGGGCTCGCTGCGCCGTTTGTTCGACCTCTTCGAGCAAAAGACGCAGCTCATGCGCTTGCTCGACGGCTCCAACCGCGCCGAGGGCGTCAACATCTACATCGGCGGCGAAAGCCAGGTGATGCCCTTCGAAGAGCTGTCGGTCGTCTCGGCCCCGTATCAGATCGACGGGCAGGTCGTCGGCACGCTGGGCGTGATCGGGCCCACGCGCATGGCCTACGACCGCATGATCGAGATCGTGGACATCACCTCCCGGCTGGTGTCCAACGCGCTGAGTCAGAAATGACGCACGACGCGGCCCGAGGCTTCAGGCCAGCAAGCTGAAGTGCGCGATGTAGCGCATGCCATCGCCCTGGCGGTGCGGCTGCAGGTGCAGCGCAAGCGGGCCGTGATTGGCGCTCACCAGGGTGTGCAGCCCCTCTTGCAGGGGCAGGTGGCGCGCGCCCTCGAACGCCAGGTCGAACTGGCTCAGGCCGGGTGAGGTTTGCGAGGCGCCCCCTTTGGCTGACAACGCCGAGACGCTGGCCAGCGTCAGCGTCACCGAGCGCCCCAGCGCGGTGTGCGTCTCGAAGGTTTCGCCGGTGCGCTCACGCCACGAGTCGAAGGCTGAGTTTCGCGTGGCGTTCGTCGCGTCCTGGTGCGGAGTGTGGGCCTGGCTTTGGGCCATGCCCGCCAGCGTGAATGCGCTGCTCGAGGCCAGCACGCCCACGCCACCGCGGCTGAGAAACTCGCGTTTGTTCATGTCGGTCTCCGAGGTCAGTTGCGCGACGGGAAAACGCCTTGCAACGCGATGATGAAATTCACGGCCAGCACGGGCGGGCGGTTGTTGTGGGGGCGCCCCCCGCCGCTGAGGGAGACGGCCGCAGCCGACAGGGGCACCTGCCTGGATGGCCCCCGGTAAGCGGCGCTCCCATCCCCGGTGGGTGCGAGGAACCGGTCGCTGCCGGGCGCCTTGTTGTCGGCGGCCACGGCGGTGTTGACGGCGTGGCTGTGCGGCGGCATCTGGCCGGGCTGCAGCGTGACGCTGTCGACGCCACCGGCCTGGCCCCATTCCACGGGCTCCAGGCCTTGCCCCTGGCCGACGCCGACGGGCATCGCGCCGATCAGGTTGGGCAGGGCGAAGGTGTTGCGGCCATCGCCGCCGTAGGCCGTTCCCAGGATGGCGAACAGCGCGGTGTTTTGCGACAGCGGCAGCAACTGCCCGTTGCAGAAGGCCCAGCCACTGGGGACGTAGTTGCCCGTGAACATGCGGATTTCACCGACGAATGGGTCGCTCATGGGGCGCTCCTCAGCTGGGCGAAGGGAAGATGCCGAACAGCGAGATGATGAAGTTCACCCCCAGGTACGGCGCGCGGTTTTCATGGGCGTGGGCCGGCATGCCACCGTTGGATGGCGTCAAGGCCACGGCGGCCATCGGGGCGCCGCCTGCGGTTCGGCCATACAGCGGCGTGGTGGCGGTGGCCGCCAGCAGGCTGCCGGCCACGCCGGTGCCGGCGGTGGCCGCCGCCGCGGTGGCGTTCAGTGCGTGGCTGTGGCTGGGCAGGTGGGCGG
Organism: Burkholderiales bacterium; assembly: GCA_016000265.1. GTDB lineage: Bacteria > Pseudomonadota > Gammaproteobacteria > Burkholderiales > Burkholderiaceae_C > Aquabacterium. Next base: position 300,619 of record JAECRL010000003.1, read on the forward strand.
CGCTGAGCGTGACCTGCTCCACCCCGCCCGCCTGGCCGATGAATCGGGGGCTCAAGCCCTGGCCGCCTCCCTGGTGGATGGGGGTTCGTCCCCTCAGGTCAGGCAGGGCGAAGGTTTCCTGGCCGTCGCCCCCGTAGGTCGTGCCGATCAGGTTGAACAGGACGTCGAACTCGGCAATCGGCAGGATGCTGCCGTCGCAAAAGGCCCAGCCCACCGGGGCGTAGTTGCCGGCGAACATGCGGATTTCGCCAACATGAGGTTCTGGCATGTCAGGGCTTCAGGTTCAGGCGCGAGGGGGGAAGACACCCACCAGCGCGATGATGAAATTCAGCGTCAGGAAGGGCGACATGTTGTCGTGCGGCTGCCCCGCTCCTGCGTTGGCAATCGCCTGCGGATGCAGGGACAGGGGGGCGCTGCCGCCACTGGCGTAGAGGTCCTTGCCGCCGCGACCCTTGGCTGCGGGCAGGGTGCCTGCCGGGGTGGTGGTGTTGGCCACGTCGCTGTTGCCGTGGAGTGCGTGGGTGTGCCCCGGCATCTCCGAGGTCGTCAAGGCGTGGGCTTCCTCGCCCGTGCGGGTGCCCAGGGGCAAAGCGCTGCCGCTGTGGACCGGGCTGCGTCCGCGCATGTCGGGCAGGCCGAAGGTGACGCGCCCATCGCCACCGTAGGTCGTGCCCAGGATCGCGAACAGAGCCTGGTTCTGGCTGATGGGCAGCAGCTGACCGTTGCACAGGGCCCAGCCCTTGGGTGCGAAGGCGAAGCTGCTGATGCGGATCTCACCCAGGTAAGGTGTGGACATGGCGGCCCCCTGGCGTCAATTTGCGTGCCGGTCGTGGCGGGTGCGCCTGCTCCGCGAGGCCCCGAGGGCCCCCAGGGCGATCAGCCCGCTCAGGCTCAACAGCCAGGTGTGGGGCTCGGGCACGGGCGCGAGTTGCAGGTCGATGCGGATGTCGGCGAAGTTGTTGGACTCGCCCTGGCCGCGGTCCCGAAAGCGCAAGGCGTCCAGGTTCAATCGCAGGCTGTGCGACGACGTCAGGCTGATCCAGCCCGTGCCGAACAACGCGGGCAGGTTGCTGATGCCGACGAAGCCAGAGGGGCTGAAGTTGTCCCCGAAGCTCAGGCTGAAGCCGGTGATCTGTTGCCCGCTGACTTCGAGCCCTGAGAAGGTGTAGCTGGCGGGCAGGCCATCAGCGCCCAGGTAGCCGGTGCTGCCGTCGCTGGCGCCTTGGGCGATGCGAACGAGGATGCTGGTGTTTTGCAGCTCGATGGACTCCAGCGGCAGCAGGAAGTCGCCGACCTGGCTGCCGTCGCCGGGCAGCAGGCGCTGACCCGGGGCGAGCAGGTCGGCCACCGTGATGGGGCCGGGCTCGACGATTTCGACCCCGTCGGACGTGAGTCCACCTGGGGCGCTGAGGATCACGTTGACGGGCTGCGCGAAGCTGGCGGCGTGCAGCGCGCCCGAGGCGCCGATGGCGAGCACGCCGACCAGCAAGGCGAGGGTGCGCGTGAATGAGCGGGATGGGGGGGTGTCGCCGAGCATGGGGCCTCCTGAGTGGTTTGTTTGATGGGTGCGCGTCGAACATCAAGCCACGGGCGCACGCGCTTTCAAATCCCTAGGTTCACAGGCGCGGCGTTGGGGTGGCCCTACAATCGTGGGCTGGTTTCAGGGGGCCGTTAGCTCAGTTGGTCAGAGCAGAGGACTCATAATCCTTTGGTCGTTGGTTCAAGTCCAACACGGCCTACCAGCGCATTCAGGACTCAGTTCGCAAGACTGGGTCCTTTTTTCTGGGGCCGATGCCTTTGATTCGCCCTCGCTTGCCACCGCGCGGGGGTGGCGTCATTGGGTCGAAATGCCCAAGGGAAAGCTCCGGCGCCGACCCGGGCCCGGCTGCGCACAATTCGCGACAGCCGCTCCAGGTGCGTGACGGGAGTCACGGGGCCTTCGAGAGCGTCCTGTTGTTGACCCTCTCGTCTGTTCGAAGGAGGCGCCCGTGGAAGCCGAACACCCCAATCCGTCAGAAGATGGGCTTCAGCGAGGCGATTCGCGCCTCGACGAGGCCGAGGCCCCCGGTGGCATCAGCCGGCGTCAGCTGTTGACCTATGCGCTGTCCGCGCCGGTGATGACGATGGCCGCGGGTTTGAGTGCGCCTGGCGACGCGCAGGCCGCCCTGCCGCTGACGCCCCCGGACACCGTTGATTTTTATGACCTGGGCGACGCGATCACGCAGAGCGCCTTGCCGACGATGCCGTTGGTGCGCTTGTCGGTGGGCACCGGTGGGCGGGTGGCGTTCGAGCTGCCGCGCCTGGAGTCGGGGCAGGGCATCTCGACCGCGCTGGCGATGATGATCGCCGAGGAGATGGACGTGGAGCTGGGGTCGGTGGACGTCACCTTGTCCGACGCCCGCCCGGAGCTGATCTTCAATCAGTTGACCGGGGGCTCGACCACCATCCGCAGCTTCGCCGGTGTGCTGCCGCTTTTGGCGGCGCAGGCCCGTGCCCGCCTGGTGCTGGCTGCGTCCACGCAGTTGGGCGTTGCGCCAGGGCAGTTGGTGACCTTCAACGGCGCGGTGCGCGCACCCGATGGGCGCAAGCTCACTTATGGCGCGTTGACCCTGGCGGCTTCCCTGATCCCGCCGCCGCTGGATGTGCGCCCGAAGTCGGCGTCGTCCTACCGGGTGATCGGCAAGGCGGCCAGGCGCATCGATGCGCTGGACATCGTCACCGGCAAGAAGCAGTTCACGCTGGACACGCCCGTGCCGGATGCCAAGCCGACGATGGTGCGGCGTCCGCCCACGATCTTGGGCACGGTGGTGCGGGTCAACAACCTGTCGACCGTGAAGGCCATGCCGGGGGTCATCGGGGTGTGTGTGCTGCCCGGGGGGGGCGTGGTCACCCCCATCCCGCCCGGGGTGGCCGTGATGGCCGAGACCTTCGGGCAGGCTTGGGACGCGGTCAACGCCTTGGATGTGACCTGGGGCGGCGGCACCATCGACAAGGAGAACAACGCGAGCATCACCGCCAAGTTGAAGGCGACGGTGCCCCCGTTCCTTGTGCCGCCCTTGCTCGGTGTGACGCTGGACGCCGAGTTCGAGATGGCCCCGCTGTCCCATGCCGCGCTGGAGACAGATTGCGCCATCGCCGATGTGAAGGTGGACGCCAGCGGTCGGCCCGTCAGCTGCGAGCTGTGGGCCGGTATGCAGTCGCCGATCGCGGCGGCGCAGTCGGTCGCGCTGGACCTGGGGCTGTCGCCCACGGCGGTCAAGGCGCACGTGGTGTCCTCGGGCGGCTCCTTCGGTCGGCGTTTGTTCTGGGACCCGGTGCAGCAGGCCGCGCAGATCTCCAAGGCCTTGGGGCGGCCTTGCAAGCTGCTCTACCACCGCGCCGACGACATGCGCCACGGCCGCATGCGCCCGCCGCAGTTCCACCGGGTGCGCGTGCGGGCGGTGCTGGGTCAGGTGGTGTCGTTCGACCACCGCATCGCCAGCCCACGCCTGGACACGCGTCACGGCTTCGGGGACCTGCTCAGCGCGGCCGCGGTGTCGGCGCCACCCGTCATTCAGCAGACGGTGGGCAATTTCGCGGTCGAGCAGATCTTGTTCAAGACGATGGTGGCGTCGCCCTACAACTTCGGCGTGAGCAACAAGCTGCTGTTGCCGGCGCCGATCATCATGAACACGGCCTCGTATCGCTCGGTGCACATCCAGCCGACGCGCCTGGTCGAGGAGGTCATGGTCGACGAGGTGGCCAAAGCACTGGGCAAGGATTCGGTGGCCTTTCGGCTGGAGACGCTGCGGCTGCCTCGCGCTCGCGCCGTGCTGCAAGCGGTGGCGTCGGCCGGGCAGTGGGGCAAGGTGATGCCCAAGGGATTCGCGCAAGGCATCGCGGTGCATCAGGAGACGCGCTCATTCACGGCCTGCCTGGTCGAGATCGACGCGCGCCAAGCCATCCTGGGCACCGGCCCGGCCTTGGTGACGAAGGCGGTGATCGCCATCGACGTGGGCAACCCGCTCAACCCCAGTGGCATCGACGCCCAGGTGCAAGGGGCGCTGGCGGAGTCCATCTCCATCGTGCTCAGCGCCGGTTTGCATGTGCAGGACGGGCTGCCGCTGGAGGGCAGCTACTCGCAGTACCGATTCAGCCGCAACCGCCACTACCCCAAGGACGTCAAGGTCATCATCATGCCGGCCAATGGCGAGGCCATCGGGGGGCTGGGCGAGGTGGGCTTGTCGTCGTCGAGCGCGGCGATCGCGAACGCTTATGCCCGCGCCACCGGCCAGAAGGTGCGCAAGTTCCCGCTGTACTTCCCGGTGGACTTCGTGCCGTTCCCCCCGGGCAAGCTGCCCACCCGCCAGATCCTGCCGCTGCCCGTTTAAGGAGATTTCGCCATGAGCATCCAGAATTTCAGCGTCAACGGCAAGCCCGTGTCGGTCGAGGCCCCTGACGACATGGCCTTGCTTTGGGTGTTGCGTGACAAGCTGGGCATCAACGGCCCGAAGTACGGCTGCGGCATCAACGTGTGCAAGGCGTGCACCTGCAACGTCAATGGCAAGGCCTTCACGCCCTGTTCCACCAAGGTGTCGTCGGTGCGCGGCTTGAACATCACGACGATCGAGGGCCTGGCTGCCGACGGCAAGCTGCACCCCGTTCAGCAGGCCTGGCTGGACCTGGATGTGTCCCAGTGCGGCTATTGCCAGCCTGGCCAGATCATGGCGGCGGTGGCCTTGCTCAACCGCACCCGCAACCCGTCTGACGCCGACATCGATGCGATCGACAACGTGTGCCGATGCGGCACCTACGGCCGCATCCGCGCGGCCATCAAGCTCGCCGCTTCGCGGATGGGCTGAGCGTCGAGTGGGGGCACGCGATGGAGAGCCTCGACCAACAGGTGCTGGACGCCATGATGCGCTGGCACGCCCAGGGCCGCCGCTTCGCTTTGGTGACGGTGGCCCAGACCTGGGGCTCGGCGCCGCGCCAGCCCGGGGCCTGGCTGGCTTTGTGTGACGACGGTCGCGTGCAGGGATCGGTCTCCGGGGGCTGCATCGAGGACGACCTGATCGAGCGCATGCGCGCGGGCACGCTGGGTGCGCCGGGCCAGCCGCCCGAGTTGGTGACCTACGGCGGCAGCCGCGAAGCCGCACGGCGCCTGGGCTTGCCGTGCGGCGGCACGCTGGGTCTGATCGTGGAGTCCACGCCCGACCTGGGGGCCTTGCGGCGCTTGCAGGCCGGCATCCTGGCGGGGGGACGCATGCGCCGGCGAGTGGACCTGCGCCGGGGTGTGGTCGAGGTGCTGGCGGTTCTGGAGAACGCACCGGGCCAGCCAGGCCCGGACGTGCAGTGGGACGGCGAGGTGCTGACCACCACCCACGGCCCGCGCTGGCGCCTGTTGATGATCGGCGGCGGGCAGACCTCGCGTTTCCTGGCGCCCATCGCCCAGTCGCTGGGTTTCGCCGTCAGCCTGTGCGACCCGCGCCCGGAGTACCACGCCGAATGGGACGTGGCGGATGCGCCGTGGCTGCCTGGCATGCCCGACGACGTGGTGCTGGCCATGCGGCCGGATGCGCACAGCGCGGTGGTGGCGCTCACCCACGACCCCAAGCTCGATGACCTGGCCCTGATCGAGGCGCTGCGCTCCCCCGCTTTTTACGTGGGCGCGATGGGCTCGGTGGCCAACAACGAAGGGCGCAAGGCCCGCTTGAAAGAACACTTCGAGTTGACGCCGGCCGAGCTGGCTCGCCTGCACGGCCCCATCGGACTGCCCATTGGCAGCCGCACGCCACCCGAGATCGCCGTGTCGATCGCCGCGCAACTGGTGGCGGTGCGGCTCCAGGCGCGCAACGCGGTGGCCGCGCCCGGTGTGACGTGGCCCGCCTCGCGCACGCCAGCCTGTCAGCGCGGCTGACGCCATCTGCTCAAACCCGTCGCACCCTCTCGTTCTCCCGATGAAGGACAACCCGCGGTTGCACCCCGATGCGGGGATTTCTCCTGATGTGATGCGCCTGATCATCAGATGCAATGGACTCACACCAGCATCCGCCCCCCGAGCGTCCTCATCGAAAAGACCATGCCTCCCTCCCGCGCGATCCTCCTGAATCCGACACGCCGCTCCCGCCTGGGGATGCTGCTGGGGATGAGCAGCCTGGCGCTGGGCGTGTGTGCGGTGGCCTGGCTCCATCGACCCGCTTCGACCGCGCAGGCGCAGGACTCGGCGCCTGCCGCCTCCTTCGGGCTGGCGCCGTCGCTGCAGGGCACCGTGCCGGATGGGGTCCTGGCAGATTCGGGCCCGATGGATGCGGGCCCGGCAGGCGGCCCCGGGGCCCCTGGTCTGCCCCTCCAGGGCGGTGCCGATTTGCGACTCAGCCCCGAGCTCATCCGCCGGTTTGACTACTGGTTGACCACCCACGGTGAGCGCGACTTGCCCGCCATCCGCGCCGACATCCAGGCCGACCTCACCGATGAGCTCAACCCCAGGAGCCTGCTGCGCGCCATGCGCCTGCTGGACGCCTACGTGGCTTACAAAACCGAGCTGTCGCGCCTGCAGCCCCTGCCCACCGGCACCTACGACGCCGCGGCCCTCGGCCAGCAGCTGCAGGCGATCCGCGGGGTGCGAGGGCGGCACTTCACCCCCGATGAAACCCTGGCGCTGTTCGGCCCCGATGACACCACCGACGACCACGCCCTCGCGCGCCTGCGCATCGCTCAGGACCCCACCCTGACGCCGCCGGAGCGCAGCCGACAGCTGGCCCGGCTGAGTCAGCGCTTGCCGCCCGAGCAGCGCGCCGCCGAGACCGAACCGGTCTTGCACCTCAGCGTGGCCGACGCCGTGGCCGAGGCCCGCGCGCGCGGCGCCGATGCCACCGAGGTGAGGTCGATCCGCACCCGCCTGGTGGGCCCCGAGGCCGCCGAACGGCTGGCCCGCGTGGACGCCGAGCAGGCCGATTGGCAGGCGAGGGTGCAAGGCTACCTGGCCCTCAAGCGAGAGCGCCCCGATGACGCCGCGTCCCACAAGGCCGCGCGGTTCAGCCCGTCGGAGCAGCTGCGCCTGGCGGCCTATGAATGAGCTTCCCCGAATGAGCCACCCGAGCTCAACCGATCACCCACCGAGAAGACAAGCAAGAAGGCACACCATGAAGACGCTCCTCCCTCGCATCGCCTCCGTCGCCCTGGCCGCGTGCTGCGCCCTGGGCGCGGTCGACCCCGCTTCGGCCCAGGCCAGCACCTACACGCAGACGCGTTACCCCGTTGTGCTGGTGCACGGCTTGTTTGGCTGGGACACGCTCGCCGGCTCGGTGGACTACTGGTACAAGATCCCGCAGGCGTTGCGCGCAGGTGGCGCCAAGGTGCACGTCACCCAGGTGTCGGCCGCCAATTCGACCGAGGTGCGCGGCGAGCAGCTGCTGGCCCAGGTCAAGGAGATCATGGCCATCACGGGCGCCAAGAAAGTCAACCTGATCGGGCACAGCCATGGCGGCCCCACCGTGCGCTACGTGGCTGGTGTGGCGCCCGAACTGGTGGCCTCGGTCACCAGCGTGGGCGGCGTCAACCGTGGCTCGGACGTGGCCGACGCGCTGCTCAAGATCGGCCCCGATGGCTCGCCCGTCAACGCCGTCCTGGCCGGTGCGGTGGACAACACCCTGGCCGCCCTGATCCAGACGCTGTCGGGCAACCCGGAGCTGCCGCGCAACTCCAGCGCCGCATTGAACTCGCTGAGCACGGCGGGTTCGCTCAAATTCAACCAGCGCTTCCCGGCCGGCGTGCCCACCACCGCCTGTGGTGACGGCCAACACGTGGTCAACGGCATTCGCTATTACTCGTGGGGCGGCAACAAGCAGATCACCAACTTGCTCGACGTGGGCGACGGCGCGCTGGCGCTGACGGGCCTGCTTTTCAATGGCAAGCCCAACGACGGCCTGGTGGCCGCCTGTTCGATGAACCTGGGCAAGGTCATCCGCACGGACTACAAGATGAACCACCTCGACGAGATCAACCAGTTCTTCGGCCTGGTCAGCATCTTCGAGACCAGCCCGGTGGAGGTCTACCGCCAGCACGCCAACCGGCTCAAGAACGCGGGCCTTTGAGGGTTCTGAGGGTTCTGAGGCTTGTGAGGCCTTGGAGCCATCAGGGCGCCTGAACGCGTCGCGCGCTCACCAACTGCGCGTGTCAACCCCGTACAGGTCCAGGAACTCAGCGAACAGCGCAGGGTGGACCTCGGCCAGCTCGGCGCCCTGCTCGAAGAACGCCTCCGTCACCACCGCGAAGAACTCGACCGCGTCGGTGGCGCCGTAGGGGTCGAGGAAGGGCTCTTCCCCCGCGTCCACCTCGGCTTGCAGGCCCTCGAAAGCCGGCTGCATCACGCGATGCCAGCGGGCGCTTTCGCCCATGCCTTCGCCCATGCCCTCACTGATGCCCGCGCGGGCATCGAGTTGATGCGCGAACTCGTGGATGACCACGTTCCAGCCATCGTGCGGCCGCGCCGCGCCTTCGAGCACGTCCGCCCAAGACAGCACGACCTGGCCCTCTTGCCAGGACTCCCCCGCGCGCCAGTCCCGCCCGGACTGCACCACACCCGCCTCATCGCGGTGCTCCACCGGGGCCAGGAAGGCGCTCGGGTAGACCAGCACCTGCCGCAGCCCCGCGAAATGCGCGTCCGCCCGGTTGAGCAACAGCAGGCACGCTTGTGCCGCGATCGTCACGCGCACCTCGTCATCCACCTCCTGGCCCTGACAGCCCAGGATGGGCGTTTGCGCCAGGAAGACCTGGATGTGGCGGCGCAGCTGCATCTGCAAGTCGGCCGGCAAGCGCGCGGCCAGCGGCACGCGACGGCGGATGATGGCGCGCCACGCGGGCGGGAAGGGCGTGGACCGCTGACGCTGACGACGCCGCGCCTCCCAACGGGGTTGCCAGATGAACCAGGCGATCAGCAGGGCGGCCAGGCAGGTGACGACGACGAGGGGCAAATCGGATCCAGGGGCAGGCAAGACAGCGCAAAGCATATCGGTTTCGGCCGCGCCAGCGAGCAGGGCGGGTTTCGACTTCCTGTTCGGGCTTTCGATCGCCGTCCCGTTACCTAGAATCCGTTCGACCCACCATGTCGCAAGCACCCCTCATCCCCCCCGACCAGGAAGCCGAACGCCTTCGCGCCCTCCTCAGCTACCTCGTTCTCGACACGGAGCCCGAGGCGGCCTTCGACGACCTCACGGCGCTGGCCGCCCGGGTCATGAACGTGCCGATTGCCCTGGTCAGCCTGATCGACCAGGAGCGCCAGTGGTTCAAGTCCAAGCAGGGCCTGAGTGTGTGCGAGACGCCCCGCTCCGCCGCTTTTTGCGATCACGCCATCCGCTCTCGCCACCTCATGGTGGTGCCCGACGCACGCCTGGACGCGCGCTTCGCCGACAACCCCCTGGTCACCGGCGACCCCCACATCCGCTTCTACGCTGGTGCGCCCCTGCTGACGCCCGAAGGCCACGCGCTGGGCACCCTGTGCATCATCGACCGCGAGCCGCGCCAGCTCGACGAATCCCAGCGCACCACGCTGGCCTTGCTGTCGCGCCAGGTGATGGCCCAGCTGGAGCTGCGCAAGCAGAACGCCCGCCTCGCCACCGTCTTGAAGGAACTGCAGTCGCGCACCAGCTTGCTGGACAACCTCGCGCGCCGCGTGCCCGGCGTCATCTACCAGTACCAGGTCTTCGAAGACGGTCGAGCGTGCTTCCCCTACGCCAGCGAGCGCCTGTGGGACATGTACGGCGTGCGCCCCCAAGACGTCCGCGAAGACGCCTCTGCCATCCTCAGCCGCCTGCACCCCGATGACCTCCAAGGCGTGCTCCAAAGCATCGAACACTCCGCCATCAGCCTGCAGCCCTGGCGCCACGAATACCGCGTCGTCCTGCCGGAGCGGGGCGTGTGCTGGCGCCACGGTGACGCCCAGCCCGAGCGCCTGCCCGATGGCAGCACGCTCTGGCACGGCTTCATCACCGACATCACTGATCGCAAACTGAGCGAGGCCCACACCCACCGCCTGGCCTACTTCGACGCGCTCACCGGCCTGCCCAACCGCCGCATGCTGATCGACCGCCTGGAGCACGCCCTGGCTGCCATGACCCGCGTGGGCCAGGTTGGCGCGCTCATGTTCATCGACCTCGACAACTTCAAGCAGATCAACGACGCCCGAGGCCATTCCGTGGGCGACGCCCTGCTGCAGCAAGTCGCCTTGCGGCTGGGCTCCGTGCTGCGCGCCGACGACACCGTGGCGCGACTGGGCGGCGACGAATTCGTCATCCAGGTGGGCAACCTCGGTGCCGACGCCGAGCACGCCGCGCGCCAGGCCCTCGGCGTGGCCGAGAAGGTGCGCGCCGTGCTGCAAAGCCGCTACGACATCGACGGCTACCCCTACAGCAGCACCGGCAGCATCGGCATCACCCTGTTTCCACGCGGCCATGCATCCGTGGACGACTTCCTGCGCGAGGCCGACACCGCCATGTACCGAGCCAAGGCCGGCGGGCGCAACCGCATCGAGTTCTTCGAGCCCGGCATGCAGACCGAAGTCGAAGAGCGACTGGCCACCGAGCAGGACATGCAAGACGGCATCGCCAGCGGCCAGTTCGACGTGCACGTGCAGCCCCAGGTCGACGCCACCGGTGCCGTGGTGGGGGGCGAGCTGCTGCTGCGCTGGACCCACCCCGAACGCGGCGCCGTCCCGCCCACCCAGTTCATCCCGCTGGCCGAAGAGTCCACGCTCATCTTGCAGCTCGGCGAGATGGTCCTCACGCGTGCGTGCGCGGCGCTCGCGCAACTGCAGGCGGCCGGGCGAGACTGGACACTCTCGGTCAACGTCAGCCCCCGCCAGTTCCGCAGCCCCGATTTCGTCGAGCTCGTGCAAGCCTCGCTGCAACGGGCGGGTGCGCGCGCCGAGGGCCTGATCCTGGAGGTCACCGAAGGCCTGCTCATCGAGGACCTGCAAGACACCGTCAAGCGCATGGCGGAGCTCGTCGACATGGGCGTGCGCTTCTCCATCGACGACTTCGGCACCGGCTACTCCAGCCTGGCCTACCTCAAGAAGCTGCCCCTCTACGAGATCAAGATCGATCGCACCTTCGTGCGCGACACCCCCGCCGACCCCAACGACACAGCCATCGTCGAGGCGATCCTGTCGGTGGCGCGCCACCTGCGCCTGCGCGTGGTGGCCGAGGGCGTCGAGACGCGTGATCAGGCCGACTTCCTCGTCGGCCACGCCTGCGATTGCCTGCAGGGCTACCTCTTCGGACGCCCGCAGCCCCTGAGCAGTTGGTTGCCCTCGGTCACTTGACCGGGTTGAGCACGAACACCATCCCCAGCGCACCCACCGACAGGGTGCGGCCATTGACCGTCGTGTAGGACGCCACGCCCAGCGGGTGGTACGTGGAGGCGAAGGCGGTGAGCGCCCCCACGCCCAGCACGCCCGCCAGCGGACTGCGCTCGGCCACGGCCTCCTGGATGCGGCTGCGGTGCTGATCGGCCGAAGGGTTCAGCGCGAACGCGGCGGCGGTCAGCGCGGCGCCGATGGCGGCGTAAACAAGGGCAGGTCGAGTCATGGTGTGGGTCTCCTCCATCTCTGTGGGGCTCAGCGGTCAAACCAGCGGCTGCGCCGACGTCATCATCGCCGTCACCCCGGCGACGGCCAGCCAGGCCCCCACGCGCTTGAGCAGCACCCGGTCCAGTTGGCCGGGCCCCGACGACGCCCGGTGGCCGAAGCCCAGCACGAACGCGTGCGCCGGCAAGGCCACCAGCAACAAGGTGCCCAGGATCAACTCCGTGCTCCCGTCCGAGCCCGATTGACCGAAACGCGACCACAGCAAGGGCCAGGTCAGCGCAGAAAATGCACCGGCCAGGGCCGCCGTGACGGGGGAGGGTGAAATGTGCATGTCAAACCTCGTTCGCCCTGAGCGCAGCGGTCAGGGGTTCAAAAACAGGGGAATCGACGCGCCCACGCACGCCACCATCAGGCCACCCAGGGTGATGGCCCAGTTCTGACTCGTTCGCCGCGCAGACACCTCGGCGAGGAGCACGGCCCACTCATCGCGGCCCGGACACACCCAGGCCTGAACCGCAGCCCCGACCGGGTGTGCATCCAGCCAGCGCTGGGCCTCGGCCCGGTTGGGCGTCCGGTGATCTTGTGGGGCCACCGTCAGCTGGTGCGACTCGCGCCACCCCGATAGGCTCGCGTACTCGAAGCGAATCCGGGGGAGGTACTCGGTGCGCGTGTGCCCACCCACGAACACCTCGACGAGCTCCCCTCCCACGATGCGTGCAGGGCTGCGATGCCAGTGCCGCACAGAGCGCGCCCGCGCGATTTGCCTCACGCCATGCGACATCAGCCCCACGCCCATGAACAGGGGAGCCAGCCAGCGCTTGGCCGGCGGCAAGGCCAGCAAGAGCCAGGACAGCGCCGCCGCGCCAAGCAGCACCAGCGCGACGTGCTTGAGGCTGGTTTGTGCGCTCAGCAGTTGCCCTTCTTGGCCTGGCCAGGCGGGCAGAACGTGCCGTTGCCGCCGCCGCCGTGGCCTTGCGGGCCCGCCGGGTCGATCACCACCGAGCCCGCAGGCGTGTAGACGGCGCAGCCATTCAGGGCAAGCAAGACCGCGATGGCAGAGAAAAGGACTTTCATGACGACACACCTTCCAGCAAAACAATCACAACCCATTCTAGGGGCCGGACCGATCCACCGGCACAAGGCAAACCAGGCCAGGCCCACGACCGCCACGACCCGCACAGGTCGACGAACGGGTCGCGCCTTGTTCACCCTGGCCGATGACACACGGCTTCGATGTTGTTGCCCTCCGGGTCGATGACGAAAGCCCCGTAGTAGTGCGGGTGGTAGTCCGGGCGCAAGCCAGGGGCCCCGTTGTCCCGGCCTCCTGCGGCGATCGCCGCGCGGTGGAAAGCATCCACCTGCTCGCGGCTCTCGGCCCGCCACGCCAGGTGGCAACCCGTGGTCGTGGGCGGCCCGCCGTGGGGCGAAGGGCCATCGATGAACCACACATCGGCCTTCTTGCCATCGGGCTCCGAGGGGTCCGGGTAGGCCAGCCCCAGCATGTTGGCGCCGTAGCGGCCTTCGAAAACCACGCTGTAGCCCAGTGGGGCGAGCGCCGCCGTGTAGAACGCCTTGGCGCGAGCGATGTCGCTCACGCGGAAAGTCATGTGATCAAGCATGTGAGATCCCCTGAATGGATGCGAGTGCTCTCGTGGTACACAAAGCACTGTATTTGCATACAGTGCTTTTGGCAAGCCGAATCGGCATTGCGCGTTCAGGCCGCCACCCCTCACTGAGGCAGCGAAAACACCGGCAACCTGAGCCCCAGCGCGATGGAAGCCAGCCGGGTGAGGGCCACGGTGCCCACCCCGGCGGCGAAGGCCAGGGCGGTTGGCGCCCTCGCCCTGCGCAGCACCAGGTACACCGCGATCCCCGCGATGGCGGCGCTGGCGTAGATGTCCTGGTGCAGGATCAGCGGCACCTTCGCCGACAAGACGTCGCGCACGACGCCCCCGCCCGCGCCGGTCAAGGTGCCCATCAAAATGGTCACGAACGCACCACAGCCAGCCCGCTCGGCCACTTGAGCGCCCGAGATGGCAAACAGCGCCAGACCGAGCGCGTCCGCGATCAGCAGCGCATCCGTCGGGATCGGCAGGAAGTGAACCCAGACCAGCGTCACCCCGACGGCGGCGATGATGGCGTGAATGGGACCGGGGTCTTTGATCCAGAAAATCGGGTGCTGATTGAGCAGGACGTCGCGCAGGGTGCCCCCGCCCACCGCGGTGATGGACGCGAGCACGAACACACCCAGCAGGTCGAACTGAGCCGCGATCCCGGCCAGCGCCCCGCTGGCGGCAAACACGGCCACCCCCAGCCGATCCAGCACGGACAAAAGGGTGGAGGCGGTCATGTGCTGGCAAGGCCCTCGCCAGGTCGGCTCAATTTGACGCCCTCGCGAATTTCGAGCCGTCCGGCACCGAAGCCTGGCCCGCCAAAGGGTGGGCGATACCCCCGTCCCCATGGGAGCCGAGCACCTGCGCGATGACCACCTGGTAGCCATCGAGCCAGCGAGACTGACTTTGCTTGGCCTGGATGTGCGAGGGGTGTTTCATGAGCGCCTGCAGTGCCTCCAGGGACGCCCAGTAATACACGTTGGAGACGAGGCCGGTTTCGCTGTTCTCCCAGGCTTCTTCACCGAGGTAGCCGGGAATGGACTGGGCGACCTGGGCGATGACTTGGTCCAAGGCGTGGAACTCGTCGTCGTACTGACCTTTGGCGAATGTGAACGTGGACGTGAACATGCGTGTTGGGTGTGAAGGGCAAACGGATGGTTCAGCGAAGGCAACTGGGCGCAGGCCAACCGCAGTGGCCGCCTCACGTCATCGCGTAAGCCCGTTCGACTTTGCTGACGCGAACGTGGAAACCCGCGTACCAGCTTGATCGACCTCGCTCCTGGGCCGCCAGGTGCGCCAGATCGGCCTTCCACGCCTGGATGGCGCCCTCGTCCGTCCAGTATGAAACGGTGATGCCGAAGCCCTCTGCATCGCGCGCACTTTCGGCGCCCAGAAAGCCCGGTTGCTGGGCGGCGAGTTCCACCATGCGCTCGGCGGTCGATGAGTAGCCTTGGTCGCCTTCGGTTCGCTGCGAAGAAAAAATGACAGCGAGGTACGGGGGCTCGGGGGTGTTGGCAAATTGTGGCATGGGTTTCATGGGCCGGGGGGCGGTGGAGCAGGCTCCAAGGTGATGAACCTGATGCCCACCAGGCTGACCAGGAGCAAGCAGGGGAGGGCGAAGGCCAGGCTGTGGCGACGGCGGCAACCATGTGGCCATGCACCCGAGCAACTTGCCCCGATGGCATGGTGGGCCACTCATGCTTGGGTGCTGGCCCAGCGCTTCATCTCTTCTTCGATGAAGTGGTTCACCAGGTCGGAGAACATGCGCTCAATCGCAACAGGGCTCAGGCCTTCCTGCTCAGCCCATTGGCGGCGCTGTGCCAGCATGGCTTTGAAGCGCTCGGGCGCACGAACTGATGTGGCTGACGTTTTGAACTTGGCTGCGGCCAAGACGTATTGGTGACGTTGGCCGATGAGGCTGACAACGGCCCGATCAAGCAAGTCGATTTCTGCGCGGATGTCGTCCATTCCTGCGCATTGCTCTGGCGACAACCTGTTTTCGGTTTGCACCCCGGCTCCTCCGTTGGCGCGCACAGCGCCCCATATAAACCGCGCCGCAGCACCGCCGCTTGTGGGCGTCGGCTTGACCGGTCAGCTGGGCTGGCGGTGCATTTTTGGGTTGATCAATGCAATGCCATTTCCAGGGTTGAGTGCTCGGGAGATGCCATCAAGCGCCGTGCCTGCCTTGCATTTTAAACAAGCGTGAAGTTGAAGGACAAGCCTAAATCCAACTCTCTGAGCAACCGCAGGGACGTGGCTGATGCCGAGAGGATGGGGAATGCGCTTTCCGACAAGCACCCAATGTTGACGTCAGCCCATTTGGCATGCTCGATGAAGCAGCGGAAGGCTTCTGCATGAGGCTCCACTTGATTCCACAACCATTGAAGATGCTCATCCATGGTTGCCGCCTCACCCAGCGGTGAGGCGAGAATCCACAGATCTTCCTGGCGTGTTTTTCCACGAGCCCCAACCGAATCCCCTCGCCTGAAAGTGCGAGTTGGTGCCACGCCGGTCACCTCTTCGATTTTCTCCTGGTTGTCGCCGAGGCCTCCCAGGCGAATGCAGGCGTCATACCGAAACGGCCTGGTGCTTTGAATGATTGTTGGTGCTTCGCGTTGGCGAGCCCGTCTGTTGCGAAGCCTTCTAAGCCTTCGCCTTACTTGTGTTGGGATGCTTGCCATCGTGTGCCTAACGCCCAAGCTCAGCGGCGCCGAAGCACCGAAGGCGTGGCCCTTGCTGGCGTTCGCTTGACTGCCCAGGTCGGCGACGCCCCTGTCGGGCTGATGTGCTCGGTCTGCGTTTCATCGTGTCTAGCATGGCACGCCTTCGCGCCAAGTAAACAAGAATCCTTGCCACCAATCATTCAGGGAGCTGGGCAAGGCTGGGTAGAAGGGCCCGGTCACGGCCATTGACGTCATGAAAAGGGCGTGCATGCCGAGGTAAATGCCGGCGCACCATCCAACGGTGATGAACAGGCCCCGCTCATTTTTTGGGCGTCCTCTGTTAATGTGGATCGTGAAAGCCACCCAGATTGTCGAGAGGAGCACACCCAGCGCTCCCTGCAGATCCCAGTACCAAGAATGGCTGCCGCATCCGCGCAGACCCAGATAGGCGCCGCTGAGCACCGCAAACGCGATGCATGCATACAGCGTCAGATTTCGCAAGTGCACTGCCCGCATGTGTTGCCTAACGCCCAAGGTAAGCGGCGCCGAAGCAGCGCAGGTGCGTAGGGCACCAACACAGGCCATGAGAATGCCGAAGGCATGGCCTATGTTGGTGTCCGCTTGACCGCCCAGTTAGGCCGCAGTATGCAGAAGCGCCAAGGGAGTGTGCGCGACTCATTTCAATGCCCCCAACGCAAGACGCAGATCGAGCCAACGATCCACGCAATTGTGACGAGGGCCATGGCCTGTGATCGGAAGCGATTTCCGTCAAGTAGTGGGACAAGGCCAAGGAGGGCAAAGCCGATGAGGCCAAGCCCAACCCCCGTTGCATTGACGCCGTCAGAAGCTGAAACGCCAATGCGTGTGCCAAGGGAGACTTGCTTGCGAACGATCGCTGAGATACCCAGTCCCCCCAGGATGGTTATCCAGGCCAAGCAAAGAGTGAGGAGCAGTGTGTCAAGCTTGCGACGCATGGTGCTTTGCTCAGATGTGCCTAACGAATTAGTTAACTGGCCCCCACAAGGCATTGCCGAAGCGATGGGAAGTATCAGCGTCCACGTTGAACGCCCAGTTAGGGCACGGTACGGTTGCATGCGGCTGGTGCCCACGCTCCGTGATGGAGTTACCACTTCCAGAGCGATGGCGTGCGCCAATGGGCGGGCAGCGTTGCAGCCACGCGGTGGATGAGTATGCATTGATTTGGCGCAGCACTGCTATTGGCGTGGCGTAGCCGGCTCTATGGTGAGGAGTCTGATTCCAACGAAGCAGACCAGCAGTGCAGTCACTACCGCAAGGATGTCGCTATGCCGAGCCAATACGCCAACTGTGCCCATTGCTGAAGCGCTCAACATGAATCCATGCGTGGTCTTGACTTGAATCGAGCGCTGGCAAGAGTTGCATGGCGCTGGGTGCTTAAGCAGGATTCGCGCGTTTACATCACTGCCGCAGTGGGGGCACTTGTATGTGGGTAGCAGTCGCATGATTGAGTGGCCTAACTACCAAGGTAAGCGGCGCCGGAGCACCGAAGGTGCGGAGGGCACCAATACAGGCCATGAGAATGCCGAAGGCATGGCCTGTGTTGGCGTCCGCTTGACCGCCCAGTTAGGCGCGCCCGCCGATGGCAAGCTGTTGGCTGATGGTTGCATGGCAGCGATGCTAAAAGTTTTAGCGAGTAGTTTGGCTGGCCCTTGAGCGTACATGGCGGCTGCGTAGGCAACAGCGAGGGCGCTACTAGACAGAAGTAGATAGCGCCATGCATAAACAGGCCAGCGGCTTTGAAGATACATGACAGCGAGTGAATGCAGCAAGGCGGTTCCGATGCGTGCATCAATTGGCCATGGCAGGAGCCCGACGATGGCAAGAACTGATGCGACGTGGAGCAAGAACTCTGTCAGGGTGTTCAAGGCTGCGCGGATCATTTTTTTGGCCGACGTTTGAACCTTAAGAAGATGCCTGCCGCCAGTGCCAGTAGCGCCGCAGCAAGAAGCAACTGACCGAGAGCGGCCGAGAAGGCCGCGCCAGAGATCAGGCCCATACGTACAGCCAGTTCTACGAAGCCGTGAATGGTCCAGAGTCCGGAGTCGTCGCGGGGCTTGCTCATTGGTCGCTTGCTCTTGTAGCGCCTAACGCCCGCGGTAAGCCGCGCCGCAAGGAGCGAAGCGAGTGGAGGGCACCAACCCGGTACGGGTTGGCGTCGGCTTGACCAACCTGTTAGGCTGGGGAGCGAAGGCAAGATGGGGCAAGATCACTCCAACTGCGTTATGTTTTTCTGTCAAGGTGCCAACCCACCAAATCGCCTACGGCGTCATACACGTTATAGATGACCTCGCAGTCGCAGAAACCGCCGTTCTCCTTAAGCCACGGAATTACCACTGCGGGATCGATGTCGCGCGATCTTAAGAACTCGATTGTCTCCTGGTGCGTATGACTGCATGGGGGAGCAGGGTCCTTGTTAAGGAAAGGCAAGAGATCCTTTAGCGTCGTAATGTCCATCGGCAGCGAATCAAGTAGGCGCTGCCTTTCGGCTGCCCGTACTTGAGCTTTAAGTTCTCGCTTGCGGTCATCGGATGTCATGGTTTGAGCTAGTGAATCGCCAAGTGCGTGTTGAACGGGGCCTAACGCCCAAGGTAAGCGGCGCCGGAGCACCGCAGGTGCGTAGGGCACCAACACAGGCCATGAGAATGCCGAAGGCATGGCCTGTGTTGGCGTCCGCTTGACCGACCAGTTAGGCCGCGGTCTGTGTGCTTGATCATGGCTGGCCAACATCCTTGCTGGGTGCGCCCAAGTACTTGGCATTGATGGACGCAAATGGCGCAAGTTGTCTGATGACTTCTTTGGCTAAGTAGCGTAGAGGCTCCCAGTTGGGATGGTTCATGGCCGCAAGATTGGCCTCTTTGCTGGGCCCAGCCGGAAGGATCTGAGCGTTGACGGAATTGAGTGCTTCGGAAAGCGTCTGTACCCATGCCTCTTGCTCCGAGGTGAGGTAGCCTCGACCGACAAGATATTTGCCTGCGCTCGCATCGTCCTTCAACTCCCAGGCGACGTTGTAGTTGCCCATGAGGTCGCATTGCTCTTCGGCTGAAGCTGCGAGCATTTCTAGCGATGACAGGTAGTAACGGAAAGAGTTGTGAAACTCATCCTCGTCGCTCAGAGGTGATTGCATGTATTGGGTCACAAGCGCTCCAAGTCGGGTAGCCTAACTACCAAGGTAAGCGGCGCCGGAGCACCGAAGGTGCGCAGGGCACCAACAAGGGCCATGAGAATGCCGAAGGCATGGCCCTTGTTGGCGTCCGCTTGACCGCCCAGTTAGGCGTCTCTGCTCGGCGCGCCACAGCACCTCTTCCATTTCTTCCCGGAGCCACAGGTGCATGGGGAATTGCGGCCCACTTTCGTCCTTACGCGTCTCAGGTTGCTCGGGCGCAGGCCCGGGGCCATGATGTCCGAACGATGAATATTGGTAACGTCATTGAGTATTCCATCCTCGGAGCTGACTCTCTTCGCCAGGTTGCTCTCCTCTTCGGAAAGGGGCCGAACTTCAATGGCGAGCAGGTCTTCAGATCTTCCTTGGTCCGTCTGTGGCTCCGTTCCGATTAGGGCTATCCACTTAAGGTTAGGGAATTTGTGCTGAGCCACTAGAGCATACGCGTGCAGCAACTCGATTCGTTCCTGTCGGTAATGCCCATAGTCTTCACCAGGATCGCGAGGATAGAGCACGAGGATGAAGCAGACTCCCTCGTTGAATGGGGAGGGGCACACTCTTGAACTTCGGCGATCCGGCGGAACTTCAGCCATTTTCTCAAGGAAGAGCCTAGCTAAAAACCTGCGGCTGAATCGCCCTTCGGCCGCCAAGAGGCGAACGGCCTGTTCGTGAGTGGCTGTTGGTTTGTCAGCCTCCAAGGCGACAGTGCCGGCCCGAATGTGACCAGCAAAATTCTCGATGAATGCGTCCCAGAAGTAGCTAACTTCGTTTGCCTGGCGCATTAGGCGTCGCTCATCTGAATGGAGGTATTCTGCCCAAAACCCCTCGAAGAGGGAGATTGACCCGTATTGACTGGTGAGTTGGGGCGAGAGATTAAAGGGGGCATCGAGTACCAGCCCACCGTTCAGGATGTAGTAGGCGAGTAGATCCTCCTCGCCTGGGGCCGACTGCAGCAAGCCGCTGCGCACTGCATGCTCTTTGGCACCAAGGTACCGAACTAGGTCATACGTTGTGTCAAGCTCATCAAACAGAACATTGAGAGACAGTTCGTCAAGGACATGCACAAACGTTTTGGATGGGGCGATGTCGTGCGTTACGAAAGGACGCTCTGACACCTGCTCGTCAGTCAGACTTGGAATGAGCATTAGTGAACCAGAACTCTGACCGCCGAAGAAGCGCTGCGCCGGGATCGCAGTGTTTGTGGTCACTGCGATGAGGTGAAATCGGAGAGGTTTATTGGCGAGCAAGAGTGGAAATGGCTTGGTGCATGCAGCATCAAGGAAGATTTCGCTTGGGTGTTCTCTAATCCACTTTTCGGCACCGAAGAGTTGACATGCCGACTCTCCGATAGCTCGCTTTCGCCAACGATTCCAGGCAACTTTGACGTCGATCTCACTGTTGAAACGGATGTCCTTGTCCGAGAAGATGACGATGTCGTTGCCAAAGACAACAAGAAGATCGCATAGCTCCTTCCCGGAGCCATTGGAGCCATGTCTACCTTCTGGGGTGTAAAGGTTGGGATAGCTCCAGAGACTGAGGAACGTGCGTTCACAGAGCGCAGCTAAGTAGCGCTCAGTCTTCGTTGCTCCTTCCGAGCGGTTGACAGGCTCCATGGTTGTCAAGACGCCTAACGCCCAAGGTAAGCCGCGCCGGAGTGCGCAGCACGTAGGGCACCCACAAGCGGAGCTTTTGGGCGTCGGCTTGACCGAACAGTTAGGCTGGGGAGCGCAGCAGAGGGCGTGGAGAACACGCACGCCCCGAAGCCGTGCTGGATGTTTGACCGCTGCATAACTGATCCCCTGTGCCTCGACATGCTGTTGATGATTATTGTTCTGAATTCTGACACGCCAGCAGCCCACAAGGCCGATGGCATGTGGTGATTCGGTGCTGCGATGTGCTGCCGCGCCAACCTCTGGTTGCTGCGCTCGCGACTTATCGCAGCAACCCCAGCCATACGCTCCCGATAGCGATAACCGCAGTGACTATTACGCACCAGTACACAAACTTCACCCAGCGTGGGAGTCGTTTGTACTGCTCGCTCGTCATGCCAGAGGAGTTGAACATAGTGTTTCCTGAAGGTGTCGTGCGGTAGTCATGTATGTTCGGCACCAAAAGCCTAACGCCCAGGTTAACCGGCGCCGGAGCGCGAAGCGCGTAGGGCACCAACACTGGCCATAAAAATGGCGAAGCCATGGCCAGTGTTGGCGTCCGCGTTGAACCGCCAGTTAGCCATTTCTCAGTAGTTTGGATTTTATTTCTTCATAGGAAAGGTTGCTCTGTTTCATGTGGATGTGAACAGCCTTGTGGCAGTTGGGGCAGAGAAGTGCCAAATCACTCGCCGTGACAGTGTAGTTGCTGGAGTATGAGGAGATCGGCGTTTTGTGATGAGCTTCAATGTATGGGTAGCCATACTTTGACTGAAAATTGATCGCACATATTTCACACGACCATGACTTTGATGCCTTGATTTCTGCAACAACACCGCTGCTGCGTTCGGCCAAGAGATGCGTGACGTATCTCTTTCCGCCCTCCTGATAAAGGCGCTCATCTGGTTCTGCTACTACGATTTTTTGGAGGCTCGTGCGCCGACTTAAAGCAACAAAAGACTCTTTTATCTCAGCGACATCGAAGCTTCCTTCGTACAACCAAGATTGCTTTGATTCAGTGAAGAGGAGAATCGGGTAAAGCTGCTGCGGCTGCTTTACAAGAACCTCGTTTGCCTTCTCAGTATAGGAAATGCGTCCATTTCTTGCCTTGAAGGAATATTGATATGAGTCTTTTTGATCGCTCACCCAGCCGTCGTGCTCATAAGAGCCAGGTCGGGTTTTAATGATGACGCCTATTGTGTCGGGTGGCGAGCCAATCCAGTTAATGCCTTGTTGAGGCGTGTTTCCAATGGTTGCGTCAGGGCCGCCCCAGAACTCGGAGTCCTCAACTTTAGAGTACTGAATCAGATCATACAAATTCCGCTTTGTGATTGATTCGCCTAGTTGCAGGGATAGTAATTCACGGGACTTTTTTATGAGCATGTCACAACGGTTCTAGAGATGGCTAACGCCTGCGTTCAGCGGCGCCGCAGCGAAGCGGAGGGCACCAGCCCCG
>JAECRL010000004.1:0-9749 GCA_016000265.1 Burkholderiales bacterium
CCCAACCCCCCCCAAGAGCCCCCCGCGGGCGCCTCGGCCGCCGCCTGGCTGCAATGGGCCGAGCGACACCGACCGGGCACCGCCCCAGCGGGGTCGCCCCCCGGCGCGGAAGCCACGGCAGACCACAGCGGTGCCGCGGGGACCTCGGCCGACGCGGCACGCCGCGCCCCCGGCGAAGACGCCAACCACCCCAAGGTGCTCAAGGTCGGACAGGAAAAAATCGACCGCCTCATGGACCTCATCGGCGAGATGGTCGTGGCCAAGAACGCCCTGCCCTACCTGGCCCAACGCGCCGAGACGCACTTCCAGCAGCGCGAACTCGCCCGCGAAATCAAGGCCCAGTACGCGGTCATCAACCGCATCGCCGAAGACATGCAGCACGCCATCATGCAGGTGCGCATGATGCCGGTGGGCACGGTCTTCCAGCGCTTCGGTCGGCTGGTGCGAGACACCTCCCGCAAGCTGGGCAAGGACGTCCAGCTGGTGATCGAGGGCGAAGAAACCGAGGCCGACAAGAACGTCATCGAGGCGCTGGCCGACCCGCTCATCCACATCATCCGCAACAGCCTGGACCACGGCATCGAGTCCCCTGATGCACGCCAGCAAGCCGGCAAACCCAGGCAAGGCACGATCCGCGTGACGGCCCGCCAGGAGTCCGACCGGGTGGTCATCGAAATCGACGACGACGGCGCCGGGGTCGACCCGAATCGCGTGCGACGCAAGGCCATCGAGCGCGGCCTCATCCCCGAAGACAAGGCCGCCACGCTGACCGACAGCGAAGCGACCCAACTGGTCTTCCTGCCGGGCTTCTCCACCGCCGACACCATCTCCGACCTCTCGGGGCGGGGCGTGGGCATGGACGTGGTGCGCAACGCGGTCGAGCGCATCAACGGCCAGGTCGACTTGAACAGCCAGGTCGGCAAAGGCACGCGCCTGAGGCTGTCGCTGCCGCTGTCCATGGCCGTCACCAACGTCATGATCATCGAAGCCGCGGGCCGACGCTTCGGCGTGCCCATGGACCTCATCGTCGAGACCGTGCGCGTGCACGCCGACGACATCCACCACTTCAAGCAGGCGCGCACCACGGTGCTGCGCGGGCGCATCGTGCCCCTGCGCTCGCTGCACGAGCTGCTCTCGCTGGACGAGCCGCCCCACCTCAACGAAGAGGGCGAACACGCCGTGCTGGTGGTGCGCTTCGGCGGCGAAAACGTCGGCTTGCTGGTCGACCAGTTCCACGGCGCCACCGACATCATCCTCAAACCCCTCGAAGGCGTGCTGGCCGGCCTGACCGGCTTCGCCGGCACCGCGCTGATGGGCGACGGCAGCGTGCTGATGATCCTCAACCCCAAGGAGCTGATGTGATGGGCGTTCGATACCTGAAAAAACACGCGGCACTGGAGGACATCGTCACGGTCGAGGACGCCGAACCCCTGTTTGCCTGGCTCAAGGAACAGGCCAAACCTGCCGTCAACCTGTCGAAGTGCAAGCACCTCCACGCCGCGGCGTTGCAGGTCCTGTTGATGACGCGCCCTCACATCCTGGCCGCCCCAGCCGACCCCCTGCTCGCCCAGGCGCTGCAGGCCCGCCCCGCCTGACCCCGCTCCGTCAACCCGACACGAAAGGCTGACATTGTGAAATTCGTTTTCCTGGTGGACGACTCCAGCACCATGCTGATGAGTCTCAAGAGCACCCTCGAAATCAGCGGGTTCAAGGTCGACACGGCTTCGGACGGCGAGCAGGCCCTGGGCAAGCTCCAGGCCGGCCTCAAACCCGACCTGATCATCACGGACATCAACATGCCCCGCATGGACGGCCTGCTGCTCATCAAGGAAGCGCGCAAGCTGCTTCGCTTCACCCCCATCCTGGCGCTGACCACCGAAAGCCAGGCCAGCAAGCGGGACGAAGCCAAGCGACTGGGCGCCTCCGGCTGGCTGATCAAGCCCGTGACGGGCAGCGACCTGATTCGCATCGTCAAGCAGGTGCTGCCTGGCGCATGACCCCACCCGAGGACACACATGAACGGTGATGGCAATGGCACGGACCTGGGCAACGCCTTCCAGCCCCCTCCGCCGCCGCTGAGCAAGCTGGAGGCCGAGCAACACCTGCGCACGCGGCGAAGGGTGCGCTGGCTCAGCCGCGCCGCTGTGCTGCTGGCCGCCGCCGCCGTGCTGGGTGCCGTCCACGCCGTCGCCCCCGACCACGTCAGCCTGGAGACCCTCTTCATCGCCATGGGCGCGCTGATCGCCGGCCTGCTGAGCGCCGACTTCCGCCTCACCCGCAGCGCGGCCCCCGAGAGCGTGACCGAGGTGGTCGGCCAAGACCTCGCGCGCCTGGAGCAGTGCTTCGCCATCCTGCAAAAGCAGGTGGGGGTGACCATCCGCACCTCCGAGCACGCCGTCCTCGAGATGGCGCAGCTGCTCCACCGCGTCCACACCCGCAGCGCCTCCCTGCACGAGCGCATCCAGTCGGCGGTGGGTCGCTCGCGCCACCTCTCCGAGGCCTCCCAAATGGAGGCCGATGGCAACCGCAGCACGGTCGAGACCCTGGCCAACTCGCAAGAGGCGTTCATCGAGGCGCGCAAACACAACCAGGAGCGCATCCGGCTGGTGGTCGACCAGGTTCGCCACCTCACGCCGCTGGCCGCCCTCATCGGCGACATCTCGCGGCAAACCAACCTCCTGGCCATCAACGCCTCCATCGAGGCCGCCCGAGCTGGCGCAGAAGGCTCCGGTTTCAAGGTGGTCGCCGCCGAGGTGCGCCGCCTCTCGGCCCAGACCGCCGAAGCGGCCGGCCAGATCAGCCGCGGCATCCAGTCCGTGGCCGAAACCATCGAAGCCGAACTCGCCCAGTCGAGCCAGCTCGACGCCGACGGCGGCGCGGCCAACGAGCTCACCGCCGTGGCCTGCCACATCGCCCAGATCAGCGCCAGCCTCAACGAGGTCGTGCCCTACCTGGTCGAGCTCTCCAGCAACATGCACGAGGGCATGGAGGTGATCACCTCCGACATCATCGACGCCATGGGGCACATGCAGTTCCAGGACATCAACCGCCAGTTGCTCGAACAGGTGGAGACCGCGTTGGGCAGCCTGTCGGACCACAGCGCCGCGCTCTACGCCCTCGTGGGGGGCAAGGCCCCGCCGCCCCCCGAGGCCCTGGAAAAGCTGATGGAGCGCTGGATCGAGGGCTATGTGATGGAGGAGCAGCGCGTCGCGCACCACGAGATCCGCGCCAACGGCACCCCCCGCCAGCGCCAAGGTCAGCCCAGCGCCCCGCACCCGACGGTCCGCCCCGAAAACGTGCAGATCGCCGAACCCCAGGTGCCCAAGATCGAGCTGTTCTGAGCTCCCCCGGGACATCGCCCCCGCGGCCCACTCCCGTGAATGGGCGATTTGCACAGCACCGAAGTCGACATAGAGTCGCCTCACCCCAGCTGTCCCCCCGCCCGCCATGCGCCCCTCCACCCGACTGCACGGGCTCGACGCCACCCGAGGGTGCGCCGCCGTCGCGGTGATGCTCAGCCACTACCCCCTGAGCCTGTTCGGGCAGCGCTGGTTCCCCACCGCCGACCTCGCCGTCGACCTGTTTTACTGCCTCAGCGGGGTGGTGTTGTGGCTGCACTTCTCCCCCCGACTGAACCAAGGCATGGGCTCGGGGCGCTTCCTGCTCGAGCGCCTGATCCGGGTCTACCCCCTCTACCTCGTGGCCCTGGGCCTGGGCACGCTGGCCGTCTGGCTGGAGCTGCGCGCCCGCGTCGCCCACATCGACCTGACCCAGGCCATCTGGCAGGGGCTGCTGCTGTGGCCCTACCAGGGGCACTCCGACCTGCTGCTGGGGCGGCACGTCATCCACGACGAAATCTTCCCGCTCAACGGCGTGTGCTGGTCGCTGTTCTTCGAACTCATCGCCGGCTTCAGCCTCTTCCTGTGGCGCCACGTCAAAAGCTGGAAGGGCATGGTGCTGCCGCTGCTCGTCCTGATGTTCCTGTGGACGCGCTGGTCGGCCTGGACGCAAACCCCGATGGCCGGCGGCTGGGAGTGGGGCAACGTCCACATGGGCCTGCCCCGCGCCCTCTTCTCCTTCGGCATGGGGGTGATGCTCTGCCGCCTGTGGCAAGCCGGCGCCACACCCCGCTGGCTCACCCGCGGGGTGCCGCAAGCGGGCATGGTCATCCTGATGACGCTGCTGCTGTGGACGCCATACCAGTGGTTCCGCCACAGCGGGCACCTCGTGACGCCCGCCACCTTGCTGGTCATCCCGACGCTGGTGCTGCTCAACATGCACACCTCGGCGTCCAGCACCCGGCCCTTCGCGTGGCTGGGCGAGATCAGCTACCCGATCTACCTCCTGCACGTCCCCACCTACCTGCTCATCGAGCAGCTGGGGCGCCTCACGCTGGGTGCCCCTCAGGGGGCGCTGGCCACCGTCATCCTGGCCGTGGCCTCCACGCTGCTGCTCAGCCGCTGGCTGCTGCCGCGCATCGACCTGCCCATGCGGACCTGGCTCAAACGCACCTTGCTGCGCGACGCCGCGCCCTCGCTCAGCCCCCAGGGGCAGCGCTGAGTCCGCTCAGGAAGCCCGTGGCGCCGCCCTCGTGCAGGCAGCGCGGCTTCCAGTTGCCCACGCGCTTGGCGATCTCGGCGATGTGGTCCGGCGTGGTGCCGCAGCAGCCGCCCGCGATGTTCAGGAAGCCCGACTTGGCGAACTCCTCGACCAACGCCCCCGTGATTTCGGGCGTCTCGTCGAAACCGGTGTCGCTCATCGGATTGGGCAGGCCGGCGTTGGGGTAACAGCTGATGAAGGTGTCCCCCGCGATCTTGGCCAGCTCCTCCACGTAAGGGCGCATCAACGTGGCACCCAGCGCGCAGTTCAGGCCGATGGCCAGCGGGTGGGCGTGGCGCACCGAGTGCCAGAAGGCGCTGACCGTCTGGCCCGACAGGATGCGACCTGAGGCGTCCGTCACCGTGCCCGAGATGATGATGGGCAGGCGCTCGCCCGTGTCCTCGAACAACTCGTCGAGCGCGAAGATGGCGGCCTTGGCGTTGAGCGTGTCGAAGATGGTCTCGACCAGGAACACGTCGCAGCCGCCGTCCATCAGGGCCTTGGCCTGCTCATAGTAGGCCTGGCGCAGGGTGTCGAAATCGACGTTGCGCGCGCCCGGGTCGTTCACGTCGGGGCTGATGCTGGCGGTCTTGGGCGTGGGGCCGATGGCGCCAGCCACGAAGCGCGGCTTGTCGGGTGTGCTGAACTTGTCGCAGGCCTCGCGGGCCATGCGCGCGGCCACCAGGTTCATCTCCATGGCCAGCTCGGGCAGCTCGTAGTCGTCCTGCGCCACGGTGGTGGCCCCGAAGGTGTTGGTCTCGATCAGGTCGGCGCCCGCGGCCAGGTACTGTTCGTGGATCTCGCGGATGACCTCGGGCTTGGTCAGCTGCAGCAGCTCGTTGTTGCCCTTGAGGTCCTTGCCGTGCTCGGCGAAACGCGCGCCGCGGTAATCGGCCTCGGTCAGCTTGTAGCGCTGGATCATGGTGCCCATGGCGCCGTCGAGCACCACGATGCGCTGGCGCATGATCTCGGGCAGCTGCGCAGCGCGGGTGTAAGGGCGGCGCTCCACGGGCTGGGTGGAGGCGGGCGAGCGGGCGGCGGACGTGTTCATGGACGAGATTTTAGGCGGGCGGCCAGCCCCGGCGCCCCAGGGCAGGAAACACCCCCTGCGACGACGCATTGACCCACCTTTGACTCGCTGTTGAGTCGCGCTCGGCAAACCGATCGGTTAGCGTGCTCACGCACATCCACCGGGAGCCCCGACATGAACGCCTTGCGCCACGCCCTGCTGTCCGCCTGCCTGCTGACCGCGGTGGTCGCCCCCACCGCCCACGCCGCCGAAGCGCTGCAAACGGTGCCCTCGGTCGACCTCAAGAAATTCCAGGGGCGCTGGTACCAGATCGCCTACTACCCCAACGTGTTCCAGAAGCAATGCGTGGGCAACACCACCGCCGACTACCGGCTGCTGATGACGGGCCAGGTCGAGGTGACCAACCAGTGCAGCACCGCCGACGGCTCGGTCAGCAAGGTGGTGGGCGCGGCGCGCGTCAAACCGCCCAAGTTCTTCGGCGTGCCCGTGGCCAAGGGCACCGACACGGCCAAGCTGGAGGTGCGCTTCGCACCCAGCTTCCTCGCCTGGTTGAACGCGGTGTGGGCACCGTACTGGGTCATCCAGCTGCCCGACGACTATCGCTACGCCGTGGTGGGCGAACCCCAGCGCGAGTTCCTGTGGATCCTGTCGCGCACGCCCACCCTGGGTGCGGCCGACCGAGCCGCCATCGAGGCGCATCTGGGCGCTCAGGGGTATGACGTGAGTCGGCTGCAGGAAGAGCCGCAGGGCACGGCGGCGACGCGCTGAGCCAAGAACCGCCAGCCTCGGCCAAGCCCGGTGACCGGCCCATTTGGCTCACATCAACTGACCCGATCGGATCAAATCCTGGTGACGGCTGTTGATCGTCATCACCGCCTCATGGCCCCTCCACATCTTGGTGAGGATGATTTCCGAGGACTTCGTGAAGCGATGGCCGATGCGCAATCGGTATGACCTCAACGCCCAGCTCACCGGCCCCTGGAAGTACACCGCCTCGTCCAAGTCCCGCCACTTGACGCCTGCCACGCCCTTGTTCCAGGGCAGCACGCCCGAGTACACCCAAACGCCGACATCATCACAGTACAGGTGGACAGCGCGCAGGCTCAAGATGACGTACGCCGCGATGAACAGAATCGCCGCACCGCATGCCAAAGCGGTCATCCAGCCATGTTGCCAAGCCCCAGGCAAAGTCAACGCCAAGGCCACCAGGGTCAACACCACGGACCAAAGGTATGCGACCCATGACTTGCGGGCCAGCGAAGTCACGTCGCCAGAGGTTTGCTGAATGGATTCGCTCATGCGCCGATGCCTTGCGTGTTGCCTTGATTGAGGGGCGTCAGTCGCCCACCCATTGCCAAATGGTTTGACCGTAGTCACCCTCGACGCTTGGCATCACCTCACCTTGCTTGAAGCGGCGACGGCTGTTGGCCTGAGCTGGGGTTTCCCATTCGCCGTCGCGGGGGCAGGGTTGGCCGGCTTCGCAGCGCAACGGGCCAACCAAAGGGCCTTGCATGGTGCGTGCGTCGGTGCAGGGCCAATCGCTGTCCTCATCGAATCGGCCCATCCAGCGCATGGCGCTTTGGAAATCAAAGCGCGGATTGGGGTCATCGTCCCAGGGGTCCAGCGTCAGGAGTTGAAGGCGATCACAGCGGATGGGGCGAATCAGCCGATTGGCCTTGATCAGCACCTCGGGCACGCCTTGCTCCACTGGGTGCAAGTCGAGCTCACCCAGCCGGATCCACAGCGCAGGCTCCCCCTTGGGGTTGTGCGGCCCCACCTCAAAGGGAATGTCCACGATCTCGATGCGCGGATCACACAGTTCAGCACGCACATCAGCTGCGCTCTTGCCCAGCTTGTCTCGCCAGAACGGGGTGAGCAGGAAACACCATGTAGGGGTGCGCAGGCCGGCACCGAGGTCGGATGGGTCTGTGTACTTCTGAGACGGGTTCTTCATCCCTTCCAACACTTCGGGGTCGAAGATGGGGTCGTCGTGGTGG
Organism: Burkholderiales bacterium; assembly: GCA_016000265.1. Classification (GTDB taxonomy): domain Bacteria; phylum Pseudomonadota; class Gammaproteobacteria; order Burkholderiales; family Burkholderiaceae_C; genus Aquabacterium. The sequence goes on from JAECRL010000004.1 coordinate 7,627, forward strand.
TAGCAGAAGCTGTGAAAACCCATTTTGGACACATGATCGATGTCCATGCCGTAGAAATGATCAGCGCAGATGCGCTCCATCACATCAGCCTCATAAGCACCCAGGACATTGAATCCGCCATTGCCCACCTCAAACCCGCTGTAGCAATGCTCGGGCTGCAGCAGGGCGAGACAGTGCAGCACAAAGGCATGCCAGCGCGCCTTGTTCTGGCGGTACCACTTGTGGCGGAAGGTCAGCTTGAGGGTGGTGTAGCGCATGCCACCATCCCTGACTCGCGCACAAAAGGCCCAACGCGCAGACGCTGCTTCGGTTTCTTGATCGGTGGCATCCAGCCAGAACGGTTTACCCTCTGCGTGACGCCTTCTTGCTACCTCAGGCAGTTCATGCAGCGCAGGCAAACGCTTGTCCCCCGCCGGCAGCCAGTCTTGGGTGTCTTCCTTCCAGATGCGCTCAAAGGGCACATCGATCAGCTTCGAGAACTCGGCGTAGATGCCGATCATCTTGTCAGCCAGCGGAAGGTACTGGTCTTCGGTGTGATAAATGTAGAAGGTGATGTAGGGGCAAAGGCCGATTTCGCTGCCTTCGTCGCCGATGACCACCAGCCCATCCGTGGCAAGCGTGTCCCGGATGAAATCGGCTGCTTCATCGGGCTCCAGAAACAACTCAGCGGTGCTCATCGTGTCTTGCTCTTTCTTGGAGGTTTGCTTTGCGTTTTTTCATCTGCGCCCGCTGGGCGTGCCTTGTCCTCGGGGTACCTGAACAACGACAAGCGGCCGCCTGAACTCACCACCTCGTTGTTCAGGCGGATGGGGCTGTTGTCGGTCTTGGCGGTAGCCGCTCTTTTTAGCAGCGCGTCGTACTGATCAAACTGCGTCTTGTCGATCTTGTCCCCCTCAAACTTGATCTCGACGATGGCAAAGATGTTGTTCTTGTCCGTGCGTTGCTTGCGGTACTCGTTGATGACCAGGTCGGCCGAGATGCTACCGCGTCTGTTGTTGGGCTTGGGGAAAGGATAGAAGGGGCTGACCTTGCCTGCGCGCTGCAGCTTGGTGCCTCGCTCAACCGGGTGATCGGTGTACTGCTTGGGCGGACCGAACGTGACCTCGGCCTTCAAGGGGCTGGCCCAATCCAGGCAGTGGTCTACGAACTCGAACATCAAGCTGGCGGCCAATTGTTTCAGGCGCACCAGGATCAAGCCGTCCAGGTCCACGTCGGCCACATTCTCAAGTCCCACGCGAAGGATCTCTTCCAGCGCTTTGCGCTTGGCGCTGGGCAGGTCCTTGACGCTCACGCCCTTCTTCTTGCGAAGCTGGATCACCGGCATCGAGTCGGCTTTTTCGCAGACGTCGCTGATGATGCGCCTGAAGGGAATCTTTTGCTGCACCGCAGCCTTGATCACGGCATCCTCAGCGCCGCGCCCTGACGCACGTTGCGTGGCCGGGTTCTGAGGATCCACGGCCGCGGCAGACTTCAGAACGGCAACTTGCTCTTTCTGGTCGACAAGGCTGTCAATCTCTCCCTTGAGGTCTTTGATCAGCTTCTCGAGTTGCTTCTTGGCCTCGTCAACACCCTTGTTGTACTTTTCCAGGCCCTCATATAGGTCTGTGAGTACGTCCAAGGTTTCGTAAATGCTGAGGGCCAGTGTGACGAGCCTGGCGATGACCAGGACTCCGGCGACGATGGGTGCAGGCATGCTTGTGTTCCCGGTTCAGCTCACGCGTTTTGAGCCTGCGCTGCTGCAGTGCTCAACTTGCCCTGCCAGCCCTCGGTGATGCGCTCGGAGTCAGGCTTGACCGACTTGTATGCCTGGATGCCCTCTTCTTGAGGCGTGACGATCAATTGCGCATACCCCGCCGCATCGGTCTTGCCGCTGGCCAGCACTTTGCCTGCGCTGTTGCGAATCTCGTAGTCGTAGCCCGCAAAGGGCCGGTTGTCGGTCTTGAACATTTCGTACTTGCCCAAGTACTGACCTGCGGTCATCACTTCATCCGGACTTTGGCTGACCGTGCCGGATGGCATGCTGACCAGAGCAGCCGGCTGACTTCCCCCCCCACCCCACGCATGCGTCGCCCCCTTCACCGTCCACGTCCCCGGGCAGGTGAAGGTGATGTTGCCGCCCTCGA
>JAECRL010000004.1:9849-74163 GCA_016000265.1 Burkholderiales bacterium
GCGGGGGGTGAACAGCGCGCCCCAGCCGGGGCCGGCCACGCCTTGGGCCACGCGCTCAATTGCTCGGCGCGCGGCTAACAAGCGCCACCTCACAGGCGGCCATCACATTCACCCGATCAATGCCGATCACTGAGGATTGCTCCACTGCCAGATCGTCAAGCCATAGTCACCGCCGAGGCTGGGCATGATCTCGCCTTGTTTGAAATGCCGACGATCTTCGCCGACAGGTGTGAACCACCAGCCTTCGTGCGGACAGGGCTGACCGGCTTCGCAACGCAGGCGTTGTGCAGCATGGGCCCGCCAAGGCTCTTCTCCCGGAACACCGCCGCCTTCGTTGGCCACGCGCTCGACCAGGGTCCACGTGGCAGGCACCTCGTCCATTGCTTGGCTGTCCGGATCTTCAGGATGACTCATCACATTTGCACCCCAGGCATCATGGCCTTCGATCAGCAATTGAGCGCAAGAGTTGCTGATGTCGGGCAGGTAAATGCCGTTGCGCGGCACCCGATCGCCGGTCTTGACACGCACCTGAGGGTTCAGGCGGTATTGAGGCCAAGAGGCGGGTGCATTCAAGGGGCCAAAAGCGCTTTCCTCGTACTCGGTGCTCAAGTAGCTTGGGCGCCACTGAGCTAGAGCAGTTGCATCAATGTTGGAAACAGGTCGTCCGCATGCTCGCCTCGCCGAGTCATAGGCGTCTTCATAGGGCTGCGGCATCCAATCGAAAGGGTAGTCACGACTGATCGCCGCAAAGGTGCTTTCCACATTGCCCGCCTGTCTCAAGGCATTGAGGTTGCCGTGCGACAGGTGCACGTACCCCTTGTTCAACCCATCCAGCACCCACTGCATGTTGGGGATGACGCGCTCACCCCAAACAACATCGGGCTGCTCGCTCTGATGCCTGCTGCGGTAATCAGGTGGCAAGTGCCGCATGAACTCGGCCAGCGCGTCGTTGGCCGCTTTGACCATGGCCGCAAAGTGATCGCGCATGGCGCCAAAGTAATCCAGCGAGCTGTAGCGTTCAAGCAAGTAGATTTCTTGAGGGATCAGAGGCGCACTCATTTGGATCCAAACCAGTTGTGTTGAAGGATGGGCACGCCCACCAGGTTGACTTCGATGTTGCCTTCGTCATAGCCCCAGCCTGTGAACTCGCGCTTGCCCAGTTGGGATCGCTGTAAATCTGCTGGGTTGACCACGATCTGCTCAGAACCGCCTTGTAGCCAAAACCCATCGCCCTTGTCGTTGGCTTTGACGACGTTGCCTGCACCATCCTTGAGGGGCTGAGAAGCAGCCTTGCCACGCCAAACCTTCAACCCATCCCCTGGAGGCACGGTGTAGGTGACAACTTCGCCATTGTGATTCCAGTGCCGCCATACCGCGAAGCAGTCGCGCCATTGCGCCTTGTTGTGCAGCTTGTCGAACTCGGCCTTGGTCATCCAGCAGATGCTGTTGTCGTAGCTGTTGGGGTCGAGCACACGGTAGAGCACCGTGCCGGGAGTCAGCACGTCGGGACTGGCGTTGTGGAAAGTCTTGTGTGCTTTCCACAGCGGTCCCTTCGCATCGTCGCCAATATCGAAATGCCCAGGAGGAACCTTCGGTGGTTTTGGCATCGCCATGAACTCCCCCCGCTTCGCCACCTTCACATGCTCAGGCGGATTCCTGCGCAACGCCTCGACCTCAGCCTCCAGGCTGAAGCGCTGGAAGCTGTGCGGGTTGACCGCATTGGTTTGGGCGCGATTCATCAGCCGATGCTCGACATCCAGCCTCTGCGCCAGTTTGTTGAGCCAGTCTTGCGCAGGCTTGAGCACCGTCGCCAACCCCTCATTGAGCCCTTGCCTGACTTTTTGAACCGTCTGCAACAGTTGCCCGGCGCGGGTTTTCATGGTGGCATTGCCCCATCGCTGCACCAGGTCCAGCAACTTTTGCAAGGCCTGGATCGCTGAATCAAATGCCTTGGTCAGTTGCCCCACATTGAGTGACGCGGACAACTTGCGCAACTCCGTGGCCAGATAGGTGTACGGGTTGTCAATGCGAAGCGTGGCCAGCGTTTTGCGCACCTCCGGTCGCGCCAGGAAGTCATTGAGCTTGCGGATGCCCGCCTCCACATAGGGTGTGGTCGCCTTCCACAAGTCCGCATCCATCGCGGCCTTGCCCGCGCTGAAGACGCCCTTACGTCCATAGGCAAACAGGATCTTGAAGCAGCCCTTGACCAGGCTGCCCAGGGTCGGGAACAAGCCGATGAGCGTGAGCACCAGTGCAAACCAGGCCCAGCGATTGGTGGTGTCCTGGTTGATCTTTTTGCAGTTGGCAACCACGTCTCGCACGTCGCAGATTTGATCCACCAACGGGATCATCGAAATCACCGTGCCCGTGACAGCTTGCGCCGTGGTCTGGTCGTCGGCAAAGTCACCCTGCAAGACCACCCAGATCCACTCGGCTGCTGCGCTCATGTCCTGCTTGGCGCTTTGCACCCATCGCGCAGGCGCGGCTGCGAACCACGCAAGCGCGTTCTCAAATTCGGCTTGCATGGATCACCCCAAAGATTGTTCTGCGGAATTGAGCATGGCGTCGAGCCCTGTCCAAGGCTTCTCAGCCAATGGATCGCGAGGTTCGTACTCGACACGTTGCGCTTGCTTGGGAACGCTCTCGTGCCTGGCTTGGCCTCCTGCGTTGAGCACGCCAGAAACAACCACGCCACCTTCGAAGTGGATGTGGTATTTCCGACCCGCCATGGGCATGCCTTCGGCATCGGTTCGGTTGATGTCGATCCAGTTGGCAGGCTCTGTCAGCCGCTGATCTGGCAGATGCATCAGCCCAGCAGCTTGACTCCCGCCACCCAACCAATCGTGACTTGCCCCCTTCACCGTCCACGTCCCCGGGCAGGTGAAGGTGATGTTGCCGCCCTCGATGACGACCTGGCTTTGCCCCGCCGTCAGCGTGAGGCTTTTGGACGCCTGGATGCGCACCTCGTCGGTGGTGCTTTGCACCGTCAGGTCTTGCTCGGACCAGATCTGCTGCGCGTCGGTGTGGGCGCGCAGGCTCAGCGCGGCTTGGGCGGTGATGGCCTGGATGCCGCCGGCGTGCGTGTACAGGCTGGTGGTCTGGCCGCTGACGGCGCTGACGCTGTGGGCGGCCGCGAGGTGGGCGTCGCCCTGCGCGGCCACGCTGCTGTCCTGGCCGCTGTAGAGGCTGATGCTGGCGGGTGTGACCCACACGGCGCTGGCCGGGGTGTCGAGGTGCAGCAGGGGCTTGGCGAAGCGCTCGACTGGCTCGGCCAGTTCGCGGCCACCGGGGCCGCGTCCCCCTCGTGCCTTGCGGGCGTCCTGGCCGCCCACGGCACCTTCGTGGCGGCCTTGGGCGCGCGGGTCCATGGCGTCGGCGTGGGCCTGCCAGGCTTGTCCGCTTTCGTGGCTGTGCAGGCCGTGGGCGCCTTGCTGGCGCGCGCTCTGGCCCAGGGCCTCGCCGAGTTGGCGCGCGGCGTGCAGCTGGCCCACGGCTTCGGCGGCGTCCATCTGCGTGCTGGCCACGCTGGCGCCTTGGGCGGGGCGAGCGGAGGTGCTCAGCAGCAGGCCTTCACCGGCGCGCACCACGGCCCAGCCTTCGGTGTGGCCGTAGAAGCCTTCGCCCAGCCACTGGCCGCGCTGCGAGGCGCCGCCGTGGGCGCCTTGCTGGATGAGGCGGCCCAGCGTGAGCTCGCTGTGGCCGGTGGCGCTGGAGTGGCTGGCCAGGCGCATGCGCAGCTGGCCGGTCGCGTCGTCGATGACCCACTGGTTGGCGCCCTGGTCGTCGAGGTGCGGGTGGTGCCAGCCCGAGAGGGTGCCGGGGTGGTTGGCGCTGGCGTCCTGGCCGGCGGGCCAGGGCAGCGGCTGGGGGCCGTTGTGCAGCTGGCCGATGATCAGCGGGCGGTCGATGTCGCCGTCGATGAAGTCCACCAGCACCTCGGTGCCGGGGCGGGGGGTGAACAGCGCGCCCCAGCCGGGGCCGGCCACGCCTTGGGCCACGCGCACCCAGGTGCCGCTGGTGGCGTCTGCGGGGGCGTGTCCGGTGGGTGCCCCCGTGGGGGTCAGCGGCGCGCTCAGGCCACCGGCCAAGGGCGACTCGCCTCGCTGCCAGGCGAACTGGATGCGGATGCGGCCGTCGCGGTCGCAGTGGATGGGCTCGCCGGGCGGGGCCATGACGACGGCGGTTTGCGGGCCCGGCGCAGTGGGTGCGACGAAACCGCTGGCCGGGTCCGTGGGCAAGGGCAACAGGCGCAAGGCCTCAGGTGCGGCCTCGAAGTGGTTGCGGTAGCTGCCCTGCTCCACGTCGGTGGCGCGCAGGATGGCCGCGGCCTGGGCGCCCAGGTTGTTGGCCATGTCGTGGGTGACGCTCAGGACGCAGAAGCGGCGCGCGCGCCCGGGGGTGGGGTGGGCGCTGTGGTCGAGCAGCTCGAAGGTGACGCCTTCGTGCAGGGTGCGCACGGCGCCTTGAGCCTGGATGCGCTGCTGCTGCAGGCGGTGGGCGTCGAGCCGGGCCTGGGCGCGGGCCTCGGCGACGGCGGGGCTGCCGTGCTGGGCGTCGCTGACGCGGCCGGCGGCGTGCTGCCGCTCGCCATGGCCGCGGTAGAACTCCAGCGGGGGCACGGCCGCGGGGGCGTCGGGCGAATGGGCGCCGAGGTGGGCGCTCGCGCCGACCCCGGCGAGCTGGCGCTCGTCCCAGGCGGCCAGGGTGATGGCGTTGGGGCCGACGTGGCGGGCGGTTGCCCAGGCCGTGAGGGTGTCTTGCGAGAAGCCCCCGAAGGCGTCGCCGGCCAGGGCGCCGAGTGCCCCGGCCAGGCCGCTGGCGGCGCCGTGGCGGCCCGGCTGGCTGAAGCGCAGCCCGCCGAGGTCGGGGCGGCTGGCGTGTTGATCGAAGACGACGAGCGTGGGGCCGCTCTCGGCGTTGGGGTGGTGGTCCAGGCGCCAGCTCCACCCCTCGGCGGCCATGAGGCGGCAGGCGAAGGCCCAGTCGGTCTCCCGGTACTGGGTGGTGTGGGCGCGCACGGGTCCGGGCTCGGTCAGCTCCAGGCGCAGGGGCAGTTGGGGCCAGGCGCTCACGACCTGGGTGACGATGTCGGCGGCGGTGAGGTCCTGGAAGATGCGGGTGTCGCGGCGCAGGCTGAGCCAGCAGCTGCCGTCGCGCAGGGTCAGGCGGTAGCGGCCAAGGCCGCCGTCGCTGCCCAGCTGGGCGGCCTCGGCCACCCAGCCGCGCCAGGTTCGCCGGCTGCCGTCTGCGCACAGCAGGCGCAGGCTGGCGGGGGTGCCCATGAGGGACTTGAGCGGCAGGTCGGCCTGGGTGCTGACGCAGTCGATGTGCGCGTGCAGCGGCTGCCCGGCGTGCACGGCTTCGCGCACGGTGGCGCGCTCGACCAGCAGGGTGTCCGCGGGCCAGGCCGTGTCGATCTGCAAGAGACGCGTGGCCTGGCCCAGCGTCAGGGCGGCCGTGAGGCGCGACGCCAGTGAATTCATGACTCCACCTGAGGTTGTATTCTGTTCAGACTGCCCTTTTTGGACAGCCTCGCATCATCAAACGTCGGCACTTGTCGGCTGGCCCCCACCCTGGGGGAAAGTTGCAAGAAGTTGTATCGTCCGCATGCGCCCTCCCCCTGGCGCGGACACGAACCGGATTCGCCTTTGAACGCCCCCCCAAGTTCGCCTGCGGCACGGGCCGCCACCCAACCCGATCGGTCGCTGGGCAAGCCCCTGACGGGCTGGCGCCTGCGGCTCTACACCATCATCTTCGAGGCCGACACGGTGGCCGGTCGGCGCTTCGATCAGGCGCTGCTGCTGCTGATCGTGCTGAGCGTGGTCATGGTGATCATCGACAGCGTGCCCACCTTGCCGACGTCGGTGAGCCGGGTCTTTGACGTGGCCGAGTGGGGGTTCACCGCCTTGTTCACGCTGGAGTACGTGCTGCGTTTGCTGTGCGTGCAAAAGCCGCTGGTCTACGCGCGCAGCTTCTTCGGCGTCATCGACTTGTTGTCCATCTTGCCGACCTGGCTGGCGCTGCTGGTGCCGGAGCTGCACGTCTTCATCGACGTGCGGGTGCTGCGCCTGCTGCGCATGTTCCGCGTGCTCAAGCTGACGGGCTACGTGGCGGAGTACACGCAGCTGGGGCTGGCGCTCAAGGCCAGTCGGCGCAAGATCCTGGTGTTCCTGTCCTTCGTGCTGATGGTGGCGCTCATCATGGCCACGGTGATGTACGTGGTGGAAGGCCCGGCCAACGGCTTCACCAGCATCCCCACGGCGATGTACTGGGCGGTGACGACGATGACGACGGTGGGGTTTGGCGACATCACGCCCAAGACGGACCTGGGGCGCCTGGTCTCGTCGGTGATGATGCTGCTGGGCTGGGGCATCCTGGCGGTGCCTACGGGCATCGTGACGACGGAGATGGCCAACCTGCGCGGGCGCCCGCCCACCCCGACCACGCGCACCTGCCAGAACTGCCTGACCGAAGGGCACAGCCCCGCGGCGCGCTATTGCCTGCACTGCGGCAGCGCGCTGCCCGAGTACCTGCGGGACTGAGCCTGGGCGTCCGAGCGCTCAGCGGGTGGGCGAGCGCCGGGCGATGGCCTGCCCCGACTCGCGCACCCAGTCCTGCAGGCGGTCGGCGGGCATGGGGCGGGCGAACAGGAAGCCCTGCAGCTCGTCGCAGCCCATGTCTTGCAGCATGCGCTGCTGGGCCTGCGTCTCCACGCCCTCGGCGACGACGGACAGGCCCAAGGCGTGTGCGAGTTTGATGACGGCGCCGACGATGGCCTCGGCGTCTTTCTCGCGGTCCACGTCCTGCACGAAGCTGCGGTCGATCTTGAGCTCGCTGGCGGGCAGCTTGCGCAGGTGGCTCAGCGAGGAGTAGCCGGTGCCGAAGTCGTCGATGGACAGCTGCACGCCGACCTGGGCGAGGCGCTCGAACAGGCGCAGGCAGGCTTGCGCGTCTTCCATGGCAGCCGACTCGGTGACCTCGAAGGTGAGCTGGCGGGCGTCCACGCCGTGACGCTGCAGCGCGCCTTGCACGCGCTCGACGAGGTCGCTTTGGCGCAGCTGGTGCACCGACAGGTTGAGGGCCACGTGCAGGCTCAGGCCGGCGTCTTGCCAGGCGCGCATCTGACGGCAGGCGTCTTCGATGACCCATTGGCCCAGCGTGCCGATCAGGCCGAAGCGCTCGGCCACGGGCACGAAGATGGCGGGGCTGACCATGCCGCGCTCGGGGTGGTGCCAGCGCAGCAGGGCCTCGACGCCGGTGACCTGCCCGCTGGCGCCGTCGACCTTGGGTTGGTAGTGCAGCTCCAGGCCGGTGCGGGCCTCGATGGCGCCGCGCAGGTCGCGCTGCAGGTCGATGACGTCCTGGGCGTCGTGCTCCATGGCGGCATCGAAGAAGCAGTGCATGTTGCCCCCGGCGCGCTTGGCCGCGACGCGCGCGGCGTCGGCGCGGGCGATGAGGCGGGCGCGCGAGCCGTGGTCGGGGTAGAGCACGATGCCGATGGAGCACGACAGGCGCACCTCGTGGCCGTGAATGCGGTAGGGGCGCTGCAGGTTGTGGCGGATGCGCTCGGCCACCAGCGCGGCGGAGGCGCTGTCGGGGTCGCCTTCCACGAGCATGAGGAACTCGTCCGCACCCATGCGGGCGAGCGTGTCGGTGGAGCGCCCCAGGGTCATCAAGCGGGAGGCGACCTCTCGCAGCAGGCCGTCACCCGCGGCGTGGCCGTGCGAGTCGTTGATGGCCTTGAAGCCGTCGAGGTCGATGCACAGCAGGGCCAGGCGGCGCTGCTGGGTTTCGGCGCGCAGGGACGCGGACGCGAGTTGGTCTTCGAGCAGCAGGCGGCTGGGCAGGCCGGTGAGCGGGTCGCGCAGGGCGCGTCGGGTGTGCGGGGGCTCGGGCTCAGGCGTGGGGCGCGCGTCCGCAGCGGCATCCGGGTCGGCATCCAGGTCGGCATCCAGCGAGGCATCGGGTGAGGCGGCCGGTGAGATAGGCGGTGAGGTGGGCGGTGAGGTGGGCGGACGGCGGCGCGCCTGGACCCACAGGCGCAGAGCAGACGTCAGCGTGGCCACGGCCAGCAAGGCCAGCAGCAACCACCACCAGGGTTCGAGCTCGCCGGGCGTCATGGTCCGCTCACGCGTGGCCGGGCAGGCCCCCGGCTTCGATGTCGGACCAGGCGGTGGCGCGGTCGTGCGCCTCGCGAACGTCTTCCTCGGCCGGGGCGACTTGCGCGCCGGTGGCCGACGACAGGGGCGAGGGGTTGCCGCGCTGGCCGAGCCAGTTCATGAGGGTGTGCTCGGACATGGGGCGGGCGAAGAGGAAGCCTTGCAGCTCGTCGCAATGCAGCTGCGCGAGGATGTCGGCCTGGTCTTGCGTCTCGACGCCTTCGGCCACCACCTTCAGGCCCAGCGCATGCGCCAGGCGCACCACGGCTTCGACGATGGCTTGCGCGTCGAGGCTGCTGTCGAGGTCGCGCACGAAGCTGCGGTCGATCTTGAGCTGACGCGCGGGCAGGCGGCGCAGGTAGCTCAGCGAGGAGTAGCCGGTGCCGAAGTCGTCGATGGACAGGCGCACGCCGATCTGGTCGAGCATGTCGAAGACGCGCAGCGAGGCCTCGATGTCTTCCATGGCCACCGACTCGGTGATCTCCATGATCAGCATGCGGGCGGGCACGCGGTGGCGCAGCAGGGCCTCGCGCACGCGCTGCTCGAGGTCGGGCTGGCGCAGCTGGTGCACCGAGAGGTTCACTGCCACGGGGATGTCCAGGCCCAGGTCGTGCCACAGGCGCAGGTGCCGGCAGGCCTCTTCGATGACCCACTGGCCCAGCTCGCCGATGAGGCCGAAGCGCTCGGCCACGGGGATGAACTCGGCCGGGCTGACCATGCCGCGCGTCGGGTGCTGCCAGCGCAGCAGGGCTTCGACGCCGGCGAGCTCGCCGGTGGTGGCGCGCAGCTTGGGCTGAAAGTGCAGCACCAGTTCGTTGCGGGCGACGGCGTGGCGCAGGTCGCGCTGCATCTCGACCTGGGAGGCGCCGATGCGGTCCATGCCGCGCTCGAAGAAGCAGTAGACGCCGCCGCCCGCGCGTCGGGCGGTGAGCATGGCGTCGTTGGAGTGCGAGATGAGTTGCTCGGGCGTGGCGCTGTCGGGGTAGCTGGAGATGCCGATGGAGCAGCTGACGATGATCTCCTGGTCCTGCACCAGGCAAGGCTCGTGCACGGCGTCTTGCAGGCGCTGGGCCAGCACGGCGGCGGTGTGCTCGTCGGGCAGGCCGCGGCAGGCCAGCAGGAACTCGTCGGTGTCGGAGCGCGCCACGACGTCGCCCTCGCGCACCAGGCCTTGCAGGCGCAGGGCCAGGGTGTGGATGAGGCCGTCGCCCACGCCGTGGCCGTAGGTCGCCATGAAGGCGTGGAAGCCGTCGATGTTCAGGCGCAGCACGTTGAGGTTCAGGGCCACGTCGGAGGGGGTGTCGATGATGTGGCGAAGCTGTTGCTCGAAACCCAGGCGGTTGGGCAGGCCGGTGGCGCCGTCGCGGTGCGAGGCCTCTTCCAGCGCGGTCTGCGCGGCCTTGAGGGACTCCGACAGGACCTGGTTGCGGGCCACCGAGCGCGCGTCCTGCAAGGTGCCCATGTGGGCCATGACCAGCAGGATGAGCACGGTGGCGGTGAGCACGAATTCCAGCGAGTCACCGGAGAGCTGGTCGGCGCTCAGGCAGACCGCGTTGAGCGCCACGCCGATGCCTTGCACCTGCACCGACATGCCCGCCCAGATGATGCTGCCCACCAGCACGGCGATGCCGAGGTGGCGGGCCTGGTGTGGATCGCGCTCCAGGTCGCTGTCCATGAGCAGGGAGCCCAGGAAGCAGCCCAGCAGCAGCACGAGGGCCGCGCCCAGGGTGGCGCTGCCATCCCAGATCATGGCAGGCTGCAGCATGACCGAGGAGGCGTTGACGAAGATGAGCATGAGCACGCCCACGGCCACCAGCAGCACGCCCAGGATGCGTGCGCGCGTGGCGAGCTGGTGATGGGTCTGCATCCAGATGGCGGCGGCGGCGATGACCACGGCGGGCAGCCACGAGGCCAGCACGACGTCTTGCACGTAACCGATCTTGATGGGCAGGCGCAAGGCCACGAGGCTGAGGAAGCTGGCGGCCCAGATGCCGGTGCCCACCACGAGGGCGCCGCCCAGGACCCAGGCCACGGCGGCATCGCGCTCGTTGGCTCGCACGCGCCGGATCACCATGCTCTGCAATGAGATGGCGTACACGGTCAGCAGCCAGGCGGCCGCGAGGGCCGACCCGTTCAGCTGTGTCGCCATGAGAGAGAAAGACATGCGAGCTCCCGGAATCCGAATACCCCTTGGGGTGTGATCGGTTATCGGCAGGAACTCGCGTTTTCTTGAGGAGACCAGGCGCCCTGAAAGCGCCAATGCGTCACGCCCGCGGGCGCGGTCAGTGCATGACCACGGGCTGCAGGGCCATGCCGGCGTAGCGCTCGAGGTAGGCGTCGAACTCCTCGACGCTGGGGGAGGACTCGATGAGGGCCTCGACGCCTTCCTTGAAGGTCTGGGCCAGGGCGCCTTCGATGAACAGCTCCTTGCGGGCGAACTTGTCGACGATCTCGTAGCCGCCGCGGGTGAGGGCCTCGGCCGTGCCGACGATGGGCACCTGCCCGTCGGCTTGCAGCTCGATCTGCACCACCGCGTAGCTGTCCGAGTTGTAAAGCATGTGCATGGACGACACTCCAGGGTCTTTGAGACTGACTTCAGTCAAGGTCGTGAGCCGATCAACCAATCCCATCATGGCGATTGCATCGGCCCCGTCACCCCCCGACTTGAGGGCGGCGCCCTGGAGCACAAGCCTGCGCGTGCCGAAATGCACGTTTGCCCCCGCGTTCGGGGGACTTTGGCTCAGGGCTTGCTGAAGCTCAGGGTGACGTCGCCCAGGTGCACGCCGAACTTGCTCATGGCCGCGCGGTTGAGGACGATGCGGTCGTCGACGCGGTACATCCAGTCGTCGAACTGGAACTCGAAGACGCGCCCGTCGACCGGCACCTGCATGGTGTATCGAAAGCGCAGGGCGTTGCCGGCCTGCTCGCCGAGTGCGACCCCGACGATGTCGTCGGCGCGGCCCTCGAAGCGCCCGCCGCCCAGGTCGACGAGCTTCCAGATGCGGCGCTGCCTGGTGCCGTCGCTGTAGGCGAAGTCCTCTTCCAGCACGCCCGTGTTGCCGCTCCACTTGCCCACCAGGTCCACGGTGAAGCGCTTGACGACGCGACCGGATCGGTCGGTGAACAGGCCGTGCGCCTTGACGGGGCCGGTGAAGTAGCCGCGGAAGTCCATGGCGGGCTGCTGCTGGGCGTAGTCGGCCGGGGTGGGCGCGCTGGCGCAGCCTGAGATGACGAGGGCCGAGCAGGCCAGGGCGGTGGCCGCAGCGATGCGGCGCAAGGAGGGGGCGAGCGAAGGCATGAGGGGCTCCTGAGTCGGTTGCGAACGAGGGAAATCAGCCCAGCGCGGGGTGGTGACGCCAGCGCCAGCAGGCCACCAGCGCGATCGACTTGAACAGCAGCGGCAGCCCGCCGTAGGCCAGCGTGAGGGCGGTGAGGGCCGGCTCGCTGCGCGCGCCCGGCGTGTAGCCCAGGGCCTCCAGGGCAGGCAGGGCCAGGCCCGCGGCCAAGGCGAGGTTGAGCTTGGTGGCCCACTGCCACCAGCCGGCGTAGGCCCCTTCGGCCTGCCCGGCGTGGCCGCTGCGTTGCACCACGCCGGTCAGCAAGGTGCCGGGGGCGGTGAGGTCGGCGCCGAGGGCGAAGCCCCCGGTCAGGCAGATGACGAGGTAGGCGGCTCGATCGCCCTCGCCCAGGGCCAGCACGCCCACGAAACTCAGCAGGCTCAGCAGCATGCCCAGGGCCCAGGCGCGCATGGGGCCGATGCGGCCGATCAGGCGCACCCACCAGGGCACGCCGAGCGCGGCCAGCAGGAAGTACAGGCCCAGGAACAGCGGGGCGGCGTCTTGCGCCACCAGGCGGTCCTGGATGAAGAACAGCACCAGCGTGGCCGGGATGGCGCTGGCGATGCCGTTGACCAGGAACAGGGCGATGAGGCGGCGAAAGCCCTCACCGCGCCAGGGCAGCGTGAGGGTGACGGCCTGGGTGGCGGCCGGGTTGGCGGCCCGCGGGGTCACGGGGGCGGTGGCAGGGGCCGGCCGCGGCCCGGTCAGCAAAGCCCACGCGCCCAGGGCCAGGGCGCCCCACAGGACGCCGGTGGTCCAGTGCAGGCCGGCCTGGGTGGCCAGCACGTTGGCCATCAGCACGCCAAAGAGCCCGAAGCCTTCGCGCCAGGCCACCAGGCGCGAGCGTTGCCCCACGTCACCGCCCAGGCGCGTGCCCCAGGCCAGGTGCAGCACGCTGGCCAGGCTGTAGGCCAGGAAGGTCAGCACCATGGCGGCGGCGCACCAGGCCAGCAAGGCCGACTGCCCCTGCCCCCTCACCGGGGGAAAGAACAGCAGCGCGAAACCCAGGCCCAGCAGCAGCACCGCGCCGACGGCGGCCCAGGCAGCCGAGCGAGGGCGCTGCAGCAGGCGGTCGGCCCAGCGGCCGAGCACCGGGTCGATGAAGGCGTCGGCCAGGCGGGTCAGCAGCAGCACCGCGCCCAGGGCGGAGAGGGACACCCCCAGCGTCTGGCCATAGTGCTGGGGCAGCACCACGTAGAGCGGCATCGCCACGAAGGCCAGCGGCAAGCCCAGCAGGCCGTAGCGGGCGCAGGCCGCGTGCGCGAGGGCGTTCATCCGGGCTTGCGCAGGGTGTACTGCACCACGTCCGTGTTGCCCATGTCGAAAGCGGCCTCGCAGTACGAGAGGTAGAACTCCCAGATGTGCTGGAAGCGCTGGTCGAAGCCCAGGCCCTGGACCTGGTGAAGGTGGGCGTGGAAGTCGGTGCGCCAGCGGCGCAGCGTCTCGGCGTAATCGGGCCCGAAGGCCAGCGCGTTGACCACCTCCAGGCCGGCCTTGCGGGCCTCCTCGCGGAAGGCGCGGTCGCAAGGCAGCAGGCCGCCGGGGAAGATGTATTGCTGGATGAAGTCGGTGGACTTCACGTAGCGGTCGAACAAGTCATCGTGGATGGTGATGGTCTGGATGCAGGCCTGACCGCCCGGCTTGAGGCAGCGGTTGAGCGTGGCGAAGTAGCCCGCCCAGTACTCGCGGCCCACGGCCTCGAACATCTCGATGGAGACGATGGCGTCGAAGGGCTCGTCGCGGATGTCGCGGTAGTCCTGCAGGCGCAGGTCGGCGCGGTCGGCCAGGTTGGCGCCTTCCATGCGCTCGCGGGCCCAGGCCAGTTGCTCGGTCGACAAGGTCACGCCGGTGACGTGGGCCCCGTGCTCGCGGGCGGCGATCTCGGCCAGGCCGCCCCAGCCGCAGCCGATCTCCAGCACGCGGCGCGAGCGCCCGTCGGCCACCACACCGGCCTCGGTCAGCGCCCGCTTGACCTTGGCTCGCTGGGCCTCGACCATCGGCTTGCCCAGGTCGCCCTCGAACCAGGCGGCCGAGTAGCTCATGGTCGCATCCAGCCAGAGGCGATAGAAGGCGTTGCCCAGGTCGTAGTGGGCCTGGATGTTCTTGCGGCTGTTGGCCTTGGAGTTGCGGTTGAGCAGGTGGCGGATGCGGTAGGCCAGGCGGCCCCACCAGTGGCCGTAGATGGCGCCCTCGATGAGTTCGCGGTTGGCGATGAACAGCTTGAGCAGGGCCGTCAGGTCGGGCGTGCTCCAGTGACCGTCGATGTAGCCTTCTGCGAAGCCGATGTCGCCCGACTTGAGCACCGCCGCGCACACGCCCCAGTCGTGCAGGCGCAGGCCGGCGCGCAGCGTGCCGTGACCGGCTTCACCCGACTGGGCTGGGTGACCAGGGTGGCCTGACTGGCCAAACTGAGCGGTGCTGCCGTCGGGCAGCTGCAAGTCGAGCGTGCCGACTTGCAGGCGCCGCAGCAGCCCCAGCACCACGCGAGCCGCGGCGGGGGCGCCCGCGGGCAAGCTCAGGCCTTCATCCGAAGACAGCGACGAAGCGGAGGTCATGCGATTCATGGTGTGTGCGGACCGGGGGGTCATTTCGGGCCGGTGAAGGACACCGGCGGGGGCTCGGGTTTGCTGAAGAAGGGCACGCGCTTGAGCCACAAGCGCAACGCCTGCCAGTGGATGCGCGCCACGACGCCCCACGTCATCAGGGGCCAGCCCCAGACGGCGCGGCGCACGCTGTCGGCGTCAAGCGGCACGAGGTCACCGCTGATGGAGGTCTCCAGCAGGGCGCCGGACTCGTCGTCGTGGTCGACCCGGGCGATCAGCCGCTGGGCCGTGCGCATGAAGCGAAAGCGGTAGCGGCCTTCGACGCGGCAAAACGGCGACACATGAAAGACCTTGTCGGCGAGTTGCTCGCGGCCCCAGCCAAGCTGCGGGCCTTGCAGCACGTAGCAGTGCCGTTCACCGAAGGTGTTGTTGACCTCGGCGACCACCGCGTGCAGGCGACCATCGGCGCGGTGAACGTACCAGAAGCTCACGGGCTTGAAGGCGTGGCCCAGCACGCGCGGGTAGGTCTGCAGCCACACCTCGCCCGGGGGCAGGTCGTCGCGCCAGGCGCCGGCCGAGCGCAAGACGCCGTCGAGCCAGGCCAGCGCATCGGGGCCACCGTCGCCGTGGTCGGCGTCGTGAAAACTCAGCCAGCCCGAGGCGTTGCGGCGCACCGCCGCCACCGGCTGGCGCGCCAGCGAACGCATCGGCAGCAGCCAGAAGTAGTTGCCGTACTGAAAGGCGTGGTGAGCCGGGCGCAGCCGGGTGTGGCGCACCTGACCGAAGCCGATCAGGGCGACCGGGGCGGCGCCGGGTTGAGGCGATGCGCTCACGCCGCCATCCCGTCACTGGCGCGGGCGCCCTGGGTGTCGCGCGCCAGCAGGCCCTGGGCGGCCGCCAGCCCGGACTTCAGGCCGTCCTCGTGGAAGCCATAGCCCGCCCAGGCCCCGGCGAACCAGACGTGGCGCTGGCCTTGCAGCCCGGGCAGGCGGGCCTGCGCCTCGATGGCGGCCTGGTCGAAGACCGGGTGGTCGTAGTCGAACTCGGCGAGCACCTGGCGCGGGTCGGGCTGGCGCAGCGGGTTGAGCGAGACCACCACCGGCTGGGCCCAGGGCAGGGGCTGCAGTCGGTTGATGAGGTAGTGCAGGCAGACGTGGCGGTCTTCCTGGCTGACTTCGCTGGCGCGCTCGTAGTTCCACGCCGCCCACGCCCGCTCGCGCCGCGGCAGCAGGGCCGTGTCGGTGTGCAGCACGGCGCGGTTGGCGTGGTAGCGGATGGCGCCCAACACGGCCCGCTCGTCCGCCGAGGCGCTCTCGCCCAGCAGGCGCAGGGCCTGGTCGGGGTGGCAGGCCAGCACGACCTCGTCGAAGCGCTCGGCGCCGCGCGCGCTGTGCACCATCACGCCCGCCTGGCCTTGTCCACCCAGGGGCACGATGCGCTCGACCGGGCAATTCAGGCGGGCGTCCGGCAGGCGCTCGACGATGCGGCGCACGTACTCGCGCGAGCCGCCGGCCACCGTGTACCACTGCGGCCGGTTGGCCACCTGCAGCAGGCCGTGGTTGTGGCAGAAGCGGATGAGCGTGGCGATGGGAAAGCGCAGCATCTGCTGCACCGGGCACGACCAGATGCACGCCACCATGGGCAGCAGGTAGCCCTCTTGAAACGCCGCCCCGAAGCCCCGCTGAGCCAGGAACTCGCCGATGGGCTGGCGCAACTCGGCCTCGTCACCGCGCTCGGCCATGTCGGTGGCCAGGCGGTTGAAGCGCATCAGGTCCGCCAGCATGCGCCAGAAGGCGGGCGAGATCAGGTTGGCGCGTTGCGCGAACACCGTGTCCAGCGACGACCCGCACCACTCCAGGCCGGGGCGCAGGCCCGACAGGCCGCGGGCGTCGTCGGGCACCTGCACGGAAAACGACATGTCGGAGGCCGCCGTGCGCACGCCCAGCTCGCCGAACAGGCGGATGAGGTGGGGGTAGGTGCGCTCGTTGAACACCAGGAAGCCGGTGTCGACCCCGTGGCGCACCGGGCGACCGCTGGCGTCGGGCAGGGTGACGTCCACCGTGTTGGCGTGCCCCCCGAAGTACGAGCCCGACTCGAACAGGGTGACGCGGCGCAAGCCGGGGGCCGCGCTCAGTTGGTGGGCGGCGCCCAGGCCGCTGATGCCCGCCCCGATGACGGCGATTCGTTTCATGGCGATCTCCCTTGCGGATGCGGGCACTCAGGGACCCAGGGCCTTTTCGATGTCCCGCACCAAGTCCCGGTCATCGGGGGCCGTCATGCTGCTGTAGGCGTCGAGCACCTTGCCGTCGCGTCCCACGAGGTACTTGTAGAAATTCCACTTGGGCCGGGTGCCCGAGGCCTTGATCAACTCGGCAAACAGCGGGTTGGCCGCGTCGCCCTTGACGCTGCTCTTGGCGAACATGGGGAACTTGACGCCGTAGGTGCTGGAGCAGAAGTCGGCGATCTGCTTGGCCGAGCCCGGCTCCTGGCCACCGAAGTCGTTGGACGGGAAACCCAGCACGACCAGGCCCCGGTCCTTGTACTTGGCGTTGAGCGCCTCCAGGCCCTTGTACTGGTCGGTGAAGCCGCAGTAGCTGGCCGTGTTGACCACCAGCAGCACCTTGCCGCTGTACTGACACAGCGACTGGGGCTTTTCATCCTGCAGGCGCGGGAAGGTCTTGTTGAGCAGCGCCGGGCAAGCCGCCTCGGGGGCGGCCACCGAAGCGGCCGGCGCGGCGGCCAGGGCGTGCCCAGCCCCTGTTACGCAGAGGGCACCCAGGCTGAGCAGCGCCAGCCATTGAACTCGCTTTGTCATCACGGCATCCTCTTTTGTCTTGGTCAAAATAAGCTCATCTACCGATATATTAGGGACAACATCGACTCGAAGCAACGATTTGTCCAGGTCAAAATGGCGTCAACCTGAACATCACCCTCCAGCGGGCTTCCCGCCTGTTAACCTCATACGCACTTCTCACGTCGTTGGATGCAACCCAATCCATGAACCGCTCCCTGATGATGTCCATCGCCGCCGTCGAGCGTGACACGGGGCTGAGCAAAGACACCTTGCGCGTCTGGGAAAAACGTTATGGCTTTCCCGACCCGGTTCGCGATCCGCAAGGCGAGCGTTGCTACCCGATGGCGCAAATCGAGCGGCTGCGCCTGATCAAGCGCCTGCTCGACGTCGGCCACCGACCGGGGCGCGTGGTGCCCCTCCCCTTGAGCGACCTGCAGGCCCTGGCCGGGCACAGCGCCGACGCGCAAGGCCTGGCGGGCCCGGTCTCGCGCAAGGCCGCCCCGCCCCCCACCGTCGCCGTCCTCACGCCCCCACCCGACGCCCCCTCCTGGCTGGCGGAAGCGCTGGCCTGCGTGGACGCCAACGACGTGCTGGGGCTCAAGCGCCTGCTGGCCCAGGCCGCGCCCTCGCTGGGGCTGGCTCGCTTCATCACCGACGTGGTCGCCCCCTTGCTGGGCGCCATGGGGGAAGGCTGGCTGCGCGGGCGCTTCCAGGTGCCCCAGGAACACTGGGTCAGCCACTGCCTGCAGCAAAGCCTGCACGCCGCCATCCACAGCCTGCCGCTGCCCGACGCGGGCCAGGCCCCTCGGGTGCTGCTGAGCACCTTCCCCGGCGAGCCCCACAGCCTGGGCCTGCTCATGGTGGAGGGCTGGCTCGCCCTGCAGCGGGCCCAGCCGATCAACCTGGGCCCGCAAACCCCTTTGTGGGACCTGGTGCACGCCGCCGCCCACCACCAGGCCGACGTCGTCGCCCTGAGCTTTTCGGCCTCGGCCCCGGCCACGCTGGTGCAAGACACCCTGGGTGAATTCCGCGCCAAGCTCCCGGCCCACGTCGCCCTGTGGGCCGGCGGGCGCAACCCCCTGCTGCAGCGGCGCCCCCCCACCGGCGTGCTGCCGCTCGACGACATGACCTCGCTGAGCGCCGCCGTGCAAGCCTGGCGCGCCAGCGCCCGTCGCCCCCTGCCCGACACCCCTGATTGAGTGACGCTGTCACGGATCTGCAAACCGCCTGACATCCAATTCGTCACGAAATCCGTATAGCCTTGTCGGATCACGCAGGAGAACGCCCATGCTCTACCCCGAACTGTTCAAGCAACTGGAGTCCGCCCGCTGGAACATGGACTCAGACATCCCCTGGGACCGATTCGACGCCAGCCAGCTCAGCGATGAGCAGGCGCAGACCATCAAGATGAACGCCATCACGGAATGGGCGGCCCTGCCGGCCACCGAGATGTTCCTGCGCGACAACCGCGACGACAGCGACTTCTCCGCCTTCATGAGCGTGTGGTTCTTTGAAGAGCAGAAGCACTCGCTGGTGATGATGGAGTACCTGCGCCGCTTCCGCCCGGACCTGATGCCGACCGAGGAAGAGCTGCACGAGGTGCGCTTCGAGTTCGACCCGGCCCCGGCGCTGGAGACGCTGATGCTGCACTTCTGCGGCGAGATCCGGCTGCACCACTGGTACCGCCGCGCCGCCGAATGGCACACCGAGCCCGTCATCAAGGCCATCTACGAAACGCTCGCGCGCGACGAGGCCCGCCACGGCGGCGCCTACCTGCGCTACATGAAGCGCGCCATGAACAAGTTCGGCGACGAAGCCCGCGCGGCGTTTGCCAAGGTGGGCGTGCTGATGGCGAGTGCGCGTCGCACGGCCCAGGCCCTGCACCCCACCAACCTGCACGTCAACGAGAAGCTGTTCCCGCGTGACACGGTGCAGTCGCGCGTGCCCAACCCCGAGTGGCTGGAGAAGTGGCTGGACACCCAGATCCAGTTCGACGCCGTGTGGGAAAGCAAGGTGGTCGAGCGCATCCTGCACAACCTCGGCTCCCTGATGGGGCGCAGCTTCGCCAGCGTGCAGGAGCTCAACCGCTTCCGCAAGGAGATGATGCGGTCGGTGGAGCAGGCGGCTGGGGGTGTTGCTGCTGCTTCTGAGGTGAAGACGGCTGGGGTTTGAGGCCTCTTGGCATGCGGTGGTTTTGACTTGGCCGCGTGCGCAGGGTTGCGCGCTTTGTCGTGAGAACGCGAGGCGGGGGCTGCGGCGATGTGCGGTCGGGCTTCAAGGGTGGTGGTCCTGCCTTTGGCAGGACTGCCCTGCGGTGCTCGCGGCAAGGTGAGGCCCTCGAACTCACTCCGCGCCCGCTGGGCGCTGCGCTCAAACAACTCGGGCCAGTCAGATGAGGAAGCGCGCTGACGCGCGCCCACCTTGCCGCTGCGCTCCTCGGCACCACCCAGGCGCCCGCCCGCACAGCGCCTTCGCCCCTTTTCGCCTCGCTGGTGGCGTGCAACGGGTGTTGGCTTGCGTGGGTTGGGTGGCTTGATCGCGACCCTGCTTGGCCTGCGATGGTTTTTGGGCGGCTCACCGAGCTTTTTGGGCGACACGCCGAGCTGTTTGAGCGGTGCGCCGAGCAATTTGGGTGGCGCGCGGAGATCTCGGCTCGGCACCCCGGGTGTTTTGCTCGGGGCGCGGGGCTTTTTGCTCGGCGGGCCGAGCTCGGAGCTCGGTGAATGCACCTCGGTGGGGCGTGCGCGGGTGCTGGAGCTCGGCATTTGTCCGAAATCACTCGCCTCATGTCTGGAAAAGACTGGCGCGTGGGTGTCGGAGCCCGGGAGACGTCGTGAATTGAGAGCTGGCCGGTCAATTCCAGCGAGGTGACTGACTCACGCATCGCTCCCCCCGCACGCAACAAGCGGGGCACCAGGAGCGAAGCCGGCCTGGGCTCGGGCGCCTTGTGGGCGCCGAGGAGCGCAGCGGCAAGGTGGGCGCGCGCAGCGCGCTTGCGTATCCAGCTGGCCTGAGTTGTTTGAGCGGAGCGCCCACAGGGCGCGCAGCGAGTTCGAAGGCCCCACCTTGCCGCGAGCACCGCAGGGGAGTCACGCCAAGGGCGTGACCGCCCACTTGGCGCCCGAGCCCAGGCCGGCGCAGCACCGCCCCGCGCTGCACCGACAAATCGAGCCACCCCAGGCAGGCAAAGAAAAAACGCCCGACACCGTGGCACAGACCCGAATCGCCTTCAAACCCGAGCCGATTTGTGAAGGCATGCAAAGCATGCATCCCCTCACGCTGAGGCGGCGTAAGGGACACCACGCACATCGATCGGTGTGCGAACCCTGATCAACGCAACCCAAGGAAACAGCATGAAAGCCTTCGCCCTCGCCTCCGCCATCCTGGCCGCCTCGATGACCCTGGCCGCAGGCGCCGCCCGCGCCGAAGTCATGGTGGGAGGCGCCGCGATGCACCCCACCAAGGACATCGTGGACAACGCCGTGAATTCCAAGGACCACACCACCCTGGTGGCCGCGGTCAAGGCCGCCGGCCTGGTCGACACCCTCAAGGGCAAGGGCCCGTTCACGGTGTTCGCCCCGGTGAACGCCGGCTTCGCGGCCCTGCCCCCTGGCACCGTCGACAACCTGCTCAAGCCCGAGAACAAGCCCGCCTTGACCAAGGTGCTGACCTACCACGTGGTGGCCGGCAAGTTCGACGCCAAGGCCGTGACCCAGGCCATCCAGGCCGGTGGCGGCAAGGCTTCGCTGAAGACGGTGTCCGGCGGCACCCTGACCGCCTCGACAGCGGGCGGCAAGGTCATCGTCACCGATGAGAACGGCGGCCAGGCCACCGTCACCATCGCCGACGTGATGCAGTCCAACGGCGTGATCCACGTCGTCGACAAGGTGCTGCTGCCGAAGTGATGAAGGGGCGCCTGCCAGCGCCCGCTTGAGGCCGACTCGGACGCCGAGCGGCGTCAGGCGACCTGCTGCCAGGCCTGCACCGAGGCCTGGCCGGCGAACAGCGGGTGGGCCTGCGCCTCCTCCAGCGTCAGCACCGGCGTGACGCACGCGTCGGCCCCTTCAAACCGGTGCGCCCAGAACGCCAGCGGCTGTGAAGCCACCAGCGCGGCCACCTCGGCCTTGAGCGATGCGCAGTCTGGCGTGCCCGGCAACGCACCGCGCTGCCAGTGGCGGTTGACCCAGTCGGGTCGCTCGAACACCTCGCACGCGGCCTTCCAGAACTTGAACTCCAGCGCGCCGACCGCCAGGTGGCGGCCATCGGCCGTGGCGTACAGGTTGTAGCAAGGCAGGCCCCCGTTGAGCATGTCCTCGCCCGCCCTCGGCCGGCGCCCCAGGATGGGCGCCAGCAAGGTGGCCGTCGACTTGGGCATGACCAGGTGGGCGTGCAGCCCGTGCGTCATGCTCACGTCGATGTGACGGCCCTTGCCCGTGCGCCGAGACTCGATCACCGCCGCCAGGATGGCGATGGTGGCCATCGAACTGCCCGCGGCCAGGTCGCCCCACTGCACGTTGGACAAGGCCAGCTCGCCCGTGGGGGCGCGCACCTGATCCAGCACGCCCGACAGCGCCATGAAGTTCAGGTCATGCCCGGCCTTGTTGGCCCACGCCCCCGTCTGCCCGTAACCCGTGATGGAGACCATCACCAGCTTCGGGTTGAGCGCGTGCAGGGTTGCTGCGTCCAGCCCCATGCCTTGCAGCACGCCGGGGCGGAAGCTGTCGACCATCACGTCGGCGGTGGCCAGCCAGTCGCGCAGGGTGGCGAGGTCGGCCTCGTTGCGGAAGTCGACCTTGCGGCACTCCTTGCCGTGGTTGAGCGCCTCGAACAGCGTGCCCAGCGGGCGCGCGGGGTCGCCCTCGGGCGGCTCGACCTTGACGATCTCGGCACCCAGGTCGGCCAGCATGCGCGTGCTGAACGGCCCCGGCAGGTTGCGCGTGAGGTCGATCACGCGCAGGCCTGAGAGCAAGCCGCTCAAAGGCCCCGCGGCTGCGCCCCCGCTCACACCGCGTCCTCGAAGCGGCCGCCTTCTTGCGCCATCTTCACGACGATGGCGGCGGGCTCGAAGCGCGGGCCGTAGGCTTGGGCCAGCTCACGCGCACGCTCGACGAACTTCTTGGCGCCCACGGCGTTGATGAACTGCAGCGCACCACCCTGGTTGGGCGCGAAGCCCCAGCCGAAGATCGAGCCGATGTTGGTGTCGGCCACCGAACGCACGACCTTCTCTTCATAGCAGCGCGCGGCCTCGTTGGCTTGCACGTACAGCAGGCGGTCCACCAGCTCTTGCTGGGTGGGCTGGTTCGCCACCGGCGGGTAGAGCTGGGTCAGCTCGGGCCACAGGGTCTTTTCCTTGCCGTTGTAGTCGTACAGGCCCTTGCCGGTCTTCTTGCCGATGCGGTTGTGCGTGCCACCGATGTTCTGCAGCACGGCGGCGGCGGGGTGCTCGGGCAGCACCTTGCCTTCGGCGGCCATGTCCTTCTTGGTCTGCTCGGCGATGTGCAGCGACAGGCCCAGCGAGACCTCGTCTTGCAGCGCCATCGGGGGCATGGGCATGCCCGCCTTCAGGCCGGCCACTTCGATGGAGCGCGGGTGCACGCCCTCGCCCAGCATGGCCAGGCCTTCCATGATGTAGGTGGCGAACACGCGCGAGGTGTAGAAGCCGCGGCTGTCGTTGACCACGATCGGGGTCTTGCCGATCTGCAGCACGTAGTCGAAACCACGCGCCAGGGTCTCATCAGACGTCTTCTCGCCCACGATGATCTCGACCAGCGGCATCTTGTCCACGGGCGAGAAGAAGTGCAGGCCGATGAAGTTGGCCGGGCGCTCGCTGGCCGTGGCCAGGCCGGTGATGGGCAGCGTCGAGGTGTTCGAGGCGTACACCGCGTCGGCGGCGATGACGGCCTCCGACTTCTGCGTGCACACCGCCTTGATGGCGCGGTCTTCGAACACTGCCTCGATGACGAGGTCGCATCCCTTCAGGTCGTCATAGGACGTGGTGGGCTGGATGCGGGCCAGCAGCGCGTCGCGCTTGTCGGCCGTGCTGCGGCCACGCGAGATGGCCTTGTCCAGGATGCCCTGCGAATAGGCCTTGCCCTTCTCGGCATTCTCTTGCGTCGTGTCCAGCAGCACGACGTCGATGCCGACCTTGGCCGACACGTACGCGATGCCCGCGCCCATCATGCCGGCGCCCAGGATGCCGACCTTCTTGACCTTGGATTCAGCAAAGCCCTTGGGACGCGACTGGCCCTTCTTGATGGCGTTGAGCTGGTGCCACAGCGTGCCGATCATGTTCTTGCTGGTCTGCGAGACCACGCACGCGGCGAAGTAACGCGACTCGACCTGCGAGCCCGCGTCGAAGTCCAGCAGGCAGCCTTCAAACAGGCAGCTCATGATGTGGGTGAGCGCCGGGTAGTTGCCGTGCGCCTTGGCGTTGGCCATCGAGGGCGCGATGGCGAGCACCTGCACCACGGCCGGGCTCTTGCTGTCGCCACCGGGGATGCGGAAGCCCTTGTTGTCCCAGGGCTGCGAGGCCTTGGGGTTGGCCTTGCACCAGGCCTTGGCCTTGGCCAGCATGTCTTCGCGGTTGGCGGCCAGCTCGGTCACCAGGCCCATGTCCTTGGCTTTGGCCGCGGTCAGTTCCTTGCCTTGCGTGATCAGCTCGAAGCTCTTCTGGATGCCGATCATGCGGGGCACGCGCTGGGTGCCGCCACCGCCGGGCAGCAGGCCCAGCTTGACCTCAGGCAGGCCGAACTTGGCCTTGGGGTCGTCGATGGCGATGCGGGCGTGGCAAGCCAGGGCCAGCTCCAGGCCACCGCCCAGGGCCGTGCCGTTGAGCGCGGCCACCACGGGCTTGCCGCACTTTTCCATGCGGCGCATCATGCCCTTGAGGTCTTCACACAGCTTGTAGGCCTCTTCGGCCGAGGTGATCTGCGTGAGCTGGTCGATGTCGGCGCCGACGATGAAGGTCGACTTGGCCGAGGTGATGACCAGGCCCTTGAGGTTCGCGTCGGTTTCCAGTTGCTCGACCAGGCCGGCGAAGGGCACGACGAGCGTCGGGTTGAGCACGTTCATCGCGCGACCCGGCATGTCGATGGTGACCAGGCCGATGCCGTCGGCGTCGATGTCCAGGCTGAATGCTTGAGTTTGAGTCATGGTGTGTGCCTCCCGGATCAGACGCGTTCGATGATGGTGGCGATGCCCATGCCGGCACCGATGCACAGCGTGGCCAAGGCGGTGGACTTGCCCGTGCGCTCCAGCTCGTCCAGGGCCGTGCCCAGGATGATGGCGCCGGTGGCACCCAGCGGGTGGCCCATGGCGATGGAGCCGCCGTTGACGTTGACGCGGTCCATCGACACGCCGAGGTCCTTGGCGGTCTTCATGGGCACGGTGGCAAACGCCTCGTTGATTTCCCACAGGTCGATGTCGCCCGGGGTCATGCCCAGCTTGTTGAGCGCCTTCTTGCAGGCCGGCGTCGGGCCGGTCAGCATGATGGTGGGCTCGGAGCCGCACTCGGCCGTCATCAGCACGCGGGCGCGGGGCTTCAGACCTGCCTTGAGGCCGGCTTCCTTGCTGCCCAGCAGCACCAGGGCGGCGCCGTCGACGATGCCCGAGGAGTTGCCGGCGTGGTGCGCGTGGATGACCTTTTCGATGGTCGTGTACTTGTCGAGCGCGGTGGCGTCGAAGCCCATGGTGCCCATCATCTCGAACGAGGGCATCAGCTTGGACAGCGACTCGACCGAGGTGCCGGGGCGGATGGTCTCGTCGCGGCCCAGCATCAGCATGCCGTTGATGTCACGCACGCCGATGACCGACTTGTCGAAGCGACCCTCGGCCTGCGCGGCGGCGGCACGGCGGTGCGACTCGGCGGCGTAGGCGTCGAGGTCAGCGCGAGAGAAGCCTTCCAGCGTGGCGATCAGGTCGGCGCTGATGCCCTGGGGCACGAAGGCCGTGCCGCTGTTGATGCGGGGGTCCATCACCCAGGCGCCACCGTCGGAGCCCATGGGCCAGCGGCTCATGCTTTCCACGCCACCGGCGACGACCATGTCATCGAGGCCGGCGCGGATCTTGGCCGTGGCCATGTTGATGGCTTCCAGGCCCGAGGCACAGAAGCGCGACAGCGTCACACCGGCGACGGACTCGGCCCAGCCGGCGTCCAGCACGGCGGTGCGGGCGATGTCGGCGCCCTGCTCGCCCACCGGGGTCACGCAGCCGAGGATGACGTCGTCGACCAGCGAGGTGTCGAGGTGGTGACGCTGTTGCAGGCCTTGCAGCAGGGTGCGCAGCAGCCACACGGGCGTGGCCTGGTGCAGGCTGCCGTCTTTCTTGCCCTTGCCGCGCGGGGTGCGAACGGCGTCGAAAATGTAGGCTTCGATCATGGGAAGCTCCTTCGTTGAATGGGGTTCTGGGAGGGCCCGTGAGCAGGGCTCAGGGCCGCTGGATCACAGGAAGCGCGAGGCCAGTTCCTTCATGATCTCGTTGGTGCCGCCGTAGATGCGCTGCACGCGCGAGTCGGCCCACAGGCGGGCGATCGGGTATTCCTTCATGTAGCCGTAGCCACCGAAGAGCTGCAGGCATTCGTCGATCAGCTTGCACTGGTTGTCGGTGATCCAGTACTTGATGAGTGCTGCGCGGTCCACGCCCAGCTCGCCCTTGAGGTGGGCGACCATGGCGGCGTCCACCAGGGCGCGCGAGGCCAGCAGCAGGGCCTGGCACTCGGCCAGCTTGAAGCGCGTGTTCTGGAAGCTGAAGATGGGCTTGCCGAAGGCCTTGCGCTCCTTCGTGTACTCCAGCGTGACCTTCATGGCGTACTCCATGGCGGCGATGCCGGCCAGGGCCACCAGCAGGCGCTCTTGCGGCAGCTCCTGCATCAGCTGGAAGAAGCCCATGCCCTCTTGCTCGCCGATCAGGTTGTGCTTGCTGACCACCACGTCGTCGAAGAACAGCTCGGAGGTGTCTTGCGCCTCCATGCCGATCTTGTCGAGGTTGCGGCCACGGCGGAAGCCCGGGGCTTCGTCCGTCTCGACCACGAACAGCGAGATGCCTTGCGCGCCGGCGTCCTTGCTGGTCTTGCAGACGACGATGACCAGGTTGGCCAGCTGGCCGTTGGTGATGAAGGTCTTGCTGCCGTTGATGGTGTAGGACTCGCCATCGGCGGACTTCTGCGCGTGGGTGCGCACGCCCTGCAGGTCGCTGCCGGTGCCGGGCTCGGTCATGGCGATGGCGCTGATGAGCTCGCCGGTGGCCAGCTTGGGCAGCCAGCGCTTCTTCTGCTCTTCGGTGCCGTAGTGCAGGATGTAGGGCGCGACGATGCCAGAGTGCAGCGAGCCGCCGAAGCCGCCGATGCCGGCTTCGCCCTGGGCCAGCACCAGCGCGGCTTCGTGGCCGAAGTCACCGCCGCCACCGCCGTACTGCTCGGGCATCGAGGCGCACAGGAAGCCGTTGGCGCCAGCGTCTTCCCAGGCCTGGCGGTCCATCATGCCCTGGGCGCGCCAGGCTTCGTCTTTCGGCTGCCATTGCTCGGTCATGAAGCGCTTGGCCGACTCGAACACCATGGTGTGTTCTTCGGTCATCCAGGCGGGGGCAAAGTTTTGAATGGGCATGGGGGTGTCTCCTCGATCCGTGTCGGGTTGGGTTCGTTTTCGGGCACCACGACATCGGCCACCGCCATTCGGTAATTTCAATTACCGTTGGTGTAAACCCTGAATTCCAGCGAGGAATCGGCTGCGACAAGCGCCTGACGCCCTGGGAACCAGCCATGCATCGTGGTGCACAACGGGTGCTGATGTTGACGTTAACGTCACAGAAGGGCAAGGGGGCTTCACCAAAATTTGCGAACGACCGTTCATTTGGTACGATTTCGTTCCGAACCGGAAAGCCCCACTGCCCTGCGCTGCATGCAAGCCCCCAGCCCCCGAACCACCCCACCCACGACCTCCGACGAGCGCCGCGCCGCGCTCGGCAGCATGCGAGCCGACACACTCCACCGCATCGAGCAGGCGGTGCTGACGCTGTTCTCCAGCCGGGACTTCCACGAGGTCACGCTGCTGGACGTGGCCAAGCAGGCGCGCGTGTCCCTGCAGACCATCTACAAGTACTTCGGCAGCAAGGAGGTGCTGGTCTACGCCATGCTCGACGTGATGCTGGGCCGCCTGGCCGAGCGCATGATCGACCACCTGCAGGGCATCGACGACGCGCGCGAGCGGCTGCGCAAAACCTTCTGGGTCACGCTGGACTACATGGACAAGCACCCGGCGGTGATGCTGCTGCTGTTCACCGCGGTGCCGGTGTCGCGCCACCAGAACATCCGCATCTACGAGAGCCCGGAGCTGATGCAGGCCTTCATGGGCGTCTTCAAGGACGGCCAGGCGCGCGGCGTGCTCAACCGGCGCGTGTCGGCCAAGATCCTGCTGGACGTGTTCATGGGCATCATCGGCCGGGTGGTGCTCATGCACATCGTGCGACGCGAGAAGCAAACGCTCATCGACCAGTTCGACGAGCTTTTCCACATCGTGTGGCGGGCGCTGTCAGCCGACGAGGGCTGAGGCGCCCTCGCCGGCGGCGGTCACAGCCGAACGGCCTTGCCCACGAAGAGGATGGGGCCCGAGGGGCGGTTGTACGGCGAGCCGCCTTCGGGCTCCAGGGTCAGCTCGAACAGGGTGCGGTCGGCCAGGCCCGGCAGCTGCTTGACGGGCACGACCACCACCTGGCCGGGTTTGACCAGGCCCAGCGAGGTCGGGCCCTGGGCGCCTTCCGGCTTGGTCCAGAACTGCATGGTCTTGCCCGCGGGGATGACGGCGCCCTCGCCGACCTGAACCAGGCGGATGGCGTCGGTGCCCACCGTCTCGACCACCCAACCGGCGGACTTGTCGGGCGATTGCAGCACGGCCAGGTAGCGCGGGGCCTGGGCGACCACCTCCCCCGAGCTCGCGCCCGGCAGGGGCCCGCGCAGGAGCAGCACCGCCATCACCACCGCCGCGGCCAGGGCGCCGCCGCTGAGCAGGCGCCAGAAGCGCACGCTCGACCACACGGCGTCGTTGGCCGCTTCCTGGGCGACGTCGCCGTCCCCCCGTGGCGGGGCCGCCGCCACCGGGGTCGACAGCCGAGCGGCGATGCGCGGCCACAAGCCGGGCGGCACGGCCACGGGCGGCAGGCGCCGGGTCAGCCCCAGCAGGCGGTCCTGCCAGGCGTAGACCTCGCCGCGCAGGGCGGTGTCGGTGGCCAGGGCGGCGTCCATGGTGCGTTTTTCTTCGGCACCCAGGGTGCCCAGGACGTATTCACCCGCGTTGGCGGTGCGTTCCTGAGGGTCTTGCAAATTCATGAGAGGCACTCCTTCAGCGCCAGCAGGCCGCGTCGGATCCAGGACTTCACCGTGCCGATGGGTTTGCTCAATCGGGCGGCGATCTGGTCGTGCGTGTAGCCTTCGACGTAAGCGTCGATCACGCACTGGCGTTTGGGGTCGTCCAGCTGGGCCAGGCAATGGGCCAGCGCGGCTTCGTCGTGGGGCAGGTCCTCGGCCTGGGGGGCCGCCACCGCTTCGGCCACGGCCTGAAAGTCGTCACCCAGCGAGACCTCGTGGCGCACCTTGCGGACCTCGTCGAGCGCGCGGTGGCGCGCGACGGTGTAGATCCAGCCCCGGCCCGAGCCCAGCTCACGCTGGAAGCTGCCGGCGCGCTGCCAGACCTGCATGAAGGCCTCTTGCAGCACGTCTTCGGCCTGTTCGCGGTCGCGCACGATGCGCAGGATCACGGCCAGCAACCAGCGCGATTCACGCTCGTACAGGGCCTTGAGGGCGAATCGCTCGCCCCGCGCGCAGGCCTCCAGGGCCGCTTCGTAATCGAAGTCATCCGGGCGCCGCTCGGGGGGCGCGGCAGAGGTCAACTGGTCCATCGTTTGTGATCAGGCTGGGATCGAGGGGGCCGTCCACCTCGACCCGCTGGATGTGCCACGTGTCACACATCACATCGGGTCGGGGCTTGCAGTGCGACGGATCAGTCCTGGTACAGGGGCACCGCGATGTCGATGACGACTATACCGGCGGGCAGCGCACCGCGGGGGGTGGCCTTGCCCGTCAGGAGGTCAAGCTTGTGCAGGATGGCCACCCCATCGGCGCCCACGGTGGTCACCAGCGCGCGGTTGCCTCGGGTCACGCCATCGCGCACGCTGCTGTGGATGTCGAATCCGCTGAGGGCCGAGGCATCCAGCGTGAGCTTGCCGGTGGACACCAGCGAGCCGGCGTTGGGGGGCGATTGCAGCGCGACCTGGTCGAGCGCGGCGTCCAGCACGAACAGGGTCGTGGCCGTGGTCGTCGCGCTCAGGTCGTTGTTGGTGTAGGCCGCGCCCACCACGCCCAGCGCGGGCGTGCCGGCGGTGTAGTTCAGGGCGCCATCGGTGAGGGTCACGCCCCCGGCGTTGACGTTGTGGCGCAGGTTCTGGCCGGTGTTGCTGACGATGCGCAGGCGGTCGGCCGCCGGGTTGAAGTCGACACCAAAACGCGTGCCCTCCAGGGCCGGCCCGATGCGGTTGACCAGGGTGGCCACGGCCGAGGTGGTGTCCAGGGTGTAGACGCCGCCGGCGTCGCCCACGCCATACAACAGGCCGTCCTGCACGCGGTAGTCGATGCCCACGAGGCGGGTGTCGACCTGCAGGCCGTTGACGGCCCCGATGACGCGGGCCTTGCGGGGCTGCTTTTCGTTGAAGCAGACCAGTCGGCCGTCGTCGGTCAGGGCGGCCACGGACAGGGCGCGATCGGCTTCGTCATGGTGATCGTGATCACGCGGGGAGGCCGCGGGCTGGCCGCTGGCGCACAGAGGCGTGTGGGGCGCGCGGGACGCGTCGGCCTGTGCCGACAGGGCGCAGCCCGCCAGGATGAGGGCGGCGGCCAGGCGAGGCAAGGACGGGCGGGGACGGGGCGAGGCGGTGAGCGGGTTCATGCGGGTCTCCTGGGTGGGTGCACGATGGGATGCCCCTTCACTACGGCGCGAGGGGCCCAAACGGATGCAGCGGGCGCCACATCCGTGACGAAACCCTCAAGTCACGCCGCACAGCGACCGAAATCCCGGACGTGATCTCCGAAGCCCCCTCTTCCCTGCCCATCGACGCGCCCGCCGCCCACAGCGGGCCGGATCGCGGCGCACGCAGCCTGCACACCCTGCGCTCCAAAGCCCCGGTCAGCGACACGGAGCTGGCCACGCAATGCGTGCTCGACACCGCGGCGCGGGCGTCCACGGCCACCTTCATCTACCCGGGCGTGTGGCTCGCCATCACCCTGGCCACGGGGGCATCAAGCCAGTGGCCCTGGCTGGTGTGGGGCAACGCCGCGGGCCTGTTCGCCCTGTCGCTGATGCGCTTCCTCTTCAACCGCGACCTGGCCCAGCGCCTGGCGCGGCGGCCGCAAACGGCCAAGCGGGTGTTCCACTCGCTGTCGCTGGTCAGCGCGCTGTACTGGGGCACGCTGACCGCGACCACGTTGGTGCTGGCGCCGGCGGCGCCCGTGTCGTGGGCGATGCTGTCGATGACGGCCACGATGTGCGCGGCCGGCAACACCATGCTGGGCTTCAACCCGGTGCTGCGCTACCCCTACCCGCTCATGCTCATGCTGCCGGTCGTCGTCGTGCAGGCGCTGCAGCCCACGCGCGAGAACCTGCTGATGCTCGGGCTGGAGCTGGTGTTCATGGGCTTCCTGGTGCGCTCCTCCGCGCTGGTCAAGGCCGACTACTGGAATGGGCGCCAGGCCCAGCGCCTGGCGGAGTTGCAAGCGCGCGAGCTGGAACTCGCCAGCCTGACCGACGGCCTCACGCAGATCCCCAATCGCATCCACTTCGACCGACAGGTCAAGTACGAATGGTCAAGGCAGTGCCGCCACGGCGGGCACCTGTCGCTGCTGGTCGTGGACCTGGATCACTTCAAGAACATCAACGACTCCTTCGGCCACCCCTTCGGCGACACCTGCCTCAAGCGGGTGGCGCAGGCGCTGCAAGGCGCATTCGGGCGCTCCACCGACTTCGCGGCGCGCTACGGGGGGGAGGAGTTCGTGGTGCTGCTGCCCGACACCGACGAGGCGGGGGCACAAGCGGTGGCCAAGCACCTGCTGGACGCCGTGCGCGCCCTGAGCCTGGACGCCGAAGGCATGGAGGTGCGGGTGACCTGCAGCATCGGCCTGGCCAGCACGCGGCCACGCCACGATCAAAGCCCGCATGCCCTGATCCGGCGCGCCGATGTGGCGCTCTACGATGCCAAACGAGGCGGTCGCAACCGCGTCGAAGTGGCCCCTGCCGACCTCACAGCAGGATGATGTCGTCGTAGCAGGTCATCGCGTCGTCGGCGTCGTCCTGGCTCTGCCAGCCCAGCTTGGGCCAGCCCCCTGCGTGCATGCAGGCAGCGAAGAGTTGCTCGGGTTGGGTGCATTGAGACGGGTTCATGTCGTGCTCCTGGCCGGTTTCTCGTGGACATCCACGCACACCCATGGTGACGAACACGCGCCGCGGCGCACGCAGGGCATTCACCGGGGTGCGGGCCAGGGCGTGAATTTTCGGCCCGCTTGAATGCGGGGGTGGGCGCGGATCGGCACCGGGTATACGCCCGAAAAGGGGGCAAACCACCCTGTTGTTGCGCGGCGCGCTGCCGATAAACAGCACGTGACCACCTCGCCCCCCACCGACGCCATGCAAGCTGACGTCCACCTCGCCCCCGACACCGTGCTCGACACCGTGCTCGACCCCGCGCTCGACGCCCTGGCGCGCCTGTCCGCGCTCGCCCTGAGCGCCTGCGCCCAGCGCCCCCCGGAGGCGCAGCAACAAACCCAGGCCGACCTGCACACCGTGGAGCAGGCCTTGCTCGAGAACCAGCAGCGCGGCCACCGCCTGCAGACCCTGGCCCTGAGCGACGCCCTCACCGGCCTGAGCAACCGCGTGCACTTCGAGCGCGCGCTGGCGGCCGAACTGGGCCACGCCATGCGCATGGACAGCCCCTTCACCCTGCTGCTGCTCGACCTCGATGGCTTCAAGGCCATCAACGACGGTTTCGGCCACGCCGCGGGCGACGAGGTGCTGCGCGAAGTCTCACAGCGCATCACCCAGCAGATGCGCCAGGGCGACGTGCTGGCCCGCCTGGGTGGCGACGAGTTCGGCATCGTCATGCGAGACGGCAGCGACGACGAGGCCAAGGCGCTGGCGCGGCGCATCGTCAAAGCGGTGTCGCACCCGATCACGCTGAGCAGCGGCGACGTGGTGGGGGTGGGCGTGTCGATCGGGCTGGCCGCCTACGCCGACAGCATCACCAGCGTGCGGACCTTGATGGGCCACGCCGACCAGGCCCTGTACCAGGCCAAGAAACAGAACGAACACCGCTGGAAGATGTTCGTGGGGATGCGGGCCTGAATGGCCGCCCCCACCCTGGGTTAACGCTCCGCCTTGCCTGACTTGTCTTGCTTGGCTGGCTGCACCATGGCCGGGCGAACGGCCTGACCTGGCGCCAGCTTCGCCGCGGCGCTGGCGGCGTACACCGGCGGCTTGGCGTCACGCGGCGCCTTCAGGCAAGAGCGCATGAACTCGGCATAGGCGTCACCGGACAAAGCCTGGTCCGTTGCCTGGCGCGTGCACGCCTGCAGCGTCTCCTGGCGGAAGTTGCTGGCCGAGGCGCACAGCGCCCAGCCGCCCAGAACGATGGCCATCAGCGCACGTTTCATGGTGGGTCCCCGATTGATTGGTTGTGAGCCGCATTGGGCCCGCGGTTCATGACAAGTCGCTACGTGCCCAGGTGAGCTGCCCCCCCCGCTCCATCCATGCCCTGCCATCAACCCGGCGCGGGGTCAGCGTGGGTCAAAAGCTCAACACCCGGATTCAGTTCAGCGTCTGCCCTGAGCACGGCGAACCGAGCCGCCTCACCTTTGGCAAAGGTCATCGCAACACGTTCGCCCTCGGTGCCGGGTGGATGCAAGAACTCGCAGCGCAACACAAAGGCGCCGGCAGGCAACGAGACAGGCACCGTTTCAGCGATGCCGCCGATCTCCACGGCGCCATCCGGAGGAACCTCGAAGGGCACCTCCACCACCCTGATGGCGTCGTCGCGAATGGGGCCCATCCGATCCGCCACGCTCACCTCAACCACATGCGCCCCCGCCTCCACCAGGGTTCGGAACGACACACTGCCTGGCCGCCAGGCAAAGCCCTGGTCGACATGCCTGTCCGTCCAATCGTTGAACGGTTGCTTGATGGACGAAACGAAGACGGCAAGCTGCGAATAAGCAACATCAAAACCCATTCTGGCTGCCATCGTCAATCTCCAATCTTGATGCGGACCTGGGTGCCATCGGGCAGACCGCGACAGGCATTGCCAACACAGGCACCGGCCGACATATTGTCACGCGGATTGATCGGACGAACACTCGCACCCGCGCCACCTTCGCGGAACATGGCGGGGGGATATTCATCCAAGTGTTTGCCTGACACCTTGTCCAACCCTCCCAGGGATGCGTTGCGGTTGGCAGCGGCGCCCGCCCGGTCGATGGTCAAGAGACTGGGTTGACCCGACCTGATGGCATCGGCCGCATGCGATGCCGCCTCTCCGTGTATGGAGCGAGACAGTGTGATTTCCTTGACAGCCCGGCCCTCAATTCCCCCAGGGGTCATCAAAGAGGCGCCGATGGCCAGACCTGCGGCAAGCTGCCCGTTTGAGCTGCGCCCGCCGTCGTAACCTTGGGCGTATGGTGCCAGCTTGTTTGCCAACCAAGGATTGGTGACGAGATACCCTGATCCTGGCTGGTTGTTGTTCACAAAGTCATATGCCAGTTTGCGACCGAACTGATCTGCGGCGCCCAATGGATCCAAACCTGAGGCGAAGCTCTTGATGGAGTTGCCAATTTGCCCAGCGTACTGGGTGGCCGCGTCGTAATAACTGCTGGCCTTGTTGCTGATCAGCGCAGGCAACATCCCACTCGGATCCGTGAAGTTCGTCGGGTTGTTGTCCACGTAGGCATACACGTTGATGCCGGCGTTCATGCCCATCGGGTCGCGGCTGATGAAGCGGCCCAGGCTGGCGTCGTAGTAGCGCGCGCGGTAGTACGTCAGGCCGGTGCTCAGGTCAGGCTCGCGGCCCGTGTAGCCGTACACCGGCAGCGTGCCGCCCGAGCCGATGGTGCGGCCCCAGGGGTCGAAGCGGCGGTAGGCCTGCAGGTTGCCTGCAGCGTCCGTCAACAGCGTGGGGCTGCCCAGGCCGTCGGCGTGGTAGTAGCGGCTGCCAGATCCGTTCTGGTGGATCAGCGGGTCGTCGTCACCCGGGCCGTGGGTGAAGGCCGAGACGGGGCTCAGCCATTGCACGCCGTACTCTTTGTGGATGTCGGGGCCGTTGTACAGGTACATGCTCTGGTAGAGCGTGCTGCCCGTGACCATCTGGCGTGCGATGCGGCGGCCTTCGTGGTCGTAGTCGAACACTTCGTTGTAGGAGGTGTTCGTGGTCACGCCGTTGACGGTATTGCTCACCTGGGTGATGACCTGGCGCAAGGCGTTGTTCGCATCCCAGCCCATGGACTGGGTGGTGTTGCCGGCCGACTTGCTGATCAGGTTGCCCAGTGCGTCATAGCCCAGCGTGGCTTGCGTCGATTGTTTGACGCCCGCCGCGTTGTACAGGTCGATCTGGTTGAGCTGGTGGGCGCCGGTGTTGGCCGGCACGCCTGCCACGGTGTCGTACACGTACTGCAGGTAGTTGCCGTCCTTGTCGGTCAGGCGGGTGCGGTTGTTGAGGATGTCGTAGCGGTACTGCCCGATGAGCGTCGTCGTCGGCACGGCGTTGACCACCTGCGTGTACTGCGCCTTGATCAGGCGGTTGAGTTCGTCGTACTCGTAGCCGTACTTGAGCTCGGTGCCCGCCAGGTTCTCGGCGTGCTCCTTGCGATTGCCCCAGGCGTCATAGGCATAGGTGTGCTTGGCCTTCTCAACGCCCGCCACCTCATGGCGGATGCTGCCCAGCGTGCCATCCTCGTTGTAGGCATACGCCGACTTGACGCCGTTGGGCCACCAGCGTTCGGTGAGCCGACCGCCCTTGTCGTAGCCAAAGGTGACGAAGTCGTAGTTGGCCGCCCACAGGCCGACCAGGCGGCCCAGCGGGTCATAGACGTAGTTGGTCTCGGCGCCCTCGTTGTCGCGCATCGCTAGCAGTCGGCCGGCGGGGCTGTACTCGTAGTACAGGGTCTTACCGCCGCGGCTGTCGCGCACGCTTTCCAGGCGACGCTGGCCGTTGTAGGTGAAGTCCTGCGTGTACGCGGGGTTGGTGTTGCTCACCCGGGTCACCAGGCCCAGGGCATCGCGGGTGTAGGTGATGGTGCCCACCTCGTTGGCGCGCGTCTTGAGCGTGCCGTCGGCGTTCCAGGTCTGGGTGGTGGCCTTGTTGCGCGGGTCGGTGACGGTGATCACGTCACCTGCGGTGTTGTAGGCATAGACCCAGGCGCGGCCCGCGCCGTCGATGTCCTTGAGCTTGCGGCCGAAGTCGTCGAAGGCGTAGCTGGCCTGGGTGGTGACGACGTCGGCCGCGGCGTTGGTGCCGGTGGCGTCGGTGCGCCCGGCGTCCACGCGGGTCAGGCGGCCCAGGTTGTCGTAGATGTACTTGGTGACGCGGCGGATGCTGCCGTTGGCCGGGTCGGCGAGCACGGGGCCCACGACGCGCACCGGGCGGCCGAACTCGTCGTAGGTGCTCAGCGTTTCGCGCGCTGCGCCACCATCGGCAGGGAACACCTTCGTGGAGGTGACGTTGCCGACTTCGTCGTAGTCGTACTCCACCGCGCGGCCGGCCGTGAAACCCGCCACCTTCGGCTGGGTCACGCGCTTGACGCGGAAGTCTCGGCTGGCGTCCCAGTGGGTGTAGCTGGTGGTCAGGCCGTTGGGGTCCGTCTGGCTCAAGGTGCGGCCGTCGACATCGAGGGCCTTGACGACGCGGTTGCCCTCCTTGTCGGAGGCGGCCACGACGCGGTTCATCTCGTCATAGACGTACCTGAGCGTCTTGCCGTCGGGGTCGGTCTGGGAGGTGACGTTGCCCGCTTCGTCGTACTCGAAGGCCACGGTCAAGCCGTTGGCCAGGGTGCGCGTGCGGCGGTCCGACTGATCGTACTCGTGGGCCGTGGCCTGGAGTTGTCGCACCACCCCGTTGACCGTGTTCTGAAGCTTCTCTTGCTTGACGTTGCCGTTGGCGTCGTACTCGATGCGCTGGGTGATGCCCGCCGCGTTGGTGGTGCTGATCAGGCGGCCTTGGCTGTCGTAGTCGTAGCTGACTTGCTGCCAGCGGTTGTCCACGCCCTTCTTGATCTGCCCGACCGCGTCGGGCTCGAGCGCAATGGTGTCGAGCTCATCGGCCGCGATGGTGCCGTCGCCGTTCTTGTCGCCACGGCGCGTGAGCTTGTTGCGGAAGGTGTTGGTGGCTTCGTAGCCGTACTCGACGGTCGGGCCCACCTGGGTGGCCATGTCGCGCACGCGCTTGGACGTCAGCAGGTTGCCATGGCCGTCGTAGGTGTTCTGCGTCCAGCCCGCGAGCTGGGTGGCCGGGCTGTTGGAGGCCGGCACATAGACCGCCGGATCGATGGTGGCGCCGTAGCCCTTCTTCAACTGCAGCGCTTGCAGCACGTTGCCGTTGGCGTCGAACTTGGCGATCGAGTACACGCCACGCGCGTCCTTGACCTTGCCTGGCTGGCCAAAGGCGTTGTAGTGGCTGCGCTCTTCGGTGCGACCCGATGGGTAGGTGGTGGTCAGCAGGTTGCCTGAGGCGTCGTACGTGTACTTGGTGCGGGCACCGCGGGCGTCGACGGACTCCAGCAGCTTGAAGCGGTCGGCCGTGTCGGCCCCGCCGTACACGAACTCTCGGCTGGCCATGTTCTCTTCGATGACCTTGAGCGGCATGCCGTTCTTGTCGAAGAAGAAGCGGCGCTCCAGCCCCCGTTCGTTGATCTGAACCGTCTCGCGGCGGAAGTCGTTGTACGAGAAGGACATGGACTCACCCGAGGCGTTCACGTGGCTTTGCACGCGACCATTGGGGTAGTAGATGAAGTCCATGTAGTTGCCACGCGCCAGCGTGAAGCGCTTCATCGCGTGGTCCAGGTTCGGACCGTCCGTGGTGGTGAAATAGCTGTAGCTTGCAGAGGGGGCATCGGTGGCGGAATTGAGCCCCGGCTTCCAGACCTTGTTGAGGTTGCCTGCCGCGTCATAGGCGTAGCTGTGCTTGCGAGAGAGCGGGTCGGTGACATCGCGGATGCGGGTGGACGCACCGTCATAGCCGAAGGTCAGCGTGCGAACGCCGTCGC
The DNA here is from genome assembly GCA_016000265.1 of Burkholderiales bacterium. Taxonomy (GTDB): domain Bacteria; phylum Pseudomonadota; class Gammaproteobacteria; order Burkholderiales; family Burkholderiaceae_C; genus Aquabacterium. The sequence goes on from JAECRL010000004.1 coordinate 46,962, forward strand.
TGACGGTGGACAGCCGCTTGCTGGCGTCGTAGCCCAGGTTCAGGGCGTTGCCGTTGCGATCCTTGATGGCGATGAGGTTGGCGCGCTGGTCCTTGGTGCCAGCCACCGCCTCGAAGGTGTAGGTGACACCGCCCTTGTCGGCGATGGTGTAGGTGCTGTCTGCGTTCTTGCGCAGGGTGAAGTAATGGCCGTCGGGGGTCTTGAAGGTGGACGTGGTGGCCAAGCCGGACGCACTGGCGCCCGCGGTCACGGCGACGTACTTCTCGCCACCGGTGCCATCCGTCCAAGTCACCGACGAGGAGATGCTGTCGGTGTCGGCGGCATCGGTGGCCCCGTTGATGTTGTCGTCGCGGAAGCTCAGGAAGTGGTTGAGGCTGTGTGTCCAGCCGAAACCGAACGGGCCGTCCACGCCCTTGCGGCTGTTGTAGGCGCGTTGCAAGACGATGCGTTGGCCACCCCGCACGGCCAGGTCGATGTCCGTCTCGTTGTGGTACATGTTGCCGGTCACCATGTTGACCGGGTCACCCGAGTACGTGTTACCCAAGCTGCCGCCGTAGTTCACGGACGAGTTGACGGCAGCCGGTGGCGCGTAGTTCTGAACGATGCTGTTGAAGGACACCGGCGCAGGGGGCGGTGCGGTGTACAGGAAGCCGGTGTTGAGCGACTGGTTGAAGCTGTTGTTGATGGGGTTGGACAGCGAGTACCCCCCGTTGTAGCCGCCGGAGATGATGTAGCCGCCGTAGCCCTTGACCGTGTTCTCGGCCATGTAGATCATGCCGGTCCAGTTCTCGTAGGTGATGCGTGTTTTGGGCACGTGCACCGTCGAGCCTGCGTTCACCTCGGTTTGCAAGGTCGACTTCTCTGCGGCCGAGTAATTGAGGTTGACGCTCTGAGCCGCCCAGTTGCTGCTGTCGAGCTTCAGCACCGTGTTGCCGGTTTCGTTGGCGAACTGCAAGCCGCGGATCGTGGAGACGGCATCGGTCTTGGCGTTCTCTTGCCAGATGTACGACTCCAGGGCGGACGCCGATCGGCCAGCCAGGAAGAACAGGTCCATGCGGGAGGCACCCGTCGTGGCGTCGGCGATCGAGAAGTTGTTGCCCGGCACGTCGATGAGAAAGCCACGACGCGTGATGGCGAAAGGCTGATCGAAGACGTAGGCGATCTTCGATTTGGCCGTGGCCACGCCCAGTTGAATGGAGTGCATGGACACGGCGCTGGTCATGGCGGCGGTTCGGTCCACGCCGTCTCGAACGTAGCGCCCGTACTTCTGTGCAACGACGTTGAGGAACTCCCCTTCGACGTCCTCCAGGTAAGCCGTGGCATTGGGGGTCGAACCGGATGCCTTGATCGACGCCAGCAAGCGCGAAATGCGCTTTTGCAAGAAGGCGTCGGAGGCCTGCCCGCCTGCGGCCATCAGCGCATACAGGTTGGCCGCTTCGATGCCCTTGAACGTGACCGTGTTGACGCAACCGTCCGAGGTGGAGACGCCATCGACCAGGCAGGACGAGACGGGCAAGGTCACGCGCATTTCCATGCGCACGTCCTTGGCGCAGAAGTCAACCGGGGTCGCCGTGTTGCCGGAGGCCAGCTCCACGCCGTCGGCCTTGATCGACGGGATGACCTGAGTGGATCCGCAAGCGGGCTCGGGGGCGTCCATCGTGCTGGCGTTGCGCCAGGTGTCGATGCGGGCCTGGTGGGTGGCGTCCTTGCCCTTGAAGGACACCGTCAGGCGCTTGAAAAGCGCTTCGGCGACGGGCAAGGTCTTCTCGACCAGCACGGCGGTGTTCGCCGCGTTCTTGACCACGATCTTGAACGTCATGCGCTGCTGATCCGGCACCGTGGGCGTCTCCGAGCCCCCGCCAAATGACAGGAAGCCGTTGACCTTGTACGGCAAGGTGGCCGGGAGGATGTCGAAGGCCTGAGGCGCCACGCGGCCCTTGTAGGGCACGTCATTCAAACCGGAGCCGGGCTTGCTGGAGCGCACCGAGGCCTCGATGGCCTTGAAGTAGTTTTCATGCGGCAGGCTGTCCGGCCCGTTGCCTCGCTTGGCCAGGTAACTTGGCAGGTCAAAGACCACGCCGTGGGCGATGCCGGGTTGGTAGCTCTTGTCCTTGAAGCTGGGGTCGAGCGGCAGCCAACGGTGGCCGCGGTTGGTCAGGCGAGCGCCGCGGTAGCTCGCGTACGGCATGCAGGCCTCCACCCACATGTGGTACTGACGGATGCCGATGGCCTGGCCCGCGGTGTTGTTGACGAGCTCGACCGGGCCGCCGGCGATGTTGAGCTTTTTGGCGGCCGGGTAGTCCTTGACGCCCAGCCAGCGGTTGGCGCGCCCCTCGGCACCCATGGGCTGCGCATCGGTCACGTCGATGCTGCCAAACACGTAGCGCGCCGGGATGTTGGAGGCGCGCAGCAACGCGATCAGCAGCGACGCCTGGTCATAGTCGTTGCCTGACTTGGACAGGTAAGCGCCGTAGCCCCCGCGCATGGAGCCGAAGTAGCCGGCGTTGTACTCGATGTTCTTGTAGACGTAGTCAAAGATCTTGACGGGGTTGTAGTCCAGGCTTTTAGCGAGTTGAGCCAGCTCCGGGTACTTGACCGAGTTGGTCTCTTCCTGAGCCGCCTTGTCGACGTCGATCGGGTTGTAGGCGCAGCTGCTGGCCTCTGTCGGGGTCGGCAACAAGACCGCATTGCCTGCGGCGGCCAAGGCCACGACGGCTTGTCCATCGTGGCCATAACCCACGTAGGCGGGCGCGCGGTCAGCGGGCTTGACTTCCACGGCATTGAACGTCAAAGGCCGAGGCAAGCTGGAGGTGGGCGTGCTGCCCAGGTTCATCGGCTCGACGACGCCCACGCCGTTGTGGGTCAGGCTGCGACGCAAGATGACGCGAGCCTCTTCGGCGGCTCGCTGCAAAGCGGCGACGCTGTCGGTGCTTGCGGCGCGCTCCAGGGCCCGCTCCAATTGCCCGATGTCACGCTGCGCGCCAGCCGCTCGCCCCTTGTCCTGGAACCCCTGCGCCAGCGCCTGGCGCAAGCCTGGCAACACGGCCAGTTGGGCTTGCACGTCGGCATGCGCCACGCGGAGGTACGAGGCCCGCTGCGGCTCACTCCAGCCCTTGGTCGGCCCCTTGGTGTGCCGCTCCAGCGCCGCGTCCATCTGCACCAGCGACTGGCTGATCTGATCGGCCAGGATGGCTTTCGGCGAGGACGGCTTGTTCACCACCGCCTGGATGACGGCCTGCGGCATGGGCGCCACATCAACGTGGGCGGCGACGGCCATCCCGGATGCGACTTGCAACATGGCGGCCACGGCGCTGCCGGCCCAACTCGCGAGGTATCGCTTGTTCATGGAATTCCCCTGAAATTTTGTCTTGGTTGCTGTCACTTCTGGACGATGGTGACCGTGCGGTCCACCTGCGTCAGGTCCACAACGCTCTGCGTGCCGTCGGGCCATTTGACGGTGACGTTGGCGCTGGCCTCCTGGCCCAGGCCAAAGTGCAAGGTGGACGACTGGGCATGCTGGGCCAGCACCTGGCGGTGCTGAGTGACCCCACCTGCCTTGACCAGAACACGGGCGCCGAGTGCCGAGCGGTTGCTGGCCTTGCCTCGCACGATGACGTCGATGCTGTGGTTCAGGTTGCCCTCGTTGAGCAACAGGTAGCCCGTGGCCATGCTGGTCGTCCAGAGCAGGTCTGACTTGCCGTCGCCATCGAGGTCGGTGTAGACCGGAGAGTCGTGCACCACGGCCCCGGCGGTGAAGCCCGCCTCGGCCTTGAGCTTGATGAAAGAGCCATCCGGGTGCTGCCGGAAGATGGCGTTTTCCTGCTGTGCGGCAGACACGTCTCGGGCCGCCAGCAAGATGTCGAGGCGACCGTCGTCATCGAAGTCCCCCACCACGCCACCGCGAGCCACCGCATCGAGCAGGTTGCTGCTGGCCGACAGCGTGGCATCGCTGCGCAGGGTGTAGCGCGGCTGCCCGCTGGCGTTCATGCCGTTGTGGTTGAGCACCGCGACGCGCGCGCCGGCGTGGCCCAACGTGGCCCCCGCACCTTGGGTTGCCGTCTCGAAGAGAACGAGGTCCTGCAGGCCATCGCCATTGATGTCAGCGGGGGCGATGCGGCTGATGCGGCGCGTGGCCAACTCAGGCAGGCTGGTTTCATTGGCCACGCTGGTGAAGGTGCCGTTGCCGTTGTTCTTGTAGGCGCGCAATCCCGTCGTGGCGTCGAGTGTGACGATGTCGATGGTCTGCGCGGCGTCGGCATCGACGTCCAGGCCCACCGGCCAGCTCAAGGCGCCCAGGCCCGAGGTGGCGCTCTTGTCTTCGTAGGCACCCAGCGCCGGGTTGAAGACGTAGAGCTTGGCCGCCGAGGCGCCGTTGCTGACGACGAAATCGGGGGCGCCGTCCCGGTTGGCGTCCAGCACGACGACGCGGCCTTCCGGCACCGCGTTGAGTTTGACCGCCGTGGTGACGTCGGTGAAGTTGAGGACGTTGCCGGGCAGCGGGTCGCTGCGCAGCAAAACCAGGGAGGTGAAGGGCAGGGCGGACTTGTCAGCCGGGTCTGCGCTGGTGGTCGTGACCTTGCTCAGGTTGAGCAGCAGGTCCTTGCGCCCATCGTTGTTGTAGTCCACGGCGATCATGTTGAGCACGTCACCGGGGAGCTTGGTGTTCGTGACCAGGGGCAGGATGCGCAACCAGGTGCCATTGACCTGCTGAAGGCCGAAGAGCTGGCCGAAGTCCGGGCCGGCATACGCCGTGCACGGCGCACAGTTCAGCCGATTGAACAACTCGTTGGCGCCGTTGAAGTAGCTGACGACGTCGGGACGGCCGTTGCCAGAGAAATCATCGACCGCGACTTGCCAGCCGGTGCGCAGCTTGTTGAGCGTGGCATCGGCGGCGAATGCGCTGACGAAGTTGTGCGGGTCGAGGCCGGCGCGGAACAGGGTGGGCTCCACCTCCAGCCGGAGCTGGAGCGCCTTTTCCACGCCGGCTGCGGTCTTGTAATACACGCGCTGGTCAAAGGACCCCACCTCGGTCGGCACGCCGGTGAGCTTGAGGCTCAAGGGGCTGCCCGCAGCACTCAGGGTGACGCCCGCAGGCAAGCTGCCCGAGGTGGTTGTGCAGCAGGTGGCCGCATCCGAGATGGGCAGGTTGATGTGGAGGGCGGCACCCCGCACCGCGGCGTAAGCCAGGGGGAGGGTGTCCGGGCCGCCCGGCGCGTTGCCGGCCTCGTTGCCCAGCGCCAGCTGTTTGGCATCGGCGCGATGGGGGTCGGTGCCCAGGTGAGCCTCGAGCGCATCGCTGATGCCATCGCCATCGGTGTCGGGCTGCGCACTGGACGCGGTGCCCACGAGCTTCAAAGCCAGGGCCGTGGACAAGGCGTCGCTGGACCAGGAGCCGCCGACGTCCTGCGTGCGACGCAGGTAGTCGAGGGCCGACTGCACCGCGGCATCCGCCCGCCCCGTGGCGGCGGTGGCGACCAACGCCTCACCCGCCACCGCGGTGTCCATGGCTGTGACCTGCCCGTCGGCCCCCGCGAAGGCCCCCAGGTTCGCACCGGTGGCCGCACCCTGGCGGGCTTTCAGGTAGGCCACGCCCTCGTTCATCGCCGTGGCGGCGATGGCCTGTCCCTTGAGCGCCAGCACCGTCAGGGCCGTCGACAGCACCGGCTCGCCCCTGCTGCGATCTTGCGGGGTGGCGTCCGTGCCCAGCACATGCAGCCAATGGCGCTGCCCTGCGGCTGACGACACACTGGAGGTGTTGAACGCCGACTCCAGCGTGGCGAGGTCCGTCAGGGTCTGACCCGTGAGCTTGAGCGCCGACAGGGCCATGGGCGTGTCCGGCACGCTGGCGCTGAATCCCGGGTAAGCCCCCCAGCCCTTGTCGACCCCATTGCGTCGAGCCAGCAAGAGCTGCGCGAGGCGGTTGGCCGCCACGTCCACACCTGCCCGTTTGAGCGCGATCACCTGACGAGCCAAGGCGTCGTTGCTGGATGCTTCGGCGTTTTGCAGCCACGCCACGGCCGAGACGAAACGCGGCAAACGCGTCTGACCCGCCGACACCATGGCCTCCACCACCGCGGCGGTGGTTTGGATGTCCAGCCCGGGGGCAGACACCCATCGCCCATCAGCCTGCTGGTTGAGCACCAGCCAAGCCACCGCTTTGTCTCTGGCTGTGTCCAGCTCAGCCTGCGTGGCCGCCCACGAAACAGACGTCAGCGCGAACGAAGACAGCACCACCCCAACGGCAAAATTCCGCATGGCCACTCCCTGACTGGTTCATTTATTTGATGAACCCCAGTGGACAGGCCGAGGATGTCGTCCTCGTGTTGGGCTATGCAGACTTTCGGATCATGAAACCGTCAGGCGTCGCCCATTGCACCGACCGTTCAGGCCACCTTGCCCGGCGCCTTCTTGGCCAGCAGCGTCTGGCGGGTGCGCTCGTTGATGAAGCGCAGCTCGTTGAGCGAGGCCTCGATCTGGGCGCGCTTGGCCTCCAGCTCGGCGATCGCCGCGTCCGTCTTCTCGACGACCCACGTCAGCTGCTGGATGCGGCCTTCGCCATGCTGGCCATACATGTCGAGGTAGTGCTTGATCTCGGCCAGCGGCGTGCCCAGCGACTTGGCGCGCAGGATGCGCATGAGGCGGGCGCGATCCACCTGGTTGTAGACGCGCGTGCCGTTGATGCGGCGCGGCGCCAGCAGGCCCTTGGTCTCGTAGAAACGCAGCGCGCGCGGGGAGACGTGATACAGCTCGCAGACCTCGGCGATGCCCATGAGGGCGTCGGTGTCGCGCTCGTCGTGGTCGTCCAGGGCCCAGGTGGGCGGCACGCCGGACACACCCGGCACGTCGCCGGCCTCGGAGGGGGCCTGACCTTGTTCTGCCTTGGATTTCACGGGACGTCCCACTGCTTTCACCTTGCGCGCTCGATGGAGACGGCGATGGTACGACAAGCGCGACATGCCCCTGCCGTCTGCCGTCATGGCTTGACCCGGAAAAGACTAACGGCACCCCCCGCCCCTTCACATAGGTAGTTCACCCGATCAGCATTTGGTTGACGTTAACGTCAAGCACCCGTACATTGGCAGGGACTCATCAAGGATCCAGCTCAAGATGCCTGCCCTGCGTTCCGCCCTCCTGCCTCACTCCGACGCCTTCCGCACCCACGCCGCGCGCATGCAGGAGCGCCTCGACCAGGTGCGCGCCCTCGAATCCCTGGTGCGCGAGGGCTCCTCGGCCAAGGCCAGCAAGTTCGAAAAGCGCGGCCAGTTGCTGCCCCGCGAGCGCGTGGCCCGCCTGATCGACCGCGGCACGCCCTTCCTGGAGCTGTCCACCCTGGCCGGCCTCGGCATGCACGACGACGACGGCAAGAAGAGCGTGCTGGGCGGCGGCACCGTCATCGGCATCGGCGTGGTGGCGGGCAAGCGCTGCCTGGTCACCGCGTCCGACTCGGCGCTCAAGGGCGGCACGGTCTCGCCCATGGGCTTGAAGAAGGCGCTGCGCGCGCAAGAGATCGCCCGCGAGAACAAGCTGCCCCTCATCGGCCTGGTCGAGAGCGGCGGCGCCAACCTCATGTACCAGGCCGACATCTTCGTGGAAGGCGGCAAGAGCTTCGCCAACCAGGCGCGCATGTCGGCCATGGGCATCCCGCAGATCGCGGTGGTGCACGGCTCCAGCACCGCCGGTGGCGCCTACCTGCCCGGCCTGTCGGACTACGTGGTGCTGGTCAAGGGCCGCAGCAGCATCTACCTGGCCGGCCCGCCGCTGGTGAAAGCCGCCATCGGCGAAGACGCCACCGACGAAGACCTGGGCGGCGCCGAGATGCACGCCAGCGTGACCGGCCTGGGCGAGTACCTGGCCGACAACGACGCCCACGCCATCGCCCTGACGCGCGAACTGGTGGACAAGCTGAACTGGGACAAGGTGGGGGACGCGGTGCGCGAGCCCGCCGCCCACGTGGCGCCCCCGCTGTACGCCGAAGAAGAGCTGATGGGCTGCATCCCGGCCGACGACCGCGAGCCCTTCGACAGCCGCGAGGTCATCGCCCGCATCGTCGATGGCTCCGACTTCCTGGAGTTCAAGGCCAACTACGGCAGCGAGACGCTGTGCGGCCACGCCCGCATCAACGGCCACCTGGTCGGCATCCTGGGCAACAACGGTCCCATCCAGCCCCAGGGCTCGACCAAGGCCGCGCAGTTCATCCAGCTGTGCGACCAGTCGGGCACGCCGCTGGTCTTCCTGCAGAACACGACCGGCTACATGGTGGGCGCAGCCGCCGAGCACGGCGGCGCCATCAAGCACGGCTCCAAGATGATCCAGGCCGTGGCGAATGCGCGGGTGCCCAAGTTCACCATCACGCTCAACGGCTCGTTCGGCGCGGGCAATTACGGCATGTGCGGGCGTGGGTTCGACCCGCGCTTCATCTTCTCGTGGCCCTCGGCGCGCACCGCCGTGATGGGCGGCGCCCAGGCCGCGAAGGTGATGGAGATCGTCACGCGCGGCAAGATGGAACGCGCCGGCATGCCCGTCAACGACGCGATGCTCGAAGGCATGTCCAACGAGATCAAGAAGCGCCTGGACGCCGAGGCCAACGTGCTGTTCGGCACCGCCCGGCTGTGGGACGACGGCGTCATCGACCCGCGCGACACGCGCCGCGTGCTCTCGCTGTGCCTGGACCTGGCGCGCGACGCCGAGAAGCGCCAGCTGCGCCCCAACACCTTTGGCGTGGCGCGCTTCTGAGCCCAGCCCCAAACATCACAAGACCACCGACACCCGAGGAGACCCCCCATGCAATTCACCGCCGAACACCGCGCCCTGGCCGAGACCGTCAAGCGCTTTTGCGAGCAGGAGATCAACCCCCACGTCAAGGAATGGGAGGCCGCCGAGACCTTCCCCGCGCACGAGGTCTTCAAGAAGATGGGCGCCCTCGGCCTGCTCGGCGTCAAGTACGACACCGCTTACGGCGGCATGGGCCTGGACTTCTCCTACTCGATGGTGGTGGCCGAAGAGCTGGGCGCCATCCCCTGCGGCGGCGTGCCCATGGCCATTGGCGTGCAGACCGACATGTGCACCCCCGCCCTGCACCGCTTCGGCTCCGACGAGCTCAAGAAGGAATACCTGGCCCCGGCCATCGCGGGCGACATGGTGGGCTGCATCGGCGTGTCTGAGGCCGGTGGTGGCTCCGACGTGGCCGCGCTGAAAACATCGGCTCGCACCGAAGGCGACGACTACGTCATCAACGGCAGCAAGATGTGGATCACCAACGCCACGCAAGCCGACTGGTGCTGCCTGCTGGCCAACACCTCGGAAGGCCCGGTGCACAGCAACAAGTCGCTGATCATCGTGCCGATGGACGCCAAGGGCATCACCACGCAGAAGATCAAGAAGATCGGCATGAACTCGTCGGACACGGCGCAGATCTTCTTCGACAACGTGCGCGTGCCCCGCCGCAACCTGATCGGCACCGAAGGCGCGGGCTTCATGATGCAGATGATCCAGTTCCAGGAAGAGCGCCTGTATGGCGCGGCCAACTCCCTGAAGATGCTGGACAAGCTGATCGACGTGACCATCGAGTACTGCAAGGAGCGCCACACCTTCGGCCAGCCCCTGATCAACAACCAGGTCATCCACTTCCGCCTGGCCGAGCTGCGCACCGAGGTCGAGCTGCTGCGCTCGCTGGTCTACCGCTCTGTTGACGAATACGTGCAGGGAAAGGACGTCACCAAGATGGCCTCGATGGCCAAGCTCAAATGTGGCCGCCTGATCCGCGAAGTCGCCGACAGCTGCCTGCAGTACTGGGGCGGCATGGGCTTCACCTATGACAACCCCGTCTCGCAGGCCTACCGCGACGGCCGCCTGGTCTCGATCGGCGGTGGCGCCGACGAAATCATGCTGGGCATCATCTGCAAGTTCGAGGGCACGCTGCCCAAGAAGGCTCGTTGAGAGAGGCCCGCTGAGATGAGTTACGCCACGATCCAGGCGCAGACCACGCAAGGCGTCTGCACCCTCACGCTCAACCGCCCCGAGGTGCGCAACGCCATGTCGCTGGCCATGGTCAGCGAGTTGCTGACCGCACTGCAAGCCGCCGAACAAGACCCAAGCGTGCGAGCCATCGTCGTGCGGGGCCAGGGCGGCCACTTCTGCGCAGGTGGCGACATCTCCGACATGGCGCAGGCGCGCATGAAGCTGGCGCAGATGCAAGCGATGCCCGACCAAGTCGAGGGCATGAACCCCGTCGCCGAGACCAACGCCGCCTTCGGCCGCCTGTGCCTGGCCTACGCACACTCGCCCCTGCCCATCGTCACGGTGCTCGAAGGCACGGTGATGGGCGGCGGGTTCGGCCTGGCCTGCGTGTCCGACGTCAGCCTGGCGCTGGACACCGTCTCCTTCCGCCTGCCCGAGACCTCGCTGGGCATCATCCCCGCGCAGATCGCGCCCTTCCTGGTCGAGCGCCTGGGTTACGCCGAGGCCAAGCGCCTGGCGGTGACGGGCGCCAAGGTCAACGCGGCCGAGGCGCTCACGCTGCGCCTGGTGCACGAGGTGCACGCCAACACCGACGAGCTCGAAGGCGCGCTGCAGCGCACGCTCGCCGGCATCCTGGCCTGCGGCCCGCAAGCGATTGCCACGACCAAGGGCCTGCTGGCCCGCGCCCGACTGACCCCGCCCGACCAACTGGTGGACGACGCCGCGCGGCTGTTCGCCCAAGCCGTGCTCAGCGACGAAGGCCAGGAAGGCACCGGCGCCTTCATGCAAAAGCGCAAACCCAAGTGGGTTCCCCAACAAGGCTGATCGACACATGATCAAGAAGATCCTCATCGCCAATCGCGGGGAAATCGCCTGCCGCGTCATCCGCACCGCCCGCCAGCTCGGTTACCGCACGGTGGCCGTCTACAGCGAGGCCGACGCGCAAGCCCCGCACGTGTCGCTGGCCGACGAGGCCGTCTGCATCGGCCCCGCCGCGGCGTCGCAGTCCTACCTCAACGTGGACGCGCTGCTGGCTGCCTGCCGCAAGACGGGCGCCAACGCGCTGCACCCGGGCTACGGCTTCCTGTCCGAGAACGCCGACTTCGCGCAAGCCTGCGTCGACGCGGGCGTGACCTTCATCGGCCCGGGCGCCGAAGCCATCCGCGTGATGGGCGACAAGGCCGGCGCCAAGCGCGCCATGATCGAAGCGGGCGTGCCTTGTGCGCCCGGCTACCTGGGCGACAAGCAGGACGACGCCACCCTGATCGAACAGGCCGAACGCATGGGCTACCCGCTGCTGGTCAAAGCCGTGAGCGGTGGTGGCGGGCGCGGCATGCGCCTGGTGCACGAAAAGGCCGAGCTCGCGCAAGCCATCACCAGCGCGCGCCGCGAAGCGCAGAGCGCCTTCGGCGACGGCACGCTGATGCTCGAGCGCCTGATCCTGGACGGGCGCCACATCGAGATCCAGGTGTTCGCCGACGCGCACGGCAACGCCGTCTACATCGGTGAGCGCGACTGCACGGCCCAGCGCCGCCGCCAGAAGGTCATCGAAGAATCGCCCTCGCCCGTGGTCAGCCCCCAGATGCGCGAACGCATGGGCCGCGACGCCGTGCTGGCCGCGCAGGCCATCGGCTACCGCGGCGCCGGCACCATCGAATACATCGTCGACCAGGACCTGAACCACCACTTCCTGGAGATGAACACCCGCCTGCAGGTCGAGCACCCGGTCACCGAAATGGTCTCGGGCTTCGACCTGGTGGAGTGGCAGATCCGCGTGGCCGAAGGCCAGCCGCTGCCGGTCAAGCAGGAAGACATCACCCTCACCGGCCACGCCATCGAGGCCCGCCTGTACGCCGAAGACCCGTACGCCGGCTTCGCACCGCAGACCGGCCCCGTGCAGTGGTGGCGCCCGGCGCTCGCGCTGTTTGACGGCGTGCGCATCGACGACGGCATCCGCGAAGGGGGTGAAGTCACCCCGCACTACGACCCGATGGTGGCCAAGCTCATCGTGCACGGCCGCGACCGCGCCGACGCCATCCGCCGCCTCATGGCCACGCTGGACGACGCACCGCTGCTGGGTCTGAAGCACAACGCCCGCTTCCTGCGCGACCTGGTCGACCACCCACGCTTTCGCGCCGGCAGCATGACCACCACGCTGATCGACCAGTGGCAGGCCGATGGCGATGCGATCCTGCAAGCGCCGGTGGCCTCCGACGAAACATGGCTGATGGCTGGCGCACTGTTCGGTGCACGTCAGCAAGGCAGGGCCAAGCTGCTTCGCGCGGACAGCGTCAGCGGCTGGGACCTGCCGTTGCAGCAAGACAGCGTCAAGCACACGCTGCGCGTGACCGCCGCATCCGATGGGGTCTACCGCGTGGCCATGAGCCCGCAAGCCGCACCCGTCACCCTGCACCTGCTGAGCGAAAACGCCGAACGTGGCGAGGCCCGCATCGAGTTCGACGGCGTGCAGCGCCGCGTGCGGGCCGTGTGGCTGGGTGACACCCTGCACCTCGTCATCGACGCGGCCGTCTTCAACTTCACCGAGGTCTCGGCCTGGCCGGACGCGGGCAACGCGCTCGACCCCAGCCGCGCCCTGGCGCCCGTGGCCGGCACCGTCACGCAGGTGCTGGTGCAAGCGGGCGACGTGGTCACCGCAGGCCAGCCCCTGCTCGCCATCGAGGCCATGAAGATGGAAATGTGGCTCAACGCCCAAGCGCCGGGCGTGGTGAAGGCCGTGTACGCGAAAGCCGGCGACCAGGTGCAGGCCAAGACCCTGCTGATCGACATCGAACTGAACAAGGAAGACTGACATGGACAAGGCCATCCTGACCTGCGCGCTGACCGGCGTGCTCACCGACCCGGCGCAGCACCCCGTGCCCGTCACCGCTCAACAAATGGCCGCCGCCGCGCGCGAGGCCTATGACGCCGGCGCCTCGATCATGCACGTGCACCTGCGCCGGCAAGAGCCCGGCATGGGGCGCTTCCCGAGCTGGGACCCGGCCGTTGCTGGTGAGATCGACACCGCCATCCGCGCGGCCTGCCCGGGCGTCATCATCAACCTGACCACCGGCGTGGTCGGCCCCGACATCAGCGGCCCGGCGGCCTGCATCCGCGCCGTGCGCCCCGAGATCGCCGCCTGCAACGCGGGCAGCCTGAACTACCTCAAGATCAAGGACAACGGCCAGTGGGCCTGGCCGCCCATGCTGTTCGACAACACGGTCGACAAGGTCAAGGCCATGATCGACGTGATGAACGAGGCCGGCACCCGCCCCGAGTTCGAGTGCTTCGACGTGGGCATCGTGCGCTCGGTGGGCATGTTCCGCAAGGCTGGCATGGCCGACGTGCTGGAGTACAACTTCGTCATGGGCGTGGCCTCGGGCATGCCCGCCGACGTGGACCTGCTCAAGCTGCTGGTCAAGTACCGCGAGCCCGGCACCGTGTGGCAGACCACCTTGATCGGGCGCGAAGAGATCTGGGCCGTTCACCAGGCCACGGCCGAACTCGGCGGCATGCTGCGCACAGGCGTGGAAGACACCTTCTACCTGCCGGGTGGCGAGAAGACCACGGGCAACGGGCAGCTCATCGAGGCCCTGGCCGGGTGCGCGCGGCGCGCGGGTCGCGAGGTGGCCTCGCCAGCTGAAGCGCGGCAGATGTTGGGCTTGCGTGAGGCGAAGTACCACGGGGTGGGGGCGGTGGCGCTGGCGGCTTGATCGGCCACGCCCCCCGACGGGGTGGGCGTGTCTCTCTTTTGAAGAACCTGGGGGCAAACCGGGCGCAACTTGTGCCAGAGTCCTGCCCTCAAACATCATTCAAACGGGAGTTTCCATGAACCGACTGGCCCTTGCGCGCCTGTCTCGGCTGGGCCTTGCTGCCTCGCTCGTCACCTTCACACTGTCGGCCCACGCCGTGAGCCGATACGAGGTCCAACTCATCGACGTCGGCAGCAACGCCTACTTCACCCCCCAAGCGCTCAACGACCAAGGGCTCATCATCGGTGCGGTGAATTCGGGGCAGCAAGGCAGCACCACGCGAACCGCTGCTGTCTGGAGTGGCGGGGCATGGCAGGCCATCCCGCACGTCGATGGTGGCTTCCACATCGAACCGCACGGCGTGAACAACGCTGGCCAAGTGGTTGGCAGCGATGGGGGCCAGGCCTTCATCTGGCAAGCCGGTAGCACGCAGAAGCTGAGCGCATTCGGCCCACCCTCGGGCGCCCGCGCCATCAACGACTCAGGCGTTGCCGTGGGCCTGGACGGCAGCCAAGCCATCCAGTGGACGAACGGGACCGCACAAGCCCTCCAACGGCCGGCGCACCTTTCCTCTGTCCAGGCACGGGGCATCAACGAGTCGGGTGTGATCGTGGGCGTCGGTCGCCTGCCTGGTCCAGCTGAGGCCCCCACGGTGGCGCTGCGCTGGCAAGGGGAGCAAGTCAGCCAGCTCGCGCAGGGCGATGCCGTCCACGCACAAGCCACGGCGGTGAACGAGGCGGGCACGGTGATCGGCCACGCTCAGTTCGCGGACGGCCGCGAACAAGCCGCGCGCTGGGATGGCGACAGCCTGAGCTGGTTGGCACAGCTCTCGCCAAAAGCCACTTCGCGCGCGCTGGGCATCAACGATGCCGGCCTGATCGTCGGTCAGTCCAAGATCTGGCAAGACCTGGCTCAAGGCACCTTCTTGAGCCGCGCCACGCTGTGGGAAGGCACCCTGGCCCATGACCTGAGCGATTGGGTGGACAACGGTGAGGGCTGGACCCTGAGTGCGGCCATGGGCATCAATGCATCCGGGCAGATCGTCGGCGTGGGCCTCTACCAGGGCAAACGTGCTGGGTTCATCCTGTCGCCCGTTCCCGAGCCCACCAGCCTGTGGATGCTCGGCATTGGCATTGCAGTCGTGGGCATGGCTGGCAGGCATCGGGCAAGCCGCCAGCACTGATCGCTTGATCGGCAAGTACCCAAGCAAATGACAGAAGGCCGCATGTAGCGGCCTTCTCATTTGGTGCATCTTTCAGCTTGTTAGCGGACAGAGCGCATATCCCGGTGATCGGAACAACGTTAGGATACGAACAGATACGAGCATCTGTCAACACAAAACGCAACCTGGGAGGGCTGCATGCAGCAAAAGATGCGTTATCGACTGGGCCTGGACATGGGCGCCACGTCGATCGGCTGGGCCATGATCCGCCTTGACTCGTCTGATTGCCCCTGCGCGGTCATTCGGGCCGGTGCCCGAATCTTTTCTGACGGACGCAACCCAAAAGACGGCAGCTCACTCGCCGTCACACGCCGAGCCGCGCGACAGATGCGCCGCCGCCGCGACCGACTGCTCAAGCGCAAGCAACGCATGCTTGACGCACTGATCCGTTGGGGCTTCTTCCCAGCCGACGAGGCTGCACGCAAGGCCCTGGCGCAACTCGACCCCTACGCCTTGCGTGCCAAAGGCCTGAGCGCGCCCCTGAGCGGCCCCGAATTCGCCC
Source organism: Burkholderiales bacterium (assembly GCA_016000265.1). Taxonomy (GTDB): domain Bacteria; phylum Pseudomonadota; class Gammaproteobacteria; order Burkholderiales; family Burkholderiaceae_C; genus Aquabacterium. The sequence goes on from JAECRL010000004.1 coordinate 62,392, forward strand.
GCGCCCTGTTCCACCTCAACCAACGTCGCGGCTTTCAGAGCAACCGCAAAACCGACCGGCAGGACAGCGAGAGTGGCGCGCTCAAAAGGGCCATCTCAACCCTGCGCACCCGCCTGGAAGACGAGCAATGCCAGACGCTGGGCCAATGGCTGGCCAAACGACACGACCAGCGGCTCAGTGTGCGAGCCCGCCTGCGAGGCAAGACACAAAAAGACAAGGCTTACGACTTCTATGCAGACAGGGGCATGGTCGCGCACGAATTCGATGCCCTGTGGTCCGCCCAAGCCGGCTTCAATCCCATTCTGTTCACAGAGGCCGCGCGCAGTGACCTGCGCGACATCCTGCTCTTTCAGCGCCCACTCAAGCCGGTGAAGCCCGGCCGGTGCACCTTGTTGCCAGACGAAGAGCGCGCGCCGCTGGCCTTGCCCAGCACCCAGCGCTTTCGCATCCTCCAGGAACTCAACAACCTGCGGGTGCTGAACGCCGACCTGACCGAGCTGCCACCACTCAGCAAGGCGCAGCGAGACGCCCTGGCGGCGCGCATGGAACGCAAGGAACGCCTGACCTTCGCCGACATGGTCAAGACTTTGAAGCTGCCGGGCACCACCAAGTTCAACTTGCAAGATGCCAAACGCGATGCCCTGAAAGGCAACTCGACATCGGTTCAACTCAGCAAGAAGCAGCATTTCGGCGACCCGTGGCACGACTTCACCCTGGCGCAGCAAGATGCCATCGTGCTGCAACTGCTCAACGAGCCCCACGAAGGCAAGCTCATTGAATGGCTGAAGGAACACACCGGCGTGAGCGATGAGCGAGCAAGCGCCATCGCTATTGCTGGCCTGCCAGAGGGGTACGGACGCCTGAGCATCGTCGCATTGGGGCGCATCCTGCCGCCGCTGGCAAGCGATGTCGTCACCTACTCGGACGCCGTCCAGCTTGCAGGCTTCGACAGCCACAGCGAGCTCGGTCACGCACAAACCACAGGCGAGTTGCTGGACGAACTGCCCTATTACGGCCAGTACCTGCAACGCCACGTCGCCTTCGCCAAAGACAACCCACGCAACGACGAAGAGCGGTACGGCAAGATCGCCAACCCGACCGTCCACATCGCGCTCAACGAACTGCGCAAGGTGATCAATGCATTGATCAAGCGCTACGGCAAACCTGCGGAAGTGATCGTCGAGGTGGCGCGGGAGTTGAAGCTGGGACAGCAGCGCAAGCTGGAAATACAGCGGGAGCAAAAGGAACGGCAAGACCTGAACGACAAGCTCGTTGCCGATGCCTGCGACATCCTCCACCTGACGCCAGCCCACCTGGACAGGGCCAAACGACGCGAGCTGTCTCAGAAGATGCAGCTCTGGTGTGAGCTCAACAAGGGCGATATCACGGATCGGCGCTGCCCCTACACCGGTGAGCAAATCAGCATCCGCCGCTTGTTGTCCGCCGAAGTCGAGATCGAACACATCCTGCCGTATTCGATCACCCTGGACGACAGCCTCAATAACAAGACCGTGGCCCTTCGCCGGGCCAACCGTGACAAAGGCAATAGAACGCCATACGACGCCTTTGGTAAGCAGGCACAAGATGGCTACGACTACGAAGCCATCCTGCAACGCGCGGCCAAGATGCCACGCGAAAAGGCCAAGCGCTTTGCGCCAGATGGCCATACCCGCTGGCTCAAGGAAGACAAAGACTTCCTTGCGCGTGCGCTAAACGACACGGCTTACCTGTCACGCGTGGCCAAGGAATACCTGTCGCTTCTGTACCCGGACGCCAACACGCACAAGGTTCGCGTCATTCCTGGCCGAATGACCGCCCTACTGCGCGGCAAATTCGGCCTGAACCAATTGCTCTCGGGTGACAGCAGCAAGAACCGACATGACCACCGACACCACGCGCTGGATGCAGTCGTCATCGGCATCACCGATCAGGCTTTGCTGCAACGATTCGCGCAGGCCAGTGCATCGGCACGTGAGCGACAGCTCGACAGACTGGTGGATGAGATGCCATTTCCCTGGCCATCGTTCAGGGAGCATATGGCACGAGCACTCCAAAGCATTGTCGTGAGTCACAAACCAGATCACAGCTTTGAGGCGTCCATGTTCAAGGACACTGCCTACGGCATTCGACCTGACGGAAGCATCGTTCAGAAGAAGCAGGAAGATGGCAAGAAGGCCCGCGTGGTCGAATACATCGTTCCTTTGAGCGCCCCGACTCAAGGTGATCGTCACGGGCTGGATGCCAACGGACTGCCCCGCGCCTACAAAGGCTACGCACCTGATGGCAACTACTGCCTTGAGATCATCGCATCAGCCGATGGCAAGTGGTTGATGGACGTGATTCCTACGTTCAAGGCTTATCGAATTGCAGCCCAGATGGGCTTCAAAAAAGACAGCGAACAGGAAGTGCTGAAGCGAATGAGGACGCAGAAGCTATCAGACAAGGATGGAAGCTTGGTGATGAAGCTGATGCCTGGGGACGCCATCAAAGTCAACTTCAAAGAGCGATCCAGACTTTTAATGGTGGTGAAAATGAGCGTCGACGGCGGCGCCACATTCACCGAGTTGAATGAGGCGAACACCAATGATCGGTACGTGCGAAAGCTCGCAGCAAAAAAACGCGCCAAAGAGCTTGAGCATGCAGATGGCCTAAGTGATGAAGATAGAAGTGCCATGGAAGATGAGTTCATCCTCTCCCAGATCAGTGTGGCAAGCCTCCAGGCGGGAGGGGCCGTGCGAGTTGCTGTGTCTGCCATCGGTGATGTCAGGCCGGTGAGCAACAAGGTCTGAAGCCATGATCGGCCGCATCGTCGAAGTGGCCGATGACCGCAGACACCTGTTTGTCTCGCGCGGCTTTCTGGTGGTTCAAGACACAGAAGGCGCGCGCAAAGAGCTCGGTCAGGTGCCTCTGGATGACATTGCCGCCGTGATCGCCAATGCCCACGGCCTGAGCTACACCAACAACCTGTTGGTGGCGCTGGCCGAGCGAGGCGCGCCGTTCGTGCTCTGTGGCCCCAACCACAACGCGGTCGGCATGCTCCTGTCCATCGATGGCCACTTCCTTCAGGCCAAACGGTTGGATGCACAGATCGCAGCCAGCAAGCCAACTCACAAGCGCTTGTGGGCCGAAGTTGTAAAAGCCAAGCTCACGCAACAGGCGGCCGCATTGGAAGCCTCAGGCGCCCCAACTGCCCCCTTGAGCGCGCTCGTCAACAAAGTGCGTTCAGGCGACCCGGACAACCTGGAAGCACAAGGTGCCCGCCGCTACTGGGGCCTGTTGTTTGGCGAAAGTTTTCGCAGAGACCAGGATGGCGATGGCCTCAATGGCTTGCTCAACTACGGCTACACCGTTCTGCGCGCGGCCACCGCGCGATCTGTCGTCGCAGCAGGCTTGCACCCCACGTTGGGCATGTTTCATCGCAACGAGGGTAACGCCATGCGCTTGGTCGATGACGTAATGGAACCGTTCCGGCCAGTGATCGATCTGCGCGTATGGCAACTTAACAAGAAGGGCGAGAGTCGCGTCACGCCCGACACCAAGCGCGCACTGGTCAGGACGCTGTACGACGACATGCAAACCGACTTGGGGGCCACGCCAGTGATGACCTGCATCCATCGGCTCTGCACATCGCTGGCTCAGATATACCTGGGCGAGAAAGAGCGGCTGGACCTGCCACTGGCCGGGTTGCCCTTGGCTCTGGCCAACAGCCTCGATGCCGACGAGTGATCGGCTCAGATCGACATGCTGAGTGGGTACCGGCTCATGTGGATGATCGTCATGTTCGACTTGCCCGTGGTGGAGAAGGCAGAGCGCAAGGCCGCCACGGACTTTCGCAATGGGCTGCTGGACATGGGCTTCGAGATGGCCCAGTTCTCGGTCTACTGCCGCTTCTGCACGGGGCAATCTCAGGTGGACACCCTGAGCAAGCGGGTCGAGTACGCCTTGCCCGAAGGGGGCAAAGTCAATATCCTCACGTTCACCGACAAGCAGTACGAGCGGATCGTCACCTTCCACGGGAAGGCCAAGCAAGCGCCGCAAAAAGCGCCTGATCAGTTCGATCTCTTCTAGCAATCCTGATGCTTTTTCAGCCCCAGAAAGAGAAAAACCCCCTGACGAATCAAGGGGTTATCTCATTGCTAGTCTAGATCACCGGGATATGCGATCTGGCCGGAACTCGTTGAGGTACTGAATCGCACGCTCAAGCCCAGTCTAGATCACCGGGATATGCGATCTGGCCGGAACGAATGAAAAAAGCCACCCGGTGGGTGGCTGAGTCTAGATCACCGGGATATGCGATCTGGCCGGAACCTCCCGTTTCTTCGGATCGTACCTCGCTCAAGTCTAGATCACCGGGATATGCGATCTGGCCGGAACCCAGGCCTTGCATGAGGCCCAGCGCGAGGCAGTCTAGATCACCGGGATATGCGATCTGGCCGGAACGGTTCGGTGACCATCGCCAACGGTACGGGGAGTCTAGATCACCGGGATATGCGATCTGGCCGGAACTCTGCCGACGGTTGACATAATATACATCGCAGTCTAGATCACCGGGATATGCGATCTGGCCGGAACAATGAGCCTGTATCCACATGCGCGGCTCGAAGTCTAGATCACCGGGATATGCGATCTGGCCGGAACTCGTGCACTGCCCGGCTGTACACGACGTGCAGTCTAGATCACCGGGATATGCGATCTGGCCGGAACTTCCGTGGCTTGCTCGTCCAGCTTGCGGCCAGTCTAGATCACCGGGATATGCGATCTGGCCGGAACCGTCGGCGCGGCTGGCGGTCAGACGCCGAAAGTCTAGATCACCGGGATATGCGATCTGGCCGGAACTGCCCAGCACCTTGGCCGCTGCCCCTTTGCAGTCTAGATCACCGGGATATGCGATCTGGCCGGAACGAGGGGGTGGAAGAGCTTGCCGAAGGCGCCAGTCTAGATCACCGGGATATGCGATCTGGCCGGAACGAGGTTCGGGCGAGAGACTGGAAAAGTGCGAGTCTAGATCACCGGGATATGCGATCTGGCCGGAACTGAGCTGGCCGTTGGGGTCGGGCTTGTCCGAGTCTAGATCACCGGGATATGCGATCTGGCCGGAACGGAACGCGAGCGCATACGTCATGTTTCGGCAGTCTAGATCACCGGGATATGCGATCTGGCCGGAACTTGGGAAGGGTTGCGGCCTTCGTGGCTTCAAGTCTAGATCACCGGGATATGCGATCTGGCCGGAACTCCAAGGGTGATGCGGCGGGTGCCGCGGGCAAGTCTAGATCACCGGGATATGCGATCTGGCCGGAACCGGGGACGACCTTGAGGCCGAGATGAGAAAAGTCTAGATCACCGGGATATGCGATCTGGCCGGAACCGGCGGCTCCATCGCCGTGCTCATGATCGAAGTCTAGATCACCGGGATATGCGATCTGGCCGGGACTCAAACTAGGCCCGGGTGGCTTCGTAACGCCCTGCCCTCACCCCCCGCCCACCCCGTGAAACCGCCAAGCCCCGCGCCCGGCGGCCTTGGCGCGGTACAGGGCGGCGTCGGCGTGGCGCAGCAGGGTCTCGCCGTCTGAGCCGTCGTCGGGGTGCAGCGCGATGCCCACGCTGCAGCCGATGTTCACCGCGCGCCCGCCCGAGAGCTCGAAGGGCTGCTGCATGCGCTCGATGATGGCGCGCGCCACCAGCTCCGCGCCGTCGGCGCTGGCCAGGTCCTCCAGCACGATGACGAACTCGTCGCCGCCAAGGCGGGCCACGGTGTCGTTCTCGCGCAGGTGCAGCCGCAGGCGTTTGGCCACGCCCTTGAGGAGCTCGTCGCCGGCTTGGTGACCATGGCGGTCGTTGACGGGCTTGAAGTGGTCGAGGTCCAGGAAGAGCACGGCGCAGGTTCGCCCGCCACGCTGGGCGCGCTCCAGGGTGTGGGCCAGCCGCGATTGCAACAGCAGGCGGTTGGGCAGGTCGGTGAGCGCGTCGTGGTGGGCGAGCCGGTCCATCTGCGTCTCGGCGTGCGGGATGCGCGTGATGTCGGTGAACACGCCCACGTAGTTGGTGACGCGCTGGCGTTCGTCTCGCACCACGCTGATGGCCAGCCAGGCGGGGTGCACCTCGCCGCCTTTGCGTCGGTTCCAGATCTCGCCTTGCCAGGCGCCGCTTTCGCGCAGGTCGCGCCACATGTTCTGGAAGAAGTCGCGGTCGTGCCGGCCCGAGGCGAGCAGGCGCAGGTCCTGGCCTTGCACCTCGGCTTCGCTGTACTCGGTCACGCGCTCGAAAGCCGGGTTGACGGCGATGACCTTGCCGGCCACGTCGGTGATGGCCACGCCCTCCTGCGTGGAGCGGAAGACGGCGCCGGCCAGGCGCAGCCGCTCTTCTTGCCGGTGGTGCTCGGAGACGTCGCGGGTGACCTTGGCGAAGCCCTTGATGTGGCCGTCGTCGTCGCGCATGGCCGTGATGAGCACGCTGGCGCGAAAGACGCTGCCGTCTTTGCGCACGCGCCAGCCGTCTTCGCGGTACTGGCCCTGCACGAGGGCGGTGGCCAGGGCCTGCGCGGGCACGCCCGCCTCGACGTCTTGCGGGGTGTAGAAGCAGCTGAAGTGCCGCCCGATGGCCTCTTCGGCCTGCCAGCCTTTGATGCGCGCGGCCCCGGCGTTCCAGCTCATGATGGTGCCGCGCTCGTCGAGCATGAGGATGGCGTAGTCGCGCACGCCTTCGACGAGGAGGCGAAAGCGCTCTTCGCCCTCCGCCACGTTGCTGGCCAGGCGGTGCGCGATGGCGCGGGCGCGCTCGCGCGTGTTGACCAGGCTCCAGGTGAAGGCGCACAACAAGGCCGCCGCCAGCGCCACGCCCGCCAGGGCCAGGCCGTGTGGCAGGGTGGAGGTGAGCGCCAGGGCACCGGGCAGGGCCTGGTACTGCACCAGCCATTGGCGCCCGTGCAGGGACAGGGGCCGTTGGGCCCAGGGGGCCTGCTCATCGGGTTGCCAGGCGGCGCCCTCGCCCTGGCTGTCGAAGAGCACGGTGGGCGGGCGCGGTGGCCCGGAGGCCACGCCCGGGAGGGGGTCGGAGCCGGGGTCCTGATCCAGCACCCGCACACGCACCTGCTTGAGCTCGCCTTGGAACACGGCCGTCATGAGGTCGCGCAAGCGAAAGGGGGCGTAGACCCAGCCGACCAGGTTGGCGCGGCGTTGCGCCAGGCTGCGGGGCTGCAGGCCGCCCTGGTAGACGGGCAGGTAGGCCAGGATGCCGGCCTGCACGTCGGTGGCGGTCTCCTGCATGAGGCGCACGGCGCCGCTGTAGGCGATGTCGGCGCTGTCGCGCGCGCGCAGCATGGCGTCGCGGCGCACCGCCTCGGACATCATGTCGAAGCCGAAGGCGCGCAGGTTGCGCCCGTGAAAGGGCTCGAGGTAGACGATGGCGCTGTAGGCCGCTCGCGGCCCGGGTGGGATCACCTCGTAATCGGGGAAGCCTTCGGCGCGCACCGCCTGAACGTGCGCGGGCACCTCGCTGGCCGGGAGGTAGCGCGAGTAGCCCAGGCCCTGGATGCCCACGCCCACCTCGTCGAGCGCCAGCGCGGCCACGTAGGCACGCCACTCGTCGCGGCTGACGTGACGGGAGGCGGCGTGCAGGCCCGCGGCGCCTCGCAGCAGCTCGTCGTGGGTGTGCAGGCGCTCGCGCAATCGCTCCTGGAGTTTGGTGGCTTGCGTGGAGAAGGCGGCGGCCTGGGCCGCTCGCTCCTGGCGCGTGAGGGCCCGGTCGGTCAAGGCGAGGGCCAGCAGGCCCAGCACCAGGGGCAGCAGCACCGGCAGGTGCCGGTAGGTGACCGCGAGCGCCGGGGGGTGGCGAGGAGAGCGCGAGGTGTGCTCGGTCATGGCGGGGGTGGGTTGCCTTGCGGTCCACACCTGACGACTTCCGGGCGGGCCCGCAAGATGCCCGCTCCACTCCCATTGTGCGCAATCCGAAGGCGCGGGCTGCGTGAAAAAACCCGCAGAAACCCCGCAGAAACCCCGCAGAAACGGGTCAGACCTCGGCCATCTCGACCCCGGGGGCGTAGCGCACGCGGTTGCGCCCGGCCTCTTTGGCCGCGTACAGGCCGGCGTCGGCCTGCTCGATGAGCTTGTCCAGCGTGTCGACTCGGCCCTCGGGCAGGGTGCACACCCCGAAGCTGGAGGTGATGCGCAGGCCCGGCACGCTGTGCACGCCCGGCCCGGCTTCCTGCTCGATGCGCTCGCGCATGCGCTGCGCCGCGCGCATCGCCTCAGCCAGCGAGGTGGCGGGCAGGAGGATGCAGAACTCCTCGCCACCATATCGACACAGCAGGTCGCCCTCCCGCATGGAGTCCTGCAACAGGCGCGAGACCTGCTGGATGACCTGGTCGCCCACGGCGTGGCCATGGGTGTCGTTGAAGTTCTTGAACTTGTCGATGTCGCTCATGACACACGCCAGGTGCAGCCCCTCGCTGCGGGCCTGCGCAAACAGGCGCTCGGCTCGCGCGTAGAAGGCGCGGCGGTTCATGCAGCCGGTCATGGGGTCGTGATTGGCCAGTTTCTCCAGCTCCAGGTTCTGCTGCTTGATCTGCTGGTTGGAGCCCTCCAGCTGGGCCATGGCCTGGCGCAGCCGAGCGTTGGCGCGGTCCAGCTCGGTGACGTCGTCGAGCGTGAGCACGCAGCCGCGCGCCACGCCTTTGGCGTCGCAGATGGCGGCGCAGTTCATCAGCGCGTGGCGGGGCTCCCGGTCGGCTTGCTCGATGTGGATGCTCACGCCCAGCACGGGTTGCGCGCGCTGGATGGCCTGCACCCAGGGGGCGGGCCCCTCGACTCGGCTGAGGGCCTGCTGGAGCCAGGCCAGCTCGTGGATGGGCCGCCCCAGCAGCGGACCTTGCGCGGGGTAGAGGCGGGTGAAGGCCTCGTTGACGAGCATGATGCGGTGCTGGCTGTCGAGCACGAGCAGGCCTTCGGCGAGGGCGTCGAAGGCGGCGCGGACCCGGTCAGGGATGGCCTGGGACGGGTCCAGGTGCTGCAGCATGCGACGCAGGTAGAAGTAGTACACCAGCCCGCCGATGCCGCTCAGGCCCAGGACCAGGGTCAGCATCGAGTCGCCCAACCAGCCGCGCCAGCCGGTGGCGGCGGGGTCGTCGCGGTAGCGCACCTCGACGGCGCCCCAGCGACCGTCGGGCTCGTTGAGCGGCACGATGACCGAGTTCAAGGTGGAGCGCCCATCGGCGCGCTGCACCCAGCCTCGTTCGTGCCCGGCGGTGGCCGCCACCAGCACGCCGTCGGCCCGGCGCACGCCGATGGAGCCGACGTCGGGCGAGCTGCGCACCAGCTCGTCGAGGGTGCGTTTGAGCACGGCCACGCCACCGGGCTGGGTGAGCTGGACCTTGACCTGGATGGCCAGGGAGACGGCGGCGCGCTCGCGCACCGCGCGCAGGCGTGCCTGCTCACTGGGGAAGATGCCCAGCAGCAAATCGAGCACGAGGATGAGGCTGACCGTGAGAGACAGGATGCCCCAGGCCAGCCGCGTGGTGGCCGAGGGGCGTGGCAGGCGACGCCACCAGGCGTTCAGCTCACCCGTGTCCATGGGCGTGGGGGCCGGCTCATCGCGCGGGCCTCGCGGGCGCCCCTGGCGCAGCGGGCGCAGCTGACCTGGGGGGCGCGGCGGGCGCGGGGTCGAAGTCCACCGTGCAACGCAGGCCGGAGGGGATGCGGTGATCGGGGTTGGGCAGGGTCAGGCGCACGCGAAAGCTGTTGGAGGCCGCGTCGACCACGCGGTCGACCACGGTGACGCTGGCCTGCAGGGTGCCGAACTGGGTGAGCTGCGGTCGGACCTGGCCGACCTGCCCACTCTGGATGGTGCCGAACAGGGCGGCGGGCACGATGGCCTCGATGCGCAGCGGGTGGATGCGGGCGATCTTGACCACGGGCTCGCGCTCGATGCGCTCGCCCTGGGTGCGGTAGCGCTCGACGACGATGCCCTCGAACGGCGCGCGGATGAAGCGCTGGCCCAACTGGGCCGACGACAGGTGGAACTCGCGCTGGGCCACGTCGCGCGCGTCGCGGGCCTGCTGGGCGCGTTGGTCGGCCACGCGGGCTTCGGCTTGCGCCTGCTCCAGGGCCTGGCTGGAGATGAAGTTGGATTTGATGAGGTCGCGGGCGCGGTCGAGCTTGTTGCGCGCGAGGTCGGCGGCGGCTTGTGCGGCCTTGACCTCGGCGTCGGCGCGGGCGCGGGACTCGGCCACGGCCAGGGAGGCGCGCTCGACGCCGGTGCTCAGTCGCGCCAGCACCTGGCCGGCGCTGACGAAGTCGCCGCGCTCGGCCTTGACCTCTTCGAGCACGCCCACAGAGGCGCTGCCCACGTCGGCCACGCGATCGGGCTCGATGAGGCACCCGAAGGGCTCGGCCTGCACCAGGGCGGGCAGGCTGGTCGCCAGCGCGGTCGCCAGCAGGCGCAGACGGGTCAGGGTCATGGGGGCTCCAGAGCGCACACCGCGGCACTCAGCTTGCCTGCATGTTCGCCCAGGTCGGCTGCGGGCATGGTCCGAAAAACCAGGGCACTTCGTGCCTGATTCACGCCTCAGCCGATGTCGCGCCCGACGGTGACGCCGCCAGGTCGATCGAAGAGGGCATCGGCCTGGGCGTCGGCTTGGGCATCGGGGCCGAACTCGTCGCGGTCATGCGGCGAGGCGACGCGGCGCGGGCCCGCCTCGCCCGGGGCCTGCCCCAACACAGGCAGGGGGTCGATGCCACGCCAGACGGGCGCCGAGATGGCCATGCTGGCCAGCAGGCCGCTGGTTCGCGCGGCCCACCAGACCGCCCCGGCCGACAAGGCCGCGCCCCCGGCCTGCATGGCCTGGACGTCGAGCGCGTCGCCCAGCTCACCGGCCTCGGGCGGCCAGGCCGAGACCTCGCCGAGCTCGATCAGGCGGGGTGCGGCATCGGGTGAGGCGGCTTCGGGCGAGCCCCCGGCGTCGCCTCGGTCGAGGACGCGAGCGAGGACCTGCAGCGGGGAGGCGGTGTCACCGGCCAGGTTCACGCCCTGCATGTCCCAGCGCAGGGACGCGAGCGGGCCGCCTGACGAGGTGGACGCAGGCGCGCCGCCTGGCATGCCATCGGCGCTTCGCCCTGCGGCGCTGGGCTCGCTGGGCAAGATCAGGGCCCCGTCCAGCAAGGCCGGCAGCGCCACGGGGACAGCGGGGGCCGCCGCGACGCGGGGCGCGGTCGGCTCCGGCGTGGCTTCGGCGACCGGGGTGGGCGCCTCGGGCGGTGGCGCAGGCTCGGGAGCGGGCGCGGGCTCCGGGCTCGGCGGCAAGGCGGGCAAGGTCGGCTCGGGCGCGGCCGGGACCGACGGGGGCGCGCTCACCTGCACGCGGATGACCTGGGCGGGGCCGGTGAGGCCCCCATCGCTGAGCGCCACGGTGAACTCGTCGGGGCCGACGTGACCGCCGGTCGCGGTGTAGACGAAGCTGCCGTCCGCCGCGATCTGCACGCTGCCATGCGTCGGGGCCGACACGAGCAGGATCTGCAAGGCGTCGGACTCGGGGTCCGTGGCGACGGACAGGATGCCGTCGGCCGCGCTCACGCCCATGGGCTGGCCGGAGAGGGCGACCTGCGTGGGCAGGCTGGCGGACCAGGCGGGGGCTTCGTTGACGTCGTCGACGGTGATGGACAGCGCCTGGGTGTCGCTCTGCACGCCGTCGCTGACGGTGACCTGCACCTCGTAGACGTGGTCGGTGTCGCTGTCGGACGGCGCTTCGCGGTCGGGCGCACCGATGAAGCTCAGCTCGCCCGT
>JAECRL010000004.1:74263-311430 GCA_016000265.1 Burkholderiales bacterium
CGGCCACGTTGATCGCCGAACTGGCACCACCGCCGTTGCTGGTGATGACGGGCGCCGTGTCGTTGAGGTCCGTGACGGTCACGGACAGCGCCTGGGTGTCGCTCTGCACACCATCGCTGACGGTGACCTCGACGTCGTAGACGTTGTCCCCGCCGCTGTCGGACGGCGCTTCGCGGTCGGGCGCACCGATGAAGCTCAGCTCGCCCGTGCTCGCGTTGATGCTGAAGCGGGCCTGGTCGGCGCCGCCGCTGAGGCTGTACGTCAAGGTCGCCCCCGCGTCCGCGTCGGTGGCGGTCACGGTGGTGACCGCGGTGCTGCCCTCGGCCACGTTGATCGCCGAACTGGCACCACCGCCGTTGCTGGTGATGACGGGCGCGTCGTTGACGGCCGTGACCGTGATGGCCACCTGATCGGTGTCGGTCAGCGTGCCACCGCTGCCGCTGTTGCCCAGGTCGGAGGTGGCCACCGTGAGCGTGTCGGCGCCGCTGTAGCTGGCGTCCGGCGTGTAGACGACCTCGGCGAGGTGGGCCTGGATCTGCGCCAGCGTGCCACTGAGGGTGACGGTGCTTGAGGCGCTGCCCGACACGCTGGGCACCGTCAGGCGGCCGTGCAAGACCGTGAGCTGGACCTCGATGACCGCGCTGCCGGCGTCCACGTCGTTGACCGAGATCGCGTTGCCGTTGGCCGAGGAGAAGGTGAGCGCGCCGTTTTCGGCGACCGACTGTGGCCCGGGCACGGTGTTGACCGGCGCGTCGTTGACCGAATGCACGGTGATGTGGACATCGCTGGCGCCGCTGAGCTGGCCGCCCGCGGACTCGATCTGAAAGCGAACCACCCGGTCGGTGGTGTCGGGGGTGGCGGCCTGCGTGTTGGCGTAGGTCACGTTGCGCAGCAAGGCCGAGACCGCGGCGTCGGTGGCGTTCGCGTTGAGCGTGATGCGCAAGGGCGTGCCGCCGCTGCCGCCGCTCAAGGTGCCGATCAGCACGCCCGCGTGGCTGACGCTGGCGCCGCTGACGCCGATCTGGCCCGCGCCGCCGCCCTGGTGTCGCACGGACAACACGTCCTCGCCCGGGGCGCCGCCGCTGAAGAAGGACACGGCGAGCACCGCCCCGTCGTAGGAGCCGTTGGCGTCGAGCGTGACGCTGGCGTCGCCGCCCTGGTCGATCACCACCGCGCCGCTGCCTTCCTGGTAGGTGAGGCTGTCGCCGTCGACGTGCGCGATCACGGCCGCGTCGCGGTACCAGACGAAGGTGAAATTCTCGCGGTACGTGAAGCCGGTGGCCGCGCTGAGCGTGTTGACCGAGCCCCAGCTCGCGCCGTCCCAGGCCGCCATGTTGAGGTCGGCGGCGCTGTCTTGCACCCCGAGCATGATCGTGTCGGAGTAGGGGTCGGCGTAGAGCTTGACCACGTAAGGCACGTCGGAGGCGCCCATGCTGGGGCCGCTCTGCTGGGCCGACCAGCCCGAGCCCTCGCTCCAGGTCCGGTAGAAGGTGGATGGCCCCGCGGCCTGACCGTAGACCGCCAGCAGCTGGCCGGAGCGGGCCTCGAAGGCCAGGTCCATGGTGGCGTGGTGGTCGGCGAGCGTCACCCCCGAGGCGGTGGCCAGCTGACCGCTGTCCCAGGCCGAGCCGTTCCAGACGTGCAACCACACCTCGTTGGCCGCGTTCTTGGCCGCCAGGGCCAGGCGGTCGCTGGTCGGGTCGCTGGTGAGCACGGTGGTGTGCAACTCCGACGCGCTGCTCACGCCCGCGGGCACGCCCAGGCTGGCCTCCGCGCCCCAGCTGCTGCCGTCCCAGGTGCGGTACTGGATGGCCGATCCGTTGGCCGCCGAGGCGTCGTAGATCACCATGGCCTGGCCGCTGTGGCTCTCGTAGGCCACGTTGATCTCGAAGTACTGCTTGCTGCTGTTGGTGCCCAGCGTCTGCGCCTGGCCCCAGCTGCTGCCATCCCAGACCAGGGCGTACTGGTTGTTGCTCGCCGCGGTGGTGGTCACGGCCAGGATCATCTCGTGGCTCGACGGGTGGGCGGCCAGCTTCATGTGCACCGGCTCGCCACTCAGCGGCGCCGCGATGGTGTTGATGGCCGACCAGCTGCTGCCGTCCCAGGTCGCGTAAGACAGGCCCGCCGTGCCCGTGTTGCCGTTGTCCCAGACCAGCATGGCGTTGCCGTTGACCTCGTCGTAGCGAATGGCGAAGCTGTTGAACAACGAGGCCGTGGCGCTGGGCGAGGCCACCGGCAGCGAGATCACCGACGACCAGCTGCTGCCGTTCCACACCCCCGCCAGGATCTTGCCGGAGACGTCGGCCGAGCCGATGAAGATGATCTCTTCGCGCGTGGGGGCCTCGGCCGCGGCGAGCATGGAGATGTCGTCGCCATAGGCCAGGCCGTTGGTGCCGACCTGGCTGAAGCCGCTGCCGTCCCAGTCCGCGTAGGCCTGGTAGAACTGGTCGTTGATGTTCCAGATCAGCTTGCCGCGCGGGCCGTTGGCGGGCGCCACCGCCTGCACCGCGCGGGCGAACTCGGAGGCCCCGATGTAGCCACTCTCGACGTTGGCCACCGCCGAGATCCAGTCGCCCACGTTGACGCCGCCGACGTCGATGGAGAAGCTGCCATCGCCGTTGCTGGCGTTGGTGTTGACCAGGACCGAGCCCAGGTAGACGCGCCCCTGGCCGTGGCCCGAGGCGTCGGCGCTGGGGTTGGAGAAGAACTCGATGTAGATGGGCGCGTCGGAGTAGAAGTCGATCGAGCCCAGGATGCGCGTCACGCCCCCTTCGGTCACCACCGAGGTGATGACGGGGAAGTTGTTGCGGTAGTTGGCGCCCCCGTCGCCGTCGTTCGGGTCGTTGGGCGTCACGCCGTTGTTGTCGACGTCGATGCCGAGCGCGGCGTTGCTGTGGATGCTGTTGCGGTAGTACAGGTTGCCCAGGCCTGATGCCACGTTGATGCCCGCCCCCGCGTTGCCGGCGATCACGTTGCCCTCGCCCGCCACCTTGCCCCCGATGACCTGGTTGCTCGCCGCGATGTAGACGCCGCTGCCGCCGTTGCCCAGCAAGGTGCTGCCGTCCGAGCCCACGCCGATCAGGTTGCCCTTGACCACGTGCCCGCCCGTCGGGCTGGAGTGGATGGCCAGGCCGTGCGAGGTGTTGCCCGAGATGACGTTGCGCGCCGCGCCCGCGCCGCCGATGGTCGAGGCCGCCGCGGTGTTGAGGTACACGCCCACGCCCGTGTTGGCCAGCGCCGCCGTGCCGCTGGCGTTGAGGCCGATGACGTTGCCCTGCAGCGTCACGCCCCCGCTGTTGCCCGCGTAGACGCCCCCGGTGTTGTTGCCCGAAATCAGGTTGCCGGCGCCCACCGCCGAGCCCCCGATGAGGGCGCTGCCGCCGTCGTCGAGGTAGATGCCGTAGCCGCCGTTGCCCAGGTCGACCAGGCCGGTGACGTCCGTGCCGATCTGGTTGCCCTGGATGGTCGCCGTGCCGGTGGTGGTGAACCAGATGCCGTGCGAGGTGAAGCCCGAGATCACGTTGCCCGCGCCGGCGGCCGTCCCGCCGATGGTGACGCTGCTCGACGAGCTCTCCACCATGACGCCGTAGGCGCTGTTGTTGGCGAAGGCCACCGTGCCGGCGGCATCGGTGCCGATGCGGTTGCCTTGCAGCACCGTGCCATTGGCCCCCGAGGCCAGGTAGATGTTGTAGGGCGATCCGTTGCCCGAGATGGCGTTGCCATCGCCCGCGGCCAGCCCGCCGATGACCACGTTGGCGCCATACGACTCGATGCCCTCGGACGCGTTTTGTTCGCCCGCGCCCGCGAAGCTGCCATCGGCGTTGAAGCTGCCGATGAAGTTGCCCACGATGGTGTGGTTGTCGGAGCCCGAGTCGATGTGGATGCCATCGGCGCCGAAGTCGCGGATGACGAAGCCGCGGATGGTGCTGCCGTCGGCGCTGTTGCTCAGCGTCAGGCCGTGGCCCGCGCCGCCGTTGCCATCGAGCACGACCAGCGGTTGCGTGGCGTAGCCCGCCTGCGTGGCCGCGTTGAGGTGGATGGCCTCGGTCACCGTGGGCAGCGTGCTCGTCAGGTTGATGACGTACTCGCCAAAGGCACCGGTGGGCCCCGTGAGGGCGAAGCTCACCACGTCCAGGCCGGCGGTGGTGTTGGCCGCGATGATCGCCTCGCGCAGGGACACCTTGCCGTCGGCGCCCTTGTTGGCGTTGAGCTGCTCGGCGGTGAAGCTCGCGCCCATGCCGGTGTCGTTGTCGTTGGCGGTGGTGTCGACCACCAGGGCCGTGCCCACGTCGGTGACGTTGACGGCCAGGGTCTGCGTGTCGATCTGGCCCCCGGCGCTGGCGCGCACGATGACGTCGTAGACGTTGTTGCCGCCCACGTCGGTGGGGTTCTCGAAGTCGGGGGCCGCGTTGAACGTCAGCACGCCGGTGCTGCTGTTGATGCTGAACTTGCCCGCGTCGGCGCCCCCGATGATGCTGTAGGAGACGGCGCTGCCTTCGGCGTCGGTGGCCACCACGGTCGTGACGGCGGTGCGGGTCTCGGCAACGAGGACGGTGGCGTTGGCCCCGCCGCCGTTGCTGCCGATCACCGGGGCGTCGTCCACCGCGATGACCGACACGCTGGTCGACACCGTGTTGCCGTTGCCGCCATAGGGGTCGTGCGCCACGAAGGTGATGTTGCGCGTGGTCGTGTTCGGGTTGTCGGAGTCGTTGACGTACTGCAGCGTGCGCAGCACCTTCTGGTAATTGGCCGCGGTGTCGTCGCCACTGAGCGTGAGCACGTTCGAGCCCGGCGGCATGCTGCCCGTGATGTTGGTGCCGCTGACATCCCAGGTCAGGCGCTCCAGGCCCGCGTTCTGGACGTTGGTGATGGTCACGGTCAGGCGGTCGAGGTTGGGGCTGACCCCGTTGGTGCCCGCCGTGACGGTGGCCGCCAGGCTGTTGGTGACGTTGACGGGCGTGCCTTCGGTGAAGGTCGCCGAGTGCCCGTCGCCCAGCAAACCGCCGTTGAGGTCCAGGGCCGGTGGCGTGGGCGCGGTGTAGTCGATGATCAGCTGGGGGCGATAGGCCGCGGTGCCGTTCTCGGAGCTGGCCACGCTCCACTCGGCGTTGCTGGTGTACATGACCCAGCCGAGGTTGCTGGCGCCGTTGCTCCAGGCCTGGACGGTGTTGAGGACGTTGTAGTTGATGTAGCTGTTGTTGTCGCTGAGGTCGTTGCTGCCGTCCGGGGTGGCGCTGGCTTCGACGTTGTCCAGCGAGAGGCCGCCGCCCAGCGAGTCCCAGGTCGAGGCCTCCGTCCAGTTGGCCGACAGCACGCGGCTGACCAGGCCCTGGCCCACGCCGTCTTCGGTGATGTACAGGCGCAGCGTGGCGGAGTTGATCTTGGCGTTGTCCGGGATCGTGCCGCCTTGCGAGACGAACAGCTTGTCAAAGCGCAGCAGCATCTGCTGCGAGTTCTGGGTCGTGACGATCAGCTCGGCGGAGCCCCCGTTGTTGGCCGCGGAGCCATTGGCGATGTGTGTGTCCTGCGTCGAGTTGTAGCCGCTGAGGCCCTCCTGGATCGTCGCCGTGGCCAGCACCTGCTGCCAGTCGGCCTGGAAGGCCGCGCCCACGGCCACCTGGGTCTCGATGGCCCCCACGTGGTGCTCCAGCACCCAGTCGCCCCCCAAGGCGCTGGCGCCGGTGAGGTCGTCGCTGGCGGCGACGTCGGCCCCGGTCAGCAAGGCCAGGTCGGCGATCAGCGCGCGGCCGGCCTCACCCGAGGCCAGGTCGCAGCCGTAGAGCAGCCAGTCGGCGTCGGCGGTGAGCGCGCGGGCCCAGCCGGAGACCTCGGCGGCCTGCCCCATCAAGCTGCGGGCGTCCAGGCGCGTGCCGCCCAGCTGCAAACCGCTGTCGTCGCCGTGGCTGATGAGGTGCACGGCCGCGACCCCCTGGCGCTCGGCCAGCACGGCGCTGATCTGGCCGATGCCGTCGCGCGTGGCGTCCAGGCGGATGACCTCCAGGGTGCGCCCGCCTTCGTCGGCCTGCGCCTGCAAGGCGGCGAGCCAGGCCTGGGCGTCGGGCACGGCGGCGTCGAGGAAAACGATTTCGTGGCCCGAGGTGAGCACCGGGGCGCCATCGAGCTGCGAGCCGGTGACCACGGCGGCCTGAGCGTTCGGGTCACCCTGGACGTGCCAGGCGCGGGTGGCCACGCCGCTCGGGCCGGCGCCCGTGGGCGCGCTCGCCAGCAGGCCGGAGGCCCCCGGCAGGATCGCCTCGGCGTCCGCCGAAAACAGCACGCGCGACTCCAGCTCCTCGATGAGGAAGGCGCGGGGGGGGCGGCGGGGTGCGGCGGGGCGCGATGCCATGGGTGGGCAGGGGGCGGCAGGTTGAGGGCGGGGCCGGTCGATTCGCTGTTCATCGACAGCATGCCCAGGAAGATGAAGCCCCGATCGCCGCTGACGGGGGCCATTTCCCTCGCAAAACCGCGGCTGGCGTGAACAGCATCACGGACTGGCCAGGCTCAGGGCGCCAGGCTCAGGCCGGCGGGTCCCAGGGGTGGTGCCCGCTCCAGGCCAGCTCGCTGGCCCAGGCCTCTTCGGCCTGCCGCGCCGCCCAGCGCAAGCGAGCGGCGTGGCCCTCCCGGGTGCGTTGAACGTGCTCGGCCAGCCAGCCGCCAGCCCGGTTGGCCAGCTGGGTGAGCCCGCGGTGGCGCGGCGACGCGGCGCGACGCAACAGGCCCGCCAAGGCGCGCAAGGCCGCCGGGGGCGCGATCGGCCGCCACCCCTCGTCGTCCAGCGCCAGCATGCGTTCGTGGCTGCCGGCCTGGCCGCGTCGCGCACAACGCCCCGCCAACTGGCGGTCCACCCGGCGCGCCGACTGGAGGCCCGCGCAGATCACGTGCAGGCCCCCACGCTCGGCCAGCGCATCGTCGATGTGGATGTCGGTGCCGCGCCCGGCCATCTGCGTGGCCACCGTGATCGCCCCGGCGGCGCCCGCGGCCGCCACCACCTGAGCCTCGAAGGCGTCCTGGCTGGCGTGCAGCACCTGGTGCACCAGCCCCTGCGCGCGCAGGACCGCCGACAGCGCCTGCGAATCGGCCACCGAGCCCGTGCCCACCAGCACCGGGCGACCTTGCGCGTGGAGCTCGCGCACCCGCGCGGCCACCGCGGCCCATTGCGAGGCCGCGTCGGCGTGCACGGAGGTGCCCAGGTCCAGGCGCCGGCTGGGCTGGTGCGGGCCGATGCGCACCACCGGCAGGCCGTAGACGGCCATCAGCTCCTCGCGCGCCTCCCACAAGGTGCCGCTCTGGCCGCACAGGCGCACGTAGCGCGGGAAAAAGCGCTGGTAACTCATCTGCATCAAGGTGCGCGAGGCCGCCGCGGGCTGCAGGCCTTCCTTGAGGGCGATGAGCTGGTGCAACCCGCGCGACCAGGTGCGCCCTTCTGCGCGGCGGCCGGTGTGCACGTCCACGATCTGGATTTCGTCGTCGTGGACCACGTAGTGCACGTCGCGCTGAAAGCCATGCAGGGCCGCCAGGGCCAGGTGGATGAGGTCCTCTCGAAAACGCTGCAGCTGCCACTCGCTGCCCAGGTGCTCCGCGCGGGCGCTCAACCAGCGCCGCCCGGACTCGGTCAGCAACCAGCGCCCCGGCTCGGCCTCCACGGCCTGCTCCCCCAGGCTCAGCTGGCGCGCCATGAACAAGGCCAGGCGCCAGCGCTGCACGTCCTCGTCGGGCACCTGCTGCGACAGGATCAAGGGCATGGAGGCCTCGTCGATGAGCACGCTGTCGGCCTCGTCGAGCACGGCCATGCACAGGCCGCGCAAGACCGGCTGCGCATCCGGGGCGGTCGCAGCCAGCCGGTCTCGCAGGTGATCGAAGGCGACCTCGCGGGCGGTGGCGTAGGTGACGTCGCAGGCGTAGGCCGCGCGGCGCGCGTCGGGGCCGTCGCTGGCCTGCACGCAGCCCACGCGGAGCCCCAGCGCCGCGAACACCGGGCGCAGCTGCTCGGCGTCGCGCCGGGCCAGGTAGTCGTTGGAGGTGAGCACGTGCACAGGCATGCCGGCCAGGGCGCCGGTGGCCGCGACCAGCACCGCCACCAGGGTCTTGCCCTCGCCCGTGCCCATCTCGACCAGGCTGTTGCGCAACATGGCGGCCGCGGCTCGCAACTGGGTGTCGCGCGCAGACAGGCCCAGTTCGCGGCGCGCGACCTCGGCCACCACCGCCAGGGCCAGCGCCACCTGCGCCGGACCCAGCCCGCGGGCGAGGATCTCCACGCGCACCCGTTGGGCCATCAGGGGCAAGGCGCTGGCGCCCATGGCGCGCAAGGCCTGGCCATGGGCGTGCACCCCCGACAGCAAACGCTGCACCTGGCGCGCGCCCCACGCCTCGGGCTGAGCCAGGCGCTGCCGCCAGGCCGCCAGCCAGGCCCGATGTGGGCCGTGCTCGGGCGCACGCATGGGGTACGCGCCCCACACCGGACCGGGTCGGGGCAACCCATGGAGGCGACGCGGGCCGCTGCAAGCCCGCACGTCGGAGCCGATGGAGCGGATGGAGCCCGCGGGCGAAGGCGACGGCATGCGCGCCTCAGCCGACCTGCGCGAAGTGCCGCAACAGCAGCTGCCGCGTGCGGAAGTACAGGCGCTCGGCCAGGGTCTGCGCCGGCAAGGTCAGGCGCACGCGGGCGCGCGAGCCCACGCGCTGGCCGGGCGCCTCATCCAGCGCCAGCTCCAGCGCGAAGGCCGGGCTCAGGGTGCGCAAGCCGTCGGGGTCCTCCGGGTCGGTGGGGATGCGCCCACCCGCCGCCGTGCCGAGCGCGGCCACCGGCAGGCGCTCCAGCGCCGCGGGCGACTGGCGCAGCAGCCGCGCCGCCTGCACCCGGCCGGCCGACTCCGCCAGCATCACCTGCAGCTGGCCGGCCTCACCGGCAGGCCCCGGATGCCCTGCCCGCCCCGGGTGCCCGGGGCGCAGGGCCTCACGCCACAGGCCCGCATCCTGCTCGCCGACGACCACGATGACCTGGGCCGCGCCGCGCGGCAGCACGTGAGCCAGCACCTCGCCCTGGGGCACGTCGCGCAACAGCCCATCGGCCGCCTCGGGCAGCACGAAGACGCCATCGACCGCCGCCCGCAAGGTGAGCTCGGCGATGCGACGCTCGGCGTCAGCGAGCGCAGCCCGGTCGCGCATGAGCGCCTCCTCGGCCTGGCTGACGCGCACCGGGTCGCTGGCCCAGGCGGCGCTGCGCTCGGCCTCGGACGCGGAGATGCGCGCCTGCAGCACCGCGCGCTCGGCTTGCAGCTCGTCGGACGCCAGTTGCAGCAGCGGCTGGCCGGCGCGCACGGCCTGACCGTCTCGCGCCAGGACGCGCACGACGCGCGCGGCGCTGCCGGCGCGCAATTGCGCCTCCGGGGGCAGCCAGACCAGGCCGTCGGCGTCGAGCGACGCGGGCCAGGGCCAGACCGCCAAGGCCAGCACCAGCGCGGTGGCCAGCGCCCCGCCCAGCGCCCGCACGCGCCCCTGCATGCGCAAGAGCTCGGGCGCCTGCGCCATGTTCTCCACGCCTTGCGCCAAGGGCAGCACGACCAGGCTCCAGGCCATCCACACCCCGGCGGCCAGGGCCAGCCAGGGCGACAAGGCCGCCGCCCACGTCACCACCACCAGGCCCACGCCCAGGCGCCAGGCCCAGGAAGCCGGGGCGTAAAGCCACAAGGCCACGCCTTCCAGGCCGCGTTCCTGCGTCGGGCCCCATGCACCCACGCCAGCCCCCACCCCGGCCCCCATCACGCGCACGGCCAGCCGCTGCAACCGCTCGCGCCAGCGCTGGGCGCTGCGCAAGGCCAGGTTGGGCAGGTCGAGCACGTCGCACATCACGTGGTAGCCGTCGTAGCGCATCAAGGGGTTGCCATTGAAGATCAGCGTCGACAAGCCCCCCAAGGTCATCACCACCATCGCCAGGTCCTTGATGGAGCCGGGCTCCACCGCCACCCACACCAGCGCGGCGAGCGCGGCCGCGGCCAGCTCCACCGCCATGCCCGCGGCCGCGATGGCCGCGCGCCGCCAGCGGCTGCCCAGCCCCAGCGAGGCCGAGGCGTCCACGTGGGGCAGCGGCATCAACAACAAGAAGCTCAGGCCCACCTCGTGAACCTCGCAGCGCCAGCGATGCAAGGCCAGCGCGTGGGCCGCCTCATGCAAGGCCTTGAGCACGGGGTAGCTCAGCCACATCATCAACAACACCGCGGGCTGAGGCAGGCTGCTGCGCGCGTGCGAGAGCATCTCCGGGCCGTGCTCGGCCGCGGCCCAGCCCCCCAGCGCCAGCAACACCAGCCACAGCACCAGCGTGACGCGGCTGAAGAGGTGTCGCGCCAGGCCATCGCAGCGACGCAGCAGCGCCGACGGGTCGAACAAGGTGATGCGAAACGACAGCGGGTGCACGCGTGCCCGCTGCTGCGCGGCTTCGCGCTGGCGGCTGCGCGCACTCAGGCGGGCGATGTCGGGCACGTTCTCGGCCTGCAGCAAATCGGCCTCGGCCAGCTGCCCCAGGATGCGCAAGACGTCGTCCTGGGAGGGCGCGTCGTCGCCGCGCTGGGCCAGCAGCTCGCGCCACAGCCGGTCCACGCTGAGCTCGCCGTCGAGGCGCCCCACCAGCTCGTAAGCGTGCGCGTTGACCCGGTGAAAACGCCCGCTGGCGCCGTTGTGCAACACATACCAAGCCTGCCCGCGCGAGACCTGCCGCGTCACCGACACCTGAGGGCGCAGGCGCGGGTGCAGACCGCTGACGCGAAACCAGTTCTGAGACAGGAGGGGGCCATCCATGGCGCGACCTGCGGGCTAGAACCAGGTCCAGGTCGCCCAGCGCAACGCGCGCCAGGCCTCCTGCATCCAGCGCCAGCCCAGGGGCTGCGCCACCAGCTCGATCTTGGCCACGCCCTGCAGGCCCGGTCGCCAGCCTGGCGGCGGGTTGAGCGGCTCGGCCAGCACCTCGTAGCGCTGGCGCCCCTCCACCGTGCGGGCCACCGGCGTGATGCGCACCAGGCGCAAGGCCACCGGGTGATGCGGCAGCGCGGCGAGCAACAAGCGCGCGCCCTGCCCCACCTGCACCTGCGCGACCTCGCGCTCGTCGACCTCCAGCACCACGCGCCAGCCCGTCATCGGCGACAGCGTGAACAGCACCTCGCTGCGCTGCAGCGGCGCGCCCAGGCGCTGCCCGAGGTCCCCCGCGATCACGACGCCATCGAACGGCGCCGTGATGCGGGTGCGCGCCAGCTGCTGCGCGACCAAAGTCAGCTGCGCACGCGCCTCGGCCGCCTTGGCTTGCGACAGCGCCGCCTGCGCCCGCTCGCCCCGGGTGAAGGCGTCGATGAAGGCATTCTCGTGCTGCACCAGGTCGGCTTGCCGGCCGCGCTCCTGCTGCTTGAGGTCCTCATCGGAGAGTTGCGCCAGCACCTGGCCTTGCTTGACCACGTCGCCCGGGCGCACGTGCAGCTGGCGCAGGTAGCCGTCCAGCGGCGCGCTCAGCACGCGCTGCTGCGCCCCCTCCACGCGCGCGGCGGCGTCCAGCCGGTGCGGCATCGGCACCAGGAACAAGCCCGCCAGCAACACCACCACGCCAACGGCGGCCGCGCGCCACACGCGTCGCCCCCAGGCCGACTCCGACTCGCGCCAGCGCCGCCAGCTTGCGCGCGCCTTCTGCACGACCCCGAGCTCGGCATCGTGCTTCATCTGCAGCAACGGGGCCACGAGCGCGGCGACCTGCTCGATGGCGATGACCTCATCGGGTAAGAAGCGCCCACTCTCCCGCTCGCAGCTCAAGGCCCCCAGCACCCGGGCGCCCTCGGCCAGCGGCACGGTCAGGACCGAGGCCAGGCCCTCGCGCTTCATGAGCGCGCGGTGGGCCAGCGTGATGCGCACCGCGCCATCGGCCACGCGCGGCACGCACAGCGTCATCGACTGGCCCATGGCCTCCTGCATCGCCTCGGCCACGCCCCCCAGGGTGGGGTGATCCGAGACCTGCGCGCCATGCGACAGCGCCACCACCGCCGCGGCCTCCCCGCGGCTCCAGCCCACGGCCACGCGCCGACACGCCAGCTGCGCCGCCAGCTCCGTGGCCAGGGCCGCGGCCGCGCCGCGCCAGCTGCGCTCGCGCAAGACGGCCTGAAGCGCCACCCAGCTCAGGCGTGCGACGTCCACACCGCCTGCGGCGTGGACGGCGGCTTGAGCGGCGGCGACGGGGACCTCGCTCACGCGACGGCCCCCAGCGGCTGGATGCAAAGGCACAAAGACATCGGCTCCGATCCCAGGCAAGGGTTGCGGCACACGACCCGATCCTAAGTCGCCCACCCGAAGCCAAGCCCCCGAATCAACCGGCATTGACCGTGCTGTTCTTCACGCTCGGAGCGGCTGAACACGCGCCACGCCGTGACGCCCACGATGCCTGCGCGCCAGCGGGCTTGCAGGCATGATGCACGCTTGACGCACGCCCGCCGCGTGCAGGAGAGCGCGTCCCCGTGAGCAGCCCCCCCTTGCCTTTGTCGCAACTGCGATTCCCCGTTCAATACATCGAGGTCACCGAAGCGCTGGTCAAGGCCCGCCACGGACGCGTCGCCGCGGTCCGCACCGCCTGCGGCCTGCCGCCCGCTGGCGCGCCCGAGCAACCCGCCTGGATCGACGGCAACCAGCTCATGCGCTCCGTCGACCTCGCCGTGGAACACTGCCTGCCCGACGCGCCCCCCTCCCTGCAGATCCTGCGTCACTTCCCGCTGACCGCCCACGGCACGCTGGGCGTGTTCGCCATCACCTCCCACACCGTGGGCGAGGCGCTGGACGCGGCCCTGCGGTACCACGCCCTCGTCATGCCCCTGTTCGATTTCCGCCGCCAGCCCGACACCGCAGAAGGCGCGCGGGTGCGCGTGGTGCCCACGGTGGACGTCGGCGCCCACCAGGACCTCATGGTCGAGCTCGTGATCGGGGTGCTGCGCAACGTCGCGCCCTACACCACCGTGCAGGCCCCGGTGCTGCACGCGGAGTTCGCCCACACCAGCGCCTGGCCCGCACAAGCCTACGAGGACTTCTTCGGGATCGCGCCGCGCTTTGGCGCCCCCTGGCACGGCTTCAGCGTCTCCCGCGCCCTGCTCGACGCGCCGCTGATCACCGGCAACCGCGCCACGCGGGCCCACCTGGAGGCCATGATGCTGCGCGACGCCCCCGCAGGCGCCCAGGCCCGGCCCTTGACGCAGCGCGTGCGGCAGTTGCTGCTCGCCGGGCTGCGCAAAGGCGTGCTGCCCGACAGCGAGGCCCTCTCTCACGAGCTGGCCATGTCTGCGCGCACCCTCAGCCGGCGCCTGCAGGACGAAGGGCAGTCCCTCACCCGCCTCGTCGAGCAGGTCCGCATCGAGCGGGCCGAGCAGCTGCTGCGCGAAGGCCACCTGAGCGTGCAGGACATCGCCCAGCAAGCCGGCTTCGCCGACGCCTCCAGCTTCACGCGCGCCTTCAAGCGGGCCACCGGCCACACCCCGGCCGATCAGCGCGAGCGCCTGCGCGCAGCGGGCTTCGATCAGCGCTGAGCCAACACCACCTCGGACATCGCGTCGGAGGCCGCCACCGGGTCGCCGGTCTGGTTGAACCGCTGCAACCACGTCTCGTAATGCCCCATCTCCTTGTGCTGCCAGGGGTGGAAACCGGGCTTGAAGTAGCTCAGGTAAAAGCCCAGCGCCGGCATGAAGACGCCCCCGGGCTTGTAGAGCCACCACGCCCCCTGGGCCAGCATCTTGGCGCGCCGCCAGAACCCGAAGCCATCTGACTTGAGCATGCGGTTGACCATGTACCAGTTGCCGATCGTGTACTCCACGCTGAAGTACAGCAGCCCGGCGATGCGGGTGAAGTAGCCCGCCTTGGCCACCTTCGTGAGCACGTCGTAGCAAACCGCCTTGTGCTCCACCTCCTCGATGGAGTGCCAGGCGTACAAGGCGCGCATGCGGTGGTCGAACGGCTCGATGATGTCGGCGCGCTCCATGAAGGTCGTGCACATCATCGCCGTCAGGTGCTCAGCCGCGGCCGTGTACGACAGGTTGAAGACCGCCGGCCAGCGCGAGAGCTGCCACTTGAACTTCGCATCCAGGAAGCGCTGGCTGAAATCAACGTCCTGCCCCTGCTTGGCCAGCATCTCGTTGAACTGCGTGTGCACGATGCCGTGCTGGGCCTCCTGCCGCGTGAAGTCCTTGACCTCCTGCAGCAGGTGCGGGTCGGTGATCTGGTCGCGGTAGGCGCGCACGCTGCTGATGAAGTAGCGCTCGCCAATCGGGAAGGTCAGCGACATCGCGTCGAACAAGCGCGTCTTGTACGGGTCCCCCCCGTTCCAGAAACGGGGGATGCGCTCATCGAGCTGAAAGTCCAGCTTCTCGCGGGCCTGCATGGGGCGTTGGGTCTCGGTCATCGGGTTCTCCTCGTTCTGAGAACGCCATTGCACCCCCGCAGCGCTTGATCCGTCTGGACAGGCCTGTGCCGATTCGGTCAAACCAGGCCGCCGCATCGGGCCCACACGCTCCCGCTCCTGGCGGGCGTCGATCTGCGTCGATCTGCGTCGATCTGCATCGTGCAGCGTCGTGCTGGTCGCGCTCGTCATCAGCAGCACCGGCTGGATCGTCTTGCGCGAGCGCATGCGGGGCTGGGGACGATGGCCGCAGACGCCGCACGCACAAGGGCGTAGGATCGCTCCCATCCACCGTCCACCCCGCTCACCCCGCTCACAGACACCGACCCACATGCCTCCGCGCCGGCCCCTCCGCACCCCCTCCCCGCTGGCCGCCCTGCTGTGCTGCCTGCTGCTGTCTGCCTGCTCCTCCACCCAGGGCCCCGGCCTGCCCAGCCTGCCCAAGGTGCCCGACCTGCCCAGCGTGCCGGCCATGGCCACCGTCAAGCCCACCGCCAGGGACGCGGCCGTGACGGAGCGGGTGGGCCAGGCGGCCATCACCCCGCTGAGTGACCTCAACGTGGTTCAGGAGGAGATCCCCGAGTCGCTGCGCCACGCGCAACAAGGCCCCTACAACCTCCCCGATCAACCCGGCTGCGTGCCCATCCAGGCCGAGATCGACGCGCTCGATGAGGCCCTGGGCGCCGACATCGACAGCAGCGGCAAGGGCAAGCCCAGCCTGATGGAGCGCGGCACCGACCTGGCCGAGAATTACGGCGTGGGGGTCGTGCGGCGCACCGTCGAGGGCTTCGTGCCCTTTCGCAGCTGGGTGCGCAAGCTCAGCGGCGCCGAAAAACACAGCAAGCAGGTGGCCGCGGCCATCACCGCCGGCGGGGTGCGCCGCGCCTACCTCAAGGGCATGCGGCAGGGCATGAACTGCCCGATCCCGCCCCAGCCCACCCCCACGGTGGCGCTCACCGCCGCAGCGGCGCCCCAGGCGGCGTCAGCCGCATCAGCGGCCTCGGCGGCCTCGGCGGCCGTCACGCCAGCCCCCACCCCAGCGGGCTCGCCATGAAAAAAGCCGGGGCAGGCCCCGGCTTTTTTCATGCTGGAGCAACGCGCCTCACTCCACGGCCTTGACCATGTCCTCGACCACCTTCTTGGCGTCGCCGAAGACCATCATGGTCTTGTCCATGTAGAACAGCTCGTTGTCCAGGCCGGCGTAGCCGCTGGCCATGGAGCGCTTGTTCACGATCACGGTCTTGGCCTTGTAGGCCTCCAGGATCGGCATGCCGTAGATCGGGCTGCCCTTGACGTGCGCCGCCGGGTTCACCACGTCGTTGGCGCCCAGGATGATGGCCACGTCGGCCTGGCCGAACTCGCCGTTGATGTCTTCCATCTCGTGCACCTGGTCGTAAGGCACCTCGGCCTCGGCCAGCAGCACGTTCATGTGACCGGGCATGCGCCCCGCCACCGGGTGGATGGCGTACTTCACGGTGATGCCCTTCTCGGTCAGCTTGGCGGCCAACTCCTTCACAGCGTGCTGCGCGCGGGCCACGGCCAGGCCGTAACCTGGCACGATCACCACGGATTCGGCGTTGCCCAGCACGAAGGCGGCGTCGTCGGCCGAGCCGCTCTTGACCGGGCGCTGCTGTTGCGCACCACCCGCGGCCGCGGCGCCCCCGGCGTCACCGCCGAAGCCACCCAGGATCACGTTGAAGAACGAGCGGTTCATCGCCTTGCACATGATGTACGAGAGGATGGCACCGGACGAGCCCACCAGCGAGCCCGCGATGATCAGCATCGAGTTGTTCAACGAGAAGCCGATGCCGGCCGCCGCCCAGCCCGAGTAGCTGTTGAGCATCGACACCACCACGGGCATGTCTGCGCCGCCGATGGGGATGATGATCAGCACGCCCAGCACGAAACTGAGTGCGATCAGCGCCACGAACACGTCCATGCGCTGCGTGGCCATGAACACGCCGATCAGCGCCAGCAGCAGCAGGCCCAGCACCAGGTTGAGCAGGTGCTGTCCGGCGAAGTTCACCGGCGCGCCCTGGAACAGGCGGAACTTGTACTTGCCGCTGAGCTTGCCGAAGGCGATCACCGAGCCCGAGAAGGTGATGGCACCGATGGCCGCACCCAGCGCCAGCTCCAGCAGGTTGCCCACCGGGATCTGGGCCAAGGTGCCTTCGAGCGGCTTGGCCACGATCTGGAAGGCGTACGGCTCGGCCACCACGGCCACGGCGATGAACACCGCAGCCAGGCCGATCATGCTGTGCATGAAGGCGACCAGTTCGGGCATCTTGGTCATCTCGACGCGCTTGGCCATGATGGCGCCAGCGCCGCCGCCCACCACCAGGGCGCCCAGCACGTAGGCGATGCCTTCACCGAACTGGATGCCCAGCGCAGCGGCCTGACCGTGGATGAGGCCCACGGTGGTCAGCACGGCGATCGTCATGCCCAGCATGCCGAAGAAGTTGCCACGGATGGACGTGGTCGGGTGGCTGAGACCCTTGAGCGCCTGGATGAAACACACCGAGGCGAACAGGTACAGCAAAGCGATGAGGTTCATGCTCATTTACTTGGCTCCCGCTTTCTTTTCCTTCTTCTTGAACATCTCCAGCATGCGGCGCGTGACGAGGAAGCCCCCGAACACGTTGACCGCGGCCAGGGCCACGGCGAGCACGCCCATGGTCTTGCCCAACGGCGTCACCGTCAGGGCGGCGGCCAGCATGGCGCCGACGATCACGATGGCGGAGACGGCATTGGTCACGGCCATCAAGGGGGTGTGCAGGGCGGGGGTCACCGTCCAGACCACGTGGTAGCCAACGTAGATGGCCAACACGAAGATGCTGAGGTTGATGACGACGTGGCTGACGGGCTCAAGGGCTTCCATCGGGGTCTCCAGGAGGTTGAATCAGTCGAACTTGCGGACTTCCTTGATGGCGTTGCGCTCGTCGAGCAACACGACCTTCGGTTTGTATCCAGCGACTTCGGCTTCGGTCATCGGGGCGTAGGTGCAGATGATCAGCAGGTCACCGACGTGGGCCTTGCGGGCCGCTGCGCCGTTGAGCGAGATCACGCCGGAGCCACGCGGCGCCTTGATGACGTAGGTGGAAAAGCGCTCGCCGTTGTTGATGTTGTAGAGCTCGATGTACTCGAACTCCTTCATGTCGGCGGCGTCCAGCAGGTCGGCGTCGATCCCGCAGGAGCCCTCGTAGTTCAGGTCGGCCTCGGTCACCGTGGCGCGGTGAAGCTTGGCTCGCAGCATGTTGCGTTGCATGGGGTACTCCTTCGGTGATCAGGCCCGCAGCAACTGACCGTCGCGGCACATCAGGCAGGCCTTGACGATGTCGTCTTCGAGGTCGACGTGGAACTGGCTTTCCTTGTTGAAAACCAGCTTCAGGAAGTCCAGCACGTTGCGGGCGTACAGTGCGGACGCGTCGGCGGCCACCAGGGCCGGCAGGTTGGTTTCACCGACCAGGGTCACGCCGTGCTTGACCACGGTCTTGCCGGCTTCGGTCAGGGGGCAGTTGCCACCGGCGGGCGCGGCCAGGTCGACGATGACCGAGCCGGGCTTCATGGCCTTGACCATGTCCTCGGTGACCAGCACGGGCGCGGCGCGACCGGGGATCAGGGCGGTGGTGATGACGATGTCGGCGGCGGCCACGCGCTTGGCGACCTCCAGCTTCTGGCGGTCGAGCCAGGACTGCGGCATCGGGCGAGCGTAACCGCCCACGCCTTCGGCGGCTTCCTTCTCTTCGGCCGTCTCAAAAGAGACGTCGATGAACTTGGCGCCCAGCGACTCGACCTGCTCCTTCACCGAAGGACGCACATCCGACGCCTCGATGACGGCGCCCAGGCGCTTGGCCGTGGCGATGGCCTGCAGACCGGCCACACCCACGCCCAGGATCACCACGCGGGCGGCCTTGACGGTGCCGGCGGCGGTCATGAGCATCGGGAAGATGCGCTGGTACTTGTCGGCGGCGATCATGACGGCCTTGTAGCCCGCCAGGTTGGCCTGCGACGACAACACGTCCATGCTCTGGGCACGGGTGGTGCGCGGCGCGGCCTCCAAAGCGAAGGCGGTCAGTTTGGCGTCGGTCATGCCCTGCAGCCCGTCCTTGTCGAACGGGTTGAGCATGCCCACGAGCACGGCACCGGGCTTCATCAGCGCGCGCTCGTCTGCGTTGGGGGCGCGCACCTTGAGCACCATGTCGGCGCCCAGGGCACCGGCCACGTCGGTGATCTCGGCACCGGCGGCCACGTAGGCCTCGTCCGTCACGCTGGCCGCCACACCGGCGCCCGACTGCACTCGCAGGGTGTGGCCCTGGGCCTTGAGCTTTTTGACCGTCTCAGGGGTCACGGCGACGCGGGTTTCGCCTGCAAAGGTTTCCATGGGTATGCCGATGAGCATACGTGTCTCCTGCTGGTGGGAATGAATGGTGCCAAACCCACCAGCATACACAAAGATCCGTGAATTCCCGGGTTGCGACGCGGGCCTCAGGGCCCGTTTTGCGTCGCAGACGCGCCCCTCCCCCTTGAATTGAGGACGCGCGTTGTCAAAAACCCGGACTCACCGATCAGCGGCGCAAGGCTTCGTTGTCCGCCAGCGCCTTGGTGAGGCCCTCGACGGCGGCACGCGAGGCGCGGCGCGCGGCCAGCGAGAAGTCGCTCTTGAACTCACTGAACGTGGCCGCCCCGTTGCCCATGGCCGACACCTGGGCCACCTGTTGCCCCTGCGGGTTGACGGCGGTGCAGGTCAGGGTCACAGAGAACTGAGTGGGGGGCCAGGTGAAGGCACTGTCCGACGAGGAGGTGGTGACGATCGTGGGCACGATCACCAGCTTGACGCCCTTGGCCGACAGGGCCTTGGCCTCCTCGACGCTGGCGGCCTTGGTCACGTCCTTGAACACCTCGGAGAAGGACGCGTAAAGCGATGCGTCCAGGTCCCGATACGGCAGGTACTTGACCTTGTCGCCACCGCCGCCGGGGGTGGTCACCTCCAGGGCCATGTCGGCGGGGCTGATCACGTAGGCCACGGACTTGTCGATCTTCGTGGCGACCTTGGCAGCCGGTGGGGCGTCGGGCGTGATGGAGATGGGGTGGGCACAACCCGACACCACCACCAGGGCGGCCACGCTGAAGGCGGCCACAGCGGCGCGACGAACGGCGATCGAAACAGCAAAACGGCTCATGCAAAAAGCTCCTTGGGGGTCATTGGAGGGCGGACAGGAAATCGGGGTCGGCAAACAAGCTCGACAAAAGGTTCTGAACGATCTGGGGGTAGGCCTGTTGGGCCGCGGGCACGGCCACCATCGCGGCAAAGGAAGACTCCCAATCGTGCGTGCCGCGCTTGACCTTGTCGAACCGGACGCGCCCGTCGCGGGACACGACGAAGCGCGCCTCCATGTGGCCCGTGCCACGCCCGATGGCGGCGTCCACGTCGTTGCTCAGCAAGGTGCCTTCGATGAACGTCGCGGCCTGGGGATCGAAGCGCTGGGCGAGCTGCAAATCGCGCTGCAGGGCCAAGGCCAGGTAATCGGCGTAGTGCCCGCCGACAGGCGAGTTCATGGAGCCGCCGCGGATGCTGACCGACACCCCGCCGAGGGCCCCCGGCTGGACGGCAAAAGTGCCGATCCGGGCGGACTGCGTCGTCTCGCGCTTGAGGTGACTGACGTTGTTGATCGACGGTTGATAAGGCGGAGCCTGGATGGCGCAGCCCGTGGCAAGCACGAGGACGCCAAGCAGGGCCGCACCGAGGCTGAGCCGGGATGTCATGGGGAGCACTCCTTGAGGTTGTTTCGAGGCGGCCAGGGGGCCGCCAGCGGGAAAAGCCGCCAATAAGTTACCAGAGCAGGCGGCGCCGACCTCCTCGTCGGCACCGGCCATTTGGGTGAGGCCGTGACGTCAGAACGCCCCGATGGCGTGGCCAAACGCGGGCTGTCACCCGCTCGGCACGACATTGGCGGATAATGTTCGGCTCATGAACTCAGCCGATTTGCTCGAAGCCAAGGCCGCCTCCAGTCAGCCCTCCGCGAACGCGAAGGTGCGCTGGAAGCCCAACGTCACCGTCGCCGCCCTCATCGAGCGCGACGGCCGCTTCCTGCTGGTCGAAGAAGACACCTCCGACGGCCTGCTGCTGAACAACCCCGCGGGTCACCTCGACCCGGGTGAGTCGCCGCTGCAGGGCGTGATCCGCGAGACGCTGGAAGAAACCACCTGCCAGTTCACCCCCGAGGGCTTCCTGGGGCTGTACATGTCGCGCTTTCGGCGCACGCGCACGGGCGAGGACATCACCTACCTGCGCCTGGCCTTCTTCGGCTCGGTCAGCGAGCCCGACCCCGCGCTGGAGCTGGACGAGGGCATCGTGCGCGCCGTCTGGATGACGGCCGACGAGATCCGCGCCTGCCCCGAGCGCCACCGCAGCCCGCTGGTGCTGGAGTGCCTGGAGAGCTACCTGGCCGGCCAGCGTCACCCGCTGGACATCCTGACGGTGCACGAAAGCGTGTTCACCGCCCCCAGCCACCACCGCGCGGCCTGACCCTGCTGCCCCGGATGTCCCTGGTGTCCCTGCGCCCCCAACGTGTCGTCGTCGGCCTCAGCGGCGGGGTGGACTCGGCCGTCACGGCCTGGCTGCTCAAGCAACAGGGGCACGAGGTCATCGGCATCTTCATGAAGAACTGGGAAGACGACGACGACAGCGAGTTCTGCTCGTCGCGCCAGGACTTCCTGGACGCCGCCTCCGTGGCCGACGTCATCGGCATCGAGATCGAGCATGTGAACTTCGCGGCCGACTACAAGGACCGCGTCTTCGCCGAGTTCCTGCGCGAGTACCAGGCCGGACGCACGCCCAACCCCGATGTCCTGTGCAACGCCGAGATCAAGTTCAAGGCCTTCCTGGACCACGCCATGCGCCTGGGCGCGGAGAAGATCGCCACGGGCCACTACGCCCGCGTGCGCACGGTGGCCGATGCCTCGTTCGAGGGCGGTGAGCGCGTCGAGCTGCTCAAAGGCCTCGACCCGCTGAAGGACCAGAGCTACTTCCTGCACCGCCTGAACCAGGCGCAGCTGTCCAAGACGCTGTTCCCGGTGGGCGAGCTGCCCAAGACGGAGGTGCGCCGCATCGCAGGCGAGATCAAGCTGCCCAACGCCAAGAAGAAGGACTCGACGGGCATCTGCTTCATCGGCGAGCGGCCCTTCCGCGAGTTCCTCAACCGCTACCTGGCCAACGAGCCCGGCCCGATCAAGGACGACCGGGGTCGCGTGCTGGGCGAGCACGTGGGCCTGAGCTTCTACACGCTGGGCCAGCGCAAGGGCATCGGCATCGGGGGTGTGAAGGACAAGGGCAGCCCGCGCGGTGGCGGCGAGCACGAGCCGTGGTTCGTGGCCCGCAAGGACATGGCCCACAACACGCTGTACGTGGTGCAAGGCCACGACCACCCCTGGCTGCAGCAGCACACCCTGGTCGCCGACGACCTGAGCTGGGTCGACGGGCGGGGGCCGCAGGTGGGGCTGACTGGGGTGGGCGCCAAGACGCGCTACCGCCAGGCCGATGCCCCTTGCGAGGTGTCCGCCGTGGACGCCGGCACGCTGTCGCTGCGCTTCCCGGATGCGCAGTGGGCCGTGACGCCGGGGCAGTCGGCCGTGCTCTACCAGGGCGACGTCTGCCTGGGTGGGGGCGTGATCGCCTCGGCGACCTGAACGGGGCATGAGCCCCGCCCAGACATGACCTTGCCCGACACCCACGCGCGCTGCAGCGTCCCCATCGTCATCCTCGACACCAACGCCCTGCTGGACTGGCGGGTGTTCAAAGACCCGGCCGCCCACCCCATCGTCGAGGGCATCCTGAGCGGGCGGATGCGCTGGCTGGCCTGTCCCACGATGGAGCAGGAATGGCACCAGGTCTGGCCGCGCAGCCACTTCAAAGCCTGGCAACCCGAGCCGATGCACACGCTGACGGTGTTCGGCCACGCCACCTTCGTGGCCGAACCACCGCGCGGGCCGCTGCGCTGCAAGGACCCGGACGACCAGGTCTTCATCGACCTGGCGCTGCACGTGGGCGCGAAGTGGCTGTTCAGCAAGGACGCCGCGCTGCTGAAACTGGCCGGACGCGCAAGGAAGCTCACGGGGTTGGAGGTCATGCCGCTGACGCAATGGTCAGGCATGGGCGACAATGCGGGTTCTCCCTGAATCACGCATCGTTCGACCATGAGCATTTTTACGGGCAACGACCGCCGGGCCTGGGCCGAGGCTTTCATCGCTGGCATCCCCTACGCCGTGGCCTCCGGCATGACGCTGGTGGAGACCGGCCCCGGCCACGCCAGCCTCTTGTTGCCGGCGCGCAGCACCTGGACGGGTGACGCCGAGCGCCAGCTCATCCACCCCGGCTGCCTGAGCGTGCTGGCCGACACGGCCTGCGGCGTGGCCGTGGGCTGCGCCCTCGAAGAGCTGGAGCCCTTCGCCACGCTGGACTTGCGCATGGACTACCTGCGCCCGCCGGTGGCCGAGACGGACCTGATCTGCCGAGCCGAGTGTCACCGGCTGTCGCGCAGCGTGGCCTTCGTGCGGGGCGAGCTGACGCAACCCGGTCAGACCGAGCCCGTGGCCACGGTGTACGCCACCTTCATGCGCGCCACCGCCGCGACGCGCCGCAAGGACGTGCCCGCGGAGGCCGCCAGCGCCGCCACCGCGGTGCGCCCCACCCCGGCCCAGGCCGCGTCTTCGCTGATCGCACCGGCGTCGATCGAGCCCAGCCAGGTCTTCACGAGCGTGGCCGCCGACGTGCCGGAGGCCCTGGCCGTGCCCGTCGGGCGCTCGCCTTATGTGGACTTCCTCAACGTGCACCAGCAACAGCAGGTGGACGCGGGGCCGGTGTTCCGCATGCCCTTCAAGCCCGAGCTCATCGGCAACCCGGTGCTGCCGGCGCTGCACGGAGGCATCCTGGCGGGCTTCGGCGAGACGGCCATGATCCTGCACCTGCTGGCCACCAACCCGCAGCTGGCGGGCGTGCCGCGCAGCGTGGACTTCGCCATCGCCTACATGCGCTCGGCCAAGCCGATCGACACCTTCGCGCAGAGCACCACGGTGCGCCAGGGCAACCGCGTGGCGCTGGTCATGGTCTCGCTGTGGCAAGACGACCCGCGCCGCCCGGTGGTGCAGGCCCGCGGGCACTTCCTGATGCCGCGCGAGGACGCCTGAGGCGCCCTCAAGCCTCGCTCAAGTCGAGCGCTCCCGCTCCAGCAACCAGGCGCCGATGCGCTCCATCTGCGTGGCGTGGTCGACCTTCGGCTCCCAACCCAGCGCCCGGGCGCGGGTCAGTGGCAAGCGGCTGTTCCAGGCGATGAGGTTGAGCGCCTCGGTGGTGACCGGCGGGCGCTTGCGCGGCCACACCCGCTTGAACACGGGCTCGCTGAGCCACGCCCCCAGGTAGGCCAGCGGTCGCGGCAGCGACTTCGGCGGCGGGGTGCCCAGCAGCTGGGCGAGGTCACCGAAGTAGTCGCGCCAGGTCAGGGGCAGGTCGTCGTGCACGTGAAAGGCCTGGCCCCAGGCGCGCGGGTGCATCGCGGCGTGCACCAGGAAGTCGGCCACGTTGTCGACCCCGGTCAACGCCGCGTTGCCGCGTCCGCCGCCGATGAGCGCGGGCAAGCCCTGGCGCAAGGCCTCAGCGGCGTCGATCACCCAGGGCCCGGAGCCCGGCCCGATGATGTTGGCCGGCCGCACCACGCAGACCTGGCCCCCACGGGCCATGTGGCGTCGGGCCAGGGCTTCCTGGCCTTGCTTGGCGCGGCCATAAGGCCCCTGCCCTTTGCCGGGTGGCGAATCCTCATGGCAAGGGCCGCGCTGGATGGCGTCGCCGTAAGCGCAGATGCTGGTGACCAGCACGACCGCGGCGCCTTGCTGCCAGGCCGCATCGAACACATGGGCGGTGCCGCCCACGGTCACGCGCTGGTGGTCTTCGTCTCGCCCGGCGTCGCCCACCAGGGCGGCGAGGTGAAAACACCATGAGCAATCGCGCATGGCCTGAGACACGTCGGCGCCACGGGTGATGTCACCGCGGTGCACGACGAGGCGCTCGCCCCACCGCGTGGCCCATTCGGGCGCAACCGGCTCGTTGGGCAGCGCGAACACCACCACGCTGGAGGCGGTGCGCGTGAGCAGCTGCTCGACGAGGACGCGCCCGAGGAAGCCCGCCCCACCCGTGACCAGGATGCGATCGGTGGCGGCCGCATCAAGCACCCGCGCCGCGGCCATCACGCGGCCACCCGCTGACGCAAGGGCTCGCGCCGCTGGATCTGGCCGAAGTGCGCTTCGCCAAAGAGGTGACTGACCGGGTCGCCGGGGAACAACCAGTAGGGCGTGCGCTCGCTGGACGAGGCGCAGTTCGGGTACGCGGGGTTGGCCGAGGGGCCGGCCAGGGTCTTCTCCAGGACCATCGAGATGTACTGGTCGTTGCTGCCCTCCAGCGTGTTGCCATTGAGGATGACCTCCTTGCCGGTGGACAGGGCGTGGCGGCGCACGGCGTTGATGCGGGAGTTGCGGGGCTCGTAGGCGTCCACGCCGACGCCGTTTTCGCTGGTGACGCGGATGCCGTCGGGCACGCGGGCGGCCAGCGAGTGGTTGCCTTCGGTGTGGCCCGGTGTGTGCACCAGCGCGACCCCGGGGCCCAGGCTCAGGCTGCCTTCGAAAGCCACGACGCGCTCGGCCGGGATGCCGGCGATGCCGTTCGGGCAGTACCACTCGGCTTGAAGGGGCAGCAGGGCCAGGGTCGACGCCCACTCCTGGCGGTGCACCAGGAGGCGCGCGTTCGGGAAGTGGGGCCTGGGGCCGGCCAGCCAGCGGCGCACGTCCTGGGTGTGCAGGTGGTCGTAGCTGATGTAGTCGATGTCTTGCGGGCGCAGGCCGCAGGTCGCCAGCACGCTGTCGACGCTGTTGTACTGCGGCGCGACGATGGGCTGAACCCAGGTGGGCGCGCGCTCGGCCAGGTGCTTGAAGAAGGGCGTCTGGCGGTTGGCTTCGTGGTCGGTGGGCGACATCAACAGGGTGCGCAGCACGCCGTCGTGGTCGAGGTACTGCACCACGAACAGGCGGTTGAGCAGGTGCACCAGCGGGAACTTGAAACCCCGATCGGCGAACACGCCGGAGAAGGCGTAGTAGGTCGGGTAGGGCGCGCGGATGAGGTCGAAGCTGCGCCAGCACAGCACCTCGGGCTCGTCGAGCATGCGCTCGCGCAGGGCCGCGGCCCGGCGGCGCACCTCGCGCAGGCGGTCTTGCGGGGCCGCGGCGTCGCGGGCGCCATCGAAATCAGAGAGCGCACGCATCCCTGCCGGGTGGGGCATCGTCATCATGGTGGGGGCTTTCAAAAAAGCGGCGCGCGGCGCGCCGATCGGCTCAGTAACCCGCCATGCGGGCGGTCACCAGGCGGTTCATGAAATCGGGGGAGAGCGTGGCGAGTCGGGCAAACAGCTTGGTCTGCCAGCCCACCAGGGTGTGAACGGGCAAGCCGGCCGCACGCGAGGTGGCCAGGCGCCAGACCGCATCGGCCACGTCGTCGGGGCCCAGGCGCACCCCCAGGGTTGCGACGGTCTTCATGCGGCTGACCTCGTTGGCCACCATGGCGGTGTTGACGAACAGGGGCAGCACGTCCACCACGCGGATGCCATGGCGACGCCATTCGATGTCCAGCGCCTCGGTCAGGCTGCGCACCGCCGCCTTGCTGGCCGAGTAGGTGCCCAGCTCGGGCTGGCCGTACAGCGCCGAGGCCGAGCACATGTTGATGACGCGGCTGTCCGGCGTGCGACTGAGCAGCGGGAACGCCAGGTGGCAGCCGTTGATGACGCCCTTGAGGTTGATGTCGATCAGGCGGTGGTGTCGCTCCAGGTCGGCGTCTTCAAAGGGTTGGGTCACGGCGACGCCGGCGTTGTTGAAGAGCACGTCCAGTCGCCCCCCCGTGGCGCGCTCGAAAACCGCCAGCGCGGCGCGCCAGTCGGACGCGGAACTGACATCCAGGCGCAGGGCGATGCAGCGATCGGCGCCCCCGCTTTGTCGCAAGGAGGCGAGGCCGACCTCGTCGACGTCACAGGCCCCCACGAACCAGCCGGCCCGCAGGAAACGTTCGGCGACCGCGCGGCCGATGCCCGCGGCGGCGCCAGTCACGAAGAGGGTGGGGCGAGGGGGGGTGGACATCCGAAGGCTCCTGGGGTGAGACGTCAGCATACGGACCGGGGGCTTGCCCGTCTTGACGCGTCCGCCTCAGTTTTTAACAATTTCATCCATGGACACCCGCCAGCCCTCCCCTGAATTGCGCCGCCTGCACGAACGCGACGTCGTGCAGGGCATGGTGCCGCAGACCTTCCTGAGGGTGCTGGCCGAGCACCTGCAACGGCACGGTGTGGCGCCCGCTTCGCTGATGCCGCCCGATGCGCTGCAACCCGGCCAGCACCACCTGGGGCGCCACCCCGCCGAGGCGTATTGCCAGCTGCTGCTGCGCGCCGCCGAGCGACTCAACGACCCGCTGCTGGGGCTGCACCTGGGGCAATCCATCCAGCCTTCGCACCTGGGGGCCTTGGGCTATGTGCTGCTGGCCTGCGAGAACCTGGGCGCGGCCTTGCTGCGCATCCAGCGCTACCACCGGCTGCTGCACGACATCAACCCCATCCAGCACCACATCGAGGGCGACAGCATGGTGCTGCAGTGGGGCGTGGCGCGCGGCAAACCCGGGGCGCTCTTCGATGAAACGGGCCTCACCGCCATCGTGCAGTTCGCCCGGGCGTTGTGTGGGCGCAAGCTGGCGGTTCAAGCGGTCGACTTCGTCAACCCGCCCCCGAGCCAGACCGCGCCCTTCGTCGAGCACTTCGGCTGCCCCGTGCGCTGGGGGCAGGCCGTCACGCGCCTGGTCATCCCGCTGGCGAGCCTGCAAACCCCGCTGCACCAGCCCGACCCGGTGCTGCGCGGCCTGATGGAGGCGCAGGTCGACGCCGCGCTGGCGCACCTGCCCGACACGGGCGACCTGCTCGACCTCACGCGGCGCGTGGTGCGACAGCTCGCCCGCCACGGCGTGCCCGAGCTGGAGCAGGTGGCCGCCGAGTTGCGCCTGTCGCCGCGGGCGTTTTACCGGCGGCTGGCCGAGCGGGGTTGCCAGTTCCGTCAGCTGCGAGACGACGCCTTGCGCGAACTCGCCGAAGCCCACCTGGGCGACCCGCGCCTGACGCTGGCCGACGTCAGCGAGCTGCTGGGCTACACCGAGCAGAGTGCGTTCTCACGCGCGTTCAAGCGCTGGAGCGGGACGTCGCCGTTGAAATGGCGCCAGGACCATGGCGCCCGCGTCAAACCACCGCCTGACGGCTCAGCTCGCTGCAGTGAAAGCCCGTCTCCGCGGAGCGCGCCTGGGCGATGAACCAGTCCGCCACGACCTGGCGCTGAGCCTCGGTGAGGTGCAGGCCCAGCTTGCTGCGGCGCCACAGCGCGTCCTCGGCGGTCAGCGCCCACTCGTGGCGCTTGAGGTAGAACAGCTCGGCCTCATAGAGATCCGGCGCCACCTCGGCGCCCAGGTCGGCGCGGGAGGAGACGCCGTCGAGCAGGCGCAGCACGCGCCCGCCGTAAGCGCGGGTCCAGCGGCGCAACAGGCCCAGGTCGATCCAGGGGTGGCGCTGGCGCAGCAGGTGCTGGAAAGCGGCCATGTCGGCCTGCGGGTGCTGCAACTCGTCGACCAGGTCGGAGAGGTCGCCACCGGGCAAGGTGGCCGACGCGGTCCAGGCGCGACGCGCCTCACCCAGCAAGGCCCCCACCTGGTCGGCGGCCTGCTCGGACAGCAGGCGAAAGGTGGTGAGCTTGCCGCCCCACACCGTCAACCAGGGTGAGGGTCGGCTCTGGGCCTGCAGCAGGTAGTCGCGCGTGACGGCCGAGGCGGCACCCTGGGCGTCGTCCAGCAAAGGGCGCACCCCCGCGAAGGACCACACCACGTCCGACGGCGCGATGGGCTGGCGCAGGTAGCGACCGAGTTCGCGGCAGAGGTAGGCGGTCTCGTCTTCGTCGATGGCCACGCGGGAGGGGTCGCCATGGAACTCGACGTCGGTCGTGCCCACCAGGGTGAAGTCGCGCTCATAGGGGATGGCGAAGATGATGCGCCGGTCCTGCCCCTGGAAGATGTAGGCGTGGTCGTGCTGGAACAGGCGCGGCACGACGATGTGGCTGCCTTTGACCAGGCGCAGCGCACCGGCGGGCGGCCCCCCCGCGCCCTTGCCCCGGGCGTTTGCCGCAGGCGGCACCTGCATCACGTCGCGCAACAGCGTCTCGGCCCAGGGGCCCGCGGCGTTGACCACGGCGCGGGCGTGGACCGACAGGCGGCGCGTTTCGCGGCCGGTGAACGCGTCCCGGCGCGACAACTCCGCGCGCCAGCCGCCGCCATCGGTGCGGATGCGTTCGCAGCGGGTGCGCGTGAGGACCTGAGCGCCGTGCTCGGCGGCGTCGAGCGCGCACAGCGCCACCAGGCGGGCGTCGTCGACCCAGCCGTCGGAGTAGACGAAGCCGTGCGTCCACTTCGATTGCAGCGGCTCGCCCAGCGGGCTCTGGCGCAGCGACACCGACTCGGTGCCCGGCAGGAAGGTCCGCGCGGCCAGGTGGTCGTACAGCCACAGGCCCAGTCGGATCACCCAGACCGGGCGCATGGACGGGTCGTGCGGCAGCACGAAGCGCAGCGGCCACATCACGTGCGGGGCCGAGCGCAGCAGCACCTCGCGCTCCTGCAGGGCCTTGCGCACCAGGCTGAACTCGCGGTGCTCCAGGTAGCGCAGCCCGCCGTGGATGAGCTTGGTCGACGCCGACGAGGTGTGCCCGGCCAGGTCGTCCTGCTCGCACAACACCACGCGCCAGCCGCGCCCGGCGAGGTCCCGCGCGATGCCCACGCCGTTGATGCCCCCACCCACGACCAGCACGTCACAGTGGTGGTCCGCCGGGGTCAGCGGCGGCTCGGCGGCGACGTGGTCGGCGGTCTGGGTCAAGGAGCGCTCCTGTTTTCGTGAAACGTCATTGTGCCCAAGCCGCCGGGCCGGTGTTGGACACAAAACGCCAGGGTCGCCCCAATCACATGCGCGTTTCCCTTCTTTTATGTTGCATTTTTTTCGGATAGGCTGGTGCAAACCCCTGATCCGAAACCATGCCCTCCTCCCCCTCCTGGAGCCCCAACCCCCGTCAGCAATCCCTGCTCGACGAGGTCAAGACACGCGGAGCCGTGTCGGTCGAGCGCCTGGCTCAGCGCCTGGACGTGACCATGCAGACCGTGCGCCGCGACGTGCAGCGCCTGGCTGAAGCCGGCTTGCTGACGCGCTTTCACGGCGGCGTCAGCCTGCCGCGCGAGGCCCCCTCGGTGGGCGCCTGGAAAGAACGCCAGGCCCTGTACGCCGACGCCAAGGCGCGCATCGCGCGCTCCGTGGCCGCCGCCATCCCCGAGGGCAGCACGCTGATGCTGGGCATCGGCACGACGGTGGAGGCCGTCGCGCGCGAGCTGCTCAAAAAGCCCGGCCTGACGGTGGTGACGCACAACCTGCACGTCGCCAGCCTGCTGAGCGAACACACGCAGTGCAAGGTGCACGTCGCCGGCGGCATGCTGCGCACCCGAGACAGCGCCATGGAGGGCGACGCCACCGTGGAGTACCTCTCGCGCTTCAAGGTCGACATCGCCATCCTGGGCACCCTGGGCATCGACGCCGACGGCAGCCTGCGTGACCGCGACCTGCGCGAAGAGGCCGTCACCCACGCCATGGTCACCCAGGCCCGCGAGACCTGGGTGGTCGCCGACGTCAGCAAGTTCGGCCAACCCGGCCTGGCCCAGGTCGGCCACCTCAAGCACGCCCGCCGCGTCTTCACGCAGGCGCTGCCGCCACCGCCCTTCCCGCGCCTGCTGCAGGACTGGGACATCGCGCTGACCATCGCGCCTTGAACCCCATGGCCCTCATCCTCGCCCTCGACCAAGGCACCTCCAGCTCGCGCAGCATCGTCTTCGACGAACAAGGCCGCATCGTGGCCAGCGCCCAGCAGGAGATCCCGCAGCACTACCCGCAACCCGGCTGGGTCGAGCACGACCCGATGACGCTGTGGACCTCGCAGCGCGACACCGCGCGCCGGGCCCTGCAGCAAGCCGCCGAGGCCCTGGCCCGCGAAGGCCGCGGCCTCGCCGAGCTGCGCGCCA
Organism: Burkholderiales bacterium; assembly: GCA_016000265.1. Lineage (GTDB taxonomy): Bacteria > Pseudomonadota > Gammaproteobacteria > Burkholderiales > Burkholderiaceae_C > Aquabacterium. The sequence goes on from JAECRL010000004.1 coordinate 104,836, forward strand.
TCGGCGTGACCAACCAGCGCGAGACCACCGTGCTGTGGCGACGCGACACCGGCCAGCCCGTGGCCCGCGCCATCGTCTGGCAGGACCGCCGCACCGAGGCGCAGTGCGCGCGCTGGCGCGAAGCCGGCCTCGAAGGCCTCATCCGCCGCAAGACCGGCCTGGTCATCGACCCGTACTTCTCGGGCAGCAAGCTGCAGTGGCTGCTCGACCACGTGGACGGCGCCCGAGAGGCCGCCGAGCGCGGCGAGCTCGCCTTCGGCACGGTCGACAGCTGGCTGCTGTGGAACCTCACCGGCGGGCGCGTGCACGCCACCGACGTGAGCAACGCCTCGCGCACCCTGCTCTTCAACATCCACACCGGCGACTGGGACGACGAGCTGCTGGCCCTGATGCAGGTGCCGCGCAGCGTGCTGCCCCAGGTGCGACCCTCCAGCCACCTGTTTGGCGAGGCGCTGCCTTCGGTGTGGGACGACGGCCCCCCCACCGGCCAGCCCGACCTCGCGGGCCTGCCCGCGCTCCAGATTGGCGGCATGGCCGGCGACCAGCAAGCCGCGCTGTTCGGTCAAGCGGGCTTCGAGGCCGGGCTGGCCAAGAACACCTACGGCACCGGCTGCTTCATGCTGATGCACACGGGCACGCAAGCCCCCACCTCCACCAACGGCTTGCTGACCACGGCCGCGGCCCAGCCCGACGCCACCGCGGCCTACGCGCTGGAGGGCAGCGTCTTCATCGGCGGGGCCGTGGTGCAGTGGCTGCGCGACGGCCTGCACGCCATCCAGGCCGCCAGCCAGGTGCAGTCGCTGGCCGAGAGCGTGCCCGACGCCGGTGGCGTGGTCTTCGTGCCCGCCTTCACCGGGCTGGGCGCGCCCTACTGGCACAGCGAAGCCCGCGGCGCCATCGTCGGCCTGACGCGCGGCAGCACCGTGGCGCACATCGCGCGCGCGGCGCTGGAGTCCATCGCCTTCCAGAGCACCGCGCTGCTGCAGGCCATGGGCCGCGACGTCATCGCCTCGGGCGGACGCCCCGTGACCGAGCTGCGCGTGGACGGCGGCGCCTGCGTCAACGACCTGCTCATGCAGTTCCAGGCCGACCTGCTGGGCATCCCCGTGGTGCGCCCGCGCGTGGTCGAAACCACCGCCCTGGGTGCGGCCTACCTGGCCGGCCTGGCCACCGGCGTCTACGCCAACCCGCAGGCCATCGCCCGGCTGTGGCAAGCCGACCGGACCTTCTACCCCACCCTCTCGCGCGAGCGCGCCGACGAACTCATGGCCCGCTGGGAGCGCGCGGTGCGGCAGGCCACCACCTCGTGAACTTGCAAGGCCCTTGGCGCCGGGTGGTTCACGCCACCTTGTACGAGCTCATCGCCATCGTCGCCGTGACGCTGGGCATCGGCTGGCTGACCGCGCACGACAGCGGCCACGCGGGCCTGCTGGCGCTGGGCACCTCCGTCGTCGCCTTGCTGTGGAACGTTGCCTTCAACAGCCTGTTCGAAGCCTGGGAGCGCCGCCAGGCCGACCGCCGCCGCACGGTGCGCCGCCGCATCGCGCACGCCCTCGGCTTCGAAGGCGGGCTGGTGCTGCTGACCGTGCCGCTGATCGCGTGGTGGCTGCAGATGAGCTGGTGGCAGGCCCTGCTCACCGACCTGGGCCTCGTGGCGTTCTTCCTCGTCTACACCTTCGCCTTCAACTGGCTGTTCGACCGCGCCTTCGGCCTGCCGAACGCACTGCGTTAGCCCCAGGGGTTTCCCTTGCCCTCGCGTGACGCGACCTTGCGCCGCGTCACGGCGTGTCGCGCACTCGCCCTTTGTGTCGCCCACACACCTACTGGCCCGGCCGCGTCAATCGAAGAATGCCCCACGCCATCGCTTCGTCCACGCGCCATGCCAGCCAGCACGCCCACCGCCTCCCCCACGCTCCCCACGCACGCCGCCACCGCTCGCCACTTCACGGTGCGCGGGCCCGATGGCGATCTCGCCGTGACCACCTGGGGCGAGGCCCACCTGCCCGTCGTCGTGTTCGTGCACGGCTACCCGGACAACAGCAGCAAGTGGGCCGACGTGGCCCAGGAGCTCTGCGGGGACTTCCACGTGGTGGCCTACGACGTGCGCGGCGCCGGGCGCTCCTTCACGCCCACCGGCGGCAGCGGCGCCTACAAGCTCGAGCGGCTGTGCGCCGACTTCCAGGCCGTGATCGACGCGGTCAGCCCCCAACGACCGGTGCACCTGGTGGCCCACGACTGGGGCTCCATCCAGGCCTGGGAGTTCGCCACCGAACCCCGCCTGGCCGGGAGACTGCTGTCCTACACCACCGCCTCCGGCCCCTGCCTGGACCACGTCGGCCACTGGATGCGCGACCGCCTGCTGCGCCCCACGCCGATGAACCTGCTGCAGGTCATCAAGCAACTGCTGAAGTCCTGGTACATCTACCTCTTTCACCTGCCCTGGCTGCCCGAGGCGCTGTGGCGCGGCGTGCTGGGGCGTCGCTGGCACCAGGTGCTGCGCGTGCTGGAGTCCACCCACGTGGCCCCGCGCGAAGGCCAGGCCCGCGACGGCGCCAATGGCGTCGGGCTCTACCGCGCCAACATGCTGCCGCGCCTGTTGAGCCCACGCAAACGCCACGCCCACGCCCCCGTGCAGGTGCTCGCGCTGATGCAGGACCACTACGTCAACCCGGCGCTGACGCAGCACCTGGAGCGCTGGGTGCCCACGCTGTGGCGCCGCGAGGTGCAAGGCGGGCACTGGCTGTCCCTGAAGAACCCCCGGCTGTTCGCCAGCCTCGTGCGCGAGTTCATCCACCACATCGAAGGCCAACCCGCGAGCGCGGCCCTGCAGCGCGCCCGCGTGCGGCCGACCCCGGCCCAGATCGCCGCCCAGGCCCGCTGACCCGGCCCACCGACCCTGCACACGAACCCTGCACACGCAACCACCACGATGTCCCACGCCCCCGCCTCCCCCCACGCCCTGGAACCCCGCCACGTCAAGTTCGACTGGCGCGACACGCCCGTGCAATGGCTGCCCGGTGACCCCTTCGCCAACCACACCATCAACGTGCTGCACCTGCTCTTTCCAGCCGGCGAGATGTGGTTCTGCCGCGTCTACAACAAGGTGTTGCCGCTGATCACCGACCCGCAGGTGCACGCCGACGCCAAGGGCTTCATGCGCCAGGAAGCCATCCACGCCCGCTCGCACGAAGGCGTGCTCAAGCACTACCACGGCGCACACGGCATCGACACCCGCCCCTTCACCGACCAGATCGACCACCTCTTCAAGCACGTGCTGGGCGAAGCGCCCTTCGGCTGGAAGATCGGGCACACGCGCTTCTGGATCCGCCAGCAGCTGGGCACCATCGCCGCGCTGGAACACTTCTTCGGCTACCTGGGCCACTGGGTGCTCAACGCGAAGGGCCTTGACGAAGCCGGCGCCGACCCGGTGATGCTGGACCTGTTGCGCTGGCATGGCGCCGAGGAGGTGGAACACCGCATGGTGGCCCACACCCTCTTCAAGCACATGGGCGGCACCTACCTGGAGCGCGTCCTCCACATGCTGCTGGTGATGGGCCTCCTGCTTCACCTGATCCACCGCGGCAACCGCTTCATGATGCGCGCGGACCCGCAGCGCCCCCGCCTGCGCGGCTTCCTCGGCAGCTGGCGCGCCAGCGCGCGCGGGGGGCGCCTGCCCGCCCTGGGCCACGTCATCGCCGCGGCAGCCCGCTACTTCGCACCGCGCTTCACGCCCGGTGACGAAGGCGACACCGAGCAGGCCCTGGCCTACCTGGCGTCCTCGCCCGCGGCCTCGGCGGCCCAACACGGCGGCGCCTTCCGCCGCTGACCCCCGAAGCGCCGCCCCGCAACGCCTACACTCGGCCATGAGTCCCATCCCGACCGAACACTTCTTCGTCCAAGGCCCGGACGGCGCGCTGGCCGTGCAACGCTGGGGCGCCAAAGACCGCCCGGTGGTCGTGCTGGTGCACGGCTACCCCGACAACCGCAGCAAGTGGGACGCCGTCGCCCTGCTGCTGTCGCGGCGCCTTCAGGTCATCGCCTACGACGTGCGCGGAGCGGGGGCCTCGTTCAAGCCCACCCGCCAGCGGGACTACGCCCTGGCGCGCCTGACGGCCGACTTCACCGCCGTGATCGACGCCGTCAGCCCCGGCCAGCCGGTGCACCTCGTCGCGCACGACTGGGGCTCCGTGCAGAGCTGGGAGTTCGTCACCGAGCCCGCCTTGAAGGGCCGCATCGCCTCCTACACCTCCTGCTCCGGCCCCTGCCTGGACCACGTCGGCCACTGGATGCGCGACCGCCTGCGCCGCCCCACCCCACGCGGCCTGCTGCAAATGGGGGTGCAGCTCATCAAGTCCTGGTACGTGTACTTCTTTCACCTGCCCGTCTTGCCCGAGCTGCTGTGGCGCCACGTCACCGGCCCGCACTGGCCCAAGCTGATGCGCTGGCTCGAAGGCGTGCGCATCCAGCCGCGCCCCACCCAGGCCGACGACGGCGCCTTCGGCGTCAACCTCTACCGAGCCAACTTCCTGCCCTGCGTGCTCCAGCCGCGCGAGCGCGTCGCCCACGCCCCGGTGCAGGTCCTCGTGGCCACGCGCGACCACTTCGTCAGCCCCGCGCTGAGCGAGGACCTGGGCCGCTGGGTGCCCCAACTCACGCGCCAGGAGATCGACGCCGGCCACTGGGTGACGGTGCAGCAACCCGAGCGCTTCGCGCAAGCCGTGCAGGCGTTCATCGATCGGCAAACCGCCCTCGACGCGCACGCCCCGGCCGCCGCCTGAGGCCACCGCCCCCCACCGCAAAGCACAAGCGCGATCCCCTTGTGCCGCATCGGGTCATGCCGACCTCGCGCAGAATCCGGCCACCGCTCGCCCTTCCCCCACCTGCCCCCGCATGAGGAGACCCCCTTGAAGCTCTACATCAAACCCGGTGCCTGCTCCCTGTCGCCCCACATCGTGCTGGAAGAGATCGGCGCCACCTACGAAACCGAGGTCGTTGACCTGGCCAAAAAGGTCACGGCCAGCGGCGTCAACTTCTTCGACATCAACCCCAAAGGCTACGTGCCCGCCCTGGTGCTGGACGGCGGCGAGCTGCTGACCGAAGGCCCGGCCATCGTGCAATACCTGGCCGACCTCAAACCCCAGTCCAAGCTGGCCCCCCCGAACGGCTCGCTCGCGCGCTACCAGCTGCAAAGCTGGCTGACCTACATCGGCACCGAGCTGCACAAGAACTTCACGCCCTTCTTCAACCCGGCCGCCACCGCCGAGATGAAGGAGCACGCCGGGGCCATGCTGCAGCGCCGCTTCGCCCTGGTCGAGACCCAACTGGCCGGCAAGCCCCACCTGCTGGGCGAGGACTTCACCGTGGCCGACGCCTACCTGTTCACCGTGGCGGGCTGGGCCAAGTTCATCAAGTTCGACCTCAGCCCCTTCCCGCAGCTGCAGGCCTTCCTGGGCCGCGTGGCCGCCCGCCCGGCCGTGCAGCGCGCGCTCCAGGCCGAGGGCCTGATCTGAGGCCCCAGCCAGCGAAGGTGGTCGCCTTCTTATAATCCACGGATTCCCTTTTCTGCAGGCCGATGCCCGGGTGGCGTCGGCCTGCGTTTGTCTTGGCGGTGACCCCCATGAGCGCTCCTTCCGATCAGCAGACCTACGACCCGCGCGCCGTCGAAGCCCGTGCCCAGCGGCACTGGAACGACCGCGACGCCTACCGCGTCACCGAGTCCCAGGACAAGCCGGCCTTCTACGCCTGCTCGATGCTGCCCTACCCCTCGGGCAAGCTGCACATGGGCCACGTGCGCAACTACACGATCAACGACATGCTCACGCGCTTTCTGCGCATGAACGGCCACAACGTGCTGATGCCCATGGGCTGGGACGCGTTCGGCCTGCCCGCTGAAAACGCCGCGCTCAAGAACAAGGTGCCGCCCGCCGCCTGGACCTACGACAACATCGCTTACATGAAGAAGCAGATGAAGGCGATGGGGCTGGCGATCGACTGGTCGCGCGAGATCGCCACCTGCCAGCCCGAGTACTACAAGTGGAACCAATGGCTGTTCATCAAGATGCTCGAAGCCGGCATCTGCGAACGCCGCACGCAAACGGTGAACTGGGACCCGGTCGACCAGACCGTGCTGGCCAACGAGCAGGTCATCGACGGCAAGGGCTGGCGCTCGGGCGCCCCGGTTGAAAAGCGCGAGATCCCCGGCTACTACCTGAACATCACGAAGTACGCCGACGAACTGCTGGGCGCCGTGGCCAACCCGGAAGACCCGAACTACCTCAGCGGCTGGCCCGAGCGCGTGCGCCTGATGCAGGAGAACTGGATCGGCAAGAGCGAAGGCGTGCGCTTTGCGTTCTCGCACGACATCCAAGGCGCCGACGGCAGCCTGATCAACGGCGGCCAGCTGTGGGTCTTCACCACCCGCGCCGACACCATCATGGGCGTGACCTTCTGCGCCGTGGCGCCGGAGCACCCGCTGGCCGTGCACGCGGCAGCGTCCAAGCCCGAGCTGCAAGCCTTCATCGAAGAATGCAAGACCGGTGGCACCACCGAAGCCGAGCTGGCCACGCAGGAAAAGAAGGGGCAGCCCACCGGCCTGTTCGTCACCCACCCGATCACCGGCGCCCAAGTCGAGGTCTGGGTAGGCAACTACGTGCTGATGTCGTATGGCGACGGCGCCGTGATGGGCGTGCCCGCGCACGACGAGCGCGACTTCGCGTTTGCCAAGAAGTACGGCATCGCGATCCAGCAGGTCATCGGCGTGGCAGGCGAAACCTTCTCGACCGACGCCTGGGCCGAGTGGTACGGCGACAAGCAAAAGGGCGTGTGTGTAAACAGCGGTGAGCTCAACGGCCTGGGCCACAAGGAGGCGGTCCACAAGGTCGCCGAACTGCTGGCGGCCAAGGGCATCGGCGAGAAGAAGACCACCTGGCGCCTGCGCGACTGGGGCATCAGCCGCCAGCGCTACTGGGGCACGCCCATCCCCATCATCCACTGCGCCGATTGCGGCCCAGTGCCCGTGCCCGAGGCCGACCTGCCCGTGCGCCTGCCCGAAGACGTGGTGCCCGACGGCAGCGGCAACCCGCTGAAGACGCGCCTGGACTTCCTCAACGTCGGCTGCCCGAAGTGCGGCAAGCCCGCCCAGCGCGAAACCGACACGATGGACACCTTCGTGGACTCGAGCTGGTACTTCCTGCGCTACACCTGCGCCGACAACCACACCGCCATGGTCGACGGACGCACCGATTACTGGATGGGCGCTGCCAACGCCCCCGGCAACCGCGGCATGGACCAGTACATCGGTGGCATCGAACACGCCATCCTGCACCTGCTGTACGCGCGCTTCTGGACCAAGGTCATGCGCGACCTGGGCCTCATCAAGGTCGACGAGCCCTTCAAGAAGCTGCTCACCCAGGGCATGGTGCTCAACCACATCTACTCGCGCAAGACGGCGCAAGGCGGCATCGAGTACTTCTGGCCGCACGAGGTCGAGAACACCTTCGACGCCCACGGCAAGGTCACCGGCGCCAAGCTCAAGTCCGACGGTTCGGCCATCGACTACGGCGGCGTGGGCACCATGTCGAAGTCCAAGAACAACGGCGTGGACCCGCAGGAGCTGATCGACACCCTGGGCGCCGACACGGCCCGCCTGTTCACCATGTTCGCCTCGCCGCCCGAGCAGACGCTGGAGTGGAACGACGCCGGCGTGGAAGGCGCGCACCGGTTCGTCAAGCGCGTGTGGAACTTCGGTGCCAAGCACACCGACGCCCTCAAGGCGGCAGGCGCCGTGGTGCAGGCCGAGCTCAGCGCCGAGGCCAAGGCCCTGCGCCGCGAGGTCTTCGTCATCCTCAAGCAGATCAGCTACGACTACGAGCGCATGCAGTACAACACCGTGGCGTCTGGCGCCATGAAGCTGCTCAACGCGCTGGAAGCCCACAAGGGCACCTCGCCGCAGGACCTGGCCGCTGACATGCCGGTGATCCGCGAAGGCTATGGCGTGCTGCTGCGCTGCCTCTACCCCGCCTGCCCGCACCTCACCCACGTGCTGTGGGAAGACCTGGGCTATGCCGCCGAACATGTGAACCACCATGGCGGCGACCTGCTCGACGCCCCCTGGCCGACCGTGGTCGACGAGGCCCTGGTGCAAGACGAGATCGAGCTGATGCTGCAGGTCAACGGCAAGCTGCGCGGTTCGATCAAGGTCAGCCCGTCGGCCGACAAGGCCGCCATCGAGGCCGCGGCCCTGGCCAGCGAGGACTTCCTCAAATTCGCCGAAGGCAAGGCGCCCAAGAAGGTCGTCATCGTGCCGGGCCGCCTGGTCAACCTCGTCGTCTGAGCCCTGGTGTAAGGTCACGCCCATGCAAAGCCCGCAACGTCGACACCTCCTGGCCCTGCTGGGCACCACCGCCCTGACCCCGCTGGCGGGCTGCGGCTTCCAGCTGCGGCGGGGCTACAACATGGCCTTTCGCACCATCCAGCTCAGCGGCTTCGTCGGCACCTCGCCGCTGGCCACCGAGCTGGCGCGTGCCCTGGAGGCCAGCGGGGTCGACGTGGTCGACAGCAGCCTGCAAGCCACCCAGGCCGCTTCCGCCGCGAGCGTGCCCACCAGCCACATCGAGTTCAACGCCCTGCAAGACACGCGCGACACCGTGGTCTCGGCCAAGACCGCCTTCGGCCAGGTCCGGAGCATGACGGCGCGCTCCATCCTGCGCTTCGAAGTGCGCCGCGGCGACGGCAGCGTGCTGCTGCCGGCCTCCGACGTCGCCCTGGCGCGCGACCTGAGCTACAACGAGCGCGACGCCCTGGCCAAGCAAGACGAGTCCGACGCGCTCAACCGCGCCATGCAGACCGACATCGTCAACCAGGTCATGCGCCGCCTGTCGGCCATCCGGGTGACGCAGCTGTCGGCCCCCGCGGTCACCCCGCCTGCGGCCTCCGCCCCACGCTGAGCCATGCAACTGCGGCCCGAGCAACTCGGCGCCCACCTGAGCAAGGGCGCGCTCAAACCCGTCTACACCCTGCACGGGGACGAGGCCCTGCTCGCGCAGGAAGCCGGTGACGCCCTGCGCGCCGCCGCGCGCGCTCAGGGCTTCAGCGAGCGCCAGGTGCACACAGTCTCGGGCGCGCACTTCGACTGGTCCAGCCTGCTGGGCGCGGCCAGCGAGATGTCGCTCTTCGGCGACCGCCAGTTCATCGAGATCCGCATCCCCTCCGGCAAGCCCGGCAAAGACGGCTCGCAGGCCCTGCAACGCTACTGCGAACAAGCCGCGGGCAACGACGGTGTCATCACCCTCGTCACCCTGCCTCGCCTGGACAAGGCCCAGCAAACCAGCGCCTGGTTCACCGCGCTCGACGCCGTGGGCGCCACCTTGCGCTGCGACCCCATCGAGCGGCGCGAGCTGCCCCTGTGGATCGCGCAGCGCCTCAAGGCCCAGGGCCAGGAGGTGGAGCCCGGCGAGGCCGGCCAACGCACCCTGGCCTTCTTCGCCGACCGGGTCGAGGGCAACCTGCTGGCCGCCCACCAGGAAATCATCAAACTCGGCCTGCTGCACCCGCCCGGCGTGCTCACGCTCGATCAGATCGACGCGGCGGTGGTCGACGTCGCCCGCTTCGAGGTCTTCAAGCTGACCGAAGCCGTGCTCTCGGGCAACGTGGTGCGCACCCTGCGCATGCTCGACGGCCTGCAAGCCGAGGGCGAGGCCGCGGTGCTGGTGCACTTCGCCCTGGCCAGCGACATCCAGGGCCTCTACCACGCACGCCTGGCCCTCGACGCCGGCAAGCCACTGCCCATGGTGCTGCGCGAGCAGCGCATCTGGGGCCCGCGCGAGCGCCTGTACGAGCGCATCCTGCCGCGCGCGCGCACCCTGGCCCTGGCGCGCCTGGTGGCCGCCGCCAGCACGGTCGACGGCATCGTCAAGGGCCTGCCCCACCCCCAATGGCCCGCCGACGCCTGGGAAGCCCTGCGCCGCCTGGCCTTGCAATTCGCCGAGACCGCCTCGGCGGACTGAGGCGACCGGCTGTCGCCCCATCCCCCCCGATCCGGGGCCCCGGCCCGCTGGAAAGCCCGCAAATCCCCCCGCGGCGCCCCTGGCTATAGTCCAGCAAACCGTCAAGCGAGACCCGTTTGATGCAACGCGGCATGCCGCCTGACCGGGACACCGTTGTGAGTACCGCCAACCTGATCCCCCTGAACCGCTCGGAACACATGTACTGGGCCGGTGAGGGCTACCTGGGCCCCATCAACCAGCCCTACATCCTGCGCTTCGACCAGCCCGTGGACGAGGCCCTGGTGCGCCAGACCCTGCGCGAGCTGACCAGCGCCTTCCCGCGCATGCGCAGCGCCATCGTGCCCACGGCCACGACCTACAACCTGCGCATCCTGGACGACGACCGCGGCGTCGACCAGCTCTTCGACGACTGCTATCGCGTCGAAACCGGTGTCGACCCCGCCTCTCGCGACGCGCTCGAAGCCTTTCACAGCCGCTTCATGAACGAGCCGATCTCGCTCGAACGCGGCCTGCCCTGGCGCGCGCGCTTCTTCCCGCACGCCACGCAAGCCGCGCTGATGTTCTCGGTGCACCACATCGTCGGCGATGGCCGCTCGATGGTGCAGATGCTGTGCGCCATCCTGGGCCGCCTCAACGGCCAGCCCATCGCGCCGTGCAAGCTCGAGTCGCCCTCCATGATCCCGGCCGTGACACCGCAGAAATGGTGGCAGTGGCCTGGCAGCGTCGCACGCTGGTGGCGCGACAGTCGCGCCGAGAAACAAGCCGCCCGAGGCGAGCGCGTGATCATGCTGGAGCAAGGCGGCTCCGACCGCTACACCATCAGCACCGTGCGCTACCACGAGCTGCCCTGCCCGGCCGACACCATGCGCGCGCTGGCCAAGGCCCACGGCACCACGGTCAACACCCTGCTGATGGCGGTGGTGGCCAACACCTTCCTGGAGATCGGCCACCGCGACGGCCCCGATCAACCCGGCGGCCTCCGCTCGGTGGCGGCGCTGCGCACCTCGGTGGACCTGCGCCGCTACTTCCCCGACGGCAAAGGCCCCGAATTCGGCAACTTCGTCTCCGTCTTCACCGTGCGCGCACGCCAGCAACCCACGCTGGCCGAGCAGATCGCCTCGATCGAGTCGCAGGCCAAGGCGGCCCTGGCGCGCTTCGAGCGCCGCGACTTCGCCCTGCCCCTGAGCTTCTACGAAATCCTGCCCTGGGTGGGCCGCACGCTCTACAGCCACCTCATCGTGCAAAGCCGCGCCAAGCGCAGCCTGCCCGAGCTGTCCTGCCACCTCAGCAACCTGGGCAGCGCCGAGTTCATCAACCCCAAGGGCGCCACGGTGCGGCTGGCCGAGCTCTGGCCTGCCACCATCAGCACGGCCTTCCTGCTGGGCGCGCTCAGCCTCAACGGCAAGCAGTTCTTCACCGTCATCCACCAGAACGACGAGATCCCCCCCGCAGCCGTGGACCGCTTCCTGGCCACGCTCGACGCCCAACTGCGCGCCCTCGTCGACCTTCACGCGCAGGGCCCCGCCAGCGCCAGCCGTGACAAGGCACACGCTTGCCCCGAAAACGTGACGGCCCCGGCCTGAAACGGCCCCCAGGGCCCTGCATGAAAGCCGCCCGGTGACCGATAGACCGATGTCAGCCCACCCGACATCGGTCATCGCAGCACACCATGGCATCCACCGTCCGCCCCCCCGCACCCCAGCCCGTCCCGGCCACACAAGGCCTGATCCGGCAGCCCAGCGACGAGGCCCCCGGTGGCGCACGCGCCCCCCGTCAAGGCCCGCCCCCCGAGTGGCTGCGCCCGGCCCTGGCCCTGTGGCTCCAGGACGAGGGCGAACTCGGCGTGCGGATGGGGGATGGTCACGCGCCGCTGACGCGCTGATACTCCGGGGTCCTTCCTGACCCCATCCATGTTTTCGGACCTGATCTACCAGTCTCGGCTGCACACCCGCATCGTCACGGCCTACCTCGTGCTGCTGGTCCTGGGACAGGGCCTGACCTTCTGGCTCATCCAGCGCGGCATCGAACACAACGTCCGAGCCTCCGTCGAACACGACCTGATCACCGCAGAGCGTTGGCTGCAACGCCAGCTGCCCGCGTCATCGGTCGACCCCGACACCGCCGCCGACCCCACCACGGCCGCCCCCCAGCCCCCCACCACCGCCGACGTGCGCCTGCGCGGCGTGCTGCGCGACACGCGCGACCTCATCGGCCCCGACGTCATCGTGCTCACCCGCCGCGCTGACGAAGCCTGGCGGCTGCACAGCAGCACGCTGGAGCCTCCCGTGGCCCGCCAGGTCGCCCTCAGCTGGCCCGACGACACCGGCGGCGCCCCCGTCAACCTGGGCACCGGCGAGCACCTCGGGCGCCAGCTCACCCTGTCCGTGCCCGGCGACCCCGTGGCCGTGCGCGCCATCGTGCTGGAGTCACTCGACGAGGCGCGTGCGCCCTACCAGCACATGAAGCACACGCTGCTGGTGCTGTCGGCGCTGGGCATCGCGGCCTTCGGCCTGGTCGGCCTGCTCACCGCGCGGCGCCTGACCGGCCCGCTGCGCCGCCTCTCCAGCTCCGCGCAGCGCCTGGGCCAGGGCGACTACGGCACCGAGGTCCCCAGCGACTACCACGGCGAAATCGGCGAGATCGCGCAGTCCTTCGAGACCATGCGCCAGGCCATCCGCGACCGCGAAGGCCAGATCCTGCGCCTGGCCTCGCGCGACACCCTCACCGACCTGCCCAACCGCGAACGCTTCCGCCTGGAGCTGCGCCACGTGCTGGAGCACCGCAGCGCCCCCAGCCGCCCCAGCGCCGTGCTCATGCTCGACATGGACCGCTTCAAGCACGTCAACGACCTGCTGGGCCAGCGCTTCGGCGACCGCCTGCTGCGCGCCGTCGCCGACCGCCTGCGCGTGCACGTGCGCAGCCACCCCAACGCCATGCTGGCGCGCCTGGGCGGCGACGAGTTCGGCATCCTGCTGCCCGGCCTGGACGCCGAGGCCACGCGCCCGCTGGCCCAACGCATCCTCGCCGACTTCGAGCGCCCCATCCAGATGGACGGCCACACCGTCGACCTCAGCGCCGGCATCGGCATCGCCTCGCACCCCGAGCACGCCAGCGACGTCGACGCCCTGCTCAGCCGGGCCGAAGTCGCCATGTTCGCCGCCAAGCAGCAGCAAAGCGGCGCGATGGTCTACCAACCCGGGCTGGACGCCAACAGCCAGGCCTCGCTGACGCTGCTGGGCGAGCTGCGCCAGGCCGTCGACCAGGGTCAGTTGCGCCTGTTCCTGCAACCCAAGGTGAACCTCAAAAGCGGCGCCGTGGTCGGGGCCGAGGCCCTGGTGCGCTGGGATCACCCCGTGCGCGGCGTCGTGCCCCCGCACGGCTTCGTGCCCTTTGCCGAGCAGACCGGCTTCGTGCGCCTGCTGACGGGCTGGATGCTCGAAGAAGTCACCCGCACCGCGCGCACCCTCGTCGACCAGGGCCTGGCGCTGAAGCTATCGGTCAACCTCTCCACGCGCGACCTGATGGACCAGGAGCTGCCCGAGCGCTTCGCCGCGCTGATCGCCCAGCACGGCGTGGCCCCCGACCAGCTCGTCCTCGAGATCACCGAGAGCGCCATCATGGACGACCCCCAGCGCGCCGTGCTCACGCTCAACCGCCTGCACGACATGGGCCTGCGCCTGTCGGTCGACGACTTCGGCACCGGCTACTCCTCGCTGGCCTACCTCAAGAGCCTGCCGGTCGACGAGCTCAAGATCGACCGCTCATTCGTCAAGTCCATGGAAAGCGACGAGCAGGACGCCAAGATCGTGTCCTCCACCGTCGAACTCGCCCACAGCCTGGGCCTGTCCGTGGTCGCCGAAGGGGTCGAAAACGCCGCCACCTGGCATCACCTGGCCCACCTCGGCTGTGACGAGGCCCAGGGCCACCTCATCGCCCGGCCCATGCCGGCCGCGCAGTTCGCAGACTGGGTGCGGCAATGGACGCCGCCGACGGCCTGAGCCCAACCTGAGCCCGGCTTCAGCCGCCCAGCCGCCCAGCCAGCTGAGAGAACGCCTCGAACTGGCCCGCTGGCAAGCCCGAGGCCGCCGCACTCAGCGCCCCCCCGTCAGCCGCGCGCTGCGCCTGCACCTCCAGCAAGCGCTGGGCGTCCCCCAGTCGCGGCAACACGGGCCCCGCAAACAGCAGGCGCCCCCGGTGGGCCAGCATCAGCGTCGGGAAGGTCTCCACGTCGACCTCGCCCACCACATCCGCCTCGTCTTCGATGTCGATCCAGCGGTAGCGGTGCCCCGGCAGCGCGCGCTGCAGGGCCTCGAACGTCGCCTCGTATTCGCGACAGGTGCCGCACCAGGCCGCACACAGGCACACCACGTCCAGGGAAGGCAGGGGCGCTGGATGGAGGGAGGGCGACGTCGGCATGCCCGACATTCTGGCGCCAAACCACCGCCACCGCCGCCACAGCTGGTTACGAATCCAGGCGCCACGGGGGTATGCTTCGACGACCCACAACCCAAGGAAGTCCACCATGTCCCGCACCCGCAAAGCCCTCGCCTTCGTCGTCGCCGTGGCCCTCAGCCACACCGCTGGCCTGCAGGCCGCCCACGCCGGCATGATCGCCACCGAGTCCGTGGCCGCGCAGGTGGCGCAAGCCGACATCAGCCAGCAGCGCGCCAGCGTGCTGGCCACGCTCAACCGCAGCGACGTCGCCGAGGCCCTGTCCGCCAAGGGCGTGGACATGGACGCCGCCCGCGCCCGCGTGGCCTCGCTGTCCGACGCCGAAGTCGCGCAACTCGCCGACCAGCTGGAAAACGCCCCGGCCGGCGCCTCCGACGTGCTCGGCGTCATCGTCTTCATCTTCCTGCTCCTGCTGATCACCGACATCCTCGGCTTCACCAAGGTCTACCCCTTCACCCGCTCCATCCGCTGAGCCCGGTTGGCGCACGCCGTGCCCCCGCGGCGCCGCTTCCTGCGCCGGCTGCTGCCCGCCGCCACGGCCCTGGCCGCCACCCCGACGCTGACGCTGACGGGCTGCGCCAGCTGGCCTGACGCCGGGTCGGCCCAAAGCCGCGCCCTGCTGGCCCAGCCCCCCGCCGGGTTGCCCCGTCGGGTGCGGCTGGACGCCACCCCCTTCTTCCCCCAGACCGAGCTGCAATGCGGCCCGGCCACGCTGGCCACGCTGCTCCACGCAGCGGGCCGCGCCGTGACGCCCGCCACGCTCGGCCCCCAGCTCTTCGTGCCCGAACGCGGCGGAAGCCTCCAGCTGGAGATGCTCGCCGCCGCGCGCCGGCACGACGCCATCGGCACCTGCCTGCCGCCGCGGCTGTCGGCCGCCCTCCTCGAGCTGGCCGCCGGCCACCCCGTGGGCGTCATGCAGAACCTGGGCCTGGCCATCGCCCCGCTGTGGCACTTCGCCGTGCTCATCGGCTTCGACCTCGACCGCACCGAGGTGACGCTGCGCTCGGGCACCACGCGCGAGCTCACCCTGGACCTGCTCACCTTCGAGCGCACCTGGGCCCGCGCCGAGCGCTGGGCCTTCGTCGCCCTCGCCCCCGAGGCCCTGCCCGCTCAGGCCGAAGTCGCCGCCGTGCGCGAAGGCCGCCTGGGTTTCGAGCGCGTCGCCCCCATCGAGCGCGCCGTGCTGGCCTGGCAGTCGGCCGCCCGCCGCTGGCCCGACGACCTGGTGCTCGGCATGGGCCTGGGCAACACCCTGGTCCAGGCGGGCCGGCTGGCCGAGGCCGCCCAGGCCTTCGAGCGCACCGCCCACGCCAGCGACGCCGCGGCGGCCTGGAACAACCTCGCCAGCGTGCAACTGCAGCGCCGCCAGCTGCCCCAGGCCCGCGAAGCCGCGCGCCGGGCCGTGCTGCGCGCCACCGTGGCCGAACCCGCCTGGCTGCCCGCCGCCCAGGCCACGCAGGCCGAAGTCGATGCCGCTTGCGCCACAATCACGCCCATCCAGAAGCCGGAGGGCACAACATGCCAGTGATCGTGGTCGCCAACCCCAAAGGCGGCGTGGGCAAGTCCACGCTGTCGAGCAACATCGCGGGCTGCCTGGCTCGCCAGGGCCACGTGGTGATGCTGGGTGACGCCGACCGCCAGCAATCGTCGCTCCTGTGGCTGCAACTGCGCGCCGCCCACCTGCCCCGCATCCAGGGCTGGGACATCGGTGAAGACCACATCGCCCGCCCGCCCAAAGGCACGACGCACGTGGTGCTCGACACCCCCGCGGGCCTGCACGGCAAGGCGCTCGACGCCGTCATGAAGCTGGCCGACAAGGTCATCGTGCCGCTGCAAGCCAGCGTTTTCGACATCTACGCCACGCAGGATTTCATCCGCTCGCTGGCCAAGAAAAAACGCGCCGAGGGCACCGAGCTGGCCGTGGTGGGCAACCGCATCAAGGACCACACCAAGGCCACCGAACACCTCCAGCAATTCCTCGACACGCTGGACGTGCCCTTGCTGACCATGCTGCGCGACACGCAGAACTACGCCCACCTCGCGGCCCATGGCCTGAGCCTGTGGGACGTGCCCGCCCACAAGGTCGAAAAAGACCTGAACCAGTGGCAAGCCATCGTGGACTGGCTGGCGCGCTGAGCTCAGCGAAGCCGCGTGGGCTCGCAGGCCTGAAAACCGAATCCGTGGCGCCCGCCTGCCTTGGCCTGGTACAGGGCCGCATCGGCGGCGGCCAGCAGCTCCTGGGCCGAGGCGCCTGAGCCGGGCCGCAGCACCGAGCCGCCCACGCTGACCGTGACGTGCGCCGCCGCAGGAGACGCCCCGTGCCGCAGCGCCACCCGGTCCACCTGCTCGATCAGGCGCCGCGCCAGCTCCCGCGCGCCCTCCGCGTCGGTGTCGGGCAGCAGGGCCACGAACTCCTCGCCGCCATAGCGCGCCACGAGGTCGGCCGGCCGCTTCACCACGCTCGACAGCGCCTGCGCCACCTGAGCCAGGCACCCATCGCCCGCGGGGTGACCGTGGTGGTCGTTGAAGGCCTTGAAGTGATCGACGTCGATCATCAGCAACGCCAGCGGGTGAGCGCCGCGCCGCGAACGCTCCCACTCGCGCTGCAGCACCTCGTCGAAATGACGCCGGTTCGCCAGGCCCGTGAGCCCGTCGCGCCGGGCCATCTCGGCGAGCTCCAGGTTCAGGCGCTGCACCTCCTTGCGCTCCCGCTCCAGCAACATCGCCTGCAGGAAGGCCATGCGGTCCTTGTCCTCCAGGATCATGGCCACGAACAGGCAGACGCCACTGGTCAGCAGGTAATGGCCGAGGAACATCCAGGCGTAGCGCCCATCGGCCAGCCAGGGCGCCATGGCAAAGGCCGACAGACCGAGCAGGAAGCCCATCAAGGCCGCCCTCAGCGACAACTGCAAGGCCAGCATGCCGATCAACACCACCAGCATGGTGATGTAGACCTGGTTGGCCGCAAGCAACCCGTCGCGCATCAGGAAGCCCGCACCGATCTTGGTGAAGACGATCAGGCCATAACAAAAAGGGATCCAGGCGTCGGGGCGCAGCTGCCAGCGGGGGCGGCGCGCCAGCACCAAGCCCCCCATGCCGAGCAGCAAGGCCAAGCCCTCGGCGCGCGCGTACACCCGCAGGTCGGCGCCATGCAGGCGCTCGGCATGGAACAGCCAGGTGAAGCCCAGGCAACCGACGTAGGCCAGCACCAGCAGCGGCGACCACATGGACACCAGCCGAGCGAACTCATCGCGTCGCTGGTCTTCGTAGGCCTCGGCCAGTGAGGGCGGGATCGAAGGCAGCCATCGCCGCCGAGCCAAAGGCCCCTGTGTTTCGTGCTTCTTCAATGCAATCGACCCGAACGAGACTCCCGGCCCATGTTAGTCGCAGGATGTTCCGCGCACCCATCGGTGAAAGCCCGTGCGCCGGCTCCCCCGCCTCACCCCAGGCGGGACGCCTGATGCGCCCGACACGCCTGGCCAAACGCCTGGAAGATGCGCAGCGACACCGGGTTCTCGTGAGCCAGCCACTCCGGGTGCCACTGCAGGCACAGGTTGAAACCCGCCCCCGGCCGGCTGAAGGCCTCCACCACCCCGTCCGGTGCCACCGCCTCCAGGCGCAGGCCGTCGGCCAGCCGCTTGACGCCCTGCCCGTGCAGGCTGTTGACCCGCACCTCATCACCCTGACGCCCCTCCAGCCCCCGCAGGATCGGCTCCAGCACGCCACCGGGCTGCAAGGTCACCGGGTGGGCCAGCCCGTACTCGCGCTCCACGGGCAAGGCGTCGTCGGATCGGTGGTCCATGTGCCCCGGTTGCGCCTGCACCGCCTGGTGCAAGGAGCCGCCCAGCGCCACGTTGACCTCCTGCAGCCCGCGGCAGATGGCCAGCAGCGGGATGCCCCGCGCCAGCACCGCGCGGATCAAGGGCAAGGTCCAGGCGTCGCGCACCGGATCGAGCGGCAGGGACTCGTCCAGCACGTCCTCGTCAAAATGGCTCGGGTGCACGTTGGAGGGCGAACCCGTCAACAAGACGCCATCGACGACGTCCAGCAAGGACGGCAACTCCTCGGGCGTGGCCCCCGGCACCATCAAGGGCACCGCCCCCGCCAGGCGGACGGCCTCCACGTACTTGCGCCCCACCACGTGAAAGGGGTGCCGCCCCAGCACGCGCTGGCAAGAAGGCACCAGCACCAGGGGGGCCGCAATCGAGTGTGTGTTCATGGGGACCCATCTTGCAACCCCTGTGCCACGCCCCGCAAGTCGGCTGCGTGGGGCGTGCGGCATCCGGGCACCTTGCTCACAACTGCTTGCACTTTGCCTGCCCTCGGACGGCCCCCAAGCGGGGGAGCCCGCCGGGCGCCGAGGCGCTTTTGCGATAACTTCCCCGCATCGAAGCCCGGGGGCGCCTGAACCCCGGCCGACACACCCCCCAGGGACGGCCTCATGACCGATCTATCCGGCATCCAGCACGCGCTGGGCGATGCCCTGTCCGGCTTGTTGCCGGGCGGTTTCGACCAACACACCCGCCTGCTGCGCCTGCACACCCCGCTGGGCGCAGACGCGCTGCTGGCCGAACGCGCCACCATCCAGGAAAGCCTGGTGCCTTGCGAGCGCCACCCAGCCGCCTGCCACATCACCCTGCAGGCCCTGAGCACCCGCGACGACATCCAGGCCACCGAGCTGCTGGGCCAGCCCGCGCACCTCGAGTTGCTCACCGCCAGCGGCGCCTGGCGGCCCTTCCACGGCCACGTCACCCGCTTCGCCCACCTCGGCAGCGACGGCGGCTTCAGCCGCTACCAGCTCCACATCGAGCCCTGGCTGAGCTTCCTGGGCCACCGCACCGACGCCTGGGTCTTCCAGGACATGAGCGTGCTCGACATCACCGAGGCCGTCTTCGCCGACCACCAGGCCCAGGGCAGCCTGCAGCCCGCCTGGCGCATCGACGTCGCCGACCGCGAGGCCTTCCCCCGCCGCTCGCTGTGCGTGCAGTTCAACGAATCCGACCTCGCCTTCCTCAGCCGCCTGTGGGCCGAAGAAGGCCTGTTCGCCTGGTTCGAACACGCGCCCGACGCACACACCCTGGTCCTGGCCGACCACCCCGGCGCCTTCCAGGCCAACGCGCAAAGCCGCATCCGCTACACCCAGGCCGGCGCCACGCTGCGCGAAGACAGCCTCCAGCACTGGGAAGGCGTGCGCCGCGTCGGCCCCAGCCTGCTGCACACCGCCAGCTGGGACCACCGCCAGGTCGACAGCCACCGTGCGCAAGAGCAGGTGGCCGAGGCCCACGGCCAGCCCTTCGCCCTGGCCCACAGCGACCAGCCCGGCGCCTACGCCCACGGGTCCCCCGCCCAGGCGGAGCGCCGCGCGCGCCTGCAGCGCGAGGCCGTGGAAGCCCGCCGCAAGCGCTTCGAAGGCGCGGGCACCGTGCGCACCCTGGCCCCCGGCACCACCTTCGAGCTGCACGACCACGCCGAGCACGGCTCGCAAGGAGGCAACCGCTTCGTGGTGCTGAGCGTGACGCACGCCGCCCGCAACAACCTGGGCTTCGGCGGCGAACACGCCAACGCCAGCGACGAGCCCCTGTATGAAGCCCGCCTGCACGCCCAACGCGCCCACGTGCCCGTGCGCCTGATGCCGCTGGACACCCGCGGGCGACCGGCCCTGAGCAAACCCCACGTGACCGGCACCCAGACCGCCCTGGTCGTGGGCCTGGGCGAGCCCGTGCACACCGACCGCGACGGCCGCATCAAGGTGCAATTCCACTGGCAACGCGGCGCCCAGGGCAGCCACCGCCTGAGCCCCCCCGCGGGCGACAACGCCCCCGCCTCCGACGCCAGCGGCACCTGGGTGCGCGTGGCCCAGCACTGGGCCGGTGCCAACTGGGGCGGCGCCTTCATCCCCCGCCTGGGGCAAGAGGTGGTGGTCGCCTTCATCGAAGGCGACATCGACCGCCCCGTCGTCATCGGCGCGGCCTACAACGGCCAGGGCCAGGACAACGCCGCCGGCAACACCGTGGCCAGCGGCGCGGCCCAGGCCACGGGCAACGCCCCCGCCTGGTTCCCCGGCTCCCAACGCCAAGGCGCCACCCAAGGCCACGCCCACGCCGCCACCCTCAGCGGCTTCCACAGCCAAAGCCTCGACAGCTCACAAGCCGGAGGCGGTGGCCACAACCAGCTCGTCATGGACGACACCGGCTCACAAGGCCGCCTGATGCTGCACACCACCCAGGCCCAGACCTGGCTGCAAATGGGCCACCTGCTGCAGCAAAGCGGCAACCAGCGCCTGCAGCCGCGTGGCCACGGCCTGGAGCTGCACACCCAGGCCCAAGGCGCCCTGCGCGCCGGCCGCGGCCTGCACCTGAGCACCCACGCCCGCCAGGGTGGCACCACCGCACGCGCCCAGCCGCTCGACACGCGCGAGGCCGAGCAACAACTGCAAGCCCACGCCGAGCTGCTGCAGGCCCTGCACGCCAACGCACAAACCCACCGCGCCCAACTGCCCGGCGAAGCCGCGCCCGACCACCTGCCCGCCCGTCAAGCCCTGGCCGCCACGCTCACCAGCCTGCAGGCCACCGAAGGGGGCCAAACCAGCGATGCGGACGGCGACACGCCCATCGGCGGCGGCCAAGGCCACATCGACACCTCGGGGCGCCCCGACCTCATCCTCAGCGCCTGCGCCGACATCCACGCGGCCACCCCGGCCCACAGCGTCATCGCCTGCGGCCAGAACGTCACCCTCACCACCGCCCAGGACGCCAACCTGCTGGCCCAACGCCACCAGGCCTGGGCCGTCAAAGGCGGCATCAGCCTGTTCACCCGCGGCGAGACCAAAGACACCCAGCGCGGCGTGCAAGACGTCGGCATCAAGCTGCACGCCGCCAGCGGCAACGTGCGCACCGAAGCCCAGAGCGGGCCCTTCACCCTCACCGCGCAAAAAGCGGTGGACCTGCAAAGCACCACCGCCGACATCGTCATCACCGCACCCGAGCGCATCGTGCTCAACGGCGGCGGCGGCTACCTGAAGATCGAAGGCGGCAACATCGAAATCGGCACCAGCGGGCCAGCGACGTTCAAGGGTGCGGCGAAGGAGTTGACGGGTGGGGGGAGTGCGTCGGCAACTGCCAGCCTCAAAAAGGCCGGAGAGATCAAGGGCTGCGCACAACGCCAAGTCAAAGGGCTGGATGCCATCACGGAGTTCTGAGCCGTGCCACCGTTTTACCCTGATCGGCAGACCACCGACCTGTTCTCTTTCGCCTTGGTGGACGCCACACACCGCGATGGGCTGCAGCCCTCATGGACCCAGGTCGTCATCGCACCCACGTTCCTGAAAGACGACACCGACCGCTGCCCAACACTCGTCGATCTGACCTCGATGGGCAACGGCGAACGAGCTCAATGGTGTGATGCACTCCATCGCGAAACATTGAACCGCGAGGAGGCACGCTCCAGCATGCTGCTGGCTTCTCGGGCGCCAATCACCGCGGTTGCACAGCACCTCGCTCAGCGCCTGGTGTTGCGCATGCCCGAGACCGGTCAACGCATGCAATGGCGCTTCTTTGACCCCGGCACCCTCCTGCAAATGCCTCGAATCCTGGGGCCAGGTGGCATGTCATGGTTGATGGGGCCCGTGTCGTCGGTCGCTGTGCCCTGGGCAGGCGAGTGGACATGTTTGCAGCAGCCGGAAGCGGCTCGCCCGCATCACTTCTACATGGACGATCACCACTTGGCCGCCCTGCTCCGCGTCGGCGTCATCAACCGGGTCCTGGCCCAGGGAAGTCCCCCGATGGATGCAACAGACTGGGTCGAGCAATCAGCCGCCATCGACACCTTCGTTCGCCAAGGTCAGGATCAGCACGGCCTGGTCACGCAAGCAGATCTGATCGCCTATGCCCTGCATGCCCACACGGTCCACCCTGCGATCCACACCCACCCGCGCATGCGAGCTGTCCTGCAGACACTGCAGAGCGCGAGCCCAGAAGATGAACTGAACTATCAGGAGCTGACGTGCACGCTGGAGCCCGATGAGTGGCGACACATGGCCGCGGAACTCGAACACCCCAACAGACAGGAAGCCCCAACGTCATGAGCGCCGCTCCGAAGATGTGCGAGAACCCTTGCGAAACCTGCGCAAAGGAAGGGTTGCCGTTGCTGCTGACGCGTTACGCGCTCATGCCAGCGGAAGCCGGCGCCCCCAAGCTGAGCGGGCACCTCGACAGCGCAGACCTGAAGAAGGTTCCCTTGGGAGGGGGGGCTCACTATGGCTTGCGGCTGCTGCGAAGCGGCTACGTCTATGTGCATGACGAGGCCCGCAAGCGCTGGGACGAATACTTCGTCACCGCCGACGGCTTCTTGACCAAGATGCCGCCCATGGTCATGGCCTTCAAGGTGCAATCCACGCCTGCCACGACCTTCCGCTGCGCACGCAACGGCGCGGCGCCCCTGGCGGGCGTCATCTCCATCCAGAACCCCAAACACGCCACCCAGGTCTGGATCGCGTTCAGCAACGTGCAATGGACCCCCGCCGTCTGGCAAAAGCACGCCGACGCCGCATTCAGGCAAAAGCACATGCTTTGCATCACGGTTGCTGGCGGCAAGGTGAGCCCACAACCAGGCACCGCCCCGCTGGAATCACTCAAGGAGCACGTGACCGAGTTCAAGATGGCACAGGCGTCGGCCGCACAGGCATTCGGCCAGTGGTGCCCCCACCACTACAACGGCCGACAACAGGCCGGCGATGCCTTGCTCCAGGCGGTTCAGCAGGCCAGACCGCAAGGCGGTGCGGCCATCGTGGCCCTGCATGATCCGGTTGGGCTCGTGCAGGAGTTGGCCAGCTTGGCTGCGCTTCGAAAACACACCTACATGAGCCATGCGTCGGTGGCCAAGCCCTTGTTTGCCGCCAGCATGATCGACACGCTGGAAGCGCAGATCAAGACGCAAGCCAAACTGGCCGAAATGGTTGCAGGTGAAGACTTGGCAGAAAGCATGGAGAACAGCCCTGCGGACTACAGCGCCAACGCGGCGATGGCTGGAGTTCCTTACAGCAACCCGTGGGCAGCTCAAAAGATCCGCGAAAGCATCACCCCGGCATCCATTGAAGCGGCCGCAAACAAGAAGTGGCGCCAATACACCCATGTTGCACGCGGGCAGGGCGCCTCTCGCCTTGATGTAGACGGCAGCAAGAAATGGCTCAAGGATCACTCAACACGCTTCAAGCAATTTGATGAACAAAGCGTTGCCCCACTGGCTCGCGCCCACGCAGCCTGGATGCAGCACCCTTGCATGGTCAGCCACATGAGTTGCAACCATGACAGCCAGGACCTCGCCAGCGGCACGGCCTACGCAGCCACGGTACTCGAAATGATCCAGCAGACGGACGAGTTGATGCCCAGCTACGACCTGTACCTGCGCTGGCTCATGGATGGCCGCTTCACCGAACAAAACCTGGTCATGCGAGCGCTGTCCCTCAATCAGGACAAGATTGCAGCATCCATCGAGAAAGCCGACAAGCCCTCTTTGGATGAACGTGCCTTCCCGAGCGACGCCATCTTTGGTGGGATCGCCAGCCAGTTTGGCAAACTTGCCGATGAAGCCAAGGCTGTGCACAGCAAGCTGCTTGCCGGCTTGAGCGGGCCGGCCATTTCCTACTGGAACGAATTCCAGGCCGGCAGGGTGAGCCCGGCATTTGCCGCCACGCTGTCCGGCGCGAGCGGCAAGCAGATCGTGCGCTTGCCTCTGGTGGGCAACCGCAGTCAGTTGATCGAGGCCTATGTGCGCCAGATCATGCGGCTCAACCCCAACATGGTGATGAACCAGAACCAACTGCGGCAAGCGGTCGCGGCTCAAACACGCTTGATGCAACTGCAAGGTGTCAAGATGAACGAGGGGCGCAAGCTCGCGTGGTATGTGCTGTTGGATGCCGAGGCCGCTAGGTCAGCCGTTGGCGCTGCAAAAGCGGCAGGCAAGTCAGGCCAGGTCCTGGCCAATGAACTGGCCACCGCCGCGATGCGCAGCCCACAGGTCGTGCGCGACATGGAGCTCAGCGCCATCAACGCCATGGCCAAGGCTGGACAGAAGGCACTGGCGGCAACCGTGGTCGGTGCCGTGCTGATGGGCTGGAACTACACCAAACTGGAAGAAGACCTGGCCAACGGCATGAGCCATGAACTGAAGGAGGCCACGCTCAAGCTCTATGCGGGACGCGTGGCCGTGGCGGGGTTTGTGTCGGAGAAAATGGGCGAAGGGATCAAGAAGCTGGGGGAGACTCGGCTGAAAAACGCTGCCGGCCGATTCACCTCGATCGCGCCTCAGGCGTTGCGCTTCGCTGGTCGCATTGCCGGACTGGGGGCTGGGGTGTTTGTGGGCATCATGGACATCAGCAAATCGTTTGATGAACACAAAAAAGGCGACATCGGCATGGCAAGGGCTTGTGCTTTGTCGGGTGGTGCCGCGGTCGCCTTGTCGTTGTATGCCTTTTTCGCCGCGTCATTTGGTCCTGTCGGCTGGGTGTTGTTGGGACTGGTCTTGCTCGTCACACTGTGGATCGAGTCAAACAAAGACAACAAGCTGCAGGAGTGGTTGTCTCGATGCCATTTCGGTGTTGGTGACGGGAAGTACCCCGATCAAACAACACAAATCCACCAGTACAAGCTGGCCGTACAGTCATAAGAAGTCGAATTCAATATGTCCACGCTCAGTCCCTACGGCATGTTTGGCTTCAAGGTCAAGCGTCCGCTCCGCGATCAAGAACTGACTCACCATTTCAGCACCAATGAACCTGCTAGCGATCATCCTCATTACGACTTGTCGCTGACTCTGCTCAACAGCACCTTTGTGGAGTGCGTGGACAAGTGGTATGCCATGCGGGGTATGGTGGCGTTTGCCATGACCCCATTCGCCTTGTTGATGTGTGGCTATATGGGCTTCTCGCTCTACGTGGCCATCACCGCGCCAGATTGGCCCATGTACTTTGTCGCCGCATTTGCGGCATGCATCCTTGCATTCGTTGTCTATGCGTTTACCCTGGACGCCTTTGCATACACGCACTACCCCATTCGGTTCAACCGAAGAAACAGGCAGGTCTATGTATTTCGCAGAAATGGCTCTGTGTTCAAGGCAGGATGGGATGACCTCTACTGGACAATCTATGGTCACGGTGTAGGTGCAGAGGATCTGTTCGTTGCTGGCCACAGCCTGAACCCCAGCGACCGCACTGTTAAAGAAACGTTTGGCCTCAGCACTGTCACGGCAGGTGCGGCAGGCGAAGAGAATCTCAGATCGCTCTTCGAATTTTTCCGGATTTATATGGAGTCGGGGCCCGATCAGGTGCTGAAGGCGCTTCATCCCACGCCACTCATCATGCTGCCTGGCATTCACAAGCAAAAGGAGTCTTGGCGGTTCGGATGGGAGTACCTCACCTTGAACCTCAAAGGTTTTCCTTTGCTGCAAGTGGTGATGCAAGTTTTCATCCTGCCAATGAGCTTGTTCCGCTGGATCGCCATGCGCACCAGCAAGATCCCCCAGTGGCCACAGTGGGTGGAAGACGAATGCCACGTCGAGCCTGATGACCCTTGGGTCAGGGATGAACGGCACGCGGCGAAGTGAACTCGTCAACACGCGTCTTCGTACTCACTACTCAGACAGATCGTCTTCAGCCTCAGAAGATCGCGTTCGACATGTCCACGCTCAGCCCCTACGGCATGTTTGGCTTCAAGGTCAGGCGTCCGCTCAGCAATCAAGAACTGATTCATCACTTCAGCATCCATGAGCCTGCCAGCGAGCATCCTCACTACGACTTGTCGCTGACCCTGCTCAACAGCACTTTTGCGGAGTGTGTGGACAAGTGGTATGCCATGCGGGGCCTTGTGTTGATGATTGCATCGATATTTGGCCTCTTGTCCATGTATGGACTGTACACAGCCATTTTGATATCGAACTATGAGAGTGCGCCAGGCTGGCTCATGCTTCTGGCACTGCTGCCAATTGGAATGATCGGTTGGCTGGCTTATGTGGTGACACTGGACGCGTTCACCTATACCCACTATCCCATCCGGTTCAACCGCAAGAACCAGCAGGTCTATGCATTCCGCCGTAATGGCTCGGTGCTCAAGGTCGCTTGGAAGGACATCTACTGGACCATTCATGGTGCCGGGGTCGGCGTGCAATCCATTTTTGTAGCCGGGCATGTCATGTCCCCCGATGGGCAGACCGTGCAGGAAACCTTTGCTCTAGCAGGTGACACGGTAGGCAAGGCCGGAGAACAAGAGTTGCGCGATCTCTTTGAGTTCTTCCGGCTCTACATGGAAAAGGGCCCTGAACAGGTGCTGAAAGCCCTTCATCCCACCCCGCTCATCATGCTGCCGGGCATTCACAAACAGAAAGAGTCCTGGCGATTCGGGTGGGAGCGGATCACCCTGCACGAAAACGGCTCATTGATTGGCATGGTGCTCTATCAAGTCGTGGCCATCCCGATGAGCCTGTTCCGCTGGATCGCCATGCGCACCAGCAAGATCCCCCAATGGCCGCAGTGGGTGGAAGACGAATGCCGCATCGAGCCTGACGACCCCTGGATCCGGGATGAGCGGCACGCGGCGAAGTGACGCCGTGCGGTTCCGCTCGAGCGGATCAGGCGCGGCCTCACGGCGCGCTGGGCATCCAGGGCGAATGCCCCACCTCACCGATAAAACACCTCCACCCGGCCCTTGAGCTTGATGGTCAGTGCGCGGCCCTTGCGGTCCACGGCCTTGCCGGCGGGCACCTTGATCCAGCCTTCGCTGACGCAGTACTCTTCGACGTCGAAGCGTTCCTTGTCGTTGAAGCGGATGCCGATGTCGTGCTCGAAGACGGCGGCGACGTGGTGCGGGCTGCGGGGGTCGATGGAGAGGTGGTCGGGCAGGTCGGGGCGCGGGGCGGTCTGGCTCATGGGCGGTGTCTCGATGGACGTTTCAAACAAGGCCGCCAGTTTAGGGGACGCCTCAGGCCAGCGTCTTGGGCGGGTTGCCCGACTCGGGCGGGCCGCCCCGGTGGGACTTGGTCCAGCTGTAGCCGTCGGGGAGTTCGTCGCTGACGCCGGCCGGGCCCACGCTGTCGCCCAGTTCGGTGTTGATGACGACGTGCTGGTGCAGCGGCGCGCCCTGGGGGTCGCGCGCCTTGCGGCGGGACTCGGCGAAGGCCAGCGCGGCCAGCAGCTGGTCGTCGGCGAAGGCCTGCACGCTGGGGTGGCCCTGGGTCAGCCAGTAAACGACGATGCTCATGCGGCGCATTCTTCCATGACTTGGGTCGGCGCCCAGATGCCGCCGTCGAAGCCGTCGTCGCCCTCCTGCTTGCGCAGCCAGTCCAGCAGCTGCATGCGGTTCATGGGCAGGGTGTAGAAGTCGCCTTGCAGCATCTGGCAACCCGCCTGGCGCAACCAGACGACTTGCTCCAGGGTCTGCACGCCCTCGGCCACGCTTTTGACGCCCAGGCGGCTCGCCAGCGAGATCATGAGCTCCAGCAGCGCGGGGTTGAAGTGGGGCTGGCCGATGCCTTCGATGAAGCGCGCGTCGATCTTGAGCTTGTCGACCTTGAGGTCGAGCAGGCGGGTCATGGAGGAGTAGCCGGTGCCGAAGCCGTCGATGGCGATGCGGAAGGACAGGCTCGAGAGGGTCTTGAGCGTCTCGTTTTCCTTGTCGACGTGGCCGACCATGGCGGTGCTCTCGGAGACCTCGAACTCCAGGTCGTTGGGGCCGAGGCCGTGTTTGCTCAGCACGTCCTGCACGACCTGCACCAGGGTGACGTCGGCGAGCTGGCGCAAGGAGACGTCGAGGCTGACGTAGGGCAGCGGCAGGCGCTCGGCGCGCAGGGCGGCGAGGTCGGCGCACACCATGTCGAGCACCATCTTGCCCAGGGGCACGATGAGGCCGGTCTTCTCGGCCACGGGGATGAACTCCTGAGGCGGGATCAGGCCGCGGGTGGGGTGGCGCCAGCGCACCATGGACTCCACGCCGCGGATGCGGTCGTGCTGGTCGAACTGGGGCTGGTAGACCATGAAGAACTGGCGCTCTTCGATGGCTTTTTTGAGGTCGGCCTGGACCTGGGCGCGGCTGCGTGCGGCGCGGTCCATGGAGTCGTCGTAGAAGACGAGGCGGCCGCGGCCGGCGCGCTTGGCTTCGTACATGGCCAGGTCGGCGCGGTGCAGCATTTCGCCGAGGTTGAGTTCGCCGCGCTTGAGCATGTAGGCCCCGATGCTCAGGCCCACCCACTCCTTGACGTCGCCGATCTGGATGGGCTTGGTGACCTGCTCGATGAGCACGCGGCAGATGGTCTCGATGTTGGCGCGCGAGGAGACGTCGGTGAGCAGCGCGGCGAATTCGTCGCCGCCCAGGCGGCCGAGCAGCACGCCGCCGCCCAGGGTGTAGCGCAGTCGCTGGGCCACGGCTTTGAGGACCTGGTCGCCGGCGATGTGGCCGTGGGTGTCGTTGATGAGCTTGAAGCGGTCGAGGTCGAAGTACATCAGGCACCCGTCGGTGTCCTGGGTGTTGTGGGTGAGGCCTTCGTTGTGGCGCTGCAGCGCGGTCTCGAAGGCCACGCGGTTGAGCAGGCCGGTCAGGGCGTCGGTTTCAGCGGCTTCGCGCAGGCGTGGCGCGGGCACCAGGTCGGCCGAGCGCTGGCGGTTGCGCGCGCGGCGCCAGACCGCGCCCACGGTGGCCATCAGGGCGATGCAGACGGCCACCTCCCCGCCGGCCTGCAGCAGCGTGGGGCGCAGGTCGTAGGCGACCTTGAGGGTGTCGAGCGGCTCCAGGGCGGAGGGCACGCTCACGCACAGGGCGGGCCAGGCGAGGGGGGCCTGGCAGCGCGGCACACCGGGTCGTTCGTGGACCATGTTGCAGCGGCTGCCCTGGCAGTGCTCCATCGAGAGGATCGCCGCCATGGGCGCGAGGGCGAGGCCGACGGCTTCGGTGGCGCCCAGCATGGGCGGGGCCGCGCCGGGGGCGATGGCCTGCATGGCCGGGCCTTGTTCGATGACGGACAGCGCGATGGCGCCCTGGGCCTCGGCGCGGCGCCAGGCGTCGTGCAGGCGCGCACCCAGCAGCAGGGCGCACAGCAGCAGGGTCACGCCGATGAGCGTGCGCGTGGGCGTGAGTCGGCTGCGGGCGACAGGGGCTTGGGGGGCGTGGGGTGCGCTGGTGGCCCCCGGTGAGACACCGGTCGAGGGAGAAGGGAGACCTGAGGCCATTCGGCGATCCTGTGAACACGTCGGCACCACGCGGTGCCCGGGGGGAGCATGTCCTGCACTCCGTGCGTCGTTTTCGGCGCGGCTGGCGGAAAATTGAGGCCATGACCGCCCCTCCCTCGCCTTTGATCTACCTGAGCTTCGACCCCAGCCTGGACACCGATGGCGTCCACACTTTCGACGCCGTGGCCTCGACCTCAGCGGGCCAGCAGGCCGCGGTGATGGCTGAAGTGGAGCGGGTTCTGGCGTGGGCGAGCACTCACTTTGCAGACGGCCCGGGGCCGCTGGACGAGGGCGGCAGCTGGTTTCACGACCTGCAATGCACCCAGGAGGACGGGGGCTGGTACACGGTCAGCCTGTCGGTGAGCGGCACGCCGGCGTTCGGCGAGGCCTTCTCAGCCGCCTTCGCGGGCGCGATCGGCCAGGGGCTGGACTGAGTCGGCCACCGCACGCAGCGTGTCGGCCGACACGAGCGGGATCGGCACCGGCTTGCGGTGGGCGGGGCGGGCGCTTTCGCGGGCGCGCAACTGGCCGCAGCCTCCGTCCACGTCCTGCCCGGCGGAGTGCCGCAGCTTGGTCAGGATGCCGCGGCGGTGCAGCCAGCGGGCCATCTCGGCGGCGCGCTCCCACGATGGGCGCTTGAAATCGAGTGCGTCCACCTCGTTGTAGGGGATGAGGTTCATCAGCGCGTACTTGCCGTGCAGCAGCCGCACGATGCCCTCCATCTCGGCTTCGCTGTCGTTGATGCCCTCCAGCAGGGTCCACTGGTACTGGATGGGGTAGCCGGTGGCGCGGGCGTAGCGCTCGCCGGCGTCGACCAGCTCCTCGGGCGTCATGGGGGCCGCGCGGGGCAGCAGCCGCGCGCGCAGCTCGGCCCGCGTGGAGTGCAGCGACAGCGCCAGCGCGGGCTTGACCCGGTCGGCGGGCAGGCTGAGCAGGCGCTCGAAGGCGCGGGGGTCGCCCACGGTGGAGAAGACGAGGTTCTTGTGGCCGATGTTGCCCAGCGTGCCCAGCAGGTCGATGGCCTCCAGCACGTTGTCGAGGTTGTGCGAGGGCTCGCCCATGCCCATGAAGACGACCTTCTTGACCGGGCGGCGCGTGCGAGCCAGGGCCACCTGGGCGACGATTTCGGCGCTGCCGATCTGGCGCAGCAGGCCGTCCTGGCCGGTCATGCAGAACACGCAGCCCACGGCGCAGCCGACCTGGGAGGACACGCACAGGCCGTCGCGCGGCAGCAGCACGCTTTCGCAGGTCTGGCCGCCGCTCAGGCCCACGAGCAGGCGCTCGGAGCCGTCCGCGCCCGGGTGGGCCGAGCGCAGGGTGGCCAGGCCCCCGACCTCGGCCAGCAGCGCGTCCAGGCCCTCGCGCACGGACTGGGGGAGGAAGTCTTCGGGGCGACGCTTGCCGCCTTCTTGCGGCAGGGCCTGCGCCCACAGGCGCAGCACGCGCTGGATGTGGACGGGCTTGGCGCCCAGGTCGGCGAGGCGTTGACGGATGTGCTTGATGCGCATGGTGGCGGGGGCGGTGAAGGCGCCAGTGTAGTCAGGGTGAGGCAAGCGGGTGAGCCGGCAGGGGATCCCGGGGTGGCGTCTGCGGACACGGCCTCGCGCGGGTACAGTGGGCCCGCATGAGCTCGACTTCCCTGCCCTCGGGTGACGCCCCCGTCGCCAGCCAGGACGCCAAGACCATCGGCCTGATCGGCCTGGCGCATGGCACCTCGCACTTCCACCACATGCTGCTGCCGCCGCTGTTCCCGGTCTTCATCCGGGACTTCGGGCTGAGCTACGCGGAGCTGGGCCTGCTGGTCACGGTGTTCTTCATCATCTCGGGCGTGGGGCAGGCGCTGGCCGGCTTCCTGGTCGACCGGGTGGGCGCGCGGCCGGTGCTGTTCGCCGGGCTGAGCTGCTTCGTGGCCGCGGGGCTGAGCGCCTCGCTGGCGCCCAACTACGCCGGGCTGATGCTGGCCTCGGCGCTGGCGGGGCTGGGCAACGCGCCCTTCCACCCGGTGGACTTCACCATCCTCAACAAGCGGGTGTCGCTGCCGCGGCTGGGGCACGCGTTTTCCATCCACGGCATCAGCGGCAACCTGGGCTGGGCGCTGGCGCCGGTCTTCCTGATCGGGCTGAGCTCGGCGCTGGGCAGCTGGCGGCTGGCTTGCGCCTGCGCGGCGGCGATGACGCTGGCCGTGATCGCCGTGCTGCTGTGGCAGCGCGAGGCGCTGGACGACCACCACGCGGCGCACCAGCGGGCCGCCGCACAGGCCCGGCTGGCGGGCTCGGGCTCCGGTGCGCCAGCCGAGCACCCCATGGCCTTCTTGAAGCTGCCCTCGGTGTGGCTGTGCTTCTCGTTTTTCTTCTTCACCACCGCGGCGCTGAGCGCCATCCAGGGCTTCGCGAGCCCGGCGCTGCAGCAAACGCAGGGCCTGCCGGAGTCGATCACGGCCTTCGTGGTGACGGGCTACATGTTGTGCGGCGCCGCCGGCATGGTGATCGGCGGCTTCCTGGTGGCGCGCGCAGCGCGGCTGGAGCGCACCATCGCCGCGGCGATGACGCTGGCCGCCTTGCTGCTCGTGCTGACCGCCACGGGCTGGCTGCCGCCGATGCTGGCCGCCGCCAGCGTGGCCCTGGCCGGTTTTGGCACCGGCCTGGCGGGCCCCTCGCGCGACATGCTCATCAAGCGGGCCGCCCCCCCGGGCGCCACCGGACGCGTTTATGGCACGGTGTACTCGGGGCTGGACGTGGGCTTCGCGCTGGCCGCGCCGGTGTTCGGCTGGATGATGGACCACGGCCACCCCGCAGGCGTGTTCGCGGGCTCGGCGCTGGT
Source organism: Burkholderiales bacterium (assembly GCA_016000265.1). Taxonomy (GTDB): domain Bacteria; phylum Pseudomonadota; class Gammaproteobacteria; order Burkholderiales; family Burkholderiaceae_C; genus Aquabacterium. The sequence goes on from JAECRL010000004.1 coordinate 137,320, forward strand.
GCTGATGCTGGGCGTGGTGGCGGCCTCGGCCGTGGGCGGGCGCATCCGGCGCGTCAATGCGGCTTGCGCGGCCCCTTGAAGGCGTCCGGGCGCAGCACGTTGCCGTCCTTGTCAACCTGCTTGCGCTGGTTCCGACGGGCGCGCTGGATGGCCTCCTCGGCCAGGCGTTCGGCGTCCTGGCGATGTTGCCGAGCGTGACGCAGGCGCAGCCAGCGGGCCCGCCAAGACTTCGGGGCATGCGGCAGTCGCCGCAGCCAGGCGTCGACGCGCGCACGCCGGGGCGCGCTCAGCGCCAGGCGGATCAGCATCAGGGCGCAGATCAGCACGATCAGCCCCGCTCCCCACTTGTCCCATCCCACGGCTCACTCCTTGGCTGAATCCGGCCTCATGGTGCACTGGCCGCACCGCGGCCCCCCCCGCGAGACGACGTTGACCCCTGGCGGCACGTCGACTTCATCGACGTAGCCGATGCCCCCCGGGGTGTTGAGCACATAAAAAATCACCTCGGCCGACGAGTTGAACTCGCGCGGGGGCGCGCCCTTGCCAACGTAGCGCCGCACCGTCCAGTAGGCCAGGTAGCGTTGCTCGTCTTGCTGGAGGTAGTCGGCCAGGAAGCGCTGGCGCAGCAGGTGGCTGGGTGCGAGGTTGACGGGCAGCACGGGCTGGCCACCCAGCTCCACCACCTTGCCGGTGTAGATGCGCTGCACGGTGGTCGCGTCGAGCTTGCGCACGCCGGGGTGGGCCACGATGACGACACCGGCCAACGCCGGTGCGAGCGCGCCCGCCAGGCAAGCGGTGAGGAGGAGGGTTCGCAATCGCTTCATCCCAGCCCCTTCAGAACGCGAAGCTGTAGTTGAGCGACAGCACATTGAGGCTGCGGCCACTGAGGGTCTCGCCCGGCGGGTTGTCCACCAGCGCGGAGCGCTCGCCGATGCGGGTGTGCATCCACTCGGCCTTCAGGCGGCTTTGCGGGGTCACGGCCCAGCCCAGGCCGACGCCGACGGAGGTCTGGTCCTGCACGCGGATGGCCTCACCCGCGCGGCGCTGGGCGACCGACAGCTCGTCGGTGCCCGCGCCCGCGCTCTCCAGGAGGCGGCGCGAGCGCAGGCGCGAGGCGCCCAGCGATTGCTGACGGCCGGCGCTGACGTAGGGCGTGAAGTCCCCGATGGTGTGCAGCAGCGCAAGGGACGCGCCCGCGGAGTCGAAGCCCAGCTGGGTGCGGCGCTGGAAGTTGCGCGCGGCCTCGGCCACCAGCCACCAGCCCGCCGCGAACTGCCAGTCCGCCCCGAGGTAGACCACCTCGTTGGTGATGTGGTCGGTGCTGGGCACGCCGGGGCCGGGCAAGGCGTTGTCGACCTGGAAATAGCCGAGGCCGGGGGCCACTTGCACACGGGGGTAGTCGGTGGGCAAGGCGAGCCCGTCGCTGCGCGCCGAGCGGGCCCGCACGAGGCCGCCGCGCACGGTGAGGTCTTCCTGGCGCCAGGTCAGGGCCGCGCCGAACAGGTCGGTGTCGACGTTGACGAAGCCGACGCCCACGTCTCGGCTGTGCATCCGGTTGGCCACCTGGGCGCGCCCGGCGTAGACATCGGCCACCAGCTCGCCGCTGCCGTGCAGCCAGGTGCGGGCCACCGAGGCCCCGGTGAAGTCCACCGTGGGCGACAGGGCGTAGATCTCGGTGGGCAGGCGGGCGAAGGCATGGGTCTGGCCCACGTCGCGGTTCTCGGAGTTGAGGAAGATGGGCACGCGCTGTTTGCCCAGGCGCAGCGACCACTCGTTGTTGGGGCGCCAGGACACGAAGGCCCAGGCGGCCTCGGTGGACCACTGCCGGTCGTGGCGCGTGGAGGGCGCCAGGGTGAGCTGCAGGGTGGCCGACCAGGCCGGCGTGATGCGGGCGTCGAGCTGCGCGCCGAAGAGGCTGTCGCGCCAGAGCGTGCCGCCGTGGTCGATGACGCGCTCGTAACGCCAGGGCTGATCGGAGATGGCGTGGCCCACGGTGCCGAAGCCGGAGAGCGACCAGTCGATGGCGGACTGAGCCTGCACCGCCTGGCTCGACAGGAGCGCAGCGAGCAGGGCCGCGGCAAAGGATGAGGCGGGGTGTGACATGGTGGGGATCAGTGGTCGGACCAGGTGCGGGCGATGCGCTGGAACTCCTCCAGGCAGGCTTGCAGCGCGTCGACGACGGCGGGGTCGAAATGCTGCCCGGAGCCGTCGCGGATGATCTTGAGGGCCTGCTCGTGGGTCATGGGCGGCTTGTAGGGGCGCGCGCTGATGAGGGCGTCGTAGACGTCGGCGACGGCCATGAGGCGCGCCGACAGCGGGATCTGTTCGCCGACCAGGCCGTCGGGGTAGCCCGAGCCGTCCCACTTTTCGTGGTGGTGGCGGGCGATGTCCATGGCGTGGTCGAGGAAGACGGCGTCACCGGCCATGCGGTCGGCGGCGCGGCGCAGCATCTCCCAGCCGGCCATGGCGTGCTGGCGCATGATCACCGTCTCTTCGGGCGTGTGGCGCCCGGGCTTGAGCAGGATGTGGTCGGGCGTGGCGACCTTGCCCAGGTCGTGCAGCGGCGCGGACTTGGCGATGTGGTCGATGGAGGCGGGGTTGAGCAGGTGCAGGTGCTGGCCTTGCTCGTAAAACCAGGTCGCCAGGGTGCGCACGTACTCCTGGGTGCGGCGCACGTGGTGGCCGGTGGCCTCGTCGCGGAACTCGGCAAACGAGATCATGACGTGCAGGGTGGACTCGCGCAGCTGGTCGACTTGCTGCAGGCGCTGCGAGAGCTCGTCTTGCAGGCTGAGGTTGCGCTCGCGCAGCTCGTCCTGGTAGGCCTTGATCTGCAGGTGGGTGCGCACGCGGGCCTGCAGCACCAGCGGGTTGATGGGCTTTTGGATGAAGTCGGCCGCGCCGACCTGGAAGCCCCGGGCCTCGTCTTCGGTCTGCGTCATGGCCGTCAGGAACAGCACGGGGATGGCGCGGGTGGCGGGGTCGGCCTTCAGGCGCTGGCAGACCTCGTAGCCGTCCATCTCCGGCATCATCACGTCGAGCAAGATGAGGTCGGGCGGGGCGCGTTGCACCAGCTCCAGCGCCTTGACGCCGGAGGCCGCGAGCTTGACGCGGTGGTCGGCCTGCAGCAGCCCGGCCAGCAAGCTGAGGTTGGCCGGGGCGTCGTCGACCACGAGCACGGTGGGCATGTCGTCGGAGCGCGTCATGGCGGGCTCTCTCCCTGAGGGGGTTGTCGGTTGTCGTCGTCCAGTTCGGGCAGCTCGTGCAGCAAGGCCGCGGCGGCGTCGAAGTCGCAGCGCGCCAGGGCGTCATCGAGCCGCGCGAACACGGCCGGCGGCAGGCTGCTGGCGAAGCCGTTGCGGTGGCGCTGCCACAGGGACAGGGCCTGGCCGTCGGACTCGCTCACGAGCTGGGTCAGTCGCCGCATCATGCCCGGATCCGGCGGCGCGGGTGCACCGGCCTGGGCGTCGGCACCCAGGCGCGCGTGCAGCTGCGGCGCCAGCGCCACGATGTGGTCGGACAGCGGGGCGATGGTGGCCAGCACGAGGGACGCCGCCGCGCGCACCGCGGCTTCGTCGGCGGCGGCCGCGGCGAGCTCCAGCGCGCGCGCCTGTTCGGCCAGCGTGGCGCTGCCCAGGGTCTTGCCCAGGCCCTTGAGCGTGTGGGCCTCGCGGTTGAGGTCGCCCCAGGCGCCCTGCGCCAGGAGCGCCGGCAGTCGCCCGCGCAGCGCGCGCAGGTGCTCGCCAAAGGCCGCCAGGGTCTGGCAGTACAGGCCGAGGTCGCCGCCGAAGTAGACGCGCGCCTGCTGGGGCTCCAGCCCGGGCACCTGGGGCCAGTCGGCATCGGGCGCGCTCGCCGGGGGGGCGGCCGCGGCGTCGGTGGGGGCGGCCTGGCTGAGGTGGCCGAGGTGGCAATACGGCTGCAAGGCCGCGTACAGCGCGTTCGGGTCCAGCGGCTTGGAGAGGTGGTCCTGCATGCCCAGGGCCAGGCAGCGTTCGCGCTCCTCGACCATGGCGTGCGCCGTCATGGCCAGCACCGGCAGGCCACGCAGGTCCGGGTCCTGCCGGATGGCCTCGGTGGCCTGGTAGCCGTCCATCACGGGCATCTGCAGGTCCATGAGGACGACGTCGTAGGCGGCACCGGGTCGGCGCAGCAGCGTCAGGGCCTCGCGCCCGTGTCCGGCCACGTCCACCCGCGCGCCGCGGCGGCTGAGCAGCTCGCTGGCCAGTTGCTGGTTCATGGCGTTGTCTTCGACCAGCAGCACGCGCAGGCCGTCCAGGCGCAGGCGCTCGTCGCTGGCCTGGCGGCTGCTGTGCGACGGCGGCTGCTGGCCGCCCAGCAGGCGCGCGGGCTGGGCCGGCATCGTGATGCGGAAACAGCTGCCGCGCCCGGGCCGGCTGTCGACCGCGATGTCGCCGTTCATGAGGGCCACCAGGCGGCGCGTGATGCTCAGGCCCAGGCCGGTGCCGCCGTAGCGCCGCGTGGTCGAGCCGTCGGCCTGGGTGAACTCGCTGAACAGCGACTGCATCTGCTCTTCGTTCATGCCGATGCCGGTGTCCTCGACCTCGATTTGCAGCGTGGCCAGCTCGGGCTGCCAGTGCAGGAAGGACACGCGCAGCGTGACGTGGCCGCGTTCGGTGAACTTCACGGCGTTGGACAGCAGGTTGGTCAGCACCTGGCCCATGCGCAGGGCGTCGCCGTAGATCAGGCCCTGCTCGCCCAGCAGACCGGGGCTGACGAACTCGCAGCGCAGCTCGATGCCCTTTTCCTGGGCGCGCTGGCGCACCATCATCAGGGCGTCGTTGACGACGGCGTCGACGCGCATGGGCGACGACTCCAGCGTGAGCTTGCCGGCTTCGATCTTGGAGAAATCCAGGATGTCGTTGATGACGCCCAGCAGCAAGGCCGAGGCCGACTGCACCTTGCCGAGGTAGTCGCGCTGCTGGTCGGTCAGCGGGGTCTGCAAGGCCAGGTGCGTCATGCCCACGATGGCGTTCATGGGCGTGCGGATCTCGTGGCTCATGTTGGCCAGGAACATGGACTTCGCGCGCGTGGCGGCTTCGGCCTGGTCGCGCGCCTCCTGCAGCTCCTGCTGGGCGCGGGCGCGCTGGTTGACGTCGTCTTGCACGGCGTGGGCCATGACGTTGAGCGTCACGCCCAGGGTGTCGAGCTCCTCGGCCCACTGGTCGCGCCCGCCCGCGCGGCTGGCGTAGTCGCCACGGGCCAGCCGACGCGCGACGTGGCCCAGCCGGTCGATGGGGCGCAGCACCCGCGTGCGCACGATGACCATGCCCAGCAGCAGCCCGGGCAGCAGGGCCAGGTCCACGCCGAGGGTCAGCAGGATGTAGCGCTCGAGCTGGGCCGTGGCCCGCCTGTTTTCGGCGGCGGTGCGCTCGTCGGTGATGCGGCTGAGCGCCGACAGGGTGCGCGCCAGCTCGGCAGACTGGGTCTCGTAGCGCGAGGAGTGCACCAGCTCGGTGGCGTAGGCCCGGTCGGGCACGCCTTCGGAGACGTAGGCCTGGCGGCGGCGGTCGTAGAGGCCCTGCGTGGCCGCGAAGGCCACCTGCTCGGTCTTCTTGAGCTGCTCGGTGACGGCCAGCACGGCCTCGGCGGCGTCCAGCTCGTCGCGGCTGAAGTCCAGCGCCTGCATGCGCGCGCGCAAGGGCACACCGGCGACGCCATCGGGCAGGGAGTGCGGGCGCAGGCCCGCGATGACCTCGTTCCAGTAGAGCACGCCGTCTCGGGCCACCGGCTGGGGCTTGGTGCCCTCGCGGATGGCCAGCATGTCGTAGTAGTACAGCAGGTAGCGGGGGGCGCCGGTGCTGGTGTAGGCGCTCACCAGGCGGCGCAGCAACACCGATTCATTCTGAAGTTCGGACACCAGCCCGAGCGTGTCGGCGCGCCGCTGGGCGGCCTGCTCCGCCGAGAGGTAGGCCGATCGGATGGCCAGCAGGAACGCGAAGTTGGCCACCAGGGCGGCGACCACCAACACGAAAAACCAGCGCGACACCGTGCGGAGCTTCATCGGGCGCGCGCTTTCAGGGATGAGGACTCATGGCGTCATCTTCCTTGAAGGCCATGCTGGCCACAATCCGGTCCCGCCCTGCCTGTTTGGCCTGGTAGAGGTTGCGGTCGGCCACGCGCAAGGCCCAGCCGCCATCGCCTTCCACCACCTGCGCGATGCCCACGCTCTGGGTCACCAGGAAGCGCTGGCCGCAGGCGTCGAAGACCTCGTCGCGCAGCCGGGCGGCGATCTTCTCGGCCACCAGCTGCGCGCCATCCAGGCTGGTGTCGGGCAGGAGCAGCACGAACTCCTCGCCGCCGTAGCGCGCGGCCGTGTCGACCTGGTCGCGCGTGTGCGACCGCAACAGGGCCCCGATGCGGGCGAGCACCTCGTCGCCCACCGGGTGGCCCCAGGTGTCGTTGATGCGCTTGAAGTGGTCGACGTCAAACAGGACGACCGACAAGGGGCGACCGCTGCGGGCCTGGCGCAGGGACTCGCGCTCCAGCCCGGTCATGAACTCGCGGCGGTTGGCCAGGCCGGTGAGCATGTCGGTGCGAACCAGGGTCTCCAGCTCGGCGCGGCGCCGCCGCAAGGTGTGGGCCAGCAGGAAGAGCACCGCCGACAGGATCAACACCGCCATCGAGAAGATGACGCGCACCCACATGGCCCACCAGGGGTGCAGGGCCTCGCCCACGAAGATGGGCTGGATCAGCAAGGGGGCGTAGACCAGCGCCCCCACGCCTTGCAGCACCTCGCTGAGCAGCGCCATGCCCAGGGCCAGGCCCCAGGCCGCGCGCAGCACGCGCAGGGGGAACAGCGCGCGCGAGAGCACCAGCACGTCGAGGATGAGCATGGACAGCGGGTTGTCGTGCAGGCCGTGGCCGACGCTCAGACCCACCAGCGTGCCGATGCCCGGCACCAAGGTGAGCTGCACCAGCCAGGGCTGGGGCGAGGGGTCGTGGCGGCGGCGCCACCCCACCCAGCCCATGAACGCCAGCCAGGCCATCAGCAGCGACAGCAGCACGTGGGCCGACGGCAGCAGCGCGGGCTGGTAGAGCGCGCGCACCGGCTCCACCCACCAGGCCGCGGCCTGCAAGGCCCACAACACCGCCAGCATGGGCCACAAGCCCAGCACGAACAGCACGACGTTGCCCGCGTCGTGGCGCTCGACCAGGCGACTCTGCAGGGAGCGAAGGCGACGCGCCAGGAAATTCATGCGCCCCCCACCCGCTCACCGGCCACGCAGACGCGGTTGCGCCCGCCCGCCTTGGCGCGGTAGAGCGCCTGGTCCACTTCCAGCAGCGCCGCCTCCATGCCTTGATCTCGCACCTCGATGAGGCCCAGGCTGACGGTCACCCTGAAAGCGTCACCGGCGTCACCCGCATCACCGACATCACCGACATCTCGAAAGGCCTGCGCCGCGATCTCCTGGCGCAGCCGCTCGCCCACCTGCCGCGCGGCGTCCAGGGGCGTGTCGGGCAGGATGATGGCGAACTCCTCGCCCCCCAGCCGCGCCGGCAGGTCCGAGGGGGCCCGCACCGACGCCATCAGCGTGGCGGCCAGGCCGCGCAGCACGGCGTCGCCCGCGAGGTGGCCGCGCCGGTCGTTGACGTCCTTGAAGTGGTCAACGTCCATGAGCATCAGGCACAGCGGCTGGCCGGATCGCTGGTGGCGCGCCAGCTCGGCGGCCAGCACCTCCATGAAGCGGCGGCGGTTGGCCAGGCCCGTCAGGCCATCGGTGTACGACAGCCGCGTCAGGCGCGCATGCAGCTGTTCCAGGCGCGAAAACAGCATCAGCAGCAGGCTGAGCATCACGCACCAGGACGTCACGAACACGAACTGGCGCCACAACACGAACCACCACACCGGCTCGCGCCCCTGGAAGGTGTCGGGCGTCAGGGCCAGGGCGTAGGGCAGCCAGCCGGTGACGACCGCGGCGTCGGCCAGCAACAGCAAGGTCACGCACACGACGTAGGAGATGACCATGGGCCGCATGGGAAACAGCAGCAGCCCGATGGCCAGCACGCCCACCAGCACGAGGTTGGTGCTGGCCGTGAAGGTGCCCGCCAGGATGGTGATGACGGTGTAGGCCAGCCCGATGGACAGGCAGACGGCCAGGGTGGCGGCGTCCACCGGGTCGGGCAGGTGGCGCCGGGGCCACAGGCGCACGCCGATGACCAGGTTGACCATCGTGCAGACCAGGATGAGGGCCTGCAGCCACAACATGGCGTCCACGTGCAGGCCCGCGCGCACCTCGGGTGAGCGCAAGGCCAGCCCGTGGCCGACCAGCACGATGATGAAAAACGGGGTGGACGACCAGATCGCCACCTGCACCCGGCCGACCGGGGTGAGCTGATCGAGGATCTGGTCGAGCTGGCGACGCATGCACGGCCTTGTGAAATCGAAGGGCTGGGTCAGTATCGTCCGAGCGCGCGCCAAAGTTGAATGCCCGAGCGGGATTCACGGTCAGTTTGCACACCCTGGGCTATGCTGGGCGCATGAAAACGATCGTTCGCTGGCTGCTGCTGGCCACCGCCCTCCTCATGCTGGCGCACTGGAACATCGGTGTGTCGGTCAACAGCTTCAGCAGCGCCTTGCTGGCGGCTTTCGTCATCGGCCTGCTCAACGCCTTCGTGCGCCCCCTGCTGATCGTGCTGACGCTGCCGGTCACCATCCTCACGCTGGGCCTGTTCCTCTTCGTCATCAACGCCCTGACCTTCCAGATGGCCAGCGGCCTGCTCGAAGGCTTTCAGGTGCTGGGCTTCTGGCCGGCCTTGCTCGGCTCGGTGCTCTACAGCCTGTGCAGCATCGTCATCGACGTCGCCCTGGAGCGACTGATGCCCTCGCGCCTGCCTCAGCCGCTGGACTGACGCCTCACAGCGGCACCAGGCGGTTGCGCACGCCGGCCAGCGCCTGAAGCACGGTGGCCGCGCGCACCGCGGCGCGGTCGCCCTCGAACCACGCGCGCTGGGCGTGCACCGCCCCGCCCCGCTCGGCCCAGGCCAGCCAGACCGTGCCCACGGGCTTGTCGGGCGAGCCGCCGCTGGGGCCCGCCACGCCGGTGACGGCCACCGCGATGTCGGCGCGCGAGTGTTGCAAAGCCCCCTGCGCCATGGCGCGCGCCACCGCTTCGCTGACGGCGCCGTGCTGCGCGATGAGCCCTTCGGGCACGCCCAGCAGCTCGCACTTGGCCTCGTTGCTGTAGGTCACGAAGCCGCGCTCGAACCAGGCGCTGGAGCCGGCCAGCTCGGTGCAGGCCGCCGCGATCAAGCCCCCCGTGCAGGACTCGGCCGTGACCAGGCGCTCACCGCGCGCCAGCAGCAGCTCGGCGAGGCTTCGGAGGGTGGGGAGCAGGGCTTCGGTGTCCATGGCGGGGTCCGGTGGTGGTGGGGTGATTCAACGTGGCGCGGGCGCGCGGCCTCAGCCCAGCCATCCCGCACCGAAGCCACCCTCGGTCCACTGACGGGCGGCCACGGCCAGGGCCAGCAGCACCAGGGTGCAGAAGGCGGCCACCAGGTCGTCGAGCATGATGCCCACGCCCTGCGCCCACCCGATCGGCTGGCCCGGGCGCAGCTTGAAGAGCGCGTCGGCCCAGCCCACGGGGCCGGGCTTGGCCGCGTCGAAGAAGCGGAAGGTGACGAAGGCCAGCAACTGGCCCACCCCGTCCAGCGGGGACATCACCCACAGGATCAGCCAGAAGGCCCAGACCTCGTCCCACACGATGGCGCCGGGGTCGGCCACGCCCAGGCTGCGCGCCGTGCGGGTGCAGGCCCAGCACCCCACCAGCCAGCCCAGCGCCAGGATCAGGCCCCAGGCGACGTCGGCCTGCGCGCCCGTGCCGGTCCACTGCTGGATGAGCAGGAAGCTGACCCAGCCCCACAGGGTGCCCACGGTGCCCGGGGCGATGGGGCTCAGGCCGCTGCCCGCCCCCAAAGACAGCAGGTGCGCCGGGTGGCTGAGCAGGAAGGCCACGCTGGGGCGGCGGGGGGCCTGGGTGTCGGGGTGTCCCATGGTCAAGCCTTGAAGTGATCGAACGAAGCCCAGCGGTCGGCCAGCGGCGCCATGCCCTCGGACTCGAACAGGCTGCGCCCGGGCTGACCGCGCACCCGCCCGATGCGGCTGAGTGGCAGGCCCAGCTGCGCGCCGAGTTGCACAACGGCCTCGCGGTGCGCCGCCGATGCGGTGAACAGCAGCTCGTAGTCGTCGCCGCCGGCCAGGATGCAATCGAGCTGTTCGGTGCGCGAACGCGCGGCCAGGCAGGGCGCGATCGGCAACGTGGACAGGAAAAGGTCCGCGCCCACGCCGCTGTGCGCCAGGATGTGCCCCAGGTCGCCCAGCAGGCCGTCGGAGACGTCGATGGCCGCGCTGGCCAGGCCGCGCAGCCCCACGCCCAGCGCCACGCGGGGGTCGGGTCGCTCCAGGGCCAGGCGCGCGGTCTCGAAGTCCGCGGCCGACAGGCCGGGCACCAGGGTGCCGCGAAAGGCCTCCAGCGCCAGGCGGGCCTCGCCAGGGTGGCCGCTGACCCAGATGTCGTCGCCCACGGCCGCGCCGCTGCGCAACAGGGCGCGCCCGCTGGGCACCTCGCCCAAAACGGTGACGCCGATGGCCAGCGGCCCGGCGGTGGTGTCGCCGCCCACCAGCTCGCAGTCGTGCTCGTCGGCCAGCGCCAGCAGGCCCCGCGCGAAGCCGGCCAGCCAGGCCTCGTCCACGCGCGGCAGGGTCAGCGCCAGCAGGAAACCCAGGGGCTGGGCGCCTGCGGCGGCCAGGTCAGAGAGGTTGACGGCCAGGGCCTTGTGGCCCAGGCGCTCGGGCGGGACGGTGGACAGGAAGTGCCGCCCCTCCACCATCGTGTCGGTGGAGACGGCCAGCTGCATGCCGGGCGCGGGGGCCAGGACGGCGCAGTCGTCGCCGTTGCCCACCACCGCGCGGCGCGGCCCCTGGCCCGCCGGCCGCTGGAAATATCGCGCGATCAGGTCGAATTCACCGAGGCTCATGGCGGAGATTGTCGCCCCACCTCATCACAAAACCCGCCTCAAATTCATGCCGATGTGGCGATCCGCATGCTCACCCCCTGCGAAGTTCCTAGAATCGGGGCTTGGCCACACCGGCCGTTGCAGAAGGCATCCACCCGCATGACCACCCCTGAACAAAAACGCGCTGAACTCAAAAAGGCAGCGCTCGAATACCACGAGCACCCGAAACCCGGCAAGCTCGCCATCAGCGCCACCAAGCAGCTGACCAACCAACGCGACCTGGCCCTGGCCTACTCGCCCGGCGTCGCAGCCCCCTGCGAAGAAATCGTCGAGAACCCGGCCAACGCCTTCAAGTACACCAGCCGCGGCAACCTCGTGGCCGTCATCACCAACGGCACGGCCGTGCTCGGCCTGGGCGACATCGGCCCGCTGGCCGCCAAGCCCGTGATGGAGGGCAAGGCCGTCCTGTTCAAGAAGTTCTCCGACATCGACGTCTTCGACATCGAGATCAACGAGAAGGACCCGGACAAGCTGGTCGAGATCATCGCCAGCCTGGAGCCCACCTTCGGCGGCATCAACCTCGAAGACATCAAGGCGCCCGACTGCTTCTACGTGGAGCGCAAGCTGCGCGAGCGCATGAAGATCCCCGTGTTCCACGACGACCAGCACGGCACCGCCATCGTCGTGGGCGCGGCGCTCATGAACGGCCTGAAGGTCGTGGGCAAGGACATCAAGCAGGTCAAGCTGGTGACCTCGGGCGCGGGCGCGGCGGCCTTGGCCTGCCTGCAGCTGCTCGTCAAGCTGGGCATCCCGCGTGAAAACATCTGGGTCACCGACCTGGCTGGCGTGGTCTACGAGGGCCGCACCGAACTGATGGACCCCGACAAGGACCAGTTCGCCCAGAAGACCGAGCAGCGCAAGCTCGCCGAGGTCATCGAAGGCGCCGACATCTTCCTGGGCCTGTCCGCCGGCGGCGTGCTCAAGCCCGAGATGGTCGCCAAGATGGCGGCCAAGCCCATCATCTTCGCCCTGGCCAACCCCACGCCCGAGATCCTGCCCGACGAGGTCAAGGCCGTGCGCGACGACGCCATCATGGCCACCGGCCGCAGCGACTTCCCCAACCAGGTCAACAACGTCCTGTGCTTCCCGTACATCTTCCGCGGGGCGCTGGATTCGGGCGCGACCACCATCACCGATGAGATGGAGATCGCCGCGGTTCACGCGATCGCCGAGCTGGCCCAGGCCGAACAAAGCGACGTGGTGGCCGCGGCCTACGCGGGCGTGACGCTGAGCTTCGGGCCCGAGTACCTGATCCCCAAGCCGTTCGACCCGCGCCTGATGATGAAGATCGCGCCGGCGGTGGCCAAGGCCGCGGCCGAGTCCGGTGTGGCCCAGCGCCCGGTGACCGACTTCGGCGCCTACACCGAGAAGCTGCAGAGCTTCGTCTACGCCTCCGGCCACACGATGAAGCCCATCTTCAGCGTGGCCAAGCGCGCCAAGAACAAGCGCATCGCCTACGCCGAGGGTGAAAACGAAGGCGTGCTGCGCGCCGCCCAGATCGTCATCGACGAGGGCATCGCGCGCCCGACGCTGGTCGGCCGCCCCGAGATCATCGCGCAGCGCATCGAGAAGTTCGGCCTGCGCATGAAGGCCGGCGTGGACTACGTGGCCGTCAGCGTCGAGAACGACCCGCGCTACCGCGAGTACTGGCAGACCTACCACCGCCTGACCGAGCGCAAGGGCGTGACCGAGCAGATGGCCAAGATCGAGATGCGCCGCCGCCTGACGCTCATCAGCGCCATGCTGCTGCACAAGGGCGAGGTCGACGGCCTGATCTGCGGCACCTGGGGCAACACCCCCCTGCACCTGCACTACATCGACCAGGTCATCGGCAAGCGCCCGGGGGTGAAGACCTACGCGGCGATGACGGGCCTGATCCTGCCGGGTCGCACCGTCAACCTGCTGGACACGCACATCAATTACGACCCGACCGCCGAGCAGCTCGCCGAGATCACCATCATGGCCGCCGAGGAGATGATGCGTTTCGGCCAGCGCCCCAAGGCCGCGCTGCTGTCGCACTCGAACTTCGGCTCCAGCAACCAGCCTTCGGCGGTGAAGATGCGCGAGGCGCTGGCGCTGATCCAGCAGCAGGCCCCGTGGCTGGAGATCGACGGCGAGATGCACGGCGACACGGCGCTTGATGAGCCCTATCGCCAGCAGCTGATGCCGCGCAGCACGCTGTCGGGCGAGGCCAACCTGCTGGTGTGCCCGAACATCGACGCCGCCAACATCTCGTACAACCTGCTGAAGGTGGCCGCGGGCAACAACATCGCGCTCGGCCCCGTGCTGCTGGGTGCGGCCAAGCCGGTGACCATCCTGACGCCGTCGGCCACGGTGCGCCGCATCGTCAACATGACGGCGATGACGGTGGCGGACGCCAACGCGATCCGTTGAGGCTCGGCTGAGGCTCGGCTGAAGCGCGTGCTCAGCGCATGCGCACCTGGGTCGGCCCCTGCGTGACGAAGCGGTGGGCCTGGCCGAGCGCCCCCAGGGGCCGGTCGCCGATGAGGCGGAAGGCCACGTGGGCGCCGGCCTGATCAGCCGATGCGAGGCGCTCGAACAGCGCCTCTTTTTGCGCGTCCACCAGGCGCCAGGCGCCCTCCAGGTGGACCTCGGCCCAGTTGTGGTACTCCGTGGAGCGGGGCGCGTCGTCGTGCGACACCACGAAGCCGCCCACCGCGCGGGCCGGCAAACCCAGGGCCCGGCACAAGGCCACCACCAGGTAGGCGTACTCGGTGCAGTCGCCGCGGCGCTCGCGCAGGGCCTGGGCGGCGCCCAGGTCATCGGCCACGTAGCCGGCGTACTCGAGCTGGCTGCGCACCCAGTCGTAGACGGCCACCACGGTGGCGCGGGGGCTGTCGCGCCGCAGCGTGAGGGCCAGCGCCGCGATGGCCGGGTCGTCGGACTCCATGAAGCGCTCGGGCCGCAACCAGGCGCCGGGCTCCAGCGCCTCGGCGCGCGGCAGCCGGTTGAGGCCGACGACCGCGTCCAGCGTGAGGGCGCGCAGGCCGTGGGGGGGCAAGGCGGGCGTCATCCAGCGCAGCAGCGTGTGGCCGCCCCACTCGTCTTGGCGCTCAAAGGGCCAGCTGCTGTCGAGCGACACCAGGGCCTGCGTGCCCGTGCGCGACAAGGGCGCGCAAAACCACAGCGGCTGAGGCGGCAGGGGCGTGCCGCCGGGGTTGTGGAGCTGGATGTCGAAGCGCAGGCGGCGTTGGGTGGTGGTGTTGGTGGTGGTGGTCGTGGTGGCCAGGACCTGAGCCTCAGCGCCCCAGCCCAGCCAGCCCAGGCCGGCGACGAGCGCACGGCGGCGTGCGGTGTTCAGGTCCACGTCGAGCGCCTTCACTGGCCGCACCGCGGTTGCTTGGGCCCGCGCTCGCGCGCCACCCAGGCGGCCTCCATCTGCGCGAGCTGCGTGCGCAAGGCCGAGGCCTGGCCCACGTGCACCAGCACGGGCGTGGGGTGCAGGGCCTGGCGCAAGGCGGCCAGCGGCACGTCGGCGCTGCGCTCGGGCGCGTGCACCAGCACCACCGAGGCCAGGGGCACGCCCGGGCTGTCGTGGCGGCGGCGCTCGATCAAGGCGCGCACCCGCTCCACCGACCAGGCGTCCAGCGTGGCGCCGAAGGGCAGCAGCGGGATCAGGCCGTCGGCGCGCGTGCCGATGACGAGGTTGCCCTCGTGCTGGCTCTCGGCCCAGAGCGCGGGGGCGCTCAAGGCCGCGGCGCCCAGGGGCTCGATCGAGGTCAAGGTCGCGGTCGAGGTTGACGGCGTGCCCGGCTGAGCGCCCGGCTGGGTCGGCGCTTGCAGCGCCTGCTGAAAGCGCCACTGCGGCCAGCCGCCGTTGAGCACGCGCACCTGCGTGAAGCCGTCGTCCTTGAGTCGACGGCATTGCGACAGCAACGCGGCCTGCGCGTGGCCGTCGCCCACCAGCAGCACGCGTCGGGTCTTCAGGAACGCCTTGCTGCGCAACAGCTCCGGCGACAGGCGCAGGGCGCCGGGCTGGGGGTCGGCTTCGGCGAGATCGGGGCGGCGCACGTCCACCCAGGTCCACTCGGCGAGGGCCTTGTCGCGCACCAGCTCGCTGGTCGACAGCAGGCAGCGGGCATCGGGCGCGGGCAGCGCGGCGGCCTGCTGCGCCTGCAGCTTCTCGGCCGGGGTGAGGCCGCACTGGCTGCCGGCCGCGGGCAGGCCTTGCAGGGCCCGGGGCATGGCCAGGCCGTCGGTGCGCACCTGGGCGTGGGCGGCGGTGGCCGTGACGGTGAGCGCGACGGTGGCGGCCACCAGCGCCCGCGACGTCAGGCGTTCAAGCAGCCAGGTGAGGCGGAGCAAGCGGTTCATGGTGTGTTGCGCAGGATGCCAGGCGGCGGGCTGCTGGCCGGCGGTGTGGGTGGGGTGACCTGCCCAGGCAGCCCAGGCGACGCCGGTGCCGAGGCCGCCCCGCCCGACAGGAAGGGGCTGTCCTGCCCCTGCCCTTGCGCGGCGCGCTGGGCCTCCGGCGAGGTCTGCAGCAAGGTCGGCGGGTGCGTGAAGACCCAGTCGCGGTAGCGCTTGGACTGTGCAAACAACTGGTCGTCGTCGTCGAAGCCGGCTTGCTTGATGGGCTCGGCCTCCGACAGGGAGTGCACCCCCACGATGCGCCCGCCCACGCGCAACAGGCCCCACTCCGCCCGCCCCGTCATGGGGTCGACGAAGACCTGGCGCAGGTGGCGCGTGACGCCGGGTGTGCGCGGGTCCTGCAACAGCTCGTCGAGGGTGGCGGGGTACCGCTGGCCGGGGGTGGCCTGGCGGGCGTTGTAGCGCCGCAAGGCCTCGCGGAACTGGTGCCCGATGGACAGCAGCTCGGCCTCCTTGTCGCGCTGCACGGCCACCGAGTTGACCTCGGCGGCGATCACCAGCCCCAGGCCCAGGAAGGCCACGGTGAACAGCAGCCAAAGGTAGGCGAAGCCGCGGGGGTGGGTGCGCCTCATGTCGCGTTTGCGCTGTCAGAGGGCGTCGAAGCGGCGACCGTCGCGGGCGGTGCCGCTGGCGCCGCTCTTGACGTCGGCCACGCCCTGTTGATCGGGCTCTTTCGGGGGCACCAGCACCCAGGTCGTGGCCGACTCGGTGATGGGGTCGAGCGGCACCTCACGCAGGTAGCGCTCGTCGACGAGTTCGTCGAGCGTCTCGGGGTAGCGGCCCTTGTCGGCGTGGAACTTGTCCAGCGTCACGCGCAGCACGCGCAGGTTCTCCTGAAGCGCCACCTCGCGGCCCTTCTCCAGCGAGCCGAAGTAGCGCGGCGTGGCCACGCTGAGCAGCAGCGCCACGATGGCCAGCACCACCAGCATCTCGATGAGCGTGAAGCCCAGCGTCACAGCGCGCGGGCGGGGCACCTGAGGGGTCATCTGGGGCGTCATCTGAGGCGTCATCGGGGAGTCACCATTTCTTGTACGGCACGCCGTTGAGGCCGATCGCCTCGGAGCGGGAGCGCACGTCGAAGACATCTTCGCCTTCGGCGGGTGCGTCGGGCGGCGAGGCGTGGCTGCGCGGCGCCCAGGTCCGGTCGGCGGGCGTGGCGGCATCGGGGTGCAAGGGGTCGCGCGGGAGCTCGCGCAGGAAGAACATCAGCTGGCGCGTGGGGCTGCGCTGGTCGGGCACGCCTTCGACCAGGGCGTTGAGCGTCTTGGGGTAGCCCGACTCACCGACCTTGAGCTCGATGCGCCCCGTCTCGGCGGCGCGCTTGTGGGCGTCGATGGCGCGGCGGATGTCGGCCAGCGCGAGGCGCAGCTCGTGCTCCTTGGCTCGCTGAGCCGTGATCTGGGCCAGCGGCACGGTGACCATGGCGAGCACGCCCATGATGGCCAGCGTCATGAGCAGCTCGATGAAGGTGAAGCCGCGAGCCGAGCGCGTGGTCGAGCGCATCGTCAAGCGCATTGCCGATGTCATGGCGCGATGCGCACCGCGTGCTCAACCGGCAGCTTGAGCGCCGCGGCCAGCGGGGGCTCGGGGGTGAGCGACAGCAGCTGCACGCGCGCCGGTGCGCCGCCCGCCGGGGCCTTCAGGGCCTTGAAGGTGATGGACAGGATGCTGCCCACGCCGTTGATGCCGCTGACCGGGCCGTTGCCGCCCTGGCGCACGCCGGCCGCAAAGACCTTGCCTTGCGCGGCGTCCACGCGCTGGCTGAACTGCGTCTGCGCACCGGCTTGTTTGAGGAAGTCGCCCTCCTGCACGCTGACGACCTGCAGCGCCTGCGGGTCGAACGCGACCAGCGCGGGCAGGCCGGTGAGCGCGGCCCCCGACTGCACGCGCAGCACGGCGGTGAACTGCTCGCCGGCCTTGACCTGGGCGGGCGCCTGCCAGCTCAGGGTGACGGCGCCGCTGGCGGGTGAGGAGGTGAGTGCGGAGGTGGCGGCAACCGGCGCGGCCGCCGGCGAGATCACCGGCACAGCCCCCGACGCCGGGGTCACCGCTGCGGGCTTGTCCGCTGGCGATGTGCCCCCGGGTGTGGCCGCCGGAGCCGCACCCGAGGCCCCTGCCGCGGGCGGCTCCACCGTGCGCAGCAACAGCGGGTCGGCGCCGATGCTGCCTTCCGTGCCCGACTCGAACTCGGCCTGCATCAGGTCGGGCCGGCGCAGCGAGCGCACCACGCGCGGCGTGATCGACAGCAGGATCTCGGTGCGCTGCGTGTCGTCCTTCTGGCTGCCGAACAGGCGCCCCAGGATGGGCATCTCGCCCAGCAGCGGCACCTTGTTGGCGGTGCTGCGCTCCTCGTCGCTGATCAGGCCGGCCAGCACCTGCGTCTCGCCATCTTTCAGGCGCAGCACGGTGTTGGCGCCCCGCGTGCCGATCTGATACGACAGGCTGCCCGACTTGCTCAGCACCTCGCGCACCAGGCTGGAGACCTCCAGGTTGACCTTGATGGCGACCTCGTCGTCGAGGTAGATGTTGGGCTCGACGTCGAGCTTGATGCCCACGTCCACGTAGTTGACCGACTCCGAGACGAAGCCCGTGGAGGTGGACGTGGTGGTGATGACGGGCACGCGGTCGCCGATCAGCACCTTGGCCTTTTCCTTGTTGCGCACGCGGATGCGCGGGTTGGCCAGGATGTTGCCGTTCTGGTCTTCCTTGCGCGCGTTGATGAGCGTGCTGCCCAGCGTGGCCTGGATGGTGGAGCCGCTGAGGTTGTTGAGGTCGGCCAGGGTGACGGCGCCGCTGCTGCCCTTGAGCGGCGCCAGCCCCAGCTGGCTGGGCCACTGGATGCCCAGCTCCAGCAGGCGCGAGCGCTTGACCTCCATGACCTCGACTTCGAGCATGACCTCGGGGTCGCGCAGGTCCTGCAGGGCCACGATGCGCTCGGCCATGCGGATCACGTCGGGCGTGTCGCGCAGCATGATGATGCCCAGGCGCTCGTCGACCACCATGTCCTTGGTCTTGAGCAGCGTCTTGATGGAGTTGGACACCGCCTTGACGTCGGCGTTGGCCAGGTAGAACGAGCGCAAGGTCAGCGGCTGGTAGTCCTTGAGCTTGGCCGGCGTGTTGGGGTAGATCAGTACGGCGTTGTCGCTCAGCACCTTCTGCTCGAGCTGGTTGGTCACCAGCAGCAGGCGGATGGCGTCTTCGATGGAGGTGTTGCGCGCCAGGATGGTGGCCTTGAGGTCGGGGCGGATCTCGCGGTCGAAGAAGAAGTTCAGGCCGGAGACCTTGGAGATGACGTCGAAGACCGACTTCAGCGGCGCGTCGCGGAACTCCAGCGTGATGGGCTTCTGGAAGGTGGCGGCCAGGCGCTGGCCGGGGCGGGGCAGCTTGGCCAGCTCGTCGTTGACGCGCCCGCGCAGCGTCTGGGCCAGGCGGTTGCCCGGGTTCTCGCTGAGCACCGGGCGCAGCTTGTCGTGGGCCTGCTGCAAGTCAGCCGGCGTGCCCTTCTTGATGAGCGCCTCGACCTCGGTGAGCGCCAGGCGGTGGCGGCGCTCCTGGATGATGGCCGCCTGGCCCTGGCGCGCCATGGTGTGCTCGGGGTCGATGCGCAGCACCGTGCGGAAGGCCTCTTCGGCCTCGGTGAGGCGGCCATCGTCGAGCGCACGTTGACCCTGCGTGAGCGCTTGCTGGATGGCCGAGGCGCGGCGCAAGGCCAGCGTGATGCGGTACTCGGCGTGCTTGGGGTTCTGGCGCACCGCTTCTTCCAGGCGCGCCAGGCCTTCGACGGCCTGCCCCTGGTCCATCAGGTCCAGGCCCTGCTGGTGGACGCTGGGCTCCAGCAAGGCGCAACCGCTCAGGCTGAGGACCGCGCCCAGGACCGCGGCCACCACGGTGGCTGCGATGCTTCGCGGCAGCCAGGCTTGCTTGGACGACATGTTCATGCCCTCGTTTCGATTCACTGTGTGGGTCTCAGGGTGCGCCGTCGAGTCGGAAGGACTGACGTTGCTCGGTGGCCAGGTGGCGCACGGTCAGGGAGGCCTCGTCGATGTGCTCGACGCGGAACCCCTCGGCCAGCGCGTCGCCCACCCGCAGCACCAGGCTCTGGTCCTGCATGAGCACGAAGGCCGCGGGGGCGCCGTTGTCCACGTAGCGCCCGATCATCTTCAAAGGCAGGCGCGGCACCTCGGGCTCGCTGGGGGCGGCCTGCGGGGGCGGTGCAGCCGGCGCACGGGGGGCCGGCGCGGGCGCCGCGGCCAGGCCCTTGAACAAGGCGTCGTCGCCGGTGAAGGCCTCGCGGTCGGCCACGCTCAGCACGCGGGCACCGGGGGCCCGCCCGGGCTGCGGGAGGGGCGCGGTCGGGGTCGCAGGCGGGATCGCAGAAGGGGCTCGGGCCGTGGCCACGGGCGCGGTGGACACCACCGCGGCGCGCTCGCTGAGCACCACGCCGCCGTGTTCGGTCTCGGGCGCGAAGTACGCGGCCACCAGGGTCAGGGCGAGCGCACCCAGCAGCCACGCCGGGTGGATGCGGCGCGAAGGCGGGGCGCTGGTTGGCGCGCTCACCGGGGCCCCTCCAGGGCCGGATCGGGCGAGCCGGGCAGGCGCGTGTAGAGCACCCACTCCAGGCGGGCCTCGATCTGGTCGGTCAACGCTTGCTCGCGGCGCAGCTGCAGGCTCTCGACGCCGAGGCTGGGCTGCGCGCTCAAGGCGGCGCTGACGAAGCGACGCACCTGGGTGCTGCTGCCCTTGATCGGCAAGGCGATGCGGTAGCGGGCGAATCCCGCCACCGCGTCGGGCTGGAACTGGTAGTCGCCTTTGACGAGCGAGACGCCGTGCTGGTCGGCCAGCGTCAGCAGGGTCTGCACGGCCGAGGGGATGTCGCGGTGCGAGGGCAACCCGGCGAGGAAGGCCTGCAGGCGGGCGCGGTCCTGGGCGGTGTCGGACAAGGCCACGGGTTCGGCGCGACGCGGGAGGGCGGGGGCCTGCGCCTGGCGCTCGCGCAGGCGCGCCAGGTCGGCGTGCTGCCAGGCGCTGAAAGCCAGGGCCGCGGCGCACACCCCGGCCAGCAGCAGCAGGGCCGCGCCCGTCCAGCCCAGGCGGCGCCACGCCGCGCGCGCGCCTTGGCGAGCCTGCCAGCGCAGGCGAGCGCCGGCTTCACCCGAGGCCCAGGCGGCCCGCCAGGAAGGGATCACTGCGGCCATGCGGCCTCCATCGTGAACTGATAGGGCTGGCCGGGTTCGCCCTCGCGGCGCTCGTGCTGCTTGAGGTGCGCGTCCACGAAGGGCGCGCGGCTGCCCACGTGGGCCACGTAGCGGGACATGTCCTGCCCCACGCTGGCCTGCGCCCGGATCTGGCTGAGGCTGCGCCCACCGGATGCGGCCGCGCGGATGTCCACGCTCAACAGGGCCACCGGGATGTCGGGTGGCGGCTGCAAGGCGATCAACAGGCGCTCCAGCGGCACGTTCAGGCGCCGCACCGCCTCGTTGACCTGCTGGATGCGGGCGAGCTCCTCGCGGCTCCACGCCGGGTCGACCGGGGCCGTGGCGGTGGCCAGACGCCCGAGGTCGGGCTCGGGCTGGGTCGAGGCCAGCGCGACGCGGCGGTCCTGCCAGGTCGAGGCGTTGTCCGCGATCAGGCCCACCAGCAACAGCGCGGCGGCGGCCAGGGCGGCCCATCGCAAGGGCGTGGGCTCGGCCTGGCGCTCCACCGCGTCCAGGCTGGAAGGGGCGCCGCGCGAGGCCGCTTGCAGCTGGCGCAGCACGGGGGGGATCGCGTCGGGCGTGGCGGAGGCGGAAGGTGACGCGGCCAACCAGGACAGCTCCGCGTCGGCATCGGACAGGGCAGCGCCCTTCACAGCCGGCCGCGTGCGCCAATCCAGCACGGGCAAAGCCTGCGGCGGGGCAGCCGCCTGGGCATCGGGGGCGGGGGCGGGGGCGGGGCCGACCCCGGCCTCTGCCGCCGAGCCACCCGCCACCTGCGCACGCAGGCGCCAGCGGCGCCAGCGCAGCCGCAGCTCGGCCTGCGCGTCGGCATGGCGCCAGGCGCTCACGCGCACCAGGTGCCGCCCGCCGGGCTCGCCGGCTTCGAGCAGCAGCGCCAGGCCATCGGCCAGCACGCCCACGGGAGCCACGCCCTGGCGACGCGCCTGCTGCCAGGCCAGCGCCGACAGCGGCAGCATCGAAGCCAGCGAGGCCCCGAGCGTGGCCGCCAGGCCTTCGCACGCGGCCACCAAGGCCTGCGGGTGGGCCACCAGCGCGCGCGGCTGGCCGGCGGCGCCCTCGCCCACGCGGATGCGGTCGCGCGCGCCGGGTTCGTGCCCGGCCTGCACCAGCTGGGCCTGCGCCAGCGACGGCAGCAAGGCGTCTCGCATCAGCAGCGGCGTCCAGGGCAGCGTGGCGCCGCGCAGGTGAACATCGGCCACGGCCACCCACAGGCGCGCACGCGGGTGTGCAGGGGCACCCTGGGAGACGAGGCCCGTCAAGGGGGCCAGGCGCGCCGCCACGCGGCCCAGCGCGTCGTTCACGTTGATCGGGTCGATCGCATCGGCCACCCAGGCCTCGCTGACCCGGCCCTCGTCCAGCCAACGGCCTTCGCACCAGGCGGCGGCCTGCACGGCGTCCGCGCCCACCCACACAAACCAGTCCATTCGCTTGCTTTGTTTGATTGACTTCGCGCCCATCTCAGCCCACCACCCGCATCAGTTCATCCAGCGTGGTCTCGCCGCGCGCCACCATCTCGGTCACCAGGGTGCGGATGGGCTTCATGCCCAGCGACGCCGCGTGCGCCTTGAGCTGCGACACCGGCGCCTTGGTGGCGATCATCTCCTTGAGCGGGTCGTCCAGGATCAAGACCTCGGCCACCGCGTGGCGGCCCTTGAAGCCCACGCCGCGGCAGTGCGCGCAACCCCGGCCCGCGCGCAAGCGCCAGCCCGCCACGTCCGCGCGGGTGAGGCCCACGCGCTGCAAGGCCAGGTCATCGGGCTCGACGTCGACCGAGCAGTGCGCGCAGTTCTGGCGCACCAGGCGCTGCGAGACGATGCCATTGAGCGCGGCCGACAGGCTGTATGGGTCCACGCCCATGTGCATGAAGCGGCCCAGCACGTCGAAGACGCTGTTGGCGTGCACCGTGGTGAAGACGAGGTGGCCGGTGAGCGCGGCCTGCACCGCGATCTGCGCCGTGTCGTCGTCGCGGATCTCGCCGACCATGATCTTGTCCGGGTCGTGGCGCAGGATGGAGCGCAGCCCGCGCGCGAACGTCAGGCCCTTCTTCTCGTTGACCGGGATCTGCAGCACGCGCGGCAGGCGGTACTCGACCGGGTCCTCGATGGTGACGATTTTGTCGCGCCCGTCGTGGATCTCGGTGATGGCCGCGTACAGCGTGGTCGTCTTGCCCGAACCCGTGGGCCCGGTCACCAGCAGCATGCCGTGCGGGCGCGCGGCCAGCTGGCGGATGGCGACCTTGGCCTGCGCGTCCAGGCCCAGGTGGTCGAGGTTGAGCTGGCGCGCCTGCTCGGTCAGGGACTGGCGGTCCAGCAGGCGCAGCACCGCGTCTTCGCCGAAGATGTTGGGCATGATCGAGACGCGGAAGTCGATCTCGCGCTCGTTGACGCGCACCTTGAAGCGCCCGTCCTGCGGCACGCGCCGCTCGGCGATGTCCAGGTCGGCCATGACCTTGATGCGCGAGATCACCTGCTCGGCGAGCTCCTGGCCCTGCACCTGCGTGATGGGCACCAGCACCCCGTCGATGCGGCAGCTCACGTGCAGGCT
The DNA here is from genome assembly GCA_016000265.1 of Burkholderiales bacterium. Lineage (GTDB taxonomy): Bacteria > Pseudomonadota > Gammaproteobacteria > Burkholderiales > Burkholderiaceae_C > Aquabacterium. The sequence continues at coordinate 160,506 of JAECRL010000004.1, forward strand.
GCCGTTGTCGCACTCCAGGTGCACGTCGCTGGCCTGCAGCTTGAGGGCGTCGTACAGCGTGGAGTTGACCAGCTTGACCACCGGGCTGGTGTCGTCCTGGATGGACGACAGCGTGATGTTGGCCGCGATCTCCTCGTCGTCGCGGGCCGCGAACTCGTTTTCGACGGCGTCCATCGCGCGCAGGGCCTGCTCCTGGCGGGCCATGAAGGCGGCGAAGTCGTCGGGGTGGACCAGGCAGGTCTCGGGGCGCAGGCCCACGCGATCGCAGCGGTGGCGCGCCCAGGTCTCGGCGGCCTCGTTGAAGGGGTCCGGACAGGCCAGCCACCAGCGCGCCGCCGCCGCGTCGTGCAACAGGCACACGCCCTTGCCCGCGGCCTCGGCGAAGCCCCAGGCGCGGTGGTCGGGCTCGCAGTCCAGCATCGCCTGCATGCCCAGCACCGGCAGGCCCATGTGCGCCCCCAGGCTGCGCGTGAAGTCGGCCGCGGGCAGGCCGGAGGCGCGCTCCAGCAGGCGCACGAAGGGCAGCGGCTCGCTGGCGGCGGCCACGCGCGCGGCCTGCATCCACGGGTCCTGGAAGGGGGTGTTCATGGTGGCGACCTCACTGCAGCGTGCCGGCCAGATCGAAAATGGGCATGTACATCAGCACCACCACCGTGCCCACGATCAGGCCGATCAGGACCATGAGCATCGGCTCCAGCAGGCGCGAGGCCCAGTCCACCCAGCGCGCGAAGTCCTCGTCGTGAAAGCGCGCCGTGCGCTCCAGCATCTCGGCCATCTGGCCCGAGCGCTCGCCCACGCGGATGAGCGAATCGGCCACCGGGTCGGACAGGCCCTGGTCGCGCAAGGCCTGCGACAGCGGCTGGCCCTGGTCGACGGCCAGGCGGGCCGCGGCGAGCGCGCGCTGCTGGTTCGACCCCAGCAAGCCGGTCACCATGCCCAGCGCCTTGGGCAAGGCGATGCCCGAGGCCAGCAGCAGGCTGACGGCGCGGAAGAAGCGGGCCAGGCGGAAGGCATCGGCGCGACGCGCCAGTGCGGGCACCCTGAGCACCTGGGCGCCCAACCAGCGCCGCCCGGCGGGCCGCGACAAGGCCGCGCCCGCGCCCCCGGCCACGGCCACGAAGGCGGCCAGGCCCAGCTGCCAGTGGGCGTGCAAGGCCTTGCCGAAAGCCAGCAGGGCCAGCGAGAGCCACGGCAGGTCGCGCCCGCTGGAGGCGTAGACGGCGCTGAAGCGCGGCACCACGTAGCCCAGCAGGAACAGGGTGACGAAGCTGCCCACCACCAGCAACATGACCGGGTAGATGGACGCCGAGATCAGCTTCTTGCGGATGCCCTCGAACTGCAGCTGGTAAGCGATGTAGCGCGCCAGCGCGTGCGGCAGGTCACCGGTGCGCTCGGAGGCGCGCACCGTGGCCACGTAGACGTCGGGGAAGTCGGCCGGGTGAGACTCCAGCACGTCGGACAGGTTGCGACCCTCGCGCAGGGCCTGCAGCACCGACGACAGGCGCTCGCGCGTCGGGCCCGCGGGCTCCTTGGCCTGCAGCGTGGCCAGCGCCTCGGTGAGGTTCAGGCCGGCTTCCAGCAGGGCCAGCAGCTCCTGGCTGAACAGCAGCAGCGGGAAGGCGCCGCGCCCCTGCTGCACCGCCGAGCCCTGGCTGGCGTCGATGGCCAGCACCTGCCAGCCGCGCGCGGCCGATTGCAGGATGGCGTCGGACTCGGTGGCCGCGGCCAGCTCCACCCACTCCACGGGGCGGCCGGCCTGCTGAACCTGCAGGCGAAAGCGACGCGCGCCGCCGTGCGCCAGACCGGGCTCAGGCGCCGTCAAGCGGGGCTCAGCGGTAAGAGACATCCGCAGCGTCCGCCTCCCCGCCCGCCTGCCCGTCCTTGCCCAGGCTCAGCAAGTCGAAGTCGTGTGCGGGGTTGGCAGCAGGTTGGCGGTAAACGTAGGCGCGGTCCCAGGGGTCCTGGGGCAGGCCTTTTTGCAGGTACGGGCCGGCCCAGCGGGACTCGTTGGCCGGGGCGGTGACGAGCGCGGCCAGGCCTTGCTCCGTCGTCGGGTAGTGGCCCACGTCCAGGCGGTAGGTGTCCAGCGCCTTGGCCAGGCCCTCGATCTGGGCCTTGGCCGTGCTGCGCTCGGTCTTGCCGATCTGGGAGAAGTAGCGTGGGCCCACGTAGCCCGCCAGCAAGCCAATGATGACCATCACCACCAGCAGCTCCAGCAGGGTGAAGCCGCGCGCAGGCGCCGGGTGCGCCGGGTGCGCCGGGTGCGCGCGATGTGCGTGAGGCCCGGTCACCGCACTCATGCCGGCTGACGCGCGCGGCGGCGCAGGGCGGCCAGGCCGATCAGCGCGCCCACGGCCGCCAGGCCCATGGACGCGGGCTCGGGCTCGGGCACCACGGCGGCCTGGGTGGCGAGCTGCGAGCCGGAGATCGTCACCAGCGAGCGAAAGGAGCCGCTCAGGGCGTCCACGCCATCGTTGCTCAGGGTGTAGGCGAAGGTGCGCTCCAGCGTGCGCAGCAACGGGGCCGTGTCGCCCGAGGCGTCGGTGCTGACGGTGTGGTTGACGGCGTCCTGCACCTCGAAGTCGGCCCAGGGGGCCGCGCCGGGGGCGGTGGCGGCCAGCACGTCCAGGGCCACGTCGGCGTAGACGGACATCGACGCAAACGGCAGGTAGGTGCTGGTGCTGGCGCCCACCGGCAGAGCCGCCTGCTCGCCGCCCGGGGCCTGCATGGACAGCGCCAGGCGGCCGCTGACCAGCAGCTGGGTCATGGGGCTGAGCTGGAAGCCCACGCTCAGGGAGGCCGTGGCCGAACCTTGCCCGCCATCGGCCGGGGCGCTGTAGGAGGCCGACAGGCCGGAGGCGCTCAGGCTGGCCTGGGCCGAAGCCGAGGCGGTGGCGAGCGTGGGAAAGGGCGTGCTGGTGTCGCTCGCGAGGCCATCGGGGTGGACGGTGGCGTGGTCCGGTGCCCAGATGCCCTGCGCCGCGTCCGCCCAGACCACCTGCATGCCCGAGCGGGCGCTGGTGAACGCATCGCCGCTGATGGCCGTCCAGGTGATGCTGGGCTCGATGCCGTCGTTGGGGTCGAGGTCCACCAGCGTGAAGGTGAGGTCGCCCACCGAAGCGGACACGTCGGCGGCTTGTGCCTGCGAGAAAGGCAGGGGCAAGGCCAAGGCTGCGGCGAGCAGCACCGATTTCAAGCTGTTGTGATCCATCAGAACTCCCTGAGCCTGGTTTGCGCCCCAGGCGACTCGGCTTGATCGAGCAAGCCCGCCGATTTTGACAGGCTCCCGTGACAGTGCCATCACGCACCCGCGAATGGGTGGTCAGCGCAAGGCCGCCAGGAATTCGTCGGAGTCGAAGCCGTCTTTCATGTGGTGGCCCCGCACGACCAGGTAGGGCGTGCCGGTGGCGCCGTGGGACATGAACTCCTGCTCGCAGCGCGGCGTGGTGCTCATGTTGCACTCGGTGTAGGCGAAGCCCTGCTGGTCCAGCCAGCGCATGGCCTGGGCGCAGTAGGTGCATGTGGACGTCGTGTAGATGACGACCTCTTCGGCTTGGACGGAGGCGGCCAGGGTGGCGATGTCGGCGGTGGTGTCGGTGGCAGCGCCGGAGCCGGCATGGGGCGCCGCCGAGCGGCCCTGCCACCACCAGGCGGCGGCCAGCAAGGCCAGGCACAGGGTCACGGTGCGCAGCATCTCAACCCCACGCCTGCCAGTCGCCGCCCTGGTCGTCTCGCCAGAGCGCGCGCCCCACGTCGAGCTGAACCACAGGCTGCAGCGTCGGGTCGATGGCCAGCAGCGTCGCCAGCGGGACCATGCGAGCCTGATCCGGCGTGACATCGGGGCCCGGGCCGGCGAACAACTCCCACTGATCGACCTCCCAGCGGGCGGCCTCGGTCACACGCTCTCCACGCAAGGCGTCGAGGTTGGTGGTGGCCACCGCATCCGGAGGAAACACCTGGGTCCAGGGCTGACGCAGGCCCGCCCAGGCGGGCTCGGCCTCGGCATCCCAAGGCTCGGACAGGTCGGGGATGTCCAGGGTCCAGTGCTCGGTGTCGGGCACGACCTGCAGGGTGCGCACATCGGCGCGACCGTGGTGGTCGATGGCCCCCAGCATCAGCTCGGCGACCCAGGTGGGGTGCACCTCCTGGAGCGTGAAGGCGCCCAGCGACGCCAGGCCGTCGAGCACCAGGGGCTGCGCCAGGTCAGCGCCTTCGCGTTTGCAGGCCGCGGCCACGCCATTGAGAACCTGCGCCACCTCTTCGGCGTCGAAGGTCGTGGCGCCGGCCAGCACCAACTCGAATCCCACGCTGTTCAGCAGCCCGATGGTGTAGGCGTACCGCGGGACCTCACCTGCCTGCACCAGGTACAGGTGATGCCCGTGCTGAGCAATGTGGTCTCGGATGCTTTGGCGGGCTGTGCTCATGGGTCATGAGGCCATGGGGGCGAAGTCTTTCAGTCGGGTCAATCCAAGGAGGCATGACAGGTCCCCATCATCCACCTTGGTTTCAAGCACGTCCAGACACTCCAGGTCTCTTCGTGCCCTAGACCTCGCGTTCCGACCTCAGGACGTGGCAATTGTGAAGGTAAAACTTCCGGAGCTGCTGAAGCTCAGACAGCCCTTGATGGTCTTGCAGCTTGGGTGCCGCATTCACCGCCCCCTTGACCAACGCAAGGTCAAAGACATGGCCCACGGGTGCAGGCCTCGGGACGAACTCAATCACAAAGGTGTTGCTCCATTGGCGACCGCTCAAGGAAGCCGGGTCGACGTGATGCAGTCAGGCTTTGCGTTTGCTTTGGCGAACCGCCTCAGCATCGTAATGCTGCTCGGCCGACTGAGACCGAATGGCCTGAGTCACAGCCTTCCAACGCCAGCCTTCTGCGTTGTGCGCGGCGAACCAGAACACCCGTTCGCCGAAGGTGCCATGCTCGCGGTTCAAGGGCGTGTCCAGCAGGTCAACATCCGACACGAAGGTCATGGCTTGCCCGTCAACCGTGGGCCACAAGGCATCGGCCACTTTCCAGCGCGGCGGGGTGCCATTGGCCGTTGGGCCCTTCTTGCCCACCTTCGAGGCCATCAAGTAGTCCTGCTTTTGTGGCTGGTCGGCATACACCGGGCTGGCAACCTGCGACAGGGTCCAGACCTGCACCGCATCAGGCAACAGTCGGCAAAGGTAGAACACGATGAAGTAGCCGGAATCATCGTTCGGCCGAGTGACGCCATCGACCACCGCCCCCGCCAGGCTGTAGCGCGCCATGAAGGCCTGCAACCTCGCGCCTTCGCTGTCGGGCTGGACGACCTCGCCCAGTGGCACGAGCACCGGCGGCTTCGCCATGGCCAGGGTGATGGGGCTGCGGCTCCAGCTGGTGGGCCAGGGCAGCGAGAGTTGGGAGGGGTCGAAGGGCACTCCCGTCGGAAGAGGATGGGTGATCAATCGTAAACCTTGATGACGTCGTAACCTGGGCGGCGGAAGGGATCCCTGTCGGCATGCTCGGTTGGCCAGACCTCATCGAGGTTGTCGGCATCGTTCGAGCCTTGGTTGCGCTGGGGATCCTTGTGATGCAGTTCTTTGCGTTCTGTTCGATCGTACTCGCGGCCTGTCTTGTGATCGCGAGCGCGCACTTCACGGGTAGGCGGTTTTCCGTCGGGGTGGCCGCGGGCCTTCCAATATGTCTCACGAGCCTTACGCCATGCGGACTTAGCCTTGTTACAGCCACCGTTGTGAACCAGCGCCCCCTCTTCGCCAACGAAATAGGTGTGCGAATTGGCCACCTCGATGTTGAAAACTGGCAACGCCTTCTTCTCGAGGCGAACATCGGCGATGGTTTGCCAATCGCTGGCATCGCCGGCGCCATCACCCTTGAGTAACAGTTGTCCACCGCGCTTGAGCAGAATGGCGTCGCGCCAGCCCTCTCGGGTGAGGAACGGGTGACCCTCGGTCGCCTGCAAAGACTCTCCGCTGGCCAGTGTCAGATGAACAACGTGCTGAGGCTGATGGCTGGTGAAGACATCCACCACCTTCTCGTAGGTGAGGCGGGCATCACCACCGGAGGCACCGATCGGTGACGCCCACTCCGAGAACGCCAGCACTTCGTCACCGACTTGCAATTGCGCGATGGGCTTGAGCACAACGCGGGCACGTTGCGCATCGCCATCGGTGGCGCCGCTGGGGCGCACATGCACCAGCGTATCGGCCGGGAAGCTGTTGATTGCACAGGGCAGGCGGTCCCAAGCGCGCTTGGCCCACTGTGCAGCACGCCCCAAACCCATGCCGACGGCGCAGCCCAAGGCGCAGTCTTTGGCGGTGTCGCCCCAGTTGTTGCACTCGCCGGTGATGGCGTTGGTTGCCGCGGTTTCCAGAGCACAGCTGGCCATGCAAACCGCAAAGGCGGCGCACCACGGGCACTCACCGGTCGCGTCCTTGCGGTTGATGGGGTCGCCCTCGGCGTACAGGTGGAGGTTGAAGCCGCCGTCGGTGCCGATGGGGTCTTGTGTGATGTAGCGGCCTGTTTCGGGGTCGTAGTAGCGACGGTAGTTGTGGTGCAAGCCCGTTTCCGCGTCTTCGTACTGACCGGGCAGGCGCAGGGCGCTGGTGATGGTGGGCTTGTCGGCCGTGGGCGCCGGGGTGGTGATGGTGGCGCGGCCGAATGCGTTGTAGGTCGCCGCCCACACCACATTGCCTGCCTTGTCCGTGGCTTGCACCGGGGTCTGGAGCTGGTCGTGGTGAAAGTAGGCGTAGACGGTCTGGCCGGCGCTGTTGGCGGTGCGCACGAACAGCGGGCCCGTGCCCCACTCGGCGTCGGGCTTGAGGCCATAGGCGGTCACGAGCTGGGGCTCACCCAACGCGCTCACGCTCAGGTCGGCGTTGAGCACGATGGCTTGACGGCTTTCGGAGAGCAGGCCTTCATCGCTGTGCAAGAACAGGGTGCGCACCGCCTGAGCCAGTGGCGGGCCTGACTTGTCGCGGAACTGCTCCTTCCAGATGCGGCGGTCCAGCGGGTCATAGCCGTAGCGGGCAATGGGCCGATCGCTGCCGTCGGCCACCTCGATGAGCCGGTTCTGGGTGTCGTAGCGGTAGCGTGTGACGACACCACCAGGCTCGGTTTTCTGGGTCAGGTTGCCCGCGGCGTCGTACTGGTAGGTGGTGGCGCTCGCGCCCACGCCACGCTGGGTCAGGCGGTTGTTGGCGTCGTAGGTCCAGGCGCCGCTGACGCGGCTGTGGGCAATGCGGTTGCCCATGGCGTCGAGGGTGTAGGTTTCGGTTTCGCCGCCAAACACGCCGCCGGCATCGGTTTGTGCCGCTGTCAGGCGCGTTTCACCGTCGTAGGTGAAGCTGCTGTTGCGGCTGCTGCTGGCCGTGCCCAGCACGTCGGTGCGCTGGTTGCTTTGCAACTCTTGCACCTTGCCCCAGGTGTTGGCGATGGCCAGCACGGTTTGTTGCCCGGGCGACTTGACCTTGAGGTCTTCCAGGTACAGCAGGCCGTTGAGGGTGCGGTTCTGGGTGGTGCCACCCGGCAGGGTCACCTGGCTGGGTTCAATCCACTTGTACTGCGCCACCGTGATGCTGCCTTCGCCGGGAATGGCGGCGCCCTGCCACTGGCCATGGGCACTGTGGCTGTGGTCGATGGCGGTGTCATCCGGCCAGGTCACCCGGGTTTTCAGTCCGGCCAGGCTGTAGGCGTACTGGTAACGCAGGGTCTGCCCGCCCGGGAAGGTGACCGACTCGGACAGCTTTCGACCAGCGTCGTCATGGGTCAGTGTCGCGCTGCTGGTCTGTGCGCGGCTGTGGTCGATGTCGGTCCAGCCGGTGAGCTGGTCTTCGGCGTTCCAGGTGTAGGTGGTGGTGCGCACCAGGGTGGCGCCATTGCGCAGGCGCTTGGCCTCGGTGACTCGACCCACCTTGTCGTGCTGATACTGGGTGACGTGGCCGTTGGGATCGGTGCGGCGCGCCAGGTTGCCCGCCGCGTCGTAGCCGTAGGTGGTGATCTGGCCGAGAGGCAGCGTCTCCAGCACCAGGCGATTGTTGCGGTCGTAATCGAAACGGTTGACGTTGCCGTTGGCGTCCTTGATCAGGATGAGGTTGCCGCGGGCGTCATAGGTGGCCGTGGTTTTGTTGCCCAGGCTGTCCTTGGTTTCCGTGAGGCGGCCCAGGGCATCGTGCGTGTAGTAGCGCGTCTTGCCGTTGGGGTCGGTCATCGACGTCATTCGACCCATGCGGTCGTAGACCGCACCACTCACGAGGCCCTCGGTGCCCAGTTGGGTGGGATTCAGCAAGGTTTCGCTGGTGGGGCGTTCCAGTGCGTCGTAGCGCTGGCGCTGGGTGAAGGTCGGGTACCGGGTTTCGGTGGGGTCAAACAGGGCGCCGAGTTGGCCTGCAGCGCTGCCATCAGGCACGTTGTAGCTGTGCGTGGTGACATGGCCCAGGCCATCCACTTCGCGGGTCAGTCGCATGAAGTTGTCGAACTCAGCCACGCTGGTGCGGCCGTCTTCATCGATTTCCTTGACTGGCAGCCCCTGTGCATTGAATTGGAGCTTGTAGGTGCCGCCCACCGCATTGGTCAGGGTGATGCGGCGGTTCAAGGCGTCGTACGTGGCCTGCACCTGTTTTGCGCGCGCGTCGAGGGCCGATGTGACGTTGCCAACCTTGTCTCGGGTGTAAGTGCGTTCGCGGGCCAGGCTGTCCACCGACTTGAGTAACTGCCCCGCCGCGTCCACGTCGTACCGGCTGGTGTGACCCCGCGGGTCGGTGTAGGCACGAAGGTGACCGGCCCGGTCATGCACATAGCGCCGCACATGCCCTTCGGGGTCGGTGGTTTCTTTGACCTGCCCCAGTTCGTCGTGGGTGACCTGCCAGACGGCATCGGGCGTGACGCGGCCATCGACTTCCACACGGCCCTTGCGGGTCAGGCGCTGCAACTGGCCACGCGCGTCTCGCTGGATCTCGGTGACCCGTTCTTCGGCCGTGCCCACGGCTTCGATCATCTTGACGAGGTTGCCCTGTGCGTCGCGCTGGTACTGCGTCTGCACGCCCAGCGCATCGGTGTCTTGCGTCAGCTGCAGGTGCAGCGGTGAGTAAACCCGCGTATCCGTCGCCCCGTCCGGTCGCTCGGTGCGCACCACCTGCTCGAACTCGTTGCGCACGATGCGCGTGGTGAACCCCCGTGCGTTCGTGCTGATCTCCGCCCTCGCGCCGGTGTCGTATCGCACCTCCACGTCGGTGCGACCGTTGACGATCTGCCTGACCAGCTTGCCTGCGCGGTTGTGCGTCAGGTCTTCCACGCGCCGACCGGCCTCGGTCTGCGGCCCGGTCACCTTGCTGATGAACTGCTTGTTGGCGTCGTCGAACTCGAAGACGTAGTCGGTCACGGCGCCGTCGGCGGCGGTGTGCCTGGAGACCGCGTCGCCCGTGTAGGCCAGGCTTTCGCTGCGGCCTTCGGCGTCCGTGATCTTGATGAGTCGGTTGCTGACGTTGTAGTCGTACTTCGTGACGTGGCCGCGCACGTCGGTGACCTGCACGAGGCGGTTGCGCTCGTCGTAGGCGTACTTGACGCTGCGCGCGGGCAGGTCGCCCGCCAGGCCGGCCACGGGGTGGTCCTTGACCTCTGTCAGCAGCTGCCCCGTGTAGTGCAGGGTGTAGAGCACGCGCCCGCGCGGGTCGACCACGCCCAGCAGGCGCCCGCCCGTGTCGCGGGCCAGCCAGACGGTGTTGTTGTTGCGGTCGCCGTAGGCCACGACCTGGCCCTGGGTGTTGTAGTCGATCCAGTCACCGGACTTGTCGAGCCAGCGGTAGCCCTTGTCGTTGGCCTGCGGACTCAGCGCGATGCGGCCGGTGCCCAGGCTGGCGTACAAGGCCTCGGCCGGGGCCGCTGCGATCTGCTTGACCTCGCGCTTTTCCAGCACGGCGCGGTTGCTGAAGGCGTAGCGGCCGTTGTCGCCGAGGTAGAGCTCGTTGTTGCGGCGGATGGCCTCGACGTCGTTGGCCGGCGGCATGGAGACCGCGGCGCCCGCGCACAGCGAGGCGTAGTCCACGCTGACGCGCTGCAGCGGCGCGTAGCTTTGGGCGTCTTCGCCCATGACCTTGTTGAAGGGCGACAGGCGCGCGGGCTGAACCGGCTCGGCCTGGGGCAGGCCCCCGATCACGGCGGTGCCGTAAGAGGGCTGCCAGTCTTCGTCAACCCACACCCAGCAGCCGCCGCCGCTGCCACCGGCGCCGCTGGAGCCGCTGCTGAGCACGGCGGTGGCGCCCACCGAGCCGCTGGTTGAGCCGCCGGTTGATCCGCTGGAAGCCCCGCCGCTGGGCCCACTCGTCACCGTCGTGCTGGTGGTGTCGGCCGACTGGCTGCCTGTGAGGTTCTTCCAGCTCTGGCTGAGGCTTTCCCAATGCGGGTTGAAGCGCCATTCCTGACCATCCCATTGACGGCCCCAGCGCACCATGCCGGCTTCGCTGCTCAAGGCCATGTCGTCCCTGGAGATCACCGCGTACCCATTGGGGGTGGTGACGGTCAGGCCGTTGGTGCTGTTGATGCCCTGGGCGTGAGCCGGCGAAGACCCCAGCGCGACGGCAAGGGCCAGGGTCAGCAGGGACGAGCCGCTTCGCGCCGCGAGACGGCGGTGGAGCAAGGCAGACAGGAAGGCGCTTTTCATGATTCAGGGGCGGGCGCGTGCACCTCAACGGGCGCTGGCACTCCAGCGGAAGAAGAGGTTGTTGGTGAACGCAGTGGGTGCCAGGTAGACCTTGGCCCGGAACACGACCGAGGTCGAGCTGCGGCCGGCCTCGCCCTTTTGCAGGGCGCCGAATTCCAGCTTGGGCTGGATGACCTGGATGGGCAGGTTGGCGCCCGTCAGGGTGGCGGTCAGGCCGTTGATGGCCACGCCCGAGTTGCCCGCCATCGCCGTGAAGGTGTACTCCCAGGTGGTCGCGTCGACCTTGGTGGTGGCGATGAGCGTGGCCGCGCAGATGCCGATGCGGGGGTCGTTGCTCGCGGTTGCCGGGGCGTAGAGGCTGTCGGCGTTGGTGACGCCGATGGGCGCGGCGGCCTGGCCGATGAACTGCGGGTCCAGCGACACCAGTTTGCCGACGCGGACCTCGTAGCCGCCGGTGCCCGTCTTGAGGCAGTCGGGGCGACCGGTCACGGTCACCGGCACGGCGGTGGACCAGTTCTGCGGCGTGAAGACGATGGAGGCGGGGTTGACCGCGCCTTCGCGGGCGTCGGAGACCGACACCGGCACGGTGACCGGGGCGGTCGGGGCGCTGTTGAGTCGCACCTGCACCGTGGCCTTGCCGCCGTCTTCCGAGGTGACGAGGCCGCTGGCGGGCGAGACGAGCACCGCGCCGCTCGGGGCCGCGGGCGCGATCACCACCGCACCGGGCGCCCACGCCCGACCCACGCCGCGCGCGTCGTGGATGACGCCGTGGATGTAGTGGGTGCCCACCGGCAAGGCGCTGGCGTCCCAGGTGTAAGAGCCGGACTGCGTGCCCGCCGGCTGGCGGATGCCGTCGACGATCAGGCTGCCGTTGAAGCCGTCCTGGCTGGTGCTGTGGTACAGCGCGATGGTGGGCTCGATGTTGGGGTTGGTGCCTTCCCACTGGATGGTGACCAGGCGCTGCTCGCCCACCACCGTGGGCTGGATGGGCGTGGACGGTGAGGTCACCTGGATGGTGGGTGCCTGGTAAGGGCCGGTGCTCACGTACAGCACCGCAGCCGGCGACCAGGCGCTGGAGGCGCCCGAAGCGTCAACGGCGCGCACGCGCCACCAGTGGGTGGTCTTGTCGGCCAGGGCCTGGGGCACGGTCCAGCCCACGGAGGCCGAACTGCCGCTGGCCACGCGTTGGGTCAGGGCCGCGTCGGTGTGGACCTCGAACTGGTACTGCACGGCCTCGCTTTCGGGGTCGACGACGGGGTTGGCTTCCAGCGTGGGCTGCTGGGTGGCGCTCCACGCGCCGCTGCCCGGGTTGTGCACGGAGGGCGCCGGGGGCGCGTCGTTGCTGCGGTTGACGAGGAAGTCGCCGCCCGCCCAGGCGGACTCGGCGCGGCCGTCTTGCGCCTTGACGCGCCAGAAGTAGCGCTGGTTCTCGACCAGGCCGGCCACCAGCCAGCTGGAGGCGCTGCCGGTGGACTGCATGAGCTGACCGGAGCTGCGCTTGGCCGGTGAGTCGAAGGTGTTGACGGCGTCGAGCTCGAAGACGAGGGTCAGCAGGTCGCCTTCGGCGTCGGTCGCGTTCTGCACGGTGAGCTGAACGGAGTCGGACGGCACCTGCGCACCCGGCGCGGGTTGGGCGACCACGGGGGCGGTGGGCGCCGTGTTGCCGGTGTTGACGACGAAGGGCCGCGCGATGGACAGGGTGCGCGCACCCAGCGCGTCGATGGCGGCCACGCGCCAGAAGTAGGTGACGTGGTTGCTCAGCGGCAGGCTGGCGGTCCAGCTGGTCTGCCCACCGGGGGCCGCGGCCAGGCCGCTCACACCGGCCACGCGCTGGGTCAAGGCGGTGTCGCTGTAGAGGTCGACGTCGAAGGTCAGCGCATCGCCGTCCTTGTCGATCGGGTTGGCCCAGCTGAAGACCGGCAGCGCGTCGCTGACCTCGGCGGCCGGCGCGGGGCTGCTGAGGTTGAAGGCATCAGGCGGGTCGTTGAAGAGGTTGACGAAGAAACGGGCGTTGACCCAGGGGCTGTGGACCTGCCCGCCATCGAAGGCGCGGGCGCGCCACCAGTGCGCGGTGTTGTCCTGCAGGGCGGTGGGCACGACCCAGGTGGTGGGCTGGGGCACCTCGCCGCCGCCGTTGCCGGGTGCGGGTGGGGCCTTCGGCACGGTGGCGCTGCCCACGAGCTGGGTCATGGCCTCGTCGCGGTAGAGCTCGAACTGGATGGACTGGGTGGGGTCCTGTGCGGCGCTGGAGGCCTGCACCGACAGGGTCGGCTTGAGCGTGGTGACCTGCCCACCCGAGGCCGGCGACTGGACCTGGGGCGTGCCCGGTCCGGGCGGCGGGTCCTTGGGGTCGACGTGGATGGTGGCCGAGCGGGTGCTGCTGAGCAGGCCGTCGCTGACGGTGTAGTGGATGAGGTAGCTGCCGGCGGTGCCTTTGGGCGGCGTCCAGTCGAAGACGGCGCGCGCCAGCGTGGGCGCCTGGGGGTCGGCGGCGGCGGCGGTCAGGGTGGCGCCCGCGGGCAGGGGGGCCGCGGCGATGCTCACCGGCTTGCCATCGGGGCTGCTGGCCTCGACCAGGAAGGACACCTGTTGCTCTTCCTTGGTGCGGCGGTCCACGACCAGCTGCAGCACGGGAGGGCGCAGGGCGGTGCTGGGGGCGTCGAAGCGGGCCTCGTAGACGCCGGTGGTGTTGACGTCGAAGAGGTTGAACCAGTGCTCCCACTGTTTGGTCTGGGGGTTGCGCGTCTTGGACAACCACACGTTGTCGGCCAGCAGTTGCTTGGCGTCGGAGCGCTGGATGCGGCCCAGCACCTTGCTGCCCTGGAACGGGTCGGGCAGGCGCACGTAGACGAAGCCGGCGGTGGGCGGCAGGCTCACCGAGTAGGCGCCCACGCCGCCACCGGCCGAGGCCTGCAGCTGGGCCACGCCGCTGCGGTCGGTGACTTCGTTGTCGGGGCTGTCGGACTCGTACACGCGGACCACGTCGCCGTCTTGCGCGAGGAAGTCCTTGACCGCGTCGCGCCCGGGCAGGTCCACGCGCACGTCGCGCAGCAGGAAGTGGGCGTTGGTGGCCTGCAGGATGGAGGTCAACGCGCCGCCGAGCTCGTCGGCGTGCGTGAAGCGCGCGGTGAACTCGGTGAACTTGCCCGCCAGCGTGGACTCCATGTTCCAGCGGCCCATCTTGCTGCTGCCGGCGGCGACGTCGCCAAACGGGATCAGCAGGGTGTTTTGCACCGGCGCGTCATCGACGTAGCTGCCCGTGAGGGTGAAGTTGATCAGCAGGCCCTGGTTGTTTTCGATGATCTTGGGCTGGGCCGAGTCGATCTTGAGGTTCTTGGCCGCGGCGTAGCCGTTGTTCTTGACGCGCACGCCCAGGGTGAAGGGCTCGACGGCCTCGACCTCGGCCGTGAGCGGGTCGTCGCCCCACACGTTTTGCTGCAGGAAGTAGTCCAGCGTGAGCAGCGGCAGGGGCTTGACGGTGATGACGTCGGGCGAGACGTCGAGGGTCTGGTCCTCGCCACCGAAGCGGTACTTCAGGGTGGCGCCCACCAGGTACTTCTTGCCCAGCGGGCTGGTGCCGGCCGAGCCCGGCGCTGGGATCAGCAACCAGTTGATGACGGCGGTGGTGCGCGCGGCCACGCTGCCGCTGCCGGTGATGTCGCCGATGGCCTGCTTGTTGGAGACGCGCAGGAAGAACTTGGCGCTGAGGTCGTTGGGGTTGTCGGTGACGGCGATCGGGTTGCCCGCTTCGTCGCTGACCTTGACGACGATGGAGACGTTCTCGATCACACCCGACTCGGTCGTGTTGTTGATCTTCATCTCGGCGTCAAAGGCCTGGCGCTCCAGCGTGAGCTCCTGCTTGATCTCGATCTTGACCTTGGCGCAGACGGTCTCCTGGGCCAGGGCCGGGCCGCTGCCCCCGAACAGGCTGGCGGCGCCCACCAGGCAGGCGGCGACGCCCTGCCGCACAGACCGGGTCAGCCAGGCGCGGGTCAGCCAGGCGGAACTCGTCCCGCCGTCGGTGCGGGCGCACATGGGGTGGCTGGAGCGGATATCGGGGTTCATGTCGGGACCCTCAAGCAATCAACGGTTGGGGTGGGCTCGCGTGACGTGGGCTCGGCGGTGGGCGGGTGGGCACCACCGCGGCTCAGTCCGGGCGGCGCCTCCTGAAAGATTCGAACAAGCCATGCACCACGGCCGCAGCCACGACGCACACGGGAAAGGACAGCACCAGGGCCACAGCGAAGAACGGGTCGAGGTGACCCAGGTGCAGGTAATTGAGGCCCTGGAACAGGAAGGGGACCAGCGCGCCTGGCAAGGCGATGCGCCACAGCGAACTCAGGCCGGCCAGCACGGCGGCGGCGTAGCACAGCACCACCAGGCCCAAGAGGAGGCCCAAGGCTTGCAGCAGCGTGACGTGGCCATCCATGGTCAGCACCCCGGCTTTCCGCAGCTGGCGCGCGCGGCGTCGTAGGCCGAGCCACCGTGGTCCACCACCGCACCGCAGTAGAGGTTGGCCAACGGGGTGCAGCGGCGCTTGAGGTAAGGCAGCGTGTAGCGGTCGCACTCGGACTTCATGCAGCCGCAGAAGTTCTGGTCGCACTGCGAGCGCGAGGGGCCGCCGCAGTTGCCGTAGCAGTTGTCGTGGTTGGCGCAGCAGTCGCTGAAGCGAAAGCCCATGGGGTTGTCGGGCACCAGGGGCTCGTTCCAGCCGCTGCCGCAGGTTTCTTCGCCGGTGGCGTCGAAGCGGTTGAGCGGGTCGGCCGAGGCGTAGGCGTACACGTTGCGCCCGCCCGCCAGGCCGATGGGGTCGGCGGTGGTGTAGCGGCCCACCGCCGGGTCGTACTGGCGACGCCAGTTCTGGTGCAGGCCGGTCTCGGGGTCCTCCAGCTGACCGGGCAGGCGCAGCAGGCTCACGATGGTGGGGCGGCTGTCGGTGGCCGCCGGGGTGATGACGCTGGCCTTGCCGAAAGGCTCGTAGAGCGCGGCCCAGACCACGTTGCCCAGCTTGTCGGTGGCCTGCAGGGGCGTGCCGAGCTGGTCGTGGTGGTAGTAGGCCAGGGTGTCGTCGCCGCGGCTGTTGCGCGCCTTCACGAACAGCGTGGCCGTGTTGAAGGGCGCATCGGGGCGCAGGCCGTACTGGGCCGTCAGGCGGGGCTGGCCCAGGCGGGTGACCGAGCCGTCGGCGTTGAGCACGATGTCCTGGCTGGCTTGGGCCACCAACCCGCTGTCGGTGTGCAGCAGGTGCGTGCGCGTGGCGGGGCTCAGGGGCTGGCCGCTGGCGTCGCGGTACTGCTCCTTCCAGATGCGGCGGTCCATCGGGTCGTGGCCGTAGCGGGCCAGCAGCACCTCGCTGGCGGCGCCGATGCGCAAGGCGACTTCGCGCAGGCGGTTGAAGGCGTCGTGGCGGTAGAGGGTCACGCGGTTGCCGGCTTCGGTCTTTTGAACCAGGCTGCCTTGCTCGTTCCACTGGAAGCAGACGACGCCGCTGCTGCCGCAGTCGCCCGAGCCGATGCGGGTGAGGCGGTTGTTGCGGTCGAAGGACCAGGCCCCCGGCGTGCGGCTGTGCGCGACGCGGTTGTCCAGGGCGTCGAGGGCGAAGGTCTCGGAGGCGTCGCCCAGGACCTGGGTGAGGCGCTTGAGGGCGTCGTGGGTGTATTGCTCGGCGCGGGTGCTGCTGGCGCCATCCTGAGCGTCGGTGCGGGTGCGGCTGGTGAGCTCCTGGCGGGGGCCGAAGCGCTGGGTCAGCTCCAGCGTGCTTTGCTGGCCAGGGCCCTTGACTCGCAGGCCCTCCAGCTGGAGCAGGCCGTCGAAGGCGCGGTTCTGCGTGCCGCCACCGGGCAGCGTGGTGCGCACGGGCGCCGTCCAGTTGTACTCGTTGACGCTGAGGCTGCCCTCACCCGGGATGGCCACGCCCTGGAGTTCGCCGTGGGCGCTCCAGGCGTAGTCGATCTGGGTGCCGTCCGGCCAGGTCAGGCGCCGGAGCTTGCCCGCGGGGCTGTGCGACAACCCCAGGCTCAGGCTGTGGCCACCGGGGTAGGTCAGGGTCTCGCTGAGTTTGCGGTTGGCGTCGTCCCAGGTCTGCGTGCCTTGGGTGGTTTCGTTGCGCAGCAGGTCCGTGTCGCTCCAGGCCGTGAGGTTGTTGCTGGCGTCCCAGGTGTGGGAGGTGCTGCGCACCAGCGTGCCGTCGACCCGCACCTCGTGGCTCAGCAGGCGGGTGCGCGCGTCCAGGGTGAAGAGGTGGCGGGTGCCGTCGGGGTCGATCTTCTCGATCAGGCTGCCCGCGGCGTCGTGACGGTGCTGGGTGACCTGCCCCAGCGGGCGGGTCTCGCGAACCAGGCGGTCGTTGCGGTCGTGCTCGAAGCGGTGGGTGTTGCCGTTGGCGTCGGTGAGTTCGATGACGTTGCCGCGCGCATCGAGGAGGTAGCTCGTCTTGCCGCCCAGGGGGTCGGTGGTCTCGGTGCGCTGGCCCAGGGCGTTGTACCGGTGGCGCCAGGTCTGGCCCGCCGCGTCGGTTTCGCTGGTGACGCGGCCGGCCTGGTCGTGGTGGGTGGTGTGGGTGCTGGTGCGGGTGGCGGTGAGCTCGCCCTGCGCGTGCCGGTAGACCAGGCTGCGGCTGGTGAGGCGCTCGCGGGCGTCGAAGCGCCGCAACTCGGTGTAGGTGGGGTGCACGACCTCGGTGGGCTGGCCCAGGCTGCCCAGCACACCAGCGGCGCTGCCGTCGCTGACCTGGTAGCCCGAGGTGGTGAGGTGCCCCAGGCCGTCGGTGAGGCGCACCAGGCGCTGGAAGGCGTCGTGCTCGCGCAGGCGCTGGCGACCGTCTTCATCGGTGTCGGAGACGACCAGGCCCAGGCCGTTGCGCGGGGTGCGCCGCACGCCGCCGACCGCGTTGGTGCGCTCGATCAGGCGGTTGAGCGCGTCGTGGCTTTGCGTGACGGTCTTGCCGCGGCCGTCGGTCTCGGCGACCAGGTTGCCGACCGCGTCGTGGCTGAGGCTGCGCACAAGCCCGACGTCGTCGGTTTCCTTGACGAGGCGCCCGGCGGCGTCGACCTCGTACAGGCGCACGCGGCCCAGGGGGTCGGTGTGGCGGCGCAGGCTGCCGATGCGGTCGAACTCGTAGCGCCGCACGTGGCCTTCGGGGTCGGTGGTCTGGCTGATCTGGCCGCGCTCGTCCCACGTGATCTGCCAAATGGCGTCGGGGGTGATGGCTCCATTGGCTTCGGTGCGCCCCTCGCGGGTGATGCGCTCGGCCTGCCCGCGGGCGTTGAGCTGGTAGGTGGTCACGCGCTGCTCGGGCAGGCCGGCGGCTTCGACCTTGCGCACGAGGTTGCCGCGCGCGTCGTGCTCGAAGCGGGTGCGCACGCCCAGGGCATCGATGGCCTCGGTCTGCTGCAGGTGCAGCGGCGAGTAGGCCATCTGTTCCACGGCGCCATCGGGGTGCTCGATGCGCACGACCTGATCGAACTCGTTGCTGACCACGCGGGTGCGAAAGCCCCGGGCGTTAGTGCGGATCTCGGCGCGCGCGCCGGTGTCGTAGGCCACCTCGAGGTCGGTGCGGCCGTTGACGATCTGGCGCACGGGCTTGCCGGCGCGGTTGTGCGTCAGGTCGTCCACGTGCCGCCCGGCTTCGGTTTGCGGCCCGGTGACCTTGCTGATGAACTGTTTGTTGGCGTCGTCGTACTCGAAGGCGTAATCGGTCACGGCGCCATCGGCGGCGGTGTGCCGGGAGACGGTGTCGCCGGTGTAAGCGAGGGACTCGCTGCGCCCCAGGGCGTCGGTGACCTGGGTCAGGCGGTTGCTGACGTTGTAGGCGTACTTCGTGACGTGCCCGAGCACGTCGGTGACCTGCGTGAGGCGGTTGCGTTCGTCGTAGGCGTACTTGACGCTGCGCGCGGGCAGGTCCAGGGCCAGGCCCGCGATCGGGTGGTCTTTGACCTCGGTGAGCAAGGCGCCCGTGTAATGCAGGCTGAAGAGCACGCGCCCGCGGGCGTCCACCACGCCGACGAGGCGCCCGCCCACGTCCCGCACCAGCCACGTCGGGTTGCCGTTGCGGTCTCCGTGGGCCACGACCTGGCCCTGGGTGTTGTGGTCGACCCAGTCGCCGGACTTGTCGATCCAGCGGTAGCCCTTTTCCTGGGTGGACGACGCCAGGGTGAGGCGCCCGGTGGCGAGCTGAGCGTAGAGCACGTCGGCCGCGGCGGGCGTGAGCAGCTGCACCGGGCGCTTCTCCAGCACCGAGCGGTTGCTGAAGGCGTAGCGGCCGTTGTCGCCAAGGTAGAGCTCGTTGCTGCGGCGGATGGCCTCGACGTCGTTGGCCGGCGGCATGGCCACCGCGGCACCGGCGCACAGCGAGGCGTAGTCCACGCTGACGCGCTGCAGCGGGGTGTAGTTCTGGGCGTCCTCGCCCATGACCTTGTTGAAGGGCGTGAGGCGGGTGGGCACCACGGCATCGGCTTGGGGCAAGCCCCCGATGACGGTCGTGCCGAACGAGGGTTGCCAGTCTTCTTCCACCCACACCCAGCAGCCGCCACCGGTGCCGCCCGAGCCGGAGCCCGACAACGTCGCCCCCGCGCCCGAGGCGCCGCCCCCCGACGCCGTGGCGGTGGTGGCCGTCGTGTCAGCCGACTGGCTGCCCGTGAGGTTCTTCCAGCTCTGGCTCAGGCTTTCCCATTGCGGGTTGAAGCGCCACTCCTGCCCGTCCCAATGGCGCCCCCAGCGAACCTGGCCGGCCTCGCTGCGCAAGACCAGGTCCGTGGCCGACACGTTGGCGTAGCCATTGGGCCGCGTGACGATCAGGCCGTTGGGGCTGGGCGTCGATTGGGCCCAGGCGGTCGGGGTCAGGGACAGACTCAGGGTGACGGCCGTCAGCGCGAGCGAGGCCGCGCATGCCAGCCGGATCAGCGCGCGCGGGGTCATGGGTTGAGCGGACGCAGGGGGGCATGACATGGCGCGTCAATCACAGTTCGTGCCGCCCTTGGGCACGTACACACACTTCTTGCCCTTCATCTTGATGGGCGTGCTCGTGCCGCCACCGCCCCAGCCGCCGCCACCGCCGCCCCCACCACCGCCGCCGCCCCCGCCGCCACCGCCCCCACCGGTGCCGGTGCAGGTGGTGCCGCTGACCGAGAACCACGAGGTCTGGGCGCCGCAGCCGGCTTCGCTGCCGTTGGCGCAGATGTAGCTGCAGGTGACCGCGTAGGTGTTGCTGTAGTTGTAGCAACCGCCGCCGCTGGCCGCGCCGCTGGTGGCCGCCACGTCGAGCGGCTGCAAGGCCACCACGCGGTAGGGGATGGTCACGCGCTGCTTGGCCGCCAGGCTGTCAGGCACCTCGACGAGGAACTCGTAGCGGAAGAAGCCGTCGCTGCGCGGCAGCTGCTGCTTGACCTTGTCGGCGCGGATGAGGCCATGGTTGGTCAGCGTCAGCTCGCCGTAGTAGACGTCACCGGCGTTCATTTTGGGCAGGTTCACGCTGGTGGGCTGCATCACGACCACGGCCGCGGGCACGTCGGTCTCGAAGGTGGCGTTGAGCGTGATCTCGTAGCGGTCCTGGATGGTGATTTCGCGCACGCTCCACTCCACCGTCACCAGGTTGTATTCGAGGAACACGGACTGGTTGAAGGTGATGCCGGGCTTGACGATGACGCGACCGCCGACCTCCTGGTGGTTGGCTGCCGTGGCGCGGAACTTGTAGCGACCCGAGGGCAGGTTCTGGAACAGCGCCTCGCCCAGGGCGTCGGTGTTGAGCTCCTGCGTGATGGTGGGCACGTCTTCGTTCTGCAGGGTCACGCGCGCACCGGCCAGGCCCGGGATGAGCTTGCCTTGCTTGTCCACGGTGGCCGTGTAGATGTCGCTGGCCTTGAACAGCACGTTGCCCTGACCGCTCTGCGTGACGCTGACGTACACGTTGAGCGACTGGGTCGGCACGTTGTCGCCGGCCACGGTCAGGCGGTACTCGTAGACGCCTTCGGGCGTGCCCGCCGGGGGCGTGAAGGACAGGTCGATGCTGCGGCGCTCGCCCACGGCCAGGCTGCCGTTGGCGCGGCTGGCGATGGCGGCCCAGGCGGGCGCGGGTGCACCCCCGACCTGGGTCAGCGTGAATCTCAGGTTCAGCGCATCCTGCAAGCCGTTGTTGCGCACCTCGACCGACTCGATCTGGCTGCCGCCTTGCGCCAGGCCGGTCTCGACGAAGCTCGGCGTGGACGCCAGGTTGGGCTTGGCCAGCGAGAGCGTGTAGTTGACGGCGACGCGACCGATCGGGGTCAGCGGCTGCTCGTCCGACACCACGTCCAGGATCAGCGAGCCCGAGGGCTGGGCGTCGTTGTTGGCGCTGAAGACCACCGGCACGTTCAGGGTCTGGCGCTCGACCAGGCTGACCGGGCTGGGCAGCTGCACGCTGACGCCGGCGGGCACCTGACCCGTGGGCTGGCTGGCCGCGTTGAGCACCAGGCGCAGGTTGCTGGCCGAGGTGCCCGGGCCGGCCTTGGCCGTGAACGGGATGGTGAAGGGGTAGTTGCGCGGGATGTCGAGCTTGTACGGCGCCGGGCCCACGCTCACGCGGTTGATCGTGAAGGCCTTCTGCTCGGGGCGGTCGGTGATTTCGGGGTGCACCGCGGAGACCTTGAACAGGCCCGCGTCGGTGACGGTGGGCTTGAAGACGTGCACGAAGTTGCCCGCGCCGTCGGTCAGCACGCTGAAGACGCGCTCGAAGCCCTGCTGGTTGAGCACCAGCTTCAAGCGGGTGTTGGGCAGGGGCGCGCGGCCGTTGCGATCCAGGGCCTGGCCGGTGATGCGCACGTCCTGGTCGCCGAAGGAGCTGACCGGGCTGACGTCCGTGACCTCGCCCACGTAGGCCGTGTCCAGCAGCGACACCAGCTTCTCCGAGCCCTGGCCCGGGATGATCACCTGGTCGTCCTGGCCGGAGTGGAAGCGCAGCTTGTCGACCTCCAAGCGCACCCGGATGTTGTTCGGGCTGGCCGCGGGCACGTTCAGCGTGAAAGCATCCGAGGTGTAGGCCTGTCCGGCCGGGATGCGGGCCACGGTCAGGCCGTTGGTCAGCGTGACGACTTGGGCGCCCAGGGCCTGCTTGTAGGCCTGGGTGGACAGCACGTTGCCGTCGGCGTCCAGGATCTTGAAGCGCAGCTCCGAGGACTCGCTGTTGCCGTTGTTGGTGGCGGTCAGCAGCTCGATGTCGACCTCGCTGGTGTTCTCGATGGTCAGGCGCAGCTGACCGGTGGCGCCGCGGGTGAAGGCGTCGGTGGCCATGCCCACGACCAGGGTGCCATCGACCACGGACAGGGTTTCGTCGCGTGCCAGCTTGACGAGCTCGCCTTCGTTGGCGGCGATCTCCACGCCGACCTGGGACGGCGCCGAACCCGGCAGGTCCGCGTAGCCGCCCACGATGACCGGCACGATGCGGGTCTCGTTGGGCGCCAGGCTGAAGACCTCGGAGCGGTGGTCCTTGAACTGCGTGATGGCCTTGTCGGTGGGCAGCTTGACGACCACGCGCACGCCGCTGAGCGAGGTGGCCGACAGGTTGACCACCTGCACGCCGACCTTGTTCATGATGCCGCGCTTGATCGGCAGGCCGGAGACGAACTGGGTGCTGACCGAAGGCAGCAGGATGCTGCGCGGCATCTCGACGCCCGCGGCGTCCACCGAGGCCACGGTGTAGCGGCGCTCGCCGCTGGTGAACCCGCTGTCGGTCAGGCTGCGAGCGCTGGTGACCGCCGGGGTCAGCTTGACGCGGGCCGCGTCGGCGCCCACGTAGACCAGGTAGCCCGCCAGGTTGCCGTTGGGGGCGTCCCAGCTGATGACGGGCAGCTCCTTGCCGAGCTGCTGGACCTTGAGGTTGGCCACCGGCAGCAGGCTGGCGTTCAGGTAGGCCGAGTTCGACAGCGCGGACTCGTTGCCGGCCGCGTCCACCGCGGTGACGACGTAGGCGCCTTGCGTGGGCGAGGGCGAGGGGTCGAGCGCCGCGGTCTGCACGATGGCGGACTTCAGCGGCGTCAGGCCCACCACGCTGGTGATGCTGGTGCCGCTGGCGCGGTAGAGGCGGTAGCCCTTGACGTCGCTGGCCACGGGGGCCTGCCAGCTGGCGACGATGCCCTGGCCGGTGAGTTGCAGCGCGAGGTTCTGCGGCGCGCCCGGTGCGGTGGCGCTGGCCAGCACCTCGATGGCGGCGGTCTGGCTGGAGAGCGACTCCTGGCCGTTGGAGGTGCGCACCGTGGCCACGGCGTAGCGGTAGCTGCCGTCGCGCGGGGTCTGGTCGATCAGGCTTTCGCCGCTGGCGCGGATGAGCGGCAGCAAGGCGGCGTCATCGGGGCCTTGTCGGTAGACCTGGTAGGCGCTGGCGTCCGCCACGGCCTGCCAATCCAGGCGCACCTTGCCGCCCGGCTGGGCCACGGCCTTGAAGCCAAAGGGCACGTTCAGCGGTGGCAGCTCGCCCTGGTAGACCTGGAAGCGGTTGAAGGCGGTGACCTTGGTGGACACGTTGTCCAGGTCGTCGACCGACTGGGCCGCGAAACTCAGGTTCTCCGAGCCGCCCAGGCCGGCGTCCGAGGGCAGCTTGAAGCTGGCGCGCCAGGTGGTGGCGTCGACCTGGGTGAGGCCGGTGAGGGCCACCGGCGCGCGCACCGGGCCCGACAGCAGGTAGCTCAAGCTGGGCTGGGCGCCGGCGCGCTGGGCCTTGCTGAAGGTGAAGGTGGCTTGCAGCGTTTGCGCGCTGTCGTTCTTGATCGGGGCCGTGGGCGACAGCACGATGCCGACCAGCGCCGGGCCCTCGGTGTCGATCTTGAGGGTGGCGCCCGCGTCGATTTCGGTGCCGCGGTTGCCCACCACGTCGCGAGCGGAGAACAAGGCGTTGGCCGTGCCCGAAGCGGTGCCGGCGTCGACCAGGAAGCTGCCGGCGTAGGTCAGCTCACCGGTCTTGATCAGGTCCACCGGCAGGGGCGTGCCGCCTTGCGGGACGATGGACAGGTAAGGCGCCGACTGCAGCACCTCGGTGACCGTGACCACCACGTTGACGCGACCCTGGCCGATGCGGCCGGTGGCCCCATCGACCTTGCCCAGCGGGGTGTAGGCCACGCTGGTGGCGCGCGGTGCGGCGGCGTCGGACAGCGCCTGAACCTGGTTCGTGGGCTCGGAGGTGGCGCCCGCGGCGTTGACCGACACGACGCGGTAGTACCAGGTGCCTTGCTGCGCGGGCAGGTCTTCGAAGACCAGCGTGCCGGCGCCGAGGTTGCCACCGTGCACGCGCACGCCTTCGGTGATGGCCGCAAAGGGCTGGGCGGCGCGGTAGAGCTGGTAGCCGGTCACGTTGGCGTCGGACGACTTCAACCACGTCAGGCGCACCTTGCCCAGGGCCTGCGAGCTGGCCGTGAGCGAGCCGGGGGCCGAGGGCACGGTCTGGTCCAGCGTGACGTTGACCGCAGCAGACAGCGCACTGGTGCCCCAGGTGTCGGTGGCGGTGGCCTGGATCTGGTTGAGGCCGCTCAGCAGCGTGACGACCTGCGTGAAGCGGCCATCGGTGCCGGCGGTGGCCAGGGCGCCGGCGGGCGCGCCGTTGATGAGCACCTGCACCCGGCTGCCCGCCTGCGCCGTGCCCGTCACGGTGACGTCGGGCACGCGGGTGGCGCTGCCGGAGGCCGGCGCGCTCAGGCGCGGCGCGTCGGGGGCCACGTGGGCCACGTTGATGTTGAAGCTGCTGGTGCTGCTGTTGTTGAGCGAGTCGAATGCACGCGCGGCCAGCGTGTGCGCGCCGTTGGGCACGGCGTCGAGGTCCAGCGTGGTGCTGTAGGTGCCGCTGCCCGAGGCAGTGGAGACGACCACGCCATCGAGCAGCCACTCCACGCGCGAGACGCCGCTGCGGTCGGAGGCCTTGAGGCTCAAGGCGATGTCGCGGCCGAAGGTCGCGCCCGAAGCCAGTGCCACGCCCGCGGCGCGGAACTCGCTCAGCACGGGGCCTTCGGCGTCGGGGGCCACGGGCGCGCGGCTGAACGTCACCGGGCGGCTGAGCTCGGCCGTGCGGCCAGCGATGTCGGTGGCGACCACGCGCCAGGTGTGCTCACCGTCGGTGGTGGCGTCGGTGTTCCAGCTCTGGGTGTAAGGCGCGCTGGTGCGGGTGCCCATCAGCTTGCCATCGAGGTAGAACTCGACCTTGCCGATGCCCGACGCGTCGGTGACGGCGGCCTCCACCGTGATGGACGAGGCCACCACGCTGCCGGCGGCCGGGTTGGTCACGGCGATCACCGGGGCCTGGGTGTCCACCAGCACGCCGCCCGCCACGGTGGCGGTGGCCACGGTGCCGGTGGCGTTGCGGTACTGCACCGACACGGTCTTGCGGCCATCGCCTTCGGAGAGCGTGAAGTCCAGCGTGGTGCGCCCGTTGCTCAGGGACTGGAAGGGCACGCCCACGAAGCCCGTGCCCTCGACGAGGCGGTACTCGGTGGCGTTGACGCAGGCCAGCGCCAGCTGCACCGTGCGGTTCTCGAAATACGTGGCCGGCTGCGTCAGGCGGACCGTGGGCGCCAGCAAGGGCGCGCTGGCCAGGAAGCCGCCATAGCTCACGCCACCCGACACCGCGTCCCCCAGGCCGTTGGGGTTGCCCACGGCGTCTTTGGGGCCACTGGCGTCGCCCCACCAGTTGCCCGTGGCGGTGATGACCGAAGCCGGCGTCTTGTTGAAGATGGCCTGCGTGGTGTTGCCCGAGAACTGGGTGCTGGTGATGCTCAGCCCCGCGATGCCATCGGACTCCAGGCCCACCCCGTTGCGCAGGAAGCTCGCGCCGCTGATGGCCGGCTTGGCGCCGTCGACCAGCCGCAGGCCCAGCACGCTGTCGCTGACCTGGAAGTACTGCAGCTGCGGGCTGGTGGCGCGCAGGTACAGGGCTGGCTCGCCACGTTCGCCCGCGTGCTTGATGAGGATGTCGCTGAACGACACGCCGCCGAAGCCCACGACGGACTTCTCCACGCGCACACCCAGCCAGTCGCCGGCCTTCGCCACACCGGGGGCGGCAAAGGACGGGCCCAGCACCGAGTCGTCCTTGTCGCTGGTGAGGATGACCCCGCTTTGCGTGACCAGGCGGTCGCGCACCACCAACTGAGAGCCCGTGCTGAACTTGACGACCACGCCCTCTTCCAGCGTGAGGTCGGCTGCCGACAGCGGCGCGCCCTGCAGCGCCAGGGTCGCGGCCAGCACCGCACCCGCCCACACCGGGCGAGCCCGTTGGGTCAGGGTGGGCGAAGGCAGCGAGCGGGCCGAGGAAGAGCGCGTGGTCATGTTCAGTGGGCCGTTCGGTGAGCGGTTGCGGAGGCCGGGTTCAGCGATCCGGGGTCAGCCGCGGAAACCGGCGGCCTGCAGCGTGCGGTAAGGCACGTCGTAGGACTTGCCGCTGGCCGTCAGCAGGCGGGTGCGGGTCTCGCCTTGCAGGGACACGGTCACCTCGACCTTGTCGACCGCCTCGTTCTGAGCGAAGCGCGACAGGTCGATCTGGCCGGCGACCACCACGGTGTAGGTGGTCGTGGCCTGCAGCGTGCTCGGGCCGGAAGGCAGCACCACGGACACCGCGGCGGTGCCCGCCGAGGTCGCACCGGCGATGGCCGGCGTGATGGCCTCCGTGCTCTTGCCGTAGGCGGGCACCACGCGCAGCAGCACGGTGTTGCCCACGGGCACGTTGCGGGTCTGGAAGGTGATCTCGACCGGGCCGCTCGTGTCGGCCGGCAAGGTGATGTCGGCGTTGCCCGTGGGGTTCTCGGGCACGGCCTGGCCGGCCACCGACGCGATGCGCAGGCTGGGGGCCTCGGCCAGGAAGACCGGGCCCGGGACGTCCTTGGCGTAAGCCGGGTCGGCCGTGCCACCGAAGGTGATGGCCTCGGCTTCGAGGCGGATGCGGCCTTGGGCGCCGCCACGCGTGTTGTAAGGGCCGGTGATGCCGCAGTACTGTCGACGCGTGTTGTTGTAATTCCAGCAACCACCGGCGGCGTACAGCTTGCCATTGCCCGAAATGGACGTGGCCATCAGGCGGATCGCACCACCCGAGCCACCCGCGCCTTCGCCGCCGACGCCGGTGCCCGCGATGCCGCCGGCGTCACCGCCGGTGGAATCGATCGTGCCCGTGATGGCCATGGTGCCCGAGGCGGCGATCAAGATCGCACCGCCGCCGCCGCCGCCGCCCGAACCGGGGTAGGCCGTGCCCCCGCGCCCACCGCCACCGCCCGAGCCGCCGATCAGCGGTTGAAGCAGGGCGGAGCCATAGGCCTTGGCCGCCGGCACGTAATTGGTGCGGTAGTTGCCGTCGCACTGCCACCCCACGTGACTGCCCCAGGTGCTGTCACCATAGGCACCGCCTGACGCCATGTACTTGTAGTAGCCGAAGCCGTCGTTGGCGCAACCGTTGTTGCCCTCGATGCCACCACGACCGCCGCCCGGGCCCAGACCGGGGCCACCGCGCACGATGTCCACGCGCTGTGCGGCGTCTTCACGCCCCCCGCGGCCACCGTCGAAACCACCCGGGCCGCCAAAGCCAGGAACACCGTCATCACCCAGGGCGCCATCGCCATAGGTGCCGGTGGATTTGGCGTCCCCACCGCGCACGTCGATCGTGCCGGCGATGGTCACGTTGCCGCTGGCCAGCAGGTACACCGGGGTGTTGGTGGCGTTCTTCTTGAACGTCACGGTCACGCCCGCGGGGATGTTGATGCTGGTGTAGTTCAGCACGCCGCTGGCGGGCAGCACGATCTCGGTGTTGACCGTGGGGTTCAGGGTGCCATCGGCGCCGGTGCTGCCGCTGTCGAAAGCGGCCTGGGCCGAAGCAGCGGCCAGCAAGGACAGGGCAAAAACGGCCGAGGCGCCACGCCTCGGAGCCAGCTTCAACTTGGCAGATGAAGTGTTCATGGACGGGCTCCTCGTGAAAAGGTGAAAGAAAGAGGTCGAAACGGATTTCATGGCTTGAAGCGGATCGGGGGTCATTGCGGTGCAATCACCTTCAGGGTGTTGGCCGGGGTCAGGGCAGAACCGGTCTGACCGCCCGGAACGAGCAGGATCAGCGCGCGCTCGCCGAGTTCAGCGGTCGATGCGGCGCTGACGCTGAGGGTCAGCAACTCACCGAGTGCGTCCTGGGTCCAGGTCATCTCCGGCGCCGCCGACAAGCCGGATGCCGGGGCGAAGACCGCGCCCGTCACGCCCGCCAGGCCGGTGCCCCGGATGGCCAAGGTCACGCCCTTGCCACGCTCGATCAAGATCGGGCTGATGGACGTCAGCGTGGGCACCTTGCCGATGCCGATGGTGCGGGTGGTGCCCGCGTCGGCGAACACGATGGGGCCATCGGCGGTGAGCAGCTTCAGCTCGCGCAGCGTCAGCGGCGCATCGGGCGCCACCGAAATCGAGACGCTCAAGCTGCCCTGATCGGCCGACACCGTCGGTGAGCCCAACAAGATGCCGGTGTCGGGCTTGATGCTCACGCTGGTGACGCTGCCCAGGCCGGAGCCGGTCACCACCAACGAGCCCGACGAACCCTGCAGGAAACCACGCGGCTCGATGGAGCGGGCCACCGGTCCGCGGCTCACGCCAACGGGCAGGCTGAAGGCCCCGCGCGGCAAGGGATCGGGAGCCGCGACCGGCGAGCCCACCACCACGCCCACCAGGCGGGAACTCAGCGTCGTGTCGACATCGGGGCGAGCAGGGCCGCTGGCCGAGCCCACCACGACCCCGACGACCGGCGAGGCGATGGCAGGCACGGTGTTGCCCAACTGGGCGGCAACGCGAACCAGGTTGCCCGCCTGCAGCGTGGCGGTCGACTCGCCCGCTGGCGTGGTGACGATCAAGACGCGCTGACCCGAAGCCGCCCCCGCCGCCGCCGACAGGGTGAAGCCCAGGGTGCGGCCTTCGGCGTCGACCTCGAACGGGCCGGCCACGGTCATGCCCTCGGCGGGCTCGACCCGCACAGCCGAGACGTTGTTGAGGTTGACGCCGCGCACCAGCATGCGCACAGCCGGCTGGCCGCTGACCAGGATGGTCGGCGTCACGGACTGCAACTCGGGGATCGGCGCCGACACCAGGAAGGCCGCATCCAGGGGCTGCGAGAAGGTCACCGGCAAGCCGGCGGCGGTCTGCAGGACCAGGCGGCGCAGCCCCAGGGCCGCGGCGGCGTCCACCCGCACGGTGAAGCTCAGCTGCTTGCCATCGGTCGACGGCGTCGGGCCGCTGACGACGCTGAGTCCGGCTTCGGGCACGAAGCGCACGGCGTTGACCGCCGACAGGCCCGAGCCCGTGACCTGAACCACCACCTCGGTGCCGATCACACCGGTGCGCGGGCTCAGCCCGCTGACGCCGGTGCCGGACATGACGCCCACCAGGCCCGCGCCCAGCTGACGCACCACCGGATCGGGCGTGCGGGTGGCCGAGCCGACCACGACCCCGACCACCGGCGACGTCACGGGGGTGACCGCCGGGCGCAAAGCCTGGCCGATGGTGAGCGTGTTGCCCGGCAGGGCCAGGCTGGAGGTCGCACCGGCTGGCGCGACGACCTGCACCACCCGGGCGCCCGATTCGGCGTCGGGCGCGATGTTCAGGCGCGCCGTCAGCGTGGTGCCGTCGGCGCTGACCTCGGGCTGCGCGTCCACGGCCAGGCCCGCCGCCGGCGACAGCACGACGCGGCCCTCGTGCAGGTTGCGACCGCGCACGAGCAGGTTGATGGCCGAGCCGCGCGCCGCGGTGATCGGCTCGATGGCGTCGATCACGGGCACACCCGCCATCACCTGCACCACGGCCTGGGCCGGGTCGGCGAAGGTGAGCAGCTTGCCGGCGGCGTCCTTGATGACGAGGCGGCGCGAACCCACGGCGGCGTTGGCGGCCGTGCCCAGCGGCACCGACAGGCTGCCGCCATCCGGGGCCACGGTGACCGCACCCAGCGTCAGGCCCGCGGCCGGCTCGATCGCGACCTGGGTGCCCGCGACCAGGCCACGGCCCTGGATGCTCAGGACGGCGTTGCCGCCCACCGACCAGGCTCGAGGCGACGCCTGGGTCAGCACGGCGCCCACGGACACGCCCACGAGCTGGTTGGAGAGCTGGGTGGTGCGGGTGACCTGACCGGGCACCACCGTCACGACCACGCCCACGGGCTGGGCGTAGCTGGTGTTGGCGCCGCGGAAATCGGCCGTGAGGAACAGCGGCACCGAGACGCGCGCGAGGTTGGCGGAGTCCGCCACCAGGCTGAGCGTGGCCGGGTTGGTGCCCGGCGTGACGGTGAACTTGACCGAGGTCTGGCCCGCGGGGATCAGGATCGAGGCCGGCGACACCGAAGCCTTGCTGCTGTCGGAGACCGACAGGTTGATGGTGTTGTCGCGGTAGTCTGCCTTGGACAGGCGCAGCACCAGCTCACGCGGGCGGCCGTCCGGCGGCAAGGCCACGGGGGTGGGCTCGATGGTGAGCAACGGCGGCACCGGGGCCTGCACCTGCAAGCCGGCGGTGCCCGACGTCAGGTAGGCGCCCGCAGACTGGGCATCCGGGGTGCGCACCTGCACCGTCAAGGCGCCCGTGGCCACCTGGCTGGGCAGGCTGGCGCGCAACTCGGCCGCGCTCACCCAGGTGGTGGGCAAGGCGGCGGCGTTCACCAGCACCTCGGACTGATTCGTGAAGTTGCGGCCCTGCACCGTCAAGGTCGTGACGCCGGCGCCGGCGAACACCGTCGTGGGCGACAGGCCCGTGATCGCGGGCAGCGGCGGCGTGACGGTGATGGCGTTGAGCAGCTCGACCTCGCCGGCGTCGACCTGCATGCGCAGCGCGGCGGCACCCAGGGGCGCGTTGTCCGCCACCTTGAGCTGCAGGAAAACCTGGGAGGCCGAGCCCCCGCTGAAGGGCGTGAGGGGCAAACCGGGCTGGCTGAAGGTCGGGGCGTTCATGCCGCCCAGGCGCGCGCCGTTGACGGTCAGCGTGACGGTCTGGCCGCGCTCGACGGACGCCGGGCTGACCGAACTCAGGCGCGGCGAGGCGCCCACCGACAGCTTGCCGCCCTGAACCACGTAGGGGATGCCACGCAGCGCCCATTTGACCGAGCCCGTCAGGTCCCCCGCGGGCACGACGATGCCGTTGACGCCGCAATCGACGGCCTTGAGCCCCACGCCCGCGGGCGAGGACTGCAGGTCGATGGTCAGGGCCGCACCCTGGTGCGACTGCCACTCGACGTGATTGAGCGTGGGCGAGGCCGCCTCCAGCACCATGCCTTTGCCGTGCTGGAGCTTGACGTGCTCCAGGCGACTGGCCGTGGTGCCCGACGTGAACAGCCAGGGCCCCCAGTCACCGGCCTGAGGCGCCTGCCCCAGCCTGACCTTGTCGGACGCGACCACGATGGGCTGGGCGGCCGTGCCCAGGGCCACGATCGAGCCGGAGACCACCTGGATGCGCGCCGCGGGCGCCACGTAGACGGTCACGCCTGCGTCGATGGTGAGGGTCGCGCCCCCGTTGATGAACAGGTTGTCGCGAACGACGTAGGGGCTGCCGGACAGCGTCCAGCGGGTGTGGGCCTCGATGGGGCCGTTGACCGTGGTCTGGGCCAGGGCGATGCGCGGCCAGGCGCACACGAGCAGCGCCAGCAGGCACCACGCCAGGCGGACGGCCATCAGGCTCCAGTCTTGCGACCGGATCTCACGGTGGTGCCCGCGCGGGCCCGACGCAGTCGATGCGTCGCGGCACGGTGGCACCACGGACGCATGCAGCGCACCCAATGGCTTCTCCCTGTTTTCTGAAAGGCGAGGCCAGTATCGAGGCGATTCGTGACAATTCGCACACCACGGGTGAGGGGTTCAGCCCGTCCAGCCGTGGGAACGGCCCGTCACCCCCCTCTTATGGGTGTGGCGTCGCCGCAAGGTGAAGGGATGTCAAGGGCCGGTAACAAAAAGCCAGATCTCCCTTGGAAGCAGGGGCTAGCCCTTGAGCTTTGCGGTCACTTTCTCTACCATATCGCCTTTAACGAAGAGCTGCATTGCTGACCGATCACTGATTCACTTCAGGTTGGATCTCGCAAGCTGGACCGACAGCAAACATGGTGCCCCGTATCGCTTTGAGGGGCCGGACGTTGACGATGTGGCTGGCGCTGTCATTGGCGCTGTCGACAGCGTTGTCGCTGGCCTTGACTGCTGCCCCAGCCGGCGCGTTCACCCGAGAAGGTGCGCCCGAATCAGAACAGGCCCTGCGGGGTTCGTTTGTCGCTGTTGCCCTCACACGCCTGCCCCCGCAGGCCCAGGACACGCACAGACGCATCCACGCCGGTGGCCCGTTCCGATACGACAAGGACGGGTCGGTGTTCGGCAACCGGGAGCGACTGCTTCCACGTCGGCCGCGCGGCTTCTATCGGGAGTACACCGTGCCAACACCGGGCGAGCGCGATCGTGGGGCACGACGCATCGTCTGCGGAGGTAAAGAAGTTCGACAACCGGAAACTTGTTTCTACACGCGGGATCACTATGCCAGCTTCCAACTGATAGACCCCGCGCGCTGAGCCCCACGGCCCGGCACCCACCCCGCTCTTTTTGTCCTGAACCCTAACTTGCCCGACCGGGCGGCGACTCACCTCGACGCACCGCGGGCCCCAAGCGATCATGTTGTTGCAATCCGTTCGACCCAACATCGTTCAATCCATCCGGGCCTTCCGTCCGGAAGACTTGCAACAGGCCGCCAATGCGGTGGGCCATCACTTCCTGTACACCAACCTGAGCGGCGCTCAGTGCAAACAGGACGCGCTCGACATCATCGCGCGCGATTTCCTGTTCCCGGACCACTTCGGCAAGAACCTCGACGCCCTGTACGACTGCATCACCGACATGGTGCACAAGTCGGGCCCTCAGCCGGGCTTCGTCGTCGTGCTGGAGCTGATCCCCGGCGGCAACGTCGACCGCGAAACGCGCGAGCAGCTGCTCGATGCCTTCCGCGACGCCGCCGATTTCTGGGGTGAGCGCAAGATCCCGTTCCGCGTCTTCTACTCCATCGCCGTCTCGGGCAAGGAGTCGGCGGGCAACTGGGACAAGGCCGAAGTGGCGCAGAACGACCCCAACGTGAAGCCCGCCAAGGTCTCCAAGAACGCGCCGGCCCCGATGATCATGAACCTGCCGCCGATGAGCAGCGTGTTCGACACCTCCGCTTTGCTGGCCGCGGCCTGATGGATCGAGGGCCCCGCCTGCCCTGGTTTGCTTCCGCCTCTTCCTGAAAGGCCCGCGCTCAGCGGGCCTTTTTCATGGGGCGCGGCTCAGCGACGCGCCGACGCACGCCAGGCGTCGAGCCGGTCGGCCCAGCTCGCCTGCTGCCCCAGGTAGGCTGGCACCACCACCTCGAGCGCCGTGGGCTGGATGCCCAGCTCGGGTAAACCGGGCAGGCCGCCGCTGAGGACGTTGGGCACCTTCATGGAGTCGAGGTTGTCGACCGACATGAGTGGCTCGCCAGGCAGGCAAGACAGGAGGGTGGCCTGAAGCCGCCCCGCCGCCAGGGGCAGGGGCAGGAGCGGCCGCACGTGACCGCTGCAACGCCCGGCCAGGCGCACCAGCTCGCCCAGGGTGCGCACCTCGGGCCCACCGAGTTCGTAGGTGCGCCCGATGGTGGCCGGATCGGCCAGGCAGGCGACGATGGCCGCGGCCACGTCTTCGACCCAGACCGGCTGGAAGCGTGCGTCGGCGCCCGCCAGGGGCATGAGTGGAAAGAGGCCCTGCAGGCTGGCGAAGAGGTTGAGGAAGCGGTCGTGGGCGCCGAAGATCACGCTGGGTCGCAGCACGCTGAGCTGCAAGCCGTTGACGCGCAAGGCCTGCTCGCCTTCGGACTTGGTGCGCAGGTAGTTCGAGGGCGCGGCCGCCGGGTCGTCGCTGACACCGAGGGCGCTGACGTGCACGACGCGGTGAACGCCGCTTTGGATGCAGTCCTCGGCCAGCCGCTGGCACAAGCCGACGTGGGCCTGCTCGAAGGCGCGCGGGGTGCCGTGCAGGATGGCCACGAGGTTGACGACCGCGTCCACCCCCTGGAGGAGCCGGCGCAAGGCCCGTTCCTGGTTGATGTCGGCTTCGATGACGTCGACCTGCGGCAGGGGCAGCAGGTGGCGGGCACGGGCGCGCTTGCGGGTGGGCACGACCAATCGGGCCTGGCCGAGCTGCGGGTGCGAGGCGAGCTGCTCGCACAGGGCGCGCCCCACGAAGCCGGTTCCGCCGAGGATGAGGATGCGTTTCATGGCTGGGATCCTTGGTTCAGGGGGCGTGAAGGTTGCGTCACGGGGGCCTCAAGGGAGGTCGGTTTCAGCCGGCGGGGCCGAGCCGGCTCGGGGCCCGATGGTCGCACCCAGGCGGCTGCGCACGGACAAGGGGCGGCTGTGGAGCAGGTGCGCGTAGACGGTGGCGTTGGAGAGCACCTTTTTGACGTAGTCGCGCGTTTCGTTGAAGGGGATGCTCTCCACCCAGGCGACGGCGTCGAGGCGGGCGCCTTCGCGCCAGCGGCGGGGCCGGGAGGGGCCGGCGTTGTAGGCCGCGGCGGCCATGGCCTGGGCGCCCTGGAAGTCGTCGAGCACGAGCTTGAGGTAGCCCGCGCCGATGCGCAGGTTGGTCATGCGGTCGGTGATGAGGTCGGGGGTGTAGTCGATGTTGAGCTTGCGGGCCGTCCAGGCGGCCGTCGCGGGCATGACCTGCATCAGGCCAGAGGCGCCGACGTGGGAGCGCGCCGCGATGATGAAGCGCGACTCCTGGCGGATGAGGCCGTACATGTAGGCCGGATCCAGGCCGACGTCGCGCGCCACCGAGACCACGTCCTGGCGGAAGGGCGTGGGGTAGCGCTGGTTGAGGTCGAATTCCTGGCGGGTGCGTTCGCTGGAGTTGATGCAGCGGTCCCAGATCTCGCGGCGACAGGCCTCTTCGGCCACGGCCATCAGCTCGCGGTCGGTGAGGCCGCCGGGCTTGCCGAACGTCAAGGTGAAGTTCCACTCGCGCACGGCCTCGGAGCGCCAGCCCAGGGCGAGCATGCGCAGGGCGCGGTCGACACCAGGCAGGGCCCGCGCCTGGGCTTGCTCAGCCTCGGTGAGCGGGGCGGGGCGGGCGGGCTCGCGCATGGGCGCCTGGTGCAGCTCTTCGGCGGCGACCTGGCCGTAGAAGGTCAGCGGGTGGGCGATGCGAGCGAGCAGCTCGCGCGCCTGCTGCCGCAGGGCGTCGTGCGCCGCGCCCGATCCGTGGCCGGCGCGGGCGCGGGCTTGCAGGGCCTTGGCCTTCCAGTAGACCCAGGCGGGGTCCTGCTGCTGCTCGGGCGCCATGGCTTCGATGGCGTGCTCGACCAGGGCCCAGCGCGAGGGGGCGCCCGCGGAGGCCGAGCGCAGGCCGGTGCGGGCCATCCAGGCCAGGGTCTCGGGGGACCAGGTGGCGGCCGTGCGGGCGGGGTCGCGGGTGTCGCGCGGGTCGCGTGACCCGACGGCAACGGCCGCGTCCGCCAGGGCCCGCTCGTAGTGAGCGGGCGCGTCGGGCAGCAGGCGCCAGCCCGCCGAGCGGCCCGCCTGCGCCCAGGCCCAGGCGGCGTCTTCGGCGCGCCAGTGCCAGCGTTCGCGGCTGCCGGGCTGCTCGAGTGCGGCGGCGGCGGCCGTGGGGTCGATGCCCGCCCAGCGCACGAAGGCCAGCAGGTTGAGCGGGCCCTCGATGTCGGGTGGGAAGGCCGCGGGGATGGGCGCCAGGGTGGGCTTGCGGGCCTTGGCTTTGCTGTCTTTGCCGTCTTTGCCCTTTTTGGCTGCTTTGGCCGCTTTGGCCCGGGCGGGCGACTTGCCCTGGCCTGGCCCCATGCCATCGGGGCCGATGCTGGCGCCGGGTGAGCGCGCGCCGTCGTCGCCGGTCGGCACCTGGGCGGCCCCCGAGGGGCGCGGCATCAGGAAGGCCTGGGGCTGGCTCATCAGGCGGGAGACGGCCTGGGCCACGGTGTCGCCCAGCAGGCGCGCGCTTTGCTGGACGGCGCGGGGCTTGTCGGCCTCGATGGACAGGCGCAGCTTGTGCCAGACGTCGGCCCGCGTCAGCACACCGGCGTCGAGCAGCACGCGGGCCATGGCGTCGCAGCCGAAGTCGGCGTCTTTCTGGCCCCACCAGAACTGGCGGGCCTGCTCGCGCCCATCGCCCGGCGCCTCCATGGGCACGCGCATCTGGTGGCGCGCCAGCACGCCCAGGCAGCTGACGTCGCGGTCGTCGTTCATGCGGAAGCTGGGCTGGATGCGCAGGAAGGTCGACCAGTTCTGGCGGCGCCCCAGCTCCAGCAGCCAGTCGTTGCGGGCGCGGTCGGCCACGTAGCTGTCGGGCCAGCGCGCCAGGAACTCGTCGACCTCGCTGGGCGAGGCCTCCACCAGGCGCAGCTGGAAGTACCAGTAGGCGGCCCAGGGGGCCAGGGGGTGCGCGGCCTGGGTCAGGGCGTCGCGCGCGGTTTGCAGGCGCGCGCGGTCGCGCACCCGCAGGGCCTCGCGGGCGTCGGAGACGAGGCGATCATCGGCCCCAGGCAAGGGCGAGGCCGTGAGCGACGAGGCGGGGGCCAGGCCCTGGGCCGCGCCCAAGGGGGCGATGGCCAGGTTCAAGGCGCTGGCCGCGACGAGGCCCATCCCGCAGGCGAGCACGGTGCGTGCGACACCAGAACCCAAACCAAAACCGCCTGCGTGGCGGGACGCATACTGGTGCGTGACTCTCAATTGGGTGACCTTTTTTCCATTTTTTTCTGCTGCTCCAACCATGTCCGACCTGAACCCACCCGCTTCACCGCCGCCCACCGGGGGCGACGACCGCGCCAGCTTGCGCAAGCGCCTGATCCAGGCCCGCCGGGACTGGGCGACGTCGCCCGCCTGCCTCCCCGCCCAGGCGGAACTGGAGCGGCGGCTGTGGGCGGTGCTGTCTCAGCTGGAGCCCGAATGCCTGGGTGTTTACTGGCCGATTCAGGGGGAATTTAACCCAAGGAACATCGCCTGCCAGGCGCAAGCCCAATGGGGCGCCCGCCTGGCCCTGCCCAGCGCACGCCGCGATCCGGTGGAGATGCACTTCCTGCCCTGGGACGGGCAGGAGCCCCAGGCTCGCGACGGCTGTGGCCTGCCCACCGGCGAGGGCCGCCCCGTGGTGCCCGACGTGGTGCTGGTGCCCTGCGTGGGCTTCACGGAGCAGGCGGTGCGCCTGGGCTACGGCGGCGGCTACTTCGACCGCTACCTGGCGGCGCACCCGGAGGTCACGGCGCTGGGTGTGGCGTGGGAACTCGGGCGCCTGACGGTTGAGCAGCTGGCGGCCGCCCCTCATGACCAACCCTTGGTCGCCGTGGTCACAGAAGGCGACACGGTGAGCGTTTGATGCCCCCCAATCGAGGGGGAAGCCCGTGTGAACCCTGAGCGTGCGACGTGATCCGGGAGAGAAGATAGGTCAGCCCGGAACAGATTGCCGCCCGAGCAGTCGCCACCCTACGAAACAAGGACCTGAAACATGACGTACCTCAAGCACCTCGCCGTGATGGCCGTCGCCCTTGCAGCCTCCGCTGCGTCGGCCGCCAACCTGCCCGTCGCATCCTATTCCGACAGCGTCCTGATGGACACCTCGGTGCTCAGCGCCAAGAACCTGACGCTGCAAAAGGTGGGCAACGCCACCTGGAACGCCACCACCGGCGTCCTGACCGACCCCGTGGCCTCCGTGGACCTGGCCAGCGCCCTGGTGATCCAGTTCGACGCCTCCTCCGGCTTCGCCCTGTACACCCCCGGCCTGTTCGGCCCGAGCAAGGTCGCCACGCTGCAGAACTTCTCGTACAACGTCAACACCGGCACCCTGCACGGCGACCTGTACACCCCGCTGGGTAACCTGCTGGACTCGGACCTGCTGACCGCTTCGGTCAAGACCGGCGGCCTCAGCGGCAACCTGATCAACGTGTCGGCCTCGAACTTCTCGCTGGCCGCCGAGATGGTCACCGCCCTGGGCAGCAACGCCGCGAACTTCCAGTTCGTCGCCGACGCCGTCAAGCAAGTGAACATCAGCGTGACCCTGGCCGCCGCCCCCGTGCCCGAGCCCACGACCTACGCCCTGATGGGCCTGGGCCTGGTCGGCATCGGCCTGGTTTCGCGTCGCCGCATGGCCGCCAACGCCTGATCGACCTGGCGCGGCGCTTCGGCGCCCATGAAAAAAGCTCCCCGCGGGGAGCTTTTTCTTTGCCCGCTCGGTGCCGGGCTCGATCGACTCGCGTCTGGCTCAGGTCAGAAGCGGTAGCCGATGCCGATGCCGAAGAGGATCGGGTCCACCTTGATGGTGCCGAGTGTGGCGCCATTGGACTTCAGGTCGGTGCGGATGTAGGTCTTCTTGACGTCCAGGTTGAGGAAGACGTTCTTGGCCACTTCGATGTCAACGCCCGCCTGGAAGGACGGCCCGAAGCTGTTCTTCTCGATGGTGAAGCCGGTGGGCAGGTCGACGCTGGAGAAGCGCGTGTAGTTGATGCCGGCGCCCACGTAAGGACGGATCTGGCCGGTCGGCAGGAAGTGGTACTGCAGGCTCAGGACGGGCGGCAGGTGCTTGAGGGTGCCGATCTTGCCGCCGTGTGCGGTGGAACTCACGTCCTGCTTTTGCGGGTACGTCAGGATCAACTCGGCGGCGATGTTGGGCGTGAAGAAGTAGGTGATGTCCACTTCCGGCAGCCACTTGTTGTTGATGGACACATCGGTGATGTCGATGCTGTCCTTGTTGGCGGCTTCCAGGTGAACGGCGCGAGCGCGAACCAGCCAGGGGCCTTCGGCGGCCTGGGAGGCCACGGGGGCCAGCGTCGAGGCCACGGCCAGGGCGGCCAGGGCGGCGCGGGACAGGGCGGAGATCTTGTTCATGAGGGGTCCTTCTTGCTGATGAATCCTTGGCTTCGCTGTGTGCGTTTCGCCATGGATCCATTGCAGCAGGGCCCCCCGGGCTCGAATTTGACTCAGCGCAAGGGCCCCGGGTCAACCCGCGGGGGCGCCCGGTGCATGTCGGCGGGATTTGATCGAGATCAGATCGACAGGGGGAGTTGCGGCCTTTGCGCAACAGGGACCCCGACCGCCCCTGCCCAGGCGCGCGGCCCGCTTCAGAGGCCCAGGCGCTCGCAGATGGACTTGACCGGGGTGGCCTGGTTCATCGTGTAGAAGTGCAGGCCGGGCACGCCGGCGCAGCGCAACTGGTCGCACAGGTCCGTGACCACGTCGAGGCCGAAGGCCTGGATGGAGGCCTTGTCGTCGCCGAAGCCTTCCAGGCGGGTGCGGATCCAGCGCGGGATCTCGGCCCCGCAGGCGTCCGAGAAACGCATCAGCTGGCTGGAGTTGGTGATGGGCATGATGCCGGCGACCACCGGGATGGTGGCGCCCGCCTTCTCGGCTTCTTCGACGAAGCGGAAGTAGGCGTCGGAGTTGTAGAAGTACTGGGTCAGGGCCACGTCGGCGCCGGCGCGGACCTTGGCCACGTAGGCCTGCAGGTCGGCCTGCGGGTTGCGGGCCTGGGGGTGCATCTCGGGGTAGGCGGCGACTTCGATGTGGAAGTGATCGCCGGTTTCCTCGCGGATGAAGGCCACCAGCTCGCTGGCGTAGCGGAACTCGCCGAAGCCGCCGTAGCCGCTGGGCAGGTCGCCGCGCAGGGCGACGATGCGCTGGATGCCGTCGGCCTTGAACTGCGCGAGTTGCTCGCGCACCGAGGCCTTGCTGGCGCCGATGCAGGAGAAGTGCGGCGCCGCGTCGAAGCCTTCGGACAGGATGGCGCGCACGGTCTGGATGGTGCCGTCTTGCGTCGAGCCGCCCGCGCCGTAGGTGACGGAGCAGTACTCGGGCTTCAAGGGGTAGAGCTGCTGGCGCACGGCGGCCAGCTTGTCCGCGCCCTCGGGCGTCTTGGGCGGGAAGAACTCCAGGCTGACAGGCAGCTTGGCCTGCGGGCTCGTCGGGGTCGTCATGGGTTCACTCTTGGGGGGACGTGTCGGGGGACTGCGCCCAGATGAAGAACTCGCGGTTGCCGTCGCCGCCGGCGATCGGGCTGGCGAAGCCCTTGTGGACCTTCCAGCCCAGGTCCGTGCAGGCGCGGCGCACCATGTCGCGGGCGCGGGCGTGCTGGGCGGGGTCCTTGACCACGCCACCCTTGCCGACGTGCTCCTTGCCGACCTCGAATTGCGGCTTGATGAGCAGGATGGCCTGGCCACCCGGCTTCAGCCAGGCGCCCAGGTGGGGCACGATCTTGGAGAGGGCGATGAAGGACAGGTCGGCGACGACCAGGTCGAAGCCTTCAGCGGGGGCGTGCTCGCGCAGCGGGCTGTCGGTCAGTTCGCGGGCGTTGACGTTTTCCAGGCAGACCACGCGGTCGTCGGTCTTGAGCTTGTCGTGGAGCTGGCCATGGCCCACTTCCACGCCGACCACGCGGCTGGCGCCTTGCGTCAGCAGCACGTCGGTGAAGCCGCCGGTGCTCTGGCCCACGTCCAGGCAGGCCATGCCGGAGACGTCCAGGCCGATGTGGGCCAGGGCGCCTTCGAGCTTGAGGCCGGCGCGGGAAACCCAGCGCAGCTCGTCGTCGTTGGTGACGCGCAGCTGCGCGTCTTCGGGCAGGTCTTCACCCGCCTTGCGCAGCGTGGTCCAGCCCTTGGGGCCGAGCCATTGCGCGGCACCCGCCTCCACCAGTCGGTGGGCGGCAGAACGGGTCGGCGCATGGCCCCCGGCGACGAGCAGTTGATCGGCTCTTGGCATTCAATTCCTTTTGCGCGCGGCCTGTGTGCGCCGCACGGTTTGATCCAGCAACCACCGCGGAACCGGCTTGGCCGGGCCGCTGGTGGTTGCCCCCCGGAGAGGGGGGCCGCCGAAGGCGGTAGGGGGGAGATCAATAACGATAGGTGTCGGGCTTGTAAGGGCCTTGCTTGGGCACGCCGATGTAGGCGGCCTGCTCGTCGCTCAGCTCGGTGAGCTGGGCGTTGAGCGTGACCAGCTGCAAGCGGGCCACCTTCTCGTCGAGGTGCTTGGGCAGCACGTAGACCTTGCCGATGTCGTAGGCGTCCTTGTGGGCGTACAGCTCGATCTGGGCGATGGTCTGGTTGGCGAAGCTCGACGACATCACGTAGCTGGGGTGACCCGTGCCGCAGCCCAGGTTCACCAGGCGACCCTTGGCCAGCATGATGATGCGCTTGCCGTCGGGGAAGATCACGTGGTCGACCTGGGGCTTGATCTCTTCCCACTGGCACTTGGCTTCGGCTTCGGCGACGTCGATTTCATTGTCGAAGTGGCCGATGTTGCAGACGATGGCGTTTTCCTTCATCGCCTCCATGTGCTTGAAGGTGATGATGCTCTTGTTGCCCGTGGCGGTCACGAAGATGTCGGCCTTGTCGGCGGCGTAGTCCATGGTGACGACGCGGTAGCCTTCCATGGCGGCCTGCAGGGCGTTGATGGGGTCGATCTCGGTGACCCACACCTGGGCGCTCAGGGCGCGCAGGGCCTGGGCCGAGCCCTTGCCCACGTCACCGTAGCCAGCGACCACGGCGATCTTGCCGGCGATCATCACGTCGGTGGCGCGCTTGATGCCGTCGACCAGCGACTCGCGGCAGCCGTAGAGGTTGTCGAACTTGGACTTGGTGACCGAGTCGTTGACGTTGATGGCGCGGAACATCAGGGTGCCCTTGGCCGACATCTCGTTGAGGCGATGCACACCGGTGGTGGTCTCCTCCGTGACGCCGATGATCTCGGCGCCCTTGCGGCTGTACCAGGTGCTGTCGACGGCCAGCTTGGCCTTGATGGCGGCAAACAGGACGCGCTCTTCTTCGCTGCCGGGGTTGGCCAGCACAGAGAGGTCCTTCTCGGCGGCCTTGCCCAGGTGCATGAGCATGGTGGCGTCGCCGCCGTCGTCGAGGATCATGTTGGGGCCTTCGCCCGCGGCGCCCTTGGGCCCGAACTCGAAGATGCGGTGGGTGTAGTCCCAGTAGTCTTCCAGCGACTCACCCTTGTAGGCGAACACCGGGGTGCCTTCGGCCACCAGGGCGGCGGCGGCGTGGTCCTGCGTGGAGTAGATGTTGCACGAGGCCCAGCGCACTTCGGCGCCCAGGGCTTGCAGGGTCTCGACCAGCACGCCGGTCTGGATGGTCATGTGCAGCGAGCCGGTGACGCGCGCGCCCTTGAGGGGCTGGCTGGCGGCGTATTCCTTGCGGATGGCCATCAGCGCGGGCATTTCGCTCTCGGCGATCTTGAGTTCCTTGCGGCCCCAATCGGCCAGGGACATGTCGGCGACGACGCAGTCGACGCCTTGGAAGGAGGTTTCGAGGGATTTCAGGACAGCGTTCATGGCTCAGCTCCGAATGGGGGTTCAGATGCCGCAAGGTGAACCGAAGGGGGAGCGCGGCCACGCAAAAGACGCGGCACGGGAACGGCTCACCCAGCGGGACACATGCGGGTGAGCGCCGTTGCAAAAGGAGAAGCTTTCGAGCCTGGGGCCGGGACGCCGGTGGACGGGTCGGGCCTTGCAACGCTCCTCGAAAGTTCGCGGAGTATATCGGCTTCGCTCAATCCTGTGCAGCCAAAAGCACACGGTTTCGGCCCGCCTGCTTGCCGTCGTAGAGGGCGCGGTCGGCCCTGACCAGGGCTTGTTCCACGGTTTCGCCCGGGCGCAGGCTCGCCACGCCGAGGGTGAGGGTGAGGCCCAGCCCCGCCAGGCCGGCGAATTCACGCAGCTCGCCGAGCTCGGGCAGGGCCTCGACGGCGCCCCTGAGCCGGTCGGCCACGCGCATCGCCTCCTGCACGTCGGTGGCGGGCAGCAGCACCAGGAACTCCTCGCCGCCCCAGCGCGCGACGTGGTCGACCTCGCGCACGCCGTCGCGCAGCACCCGGGCGACGGCGCGCAGCACGGTGTCGCCCGCGGCGTGGCCATGCGCGTCGTTGATGCGCTTGAAGTGATCGATGTCACCCAGCAGGATCGCCAGCGGGCGCCCGCCGCGCTCGAAGACGGCGGCTTCGTGCTGAGCGACGTCCATGGCGAAGCGGCGGTTGCGCAGTTGGGTCAGCGGGTCGGTGCAGGCCAGCTCGCGCAGGCGCCACTCGGCCCGGCTGACCAGGCGGAAGTAGACCGATGCGAGCACCGCCAGGATGGCGAGCATGGCGGCGAGGTTGAGGTAGTGCAGCGCGTCGAGCACCGCATCGGGCACCACGAGGGGCGGCTGGGCGTGGCGAAACAGGGCGTCCAGCCCGATGTAGAACAGGCCGGCCAGCAGGGCCAGCGAGGCCTTGACCCAGGCCGGGAAGTAGCCGCTGACCACGACCACGGGCAGGATCAGCACGATGTAGTGATGGAAGCCCGCGGCCCAGCCGATCCACATGGTGGCCACGGTGCCATGCACGAGCACCTCGGTGGCGATGAGGAAGGCGGCCGCGGGGGTGCGCTCGCGCAGGATCAGGCCCGCGGCCAGCAGGTGGGTGAGCACGCTGGCGAAATTGAGCACGGCCAGCTGGCTGGCGCCCACGGCCTGGAACAGGAAGATGAAACCCAGGTGCGCGAGCGCGGCGATCACGGACACCACCAGCATGAGGCGCGCGTAGACGTCCATCGCCCGCACGCGCGATGCCACGGACGCCACGGACGCTCGCCAAGCGGATGCCTTCTGATTCCCCACGCGACAGCCTGCCTCTCCGATGACGACACACGGACGGGTTATCGGCAGGTGAAAAACGGACTTGACCCGGGGGTGCCCGATCGCCTGCGCAGCCAAACTGTCGCACGAGGCTGGTCCGAGCGGCGCACTGGAGAACCCCAAGGGTCACGGCCGATTCACGCCCCCCGGGGAAGATGGCCGAGTCGCATCACCCGCCCCGGAGTCCGTCCATGTCCGCCAAGATCACCGCCCTCGTGCTGGCCCTGAGCAGCGCCAGCTTCGCCCACGCCGACGTCATCACCCAGTGGAACTTCAACTCCACCCCGGCCGACACCAGCACCGCCACCGGCTCGCTGGCCACCTCGGTGGGCAGCGGCTCGCTGTCGGGGGTGGGCGGCGTCAGCCTGGCTTTCGGTTCGGGCGCGTCCAACGGCGGCTCCAGCGACGCGGTCACGGTCGACGACACCGGCTTGCAGACCACCGGCTACGCCGCGCAGGGCCAGGGCAACAAACTCCACGGCGTGCAGTTCAGCGTCAGCACCCTGGGCTTTGACCACATCAGCTTCGGCTACGACCTGCGCCACAGCAACACCAGCTCGCGCTTCGAGCAGGTGCAGTACTCGCTGGACGGCGTGACCTTCACCGACCTGGCCGGCTTCGACGGCAACGCCGGTGACACCTGGTTCAACGGCCGCACGGTGAGCCTGGCGGGCATCGCCGGCGCCGCCAACAACGCCAACCTGAGCCTGCGCGTGGTGGCCGCCTTCGCACCTGGCACCAGCAACTACGGCGCGGCGAGCCCCACTGGCACCTACGCCGGCACCGGCACCTGGCGCTTCGACATGGTCACGTTCTCGGGCACCGCCATGGCCGCTCCCGTGCCGGAGCCGTCCAGCTACGCCATCGCCCTGGCGGGCCTGGTGGTGGCCGGCTCGCTGGCGCGCCGCCGCAAGGTCATCTGAGGCCGCAGCCGCAAGGCG
The DNA here is from genome assembly GCA_016000265.1 of Burkholderiales bacterium. Classification (GTDB taxonomy): domain Bacteria; phylum Pseudomonadota; class Gammaproteobacteria; order Burkholderiales; family Burkholderiaceae_C; genus Aquabacterium. Next base: position 204,688 of record JAECRL010000004.1, read on the forward strand.
GGGTGGCGCCAGGGCAGCGCATCGGCTAGCATCGCGGGTTTTCCTCGGCCCGGAGCCCTTGCCGTGTCCACCTCGACCGAATCCCCGACGGCTTCGCCGTTCGCCCCTGAGACGCGCCGCCGTCGCACCTTCGCGATCATTTCCCACCCGGACGCCGGCAAGACGACGCTGACGGAAAAGCTGCTGCTGTTCTCGGGCGCCATCCACATCGCCGGGGCCGTCAAGGGCCGCAAGGCCTCGCGCCACGCGACGTCCGACTGGATGGAGATCGAAAAGCAGCGCGGCATCTCGGTGGCCTCGTCGGTGATGCAGATGCTCTACCGCGAGCACGTGGTCAACCTGCTCGACACCCCGGGCCACAAGGACTTCTCGGAAGACACCTACCGCGTGCTGACCGCGGTGGACTCCGCCCTGATGGTGATCGACGCGGCCAACGGCGTGGAAGCGCAGACCAAGCGCCTGATCGAGGTCTGCCGCCAGCGCGACACGCCCATCATCACGTTTGTGAACAAGATGGACCGCGAAGGCCGCGACCCGCTCGAATTGCTCGATGAAGTCGAGCAGGAGCTGGGCATGCCCTGCGTGCCGATGACCTGGCCGGTGGGCCAGGGCAAGCAGTTCGGCGGCATCGTCAACCTGCGATCGAAGTCGATGCGCCTGTTCGACGCCGGCGCCGACAAGCGCGGCGAGGACGACGAGGTCGTCTCGCTCGACGAGCGCGAGAAGCTCGCCGGCCGCTTCGGCCACGAATGGGAGCTGGCCGAGCAGAACATGGCGCTGATGGCCGAAGCCGCGCCCGCGTTCGATTTGGAGCTGTTCCTGGCCGCCAAGCAGACGCCTGTGTTCTTCGGCTCGGCCGTCAACAACTTCGGCGTGCAGGAGGTGCTCGACGCGCTGGTCGATCTGGCGCCCTCGCCCCGGCCCCGCTTCAGCACCGAAAAGGACGGCAGCAAGAAGGAGATCACCCCCGAGCTGGAGAACTTCTCCGGCGTGGTCTTCAAGGTGCAGGCCAACATGGACCCGTCGCACCGCGACCGCATTGCGTTCGTGCGCGTGTGTTCCGGCAAGTACACGCCGGGCATGAAGCTCAAGGTGCAGCGCAACGGCAAGGAGCTGCGCCCCACCTCGGTGGTGACCTTCCTGTCTCAGCGCCGCGAGGCGGTCGACGAGGCCTTCGCGGGCGACATCATCGGCTTCACCACGCACGGCGGCGTGCAGCTGGGCGACACCATCACCGATGGCATCACCCTGCAGTACACCGGCCTGCCCTTCTTCGCGCCCGAGCTGTTTCAGGCCGTCGAGCTGAAGAACCCGATGAAGAGCAAGCAGCTGCAAGCGGGTTTGCTGCAGCTGGGCGAAGAAGGCGCCATCCAGGTCTTCCGACCCGAGGTGGGCGGCGCGATGCTGCTGGGCGCCGTCGGCCAGCTGCAGTTCGAGGTCGTGCAGCACCGCCTGATGGCCGAGTACAGCGTGGACATCCGCCTGATGCCCTGCCGCTTCACGGGCGCGCGCTGGATCACGGCCGACACGCCCGAGGCCTTGAAGAAGTTCACCGATGAGAACGCGTCGAAGCTGGCGCTGGACGCGGCCGACACGCTGGCCTACATGATGACCTCGGCCTACGACCTGCGCCTGACGGCCGAGCGCCACCCGCTGGTGCACTTCCACCCGCTGCGCGAGCACGCGGGCCTGAGCCTGTCGACGCAGTGATCAACGCACTTCGGGCGGCAACCAGAGGCTGTCGAGGTCCTTGAAGCCCCAGGCCGAGGGCGCCTCCCGCGAGGCGATCTCGTCGGCCGAGCGGGCCAGGTCCAGCAGCTCGGGCGGGATGGGCTCGCTGGCTTTGGTGCTGTAGAACACCTTGACCACGGGCTTGAGCAGCGAGGCCTCGCCCTGCTCCAGCACGATGGCCAGCCGACCCGACTTGAGCTTGACCATCGAGCCCGTCGGGTAGATGCCGATGCTCTTGACGAAGGCCTGGAAGATGCGTTCGTCGAAGTGGCCGTCCTTGGCCCACTGGGCCATCTTGGTGATGGACTCGGCCGGGTCCCAGCCGGCCTTGTACGGGCGGTTGGAGGTGATGGCGTCGTAGACGTCGCAGACGGCGCCCATCTTGGCAAACAGGCTGATCTCGTCGCCCCGCAGGCCTTTGGGGTAGCCCTTGCCGTTGACCTTCTCGTGGTGGTGCAGGCAGACGTCCAGCGGGACGGCGCCCACGCCCTTGGCCTCGACCAGCATGCGGTGGCCCGCCTCGGGGTGGCCCTTCATGATGGCGAACTCCTCGGGCGTGAGGGCGCCTGGCTTGTTGAGCACGTCGGGGGGCATCATGGCCTTGCCCAGGTCGTGCACCAGGCCGGCCAGACCGGCTTCGCGGGTGTCGGCTTCGTTGAGGCCGAGCTGGCGCGAGAGGGTCACCATCAGGGCGCACACCGCCACCGAGTGCATGTAGGTGTAGTCGTCGCTGGTTTTCAGGCGCGCCAGGCTGACGATGGCGCCGGGGTTGCGCGCCACCGAGCTGGTGATATCGTCGACCAGGGGCAGGCAGTGCTCGGCGTCCACCGCCTTGCCCAGGCGCACGTCCTGGAACATGGACTGCATGGCGCTGCGCGACTGGGCCACGATGCGCGAGGCGCGCACCACCTCATCCTGGAAGCTGGCGGGCGCCACGCGGGCGGCCCCTTCGGTGCGCAGGACCACCGCGGCGGGCGGCACCTCGCCCGGGCTGTCCTGCACCTCGACGTCATCGAGGTAGGCGACCTCGGTTTGCGGCGGGGCCTCGACGTCCACCCCCTTGCTCGTGTCGATGACGACGTGGGGCACGGCGGCCTGCAGCTGCGCGAGCTGTTTGGCGTCCGCCAGCTTGAAGGACGCGCGCCAGAACGGGTGCGCCAGCCAGGAGCCGGGCACCTCGTGCACGTGCATGCCTAAGCGAAGCTGATGGGACGGGATCTTCCTGAGCATGGTCCTTTCGGGCGGACCCGACGGGCCACACCACTTGATGGCACCGATCCTAGGGCCGCACCCAGCTGGGTGATCCGACGAAAAGCCCGCTCCTGAGACATATTTACCGGCTTGATCGGGGCTTCAGCTCACGTGGCAGCGGCCGAAAACAGAGGCGATGCCGGCTGTCCCGGCGAAGGGGTGTGAGCCGTGTTCCAGAAACTGAGCATTTCGGCCAAATTGTGGTCTGCCGTGGCGGCGTTGATCATCGCCATGCTGGGCATCGTCGCGCTCGCAGGGTGGCGCTCGGTCAGCCAGCAAAAGGCAGCGGAAGTCGCCCTGCGGTCCAGCGACGACAAGCTGCACGCCGCCAACGAGTGGGCGGCCCTGAGCACCAACACCATCACGCGCGTGGTGGCCGCCAACCTCAGCAGCGACCCCTTCGTGGGCGAGAACTTCGCCCAGGTCAACGCGGAGGCCATCGCCGAGATCAGCCGCATCCAAAAGCGCATCGAGGAGATGCCGCTGAGCGAGCAGGACCGCGCGCAACTGGTCAAGGTGGCCGAGGCGCGCCAGCAGGCCTTGTCGCTGAACAAGGACCTCAAGGCTTTGCGGGCCGCCGGGCAGGTGGAGGAAGCGCGCGCCAAGGTGCTCAACGAGCTGGTGCCGATCAGCCGGCGCTACGCCGAAACGCTCAAGGGCTTCGCGACGCTGCAGGAGCAAGAGGCCGTGCGCATCCGCGCCGACATCGCCACGGCGCGGCGCCACATCACCGGTGCGGCCGCCGTCATGGTGGTGGGCGTGCTGCTGTGCACCGCGGTCGGTGCGCACTTCCTGATCCGCTCCATCCGGGCCTCGCTGAGCCAGGCCATCGAGGTGGCCTCGCAGATCTCGCAAGGCGACCTGAGCGTGAAGGTCGACACCAGCCGCGACGACGAGCTCGGGGAACTCATGCGCGCCCTGGCCCGCATGACGGGCTCCCTCAACACGCTGGTGCGCGACGTGCGCCAGAGCACCGATGCGATCTACACGGCGTCCACCGAGATCGCCACGGGCAACCAGGACCTGTCCAACCGCACGGAGCAAACGGCCTCCAGTCTGCAGGAGACGGCCTCGTCGATGGAGCAGCTCACGGGCACGGTGGCGCAGTCGGCCCAGGCGGCCGAGCAGGCCAACCAGCTGGCGTCATCGGCCAGCACGGCGGCTCAGCGCGGGGGGCAGGTGGTCAACCAGGTGGTCTCGACGATGGAGGAGATCGCGGCGGCGTCGCGCAAGATCAACGACATCATCGGCGTGATCGACGGCATCGCCTTCCAGACCAACATCCTGGCGCTCAACGCCGCGGTGGAGGCGGCGCGCGCTGGCGAGCAGGGGCGCGGCTTCGCGGTGGTGGCCTCCGAGGTGCGCAGCCTGGCGGGCCGTTCGGCCAACGCCGCGCGCGAGATCAAGGCGCTGATCGCGGCCTCCAGCGAGCGCGTGGACTCGGGTGCCCAGCTGGTGGGCGAGGCCGGCCAGGCCATGGCCGAGATCGTCAGCGCCGTGCAGCGCGTGACCGACATGATGGGCGACATCAGCGCGTCCACGTCGGAGCAGCGCGACGGCATCCGCCAGGTCAGCCTGGCGGTGTCGCACCTCGACCAGATGACGCAGCAAAACGCCGCGCTGGTCGAGGAGTCGGCCGCGGCCTCGCAGAGCATGCGGGACCAGGCTCAGAAGCTGTCCGGCGCGGTGAACGTGTTCCAGACGGCTTGAGCCGCTTCGCGGATGCTGGCCTTACAGGCCAGCCGCTGCACGCAGCGCAGCCGCCTTGTCCGTGCGCTCCCAGGTGAACTCGGGCTCTTCGCGGCCGAAGTGGCCGTAGGCGGCGGTCTTGGAGTAGATCGGGCGCAGCAGGTCCAGCATCTGGATGATGCCCTTGGGGCGCAGGTCGAAGTGCTCGGCCACCAGGGCGGAGAGCTTGTCATCGGGGATGACGCCGGTGCCTTCGGTGTAGACCGTGATGTTCATGGGCTTGGCCACGCCGATGGCGTAGGCGACCTGCACCTGGCACTGCTTGGCCAGGCCGGCGGCCACGATGTTCTTGGCCACGTAGCGGGCGGCGTAGGCGGCCGAGCGGTCGACCTTGGACGGGTCCTTGCCCGAGAAGGCGCCACCGCCGTGCGGGCAGGCGCCGCCGTAGGTGTCGACGATGATCTTGCGACCGGTCAGGCCACAGTCGCCCTGCGGGCCGCCGATGACGAAGCGGCCGGTCGGGTTGACCAGGTAGCGCGTGTTGTGCAGCCACTCCTGGGGCAGCACGGGCTTGATGATCTCTTCGATCACGGCCTCGATGAAGGAGTCCTTCATCTTGTGCTGGGTCTCGGACTGGTCGGGGCTGTGCTGGGTGGACAGCACCACGGTGTCGATGCTGTGGGGCTTGCCGTCGACGTAGCGCATCGTGACCTGGCTCTTGGCGTCCGGGCGCAGGAAGGGCAGGCGGCCGTCTTTGCGCAGCTGGGCCTGGCGCTCGACCAGGCGGTGCGCGTAGTAGATCGGCGCGGGCATCAGCTCGGGCGTCTCGTCACAGGCGTAGCCGAACATCAGGCCCTGGTCGCCGGCGCCGATGTTGAGGTGGTCGTCGGAGGCGTGGTCCACGCCCTGGGCGATGTCGTTGGACTGCTTGTCGTACGCCACCAGCACGGCGCAACCCTTGTAATCGATGCCGTACTCGGTGTTGTCGTAGCCGATGCGCTTGATGGTGTCGCGCGCGACCTGGATGTAGTCGACGTGGGCGTTGGTGGTGATCTCGCCGGCCAGCACGACCAGGCCGGTGTTGGTCAGGGTCTCGGCGGCCACGCGGGAGCGGGGGTCTTGCTCGAAGATGGCGTCCAGGATCGCGTCGGAGATCTGGTCGGCGACCTTGTCGGGGTGGCCTTCAGAGACGGATTCGGAGGTGAAAAGGAAATCGTTCGCCACGGTGTGTGCTCCAGAGAATGTGTCGATGAACCTCGGCGTCGCCGGGGCTGTCGAGACGCGTCTCTGTGCAGCGGCGAACGCTTTAGCGGTGTTTGTGAATCGCCCCGCAAGTTGTCCTGTTAACTCGGCGATGGGTAAAAGTGTAGTGGAAATGGGCGATGCGGGTTTGTCCCGAGCCCCGGGGCCGGATGGTCCGGTTTCCCGGACGCCGCCCCGGCGCCCCGCACGGATTCCCGAACGCCCGCGAGCCGCCATGGCGCATGCCCCCTTGTGAATCAATCACTTGGCGAGCATGCTGTTCAAAAATCACCCTGGCACGGTGTGTGCGATGAAGTGCCAGCAACCTCACCTGCCGCTCCCCCCACCGACCCACCAGGACCCGACATGAACGCCCAAACGCTCCTCTCCGCCGCGCTGTGCCTGACGCTGGCTTGCACGGCCTCCGTGGCCTCTGCCCAGGCCTCACCCACGCTCAAGAAGATCGCCGACGCCGGCAGCATCAGCCTGGGCCACCGGGAGTCGTCGATCCCGTTCTCGTACTACGACGACCGCCAGCAGGTGGTGGGCTACTCGCACGAGATGATGCTCAAGGCGGTCGAGGCCATCAAGGCCGAACTCAAGAAGCCCAACCTGGCCATCAAGCTGGTGCCGGTGACCTCGCAGAACCGCATCCCGCTGGTGCTCAATGGCAGCGTCGACATCGAGTGCGGCTCGACCACCAACAACAGCGAGCGCGCCCGCCAGGTCGACTTCTCGACCAACATCTTCGTGGTCGGCACGCGCCTGATGACGAAGAAGGATTCGGGCGTCAAGGACTTCGCCGACCTCAAGGGCAAGAACGTGGTGGTGACCGCGGGCACGACCTCCGAGCGCCTGCTGCGCAAGTTCAACGAGACCTCGCAATCGGGCATGGCCGTCATCTCGGCCAAGGACCACGGCGAGAGCTTCCTGACGCTGGAGACCGGCCGCGCGGTGGCCTTCATGATGGACGACGCCTTGCTCTACGGCGAGAAGGCCAAGGCCAAGAAACCCGATGAGTGGGTGGTGGTCGGCAAGCCGATGTCGGAAGAGGCCTACAGCTGCATGATGCGCAAGGGCGACCCGGCGTTCAAGAAGATCGTGGACGCGGCGCTGACCAAGGCCATGACCTCGGGCGAGGCCGCGAAGATTTACGCCAAGTGGTTCCAGGCGCCCATCCCCCCGAAGGGCCTGAACCTGAACTGGCCCATGTCCGACGACGTGCAGGCCCTGTTCAAGGCGCCCACCGACAAACCCTTTGAGTGAATCACGGTGACCTCCGGCTGAAAACCGGAGGTCCATGAAGCGGCCCTCAGAAGGCCGCGCCCGACCCCCGCTTCCCCTGTTCCTGCACGCGCGTTTCGAACGGCCCAAGAGGCCGGTCGCGGCCGCTGCATGGGCTGAACACCCCCACCCCTGGAGCGATGACATGACCCCGACCCCCACCCGATTGATGAGCGCCCTGGGCTGTGCCCTGGCCCTCACGCTGCTGCCTGGCCTGCCGGCGCACGCACAAAACGCCACGAGCACGGCCCCGGCCAAGAAGGCCCAGGTCGTGATCCTGGCCACCGGCGGCACCATCGCCGGCGCGGGCGCCACGGCCGCCAACAGCGCCACCTACCAGGCCGCCAAGGTGCCGGTCGACAAGCTGCTGGCCTCGGTGCCGGAGCTGGGCAGCCTCGCCCAGGTGCGCGGCGAGCAGGTCTTCCAGATCGCCTCCGAGAGCTTCACCAACGAGCACCTGGTGCAGCTGGCCAAGCGCGTGTCGGCCCTGTCCAAGCAGGCCGACGTGGACGGCATCGTCATCACCCACGGCACCGACACGCTGGAAGAAACCGCCTTCTTCCTGAACCTGACGGTGCGCACCACCAAGCCCATCGTGGTGGTGGGCTCGATGCGGCCGGGCACCGCGCTGTCGGCCGACGGCGCGCTCAACCTCTACAACGCCGTGGCCACGGCCGCGTCGCCCACCGCCGTGGGCAAGGGCGTGCTGGTGACGATGAACGACGAGATCAACACCGGGCGCGACGTCACCAAGGCGGCCAACATCCGCCCCGACGCCTTCAAGAGCCCCTGGGGCGCGCTGGGCATGGTCGTGGAAGGCCAGACGCACTGGTTCCGCGCGCCGGCCAAGCGCCACACGGTCAACAGCGAGTTCGACATCGACCAGATCCAGGCCCTGCCTCAGGTCGACATCGCCTACGGCCACGGCAACGCCTCGCCGGTGGCCTACCAGGCCCTGGCCGCTTCCGGCGCCAAGGCCCTGATCCACGCGGGCACGGGCAACGGCTCGGTGTCCAAGGACGTGGTGCCCGCCCTGCGCGAGCTGCGCGCCAAGGGCGTGCAGGTGATCCGCTCTTCGCGCATCGACGGCGGGGGCTTCGTGATCCGCAACGCCGAACAACCCGATGACCAGTACGACTGGGTCGCGGCCCACGACCTGAACCCCCAGAAGGCCCGACTGCTCGCCGCCCTGGCCCTGACCCGCACGCAAGACGCCAAGGCCATCCAACGCTTCTTCCTGGAGTACTGACATGAACACCCCCACCCGCACCGCCCCCTTCATCCGCCTGGCCACCGTGGGCGCCCTCGCCCTGGCCGCGGCCTCCACCGTGCAGGCCCAGTCCACCGTGACGCTCTACGGCATCGTCGACCTCTTCGTGCAGTACGGCAAAGGTGACAGCACGCAGCTGGCCATCCAGTCGGGCGGCGTCAGCGGCTCGCGCCTGGGCGTCAAGGGCAGCGAAGACCTCGGCGGCGGCCTCAAGGCCCAGTTCCAGCTGGAGTCCGGCATCCTGGCCGACACCGGGGCCCAGGCCAGCGGCACCAGCTTCTTCAACCGCCAGTCCTGGGTGGGCCTGAGCAGCGAGAGCTGGGGCGCCGTGAGCGCCGGCCGCCAGACCCTGCCGCAGTACGACATCCTCGACGCCTTCGACACCTTCGGCACGGGCGTGGGCTCGTCGGCCTCCAGCAGCATCGTCTCCACCACCAGCCGCGCCAACAACAGCGTCAAGTACCGCTCGCCCACGCTGGGCGGCTTCAGCGGCACCGCGCTGGTGGGCATGGGCGAGACCACGCCGAGCCCCACCCAAAGCGGCGACAACGCCAACGTCTACGCCCTGGGTGGCACCTATGCGAGCGGCGCCTTCAGCGCGGGCCTGGCGCTCAACCTGTTCAAGCGCGCCACCAACGTCGACGTCGACAGCCGCTACGTGCTGGCCACCGCGGCTTACGACTTCGGCGTGGCCAGGCTGTCGGGCGCGGTGCAGAAGGTGCGCAACCTCTCGGGCGCCGACCGCGTCGACCGCACCGAGGCGATGCTCGGCGTGAGCGTGCCGGTGACGGCGAGCCACACCATCAGCGCGGCGGTGGGCCAGGTGACCACGGCGGGCAACTCGGCGCTCAACGCGCGGCAGTGGACGCTGGGGGCCACGCAGGTGATGAGCAAGCGCACCAGCTTCTACGCGGTGCTCAGCCACATCGGCAACGGCGCGCTGACCAGCTACACCACCACGGCGGCCAACGGCCTGGGCCCGACCACCTCGGCCGGCCAGGACGCCAGCAGCCTGCAAGTGGGCGTGCGGCACGCGTTTTGATTGCGTGTTGATTGCGTTTGAGACTGAGGCCTGAACGAGGGCGCCCCACCCGGGGCGCCCCGACCTCGAAGGAGCGACGATGAGCTACCAATGGAACTGGTCCGTCTTCACCCAGGAGAGCGTGGTGGGCGATGGCGCCACCTACGCCGACTGGATGCTGGCCGGCCTGAAGATGACGGTGACGGTGTCGCTGAGCGCCTGGCTGCTGGCCCTGGTGCTGGGCAGCGTCATCGGGGTGCTGCGCACCGTGCCCTCCAAGGGCCTGCAGCGCGTGGCCGCCACCTGGGTGGAGGTGCTGCGCAACATCCCGCTGCTGGTGCAGTTGTTCGTCTGGTATTTCATCGTGCCGGAGCTGCTGCCCACGGCCTGGGGCAACGCCATCAAGCAGCTGCCGCCCGACGTCCAGCAAATGGGCGCGGCCATCGTCTGCCTGGGCCTGTTCACCTCGGCGCGCGTGAGCGAGCAGGTGCGCGCGGGCATCCAGAGCCTGCCCATCGGCCAGACCCGTGCGGCCCTGGCGCTGGGGCTGTCGCTGCCACAGGCCTACCGGCTGGTGCTGCTGCCCATGGCGTTCCGGCTGATCGTGCCGCCGCTGACCTCGGAGTTCCTCAACATCTTCAAGAACTCCGCCGTGTGCTCGACCATCGGCCTGCTGGAGCTGGCCGCACAAGGCCGCCAGCTGGTGGACTACACCGCGCAGCCCTACGAGTCCTTCATCGCGGTGACGCTGATGTACCTGCTGATCAACGTGATCGTGATGACGTTGATGGGCTGGCTGGAGCGCCGCGTCAAGGTGCCCGGCTACATGGGGCAGTGAGCAGTCATTCAGCGATAAGGAGTCCGAACATGGCTTATGAATTCGACTGGTCGTCCATCCCCGGCTCGCTGCCTTTCTTGCTCGATGGGCTGTGGGTCTCGCTGGAGATCACCCTGGTGGCGCTGGCCGTGGGCATGGTGTGGGGCACGGTGCTGGCGCTGATGCGGCTGTCGCCCGTGGCGCCGCTGCGCTGGTTTGCCACCGGCTACATCAACCTGTTTCGCGCCGTGCCGCTGGTGATGGTGCTGCTGTGGTTCTTCCTGCTGATCCCGCAGCTGCTCAGCAGCGTCTTCAACCTCGCGCCGGGCACCGACGTGCGCCTGACCTCGGCGATGGTGGGCTTCGCGCTGTTCGAGTCGGCCTACTACGCCGAGATCATCCGCGCGGGCATCCAGTCGGTGCCCAAGGGGCAGCTGTCGGCGGCCACGGCGCTGGGCCTCAGCCGCGGCCAGGCCATGCGCCTGGTGATCCTGCCGCAGGCCATGCGCAACATGGTGCCGCTGCTGCTGACGCAGGCCATCGTGCTGTTTCAGGACACCTCGCTGGTCTACATCTCGGCGCTGGCCGACTTCTTCGGCTCGGCCTACAAGGTGGGCGACCGCGACGGGCGCCTCGTGGAGATGCTGATCTTCGCTGGCGCCGTGTACTTCGTCCTGTGCTTCGCCCTCTCGCGCCTCGTGCAGGCGCTGCAAAAGCCCAAAGCCCAATCCTGATCCCCCTGATCACATCCGGGAGCCCCCCATGATCCAGATCGACAACGTCTCCAAGCACTACGGCAGCTTCCAGGTCCTCACCGACTGCACCACGCAGGTCCAAAAGGGCGAGGTGGTGGTGGTCTGCGGGCCCTCCGGCTCCGGCAAGTCCACGCTCATCAAGACCGTCAACGGACTGGAGCCCTTCCAGGCCGGCCGCATCCTGGTCGACGGCACCTCGGTGGGCGACCCGAAAACCAACCTGTCCAAGCTGCGCAGCCGCGTGGGCATGGTGTTCCAGCACTTCGAGCTGTTCCCGCACCTGTCCATCGTCGACAACCTGACGCTGGCGCAGCAGCACGTGCTGGGTCGCGGCAAAGAAGAAGCCGTGGCCAAGGGCATGGGCCTGCTCGATCGCGTGGGCCTGAAGGCGCACGCCGCCAAGATGCCGGGCCAGCTCTCGGGCGGGCAGCAGCAGCGCGTGGCGATTGCCCGTGCCCTGTGCATGGACCCCATCGTGATGCTGTTCGACGAGCCCACCTCCGCACTCGACCCCGAGATGGTCGGCGAGGTGCTGGACGTGATGACCGAGCTGGCCCAGGAAGGCATGACCATGATGTGCGTGACCCACGAGATGGGCTTCGCCCGCCGCGTGGCCGACCGCGTGATCTTCATGGACGCCGGGCGCATCGTCGAAGACCGACCCCAGGCCGACTTCTTCGATCGGCCTCAATCGGAGCGCGCCCAGCAGTTCCTGGCTCGCATCCTTCACCACTGAGGAAACGTCATGCAAAGCGCCCCCGACAGCACCCGACTGCCGTCCTACCTCAACGCAGACCAGCCCGGCCCCTGGGCCATGTTCCTGCAGCAGCTCGACCGGGTCGAGCCCCACCTCGGTGAGCTCGCCCGCTGGACCGACACGCTGCGCCGGCCCAAGCGCACGCTGGTGGTCGACGTGCCCGTGCGCATGGACGACGGCCGCATCGTGCACTTCGAGGGCTTTCGGGTGCAGCACAACCTCTCGCGCGGGCCCGGCAAGGGCGGCGTGCGCTTTCACCCGGCGGTCAACCTCTCCGAGGTGATGGCCCTGTCGGGCTGGATGACGATCAAGAACGCCGCCGTCAACCTGCCCTACGGCGGCGCCAAGGGCGGCGTGCGGGTGGACCCCGCTCAGCTCACCCGCGGGGAGCTGGAGCGCCTGACGCGGCGCTACACCAGCGAACTCGGTGACCTCATCGGCGCCGAGCGCGACATCCCCGCGCCGGACGTGGGCACCAACGACCAGGTCATGGCCTGGATGATGGACACCTACGCCATCAACCACGGCTCCATGCAGACCGGGGTGGTCACGGGCAAGCCCATCACCATGGGCGGCAGCCTGGGGCGGCGCGACGCCACCGGGCGCGGCTGCTACGTCGTGGCGCGCGAGGCCATGCGTCGGCTGGGCATGCAGGTCGCGGGCTCGCGCGTGACGGTGCAAGGCTTTGGCAACGTGGGCAACGCCGCCGCGCGGGTCTTCCACGACGAAGGCGCCCGCGTGGTCGCCCTGCAAGACGTGGGCGGCACCTTGCTCAACGAGGCCGGCATCGACCCGCACGACCTGCTGCGCCACCTGCGCGAAGCCGGCGGCACCTGGGCCAACTACCCCCGCGCCACCCTGCTGCCGGCCGACGACTTCTGGGCGGTGCCCTGCGAGGTGCTGGTGCCGGCGGCGCTGGAAGGGCAGATCACGCCCGAGGTGGCCACGCGCATCCGCGCCCGCCTGATCGTTGAAGGCGCCAACGGCCCCACGACGCCCGAAGCAGAAGATATGCTGCACGGCCAGGGCTGCACCGTGCTGCCCGACGTGCTGGCCAACGCCGGCGGCGTGACCGTGAGCTACTTCGAATGGGTCCAGAACGCCACGAGCTTCTTCTGGACGGAGCAGGACATCAACGCGCGGCTCGACCGCGTGCTCTCCGAGGCCTTCGACAGCATCTGGCACATCGCCCAGGAGCGGCGCGTGAACCTGCGCACGGCGACCTTCATCACCGCGTGCTCGCGCGTGCTCGAAGCCCGGGCCATGCGCGGGCTCTACCCCTGAGCCTCGCGCCTTCGCCCCTCGCCGACTGAATGCCCCCGACCCCGCCGCAACCTGCGCCCCCCGCATCCCCTGCCACCCCGCCCTCCAGCCGCGAAGCCCTCGCGCTGGAGCGGCTGTCGGCGCGCGAGGTCTGGTCGCGCAGCCGGCGCCTGCTGATCGCGGCCTTCGCCGTGGTGGCCATCGTCGGCGTGGGCGTGGTGAGCCACCAGGCCACCTGGAACCAGGGCCTGGCCGAGGTGCGCGCCAACGCCAACCACCGCCTGGACCTGTTTGCCTCGGCGCTGGAGGGCATGCTCAACCGGCTGGAGCACGTGCCGGCCACCATCCAGCTCAACCGCGACGTGGTGGCGCTGCTGCGCCCGCGCAGCGGGCCGGCCTCGGCCGACGCCGTCAACGGCTTCCTGCGCCAGCTCAACGCGCAGCTCGGCAGCATGGCGGTCTACGTCATCAACGAGCGCGGGCGGGTGGTGGCCTCCAGCAACGCCGACCAGGCCGACAGCTTCGTCGGCGAGGACCTGGCCTTTCGCCCCTATTTCATCGAGGCGCTCTCAGGCGAGGTGGGGCGGCACTTCGCCATCGGCAACACCAGCCGCCAGCCCGGCTACTACCTCGCCAACCCGATCCGCGACCAGGGTCGCGTCATCGGCGTGGCCGTCATCAAGATCTCGCTGGCGCCGGTGGCCCAGGCCTGGGCCATGCTGGGGGTGCCGGCCTTCATCGTCGACGACAACCAGGTCATCATCCTCTCGTCGCAAAGCGACTGGCTCTACCAGAGCCTGGGCGAGCCTGGCCTGGAGCGCGTGGTCGACTTCCAGATCCAGCAGCTCTACCTGGAGCAGCGCCCGCCCCGCTTCGCCGCCAGCGCCACGCTGCAAGCCGCCAGCGGCGCGCGCCCGGCCGAAGGGGTGCTGCTGGAGGGCCGCCAGCTCGGCCCCAAGCTCGGGCGCAGCGTGCTGGCCCTGTCGCAGCCGCTGCCCAAGATGCACTGGTCGCTGTGGGTGTTCACCGACGTCGACCCCGTGCGCCGCCAGGCCGTGACCGTGGGCATGCTCTCCGCCGTGGCCGCCGGCTTCTTCGGGCTGTTGTGGGTGGCCATCGCGCAGCGCCAGCGCATCGTGCGCCAGAAGCTGGCCGCGCGCAGCATGCTCGAGCGCGTCAACGCCGGGCTGGAGGCCAAGGTCGCGCGGCGCACCAGCGCCCTGGCGCAAACCAACGAGCGCCTGCGCCACGAAGTGGCCGAGCGCATCCAGGCCGAGCACACCCTGCGCGAGGCGCAGGACGAGCTGGTGCAGGCCGCCAAGCTCGCCGTGGTGGGCCAGATGTCGGCCGGCATCACGCACGAGATCACGCAGCCGCTGGGCGCCATCCGCACCCTGGCGGGCAACTCGCAGGCCTTCCTGGCGCGCGGCGACCTCGACACCGTGGGCAGCAACCTGGGCGTCATCACCCGCCTGACCGACCAGATGGGCGAGATCGTGCAGTCCCTCAAGGGCTTCGCGCGCAAGGCCCCGCCCCAGCCCCAGGCCACCGACGTGGCGCAGGCCGTGCACAACGCGCTGCTGCTGTTCATGGCCCGCATCCGCGCCGACGACGTCACCCTCGTCAACGGCTGCCAGGAGGGGCTGGCGCAGGCCTGGTGCGAGCCCAACCGCCTTGAGCAGGTCATCGTCAACCTGGTGGGCAATGCCCTGGACGCCCTGCGCGGCCAGCCCGAACGCACCCTGCACGTGCACACCGCCCTGACGCCGGAGGGGCGCGTGCTGCTGATGGTCGACGACAGTGGCGCGGGCCTCAGCCCCGAGCTGCAGGAGCGCCTGTTCGCGCCCTTCTTCACGACCAAGCCCCACGGCCACGGCCTGGGCTTGGGCCTGCCCATCTCGCGTGACATCATCCGCTCGTTCGGCGGGGAGTTGCGCGCCGAAAACCGCCCCGAAGGCGGCGCGCGCTTCACCGTCGACCTGCCCGAACGCCACCCGCACGACACACCATGACCGCCCCCGCCCTGCCCGAGACCGTCCTCGTCGTGGAAGACGACCCCCACGTGCGCCTGGGCTGCGTGCAGGCCCTGCAGCTGGCCAACGTCGCCGTCGAGGGGGTGGGCAGCGCCGAAGAGGCCATCCCCCGCCTCGCGCAGGGCCACATCGCCGCGGTCGTCACCGACATGCGCCTGCCCAAGGCCGATGGCCTGACCCTCGTGCGCCTGTGCCAGCAACAAGACGCCACCCTGCCGGTGGTCATGATCACGGGCCACGGCGACATCGACCTGGCCGTGGAGAGCATGCGCGCCGGCGCCTACGACTTCATCACCAAGCCCTTCGCCTCGGAGCGCCTGGTCGACGTGGTGCGGCGCGCGCTGGAAAAGCGCCAGCTCACGCGCGAGGTCGCCCGCCTGCGCCGCCAGCTCGAGCACGGCGACGACATCGAGTCGCGCCTGATCGGCCAGTCGCCCGCCATGGTGGCCGTGCGCCGCCTGATCATGGACGTGGCCGACTCCCCCGTGGACGTGCTCGTGCACGGCGAGACCGGCTGCGGCAAGGAGCTGGTGGCCCAGGCCCTGCACGCCTGCTCGGGCCGACGCAACGGCCCCTACGTGGCGCTGAACTGCGGCGGCATGCCCGACAACCTGCTCGACAGCGAGCTCTTCGGCCACGAAGCCGGCGCCTTCACGGGCGCGCAGAAGCGGCGCGTGGGCAAGATCGAGTTCGCGCAAGGCGGCACGCTCTTCCTTGACGAGCTGGAGACCATGCCCACCAGCATGCAGATCAAGCTGCTGCGCGTGCTGCAGGAGCGCAAGCTCGAACGCCTGGGCTCCAACACCCCCATCGAGGTCGACTGCCGCATCGTGGCCGCCACCAAGGACGACTTGCTGGAGCGCGGCCGCCAGGGCACCTTCCGCAGCGACCTGTACTACCGCCTCAACGTCGTCACCATCACGCTGCCGCCGCTGCGCGAGCGCCGCGAGGACATCCCCCTGCTGATGGCGCACTTCACCGCCACGGCGGCCCAGCGCTTCAACCGCGCGCCGCCGGAGCTCAGCGCCGCGCAGCTCGCCACCCTGATGCGCCACGACTGGCCGGGCAACGTGCGCGAGCTGCGCAACGTGGCCGACTGCCTGGTGCTGGGCGTGCGCCACGCCATCCTGGAGCCCGCCCAGGTGAGCGCAGGCGGCGACGCGGCCGCGGGACTGAGCCTGTCGGAGGCCGTCGAGCGCTTCGAGCGCGAGCTCATCTCGGCCGAGCTCGGCCGCCAGGGCGGCAACATCGCGCGCGCCGCCGAAGCCCTCAAGGTGGCCAAGACCACCTTGCACGACAAGGTCCGCCGCCTGGGGCTGTCGCCAACCAGCTGACGCCCCTGAGGCAGAATGCGCCCGACATGCCTCGCCTCCTTCAACTGCTGTCTGGCTGGCCCCTGGGGCTGCTGCACCCCATCGGGGCGCTGCTGGGCTGGCTCGCTTACCTGCTGTCGCCCACCTACCGCCGCCGCCTGATGGCGCACGCGCGGCACGCCGGCCTGGGCACCAGGCAAGCCTGGGGCGCCGTCGGCCACGCCGGCAAGATGGTGGGCGAGCTGCCCCTGATGTGGGGCCGCCCCCGCGACGAGGCCTTCGGTGCACGCGTGCAATGGCGCCACCCCGAGGTGGTCGAGCAGGCCCTGGCCGAAGGCAAAGGCCTCTTGCTGCTGACGCCCCACCTGGGCTGCTTCGAGGTCACGGCCCAGGCCTACGCCGAGCGCTTCGGCGCCCACCAGCCCATCACCGCGCTCTACCGCCCCGCCAAGCAGGCCTGGCTGGCCGAGGTGATGAAAGACTCGCGCAGCCGCCCGGGCATGCTCACCAGCCCGGCCACGCTGGGCGGCGTGCGCCAGATGCTGCGCGCGCTCAAGTCGGGCCAGACGGTGGGCCTGCTGCCCGACCAGGTGCCACCCGAGGGCATGGGCGTGTGGGCGCCCTTCTTCGGCCGCCCGGCCTACACCATGACGATGGCCGCCAAGCTCGTGGCCCAGACGCGCTGCGCCGTCGTCCTGCTGCGCGGCGAGCGCCTGGGCACCCTGGCGCGCTGGCGCCGGGGCTGCGACTACGTGGTGCACGCCCAGCGCGTGGCCCCCGAGACCGAAGCGGTGCTGGCCGCGGGCGATGCGGCACAATCCGCGGCCGCCATCAACCAGCTCATGGAGAGCCTGATCATGCAAGCGCCCGAGCAGTACCTGTGGGGCTACAACCGCTACAAAGGCCCCCGCGCCGAGATCCTGACCTCGGGCGCCGCGCAGCCAGGGCCAGCAGCGGACCCACCAAAGGGCCAGCCGTGAGCCAGCAGGAACGCCTGCTCGAAGCCCTCAAGGAGGGCGGCATCCGCCTGGGGCTGGCCCTGCTGTGGCTGCTGCACTGGCTGCCCTTGCCCGTGCTGGCCGCCCTCTCGCGCGGCCTGGGCGCCCTGCTCTACCGCCTGGCGGGCTCGCGTCGCCGGGTCGGCCTGCGCAACCTGGAGCTGTGCTTCCCCGACATGCCCGCAGCCGAGCGCCAGGCCCTGCTGCGTCGCCACTTCAAGTGGCTCACGCAAAGCCTGCTGGACCGCGCCGTGCTGTGGTGGGCGCCCGAGGCCCGCATCCGCCGCCTCATCCACGTCGAAGGCGACATCGGGCTGGCCGAGCGCGCCTGGCAGACCGAGCAACGCGCCACCATGTGGCTGTGTCCGCACTTCGTTGGCCTCGACGTGGCCGGCGCGGCCATCCTGCTCAAGCAGCCCCGCCCCGGCGCGTCCATCTACCAGTCGCAAAGCCACCCGCTGCTCGACCGGCTCATGAAGCAAGGCCGCCTGCGCTTGGGCGACGCCGAAATCTTCCCCCGCCAGGACTCCATCAAGCCGCTGCTGCGCGCCGTCAAGGCCGGCCGTGGCTTCTTCAACCTGCCCGACATGGACTTCGGCCTGCAGGACGCCACCTTCGTGCCCTTCTTCGGCGTGCCGGCGGCCACGCTGCTGGCGCCCTCGCGCCTGGCGCGCATGCTCGACATGGTGGTGCAGCCCGTCATCACCGAGATCCTGCCCGGCGGGCGCGGCTGGAAGGTGCGCTTCCAGCCGCCCCTGGCCGACTTCCCGACGAAAGACGCCGAAGCCGACACCGCCGCGCTCAACCGCTACATCGAGCAGGAAATCCTCGCGCAACCCGCTCAGTACCTGTGGGTCCACAAGCGCTTCAAGACCCGCCCCGAAGGGCAGCCCAGCCTGTATTGACTCAAGTTGGTGCGCATCGCGCCGATACCTGAACACGTTGTGTCGGCCCACCGGGGGCCGTCGGGCGGACTCAAGGAGTTCAGGTTCATGAACTGGATCACATGGCTGCGGGGCTTTTCCATCCGATCCCGCCTGATCGCCTGCATGGCGCTGGTGGTCGTCATCGGCAGCATCGTGGGCGCGGGCATGAGCTGGCGCCTGCTGGTGCTGCAAGGTGAGTTCGAGTCCTTCACGCGTGAAGAATTCACGGCCACCCAGCGCATGGCCGACCTCGCGCTCAACCTGAGCAAGCTGCGCGGCCAGGAGAAGTCCGCCATCATCAACACCGGCGACTCGGTCACCGCCGAAGGCCACATGAAGGCGTGGAAAACCGCCCTGGCCGAATCCGCCCAGGCCGCCGACGAACTCGCCACGGTGGCCCCCAGCGAGGCCATCCGCCAGCAAGCCCAGTCCGTCAAGAGCAAGCTGGAGAGCTACGCCAAAAGCCTGAACCCGACGCTGGAGCTGATCGCCTCCAACGCGCTGAGCTCCTCGGCCGAGGCCTACCAGTCCAGCGAGGCCGCCCGCCAGGAGGCCGACCAGATCGAGGCCATCGCCGCCCAGCTCAACACCGCCGTCACCGAGATCGCCGACGTGCACCGCCAGACCGTCGCCGACCAGGTCACCAGCACCATCACCTCGCTGTGGGCGCTGCTGATGTCGCCCGGCATCGTCTTCCTGCCGCTGATGGCCGCCACCATCTTCTCCATCACCGGGCCGCTCAAGCGCGCCGAAGACATCACCCAGGCCATCGCCCACGGCGACCTCACGCGCGAGATCAAGCCCAACGGCAAGGACGAAATCGCCCACCTGATGACCTCGATGAAGACCATGCAGGACGGGCTGCGCCAGATGGTGGCCTCCGTGCGCGACTCCTCCGAGAGCATGCTGACGGCGTCCACCGAGATCGCCGCGGGCAACCAGGACCTGTCGACCCGCACCGAACAGACCGCCTCCAACCTGCAGGCCGCCGCCTCGTCCATGGACGAGCTCAGCAAGACCGTGGAGCACTCCGCCGACTCGGCCACCGAAGCCAACCAGCTGGCCAACACCGCCAGCCAGCGCGCCGCCGCCGGGGGCGAGGTCGTCAGCAGCGTGGTGCAGCACATGGACGAGATCAGCGAGGCCTCGCGCAAGATCGCCGACATCATCGGCGTGATCGACGGCATCGCGTTCCAGACCAACATCCTGGCGCTCAACGCCGCCGTGGAGGCCGCCCGCGCGGGCGAACAAGGTCGCGGCTTCGCGGTCGTGGCCGGCGAGGTGCGCTCGCTGGCGCAACGCAGCGCCGAAGCCGCCCGCGAGATCAAGGGCCTCATCGGGCAGTCCACCGAACGCGTCGAGGTCGGCTCGCAGAAGGTGCGCGAGGCCGGCGCCGTCATGGGCGAAATCGTCTCGGCCATCCAGCGCGTGTCGCACGCCATGGGCGAAATCGCCGAGGCCACGCGCCAGCAATCCAGCGGCATCGGCCAGGTCACGAACTCGGTGACCGAGCTCGACCACATGACGCAGCAAAACGCCGCCCTCGTCGAGCAATCGGCCGCCGCCGCCGACAGCCTGCGCCAGCAAGCCATGGACCTGTCGCACACGGTGCAGCGCTTCCACATCCAGGCGAAGGCCTGATCGGCCCGACCGGCCCGATCGGGCGGAGTGGGCTGAGCCGGCCCGATGGGGCGCAGACAGGCGGATAATCAACCGCCATGAAGCTGCGTTTCACCAAGATGCATGGCGCGGGCAACGACTTCGTCGTGCTCGACGCCACCCGCGGGCCGCTGGCGCAAGGCCTGTCCTTGTCCACGGCCCAGTACCGTTTCATCGCCGACCGGCGCTTCGGCATCGGCGCCGACCAGATCCTGGTCGTCGAGCCCGGCAACGCCGACTCCGGCACCGACTTCACCTACCGCATCTTCAACGCCGACGGCGGCGAAGTCGAGCAATGCGGCAACGGCGCGCGCTGCTTCGCGCGCTACGTGCACGACACGGGCCTGACATCCAAAGACGTCATCCGCGTGCAGACGCAGAAGTCCATCATCGAGCCACGCCTGCAGGCCGACGGCCGCGTCACGGTCGACATGGGCGCGCCCTTCCTGGTGCCCGCCGAGGTGCCGTTCGACACCACCGGCCTGACCCCGAAGCTCGTCAACGGCTGCGAGCTGTGGCCCATCGAGCTGGCCAACCACCCGCTCGACGTGGCCGTGGTGTCCATGGGCAACCCGCACGCCGTCACCCGCGTCGACAGCGCCGAGCACGCCCCGGTCGACGAACTCGGCCCGCAGGTCGAAGCGCACGCGCGCTTCCCGCGCCGCGTCAACGCCGGCTTCATGGAGGTCGTCTCGCGCAAGCACATCAAACTGCGCGTGTTCGAGCGCGGCAGCGGCGAGACGCTGGCCTGCGGCTCGGGCGCCTGCGCGGCGGTGGTCGCCGGCATCCGCCTGGGCTGGCTCGACAGCACCGTCGACGTCGACATGCCCGGCGGGCGCCTCACCATCTCCTGGGCTGGAGCGGGCCAAAGCGTGCTCATGACCGGCCCGGCCGTCAAGGTGTTTGACGGCGAAATCGACATTCCCGAAGTCCCCGATGTCCTCGAACCCTGACGCTGCAAGCACACCCGACATGACCCTCCAAGGCATCACCGAAGACGAGATCGCCAACTACCTGGTGCACACGCCCGGCTTCTTCGAGCGCAACGCTCAGCTGCTGGCCTCCATCCAGCTCACCAGCCCGCACGGCCAGCGCGCCGTCTCGCTGCAGGAGCGCCAGATGGAGATGCTGCGCGACAAGATCCGCGGCCTGGAAAAGCGCATCATCGAGATGATCCGCCACAGCCAGGAAAACGAGGCCATCGCCGACCGCCTGCACCGCTGGGTGCGCGCCATGCTGCTGGCCCACGACGACCGCCGCCTGCCCGAGGTGCTGGTCGAGACCCTGCGCCACGAGTTCCTCATCCCGCAAGCCGCCGTGCGCATCTGGTCGACGCCAGAGCGGGCCCTGCGCGACGAGCTCGGCGAGCTGGCCGCGGCCCAGCCGGTCAGCGACGACGCGCGCAGCTTCGCGGCCAGCCTGAACCAGCCGTACTGCGGCCTGAACTCCGGCTTCGAAGCCAGCAAGTGGCTGGAAGACAGCGCCCACATCACCTCCCTGGCGCTGGTGCCCCTGCACCACGGCGGCGCCTGCTACGGCCTGCTGGTGCTGGGCTCGCCCGACGCCACGCGCTACACCTCCGACATGGGCGTGGACTTCCTGCTGCAGGTGGGCGACATCGCCAGCGCGGCGCTGGCGCGGCTGCTGTCGGCGTGAGCTGAACGGCCCACGGCGGTGGGCCCCCCGTCGCCAGGGCGACACGGTCGTGAAGCAGAATCCCCGGCACAAACACAAACCGGGGAGCCTGTTCATGAAATCGATCCGTTCAACAGGGCGCAATGTAGGGCGCAATGTAGGGCGCACTGTGGCGCGCGCCGCCACCATCACCGCCATCACGGGCCTCACGGCCCTGACCGGGCTGCTCGCCCCGGCCCACGCCGCCTTTCAGGTCAACGACGTGGAGTTCACCTGCAACGGTGACCTCAGCCTCTCCGGCGTGGACGCCTTCACCCTGAGCTGCAGCGCAGACCTCCGCCTGCAAGGCCTGAGCAGCGGCGCGTTCATCGAAGCACCCGAGTCGATCAGCGTCTTCGCCGGCGGGCACCTCAGCCTGGCCGGCCTGCGCCTGACGTCGCCCCTGATCGAGCTGCACTCGCAGACCGCGGTCACCCTGGGCAACGACGTGGTCGTCCTGGCCACCGCCCCCACGGGCGGCAACACCTCGCCAGAGGTTCGCATCTCCGCAGGCGAGGTGCGCCTGGGCACCGACCGGACGTGGGCCGACGCCACGCGCCAGGGCGGCTCGATCTCCATCGGCACCAGCGGCGACGTCCGCCTGAGCGCGGGCAGCGACATCGGCCTCGGCGGCAACGCCCAGTTGCTCGAAGGCGGTCGCCTGCAGATCTCCAGCGTGCCCGAGCCCACCAGCGCGGCCTTGCTGCTCGGCGGCCTGGTGGCGGTGGGCGCGATGCGCGCAAGCGGTGCGATGTCCGCCCCGCGCCGCCGCCGCGCCTGATCTCGCCTGATCGCGCATTGACGCTCTGAACTTGCGGCCACAATGGCGTGGGCCCCTCGGGGTCGACATCACCATGGCCCCCACCACCTCGTTCAACCGCGTCAGCCCCGCCGAGCCGGCCTTCGCCCGCCACCTCGAGCACCTGCGCGTGCAACGCCGCCTGGCCGAGCGCACGCTGGCCATGTACGGCGACGCCTTCGTGCGCCTGCAGGCGTTTTGCGAGCGCGAAGGCGTGACGCTGCCTCAGGTGCGCGGCCACCACGTGCGCGGCTGGGTGGCGCGGCTGCACGGCCAGGGCCTGGGCCCGCGCAGCCTGGCCATCACCCTGTCGGCCTGGCGCGGCCTCTTCAAGTGGATGGGCCACGAGGGCCTGATCGCGCTGAACCCGGCCGAGGGCATCCGCCCGCCCAAGGCGCCCAAGCCGCTGCCCAAGGCCCTGTCGGTCGACCAGGCCGTGGCCCTGGCCGAGCACGCCCCCCGCGACCGCGCCGAGCAAGCCGGCTCGCCTGCGGCCGCCACCCGCGCGGCGCGCGAAGGGCCGTGGCTGGCCGCTCGCGACCACGCCATCGTCGAGCTGCTCTACGGCAGCGGCCTGCGCAGCGCCGAGCTGCTCAGCCTGGACGCGGCCGCCCACGCCGGCGCCATCGGCTGGGTGGACCTGCAAGCCGGCGAGGCCCACGTGATGGGCAAGGGCAGCAAGCGCCGCATCGTGCCCGTGGGCGGGGCCGCGCGGCGGGCGCTGGGCGCCTGGCTGCAGGTGCGCGCCGAGCTCGGCCTGCCCGCGGGCGAAACCGCCTTGTTCGTCAGCCGCCTGGGCCGCCGCCTCACGCCCATGCAGCTGCGCAACCGCCTCAAGCAGCTGGCGCAAGACGCCGGCCTGCCCACGCAGGTGCACCCGCACATGCTGCGCCACAGCTTCGCCAGCCACCTGCTGCAGTCCAGCGGCGACCTGCGCGCCGTGCAGGAGCTGCTGGGCCACGCCCAGATCAGCACCACCCAGGTCTACACGCGCCTGGACTTCCAGCACCTGGCCAAGGTGTACGACGCCGCGCACCCGCGGGCCAAACGCAAGTGAGCGCCGTGGCCGTCAGCGTGGCCGTCAGCCCGGCGGTCGGCGCGCGTGGTGCAGCAGGCTGCGACACAGGTCGTCGAACACCACCGGCTTGGTGAGGAAGTCCACCATGCCGACGGCCTGACCGCGCAGGCGGGCGTCTTCGAAGACGTGCGCCGTCAGCCCGATGACGGGCAGGCCCGCGTCGAGCGTGCGCATGCGCTGCGTGACCGCGAAGCCGTCCAGCAAAGGCATCTCGATGTCGCACAGCAAGGCGTCGAAGCCGCCCGCGCCCGCCGCGGCCACCGCGTCGCAAGCGGCCTGCCCGTCGCCCACCGTGTGCACGCGCGCGCCGAAGTTCAGCAGGTACTGGCTCACCAGCAGCTGGTTGACGGGGTTGTCCTCGGCCAGCAGGATGCGCAGGCCGGCCAGCGGGGGCGGCGCCGGGGTGTCGGCGCAGGCATCGGCTGGGGCATCGGATGACAGGCCGCGCGCCCGCGGGGGCGGCGCATCCACCGGCTGCAGCGGCAGGCTCACGTCGAAGCAGGTGCCCTGGCCCGGTGCGCTGTGCACGTCGATGCGCCCGCCCATCAGGTCGACCAGCCGCTTGCAGATCGACAGGCCCAGGCCGGTGCCGCCCACGCGGCGCGTGCGGCTGGCGTCGCCCTGCTCGAAGGGCTGGAACAGGCGCGCCAGGTGCGCCGGGTCCATGCCCGAGCCGGTGTCCTCCACGCGCAAGCGCAAGCCGGCCTCGTCGGCCCCGATGCCCAGGTGCACGCCACCTTGGTCCGTGAACTTGACGGCGTTGGTCAGCAGGTTGACCAGGACCTGGCCCAGGCGCAGGCCGTCCACCAGCCAGCGTTCGGCCACGCCCGGGTCGCGCGAGATCACCAGCGCCAGGCCCTTGTCGCGCGCCTGCTGGCCGACCAGGTCGGTGGCCTGCTGGATGACCTCGTGCAAAAGGGTGTCCTGCACCTGAAGGGACAGCTTGCCCGCCTCGATCTTGGAGAAGTCCAGCACGTCGTTGACCAGGCCCAGCAGCAAGCGGCCGGCTTGCAGGATGTGCCCGAAGGACTCGGCCGAGGCCTGCCCCTCGTGGCGCATCGCACCCAGTTGCGCGAAGCCGATGACGGCGTTGAGCGGGGTGCGGATCTCGTGGCTCATGCTGGCCAGGAAGTCGCTCTTGGCGCGGCTGGCCTGCTCGGCGTCGGCGCGCGCTTGCTTGAGCTCCGAGACGTCGAGCGCCATCACGATGAAGCCGACCACGCGGCCATCGACCACATCGGGCGTGAAGGTCACGTGGGCCGTCAGGCCCTTGCCTTCGAGGTGTTCGCTGGTGCACTCCTGGGCGGCCAGGACGCGCTCGACGAACGGCCGCGTCCGCTCCCAGCCGCGCGCCGACAGCACCTGCGTGATGTGGCGCCCCACCAGCGGATGCGACTTGTGCGCCCAGTGCCGCGCCAGGCTGCGGTTGACGAAGCGCAGCACCAGGTCGGCGTCCCAGTAGGCGACGGCGCCGGGCATGCGGTCGAGGATGGTCTGCAGGCGCGCCAGCTGCTGCCCTTGCCCCTGCAGGCGCGCACGCAGGTCGGCGATTTCGTTTTGCAGGGCCTCGCGCTCGTCGGCGGGCAGGGAAGGCGTTGGCGCCATGAGACTCCGGATGGGCAACGGGCAACCCCCTGTGGCCTCATGAGCCTGGGGCCAGGGGTTCAGACACGATACACGTTGAACACCGCGCCGCGACCCCACCCCCGGATCAACCCCAACACCCGCCCGCGGGGGGCGCGGCGCCTGTTCAGCCATCGGGCCATCACGTCGACAGGCCGCAGTGCAGCGCCTCCAGGGCCTCGCACAGCGAGCAGGTTGCGGCCTCGTCGATGCGCCCGGCCTCGGCCTCGCGCTGCACGCGCTGCGCGATCTCGGCCAGCGACGGCAGCAAGACGTTGCCCGCCAGGCCGACCAGGCCGTGCGCCAGCTGCCGCAAGGCCTCGACGTCACGGGCCTCAACGGCCGCACGCAGGCGCTGCGGCTGGCTGACGCAGTCGGCCCGGACCAGGCTCAACAGGCGGGGCACGAAGTCGGGCACGGTGCGGTAGTGGGACAGCAGGGCGGCCTCGTGGAGGCGCAACACCAGGGGCTCCTGCGGGGGCAGCGAGGGGGCGCCGGGGACCGTGGCGCCAGTGGAGTCCGATGCGGCAGGGGCCCGTTGCGCTGCTTGGGCATGCTGAGCCGCCAGCCGCGACGTCAGCGTCACCAGCTCGTCGATCATGTAGGGTTTGGTGAGGTAGCCGCTCATGCCCGCGGCCTCGCCGCGCCGGCGCGCGTCTTCGAAGGCGTGCGCCGTCAGCCCGATGATGGGCAGGGCCGGTGCCCGCTCGCGCATGCGGCGCGTGGCCTCGTAGCCGTCCATGACGGGCATCTCCACGTCGCACAGCACCACGTCGAAACCCTGGGCCCCACCCGATGGGTCGGCCTGGCTGACGGCCTCCACCGCCTCCACCGCCTGCAACCCGTTTTCAACCAGCACCAGCGAGGCGCCTTCGGCCTCGAGCAGCTGGCGCAGCACCATCTGGTTGATGGGGTGGTCCTCGGCCACCAGCACGCGCAGGCCGCTCAAGCGGGGATGCCGGGCACCCAGGGCGCCACGGGCGGCACCGTGGAGCGGCACCACGCCCGCCGTGCCCCCCGCCACCACCTGCGTCCACAGCGGCCGCAAAGGCAGCCAGACCTCGAACCGAGAGCCCTGCCCCGGCTCGCTGTGCACCTGGATGCGGCCCTGCATCAGCTCGACCAGGCGCTTGCAGATCGACAGACCCAGGCCCGTGCCCCCCACCCGGCGCGTGCTGCTGCCGTCGCCTTGCTCGAAGGGCTTGAACAGGCGCTGCAGCACCGCCGGGCCCATGCCGCAACCCGTGTCGCTGACGACCAGGCTCAGGCCATCGGGCTGGCCCTCGCTGATGAGCAACTCCACCCGGCCCGCGTCGGTGAACTTCACGGCGTTGGTCATGAGGTTGATGAGCAGCTGCGCCAGGCGCACCGGGTCGCCCACGTAGGCCTCGGCCAGCAGCGGGTCGCGCGAGACGCGCAGCGACAGCCCCTTGCTGCGCGCCTGCCCCGAGACCATGCTGACCGCCCGGTCGATGAGCTCGGTGACGTCCACCCGGGCGAGCTGCAGCTCCAGCTTGCCCGCCTCGATCTTGGAGAAGTCCAGGATGTCGTTGATGATGCCCAGCAGGTGCTGACCCGCCTGCACGATGTGGCCGAAGGTGTGGGCCACCGGCTCGCCCTCGTGCTGACGCTCGGCGATCTGGGCCAGGCCCAGCACGGCGTTGAGCGGCGTGCGGATCTCGTGGCTCATGTTGGCCAGGAAGTCGCTCTTGGCGCGGTTGGCGGCCTCGGCGGCCACCTCGGCGCGCTTGAGGCCGGAGACGTCGAAGCCCATGAGGATGAAGCCGCGCACCCGGTCGTCGGCCAGGTCCGGCACCAGGCTGACCTGCCAGGTGCGCGCCACGGCGGCGTCCGTCAGCGGCAGCGCCGTGCACTCGAAGCTGCAGGCCTGGCCGCACAGGGCCTGCTGGATGTGGGGCGACATCTGCCCGTAGAGCTCGTCGCTGAGCACCGCATCCAGGCTCAGGGGCCGAGCGGGCTGCGCCTCGTGGCCCAGCGTCTCGCGGTGCACGCGGTTGGCGAAACGCAGGCGCAGGGCGTCGGGCTGGGCGGGGCCCCCCACGTCCCCAAGCTCCCCAACCGCCCCAACTTCCCCAACTTCCCAATAGGCCACCATCCCCGGCATGCCATCGAGGATGGACTGCAGGTGGCGCTCCTTGTCGGCCAGGTCGCGGGTGCGCTCGACCACCAGCTGCTCCAGGCGGTCGTGCGCGGCGCGGCGCGCCTGGTCCAGCGCGATGCGCTCGCCGATGTCGCGCGCGATCTTGGAGACCCCGATCACCTGCCCCTTGCCATCGCGGATGGGCGACAGCGTCACGGACACCGCGATGCGCTGGCCGTCCTTGCGCACGCGCTGCGTGTCGAACGAGCGCACGACCTCGCCTCGCGCGATGCGCGCCAGCAGCATGCCCTCCTCGTCGCGCAACTCGGGCGGGAACACCATCAACATCGGCTGGCCGACGGCCTCCTGCGCCGTGTAGCCAAACAGGCGCTCGGCCGCGGGGTTCCAGCTGGTGATGACGCCCTGCAGCGTCTTGCCGATGACCGCGTCCTGCGAATGCATGACGATGGCGGCCAGGCGCGAGCGCTCGACCTCGGCGTGGCGCAACTCGGCCACGTCGGTGAAGGTGAGGATGGCGCCATGCAACTGGCCCTGGGCATCGCGCAGGGGCGACAGCTGCATCAGGTAATGGCGGTCGTCCTGGTCCACGCGCGCCACCTGCGCCTCGCCCGTTCGCAGCACCTCGCCGATCTGGCGCGGCAGGCTGTCCAGCGGCAGGCTGCAAGGCACCGAGGCCAGCGAGCGCCCCACGTCGTGCTCCAGCAGGCCGAAGATGCGCACGGCCAGCGGGTTGAAGCGGCGCACGCGCAACTGCGCGTCCACCACCACCAGGGCCATCTGCATGGAGCTCTCGATGCTCAACAGCGTGTCGTTGAGGTCGATGAGCTCGTCGGACTTGGCCAGCAGCTGCTCATTGAGCGTGGTCAGCTCCTCGTTGGAGGCCTGCAGCTCCTCGTTGGACGACTGCAGCTCCTCGGACGAGGCCTGCAGCTCCTCGTGCAGGGACTGGCGATCTTCGTTGGCGCGCTCCAGCTGCTGGACCATGGCGTGCAGGTGCTCGCGCGAAACGGCCAGCTCCTCTTGCCAGGCCTGTCGATCGGCTTGGGTGGGCCCCGGGCCGAGCTCGCCCGAAGGCGCGGGTCCGACCGCCGGCGCGGCCAGGGACTCGAAGCCCACCGCCACGCCCTGCACCTCACCAAAACCCGAACACAGCGCCTGGGCGTGCAGGCGCACGCGCCCCGCGCCTTGCGCCAAAGGCAGGTCGATGGGCTGCGAGCTCAGCGCCGAGGGCGCCGCCGTGGTCGCCAGGTGCAACAAGGTGCGCACCTCGGCGCGCAGGGCCGGCAGGCACAGGCCCGCGAGGGTGAAGTCGGCGCGCCCCCCTTCGAGCTTGAGGTAGCGGTCCACCTCGCCCCACAGGTGCAGGATGCGGCCGTGCACGTCGACCATCACGCTGGGCAGCGCGTGGGTGGCCAGCAGGTGCTGGTGAAAGCGCTGCTCGGTGGCCGGCAGCGCCATCGGCTCGGCCGCGCGACGCGGCGCGGCGTGCAGGGGCTGGCGCCAGCCCAGCTGCAGCTCCTGCAAGCGCGGCGACGACGCCGCCCCGCGGCGAAACAGGCGCACGTGCCCGTCCACGCCCAAAAACAGGTCCGACAAGGCCCCCACCGACTCCGACTGCCCCAGCAGCAACCAGCCCTGCGGGCGCAAGGCGTGGTGGAAGCGCGCGAGGATTTCGGCCTGCGCCGCGGGCTCGAAGTAGATCAGCACGTTGCGGCAGCTGACCACGTCCAGGTTGACGAAGGGCGGCTGGATCAGCAGGTCATGCTGAGCGAAGACGCACATGTCGCGGATGTGGCGCGCCGGTCGCACGCCGTCCTCGTCGACGCTGAAGTGGCGCGCCACCAGCTCCGCGGGCACCCCCTCCAGCGCGGCGTGCGGGTACACCGCGTGGCGGGCGTGCGCGATGGCATCGGTGTCGATGTCGGTGGCAAACAGCCGCACCGGGCAGCGCGCCAGGCGCTCGCCGAGGGCCTCGGCCACCAGCACCGCGATGGTGTAGGCCTCCTCCCCCGTGGCGCACCCGGGCACCCACAGGCGCAGGCCCTCGCTGTCGGCGCGCACCGACACCAGCTCGTCCAGCGCCTTTTGCAGCCGCTCGAAGACCTCCGGGTCGCGGAAAAAACGCGTCACCGAAATCAGCAGGCTGCGCTGCAGGCGCTGCAACTCCGCCGGGTCTTGCTGCAGCCGGCCGACGTAGGCGTCGAGGTCGGGCACGCCGAGCTCCAGCATGCGACGCTGCAGCTGGCGCCGGAAGGTGCTGTCCTTGTAGTGGGAGAGGTCCACCTGGGTGGCCTGGCGCACCAGCGCCACGATCACGCCCAGCAAGGCGGCGTCGTCGGGTGAGCTGGCCGGGGTCGCCACGGGCCGCGGCAGCGCCGCCGACGCGACCTGGCCGGAATGGATCTGTTTCATGGGGCCCACGTTACCCTGTGCCCCGCGCCTTGGAAAGGGGCCTGTTCGGACGCACCACACTGGTGCAAGCTGTTCACATGTGCAACAAACAGGCGGTCATTTCGCGACGCCATCGGACATAATCGTCCACAGTGCGTTCGCAGTGGGTGGTCGAGATGAGTTCGAAGAGCATTCCCAGGCAGCTCTGGGATTTCCGACGGGGCGTGGCCACGGCGCGCGTGCTGTGCCAGCTCGGGCTGGACCACGACCTGAGCCTGGAGCAGGCGCTGCGCCACACCGGCCTGACCCGCGCGCAGCTCGACGAGCCCAAAGCCGAAATCGACGCCCAGCAGGAAATCCAGCTCATCCGCAACCTGGTGACCGAGTTGCCCCAGCTGCCCACCCTGGGCCTGGAGGCCGGCAGCCGCTACCACGTCACCACCTACGGCCTGTGGGGCTACGCCGTGCTCTCCAGCCCCACGCTGGGCATGGGCGTGAGCATGGCCTCGCGCATGCTCAACCAGACCTTCTCCCTGACGACCAACGAGGTCGAGCAGGTCGGCGAGCAGATCATGGTCACCTACCACTCCGACCACCTGCCCCCCGAGGTGCGCCAGTTCATCATGGACCGCGACCGCGCCGCCGTGGTCACCCTGCAGCGCGAGATCCTGGGCCACCCCCTGCCCTACAAGGCCATCCTGATGCGCCGCAGCGAGCCCGCGCCCGAGGTGGTCGAGGCCTACACGCAGCTTTTCGGCGTGCGCCCGCTGTTCGGCCAGTCGCAGGACCGCAGCCTGTTTGCCGCGGCCCTCATGCACCAGCCCCTGCCCCAGGCCGACCCGCACACCGCCGAGCTCTGCGAGCGCATGTGCAAAGAACTGGTCGACGCCCGCAGCCGCCGCACCGGCGTGGCCGCCCAGGTGCGCGACCGCCTCATGCGCACGCCCGGGCGCATCCCGGACATGGAAGAGGTCTCCGCCGAGATGAACATGACCTCGCGCACGCTGCGCCGCCACCTCACCCTCGAAGGCGCCTCGTTCCGCGCCCTGCTCGAAGAGGTGCGCTCCACGCTGGCCGAAGAGCTCATGACCGGCGCCACCCTCACGCACTCCGAGATCGCCGAGCGCCTGGGCTACGCCGACGTCACCACCTTCATCGAGGCCTTCCGGCGCTGGAAGGGCGTGCCGCCCAGCGAGTTCCGCAAGGCCAACGGCGTGCAGCGCCCGGGCGCCGGGGTGAGCCGGCGGCGCTTCATCCCCCGCTGAGGCCGGGCCAGGGCGCCCAGAAAAGGCCCCATCGGCGAGAACTGTTTCACGGTTCACGCGGTGCGTGCGCGCCTAGACTGACGGACACACCCCGAGGTCCCGCCATGAGCATCGCGCCCCAACTCCGCAACCTGAACATCGACCTGCCCGCCTGCCCCAGCACGCTGGTCAAACTCTCCTTGCTGATGGCCGACGAGAACTGCTCGACCGACCAGCTCGCCGCGCTCATCGAAACCGACATGGCCCTGTCATCGGCCGTGGTTCGCACCGTCAACTCCGCGCTCTTCGGGCTGCTCAAGCGCGTGGAGACCGTGCACGATGGCATCCGCTACCTGGGCATGGCGCAGGTCGCCGGCCTCACCTACGAAATCGGGCTGCGCGGCGCCTTCCCGCCCAGCCCGCTGCTGCAAAGCATCTGGGACCGAGCCGGCGTGCGCGGCCTGGCCATGGGGCGCATCGCCCGCCAGCTCGACGTCGACCCCTGGCAGGCCCACACCGCCGGCCTGTTCGCCGAAAGCGGCCGCGCCGTGCTCTACGCCTACGACCGCCAGCGCTACGCCAGCCTCGAAGCCGACCAGGGCGATCAGGGCGACGAGTCCCTGCTGTGCGCCGCCGAGATCGAGGCCTTCGGCGTGAGCCACTCGCAACTGGGCGCGGCCCTGTGCCAGTCCTGGGGCCTGTCGCGCGAAATCAGCGACAGCGTGCGCGCCCGCCCCAACAGCGCCAGCCAGTGGACCCAGGAGCGCCCGGCCGTGCAAAAGCTGCTGACCATCGGCGCGGCGGTGGACAACCTGCTGCTCAACCCCACCCGCTCGGCCGACCCCGCCGCCGTCTGGGCCGAGCTGGAGCCCGTCTCGCACCAGGTCGGCCTGCACTTCCAGGCCTTCCAGCTCGCCACCATGCGGGTCTGCGAGCGACTCAACATCCCCCAAAGCGAGGGATGAGTCCGATTGACACATGACGCCCACCAGATCAGGATCAACGATCACTGATTAAAGAAAAGCGGCACCCGGGGGAAGGAAACTGCGGGCGCCACGATGACCGCATGCCGTTTGGCTTCCCCGCCTTCGTGCTCCCGTTCCTGGAGCCCACCCCCACCGACGCCGATGACCCGGAGCTGAACCGCCAGATCCGGGCCGAACGCATCCGCATGCTGTTCGCCCCCACGGTGCCCGTCTCCGTCGTCAGCGCCCTGGCCAGCGTGGCCCTGGCCATCGCCGTGGCCGACCAGACCGGGCGGCACTGGGCCATCGCCTGGGCCACGCTGTGCGTGCTGGCCTCCGTGCTGCGCCTGCTGCACCTGCGCTCCTACCAGCGCTCCAGCCGCCGCGACCACCCCCTGTGGCTGAGCAGCCTGACGGCCATGTGCGCGCTGCACGGCGCCAGCTGGGGCCTGGTGGGCGTGCTCATGCCCGTGCAGGACATGGTGACCACCTCCGTGCTGGCCGCCACCCTGGTGGGCGCCTGCGCCGTCTGCACCTTCACGCTGCAGGCGCACTTTCGCCCCAACCTGGCCATCAACCTGCCCATGCTCGTGCCGGCCGGGCTGGCCCTGTTCGCGCGCGAAGACGCCTACGGCTTCTTCGGCGGCCTGGGGCTGCTGTCGCTGATGGCGCTGATGCTGTTCGAGAGCCGCCGCGCCGAGCGCCGCATCACCGAGCTGCTGTGGCTGCGCTTCACCACCGACCGCATCGCCCGCGAGCGCACCCAGGCCCTGGTGCTTGCGCAACGCCACAGCGCCGTCAAGGACCAGTTCCTGGCCACCATGAGCCACGAGATGCGCACCCCGCTGCACGGCATCCTCGGCCTGGCGCGGCTGCTGCACGAGCGCCTGCCCGACCGCCCGGGCGTGCTGGCCGAGTCGCGCCACCAGGTCGAGCTCATCGAGCGCGCCGGCGACCACCTGCTGCACATCATCAACGACGTGCTGGACTTCTCCCGCATCGAAGCCGGCAAGCTGCACATCCAGCACGCCGCCTTTGACCTGCGGGTGCTGCTCGACGAGGTCATCGGCCTGCAGGGCGTGACCGCCCAGGAAAAGGGCCTTCGCCTGCTCACCGACGTGCGCCTGCCCACGCCGTGCTGGGTCAGCGGCGACGCCGCGCGCCTGCGCCAGATGCTGCACAACCTGGTGGGCAACGCCATCAAATTCACCGACATGGGCGAGGTGCGCTTGCGCGTCAGCCAGCCCGGCCAGCCCAGCGCCGACACGGTGCGCTTCGAGGTGGCCGACACCGGCGTGGGCATCCCGCCCGAGCAGCTGGCCCTCATCTTCGACGCCTTCCACCAGGTCGACGGCAGCTTCATGCGCCGCCACAAAGGCACCGGGCTGGGGCTGACCATCACGCGCGAGATCGCGCGCGCCATGCAAGGCGACGTCGCCTGCACCAGCGACGTCGGCCGCGGCTCGGTCTTCACGCTGGACGTGCCGCTGCAGGCCACCACGGCCTCGGCGGTGCTGCCGGCCATCGCCTCGACGCCGCCTTCGGTGAGCGCACCACGCGCGCCGCTGCCGCCTCAGCCGGCGCTCAGCGGCCGCGTGCTGCTCGTGGAGGACAACCCCGTCAACGCCCTGGTGGCCGAAGCCACGCTGACCCGCCTGGGGCTGAGCGCGACGCGGGTGGAAAACGGGCGCGAGGCCTTGAGCCTGCTGTGCCAGCCCGAGCGGGCCTTCGACATCGTGCTCATGGACCTGCAGATGCCCGAGATGGACGGCATGGAGGCCACGCGCCTGCTGCGCCAGTGGGAACACGAGCAGGGCATCGAACCCATCGCGGTGGTGGCCCTGACGGCCAACGCCTTGAGCAGCGACCGCGCGCACTGCCTGTCGGCCGGCATGGACGACCACCTGCCCAAGCCCTTCCGCGCCGATGAGCTGCAGACCGTGCTGCAGCGTCACCTGCCCGCGCCGGTCACCCGCGCGGGCTGAGCCCTCACTGGCGGACGGCTTCGACCTGGATCACCAGCTTGATGTCGTTGGGGATGAACGGCAGGCCGTAGTTCATGCCGAAATCGGCGCGCTGGATGGTGGTCTCGAAGTCACCGCCGCAAACCTGGCGCTTGAGCATCGGGTTGTCATAGCAGCCGTAGTGGTTGGCCTTGAGCACCACCGTCTGCGACTTGCCCAGCAGGGTCAGGTTGCCCACGACGGAAGAGACCTTGTCGCCCTCGAAGACCACCTTGGTGCTCTTGAACGTGGCCTGGGGGAAGGCCTCGGCGTTGAAGAAGTCCTTGCCCTTGAGGTGGCCGTCAAACGGAGCGGTGCCGGTGTTGATGGAGCCCATCTCGATGGTGATGTCGACCTGGCCGGTCTTGGCTTCGGTGTCGAGGGTGACCGAGCCCGACTTCTTGTCGAAGCGACCGCGGTTCGTCGAGGTGCCGAAGTGCTTGGCCTCGAAGGTCACGAAGGTGTGCGTGGGCTCGATGGTGTAGGTCACCGGGGCGGCGTGGGCCAGGCCGGCGGACAGGGAGGCGGCCGCGATGGCGGCGATCAGGGAACGGTTCATGGGGATCTCCTGCGAGGGGGGTGACGCGGGGTGCGCCGGTTGAACAAGGGAATCAGGGAACAAGGGAACGAAAAAGAGGCGGCACGAGAGGGGGCGCGAGAGGGGCCACGCCGCCTCACAGCGGCGGCATGCCCTGGATGACGAGCTTGAACTTCACCTGCACGTCGTTGGCGACGATGGAGGTGTCGCTCCAGTCGCCTTCGCCGATCTTGAAGTCCAGGCGGCGCAAGGTGAAGCCGCCGGTGGCCGTGCTCAGGCCCTGAGCCTGCGTCAGCTGCACCGGCACCACCAGGTCGCGCGACTGGCCCTTGATGACGAGCTTGCCCGCCACCTCGAACTTGCCGCCGCCCACGGCCTTGATGGCGCTGGACTGGAAGGTGGCCTTGGGGAACTTGGGCGTGTTGAACCACTCGGGCTTGGGCAGCTCGGCGTCGGCTTCGGCGCCCAGGGCCACGCTGCCCAGGTCCACGCTGAAGGCGATCTGGCCGGAGGCCGGGGCCTTGGGGTCGAACCGGGTCTGGGCGCTGAAGGACTTGAAGCGCCCGCTCAAGGGCACGCCCAGCTGCTTGGCCACGAAGGTGACCTCGCTTTGGGCGGCTTGCAGGGCCTGGGGGACCTGCGCAGCGGGTGCGGCCTGGGGCGCGGCGGCATGCAGCAGCGGCGCGGTGCCCAGCAAGGCGGCGAACAGGCCACCCACCAGGGCGGAACTCAGGGTGCGACGGGCGATCATGGGGGGACTCCGGTGAAAGTGGGGGGCGACGGGGGGCATCAACGGCCCGGGCGCATGCGCGCCAGCAGGTTGTCTCGGTCGATGAACTGGTGCTTGAGCGCCGCACCCACGTGCAGGGCCACCAGGCCGATCAGGCCCCAGGCCGCCAGGCCGTGCAGCGGCTGGATCGCCTCGGCCAGCGCCGGGTTGGGCGCCACCAGGTCGGGCAGGGGCAGCACGCCGAACCACACGATGGGGAAGCCCTTGGCCGAGCTGTGGACCCAGCCCAGCAAGGGCACGGCGAAGAACAGCAGGTACATCAGGTGGTGCGTGCCGTGGTGGGCCACGCGCTGCCAGGCCGGCATGGCCTGCTCGATGCGCGCGGGCAAGGCCGGCGGGCGGTGCGTGAGGCGCCACACCAGGCGCAGCAGCGACAGCGCCAGGATCGTCACCCCGGCCCACTTGTGCCAGTTGATCAGCTTGAGCTTGGCCGGCGAGAAAGGCAGGCCCTCCAGGTAGAGCCCCACGCCGAAGGCCGAGAGGATGGCCACGGCCAGCACCCAGTGCAAGGCGATGGCGACGCCGCTGTAGCGCGGCATCGAGGACGGTGTGTTCTGCATGGGAAACCCCTTCGTTTGGCTTGGGACCACAATGTGAAGCGTAAAGGCCGTGCGTTCAGGCAGGTTGAGCGGGTTTCACGCTTCGCTTCAAATTTTCTGAACGATGGCACCGATCCCCGGCGAGCCAGGGTCAACCCTGATGCAGGCCGGCGTCCGCTTGTCGATGAACCTGCCATTCGGTCTGACGCCCCCCATGGAACGCTCCCCTCATTCAACGTGGTCGGTCTGGTTGCTCAGCGGCGACCCCAAGCAGCGCCTGCGCATCATGCGCTCGCTGATGGCGGCCAATGTGTTTGCTGCCTGCGCCCTGATGGCGGTCTACGCGGCCTGGATGGGGTTCATGGCCGCCAGCGACGTCCAGCTGCTGACCGGTGCCATCGTGCTCAACTGCGCGCTGTGGTACGCCATCCTGCGCTCCGGGCTCAACCTGCGCTTCAGCGACCCCGCCCTCACCCTGCCGCAGATCCTGGCCGCGCTGTCCATCATCGTCGGCGCCTACTCCGTCACCGGGCCCGTGCACGGCTCCACCATGATGCTGCTGGTGCTGGTGCTGGTCTTCGGCGTCTTCAACCTGCAGCCGCGGGGCGCGCGCATCGCCGCCGCCTACACGGTGGCGCTCATGGGGGTCGCCCAGCTCATCAAGATGGAGACCGACCCGGTCAACTACCCCTTCAAGCTGGAGATCGTCCACTTCCTGCTGACGGCGGCCATCGTGCCCACCATCTCGCGACTGGCCGCCCAGCTCAGCAGCATGCGCGCGCGCCTGCAGGCCCAGAAGGACGAGCTGGCGCAGGCGCTCACGCGCATCCAGATCCTGGCCACGCGCGACGAACTCACCGGCCTGGTCAACCGCCGCCACATGATGGACGTGCTGCAGCAGCACCGCAAACGCCTGACCCGCTCGGGCTACCACCGCTTCTGCCTGGCGCTGCTCGACATCGACCACTTCAAGCGCGTCAACGACAACCACGGCCACGGCGTGGGCGACGACGTGCTGCGCCGTTTCGCCGCCGTGGCGCAAACGGCCTTGCGCGACACCGACGTGCTGGCGCGCTGGGGTGGCGAAGAGTTTCTTTTGTTGCTCAACGACACGACCCCCGAGCAGGCCGAAATCGGGCTGGAGCGCGTGCGCGAATTGCTGGCCGACACGCCCATGTCGAGCGAGGTGCCGCAGCTGCGCACGACCTTCTCGGCGGGGCTGACGGCCTACGACAGCGGCGAGGCGCTCGACGCCTGCATCGAACGCGCCGACCGCGCGCTCTACGAGGCCAAAGCCCAGGGACGCAACCGCACGGTGATCCACCAGAACCCGCGCGAGCGCAGCCCAACGGCCCCGCTGCCCGCCTCGCCCCTGCCCTGTGGCAGCGCCGATTCCGCCTCCCTGGTGGCGGCCGCGCTGGCCCGCGACACCACGCCAGGGCACGCACAAAACGAACCGCACGACGAGCCTTCCACGCCCGCATGAGGGCCCCGCCCCCGCGCTGGTGCTGCCGCATCAAGCCGGGTATGCTCGGCGCATCAACAAAAAAGACGGTTGCCCGGGGCTCACCACCCTCCGGGCGATGCAGTGGAGGCGGCAGCCCTTGTCCCCAGGCTCAACCAAGGCGAAGGGCTCAGCACACCGTGTCGGGCTTGCCGTGGGTGGTGACTGCGTTGCCGTGCCATGTCCAGTTTCCCCCCAGGTGCTTCGCCACCCCCCTCCTGCGCGAGCTCGATCGACGACCTCCTGGTCGACCCCGCGGTGGACGACGCCCGCCGTGAGGACGCGCCCTATCGCCTGTTTTTTCGCCACGCCGGCATCGGCATGGCGCGCATCTCGCTGTCGGGCCTGATCCTGGAGGTCAACGCCCGCTTCGCCGACCTGGTGGGGCGGCGCCAGGCCGACCTCGCCGGCCTGCACGTGCAGGACATCACCCACCCCGAAGACGTCGGCGCCGAGCGCGCGCACATGGAGAGCCTGCTGTCGGGTGCGCAAGACGGCTTCCACATCGAAAAGCGCTACGTGCGCCCCGACGGCCTGACCGTGTGGGCCGCCGTGAACATGGCCCTGGTGCGCGACGAGCAGGGTCGCCCGCTGCAGCTGGTGTCCATCATCGAAGACATCACCGAGCGGCAGCGCGCACAAGAAGCCATGAGCTCGGCGCGCGCGGCCGAGCGCGCCAGCAAGGCCAAGACCGAGTTCCTCTCGCGCATGAGCCACGAGCTGCGCACGCCGCTCAACGCCATGCTGGGCTTCGCGCAGCTGCTGCGCGTGGACCCCCGCCACCCCCTGCACGAGGACCAGCGCACCAAGGTCGCCCACATCGAGCGCGCCGGCGCGCACCTGCTGGCCATGCTGACCGACGTGCTCGACCTCTCGCGCATCGAGGCCGGCAGCCTGCCCATGTCCATCGAGCCGCTGTCGCTGGCCGAGGTCATGGACGCCGCCGTGGCCATGACCAGCAACCAGGCGCTTGACGCCGGCGTGCGCCTGACCCACCCGCCTTGCGAAGCCGGCCTGCACGTGCGCGGCGACCAGCTGCGCCTGCGCCAGGTGCTGGTCAACCTGCTGAGCAACGCCGTCAAGTACAACCAGCGCGGCGGGCAGGTCATGCTGGAGGCCCTGGGCCTGGCTCACGAGGTCGTCATCACCGTCAGCGACTCCGGGCGGGGCATGACACCCGAGCAGCTCGCCCACCTCTTCGAGCCCTTCAACCGCCTGGGCGCCGAGCGCACCGCCGTCGAAGGCACGGGCATCGGCCTGGTCATCGTCAAGCGGCTCGTGGAGCTGATGCAGGGTCGCATCGACGTCAGCAGCCGCCCCGGCGACGGCAGCCGTTTTCGCGTGTGGCTGCCGCGCGCCCAGGTCAGCCCCGTCACCGCGGGCGAGGAGCTGCTGACGCGCCCGCGCACCGGTTTTGGCGGCTTCGACGAGGGCCCGGGCAGCACGCTGAGCCTGCTCTACGCCGAGGACAACGCGGTCAACGTGGAGCTGCTGCGCCAGGTCATGCGCATGCGCCCGCACTGGCACCTGGACGTGGCCTGCAACGGCCAGGACGCCATCGCCATGGCGCTCACGCAGCCACCCGACCTGCTGCTGCTGGACATGCACCTGGGCGACATGAGCGGGCTGGACGTGGCCGACGCGCTGGCCTTGCACCCGCACACCGCCGCCATCCCCCGGGTGGCGCTGTCGGCGGACGTGATGCCCGACCAGATCGCCGAGGCGCGCCAGCGCGGCTTCGTGGACTACCTCACCAAGCCGCTGGACGTCAGCCGGCTGCTGTCGCTGCTCGACCGCTTCGCGCGGGGGGACACGCTGTGACGTGTCTGACCTGGCTGAGCTGACTGAGGGCGGGCCTCAGATCGCCAGGTCGCTGAAGAACCGCCCACCGTGGAAGACCAGCGGGGACGCGCCGACGCGGCGGCGGCAATGCGCCACCTCGCCCACGAAGATGACGTGGTCGCCCTCGTCGTGCTGGCTGCGGTGGCTGCACTCGAAGACCGCCACGGCGCCGTCGATGACCGGCGCACCGGTCAGACCGGCTCGCCAGGCCACGCCCTCGAAGCGGTCGATGCCCTTGCGTGAGAACCGCTCGGCCAGCAGGCGCTGATCGGCGGCGAGCACGTTGATGGCGTAGTGGGTGGAGGCCAGGAAGCCGGGCATCGAGCTGGACTGGCGCGACAGGCTCCACAGCACCAGCGGCGGCGCCAGCGACACCGAGTTGAAGGAGTTGGCCGTCAGGCCGAACAGGCGGCCATCGGGCGCCTGCGCGGTCACGATGGTGACCCCCGTGGCGAACTGCCCCAGCGCGGCGCGGTACTCCTCCTGGGTGAAGGGGGCGGGCGTGGCGTGGGGGTCGGCAGGCATCGAAGGCATGGGTGCAGGGTACAAGGTCATGCAGTGTAGTGCCGCGAAGAAATGCACGGACCCAGGGGGTCACTTCAAAGCGGGCTCACCCATGCCCTTGCCCGCGCCCTGGCCCTGGCCCATGCGATAGACCCACACCGGGCGCCCCCCCGTCAGGCTCAGGCGGGCGTGCGGCGCCCAAGCTCGCCCGTCACACCCCTCGCGCCCGCCCGGCCCCTCATCGGGGCGACGCGCCTCGAACTCCAGGCTCACGAGCCAGCTGCCCGGGCGCATCTCGCGCTCGGCCTTGTCCATGGCGCGCGGCATCGACTCCGGGCGCTGAAACAGGTAGACGAGGTCGAAGGCCGACCAGTCATCGGCCCACATGTCGCCCTGGCGCACGCGGGCCCAGGGGCAGCGCCAGGCGCTGACGGCGCGCCACAGGGCGCTCCACTCCACGCCCTCGACGCGCGCGCGCGGGAAGGCCGCGTGCAGCTCGATGAGGCCGTCGCCCATGCCGCAGCCGGCGTCGAGCACGCGCGCGCCCTCGTCCAGCACCACGAGGGCGGGCAGGTCCCGCAGCGCGCCGCGGGGCGTGGGGAAAACGGGGGCGTCCCGCCAGGCGCGGCGCGGGTAGGCCAGCAGCAGCAGGCCCAGCGGCGCCAACCAGGTCCAGGCCGGGATGGCCGCGGCCTGCCCCAGCGCCAGCACGCTCAGCGGGAAGCCGGCGGCGACGAACATGCGCCGCCAGGCCGTGGTGGCCACGAAAGGCAACAAGGCCGCACAAGCCCCCAGCGCCGTGGGCAGCAGCAGCGCGGCCCACAGGGGCGCCTGGGCCTGCTTCAAGGCGCTGGCCAGGCCCCAGGCGGCGGCCCAGGTGGCGGCGGCCGGCAGGGGCCAGCCCAGCAGGCGTCGCAGCGCGGCCGCGGCTGCCATGGGGCTCAGTCGGCCTCGGTGGCGCCGCCGCGCAGCTTGTCGATCAGGCCGTTGAGCTCGTCGAGGCTGCCGAACTGGATGGTGACCTCGCCTTGCTCGCCGCGCTTGGTCTTGCGCTTGATGTGAATGCCCACTTGCGCGGTCAGCAAGTCAGAGAGCGTTTCTTCCAGGCGCAGCACGTCACGCGACTTCTCGCCCTTGACGCGCAGCAGCGGCGCCTGGCGGCCCGCCCCCTGCACCCGGGTGACGAGCTTTTCGGTGTCGCGCACGTTGAGCTTCTTGCCCACCACCTCGTTGGCCGTCGTGATCTGCAGGGCCTTGTCGAGTGGCAACAGCGCGCGCGCGTGGCCCATGTCGAGGTCGCCGGCCATGAGCATGGACTGCACGGGCTCGGCCAGGTTGAGCAGGCGCAGCAGGTTGGAGGCGGCGCTGCGCGAGCGGCCCACGGCCTGGGCGGCCTGCTCGTGGGTCAGCCCGAACTCGCTGGTCAGTCGCTGCAGGCCCTGGGCCTCTTCCAGCGGGTTGAGGTCCTCGCGCTGGATGTTCTCGATGAGGGCCATGGCGGCGGCGGCCTCGTCGGGCACGTCCTTGACGAGCACGGGCACCTCGGTCAGGCCGGCCAGGCGGGCCGCGCGCGAGCGGCGCTCACCGGCGATGATCTCGTACTTGCCGCCGCCCACCGGGCGCACCAGGATGGGCTGCATGATGCCCTGGGCCTTGATGCTCTCGGCCAGCTCGTACAGCGAGCCCTCGTCCATGCGCGTGCGCGGCTGGTACTTGCCGGGCTGCATGAGGTCCAGGCGCAGCACCGAAGGCGCGCCTTCGCTGCCCGCGTTCGCCGCCGGGGTGTCGCTGACTTTGGGGCCCAGCAGGGCCTCCAGGCCCATGCCGAGGCCTTTGGATTTCTTGGTCGCCATGGGCTCGATTGTCGCCGGGATCCGGCCGCGCGATCAGAGCCCGGAGCGCACCCGCTTGACCAGCTCGTCGGCGAAGGCGATGAAGGCCTGCGCGCCCTTGGACGAGGGGTCGAAGACCACGCCCGGCAGGCCGTAGCTGGGGGCCTCGGCCAGGCGCACGTTGCGCGGGATCACGGTGTCGAAGACCTTGTCGCCGAAGTGCGACTTGAGCTGGTCGCTGACCTGCTGCTGCAGGGTGATGCGGGGGTCGAACATGACGCGCAGCAGCCCGATGAGCTGCAGCTCGCGGTTGAGGTTGGCGTGCACCTGCTTGACGGTGTTGACCAGGTCGGTGAGGCCTTCGAGCGCGAAGTACTCGCACTGCATGGGCACGATCACGCCATGCGCGCAGGTCAGGCCGTTGAGGGTCAGCAGGCTCAGGGAGGGCGGGCAATCGATGAGCACGAAGTCGTAGTCGGCTTCGGCGGCCTCCAGGGCGGTTTTCAGGCGCCGATCGCGGCGCTCCAGGTTGACCAACTCGACTTCGGCGCCCGCCAGCTCGCGGTTGGCACCCAGCACGTCGTAGCCGGCCTTCTCGCTGCGCGCGCGCGCCTCGGCGATGGTGGCGTCTTCCAGCAGCACGTCGTAGACGCTGTGCGCCAGGGTGCGCTTGTCCACACCCGAACCCATGGTGGCGTTGCCTTGCGGGTCCAGGTCGACGATGAGGACGCGCTGCCCGATCCTGGCCAGGCCGGCGGCCAGGTTGACGGTGGTGGTGGTCTTGCCCACCCCGCCTTTTTGGTTCGCGATGCAGAAGATGTGTGGCATCCGTTGATTATCCATCGGCGCCACTGGGGCATGTTGTCACGCGCGTGTCACGCCGCTTTCACACAGCGTGGTCACGCTGTCACCCTGTTGTCACGCCTCGATCGAAGTCCCCATGAAGCAGTCCACCCTCTCCCTGTCCATCGCCGCCTTGTTGTCCGCCCTGAGCGCCCCCGCGAGCGCCGGCTTGCTCGACGGCGCCAGCCTGGCCTGGGAACACAAGCACGACGCCAGCAACAACTACCTGTCTGAAATCCTGGGTTTCGACGCCCTCAACAACCAGGTCTGGGTGTCGGGCGTCAGCGGGGTCGACGTCCTCAACGCCCGCACCGGCGCCTTCGTGCAGCGCATCGACGTGAGCGCCCACGGCAGCGTCAACAGCGTGGCCATCCACAATGGCATCGCCGCGCTGGCCATCGAGAACACCACCAACCGCGCCCTGCCCGGCGTCGTGCAGCTCTACAGCACGACCACGCGCAGCCTGCTGAGCGGCACGAACACCATCACCGTGGGCGCCCTGCCCGACATGCTGACCTTCACAAAGGACGGCAGCAAGCTGCTGGTGGCCAACGAAGCCACGCCCAACGCCAGCGGCTACGGCACCCGCACCACCGCGGCCAACGTGTACCCGGCGAGCTTCGGCGCCGGCTCGGCCGACCCGGTCGGCACCGTCAGCATCATCGACATGGCCTCGCGCGCGGTGACGGCCACGGCCAACCCCAACCTGGCCAGCGTGAGCCGCACGGGCAGCGCCCTGCGCACCAACACGGGCATGGACTTCGAGCCCGAGTACATCGCCGTCAACGCCGCCGGCACCAAGGCCTACGTGTCGCTGCAAGAGGCCAACGGCCTGGGCGTGCTGAACCTGCAGACCGGCCAGTTCGACCAGGTCGTGGGCCTGGGCCTCAAGGACTTCTCGGCCCCGGGCAACGCCATCGACTCGCTCGACAGCACCGGCAACAGCTACGCGCCCAAGGCCGTCAACGCCAAGGGCCTGTACATGCCCGACGGCGTGGCCACCTACGAGGTCAACGGTCAGACCTACATCGTCACCGCCAACGAGGGTGACTTCCGTGAAGACGACGCCGACCGCGCCCGCGGCAACGCCACCGGCCTGGGCGGCACCGGCGACCTGGCTCGCCTGCGCGTCTCCACCACCGACTCCGCCCCGGGCAGCTTCGTGGCCGCGGGCGGGCGCTCCTTTTCGATCCTCAACGAGCGGGGCGAGCAGGTCTTCGACAGCGGCAACATGCTGGAGCAAGCCGCCGCCGCCGCGGGCGTCTACGACGACGGCCGCAGCGCCGACAAGGGCGTGGAGCCCGAAGGCGTCGAGATCATGGAGATCAACGGCCGCACCATCGCCTTCATCGGCCTGGAGCGCACCCTCAAGGCCAGCGTGGCCGCCTTCGACATCACCGACCCGGAAAACGTCACCTTCCTCAAGCTGCTGACGTCGGACGTGGCGCGCGCACCGGAAGGCCTCAAGGGCTTCCGCCTGGGCGACGACTACTACCTGGCCTTCTCCAGCGAGGGCACCAGCGCCACCGCCCCGAACGCCAACTACACCACCGCCTTCCACCTGGCCACCGCGGTGCCCGAGCCCGAAACGGGCGCCCTGATGCTGGCCGGTGTGGCCGTGCTGGCCGCCGCGGCGCGCCGCCGTCGCCAGGGCTGAGCCAAGCTCAGCCGCAAACCAGAACGGCCGACCCCGCAAAGGGGCGGCCGCAGGGCACGTGCTCAGGGAAGCCCTCGCAGGTCGACAGCCGCCTCAAACGGGGCGGCTGTTCTTTTTGGGGTTGCCCTTTTTGGGGTTGCCCTTTTGGGGGGTGGTCTTTTTCGGGCTGGTCTTTTGCCTGGGGGATGAAGAGGTCGCCTGGCGCGGGGCGCGGGTGACCGGCTTCGCGCTGGGGGGGCCCGGCTTGCGCGCATCCTTGGGCACATCCTTGCGGACCACTTTGCCCCCCGTCTTGAGCGCTGCTTCAGACCTGGCTTTGGTACCGACTTTCGTCCCAGGTTTGACGCCCGAGGGGGCCTTGCTGGAGTCGCCCCGAAGCCGATCGCCGCTGGGCTGCGCCCCCGCCACTCGGCGATCCGAGGCCTTCACAACCGGCTTGGCCCCGCGATCACCATTCAACTCAGGCTGAGGCGCGAACAAAGGCATGTCCGGGTGCCAGCCTTTCGGGGGCGGCACTTCCACGGCGCGGCTGATGCCCGGCTCGGCCGAGGCCGAGGACGAGGGCTCGGCCAGGGCCACACCCCAAACACAGACCGACAACAGCGCGCCCGACAACCGCCCAAAGCTCAAACTCGCCTCCGCATCCAGACCAGGCAGCGCTCGGCGTCCAGACCCGGCACCTGCAAAGGTT
Source organism: Burkholderiales bacterium (assembly GCA_016000265.1). Classification (GTDB taxonomy): domain Bacteria; phylum Pseudomonadota; class Gammaproteobacteria; order Burkholderiales; family Burkholderiaceae_C; genus Aquabacterium. Next base: position 249,336 of record JAECRL010000004.1, read on the forward strand.
CCACGTGAAACACATCGATGTCGGCGGGCAGTTCAGCCAGCTCGTCGTCCGGCGCCCTGCCCTTCATGGCCATCCACACGCCCCCGTCGGCGAGGCGCTCGCGGGTCAAGGACACGAAGTCCACCAGGGAGGCGAACGCCCGCGAGGTGACGATGTCATGCTGGGTGCGCAGGTCCTCCACGCGGGCATGTTCACCGCGCAAATTGGGCAGGCGCAGCTCGGCCGCCACCTGGCGGATGAAAGCCGCCTTCTTGCCCACCGTGTCCACGCAGGTCACCTGCACATCGGGGCGAGCGATGGCCAGCAGCACACCCGGCAGCCCCCCGCCGCTGCCCACGTCGAGCAGGCGCACGGGCGGCATCGGCGCCACAGCGCCCGGCTCAGCCGGGTGTTTCTCCAGGTGCCGGCCCGAGCGCTGGTTCAGGTACCCAGCCAGGTGCGGCAGCACCGCCAGGCAGTCACTGAGGTGGTGGGTGAACATCTCCGGCGCATCGCGCAGGGCGGTCAGGTTGTAGGTGCCGTTCCAGTGCGACAGCATGCCCATGTAGGCCGCGCATCGCTGACGCTGGGCCTCATCCAGGCTCACCCCGAGGGCCTCGAGCACGGGCGCCAGCGCGTCCACCCACTGCGCCTCGGACCAGTGCACGGCGCGTGATGGCGCGGCCTTCGGGCCCTGACGAGGCTGGGGCCGAGGGCCCGAGGGCGCCCCGCTGCCGGTGTAATTGCTGTGCCCCAGGGGGCGCTTGTAGCCCTTCATGCCGCCTCCCCCGTGGCCTGGGACGGGGCGGCTGTGTCAGCAGCTGACCCGCCGGTTGACTCCGCGGCGAAGCCCTTGAAGCGCCCCTTCTTCAGGTGGATCAACAAGAGGGAGATGGCCGCGGGGGTGATGCCCGAGATCCGCGAGGCCTGGCCCAGCGTCTGCGGGCGGTGCTTGCTGAGCTTCTGACGGGCCTCGATGCTCAGGGCCGACACGGCCAGGTAGTCCAACTCGTCGGGCAGGCGGAGGTGCTCGAAATGCGCCGCGCGCTCCACCTCGTCGTTCTGTTTGTCGATGTAGCCCGCGTACTTCACGCTGACCTCCACCTGCTCCAGCACCGCCCTCGCCAAAGGCTCACCCAACTGCTCGGTCAGGGACGCGCGGTTGACCACGGGGGCCGCGGTGGTTTCACGTGAAACACCGGCAGCCACCGCGCCAACGGCAGCAGCCCCTGCGGCGATGGCCCCCGCCTCCGCCACCTGGTCGTAGCCCACACCCGGCCGACGCAACAGGTCGGCCAAGCGATACTCGCGCTCCAGGGCCTTGCCCAGCAGGCGTTCGGCGTCGGGCGCGGGCAACGTGGCCGGGCGCACCCAGGTCGACCGCAGCCGCTCTGTTTCACGTGAAACCGCGTCGCGCTTGCGGTTGAAGGCCGCCCAGCGCACGTCACCCACCAGGCCCAGTTCGCGGCCGATTTCGGTCAGACGCATGTCGGCGTTGTCCTCGCGCAGCTGCAGGCGGAACTCCGCGCGGCTGGTGAACATGCGGTAGGGCTCGGTCACGCCCTGCGTGGTCAAGTCGTCGGCCAGCACACCCAGGTAAGCCTGGTCCCGGCGCAGCGTGAACGGCCCGCGGCCTTGCGCCTGCAGGGCCGCGTTCACACCCGCGAACAGGCCTTGCGCGGCCGCCTCTTCGTAACCCGTCGTGCCATTGATCTGGCCCGCGAAAAACAGGCCCTGGATGGGCTTGGTCTCGAAAGTGGGCTTCAGCTCCCGCGGGTCGAAGTAGTCGTACTCGATGGCGTAGCCCGGCCGCAGGATGTAGGCGTTCTCCAGGCCCGGCATGGAGCGCAGGGCATTGAGCTGGATGTCGAACGGCAGCGAGGTGCTGATGCCGTTCGGGTAGAACTCGTTCGTCGTCAGCCCCTCCGGCTCCAGGAAGATCTGGTGCGAGTCCTTGTCGGCGAAGCGGTTGATCTTGTCCTCGATGGACGGGCAGTAACGCGGCCCCACCCCCTCGATCACCCCGGTGAACATCGGGCTGCGGTCGAAGCCGGAGCGGATGATGTCGTGCGTCTGCTGGCTGGTGTGCGTGATCCAGCATGGCAACTGACGCGGGTGCTGTTGCGGCGAGCCCAGGAAGCTGAACACCGGCACGTCCGGGCCCGTGGGCGCAGACAGCGGCGCACCGGGGGAGCCCCAGCCGCCCACCCGGCCCACGCCGTCTCCCGGCTGCTCGCTCAACTTGCTGAAGTCGATGCTGCGGCCGTCGATGCGCGGCGGCGTGCCGGTCTTCAGGCGACCTTGCGGCAGCTTGAGCTCCTTCAGGCGAGCCGACAGCGTCACCGCCGGCGGGTCACCCGCGCGCCCGGCGCTGTGGTTCTGCAGCCCGATGTGGACCTTGCCATCCAGGAAGGTGCCGGCCGTCAGCACCACCGCGCGCGCACGAAAGCGGATGCCCACCTGGGTGACGGCGCCCACCACCCGGGCGCCCTCGCCATCGCCCTCGACCATGAGGTCGTCGACCGCCTGCTGGAAGACCCACAGGTTCGGCTGGTTCTCCAGGCGATGGCGGATGGCGGCCTTGTACAGGATGCGGTCGGCCTGCGCGCGGGTGGCCCGCACCGCGGGGCCCTTGCTGGCGTTGAGGATGCGGAACTGGATGCCGCCCTCGTCCGTGGCCTCGGCCATGGCCCCGCCCAGCGCGTCCACCTCCTTGACGAGGTGGCCTTTGCCGATGCCCCCGATGGACGGGTTGCAGCTCATCTGCCCCAGCGTCTCGATGTTGTGGGTCAGCAGCAGCGTGGCGCAGCCCATGCGCGCCGCCGCCAGCGCGGCCTCGGTGCCCGCGTGGCCTCCACCGACCACGATGACGTCAAATTCCTGGGGATACAGCATAGGTCTGCCTGCCACATTTTTAAGCAACCTTCCATTGTACCGAGAAGGCGCTCCCCGCGGCAGCCGCGACACGCGAATCCATGGGAACGGCACAATGGCGGCATGCACTGCCGACCCGGATGCGCCGCGTGCTGCATCGCCCCCTCCATCAGCTCGCCCCTGCCCGGCCTGCCTCAAGGCAAACCCGCGGGCGTGCCCTGCCCCCACCTCGACAGCGACCTGCGCTGCCTGCTCTTCGGCAGCCCCCTGCGCCCCGCCGTGTGTGGCTCACTCCAACCCTCGGTCGAGATGTGCGGCGACACGCGCGAACAAGCGCTGCGCTGGCTGGGTCACCTCGAAGAAGCGACTCGCCAGCCAACCGACTGAAGCCGGGGCCGCGGCGGGCGGCGGGGCCGACGCCGCGCTCGACTCAAGCCCTCGACAACGCGTCTTCCGCCTCGTCGGCGCCCCCGGTCCGGCGAGGCGAGGCCCCACGGCGCCCGCCTTCCACCACGTCACCCGGCAGCGCGCCCGCGGGCGGCGGCAGGCCATCGAGCAGCCACTCCGGCGGCACGCCCGCGGGCTGCCCGGTGAGCGCCGTCATCTGCTGGCGCAGGCCTTCGGTGGTCAGGCCCTTGCCATGCGGGGCCCAACCCGGCGGGCCAAACAGGTGTCCCAGGGCGTGCAACGGGTTGCGCACCTTGCTGAGGTCGCGCAAGATCGCGGCCCACTCGGCCAGGCACACCCACAGCGCGTTGTACGAGGTTTGCGACTTCACCAGGCCGTAGCGAATCGGCACGCCGTCCTTCTCCTCGACGTAGGTGCCGAACAAGCGGTCGAACAGCATGATCGTGCCGCCGTAGTTGCAGTCCAGGTACTCGACGTTGGCGGCGTGGTGCACGCGGTGGGCAGACGGCGTGTTGAAGATGCCCTCCATCCAGCCCAGCTTGGGCACCAGGTCGGTGTGGATCCAGAACTGGTAGACCAGGTTCAAGCCGTAAGAGATCAGCACCGCGTCTGGCGAGAAGCCCAGCAGGCACTGCGGCGCGAAGAACACGAAGCCCCCGGTGACCTTGCCCGTGATGGACTGGCGGAAGGCCGCCGCCAGGTTGTACTGGTTGCCGGAGTGGTGCACCTGGTGCGAGGCCCAGTACCAGCGGATGCGGTGGCCGGCGCGGTGCATCCAGTAATAGAAGAACTCGGTGCACAAGAACATCGCCACCCAGCCCCAGGGCGAATCCATCGAGACCGTCCACAGGCGATGCTCGTACATCCACGCGCCAAAAGGCAGCGCCGCGCCCAGCACCACGCCCATCGGGATGGCCTCGACCAGGGTGCGCCACAGGTTGATGCGCACCGTCGTCCAGAACGCGCGCCAGTCGTAAGGCTCGCGCCCGGCGCGGCGCCCGATGAACACGCCCTCCAGGGCCGTGACGGCCACCGCGGACAGGCCCAGGATCACCATCATCGCCTGGATGACATTCAACTTCTCGAACATGGCTGAGCTCTTGCTTTGACAACGCTTGAACCATAAGGACAAGCGCCGCGCTTGTCGCCCGGGGAAGCCCTTTCGAGGGGCGTTAAACCCCTTGAGTAAGGGGTGGGCCGGTTTGAGCTGAATCAGCCCGGTGCGGCTTCGTCCAGCGCCCGGGTGTACAGCCAGCGACCGCCCTCTCGCACGAAGCCGCTGCGCTCGGTGAAGCGATGGGCGCGCCCGCCCAGCTTGCTGCGCGCCACGAACGTCACCTCCCCCTCGTCGGGCCCGCACAGGCGAGTGGACTTCACCTCCAGCCCCAGCCAGCGCAAGCCCGCCTCGGGCGCGTCGAGGCCCTGCGGGCGGTGATCGGGGTGCCAGGTGTCCATCAGGTAGCCGCGCAGGTCCAGCACGAAGGCGCAGTAGCGCGAACGCATGAGGGCCTCCGGATCGGGCGCCAGCAGGTGCAGCGGGCCGGCGTGCCAGCGACCGCAGCACTCGGCGTAGACCGGGCCGCGCCCACAGGGACAGGCCGAGTCGGGGAGGATGGCGGGGGGCATGGTGGGGGCCGCCACGCTCACAGCTCCCGGTCGGCCGCCCGCAGGGCCAGGTAGATCTCGCAAACGCCCCGCAGGTAGACCAAGGTGGGCAACACCAGCGCCACAGCGAAGACCATGCCCCCCCCCACCGACGCCGCCGAGATGTACGACAGCGTGCGCGCCGGCACCGCGGCCACGTCGGAGATCAGCACCGTCTTGCCGAACAAACCGGCCATGAGCGCCTGCGGCGGGATGTCCACGCCCAGCATCAGGACGGACACCTCGGCCATGACCCGCCCCCCCACCAGCACCATCACGCTGGTGGCCGCGCCGACCAGGCCCGTGGCCAGGCTCAAGCCGCCCATGAGCACGGCGGCCTGCAGCAACCGCTCGCGGATCAGGCGAAACAGCATCAGCACGGCCTGCCAGGACGACGCGCCCGCCCACACCGTGGGCCCGGTCAGGGGCGCGACGACCGCCACCGCCGCCAGCATCGTCAGGCCGATGATCAGCACCGTGGCGGGCACCACCAGCACGAACACCCAGGGCCCGACGCGCGGCAGGCCGCTGAGCCAGTACAGGCCCAGCAGCGCGGCGGCCAGCGCCGCCCCCACCGACAGCATCACCAGCAAGGCCAGCAGCACCCGGTGGCCGATGCCCAGGGCATCCTCCAGCGCCTGCCAGACGTCGCGCACCGGGCGGCCCATGGCGCGGTCCATCAGCAACAAGCCGGCGGCGTTGCTGCCGTAGAAAGCCACGAACAAGGCCGCGGTGCCCTGGCCGATGGCCCAGTTCAACTCGTTGCGGCCGAAAGACGCCACCGCCGTCGCCATCGCGAGGCCCGCGCCGCAAAACACCCCCAGCAGCATGTAGAGCGCGCGCCCATCGCGCACGGCCTCGATGCTCGACAGCACCCGCACCAGGGCCTGCCACCAGTCAAAACGCCGCACCGCAGCGGGGTGCATCGGGTCGGCAACAGGGGCTACGGGGCTCATGAAATGGGACATCGACGGGGGTGAATGGCCTTCGATGATAGGGGCTACTCCCTAGAAAAACCTGAGGGGAGACCGCCACAAGGGACGAAGAGTGTTGACATCAGCTCAAAAATTTGGGCGCGAAACGCTTTTCGAACGCAAAAGCTTCACCCATAATGTTCTGGTCTGTGTCTGGAAGCGACACCGTCTTTGGAATGGGTCCTGATGGGTTGAAGCTCCGCATGGTTACTTTGAAAGGGGCTCTCTCGTGGGCAACAAACTTTACGTGGGCAATCTGGCCTACAGCGTGCGCGATCAGGATCTGCAAGATGCTTTCGCCGAATTCGGCGCCGTCAGCTCGGCCAAGGTCATGATGGACCGTGAAACCGGCCGCTCCAAGGGCTTCGGTTTCGTGGAAATGGGCTCTGACGCTGAAGCGCAAGCCGCCATCAACGGCCTGAACGGTCAGCCCGTGGCTGGTCGCGCGATCGTGGTCAACGAAGCTCGCCCCCGTGAAGAGCGTCCCGCTGGTTTCCGCAGCCCCTACGGTGGTGGCAACGGCGGCGGCGGCAATGGTGGTGGCGGCTTCGGCGGCGGCCGTCGTGAAGGCGGCGGCGGTGGCTACGGTGGCGGCGGCGGTGGCCGTCGCGAAGGCGGCGGTGGTGGCTACGGCGGTGGCCGTGGCGACGGCGGCGGCGGCTACGGCCGTGGCGGCTACTGATTGATGCCCCTTGACGGTCCGAGAGGCCGTCATGCATCCGAGAAGGCGACACCCACGTGTCGCCTTTTTCTTTGGGCCGCGCGTTGAAGGGGTGTCGCGATGGAGACATCTCGACACACGGGCCCGGCACGCTCCCCGCAAAATGCCGGTCAGACCGCCTCCACCCGGTGCGGCCACCTCACAGGACCTCACCATGCTGTATTCCCCCCTCACCCCTTCGACAACGCTGTCGCGCCTGACGGCCGCCGTGCTGCTGGCCGGCGCGGCCGTGGCCTCGGCCGCACACGCATCCGGCATCAACGTGGGGGTGAGCGTCGGCGTCAGCCAGCCCGGCTTCTACGGCCGCGTCGACATCGGCGACCAGCGGCCCGTGCTGCTGTACCCGCAGCCGGTCATCATCCAGTCTTCACCCTACGGCCACCGCCAGCGCCCCATCTACATGCGCGTGCCCCCGGGCCACTCGAAGAACTGGGGGCGCTACTGCGCTCAGTACGGGGCCTGCGGCCAACCGGTGTACTTCGTGCGCGACAACGGCCGAAACGACCGCCGCGATGACCGCCGGGACGACCACCGCGACCACGGCGGCTGGGATCGCCACGACCACGATGACCATGGCCACGATCACGGTCACGGCAAGGGCCACAACGGCCGAGGCCACGGCCGCGGTCGGGATTGAGCCCGGTCGCGCTGGGCTCAGCGAGCCTGGCCGGTGATGCGGCCCGCCAGGTGGCCGTTGACGCGCCCGCCCAGCAGGGTCAGGCCCGTGGCGTCGTTGTGTTCCAGGGACTGGGCCCTCACCTCGCTGCCATCGCGGGTGAGCACAACGGGTTGCGTGGACGACACCACGCGCGAGCGCGTGTCCAGGCGCAGCTGCTCGCCGACCAGGCGGGTGACGCCATCGCGGGACGCACCTGAGGGCGCGCGCGGCGACAAGGTCAGGCTGGTCCAGGCCGCAGAGCCGGGCGCGCCGGGCAGGGCTGGAGACAGGCGCACGTCGGCGCCCCCGGTCAGCGTGGCCACGCCCGAGCCTTCGTTCCACTCGCCCCGCAGCGCTTCGGCCTGCATGCGGCGTCCGTCGGGGTGGCGCGAGGCCACCTGCATGCGGTCGATCTCCAGCGTCTGACTGGCCGGGAAGTGCCGCATGCGCTCGCCATCGAGCACCGACTCCAGCCGCCCCTTGGCGTCGAAGCGGGCCAGGCGGGCGGACGCCAGTTCGTAGTCCGGCACGCCCCGGTCCGGCTCGGGTCGGCGGGGCTCGGTGCGCTCCGGCGACGACGAAACCAGCCACCAGCTGAAGCCCGCCAGGGCCGCGGCCAGCAACAAAGGCGCCATCGACTGCAGGCGAGCCAGCCAGTCCAGGCGGTGCGCAGACGGGGCCTGGCTCATGCCGGGGAGCCGGTGCGGGGGCCGTCCACGTTGGTGTCGAGGGTCTGCAGGTGGCCGTGCAGCAGGCGCTCGTACGCGCCGGTGGCCCACAGCAGCAGGTCGCAGCACTCGCGGGCCGCACCGTGTCCGCCTTGCAGCAGGCTGACGTGGTGTGCCACGGCCTTGACCTCGGCGTGCGCGTTGGCCGGCGCCACGGCCAGGCCGGCGCGGGTCAGCAGGGGCAGGTCGGGCCAGTCGTCGCCCATGGCGGCCACCTGGTGCCAGGCCAGGCCGAGCTGGGCCAGCAGGGGCTCGGCCGCGGCCAGCTTGTCGTGCGCGCCGAAAACCGCGTGCACCAGTCCCAGGTCGCGCAAGCGGCGGCGCACCGCGGGCGAGTCGCGCCCGGTGATGACGATGGGCGTGACGCCGCCTTGCGCCAGCAGCTTGAGGCCGTGGCCGTCGAGGGCGTGGAAGGCCTTGAGGGTCTCGCCGCTTTCGCTGATGTAGAGGGTGCCGTCGGTCAGCACGCCGTCGACGTCGAAGATGGCCGCGCGGATGCCCTGGGCGTGCTGGCGCAGCGCGGGCGGAAAGGAGAGCGTGGGGGTGAGCACGGTCGTGGCGGCGGGCGGGGTGGCGGTCATGTCAGATCACCTTCGCGCGCATGAGGTCGTTGGTGCTGACGGCGCCCACCAGCTGGCCACTGGCGTCCGTCACCAGCAGGGTGTTGATGCGGTGCGTTTCCATCAGGGCCACGGCTTCGGCGGCGAGCACGTCGTCGCGGATGGTGCGCGGCGCGGCGGTCATCAGCTGGCGCGCGTTCAGTGAGCGCAGGTCCACGCCGGCTTCGATCTTGCGGCGCAGGTCGCCGTCGGTGAAGACGCCCAGCAGGCGCCCTTCGGCGTCGACCACGGCGGTGGCGCCCAGGCCCTTGGCGCTCATCTCGCTCATGACGGCACCGAAGCCCGCGTCGGCGGGCACGCGCGGCACGGCGTCGCCCGCGCGCATGACGTCGCGCAGGTGGGTCAGCAGCTTGCGGCCCAGCGAGCCACCGGGGTGCGAGCGCGCGAAGTCTTCGGCCTTGAAGCCGCGGGCGTCCAGCAGCACCACGGCCAGGGCGTCGCCCAGCGCCATCTGCGTGGTGGTGCTGGCGGTCGGGGCGAGGTTGAGCGGGCAGGCCTCTTGCGCCACGGCGCTGTCGAGCACGATGTCGGCGTGGCGGGCCAGGGCCGAGGCGGGCTTGCCGGTCATGGCGATCAAGGTCACGCCCTGGCGCTTGAGCACGGGCAACAAGGCGGTGAGCTCTTCGCTTTCGCCGGAGTTGGAGATGGCGAGCACCACGTCGCCGGGCTGGACCATGCCCAGGTCGCCGTGGTGGGCCTCGGCGGGGTGCACGAACAGGGCGGGCGTGCCGGTGGAGGCCAGGGTGGCGGCGATCTTGCGACCCACGTGGCCGCTCTTGCCCATGCCCATGACGACGAGGCGGCCGCGGCAGGCGAGCGCGGCCTGCACCGCACGCGCGAAGGCGGCGCCGGACTCACCGTCGAGTCGGGCGCGCAGGTCGTGCAGGGCGCGGGCCTCGATGTCGAGGGCCTGGCGGGCCAGGTCGACCAGGGTGGCCGGCGGCAGGGAGGGGGCAGACAGGGTCACAGCGGGACGCCCGGGCGCCGGAGCGTGCGGGGCAGTTACGATCGAGAGATTCTAGGGACAACATGGCATCCACGCTCGACCTGACGCTGCTTTACCTCTTCGCCGCCGTGATCGGCGTGGTGCTGTGTCGGCTCGCCAAACTGCCGCCCATGCTGGGCTACCTGGCCGTGGGCATCGTGATCGGGCCCAACGCGCTGGCGCTGGCCAAGGACTCCGCCGGCATCGAGTACCTGGCCGAATTCGGCGTGGTCTTCCTGATGTTCGTCATCGGGCTGGAGTTCAACCTGCCCAAGCTGCGCAGCATGCGCTCGCTGGTGTTCGGGCTGGGGCTCAGCCAGGTTTCGCTGACCATCGCCGCGACGCTGGCGGGGCACCTGGCCTTGGGCGCGGGCCTGGCCTGGATGGGGCACCAGGGCGGCCTGCTGGGCTGGGGCATCAACTGGCAGAGCGCCGTGGTGCTGGGGGGCGCACTCGCCATGAGCTCCACGGCCATCGTGGTCAAGATGATGGCCGACCGGCTGGAGCTGGACACCGAGCACGGGCGCCGCGTCATCGGCGTGCTGCTGTTTCAGGACCTGGCCGTGGTGCCTTTGCTGGTGCTGATCCCCGCGCTGGGCGACAGCGCCAGCGAGCTCACCCAGGTGCTGCTGGTGGCCTTCGCCAAGGCCGCGGCGGTGCTGGTGATCCTGCTGGCCGGGGGGCAGAAGGTGATGCACACCTGGCTGGACCTGGTGGCGCGCCGCCAGAGCGCCGAGCTGTTCATGATGAACGTGCTGCTCATCACGCTGGGCCTGGCCTGGCTGACCGAGCACTTCGGGCTGTCGCTGGCGCTGGGTGCGTTCATCGCGGGCATGCTGATCGCCGAGACGGACTACAAGCACCAGGTCGAGAGCGACATCCGCCCCTTCCACGACCTGCTGCTGGGCCTGTTTTTCATCACCATCGGCATGAAGCTGGACTGGCACAGCCTGGTCGAGAGCTGGGCCCTGGTGTTGCTGCTGGCCACGCTGCCCGTGTTGTTCAAGCTGGGCCTGGTGACCACGCTGGCCAAGCTGTTCGGGGCGCCCACCGGGGTGGCGCTGCGCACAGGCTTGTACCTGGCGCAGGCCGGCGAGTTCGGCTTCGTGCTGCTGTCGCTGGCGTCGGACCACCGCCTCATCCCGCACGGCGTCGAGAGCCCGCTGCTGGCCGCCATGGTGCTGTCCATGCTGGTGACGCCTTTCATCATCCAGTACAGCAACCGCATCGTGATGCGGGTGTCGTCGACCGACTGGCTGATGCAGTCGCTGGCCATGACCAAGATCGCCAGCAAATCGATCAACACGGAACGGCACGTGATCATCTGCGGCTACGGGCGCAGCGGCCAGAACCTGGCGCGCCTGCTGGAGCAAGAAGGCATCCCGTACATGGCGCTGGACCTCGACCCCGACCGGGTCCAGCAGGCCGCCGCCGCCGGGCAGAACGTCTCCTTCGGTGACGCCACGCGCCTGCAGAGCCTGATGGCCGCGGGCCTGGCGCGCGCCTCGGCCCTGGTCATCACCTACCCCGACACGGCCTCGGCCAAGAAGATCCTGCGCCTGGTGCGCGAGCACGCCCCCGCCGTGCCCGTGGCCGTGCGCACCATCGACGACTCGCGCCTGGACGCGCTGCAGGCCGCCGGCGCCACGGTGGTGGTGCCCGAGGCCATCGAAGGCTCGCTGATGCTGGCCTCGCAGACGCTGGCGCTGGTGGGCGTGCCCATCCGCCGCGTGATCCGCCTGGTGCAGGACCAGCGACTGGCGCGCTACGGCCTGCTGCGCGGCTACTTCCACGGCGCCGACGACGACGGCATGGACGAGGGCGAGCTGCAGCGCCTGGCCTCGGTGACGCTGACCCCCAGCGCCGCCTGCGTGGGCCAGACCCTGGGCGCCAGCCTGGGCGAGCAGGTCAGCGGCGTGGCCCTGGTCTCGGTGCGGCGCGCCAACGGGCGCGTGGTGCCACCCCAGGCCGAGCTGACGCTGGAGGCGGGCGACACGCTGGTGCTGTCGGGGCGCCCGCAGGACCTGGCGCGCGCCGAAAGCCTGTTGCTCAAAGGTTAATTCCTCACGCGAGCACGGTGCTTGCCCCTAGGCGGGCCGGGCACACTGCGGGCACACTGCAGGCACATGCGCCGGGCTGTTCGACTGTTGCTGGCGCCCAGGAGATCCCCAGGATGAGCCCCGCGCCCCCCGAGCACGCCGCCGTCGAGCCTGACGCGTTCCCGACCACCCTGCCGATCCTGCGACAGACGCTCAGGCGCTTGTGGCAGTCCGCCGCCATCTGGACCCTGGTCGTGGCCGCGGGCACCACCTGGGTCGCGATGCAGCAAATCGAGCGCCACCGCGCCGACCTCCTCGAGGCCTCGGCCCTGCGCCTCGACAGCCTGCATGGCGCCATGGACATCAGCTTCCAGCAACTGGGCTCGCTGCCGCGCGCGCTCAGCCGCCAGATGCCCATCGTGCGCTTCATGCAGGAGCAGCCCCCCACCCATGGCTCGCCCTACAACGACGCCGAGCGCGATCGCCTGAGGGAGGCCTCCCGCAGCGACCCCCGCCACCTGTCGATGGGCCAGCTGCTCAAGGACACCATCCACGACTTCCAGATCAGCCGCATCCTGATCAACGACGTCTCGGGCAACAACCAGGCCGACAGCGATTTCGACCTGAACTCCAGCGCCATCGGCCTGAACTACCGCGGCCGCCGCTACCACCACCAGGCGCTCGACCACCCCAGCGGCAAGGCCATGCAGTTCGCCGTCAGCCGCACGCGCCACACCCCGGCGTTCTACTTCTCGTCTCGCATCGGCGACGCCGACATGCCCCTGGGCGTGCTGACCGTCATGCAAGACGCCCAGTCGCTGACGCGGCTGCTCGACGACGCCGAGCGCCACCTCTTCGTCACCGACGACCAGGGCGTGGTGCTGATGAGCAACCACGGCGGCGACGTGCTCAGCCGCAGCCCACTGGCGGGCGTGACCAGCGCCGACCGCGAAGACGACCTCAAGCTCTACCAGCGGGTGCCCGCGGTCCTGCCCTGGTCGGTGGACACCGCCCGCGTGCAAGGCCAGGCGGTGAGCCTGGTGAGCATCGACGGCGTGCGCCACCTCGCCGTCTCGCGCGCCCTGGCCCATGGCAAGCTCACCGCCTGGGCCCTCGTGCCCCTGCAGGGTGAAGCCGCCATCGTCGCCAGCATCGGGGCCATGGGCGGCGTGCTGCTGATCAGCGGCTACTGGTTCATGGCCATGCGGGCGCAGCGCGCGCGCCGGGTTCAGGCCCTGCAGCGCGGGCGCCAGAACCTCATGGACATGGCCCACGCCCTGCCCCTGACCGTCTTCCGCTGGAGCCAGCCCGCGCAAGGCGAAGGCCGCTTCACCTTCCTGGGCGAAGGCGTGGGCCGCATGCTGGGGCTCGACAGCGCCACGCTGACGGCCCAGCCGCGACGCGCGTGGGAGCTCATCGCCCCCGACCAGGTCGGCCCCCCGGAGGCCCCCGCCGAGTTCTCCGTCGTGCTGGAGAGCGGCCACAAGTGGCTGCGCTGCGAAGCCCGCCGCACCTTCATGGAAGACGGCAGCGTCGCCTGGAACGGCTACTGGGCCGACATCACCGAGCGCAAGCAGGTCGAGGCCCGCACCCAGGCGGTCTTCAAGCACGCGCCCGTGGCCTTCCTCTTCTTCAACCGCGACCAGGGCGTGACCCGCTGCAACGCCCAGGCCGTGCGCCTCTTCGGAGGCGACAGCGAACAGTCCCTGCTGGGGCTGATGCCTTCGCAGCCCCCGCTGTCGCCCATCGACGCGGCACAGCGCGAAGACGCCCGCGAGATCTTCAAGCGCATGGTCGCCACCCGCCAGGCCGAGACCGTGGAGTGGCGCCACAGCCGCCTGAGCGGCGAGGTCTTCGACGCGGAGTCCGTGCTCATCCCCTACGAGCACGAAGGCAAGCTGCACTTTTGCGCCATCGTGCAGGACATCACCGCGCGCAAGAAGACCGAGGCCGCCCTGCGCGCCGCGCAACAAGGCGCGGAAGCCGCCACCCTGGCCAAGACCCACTTCCTGGCCAACATGAGCCACGAGATCCGCACCCCCATGAACGCCATCATGGGCATGAGCCACCTGGCCCTGCTCGACGAGTTGCCCCCGCGCGCTCGCAACTACATCGAGAAGGTGCACCGCGCCGCCGGCAACCTGCTGCAGATCCTCAACGACGTGCTCGACGTCTCCAAGATCGAGTCCGGCAAGCTGGAGCTGGAGACGGCCGACTTCCAGCTCGAAAACGTCATCAGCCACATGGCCGACGTGCTGGGCGTGCGCGCCGAAGAAAAGGGCATGGAGCTGCTCTTCACCGCCCCGCCCGAGATCCCCACCTCCCTCATCGGCGACCCGATCCGACTCGGCCAGGTCCTCATCAACCTGGGCACCAACGCCATCAAGTTCACCAGCCACGGCGAGGTCGTCATCGGCTGCGAGGTGCTCAACCAGCAGGCCGATGCCGTCACGCTGCACTTCTGGGTGCAGGACAAGGGCATCGGCATGAACCCCGAGCAGATCCAGCGCCTCTTTCAGCCCTTCACCCAGGGCGACAGCTCCACCACGCGCCAGTACGGCGGCACGGGCCTGGGCCTGGCCATCTCGCGCCAGCTCGTCGAGATGATGGGCGGGCGCATCTGGGTGGAAAGCCAGGAGGGGCGCGGCTCGACCTTCCACTTCACCGCGCGATTCGGCGTGCAGGCCCAACCCAGTGGGCGGCGCGCGCTGCTGGCCAGCGAGATGCAGGGCAAGCGCCTGCTGCTGGTCGACGACAACGCCGCCGCACGCGAGGTCCTGGGCGACATGACCCGCCACATGGGCCTGGACGTGGAGATCAGCGAGAGCGGCGAAGGCGCCCTGCAATGCATGCAACGCGCCCTGGCCGAAGGCCGCCCCCACCAGGTCCTGCTGGCCGACTGGAAGATGCCCGGCATGGACGGCATCGCCTTCGCGCGCCACGCCCTGTCGGTGCCGCCGGGCCAGCGCCCCTTCGTGCTGCTGGTCACCGCCTTCGCCCGCGAAGAGGCCCTCAAGGCCGCCGAAGGCGTGGGCCTGGCGGGCGTCATCAACAAACCCGTGACGCCCTCGACGCTGCTGGACACGCTCAGCCGCGTGCTCAGCGAAGGCGAGCCCCCTCAGCCCGCCGAGCCCAAAGGGTCGGCCCTGCTGCGCCAGGCCCAGCAACGCCTGGCCGGCGCGCGCGTGCTGCTGGTGGAAGACCAGCCGCTCAACCAGGAACTCGCCTGCGACCTGCTGGAGCGCGCCGGGCTGAAGGTCGTGACCGCCGCCAACGGCCAGGAGTGCCTGGACAAGCTCACCCACGACGGCCCCTTCGACGGCGTGCTGATGGACTGCCAGATGCCCGTGATGGACGGCTACACCGCCACCGAACGCATCCGGTCGCGCGCCGAGTGGAAGGAGCTGCCCGTCATCGCCATGACCGCCAGCGCCATGGCCGCCGACCGCGACCGCGTGCTCAAGTGCGGCATGAACGACCACATCACCAAGCCGCTCGACCTCGCGCGCATGTTCACCATCATGGCGCGGTGGATCACGCCCTCGCAGCCCGCCTTCGGCCCCGGGGGCGCCGGGGGCTCGCTGAGCCTGCCGTCTGCCTCCCTGCAACTCAGCAGCCTCGACACCGCCGACGGCCTGGCGCGCTGCATGGGCAACCTCGACCTCTACCGCCGCCTGCTCAAGGGCTTCGCGCGCACCCAGCGCGACTTCGCCGAGCGCCTGCAGGCCCTGCAAGGCCAACCCGACGAGGCCCTCGCCCTGGTGCACACCGTCAAAGGCCTGGCGGGCAACATCGGCGCGCGCGCCCTGCTCGAGCGCACCGCGGAGCTGGAGATCGCGCTGCAGGCCGTCCAGGCCGTCAGCGATGGCAGCCGGGGCAGCGAACTCGCCCACCGAACCCAGGTCGCGCAGCGCTGCCTGGCCGAAACCCTGGACCAGCTCCAGCTCGTGCTGGCCGACATCGACCGCATGGGCCGCCAGCCCGCCCCGGTCGAAAGCGAAACCAGCTCGCCCCCCCTGGCCGGCCTCCAGGTGGACTGGCAGCCACTCGCCAAGCTGATCGCCGACCAGGATGCCCACTCGCGCGACGCGCTGCAGGAGCTGATGGCCCACTGGCCCACCCTGCGCCAGCACCCGCAGGTCGGCGCCCTCAAGCGGGCGCTGGAGCGCTACGACTTCGACGAGGCAGAAAAGCTGCTGGGCGCGCTTCAGCGGTGAAGCGAGGGGCGCCGAATCCGCGGACCGAGCCGCCGATCAAGCCGCCGGGTCGGCCACCGCACCCCGCTCGTCGGAGTACAGGTCCATGATGCGCAGGATCTCGAACTGCGCCTGGAAGAAGCCATCCAGCAGCTCCGGGTCGAACGCCTTGCCTCGCTCCTCGGCCATGATGGCCAGCGACTGCGAGGCGCTGAACGCCACCTTGTAAGGCCGCTTGTTCATCAACGCGTCGAACACATCGGCGATGGCCACGATGCGCCCGAACACCGGGATCTGCTCACCCTTGAGCCCTTGCGGGTAACCCTGTCCATCCCAGCGCTCGTGGTGCGTCAGCGCGATGGTGCGCGCCGCCGACAGCACCTCGTTGTCGTGCTTGCCGATGATGTCGGCGCCGATCTGCGGGTGGCGTCGCACCAGCTCGCGCTCGGCGGCGTCGAGCGGGCCCGGCTTGAGCAGGATGTGGTCGGGCACCCCGATCTTGCCCACGTCGTGCAGGGCCGCCGTCTGAAACAGCAGCTGCACGGCCTCCGGGCCCAGGCCCGCTTGCTGCGCGATCAGGCGCGAGATGTGGCTCATGCGAACCACGTGGTTGCCCGTCTCGTTGTCCTTGAATTCGGCCGCACGCCCCAGGCGGCGGATGATCTGCTGGCGCGTGGCCACCAGCTCGGAGGTGCGTTGCGCCACCATGCGCTCCAGTTCGCGCGACTGGTCGTACAGCGCCAGGTGCGTGCGCACGCGCGCCTGCACCAATGGCGGGCTGATGGGCTTGGTGATGTAGTCGACGGCGCCCAGGCTCAGGCCCAGCGACTCGTCTTCGATCGTGGTCATCGCCGTCACGAAGATGACGGGGATGCGGCGGCGATCCGGGTTGGCCTTGATGCGCCGGCACACCTCGTGGCCGCTGAGGTCGGGCATCATGATGTCCAGCAGGATCAGGTCGGGCGGCTCGTCGGAGTAGACGATCTTGAGCGCCTTCTCCCCCGACGTCGCCACCTTCACGCGGTAATCCTGCCCCAGCACCCGAGACAGCAACTCGATGTTCTGAGGTGAATCGTCGGCGACCAGCACGGTCGGCCGGCGCATGCCCAGCGTGGAAGACATCCTGACTCTGCTCCGCTTGATGATTTGATTTTGGATCGCTTGGTGCGAAGGGGCGATTCTGGACCAGCCCGTGGCGCGTCAAGCCAAGGGCAATTGCTGGGTCAGGTTGGCGCGCATGCGACAAGCCATCACCGCACCCGCCCCGCGCAACACCTCCACGGCCACGGTCGGCACCCGCGCCACCAGCTCTTCGAAGCGAGGCAGGCGCAGGGCAAACACCACACACGGCGTCATCGCCTCGACGTTGGCCATGCGCGGCGTGTCACCGAACAGGCCCGGCTCGCCCACGATGGCGCCCGGGCGCAGCATGCCGATGCGCGAGGCACCCGGCACGCCCCCGGTGACGAAGACCTGCAGCGTGCCCTGCCCCAAGGCGTAGAGGGTCCGGTCGCGCTCGCCCTGACGCAACAGCAACTCGCCGGAGCGGATCTCGTGGCGCGTGAAGTACTGCGCCAGGGTGCGCCACTGCTGGGCGTCCAGGCGCGGACGGAAGGCGTCTTCCGTGTTGAGCGTCTGAATGGCCTGGATCAAAGCGAGGGCGTCCATGTGGATCGGTTGTCGGCAGGGCGGTGTCGACGGCGTTGACCGGGAAGCAATCAATTTAATCCAAGCCAGCCCATCGCGTCAGGCTTTTCGGGGTTTTGTGCGAACCCTCACGGTGCACCGCCCCCGCGTGCGCGCGCCGGTCGTGACAAATTCACGCCAACGCCGTCATTTGCCGATGCAAAAGCGCGTGAAGATCTCGCCCAGCAGGTCATCGGCCGAGAACGCCCCGGTGATGGCGCCCAAGGCGTTGTGGGCCAGGCGCAACTCCTCGGCCAGCAGGTCCAGGGCCCCGTCGCGCTGCGCGGCGTGCTCGCGCGCCAGCGCCAGGTGCTCGCGCGCCCGGTGCAGCGCCTGAACGTGGCGCTGGCGCGCGATGAACACACCCTCCGGCGCGGCCTGCCAGCCGGCCTGCTCCAGCAGCAAGCGGCGCAGGGCCTGCAGGCCATCGCCCGTGCGGGCAGACAGGCTCAGCACGGGCCCAGCGGGGCCCTCGGGCTGCAAAACCTGGGGGCCCAGCCCCCCGGCCGCGTCCACCTTGTTGAAAACATGCAGCACCTTCACGCCCTCGGGCAGGCGCGCGGCGATGTCGGCGTCGGCCTGCGCGTAGGCCGGGTCCTGCCAGCGCGTCAGGTCGTGCAAGAACAGCACCGCGTCGGCCGCCCGGATGGCCTCCCAGCTGCGCGCCATGCCGATGCGCTCGACCTCGTCACACGCCTCGTCGTCGGCGCGCAGCCCGGCCGTGTCGATCACGTGCAGCGGCACGCCCTCGATCTGGATCGTCTCGCTGACCTTGTCGCGCGTGGTGCCCGCGATCGGGGTGACGATGGCCAGCTCGGCCCCGGCCAGCGCGTTGAGCAGCGAACTCTTGCCCGCGTTGGGCTGGCCGGCCAGCACCACCTGCAGGCCCTCGCGCAGCAAAGCCCCCTGACGGGCCTGCGACAGCACCCCGTCCAGCGCCGCGGCCAGGCGATCCAGCCGCCCGCGGGCGTCGGCCTTCTCCAGGAAGTCGATCTCCTCTTCGGGGAAGTCCAGCGTGGCCTCGACCAGCATGCGCAAGTTGATCATCTGCTCGCGCAACGCCTCGATCTCGCGGCTGAAGGCCCCGCCCAGCGAACGCGTGGCCGAGCGCGCCGCCGCCTCGGTGCTGGCGTCGATCAGGTCGGCAATCGCTTCGGCTTGAGCCAGGTCGATCTTGTCGTTGAGGAAGGCGCGCTGGGTGAACTCGCCCGGCTCGGCCAGGCGCAGGCCCTTGAGGCGCGGAGCGAGGGCGGGGTCGACCTCCGCGGCCGCCTCCAGGCAACGCGCCAGCAGCAGCTGCATCACCACCGGCCCGCCGTGGCCCTGCAACTCCAGCACGTCTTCGCCGGTGTAGCTGTGCGGCCCGGGGAAGTACAACGCCAGGCCGTGGTCGATGGCCTCGCCCCGTGCGTCCCGGAAAGCGCCGTAATGGGCCACGCGCGGCGTCAGCTCGCGCCCGCACAACGCCCGGATCAGGGGCAGCAGCCCCCGGCCGGACACCCGGATGATGCCCACGGCGCCCCGCCCTGGTGCGGTGGCCAGCGCCACGATGGGCGCCTGGCGGTCCAGCCACGATTGAGACACCCGTCCTCCGATCCGATCCACGCATTTGGCAACAACCCGAATTGTCGCTGCTGCGCATCGCTTTGCCCGGTTTTCATCCGCTTTTGCCAGGGAAAACGCCGTTTGGCGCCACTCGGGGCGCCCACGGCGTCACATCCGCGTCACCTCGGGTAAACACCATGGCATCCTTGTTGCAGTGCAAAAAATTGACGACGGACGTCACAACAGGAGGACACCATGCTGGACCTGCTTCAGAGCATCTTGATGATCGGCTCGAGCACCGACCCCGACAGCCCCATGTGGCCCATGCTGGCCGCGGGCGTGCTGGCCACCGGGGCCATGATGAGGCGCATCTCGCGCGACTGACGCCCCACGCCAGCCCCCGCCCCACGCCAGGCAAAGGGCGTGAAAAAACCGCCTGACCCGTGAGGGTGCAGGCGGTTTGCGTTTTCAGCCGATCTGCTCGGCCCGGGCGAACGCTCAGTTCATCACGCCCAGCTGCTTGTTGATCACCCACTGCTGCGCGATCGACAGGATGTTGTTCGTCAGCCAGTACAGCACCAGGCCGGCGGGGAAGAAGAAGAACATCACCGAGAACAGCAGCGGCATGATCCACATCATCTTGGCCTGGATGGGATCCGGCGGCGTCGGGTTCAGCCAGGTCTGCAGCAAGGTCGACAGCGTCATCAAGGCCGGCAGCACGTAGTACGGGTCCATCACCGACAGGTCGGTGATCCAGCCCACCCACGGCGCGTTGCGGATCTCGACCGACGACGACAGCACCGAGTACAGCGCGATGAACACCGGGATCTGGATCAGGATGGGCAGGCAGCCGCCGATCGGGTTGACCTTCTCTTCGCGGTAGATCTTCAGCATCTGCTGCTGCATCTCCTGCGGCTTGTCCTTGAGGCGCTCACGCATCTCCTGGATGCGTGGGTTCAGGGCCTTCATCTTGGCCATGGAGCGGTAAGCGCTCGCGTTGAGCCAGTAGAAGGCCGCCTTGAGCAAGACCACCAGGGCGACGATGGCCCAGCCCCAGTTGCCGATCAGGTCGTGCAGGAAGTTCAGCAGCCAGTACAGCGGCGCGGCCAGGATGTGCGTCCAGCCATAGTCCTTGACCAGCTCCAGGCCGGGCGCCAGCTCCTTGAGCTTGTCCTCTTCCTGCGGGCCCACGAACAGCACCGTGTCCAAGGCCTTGCTCTGGCCCGCGGCGACCTCGCCAAACGGCAGCAACATGCCCGTGGCGTACAGGTTGGTCGACACCTTCTGGGTGTAGAACTCACGCGCCAGGTCCGGCGTGTGCAGCCAGGCCGAGGCAAAGTGGTGCTGCACCATCGCGACCCAGCCCTTGTTGTCGGCCTTCTCGAACTCGACCTTGCCCGACTCGATCGTGGCGAAGTCCACCTTCTGGTACTTGCCCTTGTCGTTGTAGATCGCCATGCCCGTGTAGGCCACCGGACCCTGCAGGAAGGACGGTCCGGCCGGCCCCTTGGGCGGGGTGCCGTCGCGCTGCAGCTGCACATAGAGCTGCGGGCTGATCGCCGCGGCCGAGGCGTTGACCACCTCCTGCTTGACCTTGACGTCGTAGGCGCCACGCGGGAAAACGTAGGTCTTGACCAGCTTGACCCCGTTGACCGGCACCGACTCGAGCTTGACCACCAGCTCCTGGGCGCTGGCGCCCAGCTCGCGCTCGGGGGTCAGCACGGTGAACGGCGTCTTGTGCGTGGGCAGTTGCAGCGAGGCGTTGCCAACCAGGCCCGACTGCGCCAGGTAAGTGTGCGCGGCGGACTGGTCCAGCACGACCACGTTGCGGCTCTTGTCGTCCTGGTCCTTGTGCTTGAGCAACTCGACCCGCACGACCGAAGCGCCCAGCGTGTCGATCGTGGCCTTGACCACGTCGGTGCTCACGGTGACGAGCTCACCGCGGGCCGCCTGCGGTGCGCTGGCCGACGCCGCGACGGGCGGGGTCGCCGCCGAGCCGCCCAGGGCCTGAGCCGACTGAGGCACGTCGACGGCAGACGCCGCAGACGCCAGAGACGCAGCCGGGGCCGCCACGCTGGCGACAGGCGCCGGCGCAAACAGAGACGGCTGACCGGTGTGACGCAGCCAGCCATCCCACAACATCAGCAGCGAGACGGCGAACACCGACCACAGCAGGGTGCGACGCAGATCATTCATGGGTGAGGGGAATCCGACGAAGGGTTGATCAAACGGGAAAACAGCCTGGGGGCCTGATCGGGCACGGGGTCGTGACCGCCGGCGCAGCCCGGGTGACAGCGCAGCAATCGCCGCGCGGCCAGGTAGCTGCCGGCGGCCGGACCGTGACGATCCAGGGCCTCCAGGGCGTAGAGGGAACAGGTCGGCGTGAAGCGACAGGCCGATCCCAGCCAGGGGCTGAGGAAAAACCGATAAGCGCGCACCACGCCTTTGAGCAAAGCGTTGACGGCGCGGGACAAACCCGTCAGCAGACGACGCACGCTGCGCATCATGCCTGAGCTCCGCTCAAGCGCGCCCACAGCTCGTCGAGCTCCAGGCGCACGGCGGCGTGGAGCGCGTCGGACGCGGCGGACGGAAACAGCTTGCGATCGAAGGGCGCGCGCAGGCGCACCACCCAGCCATCGACCTCGGCGCCGTGGCGCCCGATGGCTCGAACCCCGGGCGCGTGGCGTCGAAACGCCTCACGCGCCTGGTGGCGCATCAAGGAGCGGGTGACGGAGCGGCGTGCCTGTTTTTTGGGCAGGACCAGGCCCAGGCGCCATGCGGGCGCCAGGTCATCCACATGCAGGTGTGCTTCACCCGGCTCGCCTGTTGACAAGTCAGCAGGGGCGGCGGCACAAACAGCGGCTTCTCGGCCGACCCGTGCCCCCCCGGGAACAGGGGGCGCGACCACCACGCGCGGCAGGATGTGCAGCGAGAAATGCGCGGTGCGGGCCACCGGGCGGGACCCCAGAGCCCGTTGAAAATCGGCTGATTTCAGGCTGGGTGGGCGCACGGTGCAACACGTGAAAAGAGGGAATCGGGTCGCGACAAGGCCGGGACGAACCCGGCCTTGTTCTTGCCTGCGCAGGCGGCGCACCGAGGCGCACCGCACCGCGTGCAGGCCGAAGATCGGGGCGCGCTCAGGAGAGGTCCCTCCCCTTCGCCGCCCCCGGCATCACACGGCCAGGCGCTTGCGGCCCTTGGCGCGGCGAGCGTTGATGACCTTGCGGCCACCCTTGGTCTTCATGCGCACCAAAAAGCCATGGGTGCGGGCGCGGCGGGTCTTGGAAGGTTGGTAAGTGCGTTTCATGATGGTCCTTCATGGCCACACACGAAAGGGTGACCTGGATCCTGACCCCCACTGCAAAGCAGGGCTCAGACGGCAGAACCAGCGATTACAGCAGGTTTATGGGCTGCGGTCAATGCCCCTTGCGCGGACACCCTCAAAGCAGGCACCGGGCTTCGGCCTCGCCTACCACGATAAACGGTCCACAGGTTTCGGGAAATTTCTGTGGATAACTCAAGCACCGGGTGGCCTCGCACGCTTAGAATTCGCGTCCCAAGGAAGGACTTGTCCACAACATGAGTGCCGCCGAACTGCCGCTGACACCGGCCTCCCCCGCCACCCGACTCGATGACCCGGATTCGCTGTGGCAACGCTGCTGCGCGCGCCTGGCCATGGAGATGCCGGAGCAGCAGTTCAACACCTGGATCCGCCCCCTGCCCCCCGCCGACGTCACCCGTCAGGGCGACACCACCCTGGTGAGCGTGCGCGTGCCCAACCGCTTCATGCTGGACTGGATCCGCACGCAGTACAGCGCGCGCATCGAGGCCCTGCTGTCCGAAGAACAAGCCGGCGAGCTGCGCCTGGAGCTGGGCCTGGCGCCCCGCGTCGCCGCCCCCGTCGTGACCGTTCGCCCCGGAGGCATGGTCGTGCCCGGGCGGGCGCTGCCGCCGAATGCCGCCCACCACGCGGGATACAACGCGGGGTACAACACTGGCCACCACAACGGCCACAGCGGCGCAGGCGGCCAGCCCACGCACGCCCACCACGGACAAGCTGGCCAGCCCTCCTTCGGCGGCCACGAACCCCCGCCTCACCTGGGTGACGCCCCCAGCCGCTCGCCGAACCACACGCCGCGGGTCATGGGCCTGAACGCCGCCCTGACCTTCGACAACCTCGTGCCCGGCCGCGCCAACCAGATGGCCCGCACCGCCGCCCTGCACGTCGCAGGCAGCCCCGGCCACATGTACAACCCGCTGTTCATCTACGGCGGCGTCGGCCTGGGCAAGACCCACTTGATGAACGCCGTGGGCAACGCCCTCCTGGCCGACAAGCCCGACGCGCGCATCCTCTACCTGCACGCCGAGCAGTTCATCTCCGACGTGGTCAAGAACTACCAGCGCAAAACGTTCGACGAGCTCAAGGCCAAGTACCACCAGCTCGACCTGCTGCTGATCGACGACGTGCAGTTCTTCGCGGGCAAGGACCGCACCCAGGAAGAGTTCTTCAACGCGTTCGAGGCCCTGCTGGCCAAGAAGGCGCACATCATCATGACGTCGGACACCTACCCCAAGGGCCTGGCCAACATCGATGAGCGCCTGACCTCGCGCTTCGACTCCGGCCTGACGGTGGCCATCGAGCCGCCCGAGCTGGAAATGCGCGTGGCCATCCTGATCAAGAAGGCCGCCCAGGAGGGCATCGAGATGCCGGAAGACGTCGCCTTCTTCGTGGCCAAGAACGTGCGCGCCAACGTGCGCGAACTCGAAGGCGCCCTGCGCAAGGTGCTGGCCTTCGCCAAGTTCAGCCACAAGGAGATCACCATCACCCTGGCGCGCGAGGCCCTGAAGGACCTGCTGTCGATCCAGAACCGCCAGATCTCGGTGGAAAACATCCAGAAGACCGTGGCCGACTTCTACAAGATCAAAGTCGCCGACATGTACTCCAAGAAGCGCCCGGCTTCCATCGCCCGCCCGCGCCAGATCGCCATGTACCTGGCCAAGGAGCTGACGCAAAAGAGCCTGCCCGAGATCGGCGAGCTCTTTGGCGGGCGCGACCACACCACCGTGCTGCACGCCGTGCGCAAGATCGGCGGCGAACGCGGCAAGGACAGCGAACTCAACCAGCAACTCCACGTGCTGGAGCAGACGCTCAAGGGCTGAACGACGCGCCCAAGGCCCCCGAGAGACCCCTGGCGGTCTCTTTTTTTTCACCCTGTCAAGTCACAACCCTGTGGACAAGTTTCGAACAAGGCACCCCTTGTCCACAGGCCGCCGCTGTTTTCCAAAGTTGTTGTCTGTTGTCCCCATCGCGAAGGCGGGTACGATCCACAGGCTTGTCCGGGGCTTAAATCCTTGATGGATCAGGACAAAATAGCGTTGTGCACAGAAAAAGTCGCCCTCTACTACGACGACCAATTTGAAAGATTAAGATGATTGTGTTGAAAGCAGCCCAGGAAAAAATCCTTGCCGCCCTCCAGTCCGTCAGCGGAATCGTGGAGCGTCGCCACACGCTGCCCATCCTCGCCAACGTCCTGATCCGCAAGAACGGCCCTGAGCTCGAACTCATCACCAGCGACCTGGAAATCCAGATCCGCACCACCGCGCAGCTCGACGGCGACGACGGCAACTACGCCACCACCGTGGGCGCCAAGAAGCTCGGCGACATCCTCAAGAGCCTGCCCAGCGACCAGCTCGTGTCCCTGACGGCCAACCAGAACAAGCTCACCCTGCAAGGCGGCAAAAGCCGCTTCACGCTGCAGACGCTGCCCGCCGAAGACTTCCCCCTGGTGCAAGAAGCCGCTGACTTCGGCCCCGCTTTCAGCATCCCGCAAAAGACCCTCAAGCTGCTCATCAGCCAGGTTCACTTCTCGATGGCGGTGCACGACATCCGCTACTACCTCAACGGCATCCTGTTCGTCGCCGAAGGCAAGACCCTGACCCTGGTGGCCACCGACGGACACCGCCTGGCGCTGTCTCAGGCCACGCTGGACGTCGAAATGCCCAAGCAGGAGGTCATCCTGCCCCGCAAGACCGTTCTGGAGCTCCAGCGGCTTCTGAAGGACGATGGCAAGGGCAAAGAGGGTGAGGCAGAGCAGCTCATCGAGATGCGCTTCGCCGGAAACCAGGCCAAGTTCAGCTTCGGCGGCCTGGAGTTCGTCACCAAGCTGGTCGAGGGCAAGTTCCCCGACTACAACCGCGTGATCCCCAAGAACCACAAGAACCACATCACCCTGGGCCGCGCCACGCTGCTGGCCTCGCTGCAGCGCGCGGCCATCCTCACCTCCGAGAAGTTCAAGGGCGTGCGCATGAACTTCGCCCCGGGCACGCTCGGCATCGCCTCCAGCAACGCCGAGCAGGAAGAGGCCAAGGAAGAGCTCGAAATCGACTACGGTGGCGACAGCTTCGAAATCGGCTTCAACGTGGGCTACCTGATGGACGTGCTGGCCAACATGGGCCAGGACATGGTGACCGTCTCGCTGCAGGATTCGAACTCCTCGGCGCTGATCACCAACCCCGAGTACGAAGGCTTCAAGTACGTCGTGATGCCGATGCGGATTTGATCGCTTCACTTCGGGACTAAAATGTCAGAGCCCTGACGAGTCAGTCGGGGCTTTTTCCATTTCCAGGGCCCAGCCAATGAGTGACGTGACGCCTTCTTCCGACCCGCATCAGCCTCCACCTGCAGAGGCACCCGTGCCCCAGACCGAGGCTCAGATTTCGGCCGGCTACGGTGAAGGCAGCATCCAGATCCTCGAAGGCCTCGAGGCCGTGCGCAAGCGCCCCGGCATGTACATCGGCGACACGTCCGACGGCACGGGCCTGCACCACCTGGTCTTCGAGGTGGTCGACAACTCCATCGACGAGGCCTTGGCTGGTCACTGCGACGACATCGTCGTCACCATCCACACCGACAACTCGATCTCCGTCACCGACAACGGCCGCGGCATCCCCACCGGCGTGAAGATGGACGACAAGCACGAGCCCAAGCGCTCGGCCGCCGAGATCGCGCTGACCGAGCTGCACGCCGGCGGCAAGTTCAACCAGAACTCGTACAAGGTCTCGGGCGGCCTGCACGGCGTGGGCGTGTCCTGCGTGAACGGCCTGAGCAAGTGGCTGCGCCTGACGGTGCGCCGCGACGGCAAGACCCACTTCATCGAGTTCAAGCAGGGCGTGCCGCAAGACCGCGTGATCGAAATCCGCGACGGCGTCGAGACCAGCCCGATGCGCATCACGGGCGACACCGACAAGCGCGGCACCGAGGTGCACTTCCTGCCCGACGTTGAAATCTTCAAAGAGAACAACGAGTACCACTACGACATCCTGGCCAAGCGCCTGCGTGAGCTCTCGTTCCTCAACAACGGCGTGAAGATCCGCCTGGTCGACGAGCGCAACAACAAGGAAGACAACTTCGCCTACGCCGGTGGCGTCAAGGGCTTCGTGGAGTTCATCAACAAGGGCAAGACGACCCTGAACCCCAACATCTTCCACGCGCAAGGCGACAAGGTGTCCGAGCAGGGCACCAACGTCGGCGTGGAAGTCGCCATGCAGTGGAACGAGAGCTACAACGAGAACGTGCTCTGCTTCACCAACAACATCCCGCAGCGGGATGGCGGCACCCACCTGACCGGCCTGCGCGCGGCCATGACCCGCGTCATCAACAAGTACATCGAAGACAACGAGCTGGCCAAGAAGGCCAAGGTCGAGGTGGCTGGTGACGACATGCGCGAAGGCCTGGCCTGCGTGGTCTCCGTCAAGGTGCCCGAGCCCAAGTTCAGCAGCCAGACGAAAGACAAGCTGGTGAGCTCGGAGGTGCGTGCGCCGGTCGAAGACATCGTCAGCCGCCTGCTGACCGACTGGCTGCTCGAGAACCCGATCGACGCCAAGATCATCTGCGGCAAGATCGTGGAGGCCGCCCGCGCCCGCGAAGCCGCTCGCAAGGCCCGCGAGATGACGCGCCGCAAGGGCGTGCTCGACGGCCTGGGCCTGCCCGGCAAACTGGCCGACTGCCAGGAAAAAGACCCGGCGCTGTGCGAAATCTACATCGTGGAGGGCGACTCCGCAGGGGGCTCGGCCAAGCAGGGTCGCGACCGGAAGTTCCAGGCCATCCTGCCCCTGCGTGGCAAGATCCTGAACGTCGAAAAAGCCCGCTACGAGAAGCTGCTGACCAGCAACGAAATCCTCACGCTGATCACGGCACTCGGCACCGGCATCGGCCGCGGCGCCGGCACCGACGACTTCAACCCGGACAAGCTGCGCTACCACCGCATCATCATCATGACCGACGCCGACGTGGACGGCGCGCACATCCGGACCCTGCTGCTGACCTTCTTCTTCCGCCAGATGCCGGAGCTGGTCGAGCGCGGCCACATCTACATCGCGCAGCCGCCGCTCTACAAGGTCAAGCACGGCAAGAACGAGCAGTACCTCAAGGACGCCCATGCGCTGGACGACTACCTGCTGAAGGTGGCCCTGGACGGCGCCGTGGTCGAACCCGGTGAAGGCAAGCCCGCCATCGCAGGCGAGGCCCTGCAGGAGCTGGCCCGCGCTTACGTGACGGCCAACAGCGTGGTCGAGCGCCTGGGCAACTGGATGGACATCGAGGCCCTGCGCGCCATCGCCAACGGCCTGACGCTGAACCTCGACACCCTGGAGGCCGCCGAGAAGAGCGCCGCTGCGCTGAAGGCCGCCTTGCACAACGCCGAGGTGAGCGCCGAGTTCGACGCCCGCACCGACAAGCACATCCTGCGCATCAGCCGCATCTTCCACGGCAACACGAAGTACAGCATCATCAACGCCGACTTCGTGCACGGTGCCGATTACGAGGCGCTGGCCAAGGCCGGCACCACCTTCAACGGCCTGCTCACCGCCGACGCCCTGGTGCGCCGCGGCGAAGGCGAGAAGGCCAAGGAGCACAAGGTGGCCGACTTCCGCGCCGCCATGGCCTGGCTGATCACCCAGGCTGAGAACAGCGTGGGTCGCCAGCGCTACAAGGGCCTGGGCGAGATGAACCCCGAGCAGCTGTGGGAGACCACGATGGACCCGACCGTGCGCCGCTTGCTGCGCGTGCAGATCGAAGACGCCATCGAGGCCGACAAGGTCTTCATGATGCTGATGGGCGACGAGGTCGAGCCGCGCCGCGAGTTCATCGAAAGCAACGCTTTGCGGGCGGCGAACATCGACGTTTGATGTGCATCGATCGCGCGTGAATCATGAGCACCCTTGATCTCAGCGCCCTGCGTTCAGCGATGGCCTCGCTGGACGACGGGTTGGCTGTGGTCGGTGACTCGAACTGGTTCAGTCAACAAGATGAGCGGGTCCGCAACACCTTGGTGGCAGGCGTGATTCAGAACTTTGAATTCGTCTATGAAATCAGCGTGAAGATGCTGAGGCGTCAACTCGAAGCCGAGGCCGATACCCCTGCGGAGATTGATCAGGCAGGCTTTCGTGACCTGTTGCGCCTGGCAGCCGAGAAGGGGTTGATTTCCGATGTTGAAGCCTGGTTCGGGTTCAGGCAGATGCGCAACATCACGGCCCACACCCACGACCATGCCAAGGCTCAACAGGTGTATCAAGGCACGCAAGCCTTTTTGATTCACGCACGCCAGTTGCTGGCGCAGCTGGAAGCCCGCCATGGCTGAAGTGCCTGAGGGCCTGGACGTCGAGCCCCGGCATTGGGCCATCGTTCAACAGGTCCTTGCGCAACACGCACCCGATTTGGAAGTGTGGGCGTTTGGTTCACGCACCAAGGGCACAGCCAAGCCTCACTCAGACCTGGATCTGGTCGTCATCTCGCCCCAGCCTTTGACCATCGGGCAACAGGCTGTTTTGCTCGATGCGTTCTCCGAGTCCGACCTGCCCTGGCGAGTGGATGTGGTGGACTGGGCGAGCACGGCTGAGCCCTTCAGGGCGCTGATTGATCAGCACAAGGTGCGCATCCAGGCCGCGTCAGCGCAACCGATCCAGGCTGACCACCCGCTTCACCCATGATCGAGGCCCAGCGGCTCGACTGGCTCGCGCAACGCAACTGGCGTCCGTTTGACTTCCAGCAGCAGGTCTGGGCCGCCATGGCCCAGGGCGACAGCGGCCTGCTGCACGCCACCACCGGTTCGGGCAAGACCTACGCGGTGTGGCTGGGTGCCTTGGGCGCCCTCGCTGGCGAGCCTGAGGCGGGCAAACCGACGCGCTCAGCCGCCAAGGCCCCGCCGCTGACGGTGCTGTGGGTCACGCCCATGCGGGCCCTGGCCGCCGACACCCTGGCCGCCTTGCAAGCCCCCCTGCCCGAGCTGGCGCCGCACTGGAGCCTGGCGGCGCGCACCGGCGACACCACCAGCAGCGAGCGCGCCCGCCAGCGCGATCGCCTGCCCACCGTGCTCGTCACCACCCCCGAGAGCCTCACGCTGATGCTGACCCACGACCAGGCCGCGCAGCGCCTGGGCGGTGTGCGCCTCGTGGTGGTCGACGAATGGCACGAGTTGCTGGGCAGCAAGCGCGGCGTGCAGCTGCAGCTGGCGCTGGCGCGGCTGCGTCACTGGGTGCCCGGCTTGCAGACCTGGGGCCTCTCGGCCACCCTGGGTGACCTGGCTCACGCGCGCGACGTGCTGGTGGGCCCGGGCCGGCCGGGTGCGCTCATCGAAGCGCGGCTGCCCAAAGAGCGCGTGGTCGACACCCTGCTGCCCGACGCCGTCGAGCGCTTCCCGTGGGCCGGCCACCTGGGCCTGGTCATGCGCGACGCCGTGGTCCGAGAAATCGAGGCCTCGTCGACCACGCTGGTGTTCACCAACACCCGCGCGCAAGCCGAGCTCTGGTACCACGCGTTGCTGGAGGCGCGGCCCGACTGGTCGGGCCTGATCGCCCTGCACCACGGCTCGCTCGACAAGGACGTGCGCACCTGGGTGGAGGCGGGACTGAAGTCCGGCCAGCTCAAGGCGGTGGTGGCCACCTCCAGCCTGGACCTGGGCGTGGACTTCTCGCCGGTCGAGCGCGTGCTGCAGGTGGGCTCGGCCAAGGGCGTGGCGAGGCTGCTGCAGCGGGCGGGGCGCAGCGGCCACGCGCCCGGTCAGCCCTCCCGGCTCACGCTGGTGCCCACGCACAGCCTGGAGCTGGTGGAGGCGGTGGCGGCGCGTCGGGCCGTGGCCGCCGGGCAGGTCGAGGCGGTGCGCAGCCCCGAGCTGGCGCTGGACGTGCTGGTGCAGCACGTGGTCAGCGTGGCCTTGGGCGGCGGCTTCGAGGCCACGGAGCTGTTGCAAGAGGTGCGCGAAACGCACGCTTACGCCAAGCTGAGCCAGGCGCAATGGGATTGGGTGCTCGACTTCGCTGGCCGCGGCGGCGAGGCCCTGCGCGCCTACCCCGACTACCGCCGCATCCAGCTGGGTGACGACGGCCGCTACCACCTGCCCGACCCCACCCTGGCGCGTCGCCACCGCCTGTCGGTGGGCACCATCGTGAGTGAGGGCAGCATCCGCGTGGCCTTCGTGCGGGGCGCCGTGCTGGGTCACGTCGAAGAAGACTTCGTGGCCCGCTTGCGCAAGGGCGACTGCTTCCTGTTCGGCGGGCGCCTGCTGGAGCTGGTGCGCGTGCACGAGATGACGGCCCAGGTGAAGCTGGCCAGCGGCCGCCGCGCCGCCGTGCCACGCTGGCATGGGGGCAAGATGCCGCTGTCCTCGCGCCTGGCCGACGCCATGCTGCAGGTGCTGGACGAGGCCGCGCAAGGGCTCGAAGCGAACGCCGCGCCGAGCGAGCCCGAGCTGCAGGCCGTGTGGCCGCTGTTGTCGCTGCAGCACCGCTGGTCGGCCCTGCCTCGACCGGGCCAGCTGCTGGTGGAGCGCTTGCACAGCCGCGACGGCGCCCACCTCTTCGTCTACCCCTTCGCCGGACGGCAAGTGCACCTCAGCCTGGCCACCTTGTGGGCGTGGCGGCTGGCGCGACAAGGCCCCGCCACCTTCTCGATCTCGGTCAACGACTATGGCTTCGAGCTGCTGGCGGCCGACCCCGATGCCCTGCCCGCCGCCGACGAGCTGGCCGCCTGGCGCGAGGCCTTGCTGAGCGAGCACGACCTGATCGACGACGCCCGCGCCAGCATCAACGCCACCGAGCTGGCGCAGCGGCGCTTTCGGGAGATCGCGCGCATCTCGGGCCTGGTGTTCACGGGCTACCCCGGCGAGCAGCGCAGCGCGCGTCAGCTGCAGGCCTCCAGCGGCTTGTTCTTCGAGGTCTTTCGCCAGCACGACCCCGACAACCTGCTGCTGCAACAGGCCCAGCGCGAGGTGCTGCGCCAGGAGTTCGACATCGACCGCCTGGCCGACGTCATGCGCCGCCTGCGCGAGCAGCCCTGGCGGGTGCGCGAGCTGGCGCGCTTCTCGCCCCTCTCCTTCCCGCTGATGGTGGAGCGCCTGCGCGAAAGCCTGAGCACCGAGAAGCTGCAGACCCGCCTGGAGCGCCTGCTGCGCGAACTGCACGGCGTGGCAGACTCCGGCGCATGAGCCCCAGCCCGACGCGCGAACCCGACTTCGTGCTGACCGCCCCCAGCGGCGCCGAGCTGCACCTGATGCCCGAGCGCGCGGCCTGGTGCCCGCACAGCGAGACCCTGTTCGTGGCCGACGTGCACCTGGGCAAGGCGGCCACCTTCCGCGCCCGCGGCCTGCCCGTGCCCCAAGGCACCACCACCGAAACCCTGACGCGACTCAGCCAGGCCCTGCGCCGCAGCGGCGCGCGCGAGCTGGTGGTGCTGGGCGACCTGCTGCACGCCCGCGAAAGCCACGCCAGCGACACCCTCGCGGCCGTGCAACGCTGGCGCGACGCCCACCCGGGCCTGCGCTGCAGCGTGGTGATGGGCAACCACGACCGCCACGCCGGCCCGCTGGGCGCGAGCCTCGGCTTCGAAGCCCTGCCGGGCGGCCACCACAGCGAGCACTGGCTGGGCGTGCACGAAGAGGCCGACCTGAGCCCCACCCCGGCCGCCGACACGCGCCTCGTGCTGGCCGGCCACCTGCACCCCGTGGCCGTGCTCAACGGCCGCACCGACCGCCTGCGCCTGCCGTGCTTCTGGCTGCGCGACAGAGTGCTCACGCTGCCGGCGTTCGGCGCCTTCACAGGAGGGCACCGCATCGAGACGCAAGGGGCGCGCACGTTCGTGGTGGCGGAGCGGGTGGTGGAGTTGGGGGCGGCGTGAGCGGGGCGGGTGGCGTGAGATCAACCCTGGCGCCGCCGACGGCCATTCGGCTCACCAAGCGCCACCTCCAATGGGGGAGGTTTCCGTTACGCTTCGTCACCCCAGGCTGAACCTCACCAGAAGGACCTCACCCGCCTGGTGTTCAGGGAGCAGTTGCAGTGATCGTTTACCAGGCCAGCAAGCGGCAGTTCATCGAGGACACGTTCCACAACGACATCGGGTTCGTGTTGTCGCAGCAGTACCTGCGCACCACGGGCCGCCGGCCTGCTCCGGCCGAGTTCAACGCCTGGGAGAACTCGCTTTTCCGAATCGGTGAGGTGCTCAGGGACGACGCCATCCCCGACGACATGGGCGTGGCGCTCGAATACACCGTGCCGCAAACCTCCAAGCGCATCGACGTGCTGCTGACGGGGGAAGACGAAGCCGGCTTGCCCAAGCTGGTCATCATCGAACTCAAGCAGTGGTCGCAGGCCCGCTTCAGCGAGAAGGACGGCATCGTCTGGGCCCGCCGCGGCGGCAAGGCCGGTGAGACCGAAGGCGCCCACCCCAGCTACCAGGCCTGGTCGTACGCCGCGCTGCTCAATGACTTCAACACCGCCGTGTACGAAGGCGGCGTGGCCCTGCAGCCCTGCGCCTACCTGCACAACTACCCCCGGCGCGACGGCGTCATCGACCACCCGGCGTACGCGCCGCACATGCAGCGCGCGCCGCTGTTCCTGAAAAAAGAAGCCGACCAGCTCAAGGCCTTCATCCGCCAGCACGTGCGCCACGGCGACAAGCGCAACCTGCTCTACCTGATCGAGCACGGCAAGATCAGGCCATCGAAGATGCTGGCCGACAGCGTCGCCGGGCTGCTGCAAGGCAAGCAGGAGTTCGTGCTGGTCGACGACCAGAAGCTGGTGTTCGAGACCGTGCTGCAGGCCGATGCCAAAGCGCACAAGGGCCTGGACAAAGGCAAAGCGCCGCGCAAGCAGGTGGTGATCGTGCAAGGCGGGCCCGGCACCGGCAAAACCGTGGTGGCCGTGAACCTGCTGGCTGCCCTGCTGCAACGCCAGCGCAATGCGCGCTACGTGTCGAAGAACGCCGCGCCACGCAGCGTGTACGCCGCCAAGCTCACCGGCACCTTCAAGAAAACGCACATCCACAACCTGTTCAGCGGCTCGGGCGGCTTCGTGGACAGCGCGGCCAACGCCTTCGACACCCTGCTGGTGGACGAGGCCCACCGCCTCAACGAGAAGTCGGGCCTGTACGGCAACCTCGGCGAAAACCAGGTCAAGGAAGTGATCAACGCCGCGCGCTGCACCGTGTTCTTCGTGGACGACGACCAGCGCGTGACCCTGGCCGACGTGGGCCACAGCGACGAGCTGCGCAAGTGGGCGCGCGAGCTGGGCGCCGACGTGACCGAGCTGGAGCTGGCCTCGCAGTTCCGCTGCAGCGGCAGCGACGGCTACCTGGCGTGGCTGGACGACGTGCTCGGCATCCGCCCCACGGCCAACGCCACGCTGGAGGCCGGCGAGTATGACTTCAGGGTGCTCGACAGCCCCACCGCGTTGCATGCCCTGATCGACAGCCAGAACCGCGCCAGCAACAAGGCCCGCGTGGTGGCCGGCTACTGCTGGGGCTGGCCGAGCAAGAAGGACCCGAGCGCCTTCGACATCGTGATCCCTGAGCACGGCTACCGCCGCCAGTGGAACCTCACGCAAGACGGCAGCCTGTGGATCATGGCCGACGAGTCGGTGGCGCAAGTGGGTTGCATCCACACCTGCCAGGGCCTGGAGGTGGACCACGTGGGCGTGATCATCGGCCCCGACCTGGTCTACCGAGACGGCCGCGTGCAGACCGACCCCAAGGCCCGCGCCAAATCAGACAAGAGCATCAGGGGCCTGGGCGCCATGATGAAGCGCGACCCGCAAGGCGCCCAGGCGCTGGCCGACCGCATCATCAAGAACACCTACCGCACGCTGATGACCCGTGGCATGAAGGGCTGCCACGTGTACTGCTGCGACCCGGCCTTGGCCGAGTACCTGCGTGGGCGCCTGGGCCAGCGTGTGCACGCCACCGAGCCCACCTTGCCGGCACCGCCCAGCGCCAAGGTGCTGCCGCTGCGCCGTGTGAGCGATGCAGAGCGCGCGCAAGGCGTGCCCGCTGTGCCGGTGGTGAGTTTGAAGTTCGCGGCAGGCTCATTCAGTGACCCACAAGCCCTGGAAGATGGCGCCACCGAGTGGGTGGAGCTGCCCGAATGGGTGAAGCCCCAGCCCGGCCTGTTCGTGGCCCAGGTGGTGGGCGAGTCGATGAACAAGCGCATCCCCAACGGGGCCTGGTGCCTGTTCAGGGCCAACCCGCAAGGCACGCGCAACGGGAAGATCGTGGTGGTGCAGCACCGCAGCATCAGCGACCCGGAGACGGGGGGCAGCTACACCGTCAAGCGGTATCGGAGTGAGAAGGTGGTGGATGCGGATGGCACTTGGCGGCACGAGAGGATTGAGTTGGTGCCGGAGAGTGATGGGGTGGGGTTTGAGGTGATGACCATGCAGCCCAACGATGTGTACGCCTTGAGCGTGATTGCGGAATGGTTGATGGTGGTGGAGTGACGATGACAGCAAGCTTGAACAAGCTGACCCGGTGGGCTGTAGAAGCCGCTTTGGGGGAGTTCGTCCGGATCGGCCGTGAAGCTTTTTTGGAGAAGTATCGATTTGGCTTTGCACGGGACTTCTTCGTCCGGCACCCAGTCACAGGCCAGGCCTGCGACTCCAAGGCGATCATTGGCGCGGCCTATGGTGTGCAGTTCCCGGAACAAGGTCCGTTGCGACCGCAAGACTTTTCAGGCGGACAAGCAACGGTCGTCAGGATACTGAAGGACTTGGGGTTTGATTTGGCGGATGTGGATGCACATCAGGCGTCCAGCAAAGAGCGTGCGTGGACTAGGCACGAGAACGTTTTGATCGTGGCCGACTACCTTGAGATGCTCATGAAGGAGCTGGCAGGTCAGACCTACAACAAGGCGGAGCGTGCAAGAAACTTGGTGCCACGCCTGAGCGATCGCAGCAAAGGCTCCATCGAGTTCAAGCGAGCCAACATCAGCGCTGTGATGATCGAGTTGGGCTACCCCTCGGTACCCGGATACAAGCCACGCGCCAACTTTCAACGAGAAGGGTTGGTTGACGTTGTGGCCGAGCAGGTGGCCCATTTGCCCCTCCTGGACAAGGCCGCAGAACTGGCTGTGGACCGCCCTGCTGACGTTCCAGAGTCTGTGGCGTTCAAGAGCCTTCTGACCGAACCACCGAAGCGACAGCATCGTGTGGAGGAAGCACGACCTGACTATGTGAGGCTTGGTGTCAAGCGCGACTACTTCGAACGTGAGAGTCGCAATCGATCACTCGGTACGGCGGGCGAACGCTTCATCGTCCAGTTTGAACAGTGGCGCTTGGCCCAACTCGGTGTCGGCCGGTTGGCAGATCGGGTCGAGCATGTCGCTGAGACTCAAGGGGATGGTCTTGGGTATGACGTGCTGTCTTTCGAGACGGATGGCCGTGAGCGTTTTATCGAGGTCAAGACCACTGCCCATGATGCGGCGACACCGTTCTTCGTGTCGTCAAACGAGGTGGCGTTCGCGAAAGAGGTATCGGACAGGTACAGGCTTTATCGCCTGTACCACTTCCGGACGGCACCCAAGTTCTTTGAACTGCCGGGTGCGATTGAACAGCACTGCCACCTTGATCCGTCGACCTACCGAGCCACCTTTTGAACGCTTGAGCCTTTACGCGCTCGGGAAGTTTTTTTCAATGAACATTGATTGGTGAAATATGGGACGTCGTCGCACTTCTGTCCTTGATGAGCTGCTGCAACTCGCGTCGCGCTTGCACCCATGGGTGGGCTTGATTCTGGCCTTGGTGAGTTATGGCTATTTGAGCTGGCTGGCTCAGAAGCCCGTTCCAACCCCAAGTCCCGTACCGGGGCAGTTAAGCGCCTTGGTCATGGGCTCTCTCATCCAGTCGCTGGCCAAAATCGGTCAATTCCTTTTGCCTGGGGTCTTCTTGGTGGGTGCCTTGGTCTCGTTCATTCGACGCAAAAAGAATGAGCAACTTGTAGAGACTGCCACCGCCACACCCGGCACGGAAGCGGTGACGGGCATGAGTTGGCGTGAGTTCGAACTGCTGGTCGGCGAGGGCTTTCGGCGCAGAGGATTTGGCGTCAAGGACTTGGGCGGACAAGGACTAGATGGTGGGGTTGATCTCGTCCTGTCCAGAGGGTCCGAACGCTACTTGGTTCAATGCAAGCAATGGCGCGCGGCTAAGGTGGGGGTCGCCATCCTCAGGGAGTTGTATGGCGTGATGGCCGCGCAAGGTGTGGCAGGGGGGTACGTCGTTACCAGCGGTGCTTTCACAAAGGACGCTGTCGACTTTTCTGTCGGCCGCAACATCGAACTCATCGATGGCCCCAAGTTACGACGGCTGCTGGAGGACGCAAAGTCTGGTGCTGCACCTCGTCAGGCAGTGCCAGCACAAGAGATACGCCGTGATCGTTTGATGCCAACATGTCCGAAGTGCAACGCGGACATGAAACTGCGTGAGGCGAGAAAAGGGTCCCAAGCGGGCAATCGCTTTTGGGGTTGCTCTCGGTTTCCAGATTGCCGTGGTACCTCGCCGCTGCAAAGCAACTGACCACTTGGCTCAGACTGACACGGGTCGACCTGGCCTCTTGAACACCTGCCCCTCGTGCCACTTCAAGAACTCCGCCTTCGGGTAGTAGTCCTTGCTCTGCGGCAAGATGATCCCCGCCCCATGGAAGCCCATCAGCATGTGGCGAGAGGCCTCTCCCGCGATGGCGTGCTGGCTGAACACCAGGCTGTAGGTGTCGGGCTGGATGGTGAAGGCGCCCAGGTCGAAGACCTTGTGATGCAGGGCGCACAGCGCCAGCCCGTTGGCCTCAATGTCCGGGCCCTTGGCCTGGAACCACTTGATGTGTGCAGCCTCCAGCCCTGCAGTCATGCTGCCGATGCGCAAATCGAACCCGCACACGCAGCAGCGGTGTTCATACGCGCGCAGCACCCGCTCCCGAAAGCGGGGGTCGCGCCGGACCACGGTTCGGGTGCCGGTGGTGGCTTCGTCGGCGGTGGGGGCGCTCAGGTCCAGCCCGATGGCCTGCAGGATGTCACCATGCAGCGTGTCGGGGAAGTGCGCATCGAGCAACTGATGAGCCAGTTGTGCGCGCAAGGCCGGGTCGCGGCGCAGCGCGGCATCCGTGTCGGCTGCAAAGCCGCCAGCGATGTGAAGTTTGCGCAGCTCACCCAGGTTGGGCGTGGCCGCAGGTGGGCGGTTGAGGAATTCTGGGGGGCCGGTCAGCTGCCAGACGCTATCGGTGGCTAGGTGCCAGAAGGGATAGTGGCGCGAGCCGGCCGCGCTGCTGGGGCCGAACTCGCTGAGCAGCGTCTTGAACTGCGCGTCGATGTCTTCGAAGGCCACCATGCGGGGTGCGTCTTGCGCGATGCGGGCCAGGGCCAGCAGGATCAGCAAGGGTTTATGCACGGCGCGCTGTTCGCCGCGCTGGAACACTCGGATGCGCTCGAAGGCCTTCAGGACGTCCTGGCTGCTGAGGGTCATAGCGTATTGGCTGACAGGTATAGGGCAGTATTCAACCATGACTGGTCCTGAGAGAATCTCATCGATGGCCGCCCGAACTCAATGGAACTGATGAACGCCGAACACCAATCTGCCGACAAGAAGTCGCTGCGCAAGGTCACGGGGCATTCTGCGGATTGGTCCGCGCTCGCATCCGATTGCGTTTGTTTCGCCAATGCTGGAGGCGGTTGTTTGCTCATTGGCATTGAGGACGCCGATGACTTGCCGCCGGCGCAACAACGCATCACCTCTGAGCTGCTCGATCAGATCCGAAAGCGCATCGCTGAGAAGACCGTGAACGTGCAGGTGGCACCGGCGCTGGTGACGGCTGAGAACGGTGGGCAGTACATCGCTCTGCAGGTCGCCCGGTCGGTGGGCGTGGCCTCGACAAGTGACGGTCGCTACTTCGTTCGCGTGGGCGACACCTGTCGGCCTGTTGTGGGGGACGATGTGCTGACCCTGCTCAATGACCGCCCCACTGTGCCTTGGGAAACCTTGACAAGTTTGCAGGTGCCGGTGGCCAGTGCAGATGCCGACAAAGTCGCAGCCTTGTCAGCCACATTGCGGTCATCGGATCGCGTAAAGCAAGGCGTCAAGGAGAAAAGTGACGTTGAGCTATGGGCGCATTACGGGCTCAGCGATGGTGCCTTGCTAACCAACCTGGGTGTGTTGGTGTTGGGAACGGCTCGCGATCGTGCACGCTTGGGCACGGCGCCCAGTGTTCAGGTCATCAAATTCGACGATTGGGGGCAGAAGGTCAACAAGTGGCTTTGGGATGATTACAGCTTGTCGCCTGTCGAACTGGTGGATGCGCTCTGGCAAGGCATCTCGGATTTCCATGAAAGCTATGAGTTGCCTGATGGCCTGCACCGCCAGAAGTTGCCAGCTTATGACCGGCGGGTTGTGCGCGAGTTGCTGGTCAACGCGTTGGTGCACCGTCCTTACACCCAGCGTGGCGACATCCTGCTGAACCTGCATCCGGATCGGCTGGAGGTGATCAACCCAGGGCGCCTTCCTTTGGGTGTCACGCCACAAACCATCCTTCACGCCAGCAGGCGTCGAAACGACCGCCTTGCAGCCCTTTTCCATGACCTGCGCTTGATGGAAAAGGAGGGCACGGGCTTTGATCTGATGTATGACGTGCAACTGTCCCAAGGGCGCCCTGTGCCGCTTCCCAAAGAAGGGGTGGATTCCGTCTCGGTCACTGTAGGCCGCCGGGTTCAGCGGCCTGGTGTTGTTCAGTTGATGACCGATGCGGACGCGCGCTTTCAGTTGCGGCAACGAGAGCGGATCACATTGGGCCTGCTGGCGGCCAGCGATGGGTTCACGGCACGCGAATTGGCCGCACAGTTGGAGCTGCCGGGAACGGATGAGCTTCGAGGAGCCTGGTTGGGCCGATTGCTGGACCTGGGTTTGGTTCGTCAGACTGGCAAGACCCAAGCCACCAGGTATTTTGTGGAGCCGAGTCTTTTGAAGGAGGCAGGCCTGGACGGCAGGACCACCCTCAAGCGCATGGAGCCGCATCGCCTGAGGGCCTTGATTCAGGAGGATTTGGGCCTTTACCCCGCGTCATCTTCTGGTGAGGTCAATCGGCGCGTGGGCCCGGAAATTCCTTATCGCTCATTGAAGCGGGCACTGGATGATCTGGTGGCATCCGGCAAAGTACGTCATGAGGGTGATGGCAAGGGGCGGCGCTACTGGGCCTTGCCGGACAAGTGAACCTGCAGATATCTGCCAGATGGCCTGAAATCTGGCTGATCGACTGCGCGTCTGGCAGATATCACTCAAGCAAGTGCTTGTCCTGTCAAACATTTCTGTTTGGACTTGGAGTACGGGTGGCAGATAAATGGCAGATATGCGCAAGGGTGTTTCGGCCAACATGCCTGCTGTTATTGCGACCCTCTGTCTCCCGTGATCCAGATGGCTGCGTGGGAGATGGACTTCATGCCGAGGCCTTCAACCCCACCCAAGGCCCCGTCTTCTCATCCTGAGAAAAAGCCAGCTCCGGATAGCACTGCACCATCGCCGACAGCGTGCTGTGTCCGTACACTTTGGGTGCAAAGCTCGGGTCGGTGCGCTTCATGTATTGCCCCAAGGAGCCCAGGCCCACCCAGCCGTCGGTGGTGTTGCTCGACAGCAAGGACACGGCATCCACCAGGGCCTTCGGGCGGCGCTTGATCCGCCGCTCTCGGCACTTCCCATCACCACCGAGGCCTGACGCACCGCAAACCACGCCCCTTCCAGCACCGCCGCCGTCGCTTGCCGCGCATTCACCGGCACCCGCAGCGAGGCGAACGCCCCCAAAAGGGGCGCGGTCGCCCCCCGACATCCCATCGGCTGAGATCCAGGCCGACGATCACGGCCCTCGGCGCGCATTCGTCGCCCCTCAAATGGCCGCGAACGTCACCGCACGTGCCGAAGCCGCCGGTGCAGGCCGCGTGGCGTTGGGCGAGTACGACGCCGAGAGCTGCTGGTGCGTTCATGCCTGGATGCCGCGGCCTGCGCTTTCGATTGCATCGAAAGGACCTTCTCGGGCAACTGAATTGACCCGCTTGCCAAATGCGCCTTGATCGGTGATATTCGTAATTCGCGAATAGCGAATATCAACTTCGATGTGCCGATGGAACTCAAACCTCAAGACCTGCTGGTGCTGCTGAAGGTGGTCGCCCACCCGCCGAAGCGCTGGACTTACGCCGCCTTGGGCGAGGCCCTCGCCATGAGTGCGTCTGAAACGCATGCCAGCGTGAAGCGTGCCGTGGCTTCGGGCCTGGCGGTGGCGCCCTCACGTGGCGAGTGGTCGCCGGTGCGGCCTCATCTGCTGGAGTTCGTGCTGCATGGCGCGCGTTACGTCTGGCCGGCCACGCCGGGGCCGGTCAAGCGCGGCGTGCCAACGGCGTTCGGCGCCGAACCACTGGCCAGCCAGTTGGCCGTGGCGGCCGGGGAAGCGCCGGTGTGGGCGCACCCTCAAGGCCAGTCCAAAGGCCCGACCTTGTCGCCGCTCTACCGCACGGCCCCGCAAGCCGCGTTGGCTGACCCGGCCTTGCACCGTTTGCTGGCACTGCTGGATGCCCTGCGCACGGGCCGCGCTCGCGAACGAACCCTGGCGGCCAAGCTGATGGAGGCCGAGCTGATGCGGCTCGACAAGGGGGCACACGATGCGGGCCAATGACCCGAACCTGCCCTACCTGCGCCACATTGCCGAAGCCCTGGGCGACCTGCGCGAACAGCTTGTGTTTGTGGGCGGGGCCGTGGCAGGCCTGCTGGTCACCGACCCGCTGGCCGACAGCGTGCGCGCCACGCGAGACGTCGATGCCGTGGTGAACGCCAACCGCGCCATGTTCTACCGCATCGAGCAAGCGGTGGCGCAGCGCGGGTTTGCGCGCGACGTTCAAAGCGACGTGATCTGCCGTTGGATCCACAAAGACTCAGGCGTTCTGTTTGACCTGATGCCGGTGCAGCCGGAGGTGTTGGGCTTCTCCAACCACTGGTACCCCTACGCCGTGGAGACCGCCGAGTCAGTGGAGCTGAGCGCTGGCCTCAACATCGTCGATGGTCGTGAAGAGCTGACCAACGAAATGGCCAATGCACCACCCGATTTGCGACAGGCCGTGGCATCGGCCTTCCAGAAGCTGCTGTCCGACCCGGACTTTGCGAATGTGTTGCCGGGCCTGGTTGCCGAGCCGGAGCGAGCTGTCCTGGTCATGCAAAGGCTGAAGGCCATGAGCGCGTAAGTGCTCGATGTAACGAATCCGAGCGCCCACCAATGCCCCACGTCGGGGTCAGATCCTCAATCCAATCAACCGCTTACGCGCCTTGCCAGACCTTGTTTTGCCCAGCGACGAAACAAAACCTGAAACGAATCATGAAACGAAAGCAGGGGCCTGGTCACGCCGCGCCAGCAAGCGCCTGCGCGCGCCTTCGATGTTGTTGCGCAGGGCGTAGAGCTCGTCGGCGTGGGCCAGGGGCACGGTGATCTGGCTGGCGACGCGGTCGAGTTCGTCGAGCTCGTCGAGCAGCTCGCTGGCGTGGGCTTCGCCTTCGTCCAGGCGGGCTTCGACGGCGCGCAGCCGCGCGTACCAGCGGAAGACGCGCTGGCGCACGCGGTAGGTGTAGAGCGGCGGCACCACGCGCGACAGGGGCAGCAGCAGCACGATCAGGCCGCCGATGACCAGCCACATGCGCTCCAGCAGGTTGCTGGCCCAGAAGGGCAGGTGGCGTTGCCAGAAGGGCGGCGTGCCGTTGATGGCGCGGTCGCCTTCGGGGCTGACGGGCAGCTCGCTGGTGCGGGTGTTGGGGAAGTCGCGCACGCCGTTGAACCAGCCGGCGCCGCCGTGGAGCTTTTGCGCGGTTTGCGCAAACAGCTGGCGCAAGGCGGGGTGGGTGTCTTCGTGGGTGAGCAAGGCGGTGGTGGCGGCCAGCAGGCCGATGTCGTCGGGGGGCAGGTCGCGGGCGAGGTCGACCATGCCGCGCGGCAGCGTGACGGTTTGTAGGAAGGGGAAGCGCCGCGCCAGGGCGTCGGCCTGGGGCAGGTCGGCCAGGGCCACGCCGCTTTGGCGCAGCAGGCGTTGCACGGCGGGGGACTCGGGCGCGGTCATCAGCACCAGGGCGTCGATCTGGCCGGCCAGCAGGGCCTCGGTGGCGGCGTCGGGCGGCAGCTGGCTGGCGGTGAAGGTGTCGGGGCCGAGGCCGTTGGCTTGCAGCAGGCGCTGCATGAGCTCGGGCACGCCGCTGCCGGGCCGGTCGAGGTTGATGCGCAGGCCCTGGAGCTGGGTCAGCGAGGTCAGGCGGACGTCGGGGGCGGGTGACTTGATGGGGGCCTTGACGGGAGCTTGGGCGGGAGCTTTCGCCGAGCTGCCCTTGGCCGATGCCACGTTGACGGCGCCGGGGCGGTAGAACACCCACAGCGGCTCGTAGAACAGCGCGCCGAGGGACATGATGCCGGCGTCGGCGTCGTTGTTGTTTGCGGCATCGGCATCACCCCCCTGGCCGCTGCCGCCGCGCACGAAGGCCACGTCGGCGCGGCCGTCTCGCAGGGCCTGCAGGCTGGCGGCGGGGCCGTCGGTGTCGAGCAGCTCCACGCGGATGCCGTCCTGGCGGAGGGCCTGGGCGTAGCGTTGGCCGAACTCGGCGTAGGCGCTGCCCGCGGGCCCGGTGGCCAGCGTGACGGTGCGCGGGGGCTGCGGGTCCAGCCACACGTAGGCGCCCACCAGCAGGCCGGCGGCCAGCAGCAGCACGGGGCCGGCCGAGGTGAGCATGTCGCGCACCGACAGCAGCCAGCCTTGCAAGGCCTGTTGGGTGCGGCGCATCGGCGTGGTGCGGTGTTCGGGGCGGCGGGGCTCAGCCATGGTGGCGCCTCGCGGCGACGAAGCGGCCCAGTCGGGCCAGGCCTTCTTGCAGGTCGGCGCGCGAGGCCGCGTACGACAGCCGCACGTGCGAGGCCGCGCTGCAGAACCCGAAGTCCTGACCCGGGGTCAGCGCCACGTGGGCTTGTTGCAGGGCTTGCTCGCAAAAGGCCATGGCGTCCAGGCCGGTGTCGCTGACGTCGATGTAGACGTAGAAGGCGCCGTCGGGGGCCACCGGCACGCGCAGGCCGATGTCGCGCAGGCCTTGCAGCACCAGGGCGCGGCGTTCGGCGAACTCGCGCTTGCGGTCTTCGCACACGGCGATGGATTCGGGCGTGAAGCAGGCCAGCGCGGCCATTTGCGCCGGCGTGGGCGCGCAGATGTAGTAGTTCTGCGCCAGCCGCTCCAGGGCGGGCACGAGGGCCTCGGGCACCACGGCCCAGCCCAGGCGCCAGCCTGTCATGCCGAAGTACTTGGAGAAGCTGTTGATGACGCAGGCGCCGGGG
The DNA here is from genome assembly GCA_016000265.1 of Burkholderiales bacterium. GTDB lineage: Bacteria > Pseudomonadota > Gammaproteobacteria > Burkholderiales > Burkholderiaceae_C > Aquabacterium. The sequence goes on from JAECRL010000004.1 coordinate 293,027, forward strand.
TCGGTGGCCAGCACGGTGGGCGCGGGGCGGCCGTCGGCCTGGGCGTCGCTGAGGTTGAGGTAGATCTCGTCGACGATGCGCCAGGCGCCGTGCGCGCGGGCCCAGTCGCAGATGGCGGTGAGCTCGGCGGCGGGCACCGAGGTGCCGGTGGGGTTCGACGGCGTGGCCACCATCAGGCCCCGCGTGCGCGGCGACCAGTGGCGCTGCACCGCGGCCAGGTCGAGCTGGAAGCGCGAGGCCGCGTCGGTGGGCACCAGGCGCACGTCGGCTCCGAAGCCGCTGAGGAACTGGCGGTTGCAGGGGTAGGAGGGGTCGCCCACCAGGACCTCGTCGCCCGGGTCCACGAGGGCGGCGGTCAGCAGCAGCAGGGCCGCCGAGGCCCCGGCCGTGACCACCACGCGCTCGGGCGAGACGCTCACGCCGTGGGCGCGCTGGTAGAAGCCGGCGATGGCTTCGCGCAGCGCGGGCAGGCCGAGCGCGCCGGTGTAGGGCAGGGCCACGTCGGCGGCCAGGCGCTGCAGCTCGGCGCGCACGGCCGGCGGGGCGCCGAAGTCGGGCTCGCCGATGTTGAAGCGGATGACGCGGTGGCCAGCGGCTTCGAGCTCGGCGGCCCGCTTGCCGAACTCCATGGCGAGGAAGGGGGTGATGGACTGGGCGCGTTGGGAGACCTTCATGTGGGGCAGTTTAGGGCCCCCAGGTCTCCCCCCGCCGCCTCAGCTGCTCATGCGCCCGCCTTTGCGATGCCCGTGCGAGTGGTCGGGCTGGCGCACGGCGCGGTACATGTCGCGGTCCGTCATGCCGATGCCGCGCAGGAAGTCGTCGCGCAGCCGCAGCACCGACTCGACGTCGTCTTCCGACGCCTCGATGAGGTAGCCCTGCAGGCGCTCGAGTTCTTCGATCTGCTGCTCGCTGAAGCTGGGTCGGGCCCAGGCGGGCAGCTTGGCGCAGGGGCTCAGGCCCCAGGCGGTGGGCTGGCGGTGCACGTCTTGCGCGATCAGGGCCGCGCTGAGGTCTTCCAGCTCGGCGCCGCTGAGGTCTTCGATGCGACCCGGCTCGATGACCTGGGCGGCCACCACGCGGGGTTCGGCCACATCGAGCACCACCCGGCAGAGCACCGGGTCGGAGAACGGGTTCAGCGGGTGCCGCCAGTGCCCTTGCACCAGGCAGGCGGCTGCGATGGGTTGATCGCAGTCGGACGAAACGTTGTCGAACCAGATCATGGCGTCATCCTCCGGTGAAACGAAATCGAAGAACCAGCCCCTTTCGGGGACTCACATCACGCTGTGATCATCATGCAGAAATCGGGCCTGTTTGGGTGGGTGCGTGTGCGGGATTTGTCGGGCTATTTTGGCAACTGTGTCCGTTCCGCCTCAGGGCGGCGCGTTCTTTGCACGCGAGGCGCTCCTCGCGGGCCATGGTTTTCCACTGGCGGATGTCGTCGAGGGAGCGCCCGCAGCCGATGCAGAACTGCTCGTCGTCGAGCTTGCACTGGCTGCGGCAGGGGCTGGTGACGGGGTCGTCCACGGGGGCGCTCATCGCTGGCCCGCCCGCTGTGACTCGCGCAGCGTGTGCACGTACAGGGCCTCGACCTTCTCGCGCGCCCAGGGCGTGCGGCGCAGGAACTTGAGGCTGGACGACACGCTGGGCTCGTGCGTGAAGCAGCGCACCGGGATGAGCCGACCGAGCCCCTCCCAGCCGTAGAAGTCGGACAGGTCTTCGACCATGCGGGCCAGGGTGATGCCGTGGAGGGGGTCGCGAGGGGGCGTGGACAGGGGCATGAACGGGGACAAAACGGGGTCTTCAGAGCGGGTGCGTCACCAGGCGGAAGTCGGGGTCGTCCGGGTAGGACTTGACGGCGAAGCCCAGGCTGCGCATCAGCCGCAGCATGCCATCGTTGTTGGTCAGCACCAGGCCCACGATCTCGGTCAACCCGCGTTCGCGGGCCACGTCCATGATGCTCTCCATCAGGCGCGTGCCCAGGCCCTTGCCGCTGAAGTCGTCGGCCACCACGAGCGAGAACTCGCAGCTGGTCTGGTCCGGGTTGATGATGTAGCGCGAGACGCCGATGATGCGCTCCTTGTGCACCGCCACCAGCGCCATCTCCCGGTCGTAGTCGATCAGCGTGAAGCGCGCCAGCATGGGCGCGGGCAGCTCGGTCATGCTGGAGACGAAGCGGAAGTAGCGGCTCTCGGGCGACAGGCCGTGCACCAGCTCCTGCAGCATCTGCGCGTCGTTGGTGTGGATGGGGCGCACCGTGTACTCGCCGCCGCCGGGCAGCGGCCAGACCTGCTCCAGCCGCGCGGGGTAGGGCAGGATGGGCAGGTGGCTGTAGGCGCCGGCGCGCCCGCCCACCGACTGCGGCGCGTTGTCGATGACGATGCGCGCGTCCACGGCCACCGCGCCCCGCTCGTCGACGATGATGGGGTTGATGTCCATCTCGCGCAGCTGCGGCAGCTCGCACACCATCTCCGAGACGCGCAGCAGCACGCGCTCCAGGGCGTCGAGGTCGACGGCGCTGGCGCCCCGCCACTCGCCCAGCGTCTCGGCCACGCGCGAGCGGTCAATCAGCTGGTGGGCCAGGTAGGCGTTGAGCGGGGGCAGCTCCATGGAGCGGTCGTTGATGAGCTCGATCATGGTGCCGCCCGCCCCGAAGGCGATCGCCGGCCCGAACGGCGCCTCGGTGACCACGCCGATGCAGATCTCGCGGCCCGAGCGCGTGCGCGCCATCTGCTGCACGGTGATGCCGTTGATGCGCGCATCCGGGCGCAAGGCGCGCACGCGCTCGATCATGTCGTTGTAGGTGTCGCGCACCCCCGTGCCGTTCATGATGTTGAGCGCCACGCCCTGCACGTCGGACTTGTGCGTGATGTCGGGCGAGTCGATCTTCAAGGCCACGGGGAAGCCCAGCTGCGTGCCGATCATCATGGCCTCGTGCGCGCTGCGCGCCAGCACCGTCTCGGTCACCGGGATGTGAAAGGCCGACAGCAGGCTCTTGGACTCCATCTCGGTGAGCACCTTGCGGCGCTCGGCCAGCACGCTCTCGATGACCAGGCGCGCGCCCTCGATGTCGGGCTTGGCCAGCGTCGACAGCGGCGCCGGCGTCTGCTGAAGCAGCTTCTGGTTTTCGTAGAAGGAGCTGAGGTTGCCGAAGGCCCCGACGCCGGCCTCGGGTGTGCGAAAACTCGGGATGTGCGCGTCTTTCAGCACCGAGCGCGCCGCGCCCACGGCCGCGTCGCCCATCCAGCACGTCAGCAGCGGCTTGGAGAGCTGGGGCTTGCTGTCGGCCACGGCCTGCGCGGCGGCCACCGGGTCGCCGCCCACCTTGGGCGAGTGGATGACCAGCAGGCCGTCGATGCCGCTGTCGCGGTTGGCGGCGTCGATGGCCGCGCGGTAGTGCTCGCCGGTGGCGTCTTCCGACAGGTCGATGAGGTCGACCAGGGAGGCCAGGGGCAGCAGCCTGGGCTTGAGCGCGGCGGCGCCGTCGGCCGACAGGCAGCCCAGCTGCATGCCGATCTCGTTGAGCCAGTCGGCGGCGAGCACGCCCGGGCCGCCGCCGTTGGTGACGATGGCCAGGCGCTTGCCCGTGGGGCGGTGGCGCGAGGCCAGGCACTTGGCCGCGGAGAACATCTCGACGAAGGACTTCACGCGCACCGCGCCCGCGCGCCGCAGCGCGGCGTTGAAGACCTCGTCGCTGCCCACGATGGCGCCGCTGTGGGTCTGCGCCGCGGCGTTGCCCGCCAGGCGCCGACCGGCCTTGAGCACGATCACCGGCTTGGCGTTGGCCGCCGAGCGCAGCGCGCTCATGAAGCGCCGCGCGTCGGCGATGCCCTCCATGTAGACCAGGATGCTCTGCGTGTGCGGGTCGTTGGCCAGGAAGTCCAGCGCCTCGGCCAGGCCCACGCTGGAGTGCTGCCCCACCGAGACCACCGACGAAAAGCCCACCGCGTTCTTGGCCGCCCAGTCCAGCATGGCCGCCGTCAACGAGCCCGACTGCGACACCAGCGCCAGCGGGCCGACGCTGGCCAGCGTGCCCACCGTGCTGGCGTTGAGGCCCAGGGCCGGGCGCTGAAAGCCCATGCAGTTGGGCCCCAGCAGGTGCAGGCCCTCGCGGCGCGCCTGTTTGTGCCAGGCCCCGGCCTGCTCGCTGCCGACGCCGCTGGACAGCACCAGGACGGCCTGGCAGGCCATGCGCGCGGCCAGCTCGATGGCCGCGGCCACCTCCGCCGGCGGCAGCGCCACGATGGCCAGGTCGGCCTTGATCTGGACCAGGTCGGCCAGCGTGCCGGTGGTCTGCGTGTCGACGAACTGCAAGGTGCCCTGAAAGCGCTGCGCCTTGATGGCCTGCAGCAGGTGTGCGGCCTGAGGCCAGGACGCTTCGTCCGCGGACGTGGTGCCAGCGAAGACCACGATGGAGCGAGGCGAGAACAGGGGGGTGAGGTAGTGTGGGTCCATGGGTGCCCCGAGTGTAGGAAGCGCCCCGGCGCCTGGCAATGCCCCGCTCACCCGACTGGACCTCGATCCGGCGGCACTCCGGTAAAATGCGCCGTTTGGACCATCCAAAGTCACGAGATGGTCACGAGCGCGCGGAAACGCCGGAGAGCCTCCCCCCATGATCTTTGGAAAGCTGCTGCCCCGAGAGGGCAATTTTTTTGAGCTGTTCAACCAGCACGCCAACCACATCGTCACGGCGGCCCACGCCTTCGCGGACCTGGTCAAGCACTACAACGACCCGGCGCTGCGCGAGAAGTACAACCGCGACGTCGACGCCGCCGAAGCCGCGGCCGACACCGTCACGCGCGAGGTCAACCGCCTGCTGCACAAGACCTTCATCACGCCGATCGACCGCGAGCAGATCCACTCGCTGATCAACACCATGGACGACGTGGCCGACCTGATGCAGGACGCCGCCGAGACCATGGCCCTGTACGACGTGCGCCGCATGACCGACGAGATCGTTCGCCTGACCGACCTGTGCGTCAAGAGCGTCGAGCGCCTCAAGGACGCCGTCGCCCTGCTCAAGGACATCGGTGACGCCGAGACCGCCGCGGCCGCCCTCAAGACCTGCGAAGAAATCGACCAGCTCGAAACCGACGCCGACCGCGTCATGCGCAACGCCATGAGCAAGCTCTTTCGCGAAGAGCCCGACGTGCGCGAGGTCATCAAGCTCAAGGCCATCTACGAGCTGCTGGAGACCGTCACCGACAAGTGCGAAGACGTCGCCAAGCTCATCGAGGGCGTGATCCTCGAGAACTCCTGAGCGCGGCGGGAGCAAGACATGGAAACCATGCAGGTGGCTGTGTGGGTCATCGTCGCCCTGGTGGCGCTGGCCCTGCTGTTCGATTTCATGAACGGCTTTCACGACGCGGCCAACTCGATCGCGACGGTGGTCTCGACGGGCGTGCTGCGCCCCAGTCAGGCGGTGCTGTTCGCGGCTTTCTTCAACTTCGTGGCCATCTTCGTCTTCCACCTCAGCGTGGCCGCGACGGTGGGCAAGGGCATCGCGGACGCGGGGGTGGTCGACACCCACGTCGTCTTCGGGGCGCTCACGGGCGCCATCACCTGGAACGTGATCACCTGGTATTACGGCATCCCCAGCAGCTCCTCGCACGCGCTGATCGGGGGCATCGTGGGCGCCGTGCTGGCCAAGGCCGGCCCCGACGCGCTGGTGGCCACGGGCATCATCCGCACGGTGGTGTTCATCTTCGTGTCGCCCCTGCTGGGCTTCACGCTGGGCTCGCTGATGATGGTGCTGGTGGCCTGGATCTGCCGGCGCACCTCGCCCTCCAAGGTCGACGGCTGGTTCCGCCGCCTGCAGCTGGTCTCGGCCGGGGCCTACAGCCTGGGCCACGGCGGCAACGACGCGCAAAAGACCATCGGCATCATCTGGATGCTGCTGATCTCCACCGGCTACGCCGCCTCCACCGACAAGATGCCGCCTGACTGGGTCATCGTCTCGTGTTACCTGGCCATCGGCCTGGGCACGATGTTCGGCGGCTGGCGCATCGTCAAGACCATGGGCCAGAAGATCACCAAGCTCAAGCCCGTGGGCGGCTTCTGCGCCGAAACCGGTGGCGCCATGACCCTGTTCCTGGCCACCGCCATCGGCGTGCCGGTCTCGACCACGCACACCATCACGGGCGCCATCGTGGGCGTGGGCTCCGTGCAGCGCGCCTCGGCCGTGCGCTGGGGCGTGGCGGGCAACATCGTGTGGGCCTGGGTGCTGACCATCCCGGCGTCGGCCCTGGTGGCCGCCGGGGCATACTGGGTGAGCTTCACGCTGTTCTGACACCCCGACCCAAGCAAAGTGCTGCAAGGAGATGCGCATGGCACCCGACTCGCTGGCGCACCTCGCCCAACGCCTCCAGGCTTTCGCCGACGCGCGAGACTGGGGGCGTTTTCATTCGCCCAAGAACCTCGCCAGCGCCCTCGTGGTCGAAGCCGGCGAGCTGCTCGAGCCCTTCCAGTGGCTGACCGAGGCGCAAAGCCGCGAGCTGAGCCCCGAGGCCAAGGACGCCGTCGCCCTGGAGATGGCCGACGTGCTGCTCTACCTGCTGCAGCTGGGCAACCAGCTCGGCGTCGACGTGGTGGCGGCCGGGCACCGCAAGGTCGACATCAACGAGGGGCGCTTCCCCAGCGCCTGAGGGGCCGATGCCCCCGGTGGGTGTTTTGCGCCTCCGAAGTGGCTACAGTCGGGGCATGCGCTGGCTCAACAAGCACCCGTCGTCCATCCGCTCGGCCCCCGGCCTGGAGTGGGCCGTGTGGCGGCGGCTGCCGACCATCTTCCTGGTCGGCACCGCGCTGCCCTTGCTGGCCGCGGGGCTGTCGTGGTGGGCGTCCGATGACCTGGCCGCCGGCGGGCGCGACCCCGGCGCGTTGCGCTTCGAGTTCGTGATGATCGGCATCGTGATCCTGCACTGGACGCTGGTGCTCACGGTGGCCATCGGCTGCGCCATCGTGCTGTTGATGAAGGGGCCGACTTACACGGCCGACTCTTATCCCATGCCCGACGCCGACGAGCCGCTGCCGTGAACGCCCTGCGCACGCCGCACCTGCCCCTGCTGGCGGCGCTCTACACCGCCCAGGGCCTGCCCTTTGGCTTCTTCACGCTGGCGCTGCCCGTGCTCATGCGCGAGGCCGGCTGGTCCCTGACGGCGCTGGGCTTCCTGCAGTTCCTGGCCGCGCCCTGGGCCCTGAAGTTCCTGTGGGCCCCGGTGGTGGACCACCACGGCCGGCGTCGCACCTGGCTGCTGTCGATGCAGCTGTCGTCGTGCGCGCTGGCCTTGCTGATGGCGGCCATCGGCTTCCACGAAGGCAGCGTCGCGCTGTTCGGGGTGGTGTTCGTCTTCAACCTGTTTGCCGCCACGCAGGACGTGGCCACCGACGGCCTGGCCGTGCGCCTGCTCAACGCGCAGCAGCGCGGGCTGGCCAACGGCATCCAGGTGGGGGCCTACCGCTTCGGCATGATCCTGGGCGGCGGGCTGCTGCTGTGGCTGTTCGCCCGCACCAGCTGGCAGCTGACCTTCTTGTGCATGGCCGCCCTGCTGGCCTTGTTGACGCTGCCGGTGTGGCGCATGGCCGAGCCCCCGGCGCACCTGGCGGGCGCGGACGATGGGGCCTCGGCGTCGGCCCCAGTGCCCGCCACCGCCGCCTTGTTGTCGCCCGCGGCCCCGCCCCGAGGCCGCGCCCTGGCGCTGCTGTGGCTGCACCGCGCCTTGCGCCCCGGGGTGCTGGCGCTGGCCGGCCTCATCTTCGCCTTTCGCTTCGGTGACCAGATGGTCAGCGGCCTGATCACGCCCTTCCTGCTGGACCAGGGCATCGACAAGGCCACGCTGGCGGTCATGAAGGGCGCCGTGGGCTCGGGCACCAGCCTGGCCGGTGCCGCGCTGGGCGGCTGGTTGATGCTGCGCACGGGCCGCCGGGGCGCCTTGCTGGGCAGCGGCCTGGCGCAGGTCGCCGTCTTCGGCCTGTACCTGCTGGCTGCGATGGGTTGGGGCGGCGTGCCGCTGCTGTGGGTGGCCACCGTGGCCGAGGGCCTCACCAGCACCCTGGTCACCGTGGCGCTGTTTTCCTTGATGATGGACGCGGCTGACCCGGCTCACGCCGGCACCGACTACACCCTGCTGGGCAGCGTCGGCGTGGCCCTGGCCAGCGTGGGCGGCATCGCCGGTGGGGCGCTGGGCGACGCCTTTGGCTACCCGGTGGCCTTCGTGGCCGGCGCGCTGGTCTCGCTGGCGGGCCTGGTGGCGCTGGTGCGCTGGCTGGACGCGCACCCCTTCAACCCGCGGGTGCAGCAGGCCTGGCGCTGAGGAACGCAGGCCCGTGCGCGCCTCACCTCACCTCACTTCACTTCACCGCGCCGAACACCTTCTCGATGAGCCGGCTGCCCGCGCCCACCGGGTCCTGGCGGATCTTGCGTTCTTCTTCACCGATGATGGTGTAGAGGCCGTCCAGCGTCTTGCCCGTCACGTACTGCTCGACGCTGGCCTCTTCCTGCTTGACCAGGCCGAAGCCCGCGGCCTTGCCGGCCACGCGGTTGTAGCTTTTGGCCAGGCCCACCTTGCTGACGGCCTGGGTCACCACGGGCAGGAAGGACTGGCCCAGCGGGGCGCGGGTCTTGTCGGCGAAGAACCGGGTGACGGCGTCGTCGCCGCCCGAGAGGATCTGCTTGGCGTCTTGCACCGTCATGGATTTGACGGCCTTGACCAGCAGGTCGCGGCCCATGGGCACGGCGGCTTCGGCCGCGCGGTTCATGCCGGTGACGAGTTCGTCGACGGGCTTGCCTTGCCCCGTCATCCTCAGCAGCTTGGCCGCCTCTTCGAGGTAGGCCGGCAGGGGGATGCGCACCTTGGGATTGTCCAGGAAACCGCCGCTTTGCCCCAGCAGGGCCACGGCCGCGAGCGCGCCCTTTTCCAGGGCGGCTTTCAGGCCGCTGCCGACCTCCTTGTCGCTCAGGTCGCTCAGGGACAGGGCGCGGGCGTGTTGCAGCGTGCCCGTCACGAGCAGGGCAGCCAGGCTGGCGGCCGAGGTGGCCAGGTGTCGGTTGAAGTGTCGGCGTTGCATGGGCGGGCTCCGGTGGGTGGGTTCCCCACTCTACCCGCCCCGGCGCATCACGCCACCGTCGCGGCGTTGACCGCTTGCATGGCCCGCGCCGAGGTCGTGCGCAGCACCGGCAGGGGCAGGTCCCAGCGGTCGGCCAGGGTGCACAGCAGGTCGTACTCGCCGTCGGCCAGGTGGCGGTCGCTTTCGCTCAAGGCCGCGCAGATCTGCAGCAGGATCAGGCGCAGGCCCACGTCGTCGACCTCGTCGAGCACCTGGTGCAGCTGCGTCAGGGGCAGGTGCGAGATGCCGGCCCACTGGTGGTTGGACGTCGCCATGAGGTCGTCGCACACGTTCTGCACCACGGCCATGAAGTCGGCGTGGCTCATGTCCAGCCGCCCCGGCACGTCGATGCGACGCAGGCCGTCCATTTCGGGGGCGCCGAGGTGGCCGTCGGACAGCAGGGTGAGGGCCACGATGCGGGCGGCGGCCTGGGGGCTGTTGCGGGTGTAGCTGCGCATGAAGGGGCTCCTGAAACAAGGGTGACAGGGCCACTTTAGGCAAAACGTCTGTTCGAGAAAATCAGATAATTGTTTGTTAAAGATCCATATTTCCCGATGTGTTGGTGTGCCTGTCAGGTGCCGCCGAAGCGCCACCCAGGTGCCCGGTCTTCACGAGGATCAAGGCGCCATCGGGGCCGGTGAACGGCGTGTGTTCGCTCCAGCAGGGGTTGCGCAGCCAGGTGCCCGCCGGGTAGCGGCCGTGTTCGTCTTCGAAGGTGCCTTGAAGCACCAGGATTTCTTCGCCGCCGGGGTGGACGTGGCGGTTGAAGCGGGTGTCGGGCGCCCAGCGCACCAGGGCCGTGTGCACGCCGTCGTGCTCGTGCAGGGGCATCACGCTCAGGCCGGGCACGAGCCCGGGGCGCCAGGGGGTGGCGCGCGTGTCGATGCGCACCGAAGCCGTGTCGCCAGGGCCGAAATGGCAGAGTTTGACGAACAGCAGGCAGCCCGCTTGCGAGAACGGCGCGTGTGCGCTGCCGGGCGGGTTGCGCAGGTAGGTGCCCGCCGGGTGGGCGCCGTGCTCGTCTTCGAAGGTGCCTTGCAGCACCAGGATCTCTTCACCGCCCCCGTGGCGGTGGGCCGGGAAGCGAGCGCCCGGGTCGTAGCGGACCACGCTGGTGGCGCGCGCCACCTCGCCGCCCTGGCGGTCCAGCAGGCGGCGGTGCACGCCCGTCTGCCCGGCGGGGTGCCAGGTGGCGGGCTCGGGCGAGTCGACCTCGCGGCGGCTGAGGTCGGCGCGCAGGCTCAGGTCGTCCGGCAGGGGGGCGGGGGTGGGCGCAACGGGGGAGGCCATCGGGGTGTTCATGCCGCCATGATGGCGCCGCACCCAAGCCGCAGCACCCCACAGGGACTCTGGCGGGCCGGGGCGCTATGCTGGTGGTTTGCTTTCAGCCCCCCTCACCCGCCAACCGCCACCAGGAGACACACCGTGTTCAAGGCCATCCTGATCGAGAAAGACGAGCAGGGCCAGCGCGCTGCCCTCAAGGACATCGACGACGCCCAGTTGCCCGAGGGCAACGTCACCGTGAAGGTGGCGTGCTCCACGTTGAACTACAAGGACGGCTTGGCCATCACGGGCAAGTCGCCGGTGGTGCGCAAGTTCCCCATGGTGCCGGGCATCGACCTGGCGGGCACGGTGGAGGCCAGCACCCACCCCGACTGGCGCCCCGGTGACGCGGTGGTGCTCAATGGCTGGGGCGTGGGCGAAACCCATTGGGGCGGCCTGGCCGAGCGCGCGCGCCTCAACGGCGACTGGCTGGTGCCCCTGCCGGCGGCCTTCACGCCGGCGCAGGCCATGGCCATCGGCACGGCGGGCTACACGGCCATGCTGTGCGTGCTGGCGCTGGAGCGCCATGGCGTGCGCCCCGAGCACGGCGAGGTCGTCGTCACCGGCGCCGCCGGGGGCGTGGGCAGCGTGGCCGTGGCCTTGCTGGCCAAGCTGGGCTACACCGTGGCCGCCGTCACGGGCCGTCCGGCCGAAGCCGAGTACCTGAAGTCGCTGGGCGCGGCCAGCGTGCTGGCGCGCAGCGATTTCAACCAGCCGGGCAAGCCGCTGGCCAAGGAGCGCTGGGCCGGCGCGGTGGACACGGTGGGCAGCCACACCCTGGCCAACGTGTGTGCGCAGGCGAAGTACCGCGGCGTGGTCACGGCCTGTGGCCTGGCCGGGGGCATGGACCTGCCCGCCTCGGTGGCGCCCTTCATCTTGCGGGGCGTGACGCTGGCGGGCATCGACAGCGTGATGTGCCCGCGCGCCGACCGGCTGCTGGCGTGGCAGCGCCTGGCCACGGACCTGGATCTCGGCAAGCTCGACCTCATCACCCGCGAAATCAGCCTGGCCGAGGCCATTCCCGTGGCGCAGCAGCTGCTCGACGGGCAGGTGCGCGGCCGCGTGGTGGTGCGCGTGGCGGCTTGATGCGGCCCCTCGGACGAGGTGACACGAGGTAAGCGACGTCTCCGCCTGCTGCGCCGTGGCTGAGGCGGCGGCCCTCAGGGGCACAATCCGGCGCGGAGGCCCCCCGCGTCTGGCGGGGCCGCGTTCGAGTTCGAGTTTCACCGAGTCAAGCAGGAGGGTGTCATGCAACGTCAGCGTCGATTGGCCATCGGGGCCGTGCCCGTGATGCTGCTGAGCGCCTGCGGAGGCGGCGGCGGTGGGGCCGACAACGCGGCGGCAGAAGAAGAGGCGCGTCGGCGCGCGGCGGCGGGGGGCGATGGAAGCGCGCCAGGCCCCGCACCCGCACCTGCGCCCTTGCCACCGTCTGGCGTGGCCTACGGCAGCATGGGCCGCGCCTCCCTGGGCGTGGGCGCTGCGCTCAACGGCGCCCTGCCCTTCCCGGCCGACAACGCCTGGAACACCGACATCAGCGGCGCGCCGGTGGACCCGAACTCCGCCAACCTGATCGCCAGCATCGGGCTCAACGTCGGCCTGCACCCGGACTTCGGCTCGGGCACCTACCAGGGCCAGCCCATCGGCATCCCGTACCAGGTGGTGGCGGGCACGCAGCCCCTGGTGCGCATCCAGTACTCGGTCGACGGCGACGCCTCGCAGGCCTATGGCGACGAGAGCGACCCGGGCCCCTACCCCATCCCGTTGACGGCGCCCATCGAGGGCGGGCCGGCCAGCACGGGTGACCGCCACGTGCTCGTGATCGACCGCGACAACAACCGCCTCTACGAGATCGGGCCAGCCTACCCGCGTGCCGGTTTCTGGGAGTGCATGGCCGGGGCCATTTTTCACCTCGACAGCAACAACGTGCGGCCGACCGCCCAGCCTCGCTGGACCAGCGCCGACGCCGCGGGCCTGCCCATTTTTCCGGGCCTGGTGCGCCACGACGAGGCCCGCCTGGGCGCGGGGGGCATCCGCCACGCCTTGCGCTTCACGGTGCAGCGCAGCCGCCGGGCCTACGTGCCGCCGGCCACCCACTACGCGTCGAGCAACACGGACGCGAACCTGCCGCCCATGGGCATGCGGGTGCGGCTGAAGGCTTCGTATGTGATCCCGAGCACGTTCTCGCCGGAGTCTCAGGCGATCTTGCAGGCCTTGAAGACCCACGGGATGTTCGTGGCCGACAACGGTGGCAACTGGTTCATCAGTGGCGCGCCGAACGACAATTGGGACAACGATCGCCTCAACAGCGAGCTGGGCTCGGTCAAGGGCAGTCAGTTCGAGGTCGTCAGGATGGAGGGGCTGGTGACCTGATCACCGGCCCATCATTCGCGCATCACCCGCCTGTTCGGCGGGCTCCGGCTCAAGCTCCGGCTCAGTGGCCCGCGCCGTGGTAAGCCCGGCGCAGGTTCGCGACGGCGGCCTGGCGGCGGGCGCGGTTGCTCAGCACGCTGTCGCGCAGCAGCACACCGAAGGCCAGCAGCGTCAGGGCGCCGTGCAGGCCGTGTCCCTGGACGAGCAGCACGAGGGCGGTCGCGCCGGTCAGCGCGCAGCCGATGGTCGACCACGAGCGGGTGCGTTGCCACGGCGAGGGAGAGGTCGTCAGGCTCATGGGGCCTCCAGGTTCGAGGGGGACGCCATTCGTGATTTGGCGCACGCTTTCTTTGTAGGGCCCTATCCGATTCCATGCAAGCTGGGGATCCCCCGCTCGAGAGGTCATCTCCCAGGGAAAGCCCTCAAAAAGCGCCCATCTGGCCTGCTTTTGAAACGATTGATCACAACTTCATCGCCCCGGCGTAGCCCGTCATCTCCAGGTAGCCGGTGCCCAGGGGGCGACCCTGTTCGTCCAGCAGGTCGCTCAGGCCCTCCCAGTAGACGCCACCGGTGCTCGCGCGGCTGTCGAGTTCCTGGGCGTCCAGGCGGGCGCGCACGGTGAGCGCTCGGCCGGCCACCTCGACCTGCCAGACCACGGGGTAGCGGGCGCGCGTGGCGGGGCTGGTCCACCAGCGCAGGGGCGAAAAGCGCACCTCATCGGGCGACAGCGAGCGGGTGGCGCCGCTGGCGGTGCGCAGGCTGCCGCCGGCCCACAGGGCGCTGCCGTCGCGCCGGCGCAGGCGAAAGGCGGTGAGCGCGCCGCCGTCGTGCAGGTTCACGCCGACCCAGTCCCAGCCCACGGCGTCGGCGTCGAGCAGGGACTCGCTCCATTCGTGGTCCAGCCAGGCGCGGCCTTGCACGGTCGAGCTGCGTCCGCCTCGCCCGAGGCTGCCGCTCACGCGCAGCTGCGGGTGCGAGTAGTAACGGCTGGCCTGCTCCGGGCGCGGGCCCTTGCGCGAGAAGCCCGCCTCGCCTTGCAGCAGCACGGGCTGGGTTTGCTCGAAGCGCAGGTCGAAGTCGAAGTCGCGGGCGCGGATGCGGCTGGTGTAGACGCTGCGCTCGACGGGGCCGCTGCGCGCCAGCGTCCAGTCGCGCAGGTTCACGCGGGTGTCGCCCTCGGCGGCCTCGGCCAGGCCGAAGCCGGTGCGCGCGATGCGCTGGTCGTGCACCAGGCGGCCTGCCTGCGGGTCGCTGAGGGCGGCGTGGGCGAAGACCAGCTGGCGCGCGGCGAAGGCGCTGGGGTGGCCGGCGGCGCTGTCCACGCGGGAGCGAAAGAAGGTGACTTGGAAGCCCAGCTCGGGCCCGCCCGCCGTGGCCAGCGTGCCGGTCAGGTACCACCATTCGGTGCGCAGGGCGGGGTGCGCGCCGAAGTCCCGCGGGAAGACCAGGGGTTCGCCGCGGCGCAGCAGGGTGCTGGCCTGGGGCGCAGTCGGCTTGGCTGGGGCGTGGAGGGGGGCGCCCAGCAGCGTCAGGATGGGCAGGGTCGGCAGGCGGCTCAGGCTGCTGAGGGTGAGGGCCAGGGCTCGGCGTCGGTCGTTCATGCGCTCACCAGTCTTCCTTGACGGCCAGCAGCACGTCGCGCCCGGCGGCCGAGCGGGCGGCCAGCCAGGCCGTGAGCGTGCCGGCGGCGACCACGCTCAGGCACAGCGCGCCCAGGTGGGCCCAGGGCAGCAGCAGGTCCATGGTCCAGTGGAAGCTTTGCGGGTTGACCACGTGCACCAGCACCACGCTGACGGCCAGGCCCAGCAGCAAGCCCATGAGGGCGCCCACGCCGGTGAAGGCCGCGCCCTCGCCGGCCACGATGCCCAGCACCTGCCGGCGCGTGAAACCCAGGTGACTGAGCAGGCCGAACTCCTTGCGCCGCGCCAGCACCTGCGCGGAAAAGCTCGCCGCGGTGCCGAACAGCCCGATGCCGATGGCCACGGCCTGAAGCCAGTAGGTGACGGCGAAGCTGCGGTCGAAGATGCGCAGCGTGAGCTGGCGGATCTCGCCCGGTGCGGCGAACTCGATCCGCGCGCCGTCGATGCCGCGTGCCCGGGCCGCCGCGCGGATGTCGTTTTGCAGGGCGGGCACCTGGGCATCCGCGCGCAGCCACAGGGCGACGTCGTTGACCTCGTCGAGCGGCTCGCCGCTCAGGCGCCGGTGGTCGGCCTCGTCCATGACGATGGCGCCTTGCTGGCGGGCGTAGTCGCGCCAGACGCCGCGAACCAGGGCCGCCACCGGCGGCTCGCCCGCGCGCAGCGGCAGCTGCAGCGTGCCGCCCACCCGCGCGCCGTGCAGGTCGACCAGGGCCTCGCTGACGTAGATGGCGACCCGACCGGCTTGCGCGGGCGCGAGCTCGCCCACCAGGGGCAGGCTGCGCGCGGGGTCATCGAGGCGGCGAGAGATGAGCGCGATGGGCGCGTGCTGCGCACCCAGGCTCAGCGAGCTCACGCGCACGCCGTCCACCCGGATCACGCCGTTCAGGCGGGCGATGTCGCCGAGCAGCGCGCGGGGGATGCGCGGGGCGCTTCCTCCCCCGCCCTCTCCCCCTTCCCCTGTGCCGCCCGGCGGGCTCAGGCGCGCATACAGGTCGGCCGGCAGGACCACGTCCAGCCAGGTGGTGACCGACTCGCGGAAGCTGGCGACCATGACGGTCAGCGCCACCGACAGGCTCAAGCTGGCGACCACGCCCGCGGTGGCGATGGTGGCGGTGTGCCGCATGCGCCGCGTGCGCTCGATGGCCAGCAGCCAGGTGGCGCGCTGCGGCGCGGGCCAGCGGCCCAGCGCGAGTTGCACCGCGGCGGGCACGCAGGCGATGCCGCCCAGAAGGATGGCCGCCACCGAGAGGTAGGCCCACAGCGGCACCCCGCCCACGGGCGGCAGCAGGGCCAGGACGGCGCCCAGCGCGAGCAAGGCCGGGCCCAGCCACCGGCTGCCGCCTGCGGCCTGGGCGTCACCCAGCCCCTTGAGCGCCTGCGCCGGCGCGATGCCTTGCGCCGCGCGCGCCGGCAGCCAGCCCCCGGCCACGGCGGCCGCCACACCGAGTGCGCCATAGAGCGCCGCGGCGCCCGCCGACCACTGCAGCGTCGGCGCGATGCCGGGGAAATAGCCGCCGCCCAGGTCGCCCGAGAGCAGGCGCAGCGCCAGCGCCGCCAGGCCCGTGCCCAGCGCCAGGCCCAGCGCCGAGCCCAGCACGCCGATGGCGGCGGATTCGCACAGCACCAGGGCCAGGCGCTCGCGGGCGCTCAGGCCCAGCACGCCCAGCAAAGCCAGCTGAGGCAGCCGCTTGGCCACCGACAGCGACAGGATGGAAAACACCAGGAAGGCCCCCGTGAACAGGGCCACCAGCGCCAGCACCGTCAGGTTGACGCGGTAGGCGCGCGACATGTTGGAGACGCGTTGCGTGGCGCCGTCCGGGGACTCGCTGACCACGCCCGCGGGCAGGCCGAGGGCGAGCGCCGCCGCCGCGGGCTGGGCGCCGTCGACCAGCTTGACGTCGAGCCGGCTGAGCCGCCCGAGCAGCCCGAAGTGCCCCTGCGCACCGGCGATGTCCATCACGCCGATGGCCTCGCCGCCCGCGGTGACCCCGCCGATGACGCGCAGCCGCGCGCGGTGGGCGCCGACCTGCACGACGAGGGGGGCGCCCACGTCCACGCCCAGGCGCTGGCGGGCCAGGGCGTTGAGCGAGACGGTGTCGGGCGAGAACAGCTCGCGTCCATCGACGGCCTGACGGGGGCCTGGAGGGGGCGTCAGCCGGGGGATCAGCGCCGGCGCCAGGGGCCCGGCCACCAGCGGGTCCAGCCCGATCAGGCGCAGGCGCTGGGGCCGCCCTTGCGCGTCGGGCGCCTGGGCGACGAGGTCGATCACCGGGCTGACCTGGGCCACCAGGGCGTGCGTGGCCACGCGGGGGTAGAGCGCTTCGTCCAGCGTGCCGTGGGCGGCTTTCAGGCTGAGGTCGGCCTGGCCGTTGACCGAGCGCACCGCCGCGCTGAACTCGCTGAGCGCCGAGGCGTTGATGAGGTGCACCGAGAACGCCAGCGCCACGCCCAGCAGCACGGCCAGCACCGCGGTGGCGTGGCGCAGCGCGTGGTGGCGCATGTCGGGCCAGGTGTAGCGCGCCAGCAGGCGACCCATCAGGCGAGCCGTCAGCAGACCCGTCAGGCCCGCGGAGGCCCCCCAGCCGGGCGCGCCGGGCCCGCCGTCAGCCGGCATCCTGCAGCCCCTGTGCGGTCAGGCGCAGCACCCGGTCGGCGTGGGCCGCGGCGGCCTGGGAGTGCGTGACCATGACGCAGGCCGCGCCGTGCTCGCGCGCCTGGCCGGCCAGCAGCCGCATGATGCGCTCGGCGGTCACCGGGTCGAGGTTGCCGGTGGGCTCGTCGGCCAGGATCAGGGCCGGGCGGTGCACCAGGGCGCGCGCCAGGGCCACGCGCTGCAGCTGCCCACCGGAGAGCTGCTGAGGCAGGCGCTCACCCAGGCCCGACAGGCCCACGGCGTCCAGCTCCTCGGCCACGCGCTGCGCCTGCTCGGCCGCGGGTGCGCCCAGCAGCATCAGCGGCAAGGCCACGTTCTGGGCCACGGTGAGGTGCGGCAGCACGTGAAAGGCCTGGAAGACGAAGCCCAGGTGGCGGCGGCGGAAGTGCGCCTGCGCGGCCTCGCCCAGCTGCGTCAGGTCCGTCTCGCGCACCCGCACCGAGCCGCCCGAGGGCGCGTCCAGCCCCGCCAGGCAGTTCAGCAAGGTCGACTTGCCCACGCCCGACTCGCCCACGATGGCGACGAACTCCCCGGCCGGCACGACCAGGTTGACGTGGGAAAACACCGCCTCGTCGCCGTGTCGTTTGGCCAGTTCTTGCACCTGCAGCATGCCCGCAGCATATCCGCAGCTGATCCGGGCCTGCTTGTCATGGGGCCATCACGGCGTGGCCATAATCTGTTCACAGGTGTGGCGTGCGCGGTGGGTTGCCGCGCAGATCCGTGCGCGCACCGCAGGGCAACTGGAACGGATCGAGGTCGATGTGCTGGGTCAAGAAGGGACGGGAGGGGGCGCGAGCTCGGGTGAGGCCGCGGAGGCCAGGCTGGCGCCGCGTGTCAACGTGAGCTGGCGAGCCCGGGTGCTGCTGTCTGCGCAGGCTTTCATCGAGGGCCGTGCGCTCAACGTCTCGGAGGCCGGGGTGAGCCTGTTGTTCGACCGGCGCTTCCCCGACGGCGTGGTGCTCACCGTGGCCCTGGGGGTGCCCGAGCCCTCCGACCGAGCCCGCCTGCGCCCCGTCACGGCCCAGGCCCGCGTCGTGTTCCACGTCGCCTCGGGGGACCTGTTTCGCCACGGGCTGGTCTTCACGCAGATCGACGCCGAGGCGCGCAAGCTCATCCGGCACTGGGTCGTCCACCTGGGCTGACGACACCCTCCTCAAAAAAAGCGGGCCCGACGCCGAAGCGAGGGGCCCGTTGAAGCACCGAACGAGCGGTGCAACCAGGAGGAGACAGACAATGAAACCGGTGGGGAGGCGCCGCGACGGCGCCCCCGATCAATGCATCTGCAGCGAGCCCGCGGCCTTGCCCTTGCCGGCGCGGGC
>JAECRL010000017.1 GCA_016000265.1 Burkholderiales bacterium
GATCTCGGCCTTGATCCAGTGCATGGCGTAGCTCACCAGGCGCACGCCCTGGTCCGGGTCGAAGCGCTTGACGGCCTTCATCAGGCCGACGTTGCCTTCCTGGATCAGGTCGCCCTGGGGCAGGCCGTAGCCCATGTACTGGCGCGAAATGGAAACCACCAGGCGCAGGTGCGAGAGCACCAGGCGGGAGGCGGCCTGCAGGTCGTTCTGGTCGCGCAGCTGACGAGCCAGGGCCTGTTCCTCGGCGGCTTCCAGCAGCGGGATGGCCTGGACCGAGCGGATGTACGCGTCCAGGTTGCCCAGCGAGGGCACCACACTCCAGGGGTCACGGGGGGCGAGGGCGGTCGTCAAGGTCATGGATGGTTCCTTTCTGGATCCTTCTCAGGACATGTTAGCACTCCCCGTCAGAGAGTGCTAAGCCGCAAAAGTTCCCACACGCCGCGCAGGTTTTCATTCGGAAACCTGGCCTGAGCTGTCGAGTTTCACTGAAGCTCGAACTCCTCTCACTCAACTTTGAACTACCCTGTATCGCAGCGAGAAGATCGCAATCATTCGGAGCGTGAGGCTAGACGACGAGTCCCTGCGCAACGCAGCAGCTGAGGCCCTGGGCCAGCTGTACGAGAAGAACCCAGACATCGACATCTTGAACCTCACGGATGCGCAGATTCACGACGTCATGGCCATCACTATTGCCAACGACGTATGCAATCGCATGGACCAGCAACTGGGCCAGACCTACGAGAAGCTGAAGTACGAGCCCCAGCAGATTCAGCTATATCGACAGGACGTCAAGGAGTACGTCCAGTCGGAAGTGCGGGTGGTGATGGGCCGGCTCGGCGCTACAGGGCTTGACCCGAAGAGCCTTGCGCGCGATGTGCTGCAGGCTGCCATGGAGGTGTTCGCATCATGATGAAGGTGCTTTGCACTTCCGCCGACAACTTGCCGGCAACTCTGGTCGAGGGCGAGCGCGCCTTTACTTTTTTTAAGAGTGCCAAGCGTGCCGGTGTCGGAACAATCGCAAAGGGCTGGCGTGGCTCGTTGAAGCGCAAGGGCTTTGCCCCGAGCGCCCAGACCTGGGACTTCGTTCAGTTCTGCCTGGCCGCTTGCGCGGCAGACCTGTGCTGCCCACGTAATACAAGCGCAGACGGTTGGACTCGGACGATTGAGCTGACCGTGGCTCTGCACGAGCCGCTTCGTTGGGCGCCTTGGAAGGCTCATGCCGAGTCGCTGCTAAAGGTGCTGACCGGGGACTATTGGACGCTGAACTTCGTGGACGGCGGCGTCGCCCCGCCAAACGGCAAGCCCCAGCCTCTGGCACACGACTGCGTCAGCCTCTTGTCTGGGGGGCTCGACAGTCTCATCGGCGGTATCAATCTCGTATCAGAGGGGCGGCGGCCAGTTTTCGTGTCCCAGCTGGCGCACGAGGATTCAGACAGGCAGCGCCGCTATGCGGCCATGCTTGGAGGCGGCGCAACCCACATGCAGTGGAGCCACGGCATCAGCTTCTCTGGTCGTCGCGAACCATCCACGCGAGGGAGGTCGCTTGCGTTCTACGCGTTCGCGGTGTTGGCAGCATCAAGGATTGCCAGCTCACCCGTGCAGGTTTTTATCCCGGAGAATGGCTTCATTTGCATCAACCCGCCCCTGGTTCCAGGCCGGGTCGCCAGCCTGAGCACCCGCACAACGCACCCGATGTTCATTGCTGCTGTGCAGAAGCTTCTCGATGGTCTCTGCGTCAACGTGCGGCTGGAACTGCCCTATCGGTTCAAGACCAAGGGTGAGATGCTTCGCGAGTGCGCGGACCAAGCTTTGCTCAGCTCCTTCGCCTCCGACTCGACGAGTTGCGGGAGGTTTCGGACCTACAACCGGATGCACTGCGGGCGCTGCGTTCCTTGCATGATTCGTCGGGCGGCGTTTCTCGCCTGGGGACCTGGGCGAGACACGACCGAGTATGTGCACCGGTCCGTGGTTGGTTCCGACAAGTCGAGTGGTCCGGATGACCCGATGGCCGCGGCCTTGGCTGTACTGTCGGCGCAGACAAAGGGTTTAGACCGCTTCCTTGGGGGAACCTTGGCCTTTTCATCGCTGACCGAGCGACCCGACTATCGTCGGGTGCTCCACGCCGGTCTTGGTGAACTTGAGGCGCTGCTTCGTGGGGATGGCCTGCTTTGATGGACTTTCACTGCCACCTTGACCTTTATCCTGGTGCGAGGGAGGTCTACCGCGAAGCAGCCGAACGGAACGAGTTCACCTGGCTGGTGACCACGAGCCCGAAGGCCTTCGCGGCAACGTCGCGTGCGCTGCCGGCCGTGTCGTCGGTGCTGATTTCGCCGGGGCTACATCCTGAAATTGCCCATGAGCGTGCGGCCGAGCTTGACTTGCTGCTGGAGCAGATGGCTACCGTGAAGGCGGTTGGGGAAGTGGGGCTCGACGGGTCTCCTCGGTTCCGGCAGCACTACGAAGTCCAGCGTCGCATCTTCCGTGCTGTCATCGCGCGGTGTGCGGAGCTGGGCGGGCGTACCTTGAGCATCCACTCCCGTCGTGCTGTGAGGGATGTCCTCGCCGAACTTGAGGGGCACCCGAACTATGGGACAGCAGTCCTCCATTGGTTCTCAGGAAGCTCGGCCGAACTGAAGGCAGCCGTACACATGGGGTGCTGGTTCAGCATTGGCCCTGCGATGTTCGACTCTCTCAACGGCCGGAAGCTGGTGGCGGCATTGCCACAAGACCGTGTCGTACCTGAGAGCGATGGCCCGTTTGCGACGGTCGGCGGAAAGCCTGTGATGCCCTGGAGCGCGCCAGAGACCGCGCAGTTTTTGAGCGAAGTCTGGAATCTGCCTGTGGGCGTAGCTGCCGACATGCTTGTCAGGAACGGTGCGAACCTGCGGAAAACAACGGGGATTTGACGCGGGACCACGGCTATGCCGTGGGTGGGGGCGCGCCGAGCACGGTTGCAAGAAGCGCTTCGGACGGCCGAGCTTAGGCAAGTCGAGCTTGAGTGCTACTCCGGCCTCAGCCCTGGTTGCCCATCGTGCTACGCGAACGACGGTCGATGTGTAGCTTATATCCGGGCCACTCGAATGTCTGCACGGGGTCGGGCGCTCCAGTACTCGGGGCTGCAAACCTATCGTTCAGGCTCGTCCAACCCGATCAGGAGTTGGGATGGTCACCAGTCCCCTGAAAGTCGCAGCTCGGCCGGGGTTGCTGCCCGTACCTAGTAGATGGCTTTGGGAGCGTAACCGGGTGGTAAGCGTCCGGGGAAGACATCTTGAGAGCCCAAGCCTGAACCCCGAGGATAGTGTCCACCAAGCAGATAAGCCGCAATGTCTTGCGAAGGGGCGCAACCGCCACTCCCCCTTTGGAGTAGGACAATGGTCGAAGTTGGCCGCCCCACGCCGTCCCTTGGGAAGTTCAGTCTTTAATGAAGGAAAGCGCCAAAAGTTCAAGCTTCAGTGAGCTACTCGTTCAAAGCTGCCTGACCAAAGATGCGTCAAGTGTTTGATCGGGCTCAACTTACGTTTTTGAGTTGAATGAAACCCGACATGAGCCCCGCTCACACCCGGAACACCCCCACCTCGCTGGCCAGTCGGCTTGACTGGTCCTTGAGGCTCTCGGCGGCCGAGGCGGCTTCCTCCACCAGCGCGGCGTTTTGCTGCGTCATCTGGTCAAGGTGGGTCACGGCCACGTTGATCTGGTCGATGCCTTTGCTCTGTTCTTGCGTGGCGGCGCTGATCTCGCCGATCACGTCGGTCACGCGCTGCACGCTGGCGACGATCTCGGTCATGGTCGTGCCGGCGTCTTGCACCTGGCGCGAGCCCGAGTCCACGCGCTCCACGCTGGCGCCGATCAGGGTCTTGATTTCCTTTGCCGCTTCGGCCGAGCGTTGCGCCAGCGAGCGCACCTCGGCGGCCACCACGGCGAAGCCCCGCCCCTGTTCACCAGCGCGGGCGGCCTCCACGGCGGCGTTGAGCGCCAGGATGTTGGTCTGGAAGGCGATGCCGTCGATGGTGCCGATGATGTCGCCGATCTTGCGCGAGCTGGCGCTGATCTCGTCCATGGTGCTGACCACCTGCGAGACCACGGCGCCGCCGCGTTGCGCGACGTCGGCGGCCGAGCGCGCCAGCTGGTTGGCCGTGGCGGCGGATTCGGCGGTCTGGCGCACCGTGCCGGTCAGCTGCATCATCGACGCGGCGGCTTGCTGCAGGTTGGACGCCGTTTGCTCCGTGCGCGAGGACAGGTCCATGTTGCCCGTGGCGATCTCGGCGCTGGCGGTGCCGATGCTGTCGGTCGAGCTGCGCACCTCGCTGATGAGGCGCTGCAGCGAGCCCTGCATGGACGACAGCGAGCGCAGCAGCTGGCCGGTCTCGTCGTTGGAGCGGGGCGTGATGCGGCTGGTCAGGTTGAACGAGGCGATGGCTTCGGCCACGCTCACGGCTTCGCGCAGCGGTCCGGTGATGGAGCGGCTCAGCCACATCGACAGGGCCCCGCCCGCCAGCAGGGCGCACAGGCCGAAGGCGATCAGCGCCACCTGGGCGTTGTGGTTGGTGGCCTCGACGCGTTGCGCCGCGGTGTCGAGCTGCTCGCGCTGGTCTTGCAGCACGTCTTTGATGGCGGCCTGGAAGGCGGTGGCGGCGGGCTGGAACTGCGAGTCGAAGAGCGTGCGGGCGAGTTGCGGGTCGCCGGCCTTTTTGGCCGCGGTGACGGCGTCTCGGGAGCTCAGGTAGCTTTTTCTGGCTTGCGAGAGCTGGTCGAACAGGGCCCGCTCGGCGGGCGTGTCCATGAGTTCGTCCAGGCGCTTTTGCAGCTCGCTGGATTGTTTGGTGGACTCCGCCGCGGAGGCCGCGAAGAACTGCGCGAGCTCCGGGTCGGCGCTGACGGCGATGGCGCTGGTGCGGTTGACGCCGTTGGTGATGTTGCGGTACCAGTCGGAGGCGATGCGCTCGCTGACCAGGGCGTTGGCGAACATGGCCTGGGTTTCGGCCTCGACCTTGTGCAGCGCGGCGTAGCCGATGCCCGAGCCGGTGAAGGCGATCAAGAGCACGGTGCCCAGCACGAGTGCCATGCGCTGGCCGATGGGGCGCCCGCTCAGTGAGCTCAGGGAGTTTGGCGACATGGGATTCCTTTCGCCCGCAGGGCGTTCCAGGGCGCGTCCGGTGCGCCTCGTCGTGGATTTCGGCGCGCCAGCCCCCAAGTTGAGGTGTGACTTTGATTCAATGATTCGACGATAATTGAAATATGGAAGAAACGAAGGTCATCCAATCCCTCGCCGCCTTGGCCCAGCCCGTTCGCCTGCGCGTGTTCCGCGCCTTGGTGGTGGCCGGCCCGAGCGGCCTGACCCCCACCCAACTCGGTGAGCAACTGGGCGTGGCGGGCACCACCTTGTCGTTTCACCTCAAGGAGTTGCTGCACGCCGGCCTGGTCAACCAGGAGCGCGAAGGCCGCAACCTGATCTACCGCGCCGCGTTCGAGCACATGAACGCGTTGTTGGGTCACCTCACCGAGCACTGCTGCCAGGGCGCGCCCTGCGACACGCAGCCCCGTTCCTGCACCCCCTGCTGAAGGAGTCACACCATGAAGCGCTTTCACGTTCACGTTCACGTCGAAGACCTGGCCCGCAACATCGACTTCTATTCGAAGATGTTCGGCGTGCAGCCCGCCCGAGTCGAGTCCGACTACGCCAAGTGGATGCTGGACGACCCGGCGGTGAACTTCGCCATCTCCACCCGCGGCCAGGGCCACACGGGCCTGGATCACCTGGGCATCCAGGTGGACAACGACGCCGACCTGGTGGCGCTGAAGTCCCGCGCCGAGGCCGCAGACCTGTCCCTCATCGACGAGGGGGCCACCACCTGCTGCTACGCCCGCAGCGACAAGCATTGGGTGGTCGACCCGCAGGGCCTGCCCTGGGAGCACTTCCAGACGCTGGGCAACATCCCGGTGTTCCGCGAGGCCGCCCCGAATGTGGCGGCGTCGTGCGCGCCCACCCCTGGCGGCAGGGCCGTGGGCAAGCCCGTCGGCATCCCGGTCAAGGCGTCTGGCTCGTCTTGCTGCTGAGGGGGCGAGCATGACCGCGCGCCCTTTCAACGTCCTGTTCATCTGCACGGGCAACTCGGCCCGCTCCATCCTGGCCGAGGGCCTGCTCAACCAGTTGGGCAACGGCCGCTTCCACGCCTGGTCGGCGGGCAGCCACCCCAAGGGCGTCGTGCACCCCCTGGCTTTGCAGACCCTGGCTGACCTGCACCTGCCCGCCGACGGCTTCGCATCCAAAAGCTGGGATGTGTTCGCCCAAGCGGATGCGCCCAAGATGGATTTCGTCTTCACGGTGTGCGACAACGCCGCCGGCGAGGTCTGCCCCGTCTGGCCCGGGCAGCCGATGACCGCCCACTGGGGCGTGCCCGACCCCGCTGCCCCCATCGGCAACGAAGCCGAGCAGCGGCGTGCCTTCAAGGACGCGGCCCACGCGCTCAAGCGCCGCATCGAGTTGATGCTGGCCTTGCCGCTCGACAAGCTGGCGCCGCTGTCGTTGCAGCAGCAACTCGACGCCATCGGCAAGCAGTGAGCCGAACGCCCCACGCCCCCACCCGCACGAACCCCCAGTCGAGAACCTCAGTCGAAGTCGCCCATGACCACCCACGTCCTGATCCTGTGCACACACAACTCCGCCCGCAGCGTGCTCTCCGAGGGCATGCTCAACCACCTGGCTCGCAAACTGGGCCAGGACGTGCAGGCGCACAGCGCCGGCAGCGCGCCCAGCGGTCGCCTCAACCCCTTCGCGCTGGAGGCGCTGAACCGGGCGGGCGTCGACACCTCGGCTTACCGCAGCAAGAGCTGGGATGAGTTCACCACGCCCGACGCGCCCGCGCTGTCCATCGTCATCACCGCGTGCGACAGCGCCGCGGCCGAGGCCTGCCCGGTCTTCTTCGGTGGACAGGGTCAGCCCGTGAAGGTGCATTGGGGCTACCCCGACCCGTCCAACGCCGAAGGCGGCGACGAAGGCAAGCGCCGCGCCTTCGAGCTCACGCGCCAGGCCATCGGCTACAAGATGCTGCAGCTGCTGGCCTTGCCGCTGCAGACCCTGGGCCGCGACGAGTTGCAGGCCGCACTCCACGACATCGCGAGCAGCTGATGAGCCCCCAGCCCCACCTGTTTCAACGCCTGCTGGGCGAGTGGCTGGGCACGGCCTTGCTGCTGTCCATCGTGATCGGCTCCGGCATCATGGCCGAGCAGCTGGCCCAGGGCAACGTGGCCCTGGCCTTGCTGTGCAACACGGTGGCCACGGTGGCCGGCTTGTTCGTGCTCATCGAGGTTTTCGGGCCGGTCAGCGGCGCGCACTTCAACCCCGCCGTCAGCCTGGTGATGGCCCTGCGAGGCGAGTTGGCCTGGTCGCTGCTGGTCGCTTACGTGCTGGCGCAGTTGCTGGGCGCGGCGTGTGGCGCCTGGTTGACCCACGCCATGTTCGACTTGCCTGTTCTGCAGTGGTCCACCAAATTGCGCACCGGCCCCGGTCAGTGGCTGGCCGAGGGCGTGGCCACCGCGGGCTTGCTGCTGGTGATCCTGAGGGCGCCGGCCAGCCGCGTGTCCGCCCTGGTGGCGGGCTACATTGGCGCGGCCTACTTCTTCACGGCGTCGACCTCGTTTGCCAACCCGGCGGCGGCCTTCGGGCGCATGTTCAGCGACAGCTTCGCGGGCATCGCGCCGCAGAGTGCGCCGGCGTTCATGCTGTCGCAGCTCGCCGGGGCGCTGGTGGGTGTGTTCGTGCACCGTTTGCTGGGCGCGCATCCGCAAGCAGGGGCCCAAGCAGGGGCCCAAGCAGACGCCCCCGAGACCCTGTCCATCCACCCGACCGAGCGTCGCGCATCAGGCGACGCCATGCCCACATGAGCCCCGTCACGATCTACCACAACCCGAAGTGCGGCACGTCCCGCAACACCCTGGCCCTGATCCGCAACGCGGGGGTGGAGCCGACCATCGTGCACTACCTGGAGACGCCGCCCACGCGCGACGAGCTGGTGGCGCTGATCGCCGCCTGCGGCCTGCCGGTGCGCGAGGTGCTGCGCAGCAAGGGCGAGCTGTTCGACGAGCTGCGGCTGGCCGATGCGACGTGGACGGACGCGCAGCTCATCGACTTCATGGTTCAGCACCCCATCCTGATCAACCGGCCCATCGTGGTGACCGAGCGCGCCACGCGCCTGTGTCGCCCCTCGGAGCAGGTGCTCGACATCCTGGTCCAGCCGCAGCAAGGTCCCTTCACCAAGGAAGACGGCGAAGTGGTCATCGATGCGCAGGGGCGCAGACGGACCTGAGCTCGGTTCGCGGGCACCATGGCTTCACACACCACATCAGGGGCACGTCCATGAAGATCCAGGTCCTGGGTTCGGGTTGCAGCAAGTGCCGCATCACGATCGAGCAGATCGAGCGCGTGGCGCTGGAGCGCGGTGTCGCCGTCGAGATCGCGTCCTGGTTGAGCTGACCGACCCCCCGATCACGTTTTGCCCTCCACCCGCACGGGAGTTGCGCCATGAGCCTGCTGAGTCACCCCACACGCTTTCTTTTCTTCACGGGCAAGGGCGGGGTCGGCAAGACCTCCTTGTCCACCGCCACGGCCATCGGGCTGGCCGACGCCGGCAAGCGCGTGCTGCTGGTCAGCACCGATGCGGCCTCCAACCTCGATGAGATGCTGGGTGTGGCCCTGAGCAACCAGCCGGTGGCGGTGCCCGGAGCCCCGGGTCTGTCGGTGCTCAACATCGACCCGGACGCGGCCGCCCAGGCCTACCGCCAGCGCGTCATCGCGCAGATGGGCACGCAGGCCAGCGAGGTCGAGCGCGAGCAGGTGCGCGAGCAGCTCTCGGGCGCGTGCACGACCGAGATCGCGTCCTTCGATGAGTTCGCTTCGCTGCTGGCCGATGCCGGTGCGGGCTGGGACCACGTCGTCTTCGACACCGCCCCCACCGGCCACACCCTGCGCCTGCTCAGCCTGCCCCAGGCCTGGAGCGGCTTCTTGCAGGGCAACGACCGCGGGGCCTCCTGCCTGGGGCCGCACTCCGGCTTGAAGATGCAGGAAAGCCGCTTCAACGCGGCGCTGCAGGCCCTGTCCAACCCCGAGCTGACCACCGTGGTGCTGGTGGCGCGAGCCGAGCGCGGTGCGCTGGCCGAGGCCGCCCGCACGTCGCAGGAGTTGCAGGGGCTGGGCCTGTGCAGCCAGCAGCTGGTCGTCAACGGCGTGTTCCATGCGCAGGACCCGGCGGACGCCGTGGCCCGCGCGTTCGAGCAGGTCGGGCAAGACGCGCTGGCCGACATGCCAGCCACCTTGCGGGCCTTGCCACAGCACCGCGTGCCCCTGCGGGCCTTCGACACGGTGGGCCTGCCGGCTTTGCGCGCCTTGTTGCAGGAGGGGGAGTCGCCCGCCGGGGACGCGCGCCCGGCGCCCCTCGAGCCCCTCGAGGTCGACACCTCGGCGCTGCAGGGCCTGCGCCACCTGGGCGCCCTGGTTGACGAGTTGTCGGCCGCGGGCAAGGGCCTGATCATGGTGATGGGCAAGGGCGGGGTGGGCAAGACCACGGTGGCCGCGGCGCTGGCCGTGGGGCTGGTTCAGCGCGGGCACGCGGTGCACCTGAGCACCACCGACCCGGCCGCGCACCTGGCCATGACCCTGGAGGGCGAGTTGCCCGGCTTGAGCGTGGGGCGCATCGACCCCAAGGTGGAGACGCAGCGCTACATCGACAAGGTCATGGCGACCAAGGGCCGAGACCTCAGCGAGGCCGAGCGTGCGCTCATGCTGGAGGACCTGCAGTCACCGTGCACGGAAGAGGTCGCGGTCTTCCATGCGTTTTCACGCGTGGTGTCGCAAGCCCGCAGCGCCTTCGTGGTGCTGGACACGGCCCCCACCGGGCACTCGCTGCTGCTGATGGACGCCACCGGCGCCTACCACCGGCAGATGACGCGCGAGTTCGAAGGGCCGGCGGCCACGCACATCGTCACGCCGCTGATGAGGCTGCAGGATGGGCAGCACACGCGCATCATCCTGGTCACCTTGCCCGAGGTCACGCCGGTGTCGCAGGCCGCGGCCTTGCAGGACGACTTGCGGCGCGCGGGCATCGAGCCGCACGCCTGGGTGGTCAACAAGTCCATTCTGGCGGCGGGCACGCGTGACCCGCTGCTGCGCGCCCGGCTTGAGGGCGAGCGCCGTCAGATCGAGCGCATGGCCGCGGGCCTGGCGCGGGGCACCTGTGTCATCCCGTGGATGCCCGAGCCGCCGGTGGGCATCGAGGCCCTGCAGCGGCTGCTGGACAGCTGAGAGCTCAGGCCACCTCGGCCAGGGCCTCGTGGGTGAGGCCTTGCCAGAGCTGGGCGATTTCTTCGGCCTCTTGAGGCTGCCAGGCGTCGTCCAGCCAGCACGAGATGCGCTCCAGCGAGCGCACGCGGTGGCTGATTTCCTGGCACGCCAGGTGCAGCTCGTGCAGGTGTTCGCCGGCCAGGTGCCGCGGCGCCCACAGACCGAGTGCGTCGCAGGCCCGCATGAGTTGCTCCAGGATCGGGGTGACGAGGCGGGCGGTGCCGCTGACCTTGGCGGACGTGGAGCTGGCGGCCAGCACCCACGCCTCGCGCAAAGCCGACTGGATGCCGTGTTTGAGGCGCTGGGCGTGGTCCCAGACCTGCGCGGCGTCGGGGCAGGGGGCCATGCGGCCGTGACCCTGGTGGCGGCGCGCGGCCTGGCTGGCGAAGGACACCGCGGTGGTGTCGAACTCGCCGGGGATGATGCGCACGGCCAGGCTGGCGTGTTCCCAGCTGTCGGGGTTGCCCGAGGCCAGCACCCCCAGGAAGGTTTCCATGGCGCTGAGGCGGCAGCCCAGCCAGGACAGGTAGCGCGCCCGCGAGGGGTAGCCCAGGCCGTTGCCGCGCTCGTGGTGCTCGCCCACGGCGCGGCTGAGCTCGCGTGGGTAGTCGGTCTGGCGCTGCAGCAGCAGCTCGCCCACTTTGGGGTGCACGACGATGTGCCGCCAGGCCACCGGCGTCAGGCTGCGCTCGGCCATCAGGTAGTCGGGCTGGATGTAGAGCTCACCGAGGTCGTGCAACAGGCCGCCGAGCATGCTGATGCGCTGCTGGTAGCGGTCGCCCCCGGCGTGCAAGGCCATGGCCCCGGCCACCAGCATGCCTTGAACGGCGTGGTCGAAGGCGCCGGGCAGGCCGCTGCGGGCGGCCGTCAGCAGGAGCTGGGCCACGGGGTGCAGGGGCAGGCGGGGGATGTCGCTGAGCAGGTCCGTGGCCCAGGGGCCCACGGCGCTGTGCAGCGCGGTGTCGCTGTCGACGAGGCAGCGCGCGTGCTCGCTGAGGTCGGCGTGGGTCACGCCATTGGCCGCCCGCAGGCAGGACTCCAGCGGCTGGCGGAGCTTGCGCTCCAGCAGCCTTTGCTGCAGCGCCTGTGACACGGGTTGGTTGCGGGGCCAGAGCTTGGTCCCGTTTTCGTCGACGATGTCCTCCTGCGCCACGATCTCGCAGTGCTCGCTGGCCCGCATGATCGATGACAGCGCATGCGGGTTGGCAAAGTCGGTGGGGGTCTGGGTCGCCTGTTGCATGGTGTTTGACAGCGTCCTGTTCCGCAGCGCGATGTCCCTGAGCAGGTGCCTTGTTGTGTTGATCGACTTCCTCGCAGCGCTCGCGCTCACACGCTGCGGATGGTTCGATCGGCGTTGTGACTGTTACACCGCAACACGCGTGCCACCCCCTTTTTTGCCCCTCCAGGTCCCTGAACCCTGGTTTTTCGGCCAAAAGCATGGACGAAATCGTCCAAATCTCACTTTCAAGGTGGACGAGATGGGTAAGATCTCGCATGAATCTGTTTCACCCCCTCAGTGGCCACCCCGTCCATGCGTGACATCCCCGTCGGCCTGCCGGCCATCGAACCCCGCGTGGTGGGACGCGCCCCGGCGTTCCTGCACCTGCTGAGGCTGCTCGACCGGGTGGCCCACACCGACCGCGCGGTGCTGATCTCCGGCCCCACGGGCTCGGGCAAGGAGGTGATGGCCCAGCTCATTCACCACCGCAGCCGCGCGCCGCACGCGCCTTTCCTGGACATCAACTGCGGCGCGTTGCCCGAGCACCTGGTCGAGGCCGAGCTTTTCGGTTACGCCAAAGGGGCGTTCACCGGGGCGGTCAACAGCCACCCCGGGCACTTCGAGCGCGTGGGCACCGGCACCTTGTTCCTCGACGAGATCGGCGAGCTGCCGCTGTCCTTGCAGCCCAAGCTGCTGCGGGTGCTGGAGACGCGCTCTTTCCGCCCCCTGGGCTCCACCGAGGTCAAGCGCTTCATGGGCCGGGTGGTGGCGGCCTCTCACCGTGACCTGGAGGCCCTGGTGCGCGAAGGGCGCTTCCGCGAAGACCTGTACTACCGCCTGGCCGTTTTCGTGCTGGACGTGCCCGGCCTGGAGCAGCGCCGCGAAGACATCCCCGAGCTGGCGGCGCATTTCGCGGCCCTGCAGCCGCGTGCGCTCACCTTCACCGAGGCGGCGCTCAACCGCCTGCAGCACCACGCCTGGCCCGGCAACATCCGCCAGTTGCGCAGCGTCATCGACCGCCTGGGTGTGCTGTCGGAGGCCTCGCACATCACGCCCGAGGTGCTGGCCGACTTCCTCGACCCCCAGCCGGTGGGCGGCAGCGCCGTCGACCCGCTGACCCTCGCCGATGCCCTCATCGCGCTGCCGGGCGACGACAAGCTGGCGGTGGCCGAGCAGCTGCTGATCGACCGCGCCATGCAGCTCAGCGAGGACAACAAGTCGGCCGCCGCGCGCCTGCTGGGCGTCAGCCGCAAGGCCGTCGAGCGCCGCCTGGCCGCGCGTGGCGAGCGCCAGCGCACCGCGCAGGAGTGCCTGGAGGAGGCCCAGCGCCACATCCAGTCCGCCGCCTTCAAGGACGCGGTGCCGTTGCTGCGCATGGGCCTGGACCGCGTGCGCAACGCCGCGCCCGAGCCCGGGGTGCAGCGCCTGACCTACGACCTCTACCGCCTGCTGGGCGTGAGCCTGCGCAGCCTGGAGGGCTGGTTGAGCGCCGACGCGCTGCAGGCCTACGAGGCCGCCTTCAAGGTGGGCGATGGCGTGATCGACGACAGCGAGCTGAGCTCCCTGCTGTTCGGCATCTGGACCACCCAACTCATGGCGATGGACCTGGGCAAGGCGCGGGGCACCGTGCAGGAGATGCTGCAGCGCGCGCAAGGCTGCGGGGACGTCGACCTGGTCGCCGAGGCCCACGTGGCCATGGCCAACACCCTGTTCTGGCTGGGCGACAGCGCCGAGGCCCTGGCCTGCCTGCACCGCGGCGGCCTCGTGCCCGTGGGCACGCAGGAGCGATGCCGCACGCAGGGCTTCGACCTGATCGGGCTGGCTTTGAACTTCGAGGGCCTGGCGGCCTTCCAGGTGGGGGATTTCGAGCGCGCCCAGGTGGCGCGCGAGCGCCTGACCCTGCGCGCCCGCCAGACCGCCGAGCACCCGCTCAACCAGGCCATCGCCTTGCAAGGTGCGGCCTGGCTGGCCTGCCTGTTCGAGGACATGGCGGCACTCGGCCCCCTGGCCGCCGAGCTGGAGGCGCTGTCGGCGCGGCACGGCTTCGTCTTCTACCTGGGGGTGGGGCAGATTTTCCGAGGCGTGCACCTGACCTCCGAGGGCCGCTTCGACGAGGCGGAGACGGCCATCCGCGATGGCTTCGAGGTCCACATGCTGCGCAACGGCGGCAAGCTGTTCTACTCCTTCCACGCCTGGAAGCTGGGCGAGTTGCTGCTGCAGGCGGGGCACGCCGCCGAGAGCGACCGCCTCATGAGCCAGGCCATGGACGTGGCCCTGGACCACCAGGACCGCGCCTACCTGGGCGAGTTGCTGGACGTGCAGGGCCGCGCGCGCCAGGTCATGGGCGACCTCGAGGGCGC
The DNA here is from genome assembly GCA_016000265.1 of Burkholderiales bacterium. Lineage (GTDB taxonomy): Bacteria > Pseudomonadota > Gammaproteobacteria > Burkholderiales > Burkholderiaceae_C > Aquabacterium. The sequence continues at coordinate 13,913 of JAECRL010000017.1, forward strand.
CGAAGACGCGCTGCGCAGCGCCATGTCCACCTCGCTGGCGCTGGGGGCGGTGCCGGCCCGCCTGCACGCCGCCACCCACCTGGCGCAGCTGCTGCATGCGTCGGGGCGCACGCGCGCCGCGCGCGAAATGCTCGACAAGACCCTGCGGCCACTCGACAAGAAGGCCCCTTTTTCCGGCATGCATCGGGCTTTGGAGGTCTTGACTCAGCTCGCAACATGACGCTCCTGTCAACGCGGCCCGCATCGGGCCAGGGAGAGCGTCATGGCGTCTGTGCTTCAACGTGCCGATCTGGAGCCCTTGCTCCTGGGCGGCTGTTTCTTCGGCAGCGGGGGCGGCGGCACGGTGGTGTCGGCGCGCGGGCTGGTGTCCCACTTCGAGGTGGGCGACTACTACCCCACTGACCGCGTCCGGGTGGTCTCGGTCGACGAGGCCACGCAGGGCGACTCGGTCATGGTGGCCTACATGGGCTCGCCCGAGGCCATCGACGGGGCCGCTTACCCCGAGGGGCCCGTGCGTGCGGTGCAGCAGATTCAGGCGCGCCTGGCCGAGCAGGGTCGCAAGCTGGCTTACGTGGTGCCGCCGGAAAGCGGCGCGCTGGGTTTCACCGTGGCCTGCCTGGTGGCGGCCAAGCTGGGCCTGGCCGTGGTCGATGGCGACGGGGCCGGGCGCGCGGTGCCCTCTCTGCCGATGCTGACCTTCGCCTCCCGCCACGTGGACCCGCGCCCCGCCGTGCTGGTCAGCCAGGACGGCCTGGCCGTGGAGCTGGACGTGACCCCGGCGCAAGGCCAGGGCGGCGACCGCCGACACCAGGAGGACGTCTCCGTCATCGTCGAGCAGATGATGCGCCCCATCGTGGCGGCGCCCGAGTTCAAGCAGTTCGGGGGCCTGGCCATGTGGGTGATGACGCCCGAGGTGCTGCGCCACGCCTTGCCCATCACCGGGACCTTGCAGCGCGCGCTGGACTTCGGTCGCGCGGTGCAGTCCGGTGAGCTGCGCACGGCCGGCGACGCCATGGCCTTCTTGTCCGAGCGCTTCGGCGTGAGGGCCCACGCCTTGTTCGACCCCGCCGAGCTGGCCGGGGCGGCGGTGGACACCAGCGGGGGCTTCGACCTGGGCACGGTCACGGTCCGCGCCGGACGCCACACCGCCGAGGTGCTCTACCAGAACGAGTCCCTGCTGGCGTGGTCGGATGCGGTGCCGCACCCGCTGTGCATGGCGCCCGACGGCATCTGCTGGTTCTTCGAGGGCCCGGGCGACGCCGTGGCCTCCAACGGCGACCTGGTTCAGCCAGACGGCAGCCTGAGCCCGGCCTACCGGGGCCGCCGCGTGACCCTGCTGGGCCTGGTGGCCAACCCGCTGCTGCGCGAGCGCGGCGGGCTGATCCTCGACAGCTTCATGCAGCAGGTCAACACCCTGGGCTACCGCGGGCCGTACGTGCCGGTGGAGCAGCTGGTCCAGGCATCCGAGCACGCTCGCAAGGAGGCGTCGGCATGAACGCGCCCACCGCTTCGCGCCGCTTGCGCATCGCCATCATCGCGCCGGTCAACACCAGCCAGTTCAACGACCTGCTGCTGCAGGCCGTGACCCCCGTCATCCCGCCCGACGTGGACGTGGAGGTGCGCAACCTCACGCAAGGCCACGACTGCATCCAGAGCCGCCTGGACTGGCTGCACAACGGCTACCCCGTCGTCCAGCTGGCCCAGGCCCTGCAGGACGAGGGCTTCGATGGCATCTGGTTGAGCGACTTCGACATGTGCGGCGTGGAGGCCGCGCGCGAGGTGATCGACATCCCCATCATCGGCGGCTTCCCGACCTCGGCCTTCACGGCGCTGGGGCTGTGCCAGCGCTTTGGCATCCTGACGATTTTGCCCAGCACGCTGGCCATGCAGCAGGGCCATGTGCTGACCTACGGGCAGCAGGACAACTTCGCGGGCATCGCGCCCATCGACTGCCCGGTGGACCAGCTCGCCAACGTGGACGTGGTGGTGGCCAAGTCCTTTCCTGTGGCGCTCGGGCTGATCGAGCAACGCGGCGCTCAGGCCTTGCTGCTGGGCTGCACCGGCTTCGTGGGCGTGGCCGAGAGGCTCTCGGTGCTGCTCAGCGAGGCCTTGCAGGCCCACGTGCCCGTCATCGATCCCAACCAGGCGGGCTTCAGCTTCCTGGTCTCGCTGGTGCGCATGGGGTTGAGGCCCAGCCGGCTTTGCTACAGCCAGGTGTCGCTGTCCTCGTGAGCCGGTGGGGATCGGGAGCCGATCGGTCCCCGATCTCGCCCTGATTTCAGGCGCTCGCCGGGCTGAGCTGCGCCTCGGCCTGCTTGCGGGCCTCCTGGCGCATGCTGAAGACGCCCATGGCCACGCAGGCCACCGCACCGGGGATGGCGAAGGCCAGGAAGTTGGCCGTCAGCGGCAGGTCGGCGGCCATCAGCGCACCGCCCAGCAGCGGGCCCACGATGGCGCCGTTGCGCCCGATGCCCGAGGCCCAGCCCAGGCCGGTCGAGCGGATGGCCATGTCGTAGAACTGCGCGCCCAGGGCGTAGAGCAGGATCTGCGAGCCGATGGTGGTGGCGCCTGCGATGGCGATCAGGGTGTAGAGCACGCCGGTGGGGCTCTTGAAGCCCAGCAGGCTGATGGACACGGCGGCGATGGCGAAGAACACCATCAGCACGCGGGGCAGGTTGAGCTTGTCGCCCAGCCAGCCGCCACCCACCGCACCGAAGATGGCGCCGAAGTTCAGCACCAGCAGGAAGCTCAGCGAGGAGCCCAGTCCGTAGCCTGCCTTGTTCATGAGCTTGGGCAGCCACGAGGCCAGCGCGTAGACCATCAGCAGGCAGCCGAAGAAGGCGACCCACAGCATCACGGTCTGCAGGGCGCGGCCGTCGCGAAAGAGTTGCAGCACCGAGCCGCCCGCCGCCTTGGCGGAGGCCATGCTCAGCTGTTCATCGGCCTTCAGCGCGAAGCCGGGTTGCACGCGGGCCAGCATGGCGGTGGCTTCTTCGTGGCGGCCTTCGCGGACCATGAAGCCGACCGACTCGGGCAGCTGTCGCATGATGATGGGCAGCAGCAGCAGGGGGATGCCGGCCACGAAGAACACCGACTGCCAGCCATGAGATGGCAGCAGCACCATGCCCAGGCCGGCCGACAGCATGCCGCCCACCGAGTAGCCGCTGAACATGATGGCCACCAGCGTGGAGCGGATCTTCTTGGGTGCGTACTCGCTCATGAGGGCGACCACATTGGGCATGACGCCGCCAATCCCCAGGCCCGCGATGAAGCGGCAGACGCCGAACTCGGTGGGGTTGCGGGCAAAGCCGTTGAGCACGGTGAAGCCGCTGAAGAGCACCACGCACATCGTGATCGCTTTCTTGCGCCCGATCTTGTCGGACAGCGGCCCGAAGATCATGGCGCCAGCCATCATGCCGAACAGGGCGTAGCTGCCCAAAGCGCCGGCCTGGATGGGCGTGAGGTTCCACTCCTTCATCAGCACGGGCAGGACCACGCCGTAGATGACGAGGTCGTAGCCGTCGAAGATGATGATCAGGGCGCACCAGAACAACACCTTCCAGTGGAAGGGGTTGAACTTGGCTTCGTCGATGAGCTTGTTGGCGTCAACTGTTTTCATGGAGACCTCGGTTCAGCAGGTGGAAGGAGGGGCGGCTCAGAATCGGTGAACGATGCCGAGCTGCAGGGCCTGGATGCGTTCGCCGTTCACGTCGGCGGCGCTGAAGTTCGGCAGCACGGGCGCCGATCCGGACAAGATGAACCCCGCGTTGCGCGCGTTGTTCAGGACTTCGTAAGACGTGTAGAGCGTGGTGCGGCGCGACAGGTCGTAGAAGGCACCGACCGAGCCGCCCGTGGCGTCCTGGCCGCCGCTCGACGTGTCGCGGATGCGGCCGACCAGGCCACCGACGCGCAGGTTGGGACGCACACGCCAGTCGGCCGAGACCTGCACCACGTTGTGGAAGCGGCGCGCGTCGGTGTTGTCGCCCGCCACCAGGGCGCCCGTGGCCCCCAGGATGGAGCCCGCGTTGTTGCCGAAGACGACGTTCGATGACCGGGTGCTGAAGTTGCTGCGGATGACCGTCAGGTAGACCTTGCCCTGGCCCCAGTCGTGGTTGAGGTAGAGTTTGTCGAAGGCGATGGTCTTGTCCACCGCGGCGCCCGATGGCGGGCGTGCCCGCAGGCCGGCGTAGCCAACGCGCCAGGGGCCGTCTAGGTAGTCCAGGGCCACCTGCCACACGCCCTTGCTGGACGGGCCGCCCGTGGCCTGCTCGCCCGGGGCGAAGTGGGCCTCGAACAGCAGGCCGTTCACGCGCGGCGAGATGTAGGCGATGTCGTTGTCCAGGCGCGCCGGCTGACCGAAGTGGTTGGCCGTGGAGGCCAGGGTGCGTCCGCTGTAGTCGATGAACTCGCTGCGCGTGAAGATCACCGTGTTCTGGCGACCCAGGCGCAGCTCGCCGTGTGGCGTGGCCAGGCCCAGCCAGGCCTGGCGGTCGAAGAAGCGGGTGCCGTCGGCTTGGGCGCCGCGGTCGGCGAACAGGCCATGCTCCAGCGTGAACTTCATGGCCATGCCGCCGCCCAGGTCCTCGCTGCCACGCAGCCCGATGCGGCTGCGCAGGATGGCGCCGTCGTTCAGCGAGGTGAGTTGCGCGCCCGAGCTGCTGCGCATGTGCTGCAGGTACTGGTCGATGCTGCCGTACAGCGTCACGCTGGACGTGGGTGCGGGCGCAGGCTGGGGCGCGGTTGGGGTGGTGGCCTGGGCCCAGGTGCAAGCCATCAGGGTGGCGGCGGTCAGGAAGGAACGTCGGAACGGCATGGGATGGCGAGGCAAGTGGGGTTGAACAGACGGGGTCGGACACGCACGCGCACACGACCCCACCCGATCGCCGCCGCCTTGTGAGCGGGGCTTTCGGGGTGGGCGCGTTGACGTGGGTCTGGGGAAGCGGTCGAGAGGCGTGGCTGGGCCGGGCTGGGCCGGGCTGAGCGGTTCAGCCCAGGTCGCCCCCACCCACCGGCAGGGTGACGCCGGTGATGTAGGACGCGTCAGCCGAGGCCAGGAAGAGGATGGCGCCGACCTGTTCGTCGATGGTGCCGTAGCGCTTCATCAGGCTGGAGCGCACGGTCTGGTCGACGATCTGCTGGTACCAGGCCTTCTCTGCTTCGCTTGGTTCGGCCGCGTTGCGCGGGATGCGGCGCGGCGGCGCTTCGGTGCCACCGGTGGCGATGGCGTTGACACGCACACCGCGCTCGCCGGTCTCGAAGGCCAGGCAGGCCGTCAGCGCGTTCACGCCGCCCTTGGCCGCGCCATAGGGCACGCGGTTGATGCTGCGTGTCGCGATCGAAGACACGTTGACGATGGCGCCCTGGCCTTGCTCCAGCATGATGGGCAGCGCCGCGTGGCAGCACCACAGCGTGGGGAACAGGGAGCGGCGCACCTCGGCCTCGATCTCGTGTGGCTGGTAGTGCTCGAAGGGCTTGGCCCAGATGGTGCCGCCCACGTTGTTGACCAGCACGTCGAGGCGGCCGAAGCGGCGCACGGCCTCGGCCATCACGCGGGCGCAGTCGGGCTGTTGCTCCATGTCGCCGGTCAGCGTCAGCAGGCGCTGGGACAGGTCGGGCACCCCATCCGGTGCAGGCAGGGCATGCAGCTCTTCGACCAGCGCCGAGCGGTCCACGGCCACCACCAGGGCGCCTTCGCCGAGCAGGCGCTCGACCACGCGGCGGCCGATGCCTTGTGCCGCGCCGGTGACCACGGCCACCTGCTTGTCAAAACGTGGGGTCATGTCGTGTTCCTCGTGCGGGGTTCAGGCCGAGGCCGCGAACTTCTCGTAATAGAAGTTCTTGGGCTGGATGCCGCGTTCGCGGATGAAGGTGCTGACGGCTTCGACCATGGGCGGCGGGCCGCACAGGTAGATGTCCACTTCGCCTTCGTTGAGGTGCTGGGGCTCGATGTGCTGCGTCACGTAGCCCTTGTGCGGGTACGGGCTGTCGGCATTCGCCACGCAGGCGGTGAAGGTGAAGTTGGGGATGCGCGCAGCGAAGGCGGCGAGCTTGTCCATGTCCACCAGGTCGCTGTCGTGGGTCACGCCGTAGATCAGGTGCAGCGGGTGGGCGCTGCCTTGCTCGGCGATCTTCTCCAGCATGGCGGTGAAGGGCGCCAGGCCCGTGCCACCGGCCAGCATCAGCAGCGGGCGCTGGATGTCGCGCAGGTAGAAGCTGCCCAGCGGGCCGGCCAGGGACAGGGCGTCACCGGTCTTGGCCAGGCTGGTCAGGAAGGTGCTCATCAGGCCGCCGGGCACGTTGCGGATCAGGAAGGAGACCTTGCCATCGTGCGGCATCGAGCTGAAGGAGTAGGCGCGCGACTGTTCGCTGCCCGGCACCTTCAGGTTGACGTACTGGCCGGGCAGGAAGGCCAGCTTGTGCAGGGCCTCGCCTTCGATGGTCAGCGAGATGGTGCTGGGCGACAGCTGCTTGACTTCGCTGATGGCCGCTTGATAAGCGCCTGGCTCGGCCTTGCACACGGCAGAGCCCACGGGCACGCGCACCACGCAGTCGCTTTGTGCGCGCATCTGGCAGGTCAGCACGTAGCCTTGCTTCGCTTCGTCCTCGCTGAGGGCGTCTTCGATGTACTCGCCCATGTTGAACTGGCCCGATTCGGCGAAGCACTTGCAGGTGCCGCAGGCGCCGTCGCGGCAGTCCAGGGGGATGTTGACGCCCTGGCGGTAGGCCGCATCGGCCACGGTCTCGCTGGGCTTGGCGTCGATGAAGCGGGTGACGCCGTCTTCGAACTGGAGTGCAATCTGGTGGCTCATGGCACAGCCCTCACAGGTGGTACACGTCGATGACGTGGTGGATGTAGTCGTTCTTCAGCACGATGTACTTGCGCTTGATGAGCGGCTGGCCGCTGCTCAGGTCGAGCGTGACGTGGGTGGTGCCGAAGTGGCTGTCGGTTGTGTTGTAGCGAAAGCTCAGGGTCTGCCAGTTGTAGCGAACCTGGACCTCCTCGCCCTGCTGCGAGACGATTTCGATGTTGTGCAGGTTGTGCCCGGTGCGTGGCTCGGGCGTGCTGGCCGCCGAGCGCTCGGTCTTGATGCGGAAGACGCGGTCTTCCAGGCCGCCGCGGTTGGGGTAGTAGATCAGCGAGATCTCGCGCTGCGGGTCGCGCGTGAGCTCGCCGTCGTCGTCCCAGGAGGGCATCCAGAACTCGGCCGCGGGGTGGTAGCAGGCGAGCCAGTCGTCCCACTGCTTGTCGTCGAGCAGGCGGGCTTCGCGGAACAGGAAGGCCTGGACTTGTTCAATGTTCATGCTCATGGGGCACCTCAGGCCGGCTGGATGGTGATGACGCGGGACTGCTTTTCAGCCTGCACGGCGCGCTGCATGGCTTCCAGCCAGAAGCGGTGCTGCTCGGTGTAGAGGCCTTCGTCTTCGGTCTTCACGCCGCTGAGCTTCGGGTGCAGGTCGATGTCCTTGGCGGCGGCGTCCGGGCCTTCGACCCAGTGCGTGGCGCCGCGGCACATGTCGTTCCATGCGAGGGCGATGCCTTGGTAGCCCTGCTGGCAGGCGCGGAACTCTTCGAGGTCGTCGGGCGTGGCCATGCCGGTGGCGTTGAAGAAGTCCTCGTACTGGCGCACGCGGCGGGCGCGGGCCTCATCGGACTCACCCTTGGGCGCGATGCAGTAGATGGTGACTTCGGTCTTGTCCACGGCGATGGGGCGCAGCACGCGGATCTGCGAGCCGAACTGGTCCATCACATAGACGTTGGGGTAGAGGCACAGGTTGCGCGAGTGGCCGATCATCCAGTCGGCGCGGGCCTGGCCGAACTTCTCGACCAGCTCGTCGCGGATCTGGAAGGCCGGGCGGTCTTCCGGGTTGCCCCACTTGGTCCACAGCAGCATGTGGCCGTTGTCGAAGGAGTAGAAGCCGCCGCCTTGCTTGGCCCAGCTGCCGGCGTCCATGGCCTTGATCTGGTCACCGGCTTCGGACTGCTTGCGGTGGTTGGTGGTGGCCGCGTAGTTCCAGTGCACCGAGCTGACGTGGTAGCCGTCGGCGCCGTTCTCGGCCTGCAGCTTCCAGTTGCCGTCGAAGGTGTAGGTGGAGGCGCCGCGCAGCACTTCCAGGCCTTGCGGAGACTGGTCCACGATCATGTCGAGGATCTTGGTGGACTCGCCCAGGAACTCGGTCAGGGGCTGCACGTCGGCGTTGAGGCTGCCGAACAGGAAGCCGCGGTAGCTCTCGAAGCGCGCCACCTTCTTGAGGTCATGGCTGCAGTCCTGGTTGAAGGACTCGGGGTAGCCGGCGTCGCTGCCGTCTTTCACCTTCAGCAGCTTGCCGCTGTTGTTGAAGGTCCAGCCGTGGAAGGTGCAGGTGAAGTTGGCCTTGTTGCCCTTCTTGTGGCGGCACAGCGTGGCGCCGCGGTGCGAGCAGGCGTTGATCAGGGCGTTGAGCTCACCCGACTTGTTGCGCGTGATGACGATGGGCTGACGGCCGATCTGGGTGGTGAAGTAATCGTTGACGTTGGGGATCTGGCTTTCGTGGGCCAGGTAGATCCAGTTGCCTTCGAAGATGTGCTTCATCTCCAAGTCGAACAACTCGGCGTCCGTGAAGGCAGCGCGGTGGAGTCGGTAGATGTGCTGGTCTTTGTCTTCGACCAGCATGCCGGCCAGGCGCTGTTCGACGCCTTCAAGGGATGCGGAGTTCGTCATGGTCGTCTCGGCTTCAACAAAACGGGTGAGGGGGCGTGCGAGCGCGGTCGATCAGGCGGCTGCGCGGGGACGGGCGAAATCGGTGGTGGGGGCTTCGGACTTCAGGGGCTGCATGTCGAAGTTGAATTCGATCTCGAAGAAGGGCTTGGTGGTTTCCAGGGCCTTCATGGCAGCGGGGTCGCTGTTGGTCTTGACCGGGGGCACCAGGCCTTCGCGCGTGCCGAAGGCGAAGTCGTCCCACAGGTGCGGATCGGTTTCGATGTTGATCTGCGTGGTCAGCTTGCGCTTGCCGTCGGCGTGGGCGAAGAAGTGGATGTGCGCCGGGCGGTGGCCGTGGCGGCCCAGCAGGGTCAGCAGCACGTCGGTGGAGCCGCCGGGCGGCACGCTGTAGCCCACGGGCATGATCGAGCGGAACTTGTAGCGGCCTTGCGCGTCGGTGACGATGGTGCGGCGCAGGTTGAAGGCGCTTTGCGACTTGTCGAAGTAGGAGTAGTTGCCCAGGTGGTTGGCGTGCCAGACCTCGACCTTGGCGCCAGGGATCGGCTGGCCCTTCTCGTCGCGGACCACGCCGGACATCACCACGACCTCGCCAGCTTGGGTGCCATCGTCCAGGCGGGCTTCGCCTTGGCACACCGGGGCGCCGCTCACGTACAGCGGGCCTTCGATGGTGCGGGGGGTGCCGCCGTTCAGGCCGGCGCGGGCCTCGGCTTCGTCCAGGCGCAGGTCCATGAAGTGCTCCAGGCCGATGCCAGGAACGATCAGGCCGAGTTCGCCGCGCTTGCCGGCTTCGCCCAGGTAGTTCAGGCCGGTCCAGAATTCTTCAGGGCTGATGTCCAGGTCTTCCATGGCCACCATCAGGTCCGTCAGCAGGCGCTTGAAGACGGCTTTCACGCGGGGGTGGCCGGGGCCGGTCACGCCGGTGGTTTCGATGCGGGCGACGAGGGCGTCGATGGTTTGCTTGTCCATGGGGGGGCTCCGAAGGCTTGCGGTTTGGGGTCTAAGGGTTTACACTGATGGGAGTCGGTCAGAGGTCGGCTTCCCGAATGGAAGACGGGTGGCGACACAAGGCCGTGACCTGCATCTCCATGTGGGGAAACAAGGGCAGGCTGGTCAGCAGCTGGTGCAGTTCTTCGGCGCTGTCCACATCGAAGATGCTGACGTTGGCGTACTGGCCCACCACGCGCCACAGGTGGCGCCACTTGCCGCTGGCTTGCAGCTTCTGAGCGAGTTCTCGCTCGGTTTTCTTGAGCTCGTCTTGCTGCGCCTGGGGCATGTCCGTCGGCAGCTTCACGACCATTTCAACTTTGAACAGCATCGGGTGTCCTTCTTCGGGTGGGAGGGTCAGCGGTCGCGGCGCAGGCGCGCGAGCTTGTCTTCGTCGATGTCGATGCCCAGGCCTGGCTTGCGTGGGATCTCCAGCGCGAAGTCGCGGTAAGCGAGCGGCTCGCGCAGGATCTCTTCGGTCAGCAGCAGCGGGCCGAACAGTTCGGTGCCCCAGCTGAGTTCGTCGAAGGTGGCGAACAGCTGGGCCGAGGCCATCGTGCCCACCGCGCCTTCGAGCATCGTGCCGCCGTACAGCGCGATGCCCGCGGACTGCGCGATGGCGGCCACCTGGGCCGCGCCGCGCAGGCCACCGGACTGGTTGATCTTGACGGCGAAGATGTCGGCGGCCTGGGTGCTGGCCACCGCGAAGGCGTCGACCGGCCCATGCAGGGACTCGTCGGCCATGATGGGCACGATGTTGGCTTGCGTCAGGCGGCGCAGGCCCAGCTTGTCGTGCGCGGCGATCGGCTGCTCGACCATGTCGATGCCGGCGTCGGCCAGCATGCGGCAGCCCTCCAGGGCCTCGGTCACGGACCAGGCCTGGTTGGCGTCGACCCGCACGCTGCCGCGCTCGCCGATGGCGCGCTTGATGGCGGCCACGTGGGCCACGTCGTCCTTGACGGTGCGCAGGCCGATCTTGAGCTTGAAGATGTTGTGGCGGCGCAGCTCCAGCACGCGCTCGGCTTCGGCGATGTCCTTGACCGTGTCGCCGCTGGCCAGCGTCCAGGCAATCGGCAGGCTGTCGCGCACGCGCCCGCCGAACAGCTCGCTGAGCGGCACGCCCAGGCGCTTGGCCTGGTTGTCGTACAGCGCGGTCTCGATGGCGCACTTGGCGAAGCGGTTGCCCTGGATGTTGTCCTTCACGCGGGCCATGCACGCCGCCACCCGACGGGGGTCCTGGCCGATCAGCAGCGGCGCGAAGTAGGTGTCGATGTTGGTCTTGATGCTCTCGGGGCTTTCTTCGCCGTAGGCCAGGCCGCCGATGGTGGTGGCCTCGCCCCAGCCCACCCATTCGTCGCTGGTCTGCAGGCGAACCAGCACCAGCGTCTGGTGCATCATCGTCGCCACCGAGAGGCGGTGCGGGCGGATCGTGGGCACGTCCACCAGCAGGGTTTCGATGGCCGTGATCTGGGTTGAGGAGCTCATGTCGCCGGGTGCCTTGGGTTGGTTTCAGGCGCATCTTAGGAAGCGGGCTTGCCCCCTGTCCAAGACTGATTTAGAGTCGCTCCATGCTTTTTGGGTATGGAGTTGAGCGAGATGGACCTGCGGCACCTCAAGTACTTCGTGGCCGTCGCCGACGAGCAGAATTTCACGCGCGCGGCTGAAAAACTGCACATCTCCCAGCCGCCGCTCAGCCGCCAGATCCAGGACCTGGAGGCGGAGTTGGGCCTGCCCCTGTTCGAGCGGGGCTCACGCCCTTTGAGGCTGACGGAGGCGGGGCGGTTCTTTTACGGGCACGCCACCCGCATGCTGGAGCAGGCGGCCCAGGCGATTCGAACCACGAGGCGCATCGCGCAGATCGATCGGCGCCTGGTGATCGGTTTCGTCTCGTCGACGATGTACGGCGCCTTGCCGCAGCTGGTGCGCCTGTTCCGCGCGGCCCGTCCGCAGACGGAGCTGGCCTTGCTGGAGATGTCCACCGTGGAGCAGCTGGAGGCCCTCAAGACCGGGCGCATCGACGTGGGCTACGGGCGCATCCGCCTGGACGACCCGGCCATCAAACGCGAGGTGTTGCGCGAGGAACGCCTGGTGGTGGCGATACCTCAGGGGCATGATCTGTCTTTTTCGGACGGGGCGGTGAGTTTGGTTGAGGTCGCACGGTATGACAACCTTGTTTACCCTCGGACGCCCCGACCGGGCTACGCCGACCAGGTGTTGTCTCTGTTCCGGGACCAGGGCCTGGAGCCCGCCAACGTGCACGAGGTGCATGAAATGCAGACCGCGCTGGGCCTGGTGGCCTCGGGCATGGGCGTGTGCGTGGTGCCGGCCAGCGTGCACCGCTTGCGGCCCGACGAGGTGGTGTACCGGCCCATCGAAGAGCCGCAGGCCGTCTCTCCCATCATCATGAGCACGCGCCTGCACGATCGCTCCGAGGACCTGGTGCTGCTGCGCAACCTGATCGACGAGATCTACCTCGCGCAGGCCGAGGCTCGCCGCCTCAAGGAAGAGGCGATGCAGCTGGCGGCGACCCAGTCTGCGGCCGGAGCTTGAAGAGGCGCCGAGGCGTTCAGGTCCCGCTTGCGCCGGTGCTCGCGGGAGGCCGCCACAGCGCGTGGGCCAGGCTTCCAACGATCACACCCCAGAACGCTGAGCCCAGTCCCATGAAGACCAGCCCCGAGGCCGTGACCAGGAAGGTCAGCACGGCGGCCTCGCGGTGGGCGGCGTCGTGCACGGCATTGGCCACGTTGGCCGTGATGGCGCCCAGCAAGGCCAGGCCCGCCAGCACGGCGATGAAGGCCGGCGGCAGCGCCGCGAACAGCCAGATGAGGGTGCCGCCGAAGCTGCCCCCGATCAGGTAGAACACGCCGTTGGCGATGCCGGCGATGTAGCGTTTGCCCGGGTCCTCGTGCGCGTCGCGCCCCGTGCACAAGGCCGCCGTGATGGCCGCCAGCACCACCGTGATGCCGCCGAAGCAGGCCGTGGCCAGCGAGGCCAGGCTGGTGGTGACCATGATGGGCCGCGCGGGCGTGGCGTAACCCGCGGCGTGCAGGATGGCCATGCCCGGCAGGTACTGCCCGCTGAGGCTGACCACCACCAGGGGCAGGGCCAGGCTGAGCGTGGAGGCCCAACTCCACTCGGGGGCGATGAACTGGGGCGTCGTCCAGCTCAAGGGCATCTGGGACCAGGGGATGGTGCCACCGAAGGCCGTCAGCGCGACGCCGAGCGCCAGCACCATGACCATGTGGTAGCGCGGCTTCCAGCGCTTGAACACCAGGAAGGCGCCGATCATGCACAGCGTCAGCCCCGGCAGCGTGGCCACGGCCTGGAAGGCGCGGGCACCGAACTGGAACAGGATGCCGGCCATCATGCCGGCGGCCACGCCTTTGGGGATGAGCCTCATGAGGCGGTCGAAGGAGCCCGACCAGCCGATCAACAAGATGATGAGCGCCGCCGTGATGTACGCCCCGACCGCCTCGTTGAGGCGCAGCGAAGGGAACAGCGAGATCAGCAGCGCCGTGCCCGGTGCCGACCACGCGGTGACGACCGGCACCTTGAGCCAGGCGCTCAGCACGATGCCGGAGACGCCCGCGCCCACCGAGATGGCCCACACCCAGGTGGCGGTCATCTCGGGGGAGGCCTGGGCCGACTGCGCCGCCTGAAAGAAGATCAGCAGCGGGCCGGCGTAGGAAATGAGCACCGCCAGGAAGCCCGCGCTCACCGCGGGGAGGGACGTGTCGCGCAGGATCTTCATGGGCGGGTGGGGTCCAGGCTCAGGCCGCGGCGGCCAGCTGGGGCAGGCTGGCTTCGATGTCGAGCACCCAGCGCTCGACCGCGTGGGCGAAGTCGGCTGGTTGCTCCAGCACGCTCAGGTGCGAGGCCTGCAGCAGCACGACGAGCTGCGCGTGGGGGACCTGGCTGGCGATGGCGCGTGCCATCACCGGGGGCGTGCCCTGGTCCAGCTCGCCGGCGATCACCAGCGTGGGGGCCTGGATGCGCTGCAGGCGCTCGAAGGTGTCCACGTCGCGGATGGCTTCGCAGCACGCGGCGTAGCCTTCGGCGCGCGCCGTCAGCACCTTGGCGCGCCAGTGCGCCACGGCCTGCGGCTGCTCGGCGCGGAAGCGGTCGTGGAACCAGCGCGTCATGGCCGTGTCGACGATGGCCTCCAGGCCTTGCGTGCGGAGGGTGGCGATGCGCTGGTCCCAGCCCTGGCGGGCGTCGAAGGGGTAGTGCGAGGTCGTGTTGGCCAGCACCAGGGCGCGGACCACGTCGGGGTGACGCAGCGCCAGCTCCTGGCCGACCATGCCGCCCATCGACAGGCCGATCCAGATGACGGGGCCCAGCCCGCGTTCCTTGATCAGCGCGGCCGCTTCGTCGGCCAGGCGGGCCATGGTGTAGGGGCCCGGGGGCGTGTCGCTGAGGCCGTGGCCGAACTGGTCGTAGGTCAGCACGCGGCTGTCGGCCGACAGGCGCTCGACGAGGCCGTCCCACATCGTGCGGTCGCAGCCGAGGGCGTGCGAGAGCACGAAGGTGTGGCGTGGGGCCTGGCCGTTGCGGGGCTCGTGGAGGGTGCAGTCCAGGCGGGGATGGTGGTGGGGCATGGCGAGGGCTTCCTCAAACACGTTCAACGATCAGGGCGATGCCCTGGCCCACGCCGATGCACATGGTGCACAGCGCGTAGCGGCCGCCGGTGCGGTGCAGCTGGTTGATGGCGGTGGTGACCAGGCGCGCGCCGCTGGCACCCAGCGGGTGGCCCAGGGCGATGGCGCCGCCGTTGGGGTTGACGCGCGGGTCGTCGTCGCGCAGGCCGAGCTGGCGCAGCACGGCCAGGCCTTGCGAGGCGAAGGCCTCGTTGAGCTCGATGACGTCCATCTGCGCGAGGGTCAGGCCGGTCTGCGCCAGCACCTTGAGGGTGGCCGGGGCCGGGCCGATGCCCATGATGCGCGGGGCCACGCCGGCCGTGGCCATGCCGACCACGCGGGCGCGCGGCGTCAGGCCGTGGCGCGCGGCGGCGCCTTCGCTCGACAAGATCAAGGCGCAGGCGCCGTCGTTGACGCCGGAGGCATTGCCCGCCGTCACGGTGCCATCGGCACGCACCACGGGGCGCAGCTTGGCCAGCGCGTCCAGCGTGGTCTCGCGGGGGTGCTCGTCCTGGGTGACGACCAAGGCGTCGCCCTTCTTCTGCGCGATGGTCACGGGCGTGATCTCGGCGTCGAAGAAGCCGGACTTCTGCGCCGCCGCGGCCTTGGCCTGCGAGGCCAGGGCCATCTGGTCCTGGTCTTCGCGGGAGATGCCGAAGTCGCTGGCGACGTTCTCGGCGGTCTCGGGCATGCTGTCCACGCCGTGCAGTTGCTTCATCAGCGGGTTGACGAAGCGCCAGCCGATGGTGGTGTCGTACACCGCGTTCTCACGTGCGAAGGCCGACGTGGCCTTGGGCATGACGAAGGGCGCGCGGCTCATGCTCTCGACGCCACCGGCGATCATCAGTTCGGCCTCGCCGGCCTTGATGGCGCGGGCGGCGGTGCCCACGGCGTCCATGCCGGAGCCGCACAGGCGGTTGACGGTCGAGCCGGGCAGGGCAATCGGCAGGCCGGCCAGCAGCGCCGACATGCGGGCCACGTTGCGGTTGTCTTCACCGGCCTGGTTGGCGCAGCCGTAGATGATGTCGCCGAAGGCTTCCCAGTCGAGCTGGGGGTGGCGGGCCATCAGGGCCTTGAGCGGCACGGCGCCCAGGTCGTCGGCGCGCACCGAGGACAGGCTGCCGCCGTAGCGGCCGAAGGGGGTGCGCAGCGCGTCGCAGATGTAGGCGTGTTGGGTCATGGGCTTCTTTCGATGAGGGCGGTGCGGGCTCAGGCCTGCAGCGTGACGCCGGGCACCAGGGCTTGCAGGTCGGACAGGCTCAGGCCGGGCACGGTGTCCACCACCTTCACGCCTTGCGGGGTGATGTCGAAGATGGCCAGGTCGCTGTAGACGCGGCTGACGCAGCCGATGCCGGTGAGCGGGTAGGTGCACTCGGGGGTGAGTTTGCTCTGGCCGGTCTTGGTCAGCAGCTCCATCATCACGCAGGTCTTCTTGGCGCCGATGGCCAGGTCCATCGCACCGCCGACGGCGGGGATGGCGTCGGGCGCGCCGGTGTGCCAGTTGGCCAGGTCGCCCGTGGCCGAGACTTGGAAGGCGCCGAGCACGCAGACGTCGAGGTGGCCGCCGCGCATCATGGCGAAGCTGTCGGCGTGGTGGAAGAAGCAGCCGCCCGGCAGCAAGGTGACGGGCTGCTTGCCGGCGTTGATGAGGTCGAAGTCCTCTTCGCCTTCGGCCGGCGCGGGGCCCATGCCGATGACGCCGTTCTCGGAGTGCAGCACGACTTCCTTGTCGGCGCTGAGGTGGTTGGCCACCGCGGTGGGCAGGCCGATGCCGAGGTTGACGACGGCGCCGTCGGGGATGTCGGCGGCGACGCGGGCGGCCATCTGGTCACGCGTCCAGCGGGGCAGGGAGGTGTGGTTGACTGGGCTCATGGGGTCTCTCCTCAGGCGGTGCGCTTGAAACCGCCGGCGGCGGTGGCGGTGCGGGCGATGGGCACCACGCGTTGCACGAACAAGCCGGGGGTGATGACGGCTTCCGGGTCCAGGGTGCCGAGCTCAACGACCTCGTGCACGGTGGCGACGGTGGTCTTGGCGGCCATGGCCATGATCGGCCCGAAGTTGCGCGCCGTCATGCGGTAGGTGAGGTTGCCCCAGCGGTCGCCCTTTTCGGCCTTGATGAGGGCGAAGTCGGCGTGGATGGGCGCTTCGAGCACGTGCATCTTGCCGTTGATCTCGCGGGTCTCTTTGCCCTTGGCCAGCTCGGTGCCGTAGCCGGTGGGCGTGAAGAAGCCGCCGATGCCGGCGCCGGCGGCGCGGATGCGCTCGGCCAGGTTGCCTTGCGGCACGAGTTCCAGCTCCAGCTCGCCAGCGCGGTAGAGCGCGTCGAAGTGGTGGCTGTCGGACTGGCGCGGGAAGGAGCAGATGATCTTGCGCACGCGCTTCTTGGCCAGCAGCGCGGCCAGGCCGGTGTCGCCGTTGCCCGCGTTGTTGTTGACGATGACGAGGTCTTTGGCGCCGGTCTCGATCAGGGCGTCGATCAGCTCGTTGGGCTGGCCGGCCGTGCCGAAGCCGCCGATCATCACCGTGGCGCCATCGCGCACGTCGGCCAGCGCGTCGGCCGGGGTCTTGACGATTTTCTGGATCATGGGGGTCTCCAGGTGGGCGGTGCCTGGGTGAGGCCGCGCCACCGTTCGGGTGAACAAGGCGCCTTGCCAGCGCCGAATTTTGTGTTCTAATTGCGAACAAGAATTCGCATAACGAACATGTGTGCAGCGTAACGTCGGGGCCAGGGCCTGTCAAGGAGGCTCACCCGAGGTCGGGCTGTGCACAATGGTGAATCTCACGCTCAAACCATGGCTGCACGCACCCCCACCCGCACCCCTGCGCGTTCACCTTCTGCTGCTTCGGCGCCAGAGCCGGCGGGCGACCCCGGTGTCGACCCCCAGCGCCCCAGCGACAGCCACGTCCAGTCCTTTGCGCGGGGCCTGGAGGTGTTGCGCAGCTTCGGTGCCGAGGCGCCCACGCAGACGCTGACGCAGGCCGCCGAGCGCACGGGGCTGACTCGCGCGGGCGCGCGACGCATCCTGCTGACGCTGCAGGGCCTGGGCTACGTGGCGCAGGACGGGCGCGACTTTCGCCTCACCCCGAAGGTGCTGGAGCTGGGCTTTGCCTACCTGGCCTCGCAGCCCTGGTGGCACGCGGCGCAGCCCTTGATGGAGGAGCTCACGCAGACCCTGCACGAGTCCACTTCGGCGGCCGTGCTCGATGGCGACGAGATCGTCTACGTCCTGCGGGTGCCGGCACAGAAGATCATGTCCATCAACCTGGGCGTGGGCTCTCGCCTGCCGGCGCATTGCACCTCGCTGGGTCGCGTCTTGCTGGCCGGCCTGCCCGAGGATGAGCGCCACGCCCGCGTCGCGGCCATGGACCTCGCGGCGCGCACGCCCAAGACCATCACCGACCCGGACAAGCTGTTGCAGGTGCTCTCGCAGGTGCGGCGCAAGGGCTGGGCGCTGGTCAACGAGGAGCTGGAGCTGGGCCTGATGTCCCTGGCCGTGCCCATCACCGACCGCACGGGTCGGGTGGTGGCGGCCATCAACGTCAGCAGCCAGCCGCAGCGTCGCAGCGCGGCGGCCTTGCAGGAGGGGTGCCTGCCGGCGCTGTTGGCCATCGCACGGCGCGTGGGCGAGGCCTTGCCGCGCTGAGCGGGTGAGTCAGCCGATTGCCCCGGCTCACATCACCCCGGCGGCCTTTGCCAACATCAGCAGCGCCGCCACGGCGGTGATCAGGGCGAACGCCTGCTTCAGGCGGGCCGGTGAGACCCGGCCGGCCCAGCGCCGCCCGATGAGCAAGGCCAGCATCGCACCGACCGCGAAGGGCAGGGCGACGTCGGCGCGCACCGCGCCGTGACCGATGGCCGCGCCCACGCCGCTGAGGGAGACCAGCGCGATGACGGTCAGCGAGGTGGCCTGCACGCTGCGCAGGTCCAGGTCGGTGTGGCGCTCAAGCGCCGGCACGATGACGAAGCCACCGCCCACGCCCACCAGCCCGCTCAGGAGCCCGGAGCGCAGCCCCGTGGCGGCCAGCGCCCGCGCACACGGCGCCGTCCACCGCAGGGGCTCACCCGGTGCTTGCACCTGGCAGGGCACGGTGTCCAGCCGAGGTGGCTCGCCCCCCGGGTGCCGCGCGTCTTGCCAGGCGCGCCAGGCCAGCCACAGCAGCAGCATCGACATGCCCACCACCAGGGGCGTGGGCGGCAGGCGGTGAGACAACCACACGCCCGCCGGGGCGGCGAGCATGCCCATGGCCCCGATCAAGAGCGCCGCGCGGTAGCGCACGATGCCCTGCCTCAAACCCAGGATCGCGCCCAGCGCAGACGCCAGGCCGACGGCCGTCAGCCCGATGGGGGCGGCCTCGGTCATGGGCAGGTGCAACACCAGCACCAGCAGCGGGATGGACAGCACCCCGCCGCCTGCGCCGGTGAAGGCCAGCACCAGCCCGATGAGGGCCCCCAGGGCGGCGGTGATCAGCATCAACGCGTCTTGCAGGTCGACAGGCCGAAAGGCAAGTAGGCCGGGCACCAGCGCAGCAGGCCCGTGGCCATGGGCACCACGCCCAGCCAGCCCCAGGCGCCGACCTGCCCCGTGACGGCCAGGATGACGAGGATCGAGCCCGCGGCGATGCGCAGGGTGCGGTCGATGGTGCCCACGTTGGTTTGGATCATGGTGACGCTCCGGTTGAAGTGAGAAAACGCCGGCTCAACCCGGCATGGCTTGTGCGCAGATGCGGCTGTGCAGCACGGTCAGCACCGCCAGGGCGTCTTCGCTGGCCAGCTTGTAGAAAACGTGTTTGCCTTCCCGGCGGGTGCTGACCAGCCCCTCCTGCCGCAGCACGCCGAGCTGCTGAGACAGCGTGGGCTGGCGGATGCCCAGGTCTTCCTCCAGCTCACCCACGCAGAACTCGCCCTGGGACAGGCGGCACAGGATGATCAGCCGGTCCCCGTGGGCCAGCACCTTCAGCAGCGCACAGGCCTTGTCCGCCGAAGCCTGCAGGGCCTCCAGGTCGGGTTTGGGCAGCTTGGTGCGCGAGGGCAGGGCGTCGGTCGATTGCATGGATTAAATTATGTTGACTGATAGATTATTTGTCAATAAAGTATTTGCAAACGCCTGCAAGAGGACACCATGACCACCACGACCGCGACGCGCCCCCTCGTTCAATCCTTCTTCGACCCCGCCACCGGCACCTTCACCCACGTCGTGTTCGACCGCGTGGGTGGGCACGCGGCCATCGTCGACCCGGTGCTGGACTTCGACCCCGCCAGCGGCCGCACCCGCCGGGACTCGGCCGATCAGGTCATCGCCTTCGTGCGCGAGCAGGGGCTGACGGTGGACTGGATCCTGGAGACCCACGCGCACGCCGACCACCTCAGCGCCGCGCCTCACCTGAAGGCGCAACTGGGCGGGCGCATCGCCATTGGCGAGGCCATCCGCCGCGTGCAGGGCGTCTTCAAACCCATCTTCAACCTGGAGGCGGACTTCCCCACCGACGGCTCCCAGTTCGACCACCTCTTCACCGACGGCGAGGCCTTCTCCATCGGCGACCTGCAGGCCACGGCCTGGCACGTGCCCGGCCACACGCCCGCCGACCTGGCCTACGTGGTGGGCGACGCCGTTTTCGTGGGCGACACCCTCTTCCCGCCTGACGTCGGCACGGCGCGCTGCGACTTCCCCGGTGGCGATGCGAACGCGCTGTATCGCTCCATCCAGCGCTTGCTGGCCCTGCCCGCCGAGACCCGCCTCTTCATGTGCCACGATTACCCGCAGACCGAACGCGAACCCGTGGCCGAATGCAGCGTGGGCGAGCAGCGCGTGGGCAACATCCACGTGCACGACGGCGTGGCCGAACACGCCTTCGTGGCCATGCGTCAGGCGCGCGACGCCACGCTGGGCATGCCCCGCCTGATCCTGCCCTCCATCCAGGTCAACGTGCGCGCCGGCCACCTGCCACCGCCCGAGGCCGATGGCCGCTGCTACCTCAAGCTGCCCATCGACGCGCTCTGAACACCTCGACGGGCCTGAACAACCCGGCCAGCCCCAGGAAAGCCCTGCTCTGCGAGCCCACCCGAGCCGACAAACGCGGGTACATTTCCTCACAAGAGCGGGAGGGTTGGATGCTCAAGCGCGTGTGGTGGGGTTGGTGCCTGGGGTGGTGTGTGTTCGCCGCCCCCCTCGCGCACGCCGAAACCATCACCGTGGCGGCCGAAGACGACTGGCCCCCGTACTCTCATGCCCAGCCCGGCACCAGCGAGCCTCAAGGCGTCGCGCCCCGCATCGTGCGGGCGGCCTTCAAGACACAGGGCATCGACGTCCGCTTCGTGGTCCTGCCTTTCGCGCGGTGCCTGATGGAGGCCGAGAAGGGCCGCGTCGTCGGCTGCTTCAACGTCACCCGCACGCGCGCCAATGAAAACACCTTCATCTGGCACCCCACCCCGATGTTCGAGGAAGAGCTGGCCATCTTCGGCCGCGTGGATGCCGAGCACCCCGCTCCCGCACGCTCGCTGAGCCAGGCGGACCTGCGCGGACGCAGCGTCGGCATCACCGTGGGCTACACCTACCCGACCGACTTCATGCGCGACCCCGCCATCCGCCGCATCGAGGCCACCTCCGACCGCAGCCTGCTGCGCATGCTCGCAGCCGGGCGCGTCGACCACGCCTTGGTCAACACCTTGCCGGCTTATCACCGCGTGGCCCACGTGCCTGAACTCCAAGGCCGCGTGGCGCGGGTCGGAAGCCTGCGCGTGGACGGCTTCTGGCTGAGTTTTTCCAAGGCGCACGCCGATGGCGCCCGGTTGGCCGGGGTGTTCGAGCAGGGCCTGCAGAGCCTGCGCCGCAGCGGCGAGCACGCTCGTTTGATGGCGACCCTGCCGCGGGGGGCACCATGAGCTCCCTGCCTTTCACCTCCCCCTTCGCCTCCATCTCCCGCCGCCTGCTCGTTCAGGTCCTGACCATCAGCGTGGTGGTGGCGTGCGTGGCCGCGTCCTGGCAGCTGCATGCGGCCTACCGTGCCGGGCTGCAGGCCGTGCAAGACAGCCTGCGCCTCATCGAGGCCACCCAGCTTCCTTCGCTCACCGCCAGCGTGTGGCAGCTCGACGAGGGCCTCATCAGCCACCAACTGGCCGGCATCGCCCGCCAGCCCGACGTCAGCCACGTGCGCCTCGAGGGCGAGCTGCCTTTCCCCGTGCCCCCGCTGGGCCAACCCCACGCGGCCGCCAGCGGGGGCTGGCTGGCGCCGGTCATCGCGCACACCTACCCGCTGGTCCACGCGGACGCCGCCTCGGGCGCGCCGCCGCAGGTCGTCGCCCGCCTGCACGTCGAGGTCTCGCTGGGCGGGCTCTACCACCGCGTGGGCAACATGGCCCTGGGCATCGTGGCGACCGAGCTGATCCGCACGGTGGCCCTGGCCCTGGCGCTGCTCATCGGGGTGCGCCGGCTGGTGCTGCGCCCCTTGCAGCAGGTGGTGAGCTACTCCTCCGAGCTCACGCTCGACCGGCTGCACCAGCCCCTGCTGCTGCAGCGCCCGCCCCAGCCGGGTCCCGATGAAATCGACGTGCTGGCCGACGCCATCAACGGCATGCGCCTGTCGCTGGATGACCAGATCGCGCGGCGCCAGGCCACCGAGACCCGCAGCCAGCAGCTCGCCGTCGAGAAGGAGGCCGCGGAGCTGGCCAGCGCGGCCAAAGGCGAGTTCCTGGCCAACGTCAGCCACGAGATCCGCACCCCCATGAACGCCATCATCGGCATGACCGACCTGGCGCTGCACAGCGGCCTGCCCGAGCCCCAGCGCGGCTACGTCATGCGGGTCAAGACGGCGGCCAACCTGCTGCTGGGCATCCTCAACGACATCCTGGACTTCTCCAAGATCGAGGCGGGCAAGCTCGACATCGAGCGCGTCAGCTTCGACCTCGACGACGTGGTGCAAAGCGTGTCCGACCTGCTGGGCGGCAAGGCCCGCGAGAAGGGCCTGACCCTGCTCACCCAGGTCGACGCCGACGTGCCTCAGCGCCTGGCGGGCGACCCCCTGCGCCTGCAGCAGGTCCTCGTGAACCTGCTGGGCAACGCCCTCAAGTTCACGCCCCGCGGGGAGGTGCGGCTGCACATCGGTTTGCTGGGCCAGGAAGGCGCCGCCGCCCGGCTGAGGCTGACGGTGCGCGACACGGGCGTGGGCATGAGCGCCGACCAGATGTCGCGCCTCTTCCAGCCCTTCACGCAGGCCGACACCTCCACCTCTCGCCGCTTCGGGGGCACCGGCCTGGGACTGGCCATCAGCCGCCAGCTGGTCGAGCGCATGGGCGGACGCATCGACGTGGCCAGCGAGCCCGGGCAGGGCAGCACCTTCTGGGTGGAGTTGCCGTTTGAGCTGGAGCGCCCGCCCGGTGTGGCGCCCCCCCACGCCCCGATGCCCCCCGACGAGCTGGCCGTCGGGCGCTTCTTCGGCGCGAGTGGCCCGTTGCGCACACCGGGTGCCGACGACCACCCCGAACTCGCCGGCTTGCGCGTGCTGCTGGTCGAAGACAACGAGGTCAACCAGGAGCTGGCCGTGGCCTTGCTGGAGCGCGTCGGCATCTCGGTGACGGTGGCCGGCAACGGGCGGCAGGCGTGGGAGGCCCTGCAAGCCTCGGAGGGCGATGGCGCCTTCGACTGCGTCCTGATGGACTGCCAGATGCCCGAGATGGACGGCTACACCGCCACGCGCCTGATCCGCCAGGAGCCGCGCTGGTCCCGGCTGCCCATCGTCGCCATGACGGCCAACGCCATGACCGGCGAGCGCGAGAAGGTGGTGGCCGCGGGCATGAACGACCACGTGCCCAAGCCGATCCCGGTGGGTGAGCTCTACCGCAAGCTGGGGCTCTGGTCGGGGCGCGTCGCGTTGGCTGCGGCCGCGCGCTGAGGCCAGCGGGCTTCCGCGGGGACCGGCCCGCCGTAGGTGATGCTCACCTGTTTGTGGACCTGTCCGGTGGCCGGGTCGATGATGTTGGAGACGCCCTGGTAGCTGATGAGCCGGCTGCCCTGGGTGTCGTAGACCAGCTCGATGGGGTCGACCACCAGGCGCAGCAGCGAGTCCGGCTCCACGCGCAGGCGCACCGCCGCTTCCTGGCCCACCATGAGCTCGCCGACCTGGCGAGCGCGGAAGCGATAGCGGTCGGTGTTGCCCGCCACGATCAGCTTGAAGCTCACCGTCTCGCCCTTGAGCAGTCGCGGCAGCTGGTCCATCAACAGGTGGTTGAAGCCCGAGTCGGCCGCCTCCAGGCCGCCCTCGCGCGCCAGGCTCTTGCGCTCTTCCTTGCCCTGGTCCTGCTTGAAGACGACCACCGGGTCGGCGTTGCTGCTGATGCCCTCGACGTAGCGCTGTGCCGGCATCTCCAGCTTGTAGAGCGGGATCAGGCGGTTGGCGCGGTAGTCCAGCGACTTGCGCGCCAGCTCCTTGCCTTGTGCGTCGTAGTACCGCGAGGTGGCGGTCTGCACCCGCCCGTCGGGCGAGCGGTTGAAGTCGTGCACCTCGGTGTAGAGGAAGCGCTGGCTGGCCGCGTCGCGCGCGAAACCGACCACCGTTTCGGCCTGCACCGCTTCGCACGTGAGCAAGGTGGCCGCAGAGAGCACGGCGAGCACGCGGGCCTGGTTGAGCAGCTTCATGGTGGCGTCCTCAGCGGGCTTCGAACAGGTAGTGCGCCACGCCCCACTCGCTGCCATGCTGGTAGCCGAAGAACTCGGCCACGGCCATGTAGAACATGCGCCAGCGCTGCACCCAGCGCTCGGCGTCGTCGCCATAGCATTGCTTGAAGGTGGCCAGCACGGCGGCCTGGTTGCCGTCCATGCCTTGCAGCCAGTGCTCGGCGGTTTTCTGGTAGTGCGTGCCGTCCACCCACCATTGGTTGACGAGTTTGACGTCGTCCTGGAACTGGGCCAGCAGGTGCTCGCTGGGCATGATGCCGCCGAGGAAAAAGTACTGGGTCATCCAGTCGCTCTTGTCCTTGACCTCGTACGGGTAGGCCAGCGTGGGGTGCGCGAAGATGTGCACGAAGAGCTTGGCGTCGTCCTTCATCCAGCCGCGCACCTTCTTGAGCAGCAGCTGGTAGTTGCGCATGTGCTCGAACATCTCGATGGACAGGACGCGGTCGAAGCCCGCCTGGAGCGCGTCGGCCGGCATGGGGTCGGTGGCGACGTTGCCCGTGACGATGCGCAGGTTGGGCAGGCCCCGTTCGCGCGCCTGGCCTTCGATGAACTCGCGCTGGCCGTGGGAGTTGCTGAAGCCAACCACCTGCAGGTGCGGGTAGCGCTCGGCCAGCCACAGGCTCAAGGAGCCCCAGCCGCAGCCCAGGTCGAGCACGCGGGCGCCGGCGGGCAGGGCGTCGAGCTGGGCGCGCTCGGCGTAGAGGCGCATCATGGCCTCTTCGGCCTGCGCCAGGGTCTCGTTGCCACGCTCGTACCAGCAGCAGGAGTACTTCAGGCGCGGGCCCAGGTGCTGATGGAAGAACTTCGCGGGCACCTCGTAGTGCTGCACGTTGGCGTCGACCGTGTGGATGGCGATGGGGCTGGATTTCAGCTCGTCGACGAAGGCCCGGAACACCGCGGTGCGGCGCGACAGGGGTTGGTCGTGGTGCGCGGCCAGGCGCTGGGCCATCAGGCGGCGCATGCCGGCGCGGATCACGGCATCGGGCAGCAGGCCGTTTTCGGCCCAGTCAATCGCGAACATCATGGTCAGGCTCCTGGGTGTGCTTGTTCAGGGATTGACTTACGCAGCCGCGTGTCAACTGGATGCAGTGTGGTTCATTTCGCCGGCCGAGGCGGCCAGGGCACGAGCATGCTGGTGCGCTTCATGTAGTCGGCGTAGCCGGGCTTGCGCTGGGCCATTTCGGCCTCCAGCAGGGGCACCCCCGAGATCTTGAGCAGCAACAGCACCATCACGGCCGGCGCGATCAGGCCCCAGGCCCACAGCGGGCTGCCCCAGGCCAGGGGCAGGTAGGCCAGCCAGTGCACGCATTCGAAGAAGTAGTTGGGGTGGCGGCTGTATCGCCACAGGCCCACGTCGCAGACCTGACCGCGGCGGGTCGGGTCGGCCTTGAAGCGGCGCAGCTGCTCGTCTGCCAGGCCCTCGCCCCACACCGACAGCAGCAAGATGGCCACGGCCAGGCCCAGTCCCAGCGGACCGGGGCTGCCCTCGCGGTAAGCGGCGGGCAGGAAGGCGCTGGCCGCCAGGGCCAGGGTGAACAGGTTCTGGAACTGGAAGAACCAGAACATCTTGCTTTGGGCCTGCGCGCCCCATTCGGCGCGGAACTTGGCGTAGCGCCAGTCTTCTGCGCTGCGCCAGTTGCGCTGCCACAGGTACAGGCCCAGGCGCAGGCCCCACAACCCGCCCATCAGGGCCAGCGTCAGGCGGACGTCGGTGGGGGCGGTGCCCACGGCGGCGAACCACACGGCCAGCCCGCCCAAGGCCCAGGCCCAGATGGCGTCGACGATGCCGCCGTTGCCCCTGCGCCGCTGGATGAGCCAGGCCACGGACTTGGCCAGGAAAAGCAACAAGGCGGCCGCGAGCACGGCGTGGAGGATGGGCATGACAGCTTTTGAAGCGGAAGTGCCCTCGATTCTAGGAACTTGCCAAAGCCCTGCTGGGCTGCGGGGCTGGACAAAAGTGGGTCAAGCCGGGTCGTCGCGCAGCACGGCCGGCACCGTCGCGCGGTGGAAGCCGTCGTAGGTGGGCGCCCCGGCGTGGTTGGGCGTGGGCATGACCGGGCTGTGCAGCGGCGCGCCGCCGTCGATGGCCACCGTGATGCCGGTCACGAAGGCCGCCCCCGGGCTCAACAGGAAGCAGATGACCGAGCTGACCTCGGCCTCCAGGCCCATGCGCTTGGCTGGCAGGTTGTCCTTGAGCATGCGGATCATGGGGGCCATGCCCGGGCCGTAGGCGTCCATGCCGCTGGAGGCGATCCAACCGGGTGCGACCGCGTTCACGCGCACGTGCGACGCCGCCCATTCGTAGGCCGCCGTCTTCGTCAGGTTGGCCATGCCCGCGCGCGCCGCGCCCGAGTGCGCCATGCCCGGCATGCCGTTCCACATGTCCGCCGTCATGTTGACCACCGCGCCGCCGTGCTTGGCCATGCTCTGGTTGTAGACCTCGCGCATCATCAAGAAGCCGCCGGTCAGGTTGTTGGTGACCACGGCGTCGAAGCCTCGCTTGGAGATGGCCGCCAGCGGCGAGGGGAACTGCCCGCCCGCGTTGTTGACCAGGCCGTGGATCGGGCCGTGCTGCTGGACCAGGGCGGCCACCGCGGCCTTGACCTGGTCCTCGTCGCGGATGTCGAACGCGGCGGTGAACACGCGGCCGCCGTCTTCCGTGATCTCGGCGGCGGTGCGCGCGAGCTTTTCTTCGTTGCGCCCGGTGATGACCACCGTGGCACCCAGGGCGGCCAACTCGTGTGCCACGCAGCGCCCGATGCCGCTGCCGCCGCCGGTGACCACGTGGACCTGGCCCTGAAACAGGCCGTTGCGGAAGATGCTGTCGTAGCGGGTGGGGCGGGTCATGGTCGGTCTCTCGGGAAGTGGGTTGGGGCTTGTCCGGATTGTGTGTCAGAGGTGACGTAAGCGTCAATTGCGGGCATCATAGGTTAACTACCGATGCCCCTCCTCTCAGAGAGACCCCATGACCGCCACCCCCGCCTCCACCTTCCCCCCGTACTTCAACGAGACCCACGCCATGGTGCGCGAAACCACCCGCCGCTTCGTGCAGCAAGAGGTCCTGCCGCACATCGGGGCCTGGGAGGAGGCGGGCGGCTTCCCGCGCGAGCTCTACCAGCAGGCCGGCGCACTCGGCCTGCTGGGCATCGGCCACCCCGAGCACCTGGGCGGCACGGGCGAGCACGACGTCTTCATGAAGGTGGCCGTCAGCGAGGAGCTCATGCGCAGCACCTCCGGCGGCCTGGTGGCCAGCCTGGGCTCGCTCGACATCGGCCTGCCGCCGGTGTGGCGCGGCGCGTCGCCCGAGTTGCAGCAGCGCGTCGTGCCCGCCGTGCTCAGCGGCGAGAAGATCATGGCGCTGGCCATCACCGAGCCCAGCGGCGGCTCCGACGTGGCCAACCTGCGCACCCGCGCTGTGCGCGATGGCGACCACTACGTCGTCAACGGCAGCAAGACCTTCATCACCTCGGGCGTGCGCGCCGACCACTACACGGTGGCCGTGCGCACGGGCGGCGAGGGCTACGCGGGGGTGTCGCTGCTGCTCATCGACAAGGGCACGCCCGGCTTCAGCGTGGGGCGCAACCTCAAGAAGATGGGCTGGTGGGCCTCCGACACGGCCGAGCTGTTCTTCGAAGACTGCCGCGTGCCCGTGGGCAACCTGATCGGCCCGGAGAACGCGGGCTTCATGCTCATCATGATGAACTTCCAGGCCGAGCGCCTGGCCCTGGCCGTGATGGCCTACATGACCGCCCAGATGGCGCTGGAAGCCTGCCTGGACCACGTCAAGGACCGCGTGACGTTTGGCAAGCCCTTGTCCAAGCACCAGGTCATCCGCCACAAGCTCGCCGAGATGGCCACCCAGGTCGACGTGGCGCGCGAGTACGCCTATCGCGTCGCCGCGCGCATGCAGGCCGGTCAGGTCTCGGTCAAGGAGGTCTCGATGGCCAAGAACTTCGCCACCGAGGTCTCCGACCGCGTCACCTACGAGGCCGTGCAGATCTTCGGCGGCATGGGCTACATGCGCGAGTCGGTGGTCGAGCGGCTCTACCGCGACAACCGCATCCTGGCCATCGGCGGTGGCACGCACGAAATCATGAACGAGATCATCGCCAAGCAGCTCAACCTGTGAGGTGACGCGCCTGAGGTCGGGGTGGCTCAGTGCCGCACCGGCCTCGACGCCAGCCACGCCCCCGTCGACACCAGCGCCAGCCCGGCCACCAGCCAGGGCGTCAGCGGCTCATCGAGCAGCGGCACGGCGCCCAGCCCGGCCAGCACCGGCACCAGCGCCACCAGCGCGCCCATGCGCTCGGCCCCCAGGATGGAGACGGCCTTGAGGAACAGGATCATGGCCACGATGGTCGGCCCGATGCCCTGGTACAGCGCCTGCAGCACCAGCATCGACGCGGGCACCTGGTCCAGCCCTTTGGGCAGCCACAGCAGGTAGACCGGCATGAACATCAGCGTGGAGGCCAGCGCCACGAAGCGCGTCAGCAGCCAGGCGTCGTACACCCATTTCTTGACCAGCACGCTGTAGGTCGCCCAGGCCAGGCCCGCGCCCAGCAGCAGCAGGTCGCCCGGCAGGGTGGAGGGCCCCAGGTGGGCCCCGGTGACCACGGGGTAGGCCACGCAGGCCACCCCGAGGGCAATCGGCATCAGCGCCAGCACCCGTTGGCGCGGGGGGCGCGTGCCCAGCAGCAGCCAGGCCAGCGCCGTCACCAAAAAGGGCTGCATGCCCGGCATGAGGATGCCACCGTGCGCGGCCGGCGCCAGCTTGAAGCCCGCGTACGCCAGGATCAGGAAGAGCAGGCCGCCGATGAAGGCCAGCGTCCACAGCCGCGCGTCGCGCCAGGTGCCCGCGGGCAGCTTCAGCGAGAGCGGCAGCAGGATGACCGCGGCCGTGCCCAGCCGCAGCGCGACGATGTCCCAGCCGGTCAGGGCGCTCTTGCCGCCCAGGCGAGAGATGAGGATGAAGCCCGCCCAGATGGCCACCGTGGCCAGGGCCGAGACGTAGCCAATCGCGAGTTGCCGGGGCGGGACTTCAGGCGCCATGCGCTGCGATCAGCCGCGCACCGTGGCCGGCGTGGGGCTGCCATGCCCCACCGCCACCGCCGTCATGTTGACGATGCGGCGCACCG
The DNA here is from genome assembly GCA_016000265.1 of Burkholderiales bacterium. Classification (GTDB taxonomy): domain Bacteria; phylum Pseudomonadota; class Gammaproteobacteria; order Burkholderiales; family Burkholderiaceae_C; genus Aquabacterium. The sequence continues at coordinate 43,036 of JAECRL010000017.1, forward strand.
TGGCCGAGGGCGTCAGGATGTGCACCGGCGCCGCCGCGCCCAGCAGGATGGGGCCCACCGTCACGCCGTTGCCGCCGGTCATCTTCAGCACGTTGAAGAGGATGTTGGCCGCGTCCAGGTTGGGGCAGATCAGCACGTTGGCGGTGCCCTGCAGCGTGCTCTCAGGCAGCAGCTTGTGGCGCACCGACTCGCTCAAGGCCGCGTCGCCCTGCATCTCGCCGTCGGCGGGGATGTGGGGCATGCGGGCCACGAAGAGGTCGCGCGCCTGGCGCATCTTCTTGGCCGAGGGGCGGTTGCTGGAGCCGAACATCGAGTGCGACAGGAAGGCCACGCGCGGGGGCAGGCCGAAGCGCTGCACCTCTTCGACGGCCAGCACGGCGATGTCGGCGAGCTGTTCGGCCGTCGGGTCTTCGTTGACGAAGGTGTCGGCGATGAACAGGTTGTGCTGGTCCAGGATCAGCGCGTTGAGCGCGGCCAGGCCATGGGCCTCCGGGCGCACGCCGATGACGTCGCGCACGTGCTCGAGGTGGAAGTCGTAGCGACCGATCACGCCGCAGATCATGCCGTCGGCGTCGCCCATCTTGACCAGCATGGTGGCGATCAGCGAGTTCGAGCGGCGCAGCACCACCTTGGCCAGGTCGGGCGTGATGCCGTCGCGGGCGCGCAGCTTGTGATAGGCCTCGACGTAGGGCTTGAAGCGCTCGTCGTGGCCCGGGTTGACGACCTCGCAGTTCACGCCCGGCTGCAGGCGCAGGCCGGCGCGCTCGATGCGCGTGGTGATGACGTCGGGGCGGCCCACCAGGATGGGGAAGGCCAGTTGCTCGTCGACGGCGACCTGCGCGGCGCGCAGCACGCGCTCGTCTTCGCCCTCGGCGTAGGCGATGCGCTTGGCCTGTTTGGCCTGCTTGGCGCCCAGGAACAGCGGGCGCATGAACAGGCCCGTGTTGGTCACGAACTGCGAGAGCGATTCGCGGTAGGCGGCCAGGTCGGCGATCGGGCGGGTGGCCACGCCGGAGGCGGCAGCGGCTTCGGCCACGGCCGGTGCGATGCGCAGGATCAGGCGCGAATCAAACGGCGTCGGGATCAGGTAGTCGGCCCCGAAGCGCAGCTCGCGGCCCGGGTAGGCGGCGGCCACTTCATCGGAGATCTCGGCCTTGGCCAGGTCGGCGATCTGGCGCACGCAGGCCAGCTTCATGGCTTCGGTGATCTTGGTGGCGCCGCAGTCGAGCGCGCCCCGAAAGATGTAGGGGAAGCACAGGACGTTGTTGACCTGGTTGGGGTAGTCCGAGCGGCCCGTGGCGATGATGCAGTCCGGCCGGGCGGCCTTGGCGACCTCGGGGCGGATCTCGGGCTCGGGGTTGGCCAGCGCCAGGATCAGCGGGCTGGCGGCCATGGTCTTGACCATCTCGGCGGTCAGCACGCCGGCGGCCGAGCAGCCCAGGAACACGTCGGCGCCGTTGACCACGTCGGCCAGGGTGCGCGCCGAGGTCTTCTGGCAAAAGCGCTGCTTGGACTCGTCGAGTTTGCCGGCCAGCGCGTCGGCGCGCTCGCTCTGGATCAGGCCCTTGGAGTCACACACGTAAACGTTTTCGCGCTTGACGCCCAGGCCCACCATCACGTCCAGGCAGGCGATGGCCGCGGCACCCGCGCCCGACACCGCGATCTTGACCGCGCCGATGTCCTTGCCCACCAGCTCCAGGCCGTTGAGCAGCGCGGCGCTGGAGATGATGGCCGTGCCGTGCTGGTCGTCGTGGAAGACGGGGATGTTCATGCGCGCCGACAGCTGCTTCTCGATGTAGAAGCACTCGGGCGCCTTGATGTCTTCGAGGTTGATGCCGCCCAGCGTGGGCTCCAGCGCCGCGATGATCTCGATCAGCTTGTCCGGGTCGCGCTCGGCCAGTTCGATGTCGAACACGTCGACGCCGGCGAACTTCTTGAACAGGCAGCCCTTGCCCTCCATCACCGGCTTGGAGGCCAGCGGGCCGATGTCGCCCAGGCCCAGCACGGCGGTGCCGTTGGTGATCACGGCCACCAGGTTGCCGCGCGAGGTGTAGTCGAACGCCAGCGTCGGGTCTTGCTCGATGGCCAGGCAGGGGTAGGCCACGCCCGGCGAGTAAGCCAGGGCCAGGTCGCGCTGGTTGGTCAGGGGCTTGGTCGGGTTGACCGCGATCTTGCCGCGGGTGGGCAGGCGGTGGTATTCGAGGGCCGCGTCGCGCAGTGACCGTTCGGCGTCAGACTGGGGTTTCTCGGAGTTCATGGCAACATGTGGTGCAAGGGGTTGGCGATGGTAAGCCATCCGATGCCCCCCGATCGGCGTCAATGTGGCAAGCGCCGTATCCACATCAACGAACGCGGTGTGTTGTCCGACGCGAGTCAATCGGCGTCAAGTTTTCCGCCGGCCGGCCGATCAACCCTGGCTAGGTTTTATCTTTTCAGCCATGACAGGGATGTCCCCAACACAGCGATCCTGGTCGACCCTCTGGAAGTCACGCATCGAGCAGTGGTTGCTGGACGCCATCCCCGGTGAGGCCGTGGACGGCCCCCTGGCGCGCTACTACCGGGCTCGCCAGCTGCTGGCGCTGCTCAACCTGATGCCGCTGATCTCCTTGGGCAACGCCGTCAACACGGTGGTGATCTGCCGCGTGTTCTGGAACGAGCTGCCCCACGTCTGGCTGCTGATCTGGGGCGTGACCGTCAGCCTGGCGATGCCCGTTGGGCTCCTGTGGTGGCGTCAGCTCGTCACCCACGGCCACCGGCCCGTGGCCGTGCCCGGTGCCGGCAAGCTCGTGGTGGGCCACGTCATCACCTTCGGCGCCCTGTGGTCGGTCATGCCCGTCATCGTCTTCCCGCAGGCCGACCACGCTCAGGCGCTGCTGATCGCCACCGTGGTGGTCGGCATGATCTGCAGTGGCGCCTTCATGCTCGGGCCCATGGTGCCGGCCGCCTGGGCCTTCGTGGCCACGCTGGGCGTGGGCAGCGTCATCGGCTTGCTGAATTCCGGCTACGCCACCAGCGGCTCGCTCATGGTGCTGCTGCTGGTCTACACCACCATCATGGGCGCGGTGGTGTTCGCCAACGGCCGCACCTTCATGAGCCGCTTGCGCGCGGACTCGGAAACCGACCGGCAAAAGCAGCTCATCGACCTGCTGCTGCGCGACTTCGAGGAGCACGCCTCCGACTGGCTGTGGGAGATTTCGCCTTCGGGCCACCTGCGCCACGTCTCGGCCCGCCTGGCGGAGTCCTTCGGCCTGACCCAGCGGCAGCTGCAGCAGCAGCCCTTTCTCGATTTGCTGGCGGCCCTGTCCCCCGCCCACGACGCCGATGGTGAGCAGGCCCTGGCGCGCCTGACCACCTGCATCCGCATGGGCCAGCCTTTCCGCGACCTGGAGCTGCCCGTGGCCGTGGGCACCGACGTGCACTGGTGGTCGCTGTCGGCCAAGCCGCTGCACGACGACCGGGGCCGCGCCGCTGGCTGGCGCGGTGTGGGCTCCGACATCACGCAGACGCGCCTGGCGCGCGAGGAGCTGGCCCGCCTGGCCAACCAGGATGCGCTGACCGGCCTGGCCAACCGCCACCGCTTCAGCACCGAACTGGGCCGCCTGGGGCCGGGGCAGGACGCGGCTCACCGTCCCTGCGCGCTGCTCTTCATCGACCTGGACAATTTCAAGAACATCAACGACACCTTCGGCCACGGCATGGGCGACCAGCTGCTGCGCAAGGTCGGTGCGCGCCTGAAGTCCTGCGTGCTCGATGGCGACCTGCTGGCCCGACTGGGGGGCGACGAGTTCGCCCTGCTGACCTGGCGCCACGCCGACGAGGCCGACGCCGCGGCGCTGGCCGATCGCGTGCTGACGCTGCTGTCGGAGCCCTACCAGCTCGACGACCTGCGACTGGAGTCGCGCACCAGCATCGGCGTGGCGCTGGCCCCGCGCGACGGGGGCGACCCGCAGTCCCTGCTGCAGTGCGCCGACCTGGCGCTCTACGCGGCCAAGGCCGCCGGGCGCAACACCTTCCGCTTCTTCGACGCCAGCATGGCCGAGACGGCCCGCTCCCGCGTGCGCCTGCAGCAGGAGCTGGGCCACGCGCTGGCCGCCGAGCAGTTCACCCTTTACTTCCAGCCCCAGGTTCACCTGGGTTCGGGCGAGGTCATCGGCTTCGAGGCCCTGGTGCGCTGGCAGCACTCCGAGCGCGGCCTGATCGGGCCCGGCGAGTTCATCCCCGTGGCCGAAGAAACCGGCCAGATCGTCTCCCTGGGCAACTGGGTGCTGCGCGAGGCCTGCCGCGTCGCGGCCACGCAATGGCCCGATCACCTGCGCGTGGCGGTCAACCTCTCGGCGGTGCAGTTCCGCAGCGCCGACCTCATCGAGCTGGTCGACGAGGCCCTGACGCACACGGGCCTGGCGCCCGAGCGGCTGGAGCTGGAGATCACCGAGTCCGCGCTGATCGAAGACCACGACGGCGCCCAGGCCACGCTGATGGCGCTGCGCAGCCGCGGCGTGCGCGTGGCCATGGACGACTTCGGCACCGGCTACTCCTCGCTGGCCTACCTGCGCCGCTTCCCGCTGGACAAGCTCAAGATCGACGGCATGTTCGTGCGCTCGCTCGACAGCGACACCGACGCGCAGGCCGTGGTCACCGCCATCATCAGCCTGGCGCGCGCCTTGCATCTGGACACCACGGCCGAGGGCATCGAGACGCAGGAGCAAATGGTGATGCTGCGGGCGCTGGGTTGCGACGACATCCAGGGCTACCTGATCGCGCGGCCCATGCCGGCGCTCGACGTGGCGGCCTACCTCACCCGCAGCCAGGGGGGGCAGGGGGAGGGAACCTTGCCGCACGGGCTGGCTCCATCCAGGTCGGGCGTCACGGCACGGTGATACATTGGCGCCGCTTCAAACTGGTTTCTATTAGAGGATCGAGGACATGAACTGGATGCGTGACATGCTCAAGTGGGTCTTGATGGCCCTGGTGTGGGCAGTGGGGTCGGGCGCGCAGGCGGCCGAGCCGAGTGAGTACGTGCTGGGTGGCGGCGACACCGTTCGCATCAGCGTCTACCAGAACCAGGACCTGACCCTGGAGACCCGCCTCAACGAGGCCGGCACCATTTCCTACCCTCTGCTGGGCAACATCAAGATCGGTGGCCTGAGCATCGCCGATGCGGAAAAGAAGATCGCCACGGGCCTCAAGGACGGCAACTTCCTCAAGCAGCCCCAGGTTTCGATCCTGCTGATCGGCGCTACCGCCAACCAGGTCTCGGTGCTGGGCATGGTCAACAAGCCGGGTCGCTACCCGCTGATTTCGGGCAGCAACAAGCTCTCCGAGATCATGGCCATGGCCGGCGGCATCATCCCGGGCTCGGGTTCGGACACCGTGGTGGTGTCGGGCCTGCGCGAGGGCAAGGCCTTCCGCAAGGAAATCGACTTCACCAAGGTTTTTGCCTCCACGGGCACCGAGCCTGATTTCGTGCTGGCCAACGGCGACAGCATCTGGGTGGACCGCGCCCCGCAGATCTACATGTACGGCGAGGTGCAGCGCGCCGGCGCCCAGATCTTGATGCGCGACACGACGCTGCTGCAGGCCCTGGCCAACGCCGGTGGCCTGACGCTGCGCGGCACGCAGCGTGGCATCAAGGTGCACCGCCGCGACGAGGCGACGGGTCAGGTCCAGGTGATCGAGCCCGGCCTCAACGACAAGCTGATGCCCAACGACATCATCTACGTCAAGGAAAGCCTGTTCTGACCCCCGTCAGGCGGCGACCGCATTGAAAAAGGGACCCTCGGGTCCCTTTTTTTCTGCCTCGCGCCAGGTCAGTCCTTGCGCTGCCACACCGCCGCGTAGAACCCGTCCGTGGCGTGCTTGTGCGGCCACAGGCGCAGGTGGCCGGCGGGCGACACCAGCTCGCCGGCGCGGCTCACGCCCGCCGCTTCCAGCGCCTCGGCGGCGTTGATCAGCTCGAACTCGGGGTGCGCCGCCGTGAAGGCGTCGGCGATGCCTTCGTTCTCGTCGGGGATGATCGAGCAGGTGGCGTACACCAGGCGGCCGCCCGGCTTGAGCAGGCGCGCCGCGCTGGCCAGGATGGCCGTCTGCTTGGCCTGCAGCTCGTCGATCGCCTTGGGGCTCTGGCGCCACTTCAGGTCGGGGTTGCGGCGCAGCGTGCCCAGGCCGGAGCAGGGCGCGTCCACCAGCACGCGGTCGATCTTGCCGCGCAGGCGCTTGATGCGGTCGTCGTTTTCGTGCGCGATCTGCGTGGAGTACACGTTGGACAGCCCGCTGCGCGCCAGGCGCGGCTTGAGGTTGTCCAGGCGGTGCGCCGAGATGTCGAAGGCGTAGAGTCGGCCGGTGTTGCGCATCAGCGCGCCCAGGGCCAGGGTCTTGCCGCCCGCGCCGGCGCAGAAGTCCACCACCATCTCGCCGCGCTTGGGGTTGGTCAGCAGGGCCAGCAGCTGGCTGCCTTCGTCCTGCACCTCCACGTGACCTTCGGTGTAGACGGGCATTTTCTGCAGCGCCGGCTTGCCCGGGATGCGGATGCCCAGCGGCGAATACGGCGTGGGCTCGGCGGCGATCTGCGCGGCGGCCAGGGCCTCCAGCACGGCCTCGCGCTTGGCCTTTTGCGTGTTCACGCGCAGGTCCAGCGGGGCCGAGGCCGAGAAGGTCGCCACCAGGGCCCAGAAGTTTTCGTCGTCGAGCTGGTCGCGCAGGCGGTTGGCGAGCCAATCGGGCAGGTTGTGGCGCAGCTTGTCGGCCAGGTTGCTGCGGTCGATGGCGGCGGTGCGCTGCAGCCAGCCGAGTTCGTCGGCTGTGGCGCCATTTTTCAGGATGTGCTCTTGGCCCTGCCAGGCCAGCAGCGCCAGGCGCCGCTCCTGCGGGCCGTGCCCGGACTGCGCCAGGTTGGCCCACAGCAGGCGCTGGCGCAGCACGGCGTAGGCCGTCTCGGCCAGGGCGTGTCGCTCGCGCTGGCCCAGGGCCTTGTGCTGGCGGAAAAAGTAGGAAACGATGCTGTCGGCCGGGGCGTCGAGCTTGAGTACCTCACGGACGAGTTGCGTCGTGAGGTCGAGGAGCGCGTTCGGATGCATGGGCGCGATTATCCGTCTTAAGGGCGCTCGGGCGCTCCCATTCTGGTGGTGCCCACAGGTGTTTGAGCCTCAGGGCCAGCGGGCCGGGGCGCATCAGGTCGCGCCACATGGCCACCCACTCGTGCAGCGTGAGCCAGAACGGGTTGTGCGTGTGCACCTGGCGCACCAGGCCGTAGTCGACCGCTTCGGTCTCTTCCACGAAGGTGCCGAACAGGCGGTCGAACACGATCAGGGTGCCGCCGTAGTTCTTGTCGATGTAGCGCGGATTGCGGCCGTGGTGGGCGCGGTGGTGCGAGGGCGTGTTGAAGATCAGCTCGATGAGCGGGTGCAGCTTGCCCACCCACTGCGTGTGCACGAAGAACTGGTAGCCCAGGTTGATGGACAGCGCCAGCAGCACCGCCTTGGGCTCGAAGCCGATCCACACCATGGGCAGGTAGAACAGCCAGTTGCCCGCGAAGGTGTAGAGCCAGCTCTGGCGCATCGCGGCCGTGAAGTTCATGTGCTCCGAGCCGTGGTGCACCACGTGCGCGCACCAGAACCACCGGATGCGGTGGCTGGCTCGGTGAAACCCGTAGTAGCAGAACTCCACGCCCAGGTAGAGCGCCAGGAAGCTCAGGGGCGTCAGCTCGATGGTGCTCAGGCGGTGGTGCTCGAAGACCCAGCCCATGGCGGGCAGCACGAAGGCCAGCACCAGCACCACGTCCAGTGCGGTGTAAACGCCCCCCAGGGTCATGCTGTCGAGCGAGTCGCGCAGGTCGTAGACCGGTTTGGCGGGCGACGCGTTGCGCGGTCGGGCGGCTTGCCTGAAGTGCCACCATTCCACCGCCACGACGGCGAAGAACACTGGCGACAGCAGCATCAGCAAGGCGTCTTGCCAGTCGACGTGGGGGTCGACCAGGGCGAAGGGGGCGAGGGCGGCGTCCAGCAGGCTGGTGAGGTCGAGCATGGTGGGCAGAGGGGGAAAATGCGTGAGCAGGTCGATGGGGTGCTGCCATGGTGCGCAAAGCGCGGCGCTGGCGCTTGACCCCCGCAGACAATTTCTTGACGTATGGCGCCAATGTGGGCGCTGGCGCCTCCCGTCTAGCCCGAATGGGCAGGCTCGGGCGCCAGCGGCATGATCGGTCTCCCTCCCTGGTGACCTTGCCATGGCCGACACCCGCATCGCCGCGTCCTTCGCCCAGTTGCTCCACGAGTACCTGGAGCGTCAGGGTCTGGATGCCCAGCACCTGCTCGGGCCCCGTCCCGACCCCACCCAGCACTTCGTGCCCATGTCGCAGTGGCAGGAGTGGTTGCGCCGCGTCGACGCCCTCGAAGGCCGTCCGGGGCTGGGTCTGCGCATCGCCGAGGGCATCGGCGCGCGGCACTTCGGGGTGCTGGGCTACGCGGCCCTCGCCTGCGAGAACCTCGCGCAGGCGCTGCAGCGCATGGAGCGCTACCACGCCTCAGTGTACGACGCCAACCCGGCTCACGTGCGCCTCGACGAGCGCGGCGTCACCATCGAGTGGGGCGTGGAGCGGGGCCGCCCCGGTGCCCTGGTGGACGAAACCGCCATCGCCTCGCTGGTGCAGCTGGCGCGCGACATGACCGGGCGCTACTGGCCGGTGCGCGAGGTCTGCTTCGTCAACCCGCCGCCGCGCGACATGCAGCCCTACCGGGATTTCTTTGGCGGCGAGGTGAGCTTCAACGCGCCGCTCACGCGCCTGGTGTTCGACCTCAGCTACATGGCCTTGCCGCTGCGCAAGTCCGACCCCGCCCTCGTCAGCCTGCTTGATCAGCAGGCCGAGCAGCTGCTGCAGCAGGTCTCGCAGGTGCCCGCCGCGGTGGACGCCTGGCGCCGCACCCTGGTGCCGTTGATCCGCGAGGGCAAGACCTCGCTGGCCGCGCTGGCCGTGGCCCACCACAGCAGCCCGCGCACCTTGCAGCGCCGGCTCTCCGAGCAAGGCACCAGCTTCCAGCAGCTGCTCGATGACACCCGCCGCCACCTGGCCGAGGGGCACCTCAAGGAGTGCCGGCTGGACCTGGCCGAGATCGCGCTGCTGCTGGGCTACTCCGAGCAAAGCGCCTTCACGCGGGCCTTTCGCGCCTGGACGGGCATGCCGCCGGCGCAGTGGCGGCGTCACCAGCGGCGCCAGGCAGCGTGAACCTCCGAACCCAGGCAGCGACCGCGTGGTCGCATTCCGTGCCGGCCTCGGTGTCCGCGTCCCTGCCGCCTGCGCCGAGCGCGGTGGTGCAGGGCGGTGAGCTGCTGAGCGGGCGCTACGAGAGCCGCGCGGGCGACGCCATCCGCGTGGGCGAGGTCGACTGGTCGGGGCTGGACGCCGCCGTCAAGCGCTCGCCCTTCTGGCGCTGGACCCACCACAAACGCTGGCAGTACGTCGGCATCGGCTCGCCCGAGCTGTTCGTGGGCCTGGCCGTGGTGGACCTGGGCTGGTGCACCACCGCCTTCGCCTATGTTTTCGACCGGTTGCTGCAGCGCGTCGTCGCCGACTGGGACGCGCTGGGCCTGCCTGGCCTCTGCGGGGCCGTCTCCAGTCGCCCGCTCGCCGGCTCGCAGGCCTGGTTTCGCTCGCCCGGTGCGCGGGTGTCCGTGCGCCACCGCAGCAACGACCTCATCACCGTGCGCCTGCGCGCCGGCACCTTCCACCTGCGCGCCAACCTCGACCTGCGCGACGCCCCGCCCGTCCTCGTGGCCGTGGGCGAGCCACTCGGGGGCCTGGCCCACTGCACGCACAAGACCTCGGCCCTGCGCGTGACGGGCGAGCTGGAGGTCGACGGCGTGAGCTGGAGCCTGGCGCACGCCAGCGCCTGCCTGGACAGCTCCAACGGCTTGCTGGCGCGCGACACGGCCTGGCGCTGGGCCTCGGCGCACCGGCCTGGTCTGGGCTTCAACCTGCAGCAAGGCTACTTCGGCAACCACGAAAACGCCCTCTGGCTGGACGGCGACCTCATCCCGCTGGGTGCGGCCACCTTCACCTTCGACCCGATCCGCCCGATGTCGACCTGGCACGTTGCCACGGACGACGGTTTGCTCGACCTCGTCTTCCAGCCGCAAGGCGCGCGCTGCGCCGACCAGCAGGCCCTCATCGCCTCCAGCCGCTACATCCAGCCCGTGGGCCTGTTCAGCGGCACGGTCCGGCGCACGCCCAATGGCGCCCCGGTGGCCGTCGAGCAGCTCCTGGGTGTCACCGAAGACCACCACTCGGTGTGGTGAGCCGTTCGGATCACGGCGACGGACTCAAACGCCACGCGCGCGCCCGACACTGGCGGCCCCGCTTCAAAGGACGACAGCATGTTGGCCAGCGCGCACGGTGAACGCACCGACCCAACCGACCCCACCGACCACGTGAAACCGGGCTTCACCCAGCGCTGGCGCTGGTGGGTCGTGTGCCTGATCCTGCTGGTGGCCGTGGGCGGGGTGGACGGGCTGTCGGGCCACGAGGTCTCCGTCTTCCTGCTCTACGCCTTGCCGGTGGGCGTGGCCACGCGCCGCCTGGGCGCCTCCGCCGGGGTCGTGGTCTCGTCGCTGGCCACGCTGGTCTGGATCGTGGCCGACGTCGCCTCGGGGCACGAATACAGCGCCGCCTGGATCCTGCCCGTCAACGCCGCCAACCGGCTGTTTTGTTTCCTGCTGGTCGTGGCCGCCATCCGCTACGTCGACGCGCGCCGCGACGCGCTCGACGCCCGCCTGCGCGCCTTCTCGGGCGAGGTCCCTGTGTGCACCACCTGCGATCGCATCCAGGGCCCCGACGCCCATTGGCGCCGCTTCACCGAGCACCTCACCGAGTACGGCCAGGCCCGGCTCGACCACAAAGCCTGCGCCGATTGCGCCCGCCGCACCTACGCCCGGGCGGGCTACCGAGAGGCGTCGTGATGGGCTTTCGAATCCTGCACTGCATCTCGTCGGTCAACCCGGTTGGCGGTGGCCCCATCGAGGGGCTCAAGCAGCTCTCCGCCGTCAACCTGCGCCACGGCCACACGGTCGAGGTGCTGTCGCTGGACGACCCCGCCGACCCCTGGGTGCGCGACTGCCCGCTGCCCTGTCACGCCATGGGCCCCACCCGCATCTGGGGCTGGCGCCACACCCCGCGCCTGGTGCCCTGGCTGAAGGCCCATGCGCATGAGTACGACGCGGTCATCGTCAACGGCATCTGGCAGTACCACGCCTTCGGTGCCTGGCGCGCCCTGCACAAGCTGCCGGTGCCGTACTTCGTGTTCACGCACGGCATGCTGGACCCGTGGTTCAAGCGCACCTACCCGCTCAAGCACCTCAAGAAGTGGCTGTTCTGGCCCTGGGCCGAGTACCGGGTGCTGCGCGACGCCGCCGCGGTGCTCTTCACCTGCGAAGACGAGCGCCGCCTGGCCCGCCAGTCCTTCTGGCTCTACCGCTGTGACGAGTACGTCGTCAGCTACGGCACCAGCGCCCCGCCCGATGCCACGGCACGCCAGCGCGAGGCCTTCCAGCGCGCCTTCCCCGAGCTGGACGGCAAGCGCCTGCTGCTCTTCCTCGGTCGCGTGCACGAGAAAAAGGGCCCCGACCTGCTGTTCGACGCCTTCGCGCGGCTGCGCTCGCTGGAGCCGCAGCTGATGGCGGGCGTTCACGTCGTCATGGCCGGCCCCGCCGACCACGCCCACGGCCAGGCCATGCAGGCCCGCGTGCGCGACCTCGGCCTGCAAGACGCCGTCACCTGGACGGGCATGGTCAGCGGCGACGTCAAGTGGGGCGCCTTCCGCTGTGCGGACGCCTTCGTGCTGCCCTCGCACCAGGAGAACTTCGGCATCGCCGTGGCCGAGGCCATGGCCTGCGGCCTGCCGGTGCTGATCTCCAACCAGGTCAACATCTGGCGCGAGATCCAGCAGGCCGAAGGCGGCTACGTCGACCAGGACACGGTCATGGGCACCGAGCGCCTGCTGCGCCGCTGGTTGACCACGCCGCCCGAGCGCTGGCAGGCCATGCGGGACAACGCCCGCGAGTGCTTCCAGTCCCGCTTCCTGATCGACCGCACGGCCGAGTCCTTCATCGAGGCCATGGAGCTGTTCGGCATGCGCAAGCGCCCGGTCACTCCCGGGTGAGCCGCGCGTCGTTGGGGATGCCCTCGATCGGGCACTGCGCGGTGCCCACCGTCGGCCGCGTGATGGCCTCCACCTTGGCCTGCGTGCCCAGCGGGTCGGTCACCCACTCGCGGTAGAAGCTGAAGGGGCACTCGGCCACGCCCTTGTCGCCCTCGCCGGAGTTGATCTTGCCGGTGTAGCCGCGGTGCAGCAGCTTGAAGAGGTGGTTCTGCGACTGCCCGGTGTTGCGCGCGTCGCGGATCAGGCGCTTGCTGAGCTGCGCGTACTGGATGCCGTAGTCCTCTTCGCCGCACTCGCCCAGCGTGCGCCCGTCGAAGCCCACGATGGCGCTGTGCCCGAAGTAGCTGTAGACGCCATCGAAGCCGGCCGCGTTGGCCACCGCCACGTAGCTGTTGTTGGCCCAGGCCATGGCCTTGGCCATCATCACCTGCTGGTCCTTGGCCGGGTACATGTAGCCCTGGCAGCGCACGATCAACTCGGCGCCCTTCATGGCGCAGTCGCGCCAGATCTCGGGGTAGTTGCCGTCGTCGCAGATGATGAGGCTGACCTTCATGCCCTTGGGCCCGTCGGAGACGCAGGTCTGGTCGCCCGGGTACCAGCCCTCGATGGGCGTCCACGGCATGATCTTGCGGTACTTCTGAACGATCTCGCCTTGGTAGTTCATCAGGATCAGCGTGTTGTAGGGCACCTTGGCGGGATGCTCTTCGTGGCGCTCGCCGGTCAGCGAGAACACGCCCCAGACCTTGGCGTTGCGGCAGGCCTGCGCGAACACCTCGGTGACGTCGCCGGGGATGGTCACGGCCGTCTCCATCATCTCGGCCTTGTCATACATGATCCCGTGGGTGCTGTACTCGGGGAAGATGACCAGGTCCAGGCCGGGCAGTCCCAGCTTCATGCCCTCGATCATCTGGCGGATCTTGTGCGCGTTCTCCAGCACCTCCGCTCGCGTGTGCAGGCGAGGCATCTTGTAGTTGACGACCGCGACACCGACGGTGTCGTCGCTGGAAGAAATGTCACCGTGAAGCATGGCGGGCTCCTCAATTGAAGACCCTGCCATTGTTCGAAGCCCGCCGCCTGCGCCCAATACGTTGTTTGACGTAGCCCGCTGCCCCGACCCTGGGCCCGCATTTGCTTGCACTCAGGGGCGCTGCGCCTTGCTGTATTGCGTCGGGCTCACGCCCGATCGGGCCTTGAAGGCGCGGATGAAGTTGGCCGGGTCGGTGTAGCCCAGCAGCTCGGCGACGTCCGACACCCGCAGCCGACCTTCGCGCAGCCACTGGCAGGCGCGTTCGTGGCGGATCTCGTTGGCCAGCTCGCGGAAGGTGGTGCCCTGCGCCGCCAGGTGGCGCGCCAGCGTGCTGGTCGAGACGTTCACGATGGCGGCGAGTTCGTCCTGCGTGGGCTGGTGCCCCTGGGCCTCTGTCAGCATCATCGTGACCCAGGCTCGCCAGTCGCGCTGATCCTGCTCCAGGTGGTGGATCAGCTTGACGTCCAGGCGCTGGCAGATGTCGGCCAGGTTGGCCGCGTGCGCCAGGGGCATGGGCGTGCGCGACAGCACCTCCGCGTCGATGACGATGCGCAGGCTGGGCAGCCCGCCTTGCCCGAAATGGCAGCGGCCCGGCTTGAGCGCGTCGTAGCGCTGCGTGTCAGGCGGCGCGGGTGAAAACAGGTGGGCGTCGTAGCCGGGCATGTCGTCGCGCAACAGGCCTTGCAGCTGGGTGTGAAAGCTCATCAAGGTCAGGTCGAAGGCCAGCACCATCACGTCGTATGGCACGGGCTGGATGGGCTGCCAGCTCAGCTCGCACACCGAGCCCACCCTGCGCGTGCGCATCGAGAAACTGGGCGTCACCAGCACGTAGTAGCGCGCACACAGGTCCAGCCCGTCCTGAACGGTGGCGCAGCTGAGCATGCCCAACCCCAGCTCACCAAACTGGCCCGCGCCCGTCGTCGCGCCGATGCGCATGCCCAGGTCACGCTGGCCGCCGCTGGCCTCGGTCAGCAGGCGCGTGGCCGCGATGACCTGATCGGGCGACAGCAGCGCGTCGTTGTGCCGCAGGCTCGCGCGGGGCACGCCGGCTTGGCCCAGGGCGGGCGTGCAATCGATGCCTTGTTCTTCGAGGATCTGAACCAGCAGCGCCACGTAGCGCGCCGGGACCAGGTTGTTTTTGCTCATGCGGACGATGCTGCCGCTGCGGGGCGGTGGGCGGGCTTAAGGACTTTCACCAGTGTCGCGCCTGGCTGCGGAGAAATGACAAGTTGATGCCGGGAAATGACAGCCCATCGGTTTCTGCGCCTCCCCACAATGCGCCCATCTTGGAACCACATGGGGGGACGCAGTCATGTCGCAATCACAGGCCACACAGGCCACACGGGCCACACGGGCCACACAGGCCAAACGGGCCACCCGGGCCACCCTGATCGCGCTCTCGATGGCGCTGACCAGCTGGGTCGACGCCGCGCAGGCCGCCCCCGCTCCCGTGCCGACCCAGGCCGGCTGGGTGCAGGGCCTGAGTGGCCCCGATGGCGGCACGGTCTACATGGGCCTGCCCTTTGCCCAACCCCCGGTGGGCGAGCTGCGCTGGAAGGCCCCCGCACCCGTGCAGCCCTGGCAGGGCGTGCGGCTGGCCGACCGCGCCGGCCCCGCCTGCAAGCAGGACGCCACGCTGCCGCCCGCCGGCGTGCCCAACTCCAGCGAAGACTGCCTGTACCTGAACGTCCACGTGCCGCCGGGTGCCCAGCCCGGCAGCAACCTGCCGGTGATGGTGTGGGTCCACGGCGGCGCCTTCCTGACCGGCTCCGGCTCGCAATACGACGGCAGCCGCCTGGCGCAGACCACCGGCGCCCTCGTCGTCACCGTCAACTACCGCCTGGGCATCTTCGGCCTGATGGCGCTGGACGCCTTGAGCGCCGAAGACCCGGCCGGCAACCAGGCCCTGCAGGACCAGCAGGCCGCCCTGCGCTGGGTTCAGCGCAACATCGCCAACTTCGGCGGCGACGCCAAGCGGGTGACGCTGTTCGGCCAGTCCGCCGGCAGCATCAGCGTGTGCCAGCAGCTCGTCTCGCCGGCCGCCGCAGGCCTGTTCCAGCGCGCCATCCTGCAAAGCGGGCCCTGCACCCTGGGCACCTTGAAGCGCGAGCAGGCCCTGGCCACGGGCAACGCCCTGGCGCTCAAGCTGGGCTGCCCCGCCGGCCCCGCGCAGCTCGCCTGCCTGCGCAGCAAGTCCACCGACGAGGTCTTCAACGCCGCCCCCTCGCTCGACTTCGAAGACCCGCGCACCCTGCTGGCGCTGTCGCCCTGGGTGGACGGCGTGATCCTGCCCGCCGCGCCCAAGGACCTGGTGCGCCACGGCAAGTTCCACCGCGTGCCGACCATGGTGGGCGCCACGAAAGACGAAGGCCGCCTGTTCGTGGCCCTGGCCTACGACCTGCGCCGCGGCTCACCGCTGACCGAGGCCGAGTACAAGGCCCTGGTCACCGACATCGCGGGCAGCGCCACGCTGGCCTCCCTCATCACGCTGGACTACTCCAGCAAGCGCCTGGGCTCACCCAACCTGGCCGCCTCGGCCTTGCTGACCGACGCCATGTTCGCCTGCGGCACCCAGTCGGCCGCGCGCAGCCTGTCCGTCTACGTGCCCACCTACGCCTACGAGTTTCAGGACGACCAGGTGCCCCCGCTGGCGCCGGATCCCTTCATGAACTGGGGCGCCTATCACGCCTCCGAGCTGCCCTTCCTGTTCCAGTCCCGCATCGCGACCACGCCGCCCAGCCCGGACCCCAACGACGTGGCCTCGCCCGCCCAACTGGTGCTGTCGGCCCAGATGGCTGGCTACTGGGGCCGCTTCGCCGCGACCGGCAACCCCAACGGCGCGGGGCAGCTGAACTGGCCGCGCTTCAACAAACTCACCGCGGCCACCCAGCAACTGGCGGCCGGCAGGTTGTCCACCAACGTCCTGGGCGGCATCTACAGCAAACACCAATGCCCGCTGTGGGACACCGCCACCGCCTTGGGCCTGGGGTTGTGAGCCTCAGGTGGGTTGTTTGATGTGCGTCCAAGGGCATGGTGGGGCCGCGCTGCAGAGTCACGAGACCTGAAGCACAATCGGCCCCCCGACGCACCTCCGCGGTGCTGCCCTTGACGTCACCGACGTCCCACCCGACCCGGAGGCCCCCCACGTGCCCAGCCACCCTGTCCGACTCCAGCGCTTTGCCCTCACCGGCATCCGCCGCGGCATCGAGAAAGAAGGCCTGCGTGTGCTGCCCGATGGCAGCCTGGCGCGTGACCCCCACCCCACCGCGCTCGGCTCGGCGCTGACCCACCCCCACATCACCACCGACTTCAGCGAGTCCCAGCTGGAGCTGGTCACGGGCGTGCACGCCAGCGTGGAGGACTGCCTGGGCGAGCTGACCGACGTGCACCGCTTCGTGCTGGGCGCCCTGGGCGAGCAGCGCATGTGGGCCGCCTCCATGCCCGGCCACCTGCCGCCCGACGCCGACATCCCCATCGGCTGGTACGGCGCCTCCAACGTGGGCCTGGCCAAGCGCGTCTACCGCAACGGCCTGGTGCACCGCTACGGCGCGCGCATGCAGACCATCAGCGGCATCCACTGCAACTGGTCGCTCGAAGGCGCCACCACCGAAGACTACTTCTCGCTGATCCGCAACTTCCGCCGCCACGCCTTCTTGCTGCTGGTGCTGTTTGGCGCCTCGCCCGCCGTCACGCGGGGCTTCGCGCAGGGGCTCGATCACGGCCTGCAGCCCCTGGGTGACGACACCCTGCACCTGCCGCACGCCACCTCGCTGCGCATGGGCCGCCTCGGTTACCAGTCCGACGCGCAAAGCGCCATCAGCGTCAGCTACAACGACCTGGAGGGCTACGCCCAGTCCCTGCACAGCGCACTCGTCGAGCCCTACGCGCCCTACGAGGCCATCGGCATCGAAGACGGGCAGGGCGGCTTCAAGCAACTGGGCACCAGCCTGCTGCAGATCGAAAACGAGTTCTACAGCCCCATCCGCCCCAAGCGCGTGACCCGGGCCGGCGAGCGCCCGCTGCACGCCCTGCGCGAACGCGGCGTGGAGTACGTGGAGGTGCGCTGCATGGACCTGCAGCCCCACCTCGACGTGGGCATCGACGAGCACACCCTGCGCGTGCTCGACGTCTTCCTGCTGTGGGCCCTGGCCAGCGACAGCCCGCCCGACTCCCCCGACGAGATCCGCGAGATGGGCGCCAACCAGCGCCTGGTGGCCGCGCGCGGACGCGAGCCTGGCTTGCGGCTGCAACGCGGCGGCCAGGACGTGCGCCTGAGCGACTGGGCCGACGAGGTCATGACCCTGGCCGAGCCCGTGGCCCGCGCCCTGGACGAGGCCCACGGCGGCACCGAATGGAGCCAGGCCTGGGCCCGCGCCCGCGCGCAACTGCAGCAGCCCCAGCAGCTGCCCTCGGCCCGCGTGCTGGCCGACATGCGCGAGCAACACGCGGGGGAGCATGCCGCCTTCGGCCTGGCTCGCTCCCACCGCGTGCGCGAGGCCCTGCTGGCCCCGCCCCTGCCTGAGGCCCTGGCGCAACGCATGCGCGAACAAGCCGCGCGATCGCTGGCCGACCAGCGCGCCATCGACGCGGCGCAGGCCCTACCATTCGAAGCGTATCGACAGCAGTACCTGGACCCCGCCGGCTTGCTGGTTTGAGGCGCCGGGGCGGCTGTCCTCTCCGCCCCCGTCCACCCCCTGCCGCTGTCACCCATGCGCCTGCGACCCCTGCGCCTCCTGCCTTCGCTGTTGCTCGTCCTGTGGTTGTGCCTGAGCCCGGTTCTGGCCTGGGCTGCAGTCGGCGCCTCGGCTTCTGCGCCCACCGCAGCTCCGCCCGTCGCGGCAGCGCAAGAAGACGAGGTCGTGCTGCGCTACGCCAACCGGCCGGTGCTGAGCCTGCGCACCGCCTTCCTGGGCATGTCGCCGGCCGAGCGCGCGCGCCGCTCCGAGGTCAACATCGACCAGGGCCTCGCCTCAGGCGGCCCCGGCCTCGTCACCACCCGCGCCACCCCGCAAGGCCAGCTCATCTTCGTCGACGGCGTCATGGCCATCATCCTCTTCGAGGGCGACGTCGACCCCCTGTCTGGTGACACCCTGGAGGCGCTGACCCAGCGCACCGTGGCCGCGCTCAAGCTCGCCATCCACGAGACCCAGGAAGGCCGCGACACCCACGGCCTGCTCGTCAGCCTGGGCTGGGTGGCCGCGGCCACCGCCGCGTCCGTGCTGCTGTTCATCGGCGTCAGCCGCCTGCGCACCTCCGCCCTGCGCCTGCTGGCCACCTTCATCTCCCGCCAAAGCCGCAAGCTGGCCTCCGGCGAGGTCGTGCGCCGCGAGCGCCTGGAGCAGGCCATCGACCTGCTCGACAGCCTCGTCAGCTGGGGCCTGGGCCTGCTGCTGACCTACGCCTGGCTGAGCTTTTCGCTGCAGCAGTTCCCGTACACGCGGCCCTGGGGCGAAGACCTGCGCCGCTTCCTGTGGAGCGTGGTCAGCGACCTGTCGCGCGGCGTGTTCCAGGCCGTGCCGGGCCTGGTGGTGGCGCTGGTGATCTTGCTGATGGCGCGCGGCGTGGTGGGCGCGCTCGGCTCGTTCTTCCAGCGCGTGGAGACGCGCCAGCTCACGGTGCGCTGGCTGCGCCCCGACGCCGCCGGCCCGACCCGGCGCGTGGCCGGCTGGCTGGTGTGGCTGTTCGCCCTGGCCATGGCCTACCCCTACCTGCCGGGCGCCGAGACGGAGGCCTTCAAGGGCATGTCGGTGCTGGTGGGCCTGATGCTGTCGCTGGGCGCCTCCAACTTCGTCGGCCAGGTGGCGGGCGGGCTCATCCTCACCTACTCCAACACGCTGCGCCGGGGCGAGTACGTGCGCATCGGCGAGCACGAGGGCACGGTGGTCGAGATCGGCGCCTTCAACACGCGCATCCGCACCGGGCTGGGCGAGGAGGTGGTGCTGCCCAACAACCTCATCGTCAGCGGCGCCACCAAGAACTACTCGCGCGAGGTGCACGGGGTGGGCTACATCGTCGACACGGTGGTGACCATCGGCTACGACACGCCCTGGCGCCAGGTGGAGGCCATGCTGATCGAGGCGGCGCACCGCACCGAGGGCGTGCTCAACGACCCACCGCCGCGGGTGTTCCAGACGGCCTTGTCGGACTACTACCCGGAGTACCGCCTGGTGGCTCAGGCCGTGCCGGCGCTGCCGCGCCCGAGGGCGGAGGTGCTCAGCAGCCTGCATTCGCACATCCAGGACGTGTTCAACGAGCACGGCGTGCAGATCATGTCGCCGCACTACGTGCTGGACCCGCACGAGCCGAAGGTGGTGCCCAAGGCGAGGTGGTTTGCGGCGCCGGCGCGAGACCCGGCGCGAGACCCGGCGCAAGCCCCCACAGATGAGGTTTCTCCCCCTTTGCGGTGATGGCGGCCCAGGGGGCCCGCTTGATACGGTGACGACCGGCGCTGGCCACGAGGCTGGCGCCGTTTTTTTTCATCATCAAATCAAGCGAGGACACCATGAGTCAAAACCTGATCACCCTGAACCTGAGCGCGGCCGACCAGGCCGAAATCGACGCCGCCCTGACGACCCTGGAGCAGCGCCTGAGCGGCCTGATCGACCTGGAGGCCAATGAGCGCCGCGGCTTGCCCAAGATGGGCGACAAGTCGGAGGCGTTTTGCCGCCAGACGCTGCGCGTGATGGCGCAAAACCCCACGCTGGTGCCGGCCAGCGTGCAGTTGCCGGAGGCCCAGCAAGACCTGCAGCAGCTGGACGTGCTGCGGGAGCGCACGGCGCGCTTGCGCCGGCTGCTGGGCCGCTGTGAGGACACGGAGCTGGCCCTGGGCAGCGACGTGATGAGCACGGCGCTGGAGGGTTACGCGCTGTTGAAGGTGCTGGGCAAGGGCTCGGGGCTGGAGGGGCTGCGCCAGGACATCGGGGCGCGGTTTGCGCGGCGTGGGCCGGTTGATGTTGTGGTGCCTTTGGGCTGATTTTTGGGTTGTTTTGTCGGGGCAGCGCGGGGTGCGGGCTGAGCCAGCCGCCGCGCGGGCCCCGAGCGAGCGGTCCCGCTTGCAGCGGGACTGCCTTGCGGTGCTCACGGCAAGGTGGGGCCGCAGAACTCACTCCACGGCCGCTGGCCGTTGCGTTCAAACAGCTGCGGCCAGTCAGTTGAACGAAGCGCGCTGCGCGCGCCCACCTCGCCGCTGCGCTCCTCAGCGCCCGCAAGGGGCCCGCGCGGCGGCCGGCTCAGCCCTTTTGCACCCCGCTGGGGCGGTGGCGGGGACTGTCAGATTTTTTGTGTTTGAGGCTGAACACCGCGTCTGTCATGCGGTGGGTTGAAGGAATCGGTCGGCGTAGAGGATGGCGAACTGGTTCATCGCGGCCTTCCAGGTCCGGGCTGGGAATCGCCAGGCAGCCGTGATTTTGCGCAGTGCCAGCCAGATCAGCTTGTTGGCGGCGTCATCGCTGGGGAAGTGGCCTCGGGTCTTGATGATCTTTCGCAGTTGCGCGTTGATGCTCTCGATGCCGTTGGTCGTGTAGATCACCCGCCGAACGTCCGGCGGGAAGGCGAAGAACGGGATGACCTTGTCCCATGCCCTGCGCCACGCACTGACCACGGGAGGGAACCGTTTGCCCCAGGGCCCTTGCTCGAAGGCATCGAGTTGCGCTTGCGCCGCTTCTGCGGTGGCCGCCGTGTAGATGGGCTTGATGGCTTCGGCCAGCGCCCGGCGCTCCTTGTGGCTGACGTACGCCAGGCTGTGGCGAATCAGGTGAACGACACAGGTTTGCAAGGTCGTGGCGGGGAAGACGCTCTCCAAGGCTTCTGGCATGCCCTTGAGGCCGTCGGTGACGGCGATCAGGATGTCGTTGACGCCCCGGGTCTTGAGGTCATTGAAGACGCGCATCCAGAACTTGGCGCCCTCCGTGCTCTCTATCCACAGGCCCAGGATGTCGCGGGTGCCGTCGGCCAGCACACCCAGCGCCAGGTACACCGCCTTGTTGCGCACCACACCGTCTTCTCGGATCTTGACCCTCAGCGCATCGAAGAACACCACCGGGTACATCACCTCCAGGGGGCGGCTTTGCCAGGCGATGATCTCGGTCATGACTGCGTCGGTGACCGAGCTGATGAAGTCATGCGAGACCTCTACGCCGTACTGTTCCAGCAAGAAGCCCTGGATCTCGCGAACGGTCATGCCGCGGGCATACATGGCCACGACCTTGTCGTCAAAACCAGTGAAGCGTCGCTCGTGCTTGGGGATCAGCAGCGGCTCAAATGAGCCGTCGCGGTCCCGTGGCACGTCGATGCGCAGCGGTCCATCGTCGGTCAAGATCGTCTTGCCGCTGCGGCCATTGCGCTGGTTGAGCGCCTCTTCGGGCTTGAGCGCACCAGGCGGGTAGCCCAGGTGCTGGCTCAGCTCTGCGCCCAGCGCCCGTTCAATGAGCGCCTTTTTGAACGCCATGGACGCGGCCGTGATGGCCTGCGCGTTCATCGGCCCGCTCACGAACTGGTCTATCAGCTCGGGGGGAATGGTGGGCAATGCTGGCATCGCCGGCTTCGGTTTGCTTGGCATACATGCTCCTGTTCGTCATGCTATGCCCCGAACACAAAATTTCTGACAGGCCCGGCGCGCCGAGTTCGGAGCTCGGCGCGTCGTTGTTTGAGCTCGGACGGCGGAGCAATCAGCTCGGCGCGTGCACCTCGGGAGGGCGTGCTTGTCCGAAAAAGCTCGGTGCTTGTCCGAATTAACTCGGTTCGTGTCCGGAAAAGCTCGGGTGATGGAGCTTGGGGCTCGGCGCGTGTCGTGAAATAGCGCATCGGCCGAGCTTCAGGGGGGAATGGCCGAGTGCGGAGGTTGAGGTGTCATGGTGCGGAGGTTACAAATGAGAACTGGAGTTGGGTAATTGGGGATGAACTTGGCGTGTTGCTGGGGGATGCGTGTTGAATCGCGGTCAATTAGGCCGACTTTGATGTTGTTGAAAACCAGCTAGGTAGCCCGAACCGTCTTGTGATGAACACTGCACACTTAATACCTGAAGCATGCGTGGCTGCAATAATACTTCGCAGCGACGAGCATCCAGACCTTCCTTTCTTTGGAGGTACTGGATTTTTTGTTCATTTCCCTCCTTATGATCGAGTGTATTTTGTAACCGCCAGACATTGCGTTTGCAGTCAAAGTGGCACACTCAAAGGCAAAGTAGAAGTTAAGCTCAACAATGATCCTAACTGCAATCTGGCCGTGCCGTTCAGTGAGAAATTAACCGTTCTCGAATCCGACGATTCACCCGATTACGAGGATATAGTCGTTTTCACAGTTGGGCCACTTGAAGAGGCTGAGCGACTAAAGCTATTGGGCCGTTCTTTGCGGCTGCTGGAGCAAAACATCGCTGATTTTATTCTGGCAACTCTCGTATCAGCACGCGGCAAAGTACGCACGGTCGGGTACCCCGGGGCATCGAAGGCAATAGATTACGAAAATAATCACGCAACAGTTCAACCGCGCGGCATTGTTGGCACGGTCACAGCTCAAAGCGACGATGAGAAATGGTACACAGTCGAAGAATTGAACTGGAAAGACGGGGAGATTTCTGGCTTCAGCGGCTCACCGATACTAGAGTTCGTGCCCGGAGCAGATGGAAAATTGGCCGTACGCCCAATTGGAGTGCTGCTAACCGGAGCAAAGAATGAGGTTTTTAAGTTCGTGAAGATCAACCTTGTTACCAACCTGATATCCGGCTGGATACTAAAATCAGGCATCTCAGCAGCTGCGCGGATTGACACATGAAGTGCAACACCCCCTCATGCGTGATGGTACGCCCAGTGAGGGGATCTGAATCCCAATCTCTTTCTGGGCCGCATATTCAATTCGCGGGCCACTTCGTCGCATTCAGCCTGGGTGACTTTGCTCATGCACATTCCTTTCGGGAAGTACTGCCGAAGCAATCCGTTGAAGTTTTCGCTGGAGCCCCGCTCCCACGAGTGATAGGGGGTGGCGAAGTAGCACTTGACCGGGTGCACTTGCTCGATGGCTTGGTAATCATGGAACTCCGTGCCGTTGTCGAACGTGATCGTCTTGAACCGTTTGCGGTGCTCCGAGATCGCCACCATCGCCGCTTCGTTGACCTCGGCCATCGAGCGGCTCGCAAGCTTCTTGACGATGGCCAGGCCCGTCTTGCGCTCGACCAGCGTCAGCACACAGTGGTGCTTGTCGGAGCCGATCACGGTGTCGCCTTCCCAGTGCCCGATGCGCAGCCTGGACTCAACGTCCTTGGGGCGCTCACTGATGTGCCGTTTGCCTGGCAGAACGCCCCTGTGATCAATGCTGCGGTAACGCTTGCGCGCGAACTTCGAGATGATCCGCGTGTGCCTCCACAGCGTGCCTCCGAGCTTGCGGTCACGCAGGATGTGGCGGTAGATCGTGCGATAGCTGATGTTCAGCTCCGCACGCATGCGCAGCACACCAGCGATCTGCTCCGGGCTCCACTTCTTGCGCAGCAAGGCATGGATGTAGCCCCAGTCGTCGGGCTTGAACAAAGTCCAGCGGCGACATCGGCTTCGCCTGGCTCGCGCATACTGCTGCGCCTTCGACGGGCGATACGCGCCGTCATGCCGCGTGGCGTTCCTGGCCACTTCTCTGCTTATCGTCGAGGCACTCCGCCCCATTTCCCTGGCGACCGTTCTCATGCTCGCGCCACTGCGCAGTCGCGTGGAAATGAAGTATCGTTCCTCTCGGGTGAGTTGGTGATACGTCAAGGTTGCAGCCCCTGTCTTGCCGGAAAGAGGAAGCAGCAGTATCTCCGCTCCCCACCTTATTCAAAACAGGTGTTGCACTTCGGATGGCAATCCGCGCCCCTCATTAGTTAGGTTCAGCAGACTGCTACAGTGACGCATACAAAAAAAGCAGGAGAGTCCGCATGGCACGACCATTTATCGTCATCGGTGATCAGACAGATCACGGTGGCGTCGTAGTCGGTGCCTCTGGCACAACAGACACACACGGCAAGCGCATCGCCCGAGTGGGCGATCAGGTCACATGCCCAAAGAAGGGGCACGGCACTACGGTCATCGTCAGCGGCGATCCGGCAATGATCATTGATGGCATGCCGGCAGCCCGTCATGGCGACAAGTGCGCTTGTGGCGCCACGCTCATTTCAAGCCAATTCGTCTCCACCACTTCGGACGGTGGAGCATCAAATCCGCAAGCGGCCAGCGCAGCGCAGGCGGCAAGTGCTGCCCATCTCGCGCAGCACTCCACACCGCGCATGGAAGTCGTGTATTGACCCAGCGGTTTCTGCACAGGTCAGGCTGCTAAAGCATAAGC
>JAECRL010000005.1 GCA_016000265.1 Burkholderiales bacterium
GTGCAGGTGCAGGTGCAGGTGCAGGTGCAGGTGCAGGTGCAGGTGCAGGCGCTGGTTCGGGGGCCGGGGCCGGGGCCGGCTCGGGTGCTGGGGCCGGTGCGGGGGCTGGCGCCGGTGCCGGAGCCGGTGCTGTCGTAACCGGGGTCGACGAGGTCGAATCGGTGGGCGAGGTGCTCGTGTCGGTGGTCGTGGCGCGACGGCGGCGCTCTGCCTCGGCGGCATCGGCCGAGGCCGAATCACCACCTCCGCCTCCGCCGCATGCCATCAAGGAGAAGGCGCAAGAGAGAGACGCCAGGAGGGCGCGTCGGGTGTGGATCTGCTTTTGAATGGACATGAGCAACTCGCGGAAGATGGGGGGCTGTGAGGCGCCGGTGAGGGCGTGAAGGGCTCGCAATACGTCTTCTCGAGCCTGCCAACGGGTTGTCGGCGTGTGGAAGTCATTCTCACAGCGAGGGCTGATCCCCGGTCGGTAGTCTGTCACACCCCATCTGTAACGGACCGTAAGAATTGATTGGGTTTGCCAGCAAGGTGTTTTCGGGCGGAATCAGCGAGGTATTTCGGGGGGTAATTCAGTCAATCAGCGATTGGCAAACGTCCAGGGTTTCCCGCGCAACATCGTCCCAGGTTCGGCGCATGGAGGCGGCGATGTCGGTGCGACTCCACGGGGTGTCAAGTGCCTGGCGCAGCGCGGCGTGCAGAGCTGGGGCGTCTTTGGGAGCGATCAGCAGTCCACGTTGGGCGTCAACGATCTCGGGGATCCCGCCGACGTCGCTGGCCACAACCGGACAGCCGCAGGCGAGGGCTTCAACCAGCACATTGGGGTATCCCTCTGACCAGCTTGGCAAGGTCAGCAGATCGGCTGCGTTGAGGTATTTTGCCACGCTTTCCGGCAGCAGCCCCCCGGCCAGGCGCACGTGCTTCCCCAGTTTGCGCTCCTCCACCATCGATTCGAGGGTGGTGCGAAACTCTCCGTTGCCGATGACGACCAGCAGGGCGTTTGAATCGGTTTGACGCAAACGATCAATCGCTTCAATCAGCTCGCGCAGTCCTTTGGCCTCGATCAGGCGCCCGACGTAGACGATCACGCGGGCCGCAGCGGGCAGGTCCAGGGCCAGGCGACACGCAGCCGCATCTTGCGGGTGGAACACCGATGTGTTGTATCCGTTGACGATCGTGTGGCACCGTGAGGCCGACACACCGTAACTCGACTGCGCAAACCGCGACATGGCTTCGCTGACGAATATCGTGGCATCGGCCATTTGGAGGGTATTTTGTGTCAGCCTTTTGGTGATGCCGGAGCGGTCGTTGATGTCGGTTCCCAATGCACCCAGGATCATGGGTTTGCCGAGTTTCCTGGCAGCATATTGCGCCCCCGCTCCTTCCGGGTATACCCAGTATCCAATCAATATGTCCGGGGAGAATTGACGAATGGGTTCGACCAGGCTTCGGCCTGCCATCCAGCCATTGCTCACGCGAGACAAGAGCGGCAAGGCGGGGTAGGTGACGGCTTCGATGTCGATGCCGGCCAGCGTGTGCCCCCCGTCGACACGAGGGGCGGGGTGTGCCGCGGGGCGCAGCGCAGGCAGCTTGGGGTAGGCCGCCTGGGTGAGGAAGACCCGGGTGGGCGTCATGCGCGACAGGGCGCGGGTCGTTTCATAGATGAAGCGACCGCGGGTCATGTCCTGCGGCACGGGCAGGATGGGGGTCACCACGGCGATGCGAGGGGGACGAGGGGGGGCGCGGCGCGTGCTCACTGGGTGGGGGCGGTGTGTCCGGCCAGCGCCCGGGCATCCCGGTAGATGCGGCCGTAGTGTTGATGAAGGCTGTCGAGCGAGGCGTGCTGGTGGACCCAGTTGCGTCCGGCGCTTCCCATGGCCCGCCTCGTGTCGGCGTCGTCGAGCAGGGCGAACAGGGCTGCGGAGAGGGTGGCGTCGCTCTGAACATCGAACAGGCGACCGGTCACGCCATCGTGGACGACCTCGACGTTGCCGCCCACGGCCGAGGCCAGGACGGGCAAGCCCGTTGCAGCCGCTTCCAGCAGGGCGATGGAGACGCCTTCGGTGAAGGAGGGCAGCGCGAACAGGTCGAAGGCCGGCAGCAGGTCGGCCACATTGGGGTGCAGGCCGGCCAGCAAGACGCGCTCGGCCACGCCCGCTTGCTGGGCTTGTTGGCTCAGCGTGTCGCGCAGGGGGCCGTCTCCGATGAGGACCAGTCGGGCTTTCGGGTGCCGCTGCAGCACCTCAGGCCAAAGGCGGATGAGCGCGGCGTGGTTCTTGAGTTCGACCAGTCGTCCCACACAGCCGACCACGAGTTCGTCGTCGCGCAGTCCCAGTGTCCGGCGTGCGTGGTTGCGCCTCTCGGGGGTGAGCTCGAATCGCTCGATCGGAACCGCGTTGAGCACCGTCTCGGCTTTGCTGGCCGGCACGAAGCCGTCTCTCAGGAACCGCTCGAACACCTGCCGGCCGACCATGGCGACGCGCTGGCTGCGCCCCACAGCCCAGGTGAACAGGGTGCGCAGGCGCCGGTTGGCCAGTCGGGTGCCCATGTCGTGGCAGGTGATGACGAGCGCCGGCTTGCTGCGCATGAACAGCGATGCCACGGCCGCGTGGTAGCTGGGGACGAAGTTGTGGGCGTGAACGGTGTCGATGCGGTGCTCTTTCAGGGTTCGCCTCAACAAGGACAGCAGCTTGACGTCCAGCGTGCCTTGCTTGTTGCCCACGATCACGGGCACCCCGGCGGCCTCGAGGTCGGCGCGGTAGCCCTGCGTGGGCAGGATGCTGAAGACGAGCACCGTCCAGCCGGCTCGATGCTGGGCGATGGCCAGGTCGTGGACCAGTCGCTCCAGTCCGCCGCGCTCGAGCGAGTCCACGACGTGGAGGACGGCGGGTGAGGTGTGAGGTGTGCTGGGCATGGTCCTCCTCAGACGGAGCGCCCGACCAGGACGGTCTTGGCGACGACCACTGCCCACACCGCGAAGATGGTGACGAACATCATGAGCACGGTGGTGGCGCGCCAGGGCATGGGCGCGGCAAGGGCCTCGCCGGCTGGCGAGCCCTTCAGTTGAACCTTGACGGCGTGCCAGGCTGCCACGCAGAAGATCAGCAAGATGAAGATGGGGGGCTCGAAGGCGCGCGACAGGAACATGCCGCAGGTGAAGAAGCCGAAGAAAGACGACTTGAGGCGTTGCACCCAGATCAACTCCTCGGAGCCCGGCAGGGCAAGGCTTTCTGCCTTGAGCAGGTTCTTGAAGACCAGCACGATCAACCCCAGCCACATGAAGTAGCCCAGCAGGCCGATTTCACCGAAGGAGACCACGAGGGTGTTGTGGGCCGTGTGGGAGTGGTTTTCTCCAAAGCGGTGGTAGCCCACGCCGGTCAGGGGGTTGTGCGAGAGCATGACCAGGCCTTCGCTCCAGGCGTCCACCCGGCCGCCGGCCGATTCTTCGTTGGCGGAGTAGCCTCGCCCCCCCGTGAAGTTGAAGGCCATCGCGGCCGCGCCGATCACGGTCACCAGCAAGGCCGTCTTGACGGTGCCGAGCTTGTCTCGGATGGTGAAGAAGAACAGCGCGGCCAGGCCGAGCAAGGCCCCACGCGATCGCGTGAGGTAGATGGTGTAGAGCATGATCGCCGCCGGGGTGGCGATGAACATCAGGTTGCGCATGAAGTGCGCGGGCTTGTAGAGCGCAAACAAGACAGGCAGGAAGCACACAAGGGTCTGCCCGAAGTCGTTGGGGTCGGCCAGGAAGCCGACGCTTCGGATGCGCCAGAGGTAGCGTCCGGAGTTGTCCAGAGCGGGGATGTCGTTGGCCTCGAAGGCGGCGTCGAAGCCCGAGTCGGCGCCGGTGCCGTGCTGCTTGACGACCAGCATCTCGATCATGAAACCGGTGTGATAGCAGGCGATGCTGAACAGGCACAGCACGACCAGGGCCGCGATGATGACCGCCCCCGTGGTTTTGAGGCGGTCGAGCGAGCCGAGGTTCAGGCCGGCGATGATGAAGGTGAGGGCGCTGGGCAGGAAGGCGATCAGGCCGTTGCTGATGGCGGGGCCGAACCCCGCGGCCAAGGCCACGGACACGAACACAATCGCCACGATGCCCCACAGCAGCCGCAGGTGTTGTCCAGTGAGGATGCTGCCGCCCACTTTCTTGGAGTTCGCCATCGACAGCATCAGCACCAGCATCATCAGGATGAGCATGGGGCGGTAGACCGCCATCTCCGGCGCGAACATGTCGAAGGGGCGCAGGTAGCTCAGCGCCATGAACAGGGCAAACAGCGCGTAGGTCATGCCGTGGTCTTCTGTTTGCCGGGAGCGGGGTGCAGACGGTCCTTCAGGCGCAGGAAGGGCTGCTCGACAAAGCGGTAGGACAGCCATGCGGCACCGAACGCCAAGGCCAGGTTGAGCGGAAAGCGCGTGGCCCAGGTGTCAGGGTAGAAGTACAGGAAGGGCTCCTGCCACAGGTAGAGCGAGTAGCTCATGGTGCCGATCCAGGCCACCGGCCGCCAGTTCAGGATGCGACCGGCCCAGTGTTGCGGGCTGCGGATGACGTGCTGGAGCAGCAAGATGATGCCCAGGTTGCTGAACACCTGGCCGATCACGTAGGCGAACGGACGAGAAACCAGCGCCGAGCCGTAGCCCGCGGCCAGCAAGCCTCCCCCGACGACGATGGGCGCGACAGGGTGCGTGATGAAGCGCATCAGCCAGGGCATGGCGCTGATGCGGGCGTGCAAAAGCGCGGCCATGCAGCCGGTGGCCAGGGCGTCTGCGATGGCCTGAAATTCTCGGTTCAAGGCGATCTCCGGGGCGTCGCCCCAGGTGTGCATGGCCAGCCGAATGAGCGGGCACAGCAACAGCGCCGCCAGGCAGGCCCACACGCCGCGATGCAGGCCGAAGTAGACCAGCACGAATGGCCAGATCAGGTAGAACTGCTCTTCCACCGACAGCGACCACAGGTGGTTGTAGTACCAGTTGTAGTCGTGGTTGTAGTTGGCGGTGAAGGTGATGGCGTGCAGCAGGTCGGGGATGGCGCTGTCCGCCTGCGTCTTGCTGGCGATGTGAAAGGCCAGGTCGATCCAGCCCAACAGGTGCGCGACCCAGATCAGTCCGATGTAGCAAAACGCCGCCGGCAGGATGCGGTAGGCGCGGCGCAGGTAGAAGTGACCCAGGTCCAGTCGACCGGTCTTGGCGTGCTCACGCATGAGCAAGGTCGTGATCAGGAAGCCGGAGATCAGGAAAAAGAAGCGCACACCGATGTTGCCCAGCGAGGTGATGGCCGGCTTATCCAGCCACAAGGGGGCGCCGTGGGTCGCGGCGGTGTGCCCGATGAGCACCAGCAACACGGAGAAGGCCCGCAGCCCGTCCAGTGACGGGATGTGACCTGGCAGGGGGGAGGGGGCAGGGTGGGCCATGTCGGGGCGGTGAGCTTCAACGGGCGGTGCGTCGCCAGGTTCCCTGTTGCGAGCCGCGCAGGTAACGCCAGGAAGCGATCAGGAACGCCCAGTTCAGCGAAAAGAAAAAAGTAGGCAGACGCAAGGGGCCTGGAACGGGGCGACCGCTGGCGCTGCGGCGATGGCAGGCAGCGACGACGGCGTAGCCCAGCAATTGCAAGCCGCTCCAGGTCGACCACCCTTCGCTGCGCGTGGCCAGCCAGAGCGACAGCAGCAGGGCGAGCAGCAGCAGGTGGGGCGTGACCCAGCGCAGCACCTTGTGCGAGAAGTAGGCAAAACGCGTGGCGTTCGAGGTGCGGCTGAAAAATTCGGGGTGGCCGAACAGCGCCAGGAAGTTGCCCACGCCGATGCGCAGCCGACGGTGGTATTCCTCGCGGATGTCGTCGGGGGTGTCTTCTTCGGCCCAGGCCGAGGGGTCGTAGACCATGCGTGCGCCACAGGCTGGCACATTCATGCCGATGCAGAAATCGTCGCAGATCTCATTGGGGCGCAGCGCCGGCCACAGGCTGCGACGCACGGCGTAGATGGCGCCATTGGCGCCCAGCAAGCCGCCGATGCGACCTTCCAGGAATTTCAGCACCTGCTCCATGCGCCAGTACAGGCTGTCCTGGTTGTCGCCCTTGCTGCTGCGCAGGCGCAACTCACCCGTGACGCCGCCCACGTTGGGGTCATCGAACCAGCGCACCAGTTGCTGAATGGCCTGCGGGTGAAAGAAGGTGTTGGCGTCGGAGAACACCACCAGCGGTTCGGTCACGCGGTCACGCAGGTCGTTGAGCACGGTGGCCTTGCCGCGGTTGACGTCGAAGAGGTGCAGGCTCAGGCGCTCGTCCTCGAACGTGCGCAGGATGTCGGCCGTGCGGTCGCGGCTGCCGTCGGAGCCGATGTACAGGCGCAGGCGGTCGCGGGGGTAGTCCTGCTGCAGGATGTTGTGCACGCGCTGCGCGATGTGGACTTCTTCGTTGTAGGCCGCGATGACGACGGCCACGTGGGGCCAATCCGCGGGCTCCTGCACGCGACGCTCCCCCTTGGCCAGCACGTGGCGCACGTCACTGCGAAGCTGGTGGAGTGCGGCCCACGCGGCCAGCACCAGCGGGTACAGCGCGTAAGAGTAGATCACCAGGCCCCAGCAGGCCAGTGCGATCAGGGCGATGGCCTGATCCGCAGCACTCATGCGGCCACCCGTGGGGCGTAGGCCGGACGGGGGATGAGGTGATCTCGGTACTGGTGGGGGTCCCCGGTCAGGCCCGCCTCGGCGGCCTTGATGATGTTGTACATCTCGCGGGCGCTGACGTAGTGCAGCTTCCAGTCCTTGCCGCAGTTGTATTTGTCTTCCAGGTGGCTGAAGGCATCGTCCATGGCCGGGCCCAGCAGGGTCGGCATGTCGGGCTCTTGGGTGCCATGGGTGTGGATCTTGACGAACACCCACTCCGGGCGTCCCTTGACGTGGATGCCGGTGTCCACCCAGAGGTCGACCCGGTGTCGGCTGGGCGGGTTGGCCGCGCGGATGTCGCTGTTTTCAACCCGGGGCATCAGGCCCAGCTTGCGGTTGCGCATGTCAAAGCCCAGGGGGCCCTGGATGATCATCAGGTCGCCGGAAGGCGGCGTGCCCACGCGCACGGGCACGCCATGGTCATGCGACTTGCCGCAGTGCGGGTCGTCGGTGGCGTAGTAGATCTGGTTGATCGTGGTGGTCTGGCAGGGGTTGGGCGCAGCCGGCAGGGTGTAGTCCGCGTAGCAACCTTCCTCGCGCAGGATGATCAGTTCGTTGTTGACGCCGCAACCGAAGCCGTCCGGGTGGGCGTTGTCCAGGGCCCAGTTGCCGTGGATGAAGGCCCAGCGGGCCTGTCCGGTGACCGGGTCCACGGGCAGGCAATCGTGCCGGTCGATCAGGGTGCGAGTGAAGCGCTGGAGCTTCTCGCGCAGCCCCGCTTCGGTGTCTTGGTCGTGGTGGAGGTGGATCTCGATTTCACCCAAACGCTGGCGGCACAGGTCAACCAGGTCGTCAAGGTGCTCCGGGCGGTATTCCTCCTCCGGGAAGAAGAAGGTGTGCACGGGAGGGTGTCCGTCGGCGTCGCGGTGCTTGGCGCACAGGGCAGGGTACTGTTGCTTCCAGCGCAGCACCCGGTCGCGTTCGACTTCGTAGCTGGGTCGCGCCCAAGCGGGCTCGTAGTGATCGACGAAGCAGAACATCAGGTGGCGGGTGGTGCCTTTCGGCACGCTGCCTCGCCAGTCTTGACGCAGCCAGGCTTTGAACCAGATGTCGATGTGACGGCTGCGGACTTCCCGCGCCAGGAAGGCGCAGACGGCCAGTAAGGCCAGTGCGAAAAGGATCAAACCCCAATAGATCGTCATGGCGAACCGCTGATAACTGCAGGATGGCTCGCGTCAGAACCAGACGGGGCCGCATGATGCATGGGGCCGCCTCGATGCGCTCAGCGCACCGATGCCCTGTGAATCGGGCCTCCCCTTGAGGGAAATCATAGCGGGTTTTGCCAAGGTGCCCATCGCGCAAACTGGGTGGTAAACCAGCGCGAATCGGGGGGCTGCGGCGCCATCTGTGGCGACGTTGGAACGCCGTTGCAGTCGCCCGGATCAGCGCGTCAGGCCGCTGATCGATTGCTTGAGCGAGCGCGGCAGCAGCGAACGCAAGATCAACTTCCACACGAACCAGCGTGGTCCATGAGGCATGGCATGCCAGGCGCAGGCGCGGGCCTGCCGGTTTTCACCCGCCCAGAGGTGACTGAGCGTCAGGGCCGTGTGCAGGTGGTAGTAGGCCCGGTTGATGACGTCTTCACCCAAGGTGAGTCGGGCATCGGGGTGTTGCGCGAGGAAGCGATCGTAGACCTTGAGCAGTTGCACATAGCCTGCGCGGCTGTCATCGCCCAGGCTGCCTTCGACCGGGCGCTTGTAGACCAGCAACTCGGTCATCAGCACGATCTTGGGGGCCCCGGCCAGCAGGCGCAGGTAGAAGTCGACGTCCTCGGCGATGCGCAGCGAGGTGTCGAAGCCCTGGACCCGCTCGAAAGCCGATTTCCGCACCATCACGGCGGATGTCGTGAAGTAGGGGTCGATGAAGCTGGGCCCCAACTCGGGCACGAGGGTGTGGGGCGCGTCGCTTCGCGCCTGGCCTGAGACGATGCCTGGCAGGTCGGCGGGTTTGATGGACAGCCTGGTGCGGCACAAGTCGCTGTCTGGGTGCTCGCGCATGGCCTGCACCTGCTGGCGAAGCTTGTCGGGGTGCCAGATGTCGTCCGAGTCCAGGAAGGCGATGAACTCGCCTTGCGCATGCGCCACACCGTGGTTGCGAGCCGCAGAGACCCCGCCGTTGGCTTTGTGGATGTAGCGAACGGACGGGAAGGATTGCACCACCTTCGCGGTGCCGTCGCGCGAGCCATCGTCGACCACGATGACCTCGATGTCGTGAAGCGTTTGGGCGATGACGGAGGTCAGCGTCTCGCCGATGAAGGCTTCTGCGTTGTACGCGGGGATGATGACGCTGACGACGGGCACGGGTGTAGGCGGACCTGAGACGGGACGCGGCGAATGTAGCATGCAGGCCCTTGAAGGGGGCTGCGATACGATCGCACCATCCCCTCAGATGAGCCCCCTTACTTGGAGTGACCGAGATGAGCCAAGCCCCGATCCCTTTCGCCACCTGCGACCTTTGCGACGACCACAAGAACGACTCCGATGGGCATTTCCGCGTGCTGCCGCCGGTCTTCAGGGACTACGGCAAGCGCGTGAAATTCGCGGGCCCCGTGAGCACGGTGAAGTGCTTTGAAGACAACACCCTGGTCAAGGCCGCGGTGGACTCGCCCGGTCTGGGGCGCGTGCTGGTCGTGGATGGGGGGGCTTCGCTGCGCCGCGCGCTGGTGGGAGGCAACCTGGGCAAGGCCGCGGCCAGGAATGGCTGGGCGGGTGTCGTGGTCGACGGCTGCGTGCGCGACTCGGCCGAGCTGGCCGAGTGTGACGTGGGCATCCGCGCCCTGGCTTTGATGCCCCTGCCCACCGAGAAGCGCCAGGAGGGGCAGGTCGACGTGGCCGTTCAGGTGCAGGGCGTCTGGGTTCGCCCGGGTGACTGGCTGTATGCAGACGAGGACGGCATCGTGGTGTCGTCGACGCGCCTGGTCTGATCAGGCTGGGTGAACCAGCTCGAGCAGGCGGTCGAGGCCGCCGCTCTGGATGGCGACCATGGCCTGCTCTCGCACCTTGGGCTTGGCGTGGTAGGCCACGCTGAGGCCGGCTGCGCCCATCATGGGCAGGTCGTTGGCGCCGTCGCCCACGGCGATGGCCTGGCTCGGCTCGCAACCAACCCGTCGACACAGGGCCAGCAGGTGCTGGCGTTTGGCTTCCCCATCGACGATGTCCCCCAGCACGCGACCCGTCAGCAGCCCGCCCTGGATTTCCAGGGTGTTGGCGTGGGCCTCGTCCATGCCCAGGCGTTCGCGCACGCGGTCCGCGAAGAAGGTGAAGCCGCCTGAGACGAGCAGGGTGCGCAGGCCGGCCGCGCGCGCGGCGGCCATCAGGTCGCTGGCGCCAGGATTGAGTTGCAGCCGGGTGTCGTAGACCGCTTGCAGGGCTTCGGCTGGCACGCCCTGGAGCAGGGCAACGCGCCGACGCAGGCTGTCTTTGAAGTCGGTGATTTCACCCCGCATGGCGGCTTCGGTGATGGCCGCGACTTCCGCCTTCTTGCCAACGGCGTCGGCGATTTCATCGATGCACTCGATGTTGATCAGCGTGGAGTCCATGTCGAAGGCGATGGCCTTGAAGTCGGACAGGCGCAGCGGTGGGGTGAAGCGCTGGATGTCGAGGCCAGGGGCGAAGGTCTGGGCGGTCATGAGGCGGGGGCCGAGAGGAGAGCCGGCAAAAAGAAAAAGGGAGCCTGGATTATCTCCGGGCCCCCTCTGGTGATGTCGATGTCAGGCGCAAGGCCTGGGATCGAAGTCGAATCAGGCTTGCTTGCGGCGGCGTGCGACGGCCACACCCATCAGCGCCAAGCCCAGCGAGCCCATGGCCAGGGTGCTGGCTTCGGGAACGGGCGATGCGGCGTGGAAGGCGACTTCGCCGATGCTGCACGACTCGTAGCCCGAGCCGCTGGGTTGCGGGCAACCGCTCATTTCCAGCTTCACGTAGCGCAGGTTGGTGGCCGACCAATTGAACAGATCAGCACCGTACTGCGTGCCAAGCGGGTTGTCGGTGGGGGTGAGGTTGCTCAGCAGGGTGGTCCAGTTGCTGCCGTCGGTGGAGCCCAGGATGTTGAGCGAGCCGATGCCGGCAGCGTCTTCGTTCCACAGGGCCAGGCCGGCGATGGACTGGACGGAGCCCAGGTCGTAGGAGACCGCGGCGGTGGAGGTGTAGCGCGTGGCGAACCATTCGCCACCTGCGAACGGGGTTTCGTGCAGCGGGTTGCTGGCGAAGTAGGTGGCCCAGTCGGTCACGCCACTGACGTAGTCGGTCAGCAGGCCGTACAGCGCGTACGTGTCTTCGATCAGGCCGGAGCCGTCGTCGTCGCCCAACACGGTGGCGGAGGCGGCGCTGATGACGGTGCCGGCTTGGGCGGCAGACAGCAGGCTGAGGGTCAGGGCGGCTGCGAGGGCGTTTTTGATGAACATGATCTTCCCTTGGGTGACAGGAGAGCAATGACCGAGCCTGATCGAGCAGGCCCTTGGAATGAAACTAGGATAGTGCGCGTGACAAATGCACGCAATCCCCTGAGTTCAGTGTATCGCGCTCGGCCTGGGGCGAATGCCCGCCTCGTGCGCCCTGCAGTGGGCCGTGGGCTCTGGATGCGGTCATCTTTGTGGCCTAATACTGGGTTCACCATCCCATCCACTGGAGCCAGCCATGGGCAACAAGATCATCACCGAAGCCGACCGTCATGCCACCCCCCGTCCCGTTGCGCCCGCTGGCGTGACCCTGGTGCGCGGCAATGGCCAAAAGCGCAGCCTGGAGCGTGGCTCGCACACCCGCAGCAAGAAGAACCCCGGCAAGCGTTGCCGCAAGGGTGGCTGATGACTGGCTGAGCCGGCCCGGCCTTCGTTCGGGCTGGCAGGCTTTGCGGCGTGGCTGAGCCCTGGAGCCGGTTGCGTCGCTGAATGACCGCGTCGATATGTTGAGAATCACCGAGTTGCGCTTGCCCTTGGACCATGCCGAGGGTGCGGTGCGAGCGGCGATCCTGTCCCGCCTGGGGCTGACCGACACCGACCTGCAGGGCTTCACCATTTTCAAGCGCAGCTACGATGCGCGCAAGAAGACGGCCATCGTCCTGATCTACACGGTTGACTGCGAACTGGCTGGCGACGCCCTGCGCGCCGAGTTGCTGGCGCGCTTCGCGTCCGACCCCCACGTGCGACCGACGCCCGACACGGGCTACCACTTCGTGGGGCACGCGCCTGCCGATTTCCAGGCAGTGGGGCGCCCGCGCCCGTTGGTGGTTGGCTTTGGCCCCTGCGGCATCTTCGCGGCGCTGATCCTGGCCCAGATGGGCTTGCGTCCCATCGTGCTGGAGCGGGGCAAGGAGGTGCGTCAACGCACCAAGGACACCTGGGGCTTGTGGCGCCAGGGCGTGCTCAACCCCGAGTCGAATGTTCAGTTCGGTGAAGGCGGCGCGGGCACGTTCTCGGACGGCAAGCTCTGGAGCCAGATCTCCGACCCGCGCCACCTGACGCGCAAGGTGCTGACCGAATTCGTCAAGGCCGGTGCGCCCGAGGAGATCCTCTGGGTTGCCAAGCCCCACATCGGCACCTTCCGCCTGGTCAGCATGGTCGAGAAGATGCGCGCCGACATCGAAGCGTTGGGCGGCGAGATCCGTTTCGAGCAGCACGTCCACGACGTGATCATCGAGGGGCCCGAAGGCGCGCGCCACGTCCGAGGCGTGAGCTTGGCTTCGGGCGAGCAGATCCGCTCGGATCACGTCGTGCTGGCGCTGGGCCACAGCGCCCGCGACACCTTCCAGATGCTTCATGAGCGTGGCGTCCACATGGAGGCCAAGCCGTTTTCGATCGGCTACCGCATCGAGCACCCGCAGGGGGTGATCGACCGTGCGCGTTTCGGCCCCAACGCCGGTCATCCGATCCTGGGTGCGGCGGACTACAAGCTGGTGCACCACGCCAGCAACGGTCGTTCGGTCTACAGCTTCTGCATGTGCCCGGGCGGCACGGTGGTGGCCGCGACGTCCGAGCCGATGCGCGTGGTGACCAATGGCATGAGCCAGTATTCGCGCAATGAACGCAACGCCAACGCGGGCATCGTGGTGGGCATCTCCCCGCAGGATTACCGCCAAGACGGCAAGGCCGATGGCCCCGTGAGCCCGCTGGACGGCATGGCCTTTCAGCGTTTGTGGGAGTCTCGCGCTTACGAGTTGGGCGAGGGGGGCTATGCGGCCCCGGGTGCGCTGGTGGGGGACTTCATCAAGCGCCAGCGCAGCAAGGTGCTGGGCAACGTCGAGCCTTCCTACAAGCCGGGTGTGCACCTCACCGACCTGGCTCAGAAGGGGCGGGGCAGCCTGCCCGATTACTGCCTGGATGCCATCCGCGAGGCCTTGCCGGCCTTCGAGCGTCAAATCAAGGGGTTCTCGATGCCTGACGCGGTGCTGACGGGCGTGGAGACGCGCACGTCGTCGCCGTTGCGCATCACCCGTGGCCGTGATTTCCAGAGCCTCAATGTTCGGGGCCTGTACCCGGCAGGCGAAGGCGCGGGCTACGCCGGCGGCATCATGTCGGCGGGGGTGGATGGCATCGAGGTGGCGGAGGCGGTGGGGGCCGCCATGCTGGGCGTTCAGCCCGTCACGGCTCCCCGGGCTTGAGGCGAATCAGGCCGCACCACAGCCTTTGCATCACGCGTTCAGCGGTTGTCCCAGGGCCTTGAGCAGGTCGCGCACGTACTGGGCGCGGTCCTTCGGGTCGGACAGGGCCTTCTCGATGCGCAGCTTGTCGTTGCCCGCGAGTTTGATGTGCTTGTTTTTCTGCACCAGCTCGATGATGCGCATGGGGTCGATCGGCGGGTTGGGGCGGAAGGTGACGTTGATGATGCCGGGCGCCGCATCGATCTTGATGACCCCATAGGGCTTGGCCAGCACGCGCAGCTTGTGGGTGTCGAACAGGGCCTGGGCTTGCGGTGGCAGCTTGCCGAAGCGGTCGACCAGCTCTTCGAGCATCGTTTCGATCTTGTCGAGCGAGTCGGTGGTGGCCAGGCGCTTGTACAGGCTCAGGCGCACGTGCACATCGCCACAGTAGGCGTTGGGCAGCAGGGCGGGGGCGTGCAGGTTGATGTCGGTGTTGGCGCCGAACATGCCCAGCGGCGAGAGCAGGTCGGGCTCCTTGCCTGCCTTGAGTGAACGCACGGCTTCGGCCAGCATCTCGTTGTAGAGCTGGAAGCCCACTTCCATCATGTTGCCGCTCTGGTTGTCGCCGAGCACCTCGCCAGCGCCGCGGATTTCCAGGTCGTGCATGGCCAGGTAGAAGCCCGAGCCCAGCTCTTCCATGTTCTGGATGGCGTCCAGGCGTTGGGCGGCTTGCTTGGTCAGTCCCTCCACATCCGGCACGAGCAGGTAGGCATAAGCCTGGTGGTGCGAGCGGCCCACGCGGCCGCGCAGCTGGTGCAGCTGCGCCAAGCCGAACTTGTCGGCGCGGCTGATGACGATGGTGTTGGCACTCGGCACGTCGATGCCGGTTTCGATGATGGTCGAGCACAGCAGCACGTTGTGGCGCTGGGCCACGAAGTCGCGCATGACGCGCTCCAGCTCGCGCTCGGGCATCTGTCCGTGGGCCACGGCGATGCGGGCCTCGGGCAGCAGCTCCTGGAGCTTGTCGCGCCGGTTCTCGATGGTCTCGACCTCGTTGTGCAGGAAGTAGATCTGGCCGCCGCGCTTGAGCTCGCGCAGCACGGCCTCGCGGATGATGCTGCTGTTTTCTGAGCGCACGAAGGTCTTGATGGCCAGGCGGCGCTGCGGCGCGGTGGCGATGACCGACAGGTCGCGCAGGCCTTCCATGGCCATGCCAAGCGTGCGGGGGATGGGCGTGGCGGTGAGGGTGAGCACGTCGATGTCGGCGCGCATGGCCTTGATGGCTTCTTTGTGGCGCACGCCGAAACGGTGTTCCTCGTCGATGATGAGCAGGCCCAGGCGCTTGAACTGGACGGTCTCGCTCAGCAGCTTGTGCGTGCCCACGACGATGTCGATGGTGCCGTCTTCCAGGCCCTGCATGGCGCCCTTGATTTCTTTGGCGGAGCGAAAGCGGGACATCTCGGCCACGCGCACAGGCCACTGCGCGAAGCGGTCGGCGATGTTCTGGTAGTGCTGCTCGGCCAGCAAGGTGGTGGGCGCCAGCAGGGCCACTTGCTTGCCGCTGGTCACGGCCACGAACATGGCGCGCAGGGCGACTTCGGTCTTGCCGAAGCCCACATCGCCGCAGACCAGGCGGTCCATGGGGCGGGGGCTGATCATGTCCTGGATGACGGCGTGGATGGCGGCGCGCTGGTCGGGTGTTTCTTCGAAGCCGAAGCTCGTGGCGAAGGCCTCGTAGTCTTGCGCGCTGAAGCGGAAGGCGTGGCCTTCGCGGGCGGCGCGACGGGCGTAGAGGTTGAGCAGCTCGGCGGCGGTGTCGCGCACCTGCTCGGCCGCTTTGCGCTTGGCCTTCTCCCATTGCGGCGAGCCCAGGCGGTGCAGCGGGGCTTCCTCGGCGCTGACGCCCGTGTAGCGGCTGATGAGGTGCAGCTGGCTGACCGGCACGTACAGCGTGGCCTTGTCGGCGTATTCCAGGTGCAGGAACTCGGAGGGGCCGTCGCCGAGGTCGAGGTTGATGAGGCCCTGGTAGCGTCCGATGCCGTGGTTGCTGTGCACGACCGGGTCGCCCACGTTCAGCTCGGAGAGGTCCTTGATGAGCGAGTCGACGTCGGTGGCTTGCTCGTTCTTCTTGCGCCGCCTGCGCGTGGCCGGGCTGGCGTCGAACAGCTCGGTCTCGGTCACCAGGTGGATGCTTTGTGGCTGACTGGGGGCTTGCCAGATGAAGCCGGCGGCCAGCGGGGCGGCCGTGATGGCGTGGCGGTGATCGCTGTCGGCGAAGGCCTGCAGGCTGTCCACGCTGGGCAGGTCGATCTTGTGGTCGCGCAGCAGCTCCATGAGGCTTTCTCGGCGTCCTGCGCTTTCGGCGACGACGAGCACGCGGGCGTCTGTGCCCGCCATGTGTTGCTCCAGCTTGCGCAGCGGGTCCTGGCCGCCGCGCTCCACGCTCAGGTTGGGCAGGGGGCGGGCCCAGTCGGTGGGTTCGCTGCCGCGAATGGCCAGCACGGCGTGGGCGTTGGCCAGCGCGAAGAACTCTTCCGTTTTGAGGAAGATGTCCTCGGGGGGCAGCAGGGGGCGCTCGGGGTCGTGCTGAAGGAAGCGGTGACGTTCGCGGGTCTCGTTCCAGAAGCGACGCA
Source organism: Burkholderiales bacterium (assembly GCA_016000265.1). Classification (GTDB taxonomy): domain Bacteria; phylum Pseudomonadota; class Gammaproteobacteria; order Burkholderiales; family Burkholderiaceae_C; genus Aquabacterium. The sequence continues at coordinate 15,861 of JAECRL010000005.1, forward strand.
GCGCTTCGTCGATGTCGCCATGCAGCACGATGGCGGCGCCGCCTTGGGTGGGGTCACCGAGGTGCAGGAAGAAGGAGGCTGTTTCGTCGAAGAACAGGGGCAGGTAGTACTCGATGCCCGCGGTGGCCACGCCCGTGCCGATGTCTTTGTAGATGCGGGATTTGGTCGGGTCCCCCTCGATGCGCTCGCGCCAGCGGTTGCGAAAGGCCCCGCGCGCGGCTTCGTCCATCGGGAACTCGCGCCCGGGCAGCAGGCGCACCTCGGGCACGGGGTAGAGGCTGCGCTGGGTGTCGGGGTCGAAGGTGCGGATCGAGTCGACTTCGTCGCCGAACAGGTCCACTCGGTAGGGCACCAGCGAGCCCATGGGGTAGAGGTCGATCAGGCCACCGCGCACGGCGTACTCACCGGGGGAGACGACCTGGCTGACGTGGTTGTAGCCCGCCAGGGTCAGCTGGGACTTGAGTGCGGCCTCGTCGAGCTTTTGTTTTTGCTTGAAGTGAAAGGTGTAGGCGGCCAGGAAGGACGGCGGGGCCAGTCGGGTCAAGGCGGTGGTGGCGGGCAGCATGACCAGGTCGACGCCTTTGTCTCCTTCGCCGCGCACGCCGTTTTGCATGCGCCACAGGGTGGCCAGGCGCTCGGAGATCAGGTCCTGGTGAGGCGAGAAGGTGTCGTAGGGCAGCGTTTCCCAGTCGGGGAAGATGGCGCAGCGCAGATCGGGCGCGAAGAAGGCGACTTCGTCGAGCAGGCGCTGGGCATCTGCCGGGTCGGCCGTCAGCAAGGCGGTGAGTTGGCCTTGTGCCTTGCGCGCCTGGGTGAAATGCGCCAGCAGGGCTGCGTCGCCCGAACCGATGGGGCGGGGCACGGTGTGGCGTTTGCCGGCGGCGATCGAGGGCAGGGGCAGGGCGGGCAGCATGGCGCGTGTCGGTGATCTGGGCGGAGCATGGGGGCGTGAGGGCGCCCGGGAATGACGAAGCGCCCGGTCACGGAGGTGGCCGGGCGATGTCGGTGATCATTTTAGGTGGGGGACAATCGCGGGATGCCCGCTTTCGCCCCTTTCACCTTGACGTCACCCGATTTTCAACCCCGTTGCTTTGCGCTGGTGCCCTGTGCGGGCGTGGGCGAGCGCGCTGGAGTCGGGGGGCCCAAGCAGTACCACCCTGTGGCGGGGCGAGCGGTGGTGGCGCACACCCTGGCGGCCTTGCAGGCCGTGCCCCAGTTGGCCGCGACCCTGGTGGTCTTGTCGCCTGGCGATGATGCTTTCGAGCGCCATGCCCCTGACTTCGTGGGTGAGCGGGCCTGGGTGGCCCGCGTGGGCGGTGCGACACGCGCCGAAAGCGTGGCCCACGGCCTGCAGGCATTGCAGGAGCGGGGCGCTCAAGCGCACGACTGGGTGCTGGTGCACGACGCCGCGCGTTGCCTGTTGCGCCCCGAGTGGGTGACGCGCTTGATTGGCGAATGCGAGGCCGATGAGGTGGGGGGCTTGCTGGCGCTGCCGCTGGCCGACACGCTCAAGGCCTCGGCCCAGGGGGCGCGCGGTGAGCCGAGGGCCCAGGCCACGGTGGATCGCGCGGGCAAGTGGGCCGCTCAGACGCCGCAGATGTTTCGCCTCGGCCTCTTGCAGCCCGCCCTCGTGGGCGCCTTGTCCGACCCGCAGGCCGCTGCCGCGGTGACGGACGAGTCCAGCGCCATCGAGCGGCTCGGGCATGCCCCCCGACTGGTGGTGGGGGATCAGGAGAACATCAAGCTCACCTGGCCGGGCGACTTCGCTTTGGCCGAGCGCCTGCTGACGACGCGTTGCCGCTTTTGAGCGCAGCCATCACGATGGGTTTGGCCCAGTCGGGCGTCTGGGCCAGGGCCTGCGGGTCGGCCGGCGCGATGACCTGACCCCGTTGCCAGTGAAGCACCAGCCGCGGGCGAGGGGCGTGCCCCTGGTGGGGGTCGGCCTCTGTGGTGTTGTCGTAGATCCGCAGCTCGGTCAGCAGGGGCAGCAGCTGGATGAGTTGCAGGCGGCTTTGGTCGAAGCGTCGGCGGATGTCGGCCTCGGGGATGTCGTGTCCGCCCTTGCGAACCCGCGCCTTGACCCGCGCCAGGTGGTGCTCAGGGCTGGCCAGACCGACGTACCAGATGCGAACTTCGAAGCCGGCTTCCGAGGCTTGTTTGAGCAAGCGGGTGAAGCTCTGTCCGCCCAGGGTCGTTTCGAAGTTGTGGTCCAGTCGCTGCGCGATGGCGTGCTGCAGCAGCCGCTTGCCTTCGTGCCAGGCGGCGCTGTTGGCTTGCGTGGCGCTCAGGTGGGGTTGGCTGGCGCGGATGCGCGCGGCCGCTTCGTCGGGGTTGAAGTACTGGGCGCCGTGGGCGCGGATGGTGGCGCCGCCGATGCTGCTCTTGCCGGCGCCGTTGGTGCCCGCCAGCACGAACAGGCGGGGTGCGTGGGCGGTCTGGTCCACGGGCGATCTCTCTGTGTTTTGTGATTCGAATGAGCCACGCGCCCCGTCGAGGGGGCGCGGGTGTTCGGGGCCGGTTCGGCTCCGATGCGGGCCAGGGGCCTCGCCTGCTGGAGGAGGGGTTCAGTGCCCGGGGCGAACGGCCTCGAGCGCAGCCTGCCCCAAGGCCTCGGGTGACGCATCGAAGGCGTCCATCATGCCCTGGCGGGATGCCGGGGTCTGCATCTGCTGCAGCAAGGCGTCGAACTCGTGGCTCAGGCTGCCCAGGGCCTGATCGCGCGCGTCCAGCAAAGCCTGGTAGGCATCCAGGGACAGGACCACCGCGGTGGGGCGGTCCCGCTTGGTGATGGCCACCATGCCCTGGCTGAAGGCGGTGTCCAGCACCCGACCGAAGCTGTTTTTGGCCTCGGTGGCGGAGAACTCGGGAACGTCCACGTTGTCACCCAGGGGGTTGCGCAGGTGGAGTGCGGTCATGGTGCGAGCCTTGGAGTCGATGCTGTTGGCCATTTTAGCCAAATTGGCCATTTTGTCCAATGACTCGCGCCGTCAACCAGCTCACCAGGAGACTTCCTGCTCGGGAGACGAGCGAATGCGGTGAATGGACAGGTCCGCCCCGTCAAATTCCTCCTCGTGGCTCAGGCGCAGCCCCATCACGCGGTTGAGCACACCATAAACCACCGCACCGGTGACCAGGGCGAACGCCACCACGACCAGGGTGCCCACCGATTGGGTCAGCAGGCTCACGCCACCCGCGCCACCCAGGCTGGTCTGCCCGAAGATGCCGGTCGCGATGCCGCCCCAGGCTCCGCACAGGCCGTGCAGGGGCCACACGCCCAGCACGTCGTCGATCTTCCACTTGTTTTGCACCAGGGTGAACATGACCACGAAGATGGCCCCTGCGATGCCGCCCGTTACCAGCGCGCCGGCGGGGTGCATGACGTCCGAACCCGCGCACACGGCCACCAGGCCAGCCAGCGGGCCGTTGTAGGCAAAGCCGGGGTCGTTCTTGCCCATCAGCACGGCCACCAGGGTGCCGCCCACCAGGGCCATCAGCGAGTTCACCGCCACCAGGCCCGAGATCTTGTCGATGGTCTGGGCGCTCATCACGTTGAAGCCGAACCAGCCCACGGCCAGGATCCACGATCCCAGGGCCAGGAAGGGGATGCTCGACGGCGGGTGCGCCGAGATGGCGCCGTCCTTGCGGTAGCGGTTGCGGCGAGCACCCAGGATCAGCACCGCAGGCAGCGCGATCCAGCCCCCGAAGGCGTGCACCACCACCGAGCCGGCGAAGTCGTGCATGGGGGTGCCCGTGAGGGATTGCAGCCAGTCGCCGATGCCGAATTTGTTGTTCCAGATGGCGCCTTCGCACAAGGGGTAGAACACGCCCACGATCACGGCGGTGGCGATCAGCTGGGGCCCGAACTTGGCCCGCTCGGCGATGCCGCCCGAGACGATGGCCGGGATGGCCGCCGCGAAGGTCAGCAGGAAGAAGAACTTGACCAGCGCATAGCCGTTGTTTTGCGCCAGGGTGCCCGCACCCACCATGAAGTCGACCCCGTAAGCCAGCGTGTACCCGACGAAGAAGTACACGAGCGTCGAGACGCAGAAATCGACCAGGATCTTGACCAGGGCGTTGACCTGGTTCTTGCCGCGCACCGTGCCCAGCTCCAGGAAGGCGAAGCCGGCGTGCATGGCGAGCACCATCACGGCGCCCAGGAGGATGAAGAGCGCGTCGGCGCCCTGTTTGAGTTGTTCCATCGCTTCGATTCCACGGAAGTGGTCGCACCAGAATGCGGCGGTGTCGACCTGCACAGAGAAAGGGATGCACCGATATAGCAATTAATGTGCCCGCTGATGGGGCGCGTGCGCGGTGCTGGTGCCACCCTTCAGCCGCTTTCAGGCGGCATGAGGTGCGCTGTGTTGGTGAAGCCTTGCCCCGTTTTGGGGTGCACCCCTTTCGCAGGGTGAATTTGCACCGATGTGGGGAATCCAGGCGATGCGCGCGAAGGCCGGCCGGGCCGCAGGAACGCGGGACAATGCAGCTCACCTCCGCAATTCACCGGGCGGCCCCAGCGGCGCCCCGCAGCCATGAGCGCACCAGCCATTCGAATCGGAGAGGGATGGGACACCCACGCCCTCGTCACCGGACGCCCCTTGATCCTGGGTGGCGTCACCATCTCGCACACCCACGGCCTGCTGGGGCACTCCGATGCCGATGCCTTGTTGCACGCCATCACGGACGCGCTGTTGGGTGCCGCGGGCCTGGGCGACATCGGGCGCCACTTTCCCGACACCGACCCGCGCTTCAAGGGCGCCGATTCCGTCGCGTTGCTGCAGGAGGCCGCGCAACGCGTTCAGGCTGCAGGCTGGGGCATCGTCAACCTGGACGCCACCATCGTGGCCCAGGCACCCAAGATGGCGCCCCACATCGACGCCATGCGACAGCGCATCGCCCAGGTGCTCGGCCTTTCGGTGGACGCGGTCAACGTCAAGGCGAAAACCGCCGAGAAGATGGGCCCGGTGGGCGAGGGGCGGGCCATCGAGACCCGCGCCGTGTGCCTGCTCTACCGCTTGTGACGCGGCTTGTGGCGCCGCTCAGGGCGCCCGCTTGAGCCGGATGTGCGCCACCAGGCCGCCGCCCGGTGCGTTGGCGATCTCGAAGGCGCCACCCATGCGATGAAGGGCCTTCTCGACGATGGCCAGGCCCAGCCCGGCCCCCGTCGCCGCCGTGCGTGCGGCGTCTCCCCGGAAGAACGGGGTGGTCAGCTGCGAGAGCTTTTCCGGCGCGACGCCAGGGCCGTGATCGCGCACGCTGAGGATCACCCAGGCACCCGAGCGCGTGTAGCTCACGTCCACGTTGGTCACGCCCGTGTAGGTGTTGCGACCGTAGCGACGCGCGTTTTCGAACAGGTTCGTCAACACGCGGCCCAGTTCGGTTTCGTCCGCCATGACGCGCGTGTCGATCGGCAGCTTGGCCGTGATGCGGATGCGTTTGGTGTCGCGGAACTGGCTGATGGCCTTGTCCACCACGCTGGAGACGTGCACCGGCACGAGTTCGACTTCGCCGGGACGGGCGTAGTCCATGAACTTGTCGATGATGGCGTCGAGCTGGTCGATGTCGGCGGCCATGTTGCGCTTGGCCTCTTCGTCGACCACGCTCATCTCGGCCTCCAGTCGCATGCGCGCCAGTGGGGTGCGCAGGTCATGCGAGATGCCGGCGAGCATCACCGCGCGGTCTTCCTCGACCTTGGCCAGCTCACGCGCCATGCGGTTGAAGCCCTGGTTCACCTCGCGGATCTCTCGGGTGATCATGGACTCGTCGAGCACCGAGTCGTACTCGCCTTCGCGGATGCGACTGGCCGCGAACGACAGCTCCTTGAGGGGTTGGTTGATCAGCCTGGCGATCACGGCCGAGCCCAGCACGGTGGCCACCAGCGCGATGCCCACCCAGATGAACCAGGTGCCGGCGGCCAGGGGCTCGACCCGCGTGGGGTCGGCCTGCAGCCAGTAGTTGTCCCGCTCGATCTGGAAGCCCACCCACAGGCCCGGCACGCCGTTGACGCTGCTGGCCACCACCGTGGTCGGCCCCAGCCTTGAGCGCAGCTGCTCGCCGATGGCGCGCGTGAAGCGGCTGACCTCGAAGGGCACGAAACGGTCGGCCGGCTCACGGGGTTTGAGCCGGATGGACTCCTGGTCGGACAGCGTCTTGATCAGCGTGAGCCGGTTGATGCTGTCGGAGTAGCGCAGCGCCGCCCGCGACAGGTTCACCAGGCTGGCGATCTGCTGGGCGGCCTGCACCGCGCGCGGCTCGAACTCGAGCGCACGGAAGGTCTGCACCCAGGCGAAGATGCCTGCGGTCAGCAGCAAGCCGAGCAGGATGAAGGTGCGCCAGAACAGGCTGAGGGCGAACCGCTTTCTTGGCATCGATCAAGCCCCGCCATCCGGCACGAACACATAGCCCACGCCCCAGACCGTCTGGATGTAGCGGGGTTGTGCCGGATCGGGCTCGATCATCTTGCGCAGGCGCGAGATCTGCACGTCGAGGCTGCGGTCGAAGGGCTCGAACTCGCGGCCGCGGGCCAGCTGAGCCAGCTTGTCGCGGCTCAGGGGTTGACGCGGGTGGCGCACCAGGGCCTTGAGCATGGAGAACTCACCCGTGGTCAGCGCGATGGGCTCGCCCTCCTTGCTCAGTCGGCGCAGGGCCAGGTCGAACTCGAAAGGGCCGAAGGTGACGGTCTGCGCCTCCTTGGCGGGCGCGCCGGGGGCTTCCTGGGCCGGGCGGCGACGCAGCACGGCGTGGATGCGCGCCAGCAGCTCACGCGGGTTGAAGGGCTTGGGCAGGTAGTCGTCGGCGCCGACCTCCAGGCCGACGATGCGGTCCACGTCCTCGACCTTGGCCGTCAGCATGATGATCGGCGTGATGTCGTTGGCGGCGCGCAGGCGGCGGCAGATCGACAGGCCGTCTTCACCGGGCAGCATCAGGTCCAGCACGATCAGGTCGACCGTCTCCCGAGTGAGCAGGCGGTTGAGCGCTTTGGCGTCCTCGGCCAGCAGCACCTCGAAGCCTTCCTGGCTCAGGTAGCGGCGCAGCAGATCCCGGATGCGGGCGTCGTCGTCGACGACGAGCACGCGGTCGGGACGCTGGTTGGCGTGTGTGGCGGTCATGGTGCTGTCCTTGGCATTTGTAACAAGCGCGGATTGTGCGCAGTTTGCGGACGCCAAACGGCCGTATCTGACCGGTTGTTACAATTCTTGCCCCAGCATGACGCTCCCGTCAAGCCGTGTGGACGTCAGCCTGCGGACCGCGCCATGCGTTGAGAATGAACCCTCACAACGACGGAAGAAAGTGCGCCCATGACATCCGACTCCTTGGTCTGCCCCCGCACCCGCGGCCTTCGCCGCGCCATCGCCCTCGTGGCCTTGCCCCTGGCCACGCTCGCGTCGACGGCCCCGGCTCAAGCGGACACCCCGCGCCAGAACACCGTTCAGTTCACCGCAACCGCCACGCGCGAGGTCGCTCAGGACGAACTCACCGTGACCCTGGAGGTGCTCAAGGAAGGCAGCCAGGCCACCGAGGTCCAGGCCGAGCTCAAGCGCATCCTGGAGGGCGCCCTGGCTGAAGCGCGGGCCCTGACTCAAGGCGTCAGCCCCGATGCCCTCAGCGCACAGACGGGTGGGTTCCAGCTTTACCCCCGGTACGGCACGAATGGACGCATCTCTGGCTGGCAGGGCAGCGCGCAGGTCATCCTCAGCGGCAACGACGCGGCCAAGGTGTCGCAGGCCGCGGGCAAGTTGCAGCCGCTCAACATCACGCAGGTTCGTTATGGCCTGTCGCGGGCTTTGCGCGAGAAGCACGAAGCCTCCCTCACCACCGAAGCCATCAGCCAGTTCCGCGCCCGTGCGCGCCAGATCGCGACCGATTTCGGCATGAAGGGCCACACGCTGGGCACGGCCTCGGTGTCATCCACCGACCCGAATTTTGAAGGGCGCCCGGTGCCGATGATGGCCATGCAGGCCAAATCGGCCGCGGCCCCCATGGCCGACGCGGCCCTGCCGGTCATGCCCGGCAAAGGCGTGCTCACCATCACCGTCAGCGGTGAGGTGGTGCTCACGCCATGACGGACGCGCGGGAGAGGCGGGCGCTCACGCGTCTCGCCACTGCCCGCCTTTGAAGACCTGGTGTGGCTGAAAACGGGTCTTGTAAGCCATCTTCGGGCTGGCTTCGATCCAGTAGCCCAGGTACAAGTGAGGCAGGCCCAACTCCTGCGCCTGCCTGATCTGCCATTGGATGTTGTACGTGCCGTAACTCGCGTGCGGCTCAGGGTCGTAGAAGGTGTAGACCGCCGACAGCCCGTCGTTGAGCACATCCAGCACGGACACCATTCGCAGGACGCCTGGGGTGCCATCGGCTGCCGCGGGCTCCCTGAACTCCACCAGGCGCGAGTTGACCCGGCTGTGCAGCAGGAACTGCGTGTACTGGTCGACTGAGTCGTGGTCCATGCCGCCACCCTTGTGCCGGCCGGCCTGATAACGGAGGTAGAGCTGGTAATGCTCGGGGTTGAAGTTCAACCTCAGCACGCGTGCCTCCAGCCCCGCGTGGGCCCGCCACGCGCGCTGCTGGCTGCGGGTGGGCCGAAAGCGATCCACGGGGACGCGCAAGGGCACGCAAGCCCGGCAGCCATCGCAATGCGGGCGGTAGGTGAACATGCCGCTGCGACGAAACCCGGTGGCCACCAGCCCCGAGTAGACGTCCGCATTGATCAGGTGGCTGGGGGTCGCGACCTGGGAGCGAGCGGTGTGTCCGTCCAGGTAGCTGCAAGGGTAGGGGGCCGTGGCGTAGAACTGCAGCGAAGCCAGCGGCAAGTCTTTGGGGTGGGTCACGGTCGGCCGTCGGGTGGATGGGGCGATGCGGACAGGTGCGCCCACATCGAATCATCATAGGTCCAATCGGTCGGACCCGGCTGCGCCACCACCTGCTTGAGGTGAGCCTCGAATCGGGGGCGTTCCCAGGGGCGCGCGCCCATGGAAGCCAGGTGCGCGGTCTCTTGCTGGCAATCGATCAGCGCGATCCCATTGGCGCGACAAAAACACACCAGCGCGGCCAGGGCGATCTTGGAGGCGTCGGTCTGGTGCGCGAACATCGACTCGCCAAAAAACATGCGACCGATGTTGACGCCATACAGCCCCCCCACCAACTCACCGTTCACCCAGGTCTCGAAGGAGTGGACCTGGCCGGCACGGTGCCATTGGCTGTAGACCGCGCGCATCTCGGAGACGATCCACGTCCCACCCTGGCCTTCGCGCGGGGTGTGGGCGCAATGGTGGAGGACGGCGTCGAAGTGCGAGTCGATGCGGACCTCGCAGCCTGGGGTCTGTCGAAAACGCTGGATGGCCTTGCGCAGGGAGCGCGACACCTTGAATCCCTCGGTGGGCAGGACCATGCGCGGGTCGGTGGTCCACCACAGCACGGGCTGGCCGTCGCTGAACCAGGGAAAGATGCCGCGCCGGTAGGCCTGCGCCAGCCTGCCCGGGCTGAGGTCGCCCCCGGCAGCCAACAAGCCGGGCGCATCCGAATCCGGACCCAGGGCCTGGGAGGTGTCGGGGAAAGGGGCGTCGGGTTCCAGCCAGGGGATCATGGGCGAGGCGGGGAAGGGCGGGTCGTCGGGTTGGCTTGGGCCATGAAAAAAGCCCGATGGCAGGGCCACCGGGCTGAAAGGTACCTTAGAAAAAGATCAACGGGTACCGAGGAGACAACCTTTCAGGGAGTGCCGCTTGTCCAGAGCGGCCCTGATGAGATCAGGGCGCGGCCTGCAAGTTCAAGCGACCCTCCGAACTGACCTTGCAAAGTATTGTCAAGGCCAGCCGCAAGAAGGAGATCAGGCGGCCTTGCGCTTGGCGGTGCTGGCAGCCTGGGTGGCCTTGACAGCGGTGTTGGTCATGGCCTGGAAGTTGGCTTCGGCGACGTCAGCGGCTTGCTTGGCGGCCTTCTGAACCGAGTCGAAGGCGTTGTTGGCGGCGGCCACAGCCGACTTCACCAGAACGACGGCGTTTTCGGTGCCAGCGGGGGCGTTCTTGACGGCGTTGTCCACGACCGTGGCGAACTTCTTCTGGGCTTCGGCGACTTGACCTTCGGCCAGCTTGCTGACTTCGGCGCTGGTGGTCGAAGCGATGTCGTACAGGTGACGACCGTAAGCGGCGGCCTTTTCAGCCGAGGGTTGCAGCAGCGAAGCTTGCAGGGCCAGCAGTTCCTGGGCGTCCTTGACGGCCAGCACAGCCTTGGCGTGCTCGGAGGCTTCTTCCAGCGAGGTCTTGGCGACTTGCAGGTTCAGTTCAACGACCTTCTCGACGCCTTGGAAGGCCTTTTGGCCCAGGTCGAACAGGGTGGCCAGGTTGGCTTTGTGGGCGGCCAGGATTTGTTCGGCAGTCAGCATGTCAATTCTCCGTGTTGGATGGGTTGATTGCGGGCCGCAGCGATCGAAATGCTTTTGCTGCGTTGCAACATGATTCTCAGTATAGGCATGTGGCGAGCGAATGCAAGTGGTTTTTGTGCGGTGCAGCAAGTGCCATCCTGAAATGTCATTTTTTTGACAATTTAAAGCGGCCTTGGGGGGCGCCACCCAGTCCACACCCCAGCCTCCCCCCGTTCCGAGGCGCTCCGTGCTTGGCCTACACTTCTGGCTTCATCGCATTCCAACCTGCTGATTGCAACACCATGAGCCTGCTCAACGTCCCCGCCGGCGCCAAGGCGCCTGACGTCTTCAACGTCATCATCGAGATCCCCGCCAACGCCGATCCGATCAAGTACGAGATCGACCACGAAACCGGCGCCGTCTTCGTCGACCGCTTCATGGGTACGGCCATGCATTACCCCTGCAACTACGGCTACGTGCCCCAGACCATCGCCGCCGACGGCGACCCGGTCGACGTTCTGGTGGTCACCCCCTTCCCGCTGCAGCCGGGCGTGGTCATCCCCTGCCGTCCCCTGGGCATCCTGAAGATGGAAGACGAAGCCGGTGGCGACTCCAAGCTCGTGGCCGTGCCCACCGAGAAGATCTGCGCCATGTACAAGGACATCCAGAAGCTGGAAGACCTGCCGGTGCTGCTGGTCAGCCAGATCAAGCACTTCTTCGAACACTACAAGGACCTGGAGCCGGGCAAGTGGGTCAAGGTCGTGGGCTGGGATGGCATCGACGCCGCCAAGACCGAGGTCGTCACCGGCCTGGAAGCGTTCAAGAAACAACATTGATCGCCGTGGCGCTTCGGGCTGGGTGGCGCTGAGCCGACCCGACCCGCCTGGCAAACCACGGTGGCCCCCACCTGGGCATCGGGCCGCTCTCCCTCGTGCTTCACGAGGCGAGCGGCTTTTTCACGCCTGATGCGCGCTCAGTGGAGGCGCAGGATCGCCTGACGCAGGGTGTCGACGATCTGACCGATCTGGCTTTCGCTGACGATCAAAGGGGGCGAGAGGGCCACGTTGTCGCCCGTGGCCCTCACCAGCACCCCCGCTTCGAAGCAGGCCTGGAACACCTCGAAGGCTCGGCGACCCGCGGCGCCTTCGCGCGGCTCGAACTCAACGGCCCCGACCAGGCCGGTGTTGCGGATGTCGATGACATGGGGCAGCCCACGCAGGCTGTGCAGGGCGGCTTCCAGCACCGGGTGCATGCGCGCGGCCCGCGTCAGCAGCCCCTCTTCGGCGTAGACGTCCAGGGTGGCCAGTGCCGCCGCACATGCCAGCGGGTGGCCGGAGTAGGTGTAGCCGTGGGGCAGCTCGATCGCCGAGGCGGGGCCTTGCATGAAGGCATCGTGGATGCTTTGGCGGACCACCACCGCGCCCATCGGCACGCAGCCGTTGGTCAGGCCTTTGGCCAGCGTCATCAAGTCGGGCTTGACGCCGTGGTGCTGCGCGGCAAACGGAGCGCCCAGCCGCCCGAACCCCGTGATGACCTCGTCGAAGATCAGCAAGATGCCGTGGCGGTCGCACAAAGCTCGCAGGCGCTCCAGGTAGCCTTTGGGTGCCATCAAGGCCCCTGTCGAGCCGGCCATGGGCTCGACGATGACCGCAGCGATGGTGGAAGCGTCGTGCAACGCCACCAGGCGCTCCAGGTCGTCGGCGAACTCGGCGCCGTGTTCGGGCTGCCCGCGACTGAATGCGTTGCGGCCGAGGTCATGCGTGTGGCGCAGGTGGTCGACGCCGCCAACGCTGCTGCCAAACAGCTTGCGATTGCCTCCGATGCCGCCAACGGCCGTTCCGGCGAAATTGACGCCGTGGTAGCCGCGCTCCCGGCCGATCAGGCGGGTGCGTTGAGCCTCGCCGCGCAGGCGGTGGTAGGCCAGCGCGATCTTCAGCGCCGTCTCCACGGACTCGGACCCCGAGTTGGTGAAGAACACGCGATTGAGTCCTTCCGGGGTCAGCTCAACGAGGCGACGGGCCAGCTCGAACGCAAGGGGGTGCCCCATCTGAAACGGTGGGGCGTAGTCCATTTCGGCGGCCTGTCGGGCGATGGCTTCGGTGATGCGGGGCCGGGCGTGCCCGGCGTTCACGCACCACAGGCCCGCGGTGCCGTCCAGGACGAGGCGCCCCTGGGGGGTCTGGTAGTGCATGCCTTCGGCCCGCGAGAGCAGGCGTGGCGCCAGCTTGAACTCGCGGTTGGCGGTGAAGGGCATCCAGAGGGCGTCGAGCGGGGTGTTCATGGGCGACGGGGCAGGCGACTGAGAACGGTTCGTGCTTGATTCTGCAGCCACTGGACGTGACTTTTCCCCCGCCGACCAAGCCGCGTGTCTGGGGTGGGGTGGTGCGCGGCGTTGCATCGGGTTAACGCTCCCCGCGATTAAGGGGGTCTTATATAAGACATATAACCGTGTTGTGCCGCGGAAATCCTGATAGAGTCACGGCTTTTCTAGCACCTCCCTTCAACCCCGGAGATCGTCATGACTCAACTCACCCGCGAACAGCAAATCGCTGCCCTGGAAAAGGACTGGGCCGAAAACCCCCGTTGGAAGCTCGTCAAGCGCGGCTATTCCGCAGCCGACGTGGTTCGCCTGCGCGGCAGCATGCAGCCCGAGTACACCCTGGCCAAGCGCGGCGCTGAAAAGCTGTGGGAAAAGGTCAACGGCGGTGCCAAGAAGGGCTACGTCAACGCTTTCGGCGCCATCACCGCCGGTCAAGCCATGCAACAGGCCAAGGCTGGCCTGGAAGCCGTGTACCTGTCGGGCTGGCAAGTCGCCGCCGACGGCAACACGTCTGAGACCATGTACCCCGACCAGTCGCTGTACGCGTACGACTCGGTGCCCACCATGGTTCGCCGCATCAACAACACGTTCAAGCGTGCTGACGAAATCCAATGGTCGCGTGGCATCAACCCCGGCGACGAGCAGTTCGTTGACTACTTCCTGCCCATCGTCGCTGACGCTGAAGCCGGTTTCGGTGGTGTCCTGAACGCCTTCGAACTGATGAAGAACATGATCGCTTCGGGCGCCGCTGGCGTTCACTTCGAAGACCAGCTCGCCGCTGTCAAGAAGTGCGGTCACATGGGTGGCAAGGTGCTGGTTCCCACGCAAGAAGCCATCGAGAAGCTGATCGCTGCTCGTTTCGCTGCTGACGTGATGGGCGTGCCCACCATCGTTCTGGCTCGCACCGACGCCGAAGCCGCCAACCTGATCACCTCCGATCACGACGCCAACGACAAGCCCTTCCTGACCGGTGAGCGCACCCAAGAAGGCTTCTACCGCGTCAAGAACGGCCTGGAGCAATCCATCAGCCGTGGCGTGGCCTACGCTCCCTACGCCGACCTGGTGTGGTGCGAAACCGGCGTGCCCGACATCGGCTTCGCCCGTGAGTTCGCTCAAGCCGTGCACGCCAAGTGCCCCGGCAAGCTGCTGTCGTACAACTGCTCGCCTTCCTTCAACTGGAAGAAGAACCTGGACGACAAGCAAATCGCCAAGTTCCAGCAAGACCTGTCGGACCTGGGCTACAAGTACCAGTTCATCACGCTGGCTGGCATCCACATCAACTGGTTCAACACCTTCCAGTTCGCCCACGCTTACGCCCGCGGCGAAGGCATGAAGCACTACACCGAAATGGTGCAAGAGCCCGAATTCGCAGCTCGCGAAAAGGGCTACACCTTCGTGTCGCACCAACAGGAAGTTGGCGCTGGCTACTTCGACGACGTGACCACCGTGATCCAAGGTGGCTCGTCTTCCGTGAAGGCCCTGACCGGCTCGACCGAAGAAGAACAGTTCCACTGATCTGCGCGGGCCGCAAGGCCCGTTGCCTGATCGGTTTGAACCCAAAAACGGCACCCTCGGGTGCCGTTTTTTTTATCCTCTTGAAGGTCGTTGTCAACAGATGGCCCTGCGGTCTTCGTCAGTTCTGGCCGCTCAGGCTGAACAGCAGGGACCAGGTCAGGCAGCGGTGTGTTTTGCTGAACTCCCCCCATCCTTGCATGCCCACTTTGCCGGGTGCGAGGTTCATGATGGGGGTGGTCAACTCGTTGAACTTCACCCATTTTGGCAACCCGCTTTGGTTCGGGTCGCCGTGGTTCGCGAAGGCGGACCAGTAGGCCACCATCTGGTCCGCCAGCCGCTTCTGCTCGGCGCTGGGTGCGCTGTTCACCTGGGTGGCGAACACGGGCTGGCCGAACAGGTATTGCAACTCCGCCGTGTGGTAAGCCCCCAGCTTGAAGAACGGGTCGGTCGGTGCCGGTGCTTGCGTGTCCGAGAACTCGTAGGTGTAGACCGGTGTGTGGCGCGACAGGCGGCGCGCATCGGACAGGGCGGGGCAGGCAAAGCCCGAATCGGTCATCAGCGCTGACATCGCCAGGTCGATGTTTGGGTAGCCAGATGCGGGGTACAGCAGGCGAGCCGTGCTGCCTGCGAAGGTGCTGCCTGTCATCACATCGGAGGCCGATTTGTGGTCGACGGTGGTCATGGCCCTGCCCAGTTTCTGGTGGAAGGTGTACGACACGAAGAAGCGGCCCTCGTCTGACGTCGTGCCCAGCAGCACGGGCACCTTGTGGAAGGCCCCTTCGCGGATCATGTCGGTGAGGTTGCGCGGGATGGTCGTGCCATCGATCACGGGGCTCCAGGGATTGGCGGTCTGCAGGAGGTCGAGTCCGTCGCCTGCGGCAGCGATCAACTCCTGTGCGCTGCGGTTGCGCAGGCAACTCATCTGAGTCGCCCCGCTGGGGCAGTTCATTTTTTCCGCGAAGGCGTTGCCCTGGTTGTTTGCCTGCTCCAGCGGACGGGTTCGCAGCAGCACGCAGGGGCCGCTTTGAAGGATCGCCCGCTGGAACAGACCGCCCGATGAGGGGGACGCAAGGTGACCGCAGATGCTGGCCGATCCGGATGAGTTGCCCGCCACGGTGATGTTGCGGGCGTCGCCCCCGAAGGCCTGGATGTTTTCCTGAACCCAGCGCAAGGCTTGTTGTTGATCTTGCAGGCCCTGGTTGGGGGGGCTGCCTTCCTGCAGCAATGCCGGGGTGCTCAGGAAGCCGAGCGCGCCCAGGCGGTAGTTGATCGTCACGACCACCACATTGGCTCGGCGTGCCAGGGCCTTGCCGTCGTAGTCGCCGCCCGAGCCCATGGTCAGCGAGCCCGGGTGGATCCACACCAGAACTGGGCGTGGCGTGCTTTGTGGCGCTTCAGGTGCGTAGACATTGAGTGTCAGGCAGTCCTCGTCGGTGGGTCTTTGGGAATAGGCGCCAGGCAACTGCGGACAGGCATACCCCAATGTGGTGGCGTTTCGCACGCCTTGCCAGGCGGTTGGGGGCTGGGGCGGGCGCCAACGCAATTCGCCCAGTGGCGGCGCGGCAAATGGCAGGCCCAGGAACTGGTTGACGCCGTCCTCCGTGTTGCCTTGAGCGGAGCCTTGCCGGAGGGCGGCGAGTGGGCTGGCTTGCGTCGCCGCACTGGCCGGGGTGATCAAGGCGGCGACCAGCATGGCGGGCAGCAGGTGGTGGCGCGTCGGGGCGATGGGCATGCGGATCTCCTCAGTGTTGGGTTCACCGAGGATCTCCGATCGGGCTGTCGAATCACCAGCCCAAAAGCGGTTCAACCGTCTGCCGCGCCAGGCCCTTGGGTTTCCTGGTGCCACAAGGCTTGTGACAGGCGATCGATGGCCATGCGGAGTTGGTAGCGGTAGGTCCCGAAAGGCAGTCCCAGCCGCTCGGCTGCGAGTTCTTGCGAGCCCGCGGGGCGCCAGTAGGTCAGCTCGATGGTCTTGAGGAACTTGGCGTGGCGGGGGTGATTCGCCAGGCGGTCCCCAGCGGCCGTGATCAGCCTGCGCAAGGTGGTTGCGGCCTCCTCGGCAGGCAGGCGGGTGGTGTGAACCAAACCGCTTTGCAGCAAAGGGTTGCGGCCCAGTTCGAGCGGGTCCTGCCACCGCTTCAACGCATCCTGGACGGCCTCTTTGAAGCGCTGCTCGGTCAGCACCTGCACGGTCAGGCCGATTTCGGTTGCAGGCCTGGATTGACCCACTGGCACCTGGCTGGCGCCCAGCTTGTTGAGCCACAAGTTCATGGGCACGGCCCGCCAGTCGTGCGCGAAGGTGCCGTGGTGCTGGTTGTCCATGTCGACACCCTTGGGCTCGATCAGGTGGAAGTCGATGTGGCTCATCATGGGCACCCAGTGGTCAGGGTCCTTGTTGCACAGGGCGAATAATGCCAATGCGGGCTCGGTCATCCACATCAGGAAGGTGCGGGTCTGCAGTGCATTGATGTAGACCCCGTCGTTGGTCACGCCATTGCGCGTCACGGCCATGCGGGAACACAGCACCCGTTCGCCGGGGCGAAGCGTGGGTTGCCGTGCCACCCAGTCCAGCAGTTGGGTCAGCATCGGGTCGCCGCAGAGGTCTTGCGGTGACATGGCGCTGAGGTCCAGTAGCAGCATCGCGGTCATGATGCGCCCGTTTGGTTCGCGCACCACCCACCAGCCCGCAGCAGGGTGATTCAACCAGCGTTGCATCAGCGCTTCGTGCTCGCTTCCCAGCTCTTGCAGAACCAGTTCGGCGATCACCGGCAGGTCTTTGAGGTGCGCCCGATCGCAATGCACCGACCCCAGCGCGGCGAAGTCGATGAAGGCTTGCATGACGGGATGGCCGCGGTTCAGGTAGACGATGTCGAGCGCGCCCCTTTGACGCAAGGCAGGGCCGCCGCTGTGCACTTGCTGCACATGGTGTTTGAGCAAGCGCTCGCTGGTTTGCGTCAGTTTCTGCGGGTTGCGCCAGCGCATCTCCGAGGTGATCGCATCACGCACGAGGTCGTGTGGAAAGAGCCCGTCGGGCGCCGTCTCCATGAAACTGAGTGAGGCGAGCCATTCGAACAACTCGGCTGCACGAGCGGCGTCCACCAAGGCCAGCAGGTCTTCCGTGGTGACGCGGGCCAGTGCAGACAATTCCAGGGCCTCGCGGTGCAGCGGGCAGGGCGTCTGCGAAGCGAAGCAGTCGGTCAGCTTGCGGATGAGGTCCGTGTCCAGTGCCTCAGGCACCTTGCCCTTTGCCTTGACCAAATCGGCCAGGAGCATCATGGCCAGGGGGTGCCCATGGCTGAGTTTGGTGATGGCCAGCCTTTGAGGCGGAGGCAGCTCCCGGGCGATGAGGGCTTGCTCGCACGCTTGCGTAGGCAGGTTGCGAAGGCCGATCACGTGGCTGCCGTGTCGCCAGACTGGGTCGGTGAGCCAGAGATCGGTGGGGGTGTCGCGCCCTGCCAGGATGACCAAGCTCTGCTGTGGCAACTCGGCCAGCACCTCATCCCGCAACCACAGGCTCAGGTGACGCAGGTGCTCGAAGGTGTCGATGACCAGCAGACGCCTGGGCTGGCTTCGCCAGGCCTGCAGGATGTGCTCGAGCTGCGCTTGCTCGGCGCCCAGCCTCAGGTGCGAAGCGAGTCCTTGCAACACGCCGTAGATCGAGGGCTCGATGCTGCGGCCATCGAGCTGTACCACATCGAGTCCCGCCTGGTGCGCGAGCTCCCGCATCCTCTCCAACAGGGCAGTTTTGCCGATGCCGCCGGGGCCATGCAGCAGGAAGACACTGACCTGCGGCACCTCTTCCGACAGGCTCTGTTGAAAGCGCAGCAGCTCGGTTTCGCGGCCAAAGAAGTTGGCCTGGCTTCGCTGGCGAAGGCGATCAACGATGCGAACCATGACGTGGAGGTGAAAAACGATGAAAAAGCCTAGCAGAACGGTGTCCGATGTCTCGACCCCGCAACCCAGGTGTCGACCCGCCAGTGCACCATGCTGTGGGCTGCAAGATACAATGGCGGCCCATCGTTGAATCAGCGATGTGACCCAACCCAGGCAAGGTAAGAACCGAGAAAGGCACGCACGGTTATGACACCGCGAACTCCGACCAACTCCTGCACCTCGACCGAGGTGTAGACGGCTGTCCGCTGCTTTCGCACTCCTGACCTTGACTCACCAGAAAGCGCGGCGCCCCCCGCGCTTTTTTGTTGTCTGCACAGTTGACGCTCCCTTGCAGATTGCTTTCACAGACCCGAACACACAGGCAGAAAACATGATCTCCATCCAGTTGCCCGACGGCTCCAAGCGTGAATTCCCCGGCCCTGTGACGGTGGCCGAAGTGGCCGCATCCATCGGCGCGGGCCTGGCCAAAGCCGCCTTGGCTGGCCGAGTGGGGCAGGGCGCCGCGGCCCGGCTGGTCGACACCAGCCACCGCATCGAGGCCGACGAGCACCTGGCCATCGTCACCGAAAAGGACGAAGCCGGCCTGGACATCATCCGCCACTCGACGGCCCACCTGCTGGCCTATGCCGTCAAGGAGCTGTTCCCCGAGGCGCAGGTCACCATCGGCCCGACCATCGAAGACGGCTTTTACTACGACTTCGCCTACAAGCGCCCCTTCACGCCCGAAGACTTGGCTGCCATCGAAAAGAAGATGGGCGAGCTGGCCAAGAAGGACGAAAAGGTCGAGCGCCGTGTGCTGCCGCGCGACGATGCCGTGACCTACTTCAAGGGCCTGGGCGAGCATTACAAGGCGGAGATCATCGAGAGCATCCCGGCCGATCAGGACGTGTCGCTCTACAGTGAGGGCGCCTTCACCGACCTGTGCCGTGGGCCGCACGTGCCCAGCACTGGCAAGCTCAAGCACTTCAAGCTCATGAAGGTGGCGGGCGCCTACTGGCGTGGCGACCACCGCAACGAGCAGTTGCAGCGCGTCTACGGCACGGCCTGGACTACCAAGGATGACCTGCAGCAGTACCTGACCCGCCTGGAAGAGGCTGAGAAGCGCGACCACCGCAAGCTGGGCCGTGAGCTCGATTTGTTCCACATCGATGACCACGCCCCGGGCGTGGTGTTCTGGCACCCCAAGGGCTGGGCGGTGTGGCAGGCCGTGGAGCAGTACATGCGTCAGGTCTACCGCGACAACGGCTACCAGGAGGTCAAGGGCCCGCAGATCATCGACAAGACGCTGTGGGAGAAGACCGGGCACTGGGACAAGTACCGCGAGAACATGTTCACCACCGAGTCGGAGAAGCGCGACTACGCGCTCAAGCCGATGAACTGCCCTGGCCACATCCTGATCTTCAACCAAGGCATCAAGAGCTACCGCGACCTGCCGGTGCGCTTTGGTGAATTCGGCCAGTGCCATCGCAACGAGCCCTCAGGCGGCCTGCACGGCATCATGCGCGTGCGCGGCTTCACGCAAGACGACGGTCACGTCTTCTGCACCGAGGATCAGATCCTGCAGGAGTGCGTGGACTTCACGGCGCTGCTGCAGAAGGTCTACGCCGATTTCGGCTTCACCGACATCATCTACAAGGTGGCCACGCGCCCCGAGAAGCGCATCGGCTCCGATGAAGTGTGGGACAAGGCCGAGCAGGCCCTGATGGCCTCGCTGCGCGCCACGAACAGCGACTTCACCATCGCGGTGGGGGATGGTGCCTTCTACGGCCCCAAGATCGAGTACACGCTGAAAGACGCGCTGGGCCGCCACTGGCAGTGCGGCACCATCCAGGTCGACTTCTCCATGCCCGAGCGACTGGGGGCGGAGTACGTCACCGAAACCAGCGATCGCAAGCACCCGGTCATGTTGCACCGCGCCATCCTGGGCTCGCTGGAGCGCTTCATCGGCATCCTGATCGAGCAGCACGCGGGCGCCTTGCCCGTGTGGCTGGCCCCCGTGCAGGCGGTGGTGCTCAACATCACCGATGCGCAGGCGGACTACGCCCGCGAGGTGGCTGATGCCCTGCAGAAGGCCGGCATCCGCACGAAGCTGGACCTGCGCAACGAGAAGATCACCTACAAAATCCGCGAGCACGCGCTGCAAAAGGTGCCGTACTTCATCGTGCTGGGTGACAAGGAAAAGGAAGCGGGCGCAGTCGCCGTGCGCGCGCGCGGCAACCAGGACCTGGGCGTGATGCCGCTGAATCAGCTCGTTGAGGTGATCCAGCAGGCCGTGGCTGACAAGCGCTGAGCGCCTGTCGGGTCAAGCCTGCCCGGTCGGTGGGGCGGGCTGCTGCAGCCATTGCAGCAGCTTGCCGGCCAGCATCGCGGGCTCAAAAGGCTTGGGCAGGTGATCGTTCATGCCCGCGTCGAGGCAACGTTGCCGGTCGTCGGTCGATGCGTTGGCCGTCATCGCGAGGATGGGCAGGTCGCGGTGTGCCGGCGTGGCGCGGATGCGTCGCGTGGCTTCGAGCCCGTCCATCTTGGGCATCTGCATGTCCATGAGCACCAGGTCTGGCTGTCGTGCCTGCACCAGCTCCACCGCCTGCTCGCCATCGGTGGCCACCAGCACCTGCAAGCCCATGATTGTGAGCAGCTCGGTCGCCAGCTCGCGGTTGAGCTCGTTGTCTTCCGCCAGCAGGACGACCTTCCCGTGGATGCGCTGGGTGTCTGGCAGGCGGCTGGCTGCGCCCCATGTCGCGGCCGCCGCGGGCTTCGTCGCGGCGATGGCCGGCTCCCGCTGCTCGTTGAACTCGCTCACCTGGGCTGTGAACCAGAAGGTCGAGCCCACGCCGGGCGCGCTGTCCACCCCGATGGCGCCCCCCATCAGCTCCGTCAGGCGCCGTGAGATCGCCAGGCCCAGTCCGGTTCCACCGAAGCGACGTGTCGTTGTGCTGTCGGCTTGCTGGAAACTCTGAAACAGGCGCGACTGCTGCGCCGCACTCAGCCCGATGCCGGTGTCCTGCACCTCGATGCGCAAGGTCCACGTGTCGCCGAGGTGGCGCTGCGCGCTCATGCGGATGTCGATGCGACCTTGCTCGGTGAATTTCAGTGCGTTGCCGCCGAGGTTCAGCAGCACCTGCCCGATGCGCAGCGGGTCTCCCACCAGCTGCTCGGGCACGTCGGGCTCGACGTGGAGCTCAAACGCCAGTCCCTTGGCCAGGGCTCGATCCGACAGCGTCCAGGCGACCTGGTCCAGCAGGCGCCGCACATCGAAGGCGTGGTGCTCGATGTCCATCTTGCCGGCTTCGATCTTGGAGAAGTCCAGGATGTCGTTGAGGGTGGCCAGCAAAAGCTGACCGGCGCCCTCGATCTTGTCGAGATGACTGCGTTGCCGCCCCGTGAGTTCCGTGTGTTGCAGCAGCGCCGTCATGCCGATGATGGCGTTGAGTGGCGTGCGGATTTCGTGGCTCATCGTGGCCAGGAAGCTGCTCTTGGCGGCGTTGGCGGCTTCGGCTTGCTCCTTGGCGCGCTTGAGTGGGGTGATGTCTTGCAGGCTGATGATCAGGCCGTCTCCCAGCACCTGCGCTCCGATCAGCACGTCCAGTTGCGTGCCGTGCCCCGTGTGGACTCGGTACTCACGGGCGCGCACGACGCCATGAGCCTGGCGCGCCTCGGCGATGTCGGCGGCCCAGGTTTGCTCCACCCAGGCGCGGTAAACGGGGTCGGGGTAGGCCTGGGAGAACCAGGCGCTCGGGTCGCGGATGTCCGATGCATCCAGGCCCATCAACGACAGGTAGCACCGGTTCACCGACTCAACGACCGGGCCCCTCTGGTAGGCCATCGCCACTGGAGCGACGTCGAACAGCGAGCGAAAGAGTCGGTCCCGCTCGGCCGTGGCTTCGGCGATGCGCGCGCGTTCGGCCTGTTCTTCGGCCTCGATGCGCTGCGTCACCTCCCTGGACAACATCAGCACCTTGCCGCCCGGCTTGCGCGTTTTGCGGGTCGTGGACAGCTCGAACCAGCGCCTTTGCCCCCCGGCCTCAACCGAGATGCAGCGCCCGAAGTCGCCCCCGGTCTCCAGCGCTTGGGCGATGGAGTGCATCACCGTCTGCGCCGACTCTGGCGGCAAAATGTCCGTGACGACCTGTCCCAGCAGCCGGTCGCGCTCGATCACCTGAGGGCTGCACTCGTTGGCGAACACGTTCAGGTAGCGCCCTTCGGCGTCGAACTCGACCAGGCGATCGGGGATGGCCGCCAGCGTGGCAGCCAGGTCCGCGCGGGTTTGCTCGGTCTCTTCGTGCGCGGCGTTGAGCTCGCTGAGCGCTTCGTTCAGCGCAGCCGTTCTCGCCGCCACCCTGCGGCGCAGCTGAACGTTCCACAGCAGCAACAAGGTGCCGCCGCACAGCAGCGCGCCGGCACTCCACCACACCATGGGGGGCACGGGGTGCGGGCCCTCGGGCCGCCCCAGCCACTTCGCCTGCAGGGCCTTGAGTTCTGCCTCGGGGATCGCTCGCATGCCGTCTTCGACTTGCCTCAAGGTGGCCGCGTTGCCTTTGCGCACCGCCCGATGAGCCTGTCCCGTGTAGAGCACGAAGGCCTGCTGGAACGACGCGCCAGCCCCCAGTTTGTAGAGGTAAAAATGCGCCGGCCCCTCATCCAGGCAGAACACCTTGATCTCCTGGCGTTGCGCGGCCTTGATCAGCGCCTCGTAGTTGGGGTGGTTCACCAACGTGGTGATGCCGGCGGCGCGCAGTTGATCGGCGCAGGCGTCACCGGCCTGCACGCCGATCTGAAAACCTTTGAGCGTGGCGGTGCTGCGGATGCCGTTGATGTCGACGTGGCTGTAGATGCCCACCGGCATGTCGGCATAGGGGCTGGAGAACTCGTAGGTGGATTCGCGGGGTGGGGTCCTGTAAATCAGGTCGATCACATCGGCCTGGCCCGCCAGCAGCGCTTGCTGGGCAGCAGCCCAATTCAGGGCCTTGAACTCGACGGGCACGCCGGTGTGACGCGACCACAGTTGCCACAGCTCGACGAGGTATCCCTCGGCGCCACCGTCGTCATTGAGGAAGACATAAGGGGGGAAATTGGCGTCCGTCACGACGCGCAGGGCTTGAGGCGGAGCGGTGTTCGGTGGCGTCGCCGCGATCGCGCCTGGATGGGACACCCAGGCGGCGAGGAGTGCGCACAGCAGGGCCCCGGCGACACTCAGCCAGCCGCGTGTTGGGGCGATTGGGCCGTGTGTGGGGGTCAATTGACCTGCTGCTCCAAGGTGAGGTGAGGCGCGGTGCCGCCCGGTTGCGTCCATTTGACAGCAGAAACAAGGACTTAGGTTTGCGTTGGGTTTGCGCAACGTCCGCTTCGGGTGTAAACTACCGGGGCATTTTCATGCAATGTGGCGCTTTGGGTTGAATGCTTTCGTCCTCGCGCCTTGTTTGCTGCCGTGCGCGCCCGGGGCATCAGAACCTCGGCGCGATGTCGCTCGATGACTTCTCCTCGAAGACCTCTCCAGACATCGTCAGCCAGGCCTGAGGTGGTGGTGCGTCTGTTTCGGTTGTCTGCCGAAGCGGGCCAGCCCCCCATCCCGGTCGGGTGCGCAATCATTGGACATTGGTCCGAGCGACATGACGCCGGGCCTGAAGGAATTCGACATCGCTAACTTCTTTGACCGCCGCACGCGCAACGACGAGCGCAAGCACCGGCTGAACCGTGAGATCACTGCGCCCGAGGTCCGTTTGAACGGCCCGGAAAACGAGCCCCTCGGCATCGTCAGCATCCAGGAAGCGCTGCGGATGTCCGCAGAGGCTGACGTGGACCTGGTCGAAATCTCTCCCACGGCTGAACCGCCGGTCTGTCGCTTGATGGACTACGGCAAGTTCAAGTACCAGGAGCAGAAGAAGGCTCACGACGCCAAGCTCAAGCAGAAGGTCATCGAAGTCAAGGAAGTGAAGTTCCGTCCTGCGACCGACGAGGCCGACTACCAGATCAAGCTGCGCAACCTGCGTCGCTTCCTGGAGGAGGGCGACAAGGGCAAGGTCACGTTGCGCTTCCGTGGCCGCGAGATCACCCACCAGGAATTCGGCATGCGCCTGCTGGAGCGGGTTCGCGATGACCTGACCGATGTCTCCATCGTCGAGCACATGCCCAAGCTCGAAGGGCGCCAGATGATCATGGTTCTGGGCCCCAAGAAGAAGAAATAATCGGCTATAATTTAAGGCTTTGGTGGGTCTGCCTGGTTTGAATCCGGGCAAGCCAGCCAGCCGAAGCTGGTGGATTCAGTCAAGGCGGGGTGACCCGCCTTGTTGTTTCTGGCGGCTTCAAGTCGGTGGGGGCGTCAGCCCGATCCGGCATCGAAGTGCCTGCAGGCCATCAAGACACGGACATGGACCGCCGTGGCGCCTGACAGGAACAAGTCAAAAGGAGCATCACATGCCCAAGATGAAAACCAAGAGCAGCGCGAAGAAGCGTTTTCGCGTTCGTCCCGGTGGCACCGTCAAGCGCGGTCAAGCCTTCAAGCGTCACATCCTGACCAAGAAGACCACGAAGAACAAGCGTCAGCTCCGCGGCGCCGTCAACGTGCACGAGACCAACATGGGCCACATCGCCCAGATGCTGCCTTTCGCCGGTCTGTAAGACCTGCATCGCAGCCGTCGTCTCGAACCGTCCTCTAGTCAACGCAGAAGGAGCTACTCATGCCTCGCGTCAAACGTGGCGTTACCGCCCGTGCCCGTCACAAAAAAGTTCTCGCCCTGGCCAAGGGTTTCCGTGGTCGTCGCAAGAACGTCTATCGCATCGCCAAACAGGCGGTCATGAAGGCTGGGCAATACGCCTACCGTGACCGCCGTGCCAAGAAGCGCGAATTCCGTCGCCTGTGGATTGCCCGCATCAACGCCGGCAGCCGCGCCCTGGGCCTGACCTACAGCAAGTTCATTGCTGGCATCAAGAAGGCCTCGATCGAAATCGACCGCAAGGTCCTGGCCGACATGGCTGTCAACGACCCCGCTGCTTTTGCCAGCATCGTTGAAAAGGCCAAGGCCCAGCTGGCTGCCTGATCGCCCGATCCGCAGCACAATCTCGTCAGCCTGATGGCTGCCCATCGTCCTCGCGAGGGTGGGCGCCACGTCTGAACCAAAGGCCAACCCTGTGTTGGCCTTTTTTTTCGAAATGACCCGATGAACGACTCGTCCAGCGACCTGCAGGCCCTGGTGCAATCCGCCCAGGCGGCCTTCGACGCCGCGGCCACCCCCGCCGACCTTGAAAACGCCAAGGCCCGA
Source organism: Burkholderiales bacterium (assembly GCA_016000265.1). Lineage (GTDB taxonomy): Bacteria > Pseudomonadota > Gammaproteobacteria > Burkholderiales > Burkholderiaceae_C > Aquabacterium. The sequence goes on from JAECRL010000005.1 coordinate 41,197, forward strand.
TTCCTGGGCAAGTCCGGCAGCGTGACCGAGCTGCTCAAGGGCATGGGGGCGTTGAGCCCCGAAGACAAGAAGACGCGCGGCGCGGCCATCAACCAGGCCAAGCAGCAGGTCGAGGCGTTGCTCAACGCCCGCCGTCAGGCCCTGGCTGACGCGGAGCTGGCGCAGCAGTTGCGCGCCGAGTCTCTGGATGTGACCTTGCCGGGCCGCCGCCGGGGTGAGGGCGGTTTGCACCCGGTGTCGCTGAGCATCGAGCGCATCGAGGGGATCTTCGGCTCGATGGGTTTCGCCGTCGCCGATGGCCCCGAAATCGAGGCCGACTGGTACAACTTCACCGCGCTGAACACGCCCGAGGACCACCCCGCGCGCTCCATGCATGACACCTTCTACGTCGAAGGTGGCCACCTGCTGCGCACGCACACCAGTCCGATGCAGGTGCGCTACGCGGTTCAGCACGTCCAGTCACATGCCGAGGCGCTGGCTCGTGGCGAACGCATCCCTGAGATCCGCGTGATCGCGCCCGGTCGCACCTACCGGGTCGACAGCGATGCCACCCACTCGCCCATGTTCCACCAGTGCGAAGGCCTGTGGATCGGCGAGAGCGTGAGCTTCACCGACCTCAAGGCGGTGCTGGGTGATTTCTTCAGCACGTTCTTTGAAACGGACGAGTTGGACATTCGTTTCCGCCCGTCGTTTTTCCCCTTCACCGAGCCGTCTGCCGAGGTCGACATCGCCTTCGCGTCGGGTCCTCTCAAGGGACGCTGGCTGGAGGTCGGTGGCGCCGGCCAGGTTCACCCCAATGTCGTGCGCAATTTCGGCCTGGACGCCGAGCGCTACATCGGCTTTGCCTTTGGCCTCGGGCCGGATCGCCTGACCATGTTGCGCTACGGTGTGAACGACCTGCGCTTGTTCTATGAAGGCGACCTGCGCTTCCTGCAGCAGTTCCAGTGACGCCTGCGTCGCCCCCTGCTGCCTCGACTTCTTGACCGTTGATAAGGATGCCCGAATGAACCAGCCGTCCAACATCCGTGCCTGGGCCGCCCAGGAAGCCAGCAAGCCGCTCGTGCCCTTCGAGTACGCGGCCGGCCCGCTCGGTGCGGAAGAAGTCGAGATTCAGGTGGAGCACTGCGGTCTGTGCCACTCCGACTTGTCCCTCATCGACAACGGGTGGGGCTTTTCGGCCTACCCCATCGTCGGTGGCCACGAGGTCATCGGCACGGTGGTGGGGCTGGGCAGCCTGGCCAAAGGCCTCAAGCTGGGTCAGCGCGTGGGCCTGGGCTGGATGTCTGGCAGCTGCATGACCTGCCCGAGTTGCCTCAGTGGCCAGCCTCAGCTGTGTCGCGCCGGGGTGCCGACCATCGTGGGTCACCACGGTGGTTTTGCCGATCGGGTGCGTGCGCACTGGCTGTGGACCTGTCCGCTGCCGGAGGGCTTGAACCCCGCCAAGGCGGGGCCGTTGCTGTGCGGTGGCATCACGGTGTTCTCGCCGTTCCTGAACTTCGACATCAAGCCGACTCATCGCGTGGGGGTGGTGGGCATCGGCGGCCTGGGGCACCTGGCGCTGAAATTCGCGCGGGCCTGGGGCTGTGAGGTCACGGCCTTCACGTCCAGCGAGTCCAAGCGCGACGAGGCCCTGGCGCTGGGCGCACACCGCGTGGTCTCGAGCACCGATCCGAAGTCCATGAAGTCGATCGCCGGGCAGCTCGACATGGTGCTGGTCACCGTCAACGTCATGCTGAACTGGAAGGCCCTGATGGGCACGCTGGCCCCCAATGGGCGCTTGCACCTGGTGGGCATCCTGCCGCAGCCGATGGAGGTCGAGGCCTTCCCGCTGATCGGCGGACAACGCAGCGTGTCGGGCTCGCCCACCGGCTCGCGCCAGGACATCGACACCATGCTGGCCTTCGCGGCCCGTCACGGCATCGAGCCGCAAACCGAACACTACCCGATGAGTCGCATCAACGAGGCCCTGGACCACTTGCGCGCCGGCAAGGCCCGCTACCGCGTGGTCCTGGATGCCGACACGGCGGCCTGACGACCAGAACACCGATTTCCGAGGACCTTTTCCATGCAATTCCCCGAGTCCTGGCTGCGCAGTTTCTGCAACCCCGACCTCACCACCCAGCAACTGGCCGACCTCTTGACCATGGCCGGACTCGAAGTCGAGGAGCTGCAGCCGGTGGCCCCGCCTTTCACGGGCGTGGTCGTGGCCCAGGTGCTGGCGGTGGCCAAGCACCCGGATGCCGATCGCCTGAACGTTTGCCAGGTGGACGCAGGCACGGGCTCGGTGTTGCAGATCGTGTGTGGTGCGCCCAACGTTCGCCCCGGCATCAAGGTGCCTTGCGCCATGGTGGGCGCCGAGCTGCCTCCTGGGGCCGATGGCAAGCCCTTCAAGATCAAGCTGGGCAAGCTGCGCGGCGTCGAGAGCCAGGGCATGCTGTGTTCGGCCCGCGAGCTGGGTGTGGCGGACGAGTCCAACGGCCTGCACATCCTGGCCGACGACGCGCCCTTGGGCCTGAGCATCCGCGACCACCTCCGCCTCGATGACACCTTGCTGACGCTCAAGCTCACGCCCAACCTGGCGCATTGCCTGAGCGTGGCGGGCATCGCGCGCGAGGTCTCCGCCTTGACGGGCGCCCCGTTGACGCTGCCGGTCACCGCGCCGGTTCAACCGGGCTCCGACGCTCGCCTGAAGGTCAACGTGCAGGCGCCCGATTTGTGCGGGCGTTTCGGTGGACGCGTCATCCAGGGCGTCAACCCCCAGGCGCCGACGCCGGACTGGATGGTCGAGCGCCTGGCGCGCTGCGGTCAGCGCTCCGTGTCGGCCCTGGTCGACATCTCCAACTACGTGATGTTCGAGCTGGGGCAGCCCTCCCACGTCTTTGACCTCGACAAGATCCACGGTGAGCTGACCGTGCGATGGGGGCGGCCGGGCGAGCAGCTCAAGCTGCTCAATGGCAACACCATTTCGCTCGATGAGCAGGTTGGCGTGATCGCCGACGCCAACCAGGTCGAGTCGCTGGCCGGCATCATGGGCGGTGACGCCACTTCGGTGGGGGACGACACCCGCAACGTCTACCTGGAAGGCGCTTTCTGGTGGCCCAAGGCCATCGCGGGGCGCGCGCGCCGCTACAACTTCTCGACCGATGCGTCCCATCGCTATGAGCGCGGCGTGGACCCGGCGCCCACGGCAGCCTGCCTGGAGCGAATCACGCAGCTGATCCTGGAGATCTGTGGTGGCCAGGCCGGCCCGCTGGACGACCAGGTCGTCAACGTGCCCAGTCGCCCGCCTGTGACGCTGCGGCTGTCGCGTGCCCAGCGCGTCATCGGCATGCCCGTGAGCCTGGACGAGTGCCAGGCCGTGTTCCAGCGCCTGGGCCTGCCTTACGCCACTCAGGCACAGGGCGAGGACACCCACTTGATCGTGAGCCCGCCCAGCTGGCGCTTTGACCTGCAGATCGAAGAGGACCTGATCGAGGAAGTGGTTCGCGTCATCGGCTTCGACAAGTTGCCGCGGCGTGCGCCCAAGGCGCCGGTGGTGGCCGAGGTGCGCCCGGAGGCGCAGCGTGGCCTGTACGCCGTGCGCCGCTCGGTTGCGGCCCGAGGCTACCAGGAGGTGATCACCTTCAGCTTCGTGGAGGCCCGCTGGGAAGCCGACTTCGCCGGCAACACCCAGCCCATTCAGTTGCTCAACCCGATTGCCAGCCAGCTGTCGGTGATGCGCTCGACGCTGATCGGCAGCCTGGTCGAGGTGCTCAAGACCAACCTGGCTCGCAAGGCCGATCGCGTGCGCCTGTTCGAGGTCGGGCGCGTGTTCCGCCGCGACGCCGCCGTGGCCGACGGCCCCCAGAGCGTGGCCGGGTTCGATCAGCCGGTGCGCGTGTCCGGCCTGGCCTTTGGGCCTGCCGAGTCGCTGCAGTGGGGGCAGGCCTCCCGCCCGGTCGACTTCTTTGATGTGAAGGGTGATGTCGAATCCCTTCTGGCGCCGCGTCAGGCCACGTTCGCGGCCGCCGAGCACCCCGCCTTCCACCCGGGGCGCTGCGCTCAGGTGCAGGTTGACGGGCGCATCGTGGGCTTCGTGGGCGAGTTGCATCCCAAGTGGCGCCAGGCTTACGACCTGCCGCAGGCGCCGGTGCTGTTCGAGCTTGACGCCGATGCCTTGACCCAGCGCCCCGTCTCGCGTTTCACCAGCGTGCCGCGCATGCAGTCGGTTTTCCGCGACCTGGCCCTGGTGGTCAACGACGGCACGCCGCACGATGCACTGATCGGCGCCATCCATTCGGCTGCGACCGAGGGGTTGGTGCGGGGCGCGCGCCTGTTCGACATCTACAAACCGAAGGCCCCTGTGGCCGGCATCGGTGAGAACGAACGCAGCCTGGCCGTTCGGGTTGAATTGCGCGATGATGAGCAGACACTGACCGACGAGCGCATCGACGCCGCGGTGCAAGCGGTGTTGCAAAGTCTGAACGACCGGGTCGGTGCGCGCGTGCGCGCCTGAGGCCGAGACAGGGAGACAGCCGAATGAACGACAAGATCAGCGACCTGACGGTGCTGTTGCCGACCATCGAGACGCCGACGCTGACCAAGGCCGAGCTGTCCGAGTTGCTGTTCGAGCGACTGGGCCTGAACAAGCGCGAGTCCAAGGACATGGTCGAAGCCTTCTTCGAGTCGGTCAACGACACGCTGGTGGGGGGCACCGATGTGAAGCTGTCGGGTTTCGGCAACTTCCAGATCCGCCGCAAGGCGCCGCGCCCGGGCCGCAACCCGCGCACGGGCGAGGCCATCCCCATCAAGGCTCGCAACGTGGTGACCTTTCACGCCAGTGCCAAACTCAAGGGCATGGTCCAGGGCGACATCCCCGCCGCAGACGACTTGGAGTAAAGTCTCAAGTTCCGCCCGGATGTGATTGATCCGGCGAGGCTTTGTTGCCTTATCCCATCTTTGCCGCACCGCCCGGAACATGGACCGCGCCAGCCACGATTTGCCGCCGATCCCAGCCAAACGCTACTTCACCATCGGTGAGGTCAGCGAGTTGTGCCTGGTCAAGCCGTACGTGTTGCGCTACTGGGAGCAGGAGTTCGTTCAACTCAAGCCCATGAAGCGCCGCGGCAACCGGCGCTATTACCAGCATCACGAGGTGCTGTTGATTCGCCGCATCCGCGAGTTGCTTTACGACCAGGGTTTCACCATCAGCGGGGCACGCAACCGCCTGACGGAGCTGGGCCACACCGCTCGCGTCGAACTCGAGGAAGACGATGCCCTGGACGAGGCCTTGAAGGCCGCTGTGGCGGCCTCTCGTCAGCCTGCGGGGCAGGGAGGTGGTCTGGTGTCGCGTGCCTTGCAGGCCAGCGCGCCTGCGATGGCGGAGTCCGCCTGGATCGCGCCCGAGACGGTTGATTTCTCTGGCTTGACGCCCGAGGCCGTGGTGAGCCTGCGCGCTTCCTTGTTGTCGATTCGCGACCTGCTGTCGTGATCAAAAAGCATCACGCTCTTTCATCATCAAAAGAATGTGTGTTATAGTCTAAGTCTTGTCGGGGCGTAGCGCAGCCTGGTAGCGCACTTGCATGGGGTGCAAGGGGTCGCGAGTTCGAATCCCGCCGCCCCGACCAAGAACGACACAAGCCCAGTGGCCAAAAGCCACTGGGCTTTTTGTCTTGTGGCAGGTGGGGCTTGCTGATGGTCCGCGCGTCTGCACGGGTGCTGGGCGCCGGCTGGTTGCCGGCTGGGTGACCGCGGGGGCTCAGGACGGGCGCTTGAGGGCCTCTTGCACCGCTCGGTCGAATTCCTGCTGAAGGATGACCGGGAACGCGGCCGTCACCGAACCGATGGCCAGTGGCCTGAGTCGCTCGAACAGGCCTTTGATGGATTCGGCCAGCGCCGGGTCCACCGACGGGTTGGTTGCGTGGCCCGCAGGGCTTTGCTGCTTCACGCGGTGCTCGGCCAGGGTGCGCACCATCGCCAGAAAGAGCTGCCGGACGTAGACCTGGGCAATCGCCCGGCTGTGTCGGATCAGCTCGTCTTGCAGGTCCAGCACGGTGTCCAGGGGCACGTCCAGCTCGGCGAGCTGGATGCCGATTCGCTCCAGCGACGGCGACAGCATCTCGACTTCGTCCGCTGCGAGGCGTCGGTAGAGGCCGTTCTCGCTGAGGCGGTCCTTTTGAGCCTGGGTGGCGGGCTGGGCCCAGTGGGCGGCCATCTCGGAGAGGGCCTTGCGTTGCGGCTTTTCGACGGTGAAGAAGGTGGTCGAAAACAGGCTGTTGATCAAGGCGTACTCGGTCCAGGCGCCAGCGGGCGTGTCGTCGAGCATGCCTTTGATGGCGTCGAGTTTGAAGCCTTGTTTGCGCAGGTCGCGGATGAGTTCGAGCTTGCCTTGGTGTTCGGCGTCGTAGAGGCCCGTGCGGCCGTGCAGGCGGGGCGGGGCGATGAGCCCGGCGGTCTGGTAGGCGCGGATGTTGCGCACGCTGACGCCGGTCCGCTCCGCCAGGGCCTCCACGGTCATCTCGCCGGGCAGGCCCGTGACGGCATCGGTTCGTGCCGGCTTGTGCGGTGGGGTGCGCTTGGGGCGAGCGGGAGGCGCGGTCATGTCATGCAGGGCTCAGGTGGCCCGGTTGGCCCTTTTGGCCGTTTGGGTCCTTTTTGCCCTTTGGGCTCGGTTGGGGCCGCTGCGCCCCCGGGCGCTTGCAGGCCAGGTCAGCACTTGATGCCGAGGTGCAGTGCGACCACGCCCCCGGTCATGTTGTGGACGTCCACGTGGCCGAAGCCGGCCCCCTTCATCATGGCCTTGAGGGTGGCTTGATCGGGGTGCATGCGAATGGACTCGGCGAGGTACTGGTAGCTGGCGGCATCGCCTGCGATGAACTGGCCCAGTTTGGGCAGAACCTTGAAGGAATACCAGTCGTAGGCCTTCTCAAGGGGCTTGGCCACCTTGGAGAACTCCAGCACCAGCAGGCGACCGCCCGGCTTGAGCACGCGGCACATCTCACTCAAGGCGCTTTCCTTGTGTGTCATGTTGCGCAGGCCGAAGGCGACGGTGACGATGTCGAAGGTCTCGGCCGGGAAGGGCAGTTTTTCGGCGTCGCACAGGGTGGTGGGCAAGGCCAGGCCTTTGTTGAGCAGGCGGTCGCGGCCGGTGCTCAGCATGGCTTCGTTGATGTCGGTGTGAACCACCATGCCGCTGGGGCCGACGCGTGCGGCGAAGGCCTCCGAGAGGTCCCCCGTGCCGCCGGCGATGTCCAGGACCTTGTGGCCTTCGCGCACGCCGCTGGCGGCGATGGTGTAGGCCTTCCACAGCCGGTGCAGGCCCATCGACATCAGGTCGTTCATGACGTCGTATTTGTTGGCCACCGAATCGAAGACGCCGCGCACGTGCTGGGCCTTCTGGGACTCGTCAACTTGCTTGAAACCGAAATGCGTGGTGCTCATGGCGGCATCTTAAACGGTGACAGGGCTGGCTTGCAGCGCGCGGGCGCAGGCCATGGCGCTGGCCCAGGCCCACTGGAAGTTGTAGCCACCCAGCCAGCCGGTCACGTCCACCACCTCGCCGATGAAGTGCAGGCCTGGCACGATGCGGCTTTCCATGCTTTGCTGGTTGAGTTCGCGCGTGTCGACGCCGCCTGCTGCGACTTCGGCTTTGGCGTAGCCCTCCGTGCCGTTGGGCACGATCGACCAGGCGTTGGCGGCCTGGCCCAGGGCGTCCAGGTCCTTGTCTTTGAGCTCGGCGAGGGCGGCTTGCGGCTGGAGGGTGGGGTGTTGTTGAGCGATGTCGGCCAGCCAGGCCTGGGCCAGGCGCTGTGGCACGGCCTCACCCAGGGCGAGGCCCCAAGCGGTCGACAACTGCTTGCGCGAGCCGGACTTGGCTGCCTTGAGCTCGCTGGCGAGTTCATGCTGGGGGCTGAGGTTGATGGTCAGGGCCTGTCCGCTTTGCCAGTGGCTGGAGATTTGCAGCACGGCGGGCCCGCTGAGCCCGCGGTGGGTGAAGAGCAGGTCTTCGGTGAAGCGGGCCCGCTGCGGGCCTTTGGTTTTGCCGCCCCGGGTGGCCGCGGGGACCGTGGTCGGCGTCTCGATGACGACCTCCAGCGACACCCCCGCCAGGGCGCTGAAGGGTGCCCAGCTGGCCGGATCGAAGGTCAGGGGCACAAGGGCGGGACGCAAGGGCACGACGCGGTGGCCGAGCTCGGCCGCCCAGCGCTGGCCGGCGTCGGTGGCGCCGATTTTCGGGATCGAGGGGCCGCCCGTGGCGATGACCAGCTGGTGCGCCCGCACGGTGCCGCGATCGGTGTCAAGCTCGAAGCGTGCGCCTTCGGCATGGGCGGGCTGGGGGCGGATGGCGTGCACACCGCAGGGTTGCCAGCGCGTCACGCCACCGAGCTCGCATTCTTTGAGCAGCATCTGGATGATGTCGTCGCTGCGGCGGTCGCAAAACAGCTGACCGCGGTGCTTCTCGTGCCAGGCGATGCCGTGGCGCTCGACCATCGCGATGAAGTCCTGAGGCGTGAACCCGGCCAGCGCGGAGCGGCAGAAGGCCGGGTTCTCGCCGATGAAATGGGCCACGCTGACGTCGCGGTTGGTGAAGTTGCAGCGACCTCCGCCGGAGATCCGGATTTTCTCGGCCACCTTCGGGGCGTGGTCGAGCAGGAGCACCTTGAGCCCGCGCTGGCCGGCCGTGGCGGCACAAAACAAACCGGCTGCGCCGGCCCCGATGATGACGACGTCGTGGGAAACCATGCCGTCATTGTCGGGCCAAGCCCGCGGCCTCAGTCCATGCCGAGCGGGCGGCTGGCCGAAAACACCGGGCGGCCCTGCAGGTCATCGGCTCGCACGAGGCGGTTGCGCCCTTGGCGTCGGGCTTCCTGCATGGCTTCGTCGGCGCGGTGGATGGCCTCTTCCACCGATTCACCCGGCTGCATCTGCACCACGCCAAAACTCAGGCTCAAGGGTGGGCGTTGCTGGTGGGTGCGGGCCTTGTCGACGTGACGGACCATGCGGTCGGCCACGTGGAGGGCATCGGCCACGCTGGTCTCGGGCAGCAGCGCCACGAAGGCCTCGCCGCCCAGACGCCCCACGAGGTCGCGGCTGCGCAGCAGCGAACGCGCGCTGGAGGCCAGCAGCTTGAGGGCTTCGTCGCCTGCGGCGTGTCCGTGGTCGACGGTCAGCAGCCGAAAGTGGTCGAGGTCGAAGCGCATCATGGTGGCCCCACCGGGCGTGCTCAGCGTGAGGGCCTGCGTGGCCAGTTCGACGAAGTGACGGCGATGGGGCACCAGGGTGAGGAGGTCGAAGTCGGCCATCAGGCGCAGTTGTCGGTGGGACTCGCGCAGGTCGAGCTCGGTGCGCTCGTACGTGAGCAGCAGGCACATGTAGACCGAGAACATCACGCCGGCCACCAGGGCCACGAGGACGATGGGCTGGAGGATGTGGTTGGGGTCCAGCACCGGGGTGCCCCACACGCTGATGGCCGAGAACAGCCGCGGCAGTTGCACCGCGGCAGACACCACGAGGAAGATGAGGATGGCGCGCAGGTAGGGGCTCTCGCGCCCGTCCTTGTGGTCGCGCACGGCATGAACCTGCCACGCCGCATAGAGGTAACAAACCACGCTGGCGAAGCTGAAGGTGGCCACGCGCGCGCCGAGGTCCTGGGCGCTGGTCGACCAGATGGCGAGGTAGGCGGCGGAGCCCAGGCCGAGCACGAGCAGGTCGACCCAGGCGGGGGTTCGGAAGTCGCTGCGGATGTAGAACTGGCGCAGGCCGCCCAGCATGGTGATGGGCCATTGCAGCGTCAACAGCGCGGAGACGGGCAGCAACCAGGGGTGGTGGTCCTTGAGGAGCAGGCAGAACGCACCGAGCGTGTTGAGCCACTGGGCGGTGGTCCACCAGCTGAAGCCTCGGTAGGTGCGTTGCGTCAGCCCCACCAGGGTCATGGTCGAGGCGGCGGTGAACAGCACGACGCACACGACGAGGGTGAGGGTGGGCAGGTGCAGGTCGGGCATCGTGGGCATGTGGGGCCGTGGTTCAGCGCAAGGGTGCGGCTTTCAGACACAATCTGGCGTCAGAGTATCCCTGATCGCGCCGGGCGCTCGCCCCTCATCCGGATGGGTGACGGCGCCGCGCATGTTGACCTCAATGGAGCAAAAGACCATGGCCATGGATGTGGTGGACTACGAAATTCGCGGCGCCGAGATGCAATTCGTCGAGGTGGAGCTGGACCCGGGCGAGGCCGCCATCGGCGAGGCGGGCAGCATGATGTTCATGGAGTCCGGCATCGAGATGGACACCGTCTTCGGTGACGGCAGCGCACAACAAGGCGGCATCTTCGGCAAGCTGCTGGGGGCGGGCAAACGCCTCATCACCGGCGAGAGCCTGTTCACCACGGTGTACGCCAACCAGGGGCAGGTCAAGCGCCGCGTGGCGTTCGCGGCGCCTTACCCCGGCAAGATCCTGCCCATGGACCTGCGCCAGTTGGGCGGCACGCTGCTGTGCCAGAAGGACTCCTTCCTGTGCGCCGCGCGTGGCGTGTCACTGGGCATCGCGTTTCAGAAGCGCCTGGGTGCGGGCTTCTTTGGCGGTGAAGGCTTCATCCTGCAAAAACTCGAGGGCGATGGCCTGGCGTTCGTGCACGCCGGCGGCACCGTGGTGCGTCGTGAACTCAAGCCAGGTGAGGTGTTGATGGTGGACACGGGGTGCGTGGTCGCCATGACGGCGGACGTCGACTTCGACATCCAGTACGTCGGCAAGATCAAGACCGCGTTGTTTGGCGGCGAAGGCCTGTTCCTGGCGCGCCTGAGCGGCCCCGGCCAGGTCTGGCTGCAAAGTTTGCCGTTCTCTCGACTGGCTTCGCGCATCTTCGCCGCGGCGCCGCAGACCCCTGGCGGTGGTGGGCGCGAAGAAGGTGGCCTGCTCAGCGGCGTGACCGCGGGCGGGGCCGGCGGCCTGTTGGGCTCCATCCTGGGTGGTCGAGACGACTGACGCGCGTCAAAGCGCCCCCTGATGGGGCGCCCCGGCGGCATCGGGGCCTTACACTGGAAGGCTTGACTGATCACTGGGGTGCTTCACGGATGAGCGGGGACATGAATCAAAGCCGGCCTGTTGAGGCCCTTGCCCCGGAGGACGTGGGGGACGCCGATCCGATGTTGTCTCGTCGGCAGGTCGGGCGGTTTGCGCTCAAGGGGGTCGCCGGGTTCGTCACGCTGGCTGGCGCACTGAATTGGGGCGAGCCGGCTTGGGCGCTGGGCGACAAGCCCCGTCCCGCGGCGCCGCCCAAGCCGCCGCCGGCCCCGGCGCGCCCTCCCATCTTCGTGCTCAACTCGCTCGACGCCGACGTGAGCATCATCGACCCGGTCACCTACCAGGAGATCCGGCGCGTGCCCACTGGCAAGGAGCCCCATCACCTCTACCTGACGCCGGACGAGAAGTCGGTGCTGGTGGCCAACGCCCTGTCTGATTCCCTGACCCTGCTGGACCCGCGCACCGGCGCCGTGCAGCGCGTCATCGAGGGCATCGTGGACCCTTACCAGCTGCGTTTTTCGCCCGACATGAAGTGGTTCCTGACCGCGGCCAATCGCCTCAACCATGTCGACATCTATCGCTCCACGCCCCGCGCGGCAGGGGGCGTCGACCTGAGCCTGGTCAAGCGCGTTCAGACGGCCAAGACGCCCAGCCACATCGGCGTCGACAGCAAGAGCACCGTGGCCTACGTCACCATGCAGGACAGCGACGAGCTGGTCGCCATCGACTTGGCCACGCAGCTCATCCGCTGGCGCACCAAGGTCGGCAAGATGCCCGCCGACGTGTACGTCACGCCCGACGACAAGCAGGTGCTGATCGGGTTGACGGGCGACCGCTACGTGGAGGTCTATGACGTCTCCGGGCCGAAACCGGTGCGCACCCGACGCATCGAAACCGGCAACGGGGCCCACGCCTTCCGCGCTTGGGGTGACAAACGGCACGTGCTGGTGAGCAACCGCGCGGGCAACACCATCAGCCGCATCGACATGCAGACCATGAAGGTCGTGGCGACCTACCCGGCGCCGGGCGGCCCCGATTGCATGGACCTGCTGGCCGATGGCCGCACCATCCTGGTCACGTCCCGCTGGGCACGCAAGCTCACCGTCATCGACACCGTCAAGGGCGAGGTCATCAGGCAGGTGCCCGTTGGCCGCTCGCCTCACGGCGTCTGGACCCTCAGCCATGCGGCGCGCCAGTGACCTGCCTTGGCGCTGGGGGGCGTGGCTCCTGCTGAGCCCCGCGGTCCTCGCGCACGCCGAGTGCAGCCGCCCGGTCTACCTGACCATCGACACCGGGCACATGGGCGTGGCGCCCTCGGTGGCCGACGTGTTGCGTCGCCAGCAGGTCAAGGCCACGTTCTTCCTGGCCAACGAGCGCACCCAGGCCGTCGGTGCGCGCCCCGCAGGCGCCTCGCTGGACGCACATTGGGCCGGCTGGTGGCGCCAGTTGGCCGCAGACGGCCACGATTTCGGCTCCCACACCTGGGACCACGTGATCTGGCAGGCCGATGCCCCCGGGGGCTTTCGCATGAAGCCGACCGCTGGTGCGCAAACCGGCCAGCGCCTGAGCCTGAGTTCCGCGGCTTACTGCGCCCAGATCGCGCAACCGGCGGCGCGCTTCGAGGCCATGACCGGCCAGCGCATGCGCGCCATTTTCCGCGCGCCGGGCGGCAAGACCTCGCCGGCCTTGCTGGCCACCGCCCGCGCTTGCGGCTGGACCCACGTGCCCTGGACGCCCAATGGCTTCCTGGGCGATGAGCTCGACAGCGACCGACACCCCAACGCCGCCTTGCTGCAGCGCGCCTTGCGCAGCGTCAAGCAGGGTGACATCCTCTTGATGCACCTGGGCATCTGGAGCCGTCAGGACCCTTGGGCGCCGGCCGTGCTGGAGCCCCTGATCGCCGGCCTCAAGGCCCGAGGCCTGTGTTTCGAGACCCTGCGCGCGCACCCGGTTCACGGCCAGGTTGGCGCCGCCCCACGTTGACCCCCTCACCATGATCGACGATGTTTTCATCCGCCCTTTGACCAACGCCTTCGGCGACGTTCAACAAATGTTGTTCGAGCACCTGGTGCAGCCCATCGTGTTCCACGCCGGACAGGGCAACCTGCTGGAAGACGCCTACTCGGCCACCGGTTGGCTGCTGGTGGGCCTGCTGCAGCTGCTGATCCTGCTGGTGCTGGTCGGGCCGCTGCAGCGCCTGTGGCCGGCCGAGCCCGCGAGCGGAGCAGGGCGTCGTCAGCAGGTGCGCGTGGACGTGGTCTACACGCTGCTGCACCGCCTGGGCCTGTTTCGGCTGGCCATGTTCTTCTCCGTGGAGCCGCTGCTGGATGGGCTTTTCGGCGAGGCCGCCGTGCGAGGCATCGAGGGCATCCAGCTCGATGCCTGGCTGGCGACCCTGTGGCCGGCAGGGCTGGGCACGGCCTTCGCGAGCTTCGTTGCCTACCTGCTGGTTTTCGACCTGCTGGATTACTGGATCCACCGTGGCCAGCACCACTTCGATCGCTGGTGGGCCTTGCACGCCGTGCACCACAGCCAGCAGCACATGACCATGTGGAGCGACAACCGCAACCACCTGATCGACGACGTCATCCGAGACGTGCTGCTGGCCTTCACGGCGCGCGCCATCGGCGTGCCGCCGGGGCAGTTCGTGGCGGTGGTGGCCTTCACGCAGTTGGTCGAGAGCTTCTCGCACGCCAATGTGCGCCTGGGCTTTGGCTGGCTGGGCGAGCGCCTGCTCGTCAGCCCCCGCTTTCATCGCCAGCATCACGCCATCGGCGTCGGCCACGAGTCCGATGGACCCGGCACCCTGGGCGGTTGCAACTTCGCTGTGTTGTTCCCGATGTGGGACGTGTTGTTCGGCACGGCCCGCTTCGACGGCCGCTGTGAGCCCACCGGCATCCGCGACCAATTGCCCGAATTTGGTGCGCGTGACTACGGCCGAGGCTTCTGGCGCCAGCAATGGCTGGGCTTGCAGCGCCTGCTGGCGCGGGCCTGATTGGGGCGGGTCCGGCGCGCCCGTGGCGTCTTCGGTATGCTGGCTGGCATGACCGACCTGACCCAGATCGATGCCGACGCCCCTCTCGGGGCATCGCCCCCACCTCCCAGCCCCTTCACCCCCCGCCTGCTGGACTCGGCCTGGCGCGCGCTGGCTTACTGCCTGCACCCGCGCGTGATCTGGCTGTCGCTGCTGCCGCTGGTGCTGGCGGCCGTCAGCTTGCTGGGGCTGGCCTGGTGGGGTTGGGGTGACGCCAATGAAGCCCTGCGCCAGGCCCTGGACAACTGGTCCATCAGCCAGGCCCTGTTGTCCTGGCTCGACGCGATGGGGCTGCAAGGCATGCGCTCCGTTTTGGTGCCCATGCTCCTGCTCCTGCTGGTCGTGCCGCTGGTGGTGGTCGTGTGCCTGCTGCTCGTGGCGGTGCTGATCACGCCCGCGGTGGTCCGCCTGGTGCGCTTGCGCCGCTTTCCAGCCCTGGCGTCGAAGCACCGTGAGCCCGCCTGGCGGGCCGCAGCCTGGTCCATCGGCGCGACGGCGCTGGCCCTGGGCGCTTTGCTGCTGACCTTGCCGCTGTGGTTCGTGCCTTTGTTCGCCCTGGTGGGGCCCCCGCTGATTTGGGGCTGGCTGACTTACCGGGTCATGGCCTACGACACCCTCGCCGACCTCGCCACGCCTCAGGAGCGCCAGGACCTCATGCGCGCCCACCGCACGCCTTTGCTCCTCATGGGGGTGGTGTGCGGCTACCTGGGGGCGGCCCCGGCGGCGCTGTGGGCCATGGGCGTGCTGGCCATCGCGTTGGCGCCGTTCGTCCTGGTGGCCTCCGTTTGGCTCTACACGCTGGTGTTCGTTTTCTCCAGCCTGTGGTTTGCCCACTACCTGCTGGCCGCGCTGGCGGCCTCGCGGGCCGCCCCCCATTCAACTCCACGGACCCCCACATGATCGGGCTCATCATCATCGGCGACGAAATCCTCAGCGGACGTCGCCAAGACAAGCACCTCGCCAAAGCCATCGAATTGCTCGGCGATCGCGGCATGGCCGTTTCCTGGGTGCGCTACGTGGGCGACGAGCCCGATCGCATCACGGCCGACCTGCGCCACGCCCTGGACAGCGGCGACGTCGTTTTCTCCTTCGGCGGCATCGGCGCCACCCCGGATGACCACACCCGCGCCTGCGCCGCGCAGGCCTGGGGGCAGGGTCTGGTGCTGCACCCTGAAGCCAAGGAGCTGATCCTCAAACGCTGCCGGGAGATGGCCGAACAGGAAGGCGCCCCCTTCGAGCCCGACTCCGCCGACACGCTGCGGCGCCTGCAGATGGGTTTTTTCCCGGTGGGCTCCACCATCATCCCCAACCCCTACAACGGCATCCCTGGCTTCTCGCTGGAGGGGCGTGTGCATTTCGTGCCTGGCTTCCCGGTCATGGCCTGGCCGATGGTGGCCTGGGCGCTGGACACCCTGCACCGCGATCTTCATGGGCAGGGGCGCCAGAGCGAGCGTGCGGTGGTGGTTCACGGCGCCATCGAATCGCGCCTCACGCCCTTGATGCTGGAGATCGAGTCGCACTTTGCCCCCATCAAGGTGTTCAGCCTGCCCAGCGTCGACCACCCGGTGCACGGGCGCCACATCGAACTCGGGGTCAAGGGCCAGGGCGGCCAGGTGGACGCGGCGTTCGATGCCTTGGTGGCCGGTTTGACCCAATTAGGTGCATCCATGGGCCCCGTGTCGGTGCGGTGATTCCGCCTGATGAATTGACGCACCAATGTCGTGCACTGAAGGGGCGCCTCGCCGGGCCCCTGCCTCCTTCTCGTGCCTCGCTGTTGCGGGGCGTGAGGTCCAAGGCACGCTTTCTGCTATTACACTGCGCGCTGTTTCCGAGATTGAGACAGTCTCCCTTTTCTTCTTGCTTTCACAAAGCCTGTTGCTAGGAGCACCTGATGGCCAACAAGACCGTCGCCGACGTGATGAAACTGGTGAAGGACAACGACGTCAAGTTCGTTGATTTCCGCTTCACCGATACCCGTGGCAAAGAGCACCACACCACGGTGCCCGTGTCCCACTTCGACGAAGACAAATTCACTTCGGGCCACGCCTTCGACGGTTCGTCCATCGCCGGTTGGAAGGGCATCGAAGCCTCCGACATGCTGCTGATGCCGGACCCGAACACCGCCAACGTCGACCCGTTCTTCGAAGAGCCGACCCTGCTGCTGACCTGCGACGTCATCGACCCGCACGACGGCAAGCCCTATGAGCGCGACCCCCGTTCGCTGGCCAAGCGCGCCGAAGCCTACCTGAAGGCCTCGGGCCTGGGCGACACCGCCTACTTCGGTCCGGAACCCGAATTCTTCGTGTTCGACGGCATCCGCTGGGGCAACGAAATGTCCGGCAGCTTCTTCGAAATCCAAGCCGAAGAAGGCGCCTGGAACACCGGCACCAAGTACGACCACGGCAACACCGGCTACCGTCCCACCGTCAAGGGTGGCTACTTCCCCGTGCCGCCCGTGGACTCTGGCCACGACATGCGCTCGGAGATGTGCCTGATCCTCGAATCGATGGGCATCCCCGTTGAAGTGCACCACCACGAAGTGGCCAACGCCGGCCAGATGGAAATCGGCACGCGCTTCAGCACGCTGACCCAGCGCGCCGACTGGCTGCAGCTGCAGAAGTACATCATCGTGAACGTGGCCCATGCCTATGGCAAGACCGCCACCTTCATGCCCAAGCCCATCGTGGGTGACAACGGCTCCGGCATGCACGTCCACCAGTCCATCTGGAAGGACGGCAAGAACCTGTTCGCTGGCGACGGCTACGCCGGCCTGAGCGAGTTCGCCCTGTACTACATCGGCGGCATCATCAAGCACGCCCGTGCCCTGAACGCCATCACCAACCCCGGCACGAACTCGTACAAGCGCCTGGTGCCTGGCTTCGAAGCCCCGGTGAAGCTGGCCTACTCGGCCAAGAACCGCTCGGCCTCGATCCGCATCCCGTACGTGTCGAACCCGAAGGGTCGCCGCATCGAAGCTCGCTTCCCGGACCCCTCTGCCAACCCGTACCTGTCCTTCGCTGCCCTGATGATGGCCGGCCTGGACGGCGTGGAAAACAAGATCCACCCGGGCGAAGCCGCCACGAAGGACCTGTACCACCTGCCGCCGGAAGAAGACAAGCTGATCCCGACCGTCTGCCACAGCCTGGATCAGGCCCTGGACTCCCTGGACGCCGATCGCGGCTTCCTGACCAAGGGCGGCGTCTTCACCAACGAGTACATCGACGCGTACATCGACCTGAAGATGCAGGAAGTCACCCGCTTCCGCCAGGCCGTGCACCCCGTCGAATTCGACATGTACTACTCCCTGTGATCCGCACCCCGCGGTGAGCTGAAGAAGGGCGACGCAAGTCGCCCTTTTTTGTTGCCCGCTTGCGGGCATACTGCAAGGCATCCGGCTCACGAGCCGCCCCGTCGGTCCTTGTTTCTCTGACCGCCTCACCGCATGAAGATGATCACCCAGACGATCTTGTTCCCCCGGTTGCCGGCCCTCATGGGGCTGCTGCTGGCGTGCCAGCTGGGCTTTGCCCAGGAAAAGCCCGTCTATCGCTGCCCAGGCAACCTCTACACGGATGCCCTCAGCGCCCGCGAGGCGCGTGACAAGGGTTGCAAGACCCTCGAAGGCGCCCCGATCACCGTGATCCAGTCGAGTGTCCCCCGCGGTGGCTCGACCGCGCGCCCTGCGGCATCGGGTGCGGCCAACCCGGGTGACCGGGTTGGAGCCGACGACCAGAAAGCCCGCGACAGCGATGCCAAGCGCATCCTGGAGGCGGAGCTCAAGAAGGAAGAAGACGCCCTGGCTGCGCTGCGCAAGGACTTCAACGACGGCCAGCCCGAGCGGCGTGGCGACGAGCGCAATTACCAGAAGTACCAGGATCGGGTCGAAGAGATGAAGGCCGCGCTCACCCGCAAGGAGGCCGACGTGGCCGCCCTCAAGCGCGAGCTGGGCAAGTTTGGTCAGCGTTGATGCCGTGTCCTGTTTGCGGGGGTCCCGATGAGTCAGTCTGAGGTGAGGGCCGACCCGATCGTTCCTCAGGGCCTGGAGGCCTTCGATCACCTTGCCACGCTGGTGTGCGTGGTGGTGCCCGACGGGCGTTGCCTGTTTGCCAATTCCGCTTTCGAAGAAACGCTGGGCCTGTCGCGCCGCGCCATGCTGCGTGAGTCCATCTTCGACTGGGTCGTGTCCCCGGGCCTGCTCAAGGAGGTGGTGTCTGCCGTGGCGCGCAACGAATACGCCACCAGCCGCCTCGAAGCGGAGCTGCGCCGCCACCTGCAAGGCCATGGCGAGCCCCTGCCGGTGCAGGTCATCGTGACCCGCCTGGAGCAGGGCAACCTCGTGCTCATCGAGCTGGTCGAGGTCGAGCAGCAGACGCGGTTGGACCGCGATGAGCGCGCACTCGACCAGGCTCAGGCCAACAAGGAGCTCATTCGCAACCTGGCGCATGAGATCAAGAACCCGCTGGGTG
This sequence comes from Burkholderiales bacterium, assembly GCA_016000265.1. Lineage (GTDB taxonomy): Bacteria > Pseudomonadota > Gammaproteobacteria > Burkholderiales > Burkholderiaceae_C > Aquabacterium. Next base: position 59,689 of record JAECRL010000005.1, read on the forward strand.
GCATCCGTGGCTCGGCTCAGCTTCTGGAGATGGAGCTGGAGAGCAAGTCGCTCACCGAGTACACCCAGGTCATCATCCACGAGGCCGATCGCCTGCAGTCGCTGGTGGACCGCTTGCTGGCGCCCCACCGCCGCCCGCACGTGGTGGGGGACGTCAACATCCACGAGGTGTGCGAGCGCGTGCGCTCCCTGATCCTGGCGGAGTTCCCCAAGGGGCTGCGCGTTCAGCGCGACTACGACATCTCCCTGCCTGACTTCCGTGGTGACCGCGAGCAGCTGATCCAGGCGGTGCTCAACATCGCACACAACGCCGCGCAGGCCCTTTGTGATCGCATCGCCCATGGCGACGCCAGGCTGGTGTTGCGCACGCGGGTGGCTCGTCGCGTCACCATCAACCGTCAGTTACACCGACTGGCACTGGTCTTGCATATTGAGGACAACGGCCCGGGCATCCCGGAGGCCATCCGCGATCGTGTGTTCTACCCCTTGGTTTCGGGGCGCGAAGGTGGATCTGGTCTGGGCCTGACCTTGGCACAAACCTTCGTTCAACAGCACCAGGGCACCATCGAATGCGAAAGCGAGCCCGGTCGCACGGTGTTCAGGATCCTGATCCCCTTGCCCTGACCGGTGATCGCCTGGCGTTCGGATGACGCTTGTGGATGCAGACAACCTTAGGCCAGCATGAAACCCATCTGGATCGTTGACGACGACCAATCCATCCGCTTCGTGCTCGAGAAGGCACTGGCCCGCGAGGAGCTGCCGGTTCGCAGCTTCACCAACCCGCGAGACGTGCTGGCTGCCCTGGAGGTCGACGAGCCCCAGGTGCTGGTCTCCGACATCCGCATGCCCGGCGGCTCGGGCATCGACTTGCTCACCAAGGTCAAGGCCCTGCACCCGGGCCTGCCCGTCATCATCATGACGGCCTATTCCGACCTGGACAGCGCCGTCTCGGCCTTCCAGGGCGGTGCCTTCGAATACCTGCCCAAGCCTTTCGATCTGCCCAAGGCGGTGGAGCTGATTCGCCGGGCGGTCGAGGAAAGCGTGCGCGAGGAGGTGCTGGATGATCGCGTGGCGCAGATGCCCGAGATGCTCGGGCAGGCCCCTGCGATGCAGGACGTCTTTCGCGCCATCGGCCGACTCAGTCAGAGCAACGTCACGGTGCTCATCACCGGCGAGTCGGGGGCGGGCAAGGAGTTGGTGGCTCGGGCCCTGCACAAGCACAGCCCCCGAGCCAACGGCCCTTTCGTGGCCATCAACACGGCGGCCATCCCCAAGGACCTGCTGGAGTCCGAGCTTTTCGGGCACGAGCGCGGGGCCTTCACGGGCGCGCAGACCATGCGCCGGGGGCGCTTCGAGCAGGCCGATGGTGGCACCTTGTTCCTCGATGAAATCGGCGACATGCCCTTCGACTTGCAGACCCGCTTGCTGCGGGTGCTCAGCGACGGGCAGTTCTACCGCGTGGGTGGCCACCACCCGCTCAAGAGCAACGTGCGCGTGATCGCCGCGACCCACCAGAACCTGGAAGACCGGGTTCGACTGGGGGCCTTCCGTGAGGACTTGTTTCACCGCCTCAACGTGATCCGGCTGCGCCTGCCTGCCTTGCGCGAGCGGCGCGAGGACATCCCGACGCTGGCGCGCTTCTTCTTGCAGAAAAGCGCCAAGGACCTGGGTGTCGAGGCCAAGCGCATCTCGGAGCCCGCGCTGGCCCGCCTGTCGGGGTTCGACTTCCCCGGCAACGTCCGTCAGCTGGAGAACATCTGCCACTGGCTGACCGTGATGGCGCCGGCCCAGGTGATCGAGACCAAGGACCTGCCGCCCGAGCTGTTGGGCGCGGTGTCGGTGGCGCCGGAGCCGCCCGCTCGGGATTGGTCGCCCGAGCCCCCGGCTGTGAGCACCGTGGAGCTGGCCCGATCGACGTCCGATGTGCTGGGTGCGCTGCCGTCTTCGTCTGTGCCGTCGCTGCCGTCGTCCGCACAGCCTCCCGCGGCCAGCGCCCCCTTGGTGGCCGCTGCCTTGCCATCGACGTGGTTGTCGGGCCTGGAGCGCGAAGCGCGCGAGCGGCTGGAGGCGGGCAACACGGACGTGTGGGATGCCTTGACGCGCCAGTTCGAGGCACAACTCATCCACACCGCGCTGGAGCTGACTCGCGGGCGCCGCATCGAGGCGGCGCAGAAGCTGGGCATCGGGCGCAACACCATCACGCGCAAGATCCAGGAGCTGGGCATCGACGACTGAGTTGCGTGTGTCTGCCGAAGCGGCCCCTTGTCAACCGAGGGGTGGGGCGCTGCGCTAAAGTAGGGTAGTCGACCGGGTCTTCCGCCTGGTCGAGCCCCTGCACTCAAGGTGTTTGACATGCCCACAGCCCCTCGCTTCGTCCCGTCCTTTTCCCGTTTGCCCGTTGCCGCCTGCGTGGCGGTCATGGTGGCCCTGGGCGGCTGCTCCACCACCAGCCCCGATGTGATCAAGCCGGGTGATGCGCAGCGCCTCTCTCAGGTCGCCGATGCGGTGGTGCTCAGCGTGCGCCCCGTGGTCGTCGAAGGCTCGCAGAGTGGCCTGGGTGGCGCAACCGGCGCCGTGGTCGGGGGCATCGCGGGCAGCACGGCCAGCAGCCACAACAAGACCGCCGTCGTGGCCGCCGTGCTGGGTGCGGTGGTGGGCGGCGTGGTGGGCAACGCCACCGAGCGGTTCGGCACCCGCGAGGACGCCTACGAGATCCTCTTGCAGATGCCCAATGGCGAGCGCCGCGCCATCGTTCAGGCCGAAGGCGGTGAGACCTTCAAGCCGGGTGACCCGGTCATCCTCGTGACCACGGCGGGCAAGACCCGAGTCATGCTGGCGCCTCGCGTGGCGGCGCCCGCTGCGCCCACTGCGCCCGCCCTCTCGCGTTGACTCAACCCTGTGCACCCTCGGCCTCCCATTCGGAGGCCGATGTCTTTTTGCGGAGACCGGTCTTGAGCTTTCCTTTCCCTGAACTCGTTCGCCCCGTGTGCCAGGCCATCTGCCTGGTTTGCGCCTTGAGCGCACCCACCGCAGCCAGCCTGGCGGCTCGTTCAGGCGATGTGGTGCGCCTGCAGCCCAGCGGCCCCTTGCGTGCCGTCACGCAGGTCGAGGGCATCACCGAGTACCGGCTGGCCAATGGTTTGCAGGTGCTGCTGATCCCGGACCGCGCCAAGCCCACCGTCACCGTCAACATGACCTACCGGGTCGGCTCGCGCCACGAGGGCCTGGGGGAGACCGGCATGGCGCACCTGCTGGAGCACCTCCTGTTCAAGGGCTCGCCTCGTCACCCCCAGGTCTGGGCCGAGTTCAACAAGCGAGGCCTGAGTGCCAACGGCAGCACCTGGCTGGATCGCACCAATTACTACGCCAGCTTCGCGGCCAACGACGACAACCTGCGCTGGTACCTCAATTGGCAGGCCGACGCGATGGTCAACAGCTTCATCGCGCGAAAGGACCTCGACAGCGAGATGACCGTGGTGCGCAACGAGATGGAGATGGGCGAGAACAGCCCCGGGCGCATCCTGCTGGAAAAGACCCTGGCCACGATGTACCAGTGGCACAACTACGGCAAGTCCACCATCGGCGCGCGCACCGACGTCGAAGGCGTGGACATCGCGAACCTCAAGGCTTTCTACCAGCGTCACTACCAGCCGGACAACGCGACCTTGATCGTCTCGGGCAAGTTCGACGCCGCGCGCACGCTGGGCTGGATTGAGCAGGCCTTTGGCAAGCTGCCTCGGCCTCAGCGCAAGCTCCGAGAGCCTTACACGCTGGATGCCACGCAAGACGGCGAGCGCAGCGTGACCCTGCGCCGTGTGGGCGGCGTGCCGATGCTGTACGCGGCCTACCACGTGACCCCCGGCGCCCACGCTGATTTCGCCGCGGTGTCTTTGCTGTCGCAGATCCTGGGCGACACGCCTTCGGGGCGTTTGCACCATCGGCTCACCGAGCGGCAACTGGCGGCGTCCGTGTTCGGCTTCACGCAGGGCCTGGCCGATCCGGGCTTCATCGTGCTGGGCGCGCAGCTCTCTGCGCAACAAGACAGCGCCGCAGCCCGCCAGGCTTTGCTGGATGCCATCGAGTCCTTTGCCACCCAACCCGTGACGAAGGAGGAGCTGGAGCGGGCCCGCACGCGTTGGCTCAAGGATTGGGACGCGTTGTTTGCCGATCCGCAACACGTGGGTGTGGCCCTGTCCGAATCGGTGGCCCAGGGCGACTGGCGTTTGTTTTTCCTGACCCGCGACCGCATCAAGGCGGTGCAACTGGCCGATGTGCAGCGCGTGGCCGAGCGGTACTTCGTGGGGTCCAACCGCACGGTGGGCGAGTACGTCCCCACGCCGGTGCCGCAGCGGGCACCGGCCCCCGAGCGCGTGACGGTGGCCGATCAGCTCGCGGGCTTCAAGGCCCAGGCCAGCCAGGCGCCCGTGGAGGCGTTCGACGCCAGCCCGGCCAACATCGACGCGCGCACCGTGCGCCAGGTGCTGCCCTCCGGCATGCAGGTGGCGCTGCTGGCCAAGCCCAGTCGGGGCCAGGCCGTCAAGGGCGCCTTGACGTTGCGCCACGGCACCGTCGAATCCCTCGCTGGCTGGGGGGAGGCGCCCGATGCGCTGGCCGCCTTGCTGGACCAGGGCACCCGCACGCTCAACCGTCAGCAACTTCAAGACCGACTCGATGCCCTGCAAGCCGAGGTGGGTTTTTCGGCCGGTGCGGGGCAGTTGTCTGTCAGCTGGTCGACGCGGCGCGAGCACCTGCCGGCGGTCATCGCCCTCGTGGCCGAGGTGTTGCAACACCCCGCTTTGCCGGCTGAGGGGCTGGAGGAGATTCGGCGCCAGGCGCTGGCGGGCATCGCCTCACAGCGCAAGGAGCCCGAGGCGGTGCTGGAGGAGGCCCTGTCCCGCCATGGCAACCCTTACCCGAGGGGGGACGTGCGCCACGCTCGCACCTTCGATGAGACCGAGGCCGACTGGCGCGACCTGCGCATCGAGCGGGTGCGCGAGTTCCACGGCCAGTTCCTGTCGGCCGCTCATGCGCAGCTGGCTGTGGTCGGGGACCTGGACCTGCCGGCCACGCAAGAGGCCGTGAAGCGGGCCTTCGGCAACTGGCGCAACGACCGGGCGTTTGCTCGTGTGCCTCAGCCCTGGGTGCCGGTGGAGCCCGTGCGCCTGTTGATCCCCACACCGGACAAGCAGAACGCACACCTGTCGGTGAGCTTGCCGCTGGCGTTGAGCGATCGCGACCCGGACTACGCGGCTTTGATGATGGCCAACCACTTGCTGGGTGGCGGTGGGGATTCCCGTTTGTGGCGCCGCATCCGGGAGAAGGACGGCCTGTCTTACAGCGTCTACAGCGCGATCCAGTGGAACCCGCTGGAGGCCAACTCCGAGTGGGTCGCCGCGGCGATCTTCGCCCCGCAAAACCGCGACAAGGTCGAGCAGGCGTTTCGCGAAGAGATTCAACGCGCCCTCAAGGAGGGTTTCACCGCCGCAGAACTGGAGGCCGGTCAACGCGGTTTGCTGAGTTTCCGTCAACTGGGGCGGGCTCAGGACGCACGCCTGGCGGCGGCGTGGGCGGCCAACCTGTTCATGGGGCGCGACTTTTCCGTCTCGGCCAAGGTTGACGAGCAGCTCGGTCAATTGACCCTGGAGCAGGTGAATCAGGCTTTGCGGCGACACCTGCAGCCGGATCGCTTTGTCATCGGCGTGGCGGGGGATTTTCAGGCCAAGTCGCCAGCGCGCTGACGCGTCAGGCGCTCAGAAAAAAGCCGGGCGCATGGCCCGGCTTTTCAATCAAAGCGAAGGCTTTCAGATCGTGAAATCTTCCAGTTTCTTGCCGGTGGCGATCGCGGCTTGAATCCATTTGGGTTGCAGGCCGCGGCCCGTCCAGGTTTCACCGGTGGCCTGGTTGCGATACTTCGGTGCGACCTTTTTGCCGGTGGTGCCGGTGGGCGCTGCGCTGGGTTTTCCGCCCGACTTGAGGCCCAGGTCTGCCACGGTCAAACCGTGCTCGGCGAGCAGGGATTTGATCTGGGTGATCACGCTGGCGCGCTCGGCGCGGCGTGCGTCTTGCAACTGCTTGTCGAGGTCAGCGGCTTGCTTTTCAAGCGCGGCCTTTTGTGCGAGGAGTTCCTGATAGTTGCTCATGGGTGTGTCCTTCGTGCCCGATGCGGGGCGGGGTCATTATTCGTGTCCGGGTGCCGCCCGCTCGGGATGTAACCCTGGGCGTGAACGCAATCAAAGCGCCCGACGACCGGATTCTATACACGAATCTAATACCCAAGCAATTCCATCTGTGCAATCAAGTGTGTGAATCGAGGGGTTTCCCGCCATTCTGCCGGGGAGTCAAGCTGCGGTAATCGGTCGTTCCTTCGTCTCCGGGGCGTGGCCTGTGATTCCACCATCGGTGCGAAGACGATGTTGATTTCGCGTTCAAGGGCGGGCATTTGTGCGTGTGTTCTCTTTGCCCACGGCTTCACCGAGTTGAATGACCGCCAGTGCGTAATAACTGGATTGGTTGTAGCGTGTGATGGCGTAGAAATTGTCGGTGCCCGCGATGAGGGTGGGCGCGCGGCCCGCGTTATGCAGCAGCACCAGCGCGAGCGGACCGGGGTGTCGCTGGCCCGATTCAGGCAAGGTGGCGCCCAGTTGGGCCATGTCGCTGGCGCTGAAGGTGGGGCGGATGTCCGGGGCGAGCAGGGTGTCTCGCTGGGGCCCTTCGGGCGGCGGCGTCACCTCGAAGTGGGTGGGCCACTCTTTGCGCCAGCCGTGGGCTGACAGGTAATGCGCCACGCTGCCGATGGCGTCCACCGGGCTGTTGACCAGGTCGATGTGGCCGTCGCCATCGAAATCGACGGCCAGTTTGCGAATCGAGCTGGGCATGAATTGGGGCCAGCCGATGGCGCCCGCATAAGAGCCCAGCACCTCGGTGGGCTCCAGCCCTTGTTCGCGGCACATGACCAGGAACTCGGCGAGCTCCTGTCGGAAGAAGGCGCTGCGGTCGCTGCGGCCGCGGGGGAAGTCCAGTGTGAGCGTGGTGAGGGCGTCGAGCACGCGGTACTTGCCCATGTTGCGTCCGTAGATGGTCTCCACCCCGATGACGCCCGCGATGATGTCGGCTGGCACGCCGTAGGTGTCCTGCGCGCGTTGCAGGGCGGCCTGATGGGTGCGCCAGAACTGGCCGCCGGCCTTGATGCGAAGGGGCTCGATGAAGCGGCTGCGATAGGCCGCCCAGTTCTTGGCCGTGGGGGTGGCCGCCGGCATCATGAGGCGGGTGACGCTTTCGGTGTAGCGCGCCTGGGAAATCACCGACCACGCCCAGTCGGCGTCGAGTTGCCGGCTGTTGGCCAGCTCGCGCGCCAGTTGGCGGGCGTCGTCGCGCTCGGCGTAGGCGTCGGCGTCGGCGTCCTGGCGGGGCGTCAGCGTTCGTTCTGCGAGGGTGGGGGGAGCGGTCGGGGTGCTGACCGTGGCACCGATGGGGGCGCTGGCGGGTTCGCTCACCGGCGTGGCGAGCGAGCCCGCGGGCTGGGATTCAGGCGTCCCGTTGGCGGGCATCGGAGGTGCAGGTGGGGTGGCGGGCGCTGGCGGGGTGCTACTGCACCCGGTGATCAGGGCAGCCAGCCCCCAGCTCAACAGGGTGGCCAAGGAGGGCGTGTGGGGCAGTCGGTCGCGCAGGGGAGGTCGGGGCATCAGGTGGGGCAGGGTCGGGCTGGACTCACAGTGTGCCAAATCCGGGCGCCTGGGGGCGCCTGCGGCGCTTCAGCGAAGCGGCTTTTTCGTCAGGCGCCCAACCCCAGCCGGCGCGCTTGCTCCAGCGCCACCCGGATGAGCTGACGTTGGTGCGCGGTGTGCCGCACCCCGCGGCGCGTGTCGCGGTCATTTGCATTTGCAGCGGCATCGGGGTGGGCATAGCGCAGGGCGTCCAGCGCTTGCAGCGTCTGAGCAAGGGACCGCGCGGTGTCTGTGGCGCTGGCGCCGGGGTTCTCCATGGATCGAAGCGACTTCAGCCACGCCAGTGCGGGGGCCGGTGCGGGGCACCCGGTTGGCGCAGGCAGCCCGGCGGCTTGCAGGCCGCGGTGCAGCTTCATCATGGCGCGAGACCAGGGCGTCCTCGGGCTGCGAGGGCGGCGCAGCCACAGCCACAACACGCCGCCCAGCGACAAGGCCACCAGCAGCCCCGCACACAGCCTCAGCAGCGTCGTCCAGTCGGGTGACTCGAAGCCCCAATCCCTGAGCAAGGACATTTGCTGGTTGCGGGAGTACTGCAGGACCCAAACGTTCCAGCGGTGGTTGGCCGCATCGGCGTAGGCGCGAAGGCCGCTCCAGAGTGCCGGGTCCAGCTGAGAGAGGGCCGCGGGCAAGCGCTCCGGGTTGCGGATGGCCGGGCGGGGGCGCTCGATCCGGTTGGGCGCCACCGCAGCGGTCGGGTCGATGCGAACCCAGCCCAGCTCGTCTTGCCAGAATTCAGCCCAGGCGTGGGCGTCGCTGTTGCGCACCACGTGCATGCCGTCCACCGGGTTGATCTCGGCGCCCTGGAAGCCCGTGACGACGCGGGCGGGCACGTCCATCGCCCGCATGATGACCACGAAGGCCGCGGCGAAGTGTTCGCAAAAGCCGCTGCGGCGGTCCAGCCAGAACTGGTCGATGACGTGCAGCTCCGGTCGGCCTTGCGCGTCCTGGCCGTCCGACTCCGGGCTCAGCGTGTAGCGGTAGTCGCCTTGCCGGATGTGGGCCAGCACGGCCAGCGCCAACGCGCTGGCTGGGGCCTGGCGCAAATCGGTGCGGTTGCGCAATTCCGCCGCCCAGGCCAGGGTGCGTGGGTTGAAGCCGCGCGGCAGCTCGGCCCAGTCTCTGAGGGTGATGGCGTCGTGGCTGAGGGGGCCGGCGCGCGCGCCCACCTGGGCTTGTGCGTTGACCTGGCTGCGCTCGCTCAAAGGACGTGGGGTGCGCCAGTTCAGGCCGTCACGACGCAGCTGCGGTTGGGTGTTCGGTGGCGTGGGCGCGGCCTGCAGCGTGCCTTCCAGCAGCGGCACCGCCTTGAGCTGCGTGGGCTCGATGGTGACCTGGTAGTCGATCACGGGGCCGTCGCGCACGATGGCGTCGTCGGGCACGTTGTGGCGTGCGTCGGGCGTTCGGGCGGTCCAGCTGTGGCCGTCGAACTGGTCCAGCACCGGGCCGCGGAAGTACATCTGGTTGGGGAGCGGGGGGGCGCCTTTGAAGCGCACCCGCATGGCCACGCTGTCGTCTTGCGCGAGTTCGGCCACGCCCCCGAGCTGAATGCGGTCGGACAGCCCGGTTCGGGGCCCACCGTCCGACGGGATGCTCCACAGCGGCCCGAAGCGCGGGAACAGCAGGTAGAGAGCCAACATCACGGGCACGCCCATGACCATGCAGCGAGCCGCCGCGCCCAGGGCCACGAGCACGGACGGCCGTCCGGTGGGGCGCTGCGCCAGCACCAAGGCGCTGAGCAGGCCGAGCGTGGCCAGCAGCATCAGGGCGGCGATGCCGATGGCCTGCGAGTACAGGAACTGCGTGAGGATCAGGAAAAATCCCAGTGAAGTGACGACGAACGCGTCCCGCCGTGCGCGCAGCTCCAGGGTCTTGAGCGCGGCCAGCAAGGTCACGAGGGTGACGCCAGCCTGTCGTCCAAAGAGGGACTGATACGTCATGAGGGTCAGGCCCACGCTCACGGCCAGGGCGACCATCAGGACCCAGCGCGGGGGCAGGGGGCCATCTCGCCAGGCCAGGTGCCCTCGCCACGCCATGGCGCAGGCGGTGCCCACGGTGCACCACAGAGGCAGGCGCCCGGTGTGGGGCAGGATGCACAGGGCCAGCACGGCCAGCAGCCACAGGGTGTCGCGGCCCTCGCGGGTGACCCGGGTGCTGGCCAGGCGCGGCACGCTGATCATGGCCGAGCTCCCGTGTGGCTCGCGGGCGACCAGGTGGCCAGGCTGTCCAGGCACGCCTTGAGGTGAGTCGGTCCGCTGTTGCAAGCAAGCTCGCGGCCGGGCAGGCGCAGGCCATAAGGGCGCCCTTGGCCCGCGGCCTCTTGCTCGGCCGCGATCAGCCAGCTGGCCAGGCGCGACAGGCGGGCTTCGGTGCCCAGTGCAGCCAGGCCGGGGCTGCGCTCGAAGTCCAGCCAGCGGTCGGGTGAGCGGCTGGCGGCGGGCTCGCGCGTGACCAGCCCGGTGCCCGCCGCCAGGGCGTGGCTGGACTTCTTCCAGGCGATCCAGCGCATCGGGTCGCCACGCCGGTAGTCGCGCAGGCCCTCGGGCTGGTCGAGGCCCTGGCGTCGCAGGCTGCGAGCGGCCTCGTCTTCGTCGGCGGTGCCATCGTCGGGCAGGGCGGGGGCGTGCGGGTCCAAGGCTGGCCAGATCAGGGCCTGCGAACGAGGCCGCCAGTGAGCCCAGGCCCGAAACAGGCCCAGCGGGTAGCGGGTTTCGATGGTCAGGCGAGGCAGGCTCAGCCAGCCGCGGTGCTGGGTGGGCACGTCGAGTTCGATGTGGCCGTCCTGCGCCGGCAGCAGGTCGGCAAACTGCGGCAGCGAGTGCCCTCCCACCGAAACCTGCAGCCCGTATCGGCCCAGGCGCCGATGCTGGTTGCTCAAGGCCACGGGCAGGCGCAACACCTGCCCGGCGTGCACGCTGTGCAGGCCCGACAGCGTCAGGCTCACCCCTTGCAGGTTGCCGTGGGTCTGATAGAGGGCCGCCATGCCCGCGCCCCCCAGCAGGAAGCTCAGCCCGTACCCCAGGTTGATCTGTTCGTTGATGGATGCCAGCAGCAGCACGATGACCACGACCCCGAAGCTCCACCCCGCTCGCGTGGGCAGGATGTAGAGGTTGCGCTGCGCCAGCGTGACCTGGTCCTGGCGTGGCAGGCGAGCCTCCCACCAGGCGTTCACGCGCTGGCGCAAGGGCGACAGCAAGGGCGCCATCATGGAACGGGCGTCGCCTCCAGCAACGCGCGCGCCTGGGCGCTGGCGCTGCGGCCTGACTGACTGAGGGCTTGCAGCCGGTGCGCCACGGCGGGCACCCACAGGGCCTGCAGGTCTTCCGGGGAGACGTGACCTCGTCCTGACACCAGCGCGCGGGCGCGCGCCAGGCGCAGCAGCGACAGCCCGGCACGCGGGCTCAGGCCCTGAGCGAACCAGCGACCGTCCCGCGTGGCCAGGATGAGCGCCTGAAGGTAGTCCAGCAGGGCCTCCGAGACGTGCACCCGTTCGACGCGGGCCTGCCACGTGAGCCAGTCCTCCTGCGACATCACCGCAGGCAGCGCCTGCAGGGACTGGCGCCGGTCGGCCCCGATCAACAGCGCCCGCTCGGCGGCGGCATCCGGGTAGCCCAGCGACAGGCGCATGGCGAAGCGGTCCAGTTGCGATTCCGGCAGCGGGTGGGTGCCCAACTGCTCGCTCGGGTTCTGCGTGGCGATCACGAAGAAGGGGGAGGGCAGGGGGAGGGTCTGCCCGTCGACGGTGACCTGACGCTCTTCCATGGCCTCCAGCAAGGCGCTTTGCGTGCGCGGGCCGGCCCGGTTGATCTCGTCGGCCAGCAGGACCTGGGCGAACACCGGCCCGGGGTGGAAGACGAAATCTTCCTTCTGGCGCTCGTAGATGCTCACGCCGATCAGGTCGGAGGGCAGCAAATCGGAGGTGAACTGCACCCGCGCGTAAGACAGGCCCAGCGAGCGGGCCAGGGCGTGTGAAAGCGTGGTTTTGCCCACGCCGGGCACGTCCTCGATCAACAGGTGCCCCCCGGCGAGCAGGCAGATCACGCTCAGGGTGACCTGCTCGCGTTTGCCCACGATGATCGTGCTAACCTGATCGATGAGCGACGTCACCTGCGACACGCCGTTGCCAGCGCTGCCTGGGTTGGTTGACGACCTGGCCGAGTGATTGTCGTTGCGGAGCATGGCAAGACCTTAACCGATTCCCGCGGCGGCTGCGCCGCGTTAGTGCCCCATGACCACCGGCTATTTTTCACACCCGGACTGCCTGGCCCATGACATGGGCACCGGCCACCCCGAATGCCCGGCTCGCATCCACGCCATCGAGGACCACCTGCGGGCCGTCGGGCTGGACACCCTGATGCTGCACGAAGACGTCCCCATGGCGTCCAACCGGGACCTCGCGCTGGCGCACGACCTCAACTACGTGCTCACGCTCGACGACTTCCTGCAGCAACTCGAAGCCACGGGCGACACCCGCGCGCTCGACCCCGACACCTGGGGCTGCCCCGGCACGCGCTCGGCGGCCTGGCGAGCCGCCGGTGCGGCCGTGGCGGCCACCGACGCGGTCATCGATGGCCGCCTGAGCAACGCCTTCTGCGCCGTGCGCCCCCCCGGGCACCACGCCATGCACAACCAGACCATGGGCTTTTGCTTCTTCAACAACGTGGCCGTGGCGGCGCGGCATGCGCTGGACGTGCGTGGGCTGGAGCGCGTGGCCATCGTCGACTTCGACGTCCACCACGGCAACGGCACCGAAGACATCATGGCCAACGACGACCGCGTGCTCATGGTCGGCCTGTTCCAGCACCCGTTCTACCCCCACAGTGGCGCCGAGAGCCGCGCCGGCAACATGGTCAACGTGCCCGTGCCAGCCCGCAGCGACGGTCGCCTCATCCGCGACGTGGTGGACAGCTACTGGATGTACCGGCTGGAGGACTTCAAGCCCCAGATGATCTTCATCTCCGCCGGCTTCGACGCCCACCGCGAAGACGACCTGGGCGGCCTGGGGCTGGTCGAGGCCGACTACGCCTGGATCACGGCCAAGATCATGCAGGTCGCACAGACCCATGCCCAGGGCCGCATCGTGTCCTGCCTGGAGGGGGGCTACAACCTCAGCTCCCTGGCCCGCAGCGTGGCCGCGCACGTGCGCACGCTCATTGAAAACTGAACCGCCTTCTGCTCCTGCTGCTGTGTCCTCCCTTTTTGCTGCTGCTTCCTCGCCCCTGGCCGCCTCGTCCAACACCCGCCCGCTGACCGCCGAAGAGCTGTCCCACCTGCTCAACCAGCTTCAGCAGCCCACCGCTTTGGCCGAGCTGGCCGTGGTCCTGTCCTGCCTGGGCCTGGCGTGGCTGCTCATCCGGTTCTGGCGCGGCAAGCAGGCCGACCCCAGCTCCATCTGGTTCGGCCACCACGTCGTCGACGGCATCCTCTTTCCGGTGCTCGCCCTGATCCTGGCCTTGATCGCCCGCCGCGTCATGATGGACGCGGTCCCGCTGGCGGTGTTCCGCGTGGCCATCCCGGTGCTGTCGTCGCTGGCGGTCATCCGCCTGACCGTCAAGGTGCTGGGCGCGGCCTTCCCGGGTTCGCGCGCTTTGCGCATCGTCGAGCGCACCGTCTCCTGGGTGGCCTGGATGGCCACGGTGCTGTGGGTCAGCGGGGTGCTGCCCCTGGTCCTCGATGAACTCGACCAGATCACCTGGAAGATCGGCGGCAGCCAGGTCAGCCTGCGCAACGTCATCGAAGGCTCCCTGAGCGCCATCCTGGTGATGATCCTGTCGCTGTCGCTGTCGTCCGCGCTGGAGTCGCGCCTGCTCAAAGGCGCCACGGACAACCTCTCTCTGCGCAAGATGGCGGCCAACATCCTGCGCGCGCTGCTGCTGGTGGTCGGGCTGATGCTGGCGCTGTCGGCGGTGGGCATCGACCTGACGGCGCTGTCCGTCTTCGGTGGTGCCCTGGGCGTGGGCGTGGGCATGGGCCTGCAGAAGCTCGCGGCCAACTACGTCAGCGGCTTCGTGATCCTGGCCGAGCGCAGCCTGCGCATTGGCGACCTCGTCAAGGTGGACAACTTCGAGGGCGTCATCACCGACATCAACACCCGCTTCACGGTGCTGCGCGCGGCCAACGGGCGCGAGTCCATCGTGCCCAACGAGGTGCTGATCACCCAGCGTGTTGAAAACGCCTCCCTGGCTGACCGCAGCCTGTCCATGACAACGGTTGTGCAGGTGGCCTATGGCACCGACCTCCCGAGCGTGATGCCGCAGCTGCAGGCGGCCGTGGCCGCAGTGCCCCGCGTGATGAGCGAGCCCCCGCCCGCCGTCTTGCTGACCAATTTCGCCGCCGATGGCCTGGAGCTGACGGTGTCCTTCTGGATCGGGGACCCGGAGTCCGGCCAACTCGCCGCGCGCTCCTTGGTCAACCTGGCGCTGCTGGCCGAGCTCGAACGCCTCGGCGTGGAGATCCCGTTCCCGCAGCGCGTGCTTCGGCAGGTGCCGTCGCTTGAGGTATCCTCCGGCGCACCATGATGTCTTGCCTGCACCTGTTTGCGAGGACCCACCGGCTGCTGTCTGCCGCCTTGGTCCTGATCCTCCTGGCCCTGGCCTTTCTGGCGGGTGAAGCGTGGGGCCTGATGGCGCTCGCCGTGGTCGCCGCCCTGGTGCTGACCTTGCTGCGAGACACCCCGCGTTCGGTGCCCACCCAGGCCGGTGCGGTGCTCTCGCCAGCCGACGGTCGCGTTGTGCGAATTGAAAAGGCGCGCGACCCCTACGCCAACCGCGAAGCGCTGCGCATCAGCGTGTTCATGAACCTGTTCGACGCACACGCCAACCGGTCCAGCGTCGACGGCGTGATCCGCGCCGTGCAGTACTTCCCGGGCGCGACCATCAGCGCCGACCTCAACACGGCCTCCACGCGCCACGAACGCAACGCCGTGGTCATCGAATCCAACGGCCAGCTCGTCACGCTGGTGCAGGTGGCCGGGCTGATCGCCCGCCGCATCCTGTGCCACGTCAAGCCGGGCGACACGCTCACACGCGGCCAGCGCTATGGCCTGATCCGCTTTGGCTCCCGGGTGGACATCTACCTGCCACCCCACGCCGTGCCCAAGGTGGCCCCTGGCGAGCGCGTGTCCGCCACCACCACCATCCTGGCCACCCTGGCCTCCGCCTGAGCCATCAGCATGAGCGCCTCCGACCCCCGTTCCTCCTCCGAGTCCGCCGACGCCCCGGACGCTGCGCAAGCAGAAACCGGTGTGCTGATGCGCACCCGCCGCAAGGGCATCTACATCCTGCCCAACCTGTTCACGCTCGCGGCGCTTTTCGGCGGCTTCTACGCCATCGTCATGGCCATGAACGACCGCTTCGAGCAGGCTGCCGTGGGCATCTTCTGCGCGATGGTGCTCGACAGCCTGGACGGCCGCGTGGCACGCATGACCAACACGCAAAGCGCGTTCGGCGAGCAGATGGACAGCCTCTCCGACATGGTCTCGTTTGGCGCCGCGCCGGCCCTGATCGTCTACGAATGGGCGCTCAAGGGCATGGGCAAATGGGGCTGGATCGCGGCCTTCGTGTACTGCTCGTGCGCCGCGCTGCGCCTGGCCCGCTTCAACACCAACATCGGCGTGGTCGACAAGCGCTTCTTCCAGGGCCTGCCCAGCCCGGCGGCGGCCGCGCTCGTGGTCGGCCTGATCTGGGTCGTGACCGACGCTGGCTACACGCCGAGTGACGCCGTCTGGCTCAAGTGGCTGGCCTTCGCCTTCACGCTTTACTCGGGGCTGACCATGGTCACCAACATCCCGTTCTACAGCTTCAAGGACGTGAACTTCCGCAAGACCGTGCCCTTCATCGTCATCGTGGCGATCGCGCTCGGCATCGCGGTCATCACCATCCACCCCCCCATCGTGCTGTTCGGCGTCTTCGTGGTGTACGGCCTGTCTGGCTACGCCGTGTTCGCCTGGAAATGGCGCCAGGGCAAGCGCGTGAGCGTGATCTCCACCTCAACCGACGAGCCCGAAGAAGCCGGCCTGCACCGCTGAGGCCCGTCCCCCAATCGAGACGACCATGACCGACAAGCTCATCATTTTCGACACCACCCTGCGCGACGGCGAACAGTCGCCCGGTGCCTCCATGACGCGCGAAGAAAAGCTGCGCATCGCACGCCAGCTCGAGCGCATGAAGGTCGATGTGATGGAGGCGGGCTTCGCCGCTTCGTCCAATGGTGACTTCGAGGCCATCAAGGCCATCGCCGACGTCATCAAGGACACCACCGTGTGCTCCCTGGCCCGCGCCAACGACCGCGACATCGCCCGCGCGGCCGAGGCATTGAAGGGCGCCAACTCCTGGCGCATCCACACCTTCATCGCGACCAGCCCGCTGCACATGGAGAAAAAGCTGCGCATGTCTCCTGAGCAGGTGCTGGAGCAGGCCAAGGCGTCGGTGCGCTTCGCCCGCAACCTCACCAGCGACGTCGAGTTCTCTGCCGAGGACGGCTACCGCTCCGAACTCGACTTCCTGGCGCGCGTCTGCGAGGCCGTCATCGCCGAGGGTGCGACCACCATCAACATCCCCGACACGGTTGGCTACGCGATCCCCGAGCTTTACGGCCATTTCATCAAGACCCTGCGCGAGAAGGTGCCCAACTCCGACAAGGCCATCTGGTCGGTGCACTGCCATAACGACCTGGGCATGGCCGTGGCCAACTCCCTGGCCGGGGTCAAGCTCGGCGGTGCGCGTCAGGTCGAGTGCACCATCAACGGCCTGGGTGAGCGCGCCGGCAACTGCGCCATGGAAGAGGTGGTCATGGCCATCCGCACCCGCCGCGACTACTTCGGCCTCGACGTGGGCGTCGACACCCAGCAGATCATGCCGGCCTCGCGCCTGGTGTCGCAAACCACCGGCTTCGTGGTGCAGCCCAACAAGGCCGTGGTGGGCGCCAACGCCTTCGCGCACGCCTCCGGCATCCACCAGGACGGCGTGCTCAAGGCGCGCGACACCTACGAGATCATGCGCGCCGAAGACGTGGGCTGGGCCGCCAACAAGATCGTGCTGGGCAAGCTGTCCGGGCGCAACGCTTTCAAGCAGCGCTTGCAGGACCTGGGGATCGACCTCGAATCCGAAGCCGAAGTCAACGCCGCCTTCGCCAAGTTCAAGGAGCTGGCCGACCGCAAGAGCGAGATATTCGACGAGGACATCATCGCCCTGGTGGGCGACGAGAGCGTCACCAGCGAGCAGGAGCACTACCGCCTGGTGGCCCTGTCCCAGCGCTCCGAGATGGGCGAGCGCCCGCACGCCAGCATCGTGTTCGCCGCCGGCAGCCAGGAGCACCGCAGCGAGTCCGAGGGCAATGGCCCGGTGGACGCCAGCGTCAAGGCCATCGAGGCTGTCGTGAAAAGTGGCGCGGAAATGGTCCTCTACTCCGTCAATGCCATCACCTCGGGAAGCACAGAATCTCAAGGTGAAGTGACGGTACGCCTGCAACACAGTGGTCGCGTCGTCAATGGGGTCGGATCCGATCCAGACATCGTTGTGGCGTCCGCCAAGGCCTACCTCGCAGCCCTCAACAAGCTGCTCAGCAAGGCAGAGCGCGTGGCAGCCCAGGGCTGAAACAGCCTCCCCCGATGGCCTGGTCTGTCAGGCCACTTGATGAATGGCGCGTAAGTCTTTGATTTGCGCGTCTTTTTCATTACACTCCGGTGAGGATGAAAGGGCTGTAACGTGGTGGGCAAAACATTCAACGCTTCCGGCTGGTTTTTGACCGGCCTCCTGCTGTGCGTGACTTGGCTGATGCAGCCCCAGGTCGCTGAAGCCAAGGCTGCCAAGCAGCCGACGCGCGAAGCCCGCACGGCCGTGGCCAAGAAAGCATCCGCGCGCAAGCAGGTCGCGGCCAAATCGACGGTGCGCAAGGCTTCCAACAGCCGCTCGGCCAAGGTCGCGCGCAACGTGTCCCGCCGTGAGGCCGTCAGCGAGCGCCGCGCCGCGTCAGCCAGCCGCGGTCGCGCCGAACGAGTTGAGCGCGCCTCCCGTGCCTCCCGCTCTGCCCGCGTGGCTTCCCTCGCCCCCCGTGCCCGCGCTCAGGCTGAGGCGCTGCCTGCTTTCACCCGCATCGCCGTCAAGGCCCCCATGTCCCTGGCTCGCCCGGCCACCGGCCTGGCTGCTGCATCCGGCGCCACCGGCGCTTCGTTTGGCCAGATCTACGGGCTGCATCACACCCAGGACCCGCTGGAGCTGAAGTCCAGCGTGGCCCTCGTCGTGGACCAGGACACCAACGAGGTCATGCTCTCCAAGAACACCGAGGCGGTCTTGCCCATCGCCTCGCTGACCAAGCTGATGACCGCGCTGGTCATGGTCGAGGCTCACCTGCCGCTCGACGAGATGATCACCATCACGTCCGATGACGTGGACACCGAGAAAAACAGCAGCTCGCGCCTGGCCGTCGGGGCCACCCTGAGCCGGGGTGAGTTGCTGCACCTCGCGTTGATGTCGTCCGAGAACCGCGCCGCCCATGCCCTGGGCCGCACGTACCCGGCGGGCCTGCAGGCCTTCGTGGGTGCCATGAACGCCAAGGCCCGGGCCCTGGGCATGCGCGACACCCGCTATGTCGACCCCACGGGCCTCAACAGCGGCAACCAGGCCAGTGCCCGTGACCTGGCCCTCATGGCCAAGGCCGCTTACCAGCATCCGCTCATTCGCGAGCTCTCGGTCTCCCCGGAGTACGCGGTCAAGCTGGGCACCCGCCAGGTTCAGTTCCGCAACACGAACAGCCTGGTGCGCAACCCGTCTTGGGACATCGGCCTGCAAAAGACCGGCTACATCGTCGAGGCCGGGCGTTGCCTGGTGATGCAGGCCAGCATGGCGGGCCGCAAGTTCATCCTGGTGTTCCTGGACTCGGCGGGCAAGTACTCGCGCCTGGCCGACGCCGAGCGCGTGCGGCGCTGGATCGAAAACGCCTCGCAGGCCCCCTCCCAGAACGGCCTGCACAAGGGCAACATCAGCACGGTGTCCGCTGTCAAGGTCACTTCCTGATCCCACGGGTTCGCCGGCGCGCCATCCACGGCGCGAGCGGCCGTGAATTCGCTGGATTGGACGCCTCCACGGGGCCTTCTCCAGCCACCTGACTCCCTCCGGCCTTGGCAAGATCGCCGCTGTGTTTTCACAGGCGGCCGGCCAACGGCGCACAGGGAGTCCACATGAACATCACCCCGCAGACGGGTGCCAACGCCTCAAGCGCCTCAAGCGTCTCTGGCAGCGCCCAGGCGGATGCCCAGGCCACGCAGCGCCTGGGTGCCTTGCCTGCCGGCCTGCGCAAGGCCGACGCCCGACTGCAATCTCAGCTGGATCGCGCCAGCGCCAGCATCTCGTCAATCGGCCAGTTCAAGGCCTCGCTGGTCGACACCCAGGCCTCCGCGCGCGCGCTCACCTCTTGGACCCCCACGCCTTCGAGTGGCGAGGCCAAGAAGGCCCTGCTGGCTTTCGTCTCCGACTTCAACACCCTGTTGGCCTCGGCCAAGTCGGTCACGGCGGAAGCGGGCGAAGCCGCGCAGGTCAGCCGGGGCATGGGCAGGGCGATGACGGCGGACTTCTCCAAGGTCAACAACCTGCGCCAGATGGGCTTCACCAAGGCGGCCGATGGCAGCCTCAAGCTCGACGCGGCCAAGTTCGAGGCCGCTTTCAAGGCCTCGCCCACCGATGTGCAGGCGACCTTGTCCAAGCTCGGCCAGCTGGTCGACAAGACGGCGACGAAGGAGCTGGCCAGCGAAGGGCGCATCGCCTATTCGCTGGCGGCCCTCAAGCGAAAGGGCGCCGAATTGACGCAACAGCAAAACGCCTTGCTGAGGGCGGCTCAGCAAGGCGTGAATGCAGCGGCTCAGACCGTGTCTTCCAGCCAGATGAGCCGCGGCCTGGCGGCTTACCAGTCGGGCCTCTGAGCTCAGCCTGCGCTGGCGTGCTGCCAGCCCAGCAGGGCCGACACGCGCTGCGCGCAGGCCTTGAGCGCTTCCTGGGACTCGGCGGTCACGCCACGGCCGCTGTTGAGGTTCAGGGCCATGCTCGCCGTCACCTCACCCTGGTCGTTGTGCACCGGGGTCACCAGCACCTGCACGTTGGGGTCGCTGCCGTCGGCGTCGATCGCCAGGCCGGTCTGGCGGATCTGTGCCAGCTCGGCTTGCAGCAGGTCCTGCCGCGCACCTTGGGCCGCACACAGGGCATTGAGCACCAGAGAGGGGTCGTTGCTGAGCAGCACCTTGCCTGCCGCACAACCCGTCAAAGGCAGGCGCAGGCCCATCACGCGGGTCACCTGCACGCCATGGCGCTCGTTGACGGTGCGCTCCACACACAGGGCCTCGTCGTCCTGGCGCACAAAGAGGGAGACGGAGTGCCCGGTGAGCCGATGCAGTTCCTGCATGGGGCGCACGGCCAGCTCGCGCACGTCCAGGCGGGCTTTGACCAGGTTGCCCAGCTCCAGCAGCCGGATGCCCAGCCGGTAGGTGCCCGGGCCCGAGCGCTCCACGAGTCGCCCCACGGCCAGGTCGTTGAGGATCCGGTGCGCCGTGGACGGGTGCAATCCGGTCTGCTCGCTGATGGACTTGAGCGACAGGGCGTCGCCTTCCTGTGCCAGGGTGTCCAGCAGCGAGAACATCCGCCCCATCACCTGGATGGACGTGCTGTCTTGTTTGGAGTCGCTCATCGGGGTTTTCCTCCGCGGAATCGCCTTTTGGAAAGTGGGATTCCTGAGCAATCGGCGAAATAATCGGCGGCTTGAGCGCTGTTCTGGTTTCAGGCCGTGTCGTTTTTGGCATCTGATGGCGTCTATGCACAAAACTGGATCATTTCTTCAACGGACGCGAGCCGTGTGGGGCGGGATGTGGGTCCTGGCCCTGTTGGTTTCGCCCTTCGTGGTGGGGGCTCAGGTCACCGAAAGGGCGCCTGAAAAGGTGCTCGAGAAAGCGGCATCGGGCACCTCAGCCGCCACTTCGGCGGCCACTCCAGCGGCGTCGACCTCGGCGACCCTTTCAGCTTCCGCCGCGGCCTCCGCTGCTTCGGCCACGCCAGCGCCGCCCGTCCCCCCTCCACGCCGCTGGTTGAGCTCCCCTCGCGTGTACGGGCGACTGACCTCGCAAGACCTGGGGGTCGTCATCAACGTCGACGACCCGTACTCGGTGCAGGTGGGTGAGTACTACATTCGCGCGCGCAAGATCCCGGAGGACCAGGTGCTGCGCCTGAGCCTGCCCATCAGGGGGGCCTTGACGCTCGCTGAATTCGAAGATTTTCGCAAGCAGGTCGACGCGTTTTATGGCGACCGCGTCCAAGCCCTGGCGCTGACCTGGCGCCTGCCGTACGCCGTGAACTGCCACGCCATCACCGGCGCGCTGGCGATGGGTTACGACCCCCAGTTGTGTGCGAACACCTGTGGGGCAGGGCGCGTCTCGCGCTACTTCGCCTCGCCATCCACCAAGCCCCACAAGGACCTGGGCATGCGCCTGAGCATGTTGCTGGCTGCGCGCGACGTCGACTCGGCCAAGGCGCTGATCGACCGGGGCGTGAAATCCGACGGCACCTTGGGGCTGCGCGGCGGCCTGCCGGCCAACGTGCACTACGTCACCACCTCGGACTCGGTGCGCAGCGTGCGCCAGTCGCTGTTCCCTCCGGCCGGAGCCGTGCCCAAGCTGGGCCTCAACGTCAAGCTGGACCAGACCGAAGCGTTGAGGGGCGCGGAGCGCGTGCTGATCTACATGACCGGGCGCGCGAGCGTGGACTGGATCGACACCGTCGGGTTCCTGCCCGGTGCGCTGGCCGACCACCTCACCTCCTTCGGTGGCGTGCTCGACAAACCACATGGCCAGATGACGGTGCTGGCCTGGATCCACGCCGGCGCCACCGCGAGCTACGGCACCGCGAGTGAGCCTTGTGCACACCTGCAGAAGTTCCCGCACCCGCAGGCCTTGTTGTCGTTTTATGTCCAGGGTTCAACGGCGCTGGAGGCCTACTGGAAAAGCGTGGCCTGGCCGCAGCAGGGGCTGTTCGTCGGCGAGCCCCTGGCCGCGCCGTTCGCTCGCTGACGTCGCCTGTCGCGGGTCCGGCTCAACGCAGCCAGCCCCAGGCCACTCGCTGGGTGATCCACGCTTTGCGCAGCGGCGTCAGCAGCAGTCGCTGGTGCAGCACCGCGTCGCCCGCCGAGCCAACCACCTGCGCCTGTTGACGCGCCATGTGAGCCAGCGCCACCAGTGGGCGCAGGGCACGAGCTGGCTCGGGGGGCAGGGCGCGAATGGCCGACAGCGCCTCATCCAGCGGCCCCGTGGCGCGCGCCTGCAAGTCGGCCAGCAGGCCTGCCCAACCGTCGGGCGTGGCGCTCGCATCGGGCTGGGTCAACTGGTGCGCGCGCACCCCATGCGCCTGCAGCACGTCGATGCCCACGTTGACCCAGCCGGCGCGTCCGTCCTGGCCGAGTCGACCCAGTCGGTGCGCCATGCGCAAACCCAGGCCCAGGCGACGCGCTGCGGCGCCAGCCGCGTCCCCCTTGGCCCCCAGCAGGAGGGCGGCGCCCTCGCAGGCCCGTCCGGTGGTCTGCTCGGCGTGGCGCGCAAAGTGCGCCTCGTCCATCCAGCGCGTCTGGTGCACCAACTGGATCAGGCCCTCGACCTGACCCTGCCAGGTGGCGAGGGCGGGCCAGGCGCCATCAGCCGGCAGGCGCGCCGCCTCGCGCTCTTTCATGAGCGGGTGATGGGGCTGTCCCCGGTCGGTGTCGACCAGCTCCTGCAGCCACCAGCGCAGTTTGGTCTCCGCCA
This sequence comes from Burkholderiales bacterium, assembly GCA_016000265.1. Taxonomy (GTDB): domain Bacteria; phylum Pseudomonadota; class Gammaproteobacteria; order Burkholderiales; family Burkholderiaceae_C; genus Aquabacterium. The sequence goes on from JAECRL010000005.1 coordinate 82,179, forward strand.
CGCCAGGGTCTTGCACGTCGGCGGGGATGCGCGCGAGCTCATGCCACCAGCGCGCCCAGGTCAGCAGCGCCGTGCGCCGCTCGCTCGGCACCAGCCGCAGGGCGTGATACAGGCTGCTGCCAGAACGTGGGAAAGCAACGGGGGAGTGGTTGGCTGAGAGGGGGGTGGGTGCGGCGGGCATGGACTCGAAGGGGGCGCAAGAGAACTCAGGGTCAACCCTGTGGAACAAGGCAGAAAACAACAGCGCGGGGTGGCGCAGGCCCCCATTGTCTCAATAGCTGAATTGACAGGGGGGGAGGGCCTTGCCTACATTACTGACCCGCGGGTCAGTTGCCGAGCCGACCCGCTGGCCGAGCCGCGCCCGGCCTGGCGCTTTTGGGTTGCGGCCATCACCTCCTCAGCAGACAAGCATGCAGATCACACGCTGGTATCCCCTTCCTTTTGCCTTGATCGTCTCTGCCGCCTTGCTGGCCGGCTGCAGCAAGCCAGCCGAGCAGGCCCAGCCCGTGCGCGCCGTGCGCACCCTGGTTCTCAGCGACACGGGGGGCAGCCTGCAGCGCGAGTTTTCGGCTGAAATCCGCGCCCGCACCGAGTCGCGCCTGTCCTTCCGCGTCAATGGCAAGGTCACCCGCCGCACAGTGGACCTGGGGCAGCGCGTGCAGGCCGGGCAGTTGCTCGCGCAAGTGGACGCGCAAGACCTGCGATTGGGCGAGGACGCCGCCCGCGCCGCCCTGGCCGCGGCGGAGGCCCAGGCCACCCAGGCCGCCTCGGACCTGCGTCGCTTCAAGGACCTGCGCGCGCAAGGCTTCATCAGCGAAGCAGAACTCGACCGCCACTTGACCACCGACCGGGCCGCCCAGGCCAGCTTGCGTCAGGCCCGTGCCCAGGCCGGCGTGCAGGCCAACCAGACCGCCTACGCCGCGCTGACCGCCGGGGCCGCCGGTGTGATCACCTCGGTCGACGTCGAGCCTGGCCAGGTTGTGGCCGCCGGTGCGCCGGTGCTCACCCTCGCTCACGACGGCCCCCGCGACGCGGTGTTCTCCGTGCCCGAAGACATGGGCGCCGTGATTCGCCCCCTCGTTGGCAAAGCCGGTGGCGTTCAGGTGCGCCGCTGGGGCAGCAACGAGTGGGCACCCGCCACCGTGCGCGAAGTCGCCGCCGCCACCGACTCCCTCACCCGCACCCTGCAGGTCAAGGCCGACATCGCGGGCTTGCCTGTCGAGCTGGGCCAGACCGCATCGGTGGCCCTGCGTGCGCCCACGCGCGTCAAGGGCGGCATCCAGTTGCCCTTGCACGCCCTGGCCGAGCGCGACGGCCGCTCCGTCGTCTGGGTGCTCAACAGCAAGACCATGACGGTGCAGGCGCAGCCCGTCGTCACGGGCGACATCATCGGCAACCTGGTTCTGGTGCTCCAGGGCCTGCAGCCCGGCCAGGAGGTCGTCACCGCTGGTGTTCACGTGCTGCTGCCTGGCCAGAAGGTCAAGCGCTACGTGGAGCCCGGTCGCCCCGTCGCACCGCAGGCCGCCGCCTCGTCCCCCCGTTCCTGATCCGCCCCCGGATCCCCATACCGACCCGATCAGGAGCTGGTGGTGAGCCACACCGAACACGACACCGCGTCCGCCGACGCCGACAAGCGCATCAACTGGCCGCAGGCCCAACGCTTCAACATGTCCCGATGGGCGCTGGAGCATCCCGCCCTCACGCGCTACCTCATGGTGGTGCTGATGGTGCTGGGCTTCGCCGCCTATTTCCAGCTCGGGCAGGATGAAGACCCGCCGTTTGCGTTTCGCATCATGGTGGTGCGCGCCTACTGGCCGGGCACCACGGCGCAGGAGATGGCCGAGCAGGTCACTGACAAGATCGAGCGCACCTTGCAAGAGGTGCCCAACGCCGACCGCCTGCAGTCCTACACCAAGCCGGGTGAGTCGTTCACGTTGATGCTGGTCAAGGACTCCTCGCCCCCGAAGGAGATCCCCAACCTCTGGTATCAGGTGCGCAAGAAGATCGGCGACATGCGCGGCACCTTGCCGCAGGGCGTGATCGGGCCGTTCTTCAACGACGAATTCGGTGACGTCTACGGCTCCATCTACGCGCTGTCGGCCGACGGCTTCACCCAAGAAGAGCTGCGACAGTTCGCCGAGAAAGCCCGCTCCGACATGCTGCGCGTGCCGGGCGTGGCCAAAGTCGAGCTGTTCGGCGTGCAGCCCGAGAAGGTGTTCGTCGAGATCCCGCAGCAAAAACTCGCCCAGCTGGGCGTGGACATGAGCCACGTCGTGGCCCAGCTCAATGCGCAGAACGCGGTCGAAGGCGCGGGCGTGTTCACCAACGAGCGCGCCACCGTGCAGATGCGCGTCAACGGCGCCATCCAGACGCTCGACCAACTGCGACAGCTGCCCATCCGCGTCGTCAACCCCGCCACCGGCCAGGCCCGCAGCCTCAAGCTCGGTGACATCGCCACCGTGCGCCGCGGCTACCAGGACCCGGCCGTCACCAAGGTGCGCCACCAGGGCAAGGAAGTCATCGCCCTGGGCATCTCCATGGCCAAGGGTGGCGACATCATCCGGCTGGGCAAAAGCCTCACGCAGGCGTCGGAGCGCATCCGGGCCGACCTGCCCGTGGGCATCGAACTCGACCAGATTCAGAACCAGCCCAACTCCGTCTCCAGCTCGGTGGGGGAGTTCGTCAAGGTGCTGATCGAGGCGGTGCTGGTCGTGCTGGTCGTCAGCTTCGTCAGCCTGGGGCTGCACACACGGCCTTTGCGCCTGGACGTCTGGCCGGGGCTGGTCGTGGCCATCACCATCCCCCTGGTGCTGGCCATGACCTTCCTGGTCATGTACTACGCCGACGTGGGCCTGCACAAGATTTCGCTGGGTGCGCTCATCATCGCGCTGGGCCTGCTGGTCGACGACGCCATCATCGCCGTCGAGATGATGGTTCACAAGCTGGAGGAGGGCTACGACAAGGTCAAGGCGGCCACCGCGGCATACGACCTCACGGCCATGCCCATGCTGACCGGCACCCTCATCACCGCCGCGGGCTTCCTGCCGATCGGCATGGCGAAGTCATCCACGGGTGAGTACACCTTCGCGATCTTCGCCGTCACGGCGGCCGCGCTGCTCCTGTCGTGGCTCGTGTCCGTCTACTTCGTGCCCTACCTGGGCCTGTTGCTGCTCAAGACCAAGCCCAAACTCACGGCAGGCGAGGCCCTCGACCTCTACGACACCCCGTTCTACAACCGCTTCCGCTCGCTGGTGGGGTGGTGTGTCGCGCACCGTTGGACCACCATCGCGTTGACGATTGGCGCACTGGTGCTGGGTGTGGTCGGCATGGGCAAGGTTCAGCAGCAGTTCTTCCCGGACTCCAGCCGCCCTGAAATCATCGTCGACCTCTGGCAGCCCGAAGGCAGCAGCATCCAGTCCACCGAAGACGTCGCGCGCCGCTTCGAGTCCCGCATGATGAAAGAGCCCGGCGTGCGCACGGTCAGCACCTGGGTGGGCACCGGCCTGCCGCGCTTCTATCTCCCCATGGACCAGATCTTCCCGCAGAGCAACGTCAGCCAGGTCGTGCTGCTGCCCGAAGATGCCGTCGCCCGCGAGCGCCTGCGCAAGGCCTTGCCTGAGTTGCTGGCCACCGAGTTCCCCGAGGTGCGCGCGCGCGTCAAGCTGCTGCCAAACGGGCCGCCCGTTCCCTACCCGGTGCAGTTCCGCATCGTGGGAGACGACGTCGAAACCCTGCGCGGCATCGCCGGTCAGGCCAAAGACCTGATGCGCCAGCACCCTGACATGCGTGGCGTCAACGACAACTGGAACGAGTCCATCAAGGCCATCCGTCTGTCGGTTGACCAGGACAAGGCCCGTGCCATGGGCGTCAGCTCACAGGCCATCGCCCAGGCCAGCCGCATCCTCACCTCGGGTGCCACCGTGGCCCAGTTCCGCGAGGGCGACCGCCTCATCGACATCGACTTCCGCACCCCCCAGTCCGAGCGCCAGACGCTCGAAGCCCTGGACAACGCCTACGTGCCCACGGCCAGCGGCCGCATGGTGCCCGTGCTGCAGGTGGCCAAGCCCAAGCTGGTGTGGGAGCCCGGCGTGCTGTGGCGTGAAGGCCGTCACTTCGCCGTGACCGTGCAAGGCGACGTCCGCGAAGGCGTTCAGGGCCCCACCGTCAGCATGGCCCTGTGGCCTCAGATGCAGGCCCTTCAAGCCAAGTTGCCCGTGGGCTACCGCATCGAGCTGGCTGGCACCGCCGAAGAAAGCTCCAAGGGGCAGGGCTCCATCTTCGCCAACCTGCCGGTGATGCTGTTCATCATCTTCACGCTGTTGATGCTGCAACTGCAGAGCTTCTCGCGAGCCCTGCTGGTTTTCCTGACCGGCCCCATGGGCATCGCCGGTGTGGCCTTGGCCCTGCTGACGCTCAACCGGCCGTTCGGGTTCGTCGCCTTGCTGGGCGTGATCGCCCTCATGGGCATGATCATGCGCAACTCCGTCATCCTGATCGACCAGATCGAGCAGGATCGCGCTCGCGGGGTGCCGGCCTGGGACGCCGTCATCGGCGCGGCGGTGCGGCGCTTCCGGCCCATCGTGCTGACCGCCGCCGCGGCCGTGCTGGCCATGATCCCTCTCAGCCGCAGCGTGTTCTGGGGCCCGATGGCCGTGGCCATCATGGGTGGCCTGATCGTGGCCACCGCGCTGACCCTGTTGGCCCTGCCGGCCATGTACGCGGCGTGGTTCCGCGTGCGTCGACCCGAACAGGCCGCCTGAGCAGAGGGAAGCCCGCGCGGCCCCCTCGTTGTCGAATCCCGGTCGCAGCCGCAGTAGAATCGCGGGTTACGACCGAATCAGCCAGTCCGGCAGCCGGTCCATCGAGACAGGCAGCCGGGCTTTTTCAGTCTGCGCGCGGGTGGCGAAATTGGTAGACGCACCAGGTTTAGGTCCTGACGCCAGCGATGGTGTGGGGGTTCGAGTCCCCCCCCGCGCACCACAGACGCAGTTTTGTTTTCACCATTTCTGAGAGTTCAAATCATGGCGATCACCGTGGAGACCCTCGACAAGCTGGAGCGCCGCATCACGCTGTCGCTGGCAGCTGATGTCCTCAAGAACGAAGTCGATGCCCGCCTCAAGAAGCTGGCTCGCACCACCAAGGCCGACGGCTTCCGCCCCGGCAAGGTGCCGATGAACGTCGTGGCCCAGCGCTACGGCTACTCGGTTCAGTACGAAGTCATCAACGACCAGCTGGGCGAAGCCTTTGCCAAGGCCGCCCAGGAAGCCCAACTGCGCGTGGCTGGCCAGCCCCGCATCGCAGAAAAAGAAGGCGAGCCGGTTGACGGCAAGCTGCAGTTCGACGCCACCTTCGAGGTCTACCCCGAAGTCAGCATCGGCGACCTCGCTGCCGTCGAAATCGAGCGCGTCAACGCCGAAGTCAACGACGCGGCCATCGACCGCACCATCGAGATCCTGCGCAAGCAGCGTCGCACCTTCGCCCAGCGTCCCGCTGCAGAAGGCGCCGCCGACGGCGACCGCGTGACCATCGACTTCGAAGGCAAGATCGACGGCGTGCCCTTTGATGGCGGCAAGGCCGAAGGCTTCCAGTTCCTGGTCGGCGAAGGCCAGATGCTCGAGGCCTTCGAGAAGGCCGTTCGCGGCATGAAGACCGGCGAGTCCAAGACCTTCCCCCTGGCCTTCCCCGAGGACTACCACGGCAAGGACGTGGCCGGCAAGGAGGCCGACTTCCTGGTGACGGTCAAGAAAGTCGAGGGCCAGAACCTGCCCGAGATGAACGAGGACTTCATCAAGTCCCTGGGCCTGGCCGAAGGCACCGTTGACGCCCTGCGCGCCGACGTCAAGCGCAACCTCGAGCGCGAGGTCAAGTTCCGCGTGGCCGCCCGCAACAAGGCCGCCGCCATGGAAGCCCTGCTGAAGCTGGTCGACTTCGACCTGCCCCAGTCGCTCGTGGCCGCCGAAGGCGACCGCCTGCTGGAAGGCGCTCGCGCCGACCTGAAGGCCCGTGGCATCCCCGACGCCGACAAGGCCCCGATCCCGGCCGAGATGTTCAAGCCTCAGGCCGAGCGTCGCGTGCGCCTGGGCCTGACCGTGGCCGAGCTGGTCAAGGCCAACAACCTTCAGGCCAAGCCCGAGCAGCTGCAAAACCACATCCAGGAACTGGCCCAAAGCTACGAGCAGCCCGCCCAAGTGGTGGCCTGGTACATGAGCGATCGCCAGCGCATGGCCGAAGTCGAGGCCGTGGTGATCGAAGCCAACGTCGCCGACTTCGTCCTGTCGAAGGCCAAGGTCACCGAAAAGACCCTGGGTTTCGAAGAGCTGATGGGTCAGCAAGGCGCCTGATTCCCGCCTGACACAGGCCCCCGAGGCACCGGCAATCCTGAGTGATTGCAGGTGCCTTTTGTTTTGTGCGAGGGTCTTCCTCCCTTCGTGTTTTTCCCGTGTGCCAGCAAACAACGGAATGACGATGCCGCAGGAGCGACGTCTTTTCCGACCTTCGAGGCACCCGGATCGCACGTCATAATCATTTCAAACGGATACCGGCGCCCAAGGGCGTCGAAACGCTGGAACGTCGCGTACAAGGAAGCACATGAGCGCACTGGACATTCAAAACCTGGGCATGGTGCCCATGGTCATCGAACAATCGGGTCGCGGTGAGCGCGCCTACGACATCTACAGCCGACTGCTGCGCGAGCGCGTGGTCTTCCTGGTCGGCCCGGTCAACGACGTCACCGCCAACCTGGTCGTGGCCCAGTTGCTCTTCCTCGAGAGCGAAAACCCCGACAAGGACATCTCGCTCTACATCAACTCGCCGGGCGGCAGCGTCAGCGCCGGCATGTCGATCTTCGACACCATGCAGTTCATCAAGCCGGACGTCTCCACGCTGTGCATGGGCATGGCCGCGTCCATGGGGGCATTCCTGCTGTCGGCCGGTGCCAAGGGCAAGCGGTTCGCGCTGCCCAACAGCAAGATCATGATCCACCAGCCCCTGGGCGGCGCCCAGGGACAGGCCACCGACATCGAGATCCACGCCCGCGAGATCCTCAAGACCCGCGAGCAGCTCAACAAGATCCTGGCCGAGCGTTCGGGCCAGCCCCTGGAGAAAATCCAGAATGACACCGAGCGCGACTACTACATGACGGCCGAAGAGGCCGCCACCTACGGACTCATCGACAAGGTGCTGGAAAAGCGCGGCTGACCCCGTCTCCGCGAGGCGCCCTGGGCGCTATCATCGATCCACACCTTGCCGACACCCTGACAGGCCGCAACATGGCAGACAAAAAAGGCTCCTCCAGCGAAAAAATCCTCTACTGCTCTTTCTGCGGGAAGAGTCAGCACGAGGTCAAGAAGCTCATCGCTGGCCCGTCGGTCTTCATCTGCGACGAGTGCATCGAGCTGTGCAACGACATCATCCGTGACGAAGTCGCGGCCGAGTCCGAGCACGCCCGACCCTCGCGCGGCGACCTGCCCACGCCCGGCGAAATCAAGGCCAGCCTCGACCAGTACGTGATCGGCCAGGACACGGCCAAGCGCACGCTGTCGGTGGCCGTGTACAACCACTACAAGCGCCTCAAGCACATGGGCTCCGGCGACGGCAAGAAGTCGGAGGTCGAGCTCTCGAAGTCCAACATCCTGCTGATCGGCCCCACGGGCTCCGGCAAGACGCTGCTGGCCCAGACCCTGGCCCGCCTGCTCAACGTGCCCTTCGTCATCGCCGACGCCACCACGCTGACCGAAGCCGGCTACGTGGGTGAAGACGTCGAGAACATCATCCAGAAGCTGCTGCAGAACTGCAACTACGAGGTGGACAAGGCCCAGCGCGGCATCGTCTACATCGACGAGATCGACAAGATCTCCCGCAAGTCCGACAACCCCTCCATCACGCGCGACGTGTCGGGTGAGGGCGTGCAGCAGGCCCTGCTCAAACTCATCGAAGGCACCATGGCTTCGGTGCCCCCTCAGGGCGGCCGCAAGCACCCCAATCAGGACTTCCTGCAGATCGACACGACCAACATCCTGTTCATCTGCGGCGGCGCTTTCGACGGCCTGGAAAAAGTCATCCAGAACCGCTCGGTCAAGTCGGGCATCGGTTTCGGTGCCGAAGTCCAGAGCAAGGAAGAGCGCAAGGTCGGTGAGGTGTTCCGCGAAGTCGAGCCCGAAGACATCATCAAGTTCGGCCTGATCCCCGAGCTGGTTGGCCGCCTGCCGGTCGTCGCCACGCTGGGTGAGTTGACCGAAGACGCCCTCGTGCGCATCCTGACCGAACCCAAGAATGCCTTGCTCAAGCAGTATCAGCATCTGCTGAGCATGGACGGGGTCGAACTCGAGATCCGTCCCGCCGCCTTGGCTGCCATCGCCCGCAAGGCGCTGGCGCGCAAGACCGGTGCCCGCGGGCTGCGCTCCATCCTGGAGCAGGCCTTGCTGGACACCATGTTCGAACTGCCGACACAGGAGGGAGTGCAGAAAGTCGTGCTGGATGAATCCACCATCGAAGAAAACGCCAAGCCATTGTTGGTGTACCGGGAACAGGCCAAGGCCAGTGCCTGAGCGCCGTTGAACGCGCTCCGTGGGGCACCGCTGAAAACCGTCTCCACAGTGGTTTTCACGGTGCCCTTGTGTTTTGTCACTGAGGCCCCACGTGGTCTTCAGAGAAAGTGAGCCCAATCATGTCTGGACACCCCATTCTTCCTTCCGATCCCATCACCCTGCCGCTGCTGCCGCTGCGTGATGTCGTGGTCTTCCCGCACATGGTGATCCCGCTGTTCGTGGGGCGCCCGAAGTCCATCAAGGCCCTGGAGTCCGCCATGGAGTCCGGTCGCCAGATCATGCTCGTGGCCCAGAAGGCCGCCGGCAAGGACGAGCCCAAGGCGGAGGACATGTTCGACGTCGGCTGCGTCTCCAGCATCCTGCAGATGCTCAAGCTGCCCGACGGCACCGTGAAGGTGCTGGTCGAGGGCGTGCAGCGAGCCAACACCCAGTCCATCGACGACAGCGGTGAGTTCTTCACCTCCGTGGTCGTGCCGGTGCAGCCCGAGGGTGAAGTCACGCCCGAAGTCGAGGCCCTGCGCCGCGCCGTGACGCAGCAGTTCGACCAGTACGTCAAGCTCAACAAGAAGATCCCGCCCGAGATCCTCACCTCCATTTCCGGCATCGACGACGCCGGCCGCCTGGCCGACACCATCGCCGCCCACCTGCCACTCAAGCTCGAAGCCAAGCAAGCCGTGCTCGACCTCGTGTCGGTCTCCGCGCGCCTGGAAAAACTGCTGGAGTTGCTGGAGCACGAGGTCGACATCCTGCAAGTCGAAAAGCGCATCCGCGGCCGCGTCAAGCGCCAGATGGAGAAGTCGCAGCGCGAGTACTACCTCAACGAGCAGGTCAAGGCCATCCAGAAGGAGCTCGGGGAGGGCGAAGAGGGCGCTGACCTCGAAGAGATCGCCAAGAAGATCGAGTCGGCTCGCATGCCCAAGGAGGCACGTAAGAAGGTCGACGCCGAGTTCAAGAAGCTCAAGCTGATGTCGCCCATGTCGGCCGAGGCCACCGTGGTGCGCAACTACATCGACACCCTGGTCGGACTGCCCTGGAGCAAGAAGTCCAAGGTCAAGCACGACCTGGCCCTGGCCGAAGAGGTGCTTAACGAAGAGCACTACGGCCTCGACAAGGTCAAGGAACGCATCCTCGAGTACCTCGCGGTCCAGCAGCGCGTGGACAAGGTCAAGGCGCCCATCCTGTGCCTGGTCGGTCCCCCTGGCGTGGGCAAGACCTCGCTGGGTCAGTCCATCGCCCGTGCCACCGGACGCAAGTTCGTGCGCATGGCCCTGGGCGGCGTGCGCGACGAAGCCGAGATCCGTGGTCACCGCCGCACCTACATCGGCTCGATGCCGGGCAAGGTGTTGCAGAGCCTGTCCAAGGTCGGCGTGCGCAACCCGCTGTTCCTGCTCGACGAGATCGACAAGCTGGGCATGGACTTCCGTGGTGACCCGTCCTCGGCGCTGCTGGAAGTGCTCGACCCCGAGCAGAACCACACCTTCGGTGACCACTACATCGAGGTCGACTTCGACCTGTCCGATGTGATGTTCGTCGCCACGTCGAACTCGCTGAACATCCCGCCGGCGCTGCTGGACCGGATGGAAGTGATCCGCCTGGCCGGCTACACCGAAGACGAAAAGGTCCACATCGTTCAGACCTACCTGCTGCCCAAGCAGATCAAGAACAACGGTGTGAAGGAAGGTGAGCTGGAGGTCGCTGAAAGCGCCATTCGCGGCATCATCCGCTACTACACCCGCGAAGCGGGCGTGCGCTCGCTGGAGCGCGAGGTCTCCAAGATCTGCCGCAAGGTGATCAAGGGCTTTGCGCTCAAGCAGTTCACCGAGAAGGTGGTCGTCACCGACGAGAACCTCAACGACTTCCTGGGTGTGCGCAAGTACAGCTACGGCGAAGCCACGAAGGACAACCAGGTGGGCCAGGTGGTTGGCTTGGCCTGGACCGAGGTGGGCGGTGACCTGCTGACCATCGAGGCCGCGGTCATGCCGGGCAAGGGCAACATCATCCGCACCGGTCAGCTGGGCGACGTGATGAAGGAGTCGGTCGAAGCTGCTCGTTCGGTGGTGCGTTCACGCGCCCGCCGCCTGGGCATCACGGACGACCTCTTCGAGAAGCGCGACATCCACATCCACGTGCCCGATGGCGCCACGCCGAAGGACGGTCCGTCCGCCGGTGCGGCCATGACCACCGCCTTCGTGTCGGCCCTGACGGGCATCCCGGTGCGCGCCGACGTCGCCATGACGGGTGAAATCACCCTGCGTGGTGAGGTCACGGCCATCGGTGGCCTGAAGGAGAAGCTCCTGGCGGCTCACCGTGGCGGCATCAAGACCGTGATGATCCCCGAGGAGAACGTCAAGGACTTGGCCGAGATCCCGGAGAACGTGAAGAGCCAGATCGAGATCGTGCCGGTCAAGTGGATCGACAAGGTGCTCGAAGTGGCCCTGGAGCGCCAGCCCACGCCCTTGCCTGAAGAAGAGGCCAAGGTCGAGGCCAAGCCCGAGGCCGCCGCGACCCCGTCTCCCGTCAGCAACGAGTTGCTCAAGCACTGAAAAAGCCAGGGTGAGCTTGACTCAAGCGCCAAAAACGCGCTATAGTTTGGGTCTTCGCTGATCACGCGCCAAACGTGGTCAAGGCAGCAAAGCAGGCGGCAACGCCAGAGCATCTGTCAAAGCGAAGCCTGTCAAGCGGAAGCGAGCTTCCGGTTTGTCAAAAATGCGGGATTAGCTCAGTTGGTAGAGCGATACCTTGCCAAGGTATAGGTCGAGAGTTCGAGTCTCTTATCCCGCTCCAAATTCCGAAGGGAAGCCCATCAGGCTTCCCTTTTTATCTGGTGCGCCGCCCCGCGGGGCGGTTTTGCTGGATACTTCGACTTGCTGGCGCGGTAGCAAAGCGGTTATGCAACGGATTGCAAATCCGTCTAGCCCGGTTCGACTCCGGGCCGCGCCTCCAGAAAAACGAAGCCCCACTTGCGAGAGCAGGTGGGGCTTTTGTTTTGGTGTCCTTGGTGCCCCGAGCCGGGGTCGAACCGGCACGCCGCCTTTCAGCGAGCGGCGGATTTTAAGTCCGCTGTGTCTACCGATTTCACCATCGGGGCATGGCTTGGCAGTGTACGTCCGGTGATGGCAAGGATGCCTCCGGCGCCGCGTGATGACAACGAACAACATCTTGCAGACGGCGTCAATTCCGGTGTATAGTTGCGTTCTTCGCTGATCGGGGTAATTGCATCGGTCTCGAGCGCATGCAACATGCGGGATTAGCTCAGTTGGTAGAGCGATACCTTGCCAAGGTATAGGTCGAGAGTTCGAGTCTCTTATCCCGCTCCAAATTCCGAAGGGAAGCCCATCAGGCTTCCCTTTTTATCTGGTGCGCCGCCCCGCGGGGCGGTTTTGCTGGATACTTCGACTTGCTGGCGCGGTAGCAAAGCGGTTATGCAACGGATTGCAAATCCGTCTAGCCCGGTTCGACTCCGGGTCGCGCCTCCAGAAAAAACGCCTCACCTGTCCATGCAGGTGGGGCGTTTTGCTTCGCGCTCAGGCAGGGCTTGGGCCTCGGTCTGCAAACCCAGCCACGCTTGAGCCACCCTCGACAGGTGCCTGGGGTCGCCGCTGCTCCACAGGCGGACGCGGTCGCTTGTGCGTTCTGCTGGGAGGTTGTTGTCGGGCGGGCTCGCGGGTTGGATGCTTGCATGCCGAGCCGTGATGCGCATCGTCTGCAGGGCCACGGCCTCCGCGGTGTCGATGACGTCGACGTCGCTGCCGAGTGCGGCCTGGAACTGCTCGGCCACGAAGGGGTAGTGGGTGCAGCCCAGCACCACGGTGTCCACCTTGGCTTCGCGCAGGGGGGCGGCGAAGCGTTGCACCATGTCGCGAACGTCGGGGGATTGGAGGTCGCCCGATTCGATGGCCTTGGCCAGGCCTGGGCAGGCCTGAAGCGTCAATTGAGCGCCGGCGGCGTGGCGTTCCACGAGGTGGCGAAACTTCAGGCTGCTCAAGGTGCCCGGGGTGGCCAGCACGCCGATGCGACCGTGACGCGAGCGGGCCACCGCGGGTTTGACGCCTGGCTCCACGCCGATCACGGGCACGTCGCCGCAGCGCTGGCGCAGGCTGGAGACCGCCGCTGCGGTGGCGGTGTTGCAGGCCACGACGATGGCGTCCACGCCTTGTGCCATCAGGAAGTCGCTGATGTGGGCGGCGCGTGCCACGATGTGGCTGTCTTCGCGCTCCCCATAGGGTGCGTGCCCCGAGTCGGCGACGTAGAGCAATTCTGCCTCGGGCAGGTGGGCGCGCAGGGCCTTGAGGACCGACAGCCCACCGAGCCCGGAGTCAAACACGCCGATGCGCACGCCCGCGCCGTCGTGGCGTTCGGGGTGCGGCGCTTTCGCGGGCGTGGTGTCGGCTTGGGGCGCGTGCGATGGCTGGGTGTTGGGGGCAGGGCGCATGGGCGATCTGGCTGCGGGTGGGCGGCTGTCGGGTGGAGTGGGTGCAACCGCCGTCGCGCAATTGTCCCGCGTTCGAATGCCGTTCGCGTTCAAAATCAAAGAAAGTCGCTGTAGAATCGAACGATCGTGCTTTTTAACGCGCGGCATTTCAATCAACTCTTCCTCATGACGCAGGAGAACAACGCATGAAGGCTCTCGTTCCGGTCAAGCGGGTTGTGGACTACAACGTGAAAGTTCGCGTGAAGTCCGACGGCTCTGGTGTCGACATCGCCAACGTCAAGATGTCCATGAACCCCTTCGACGAAATCGCCGTCGAAGAGGCCACCCGACTGAAGGAAAAGGGCATCGTCACGGAGATCATCGCCGTCTCCATCGGCCCGGCCCAATGCCAGGAAACCCTGCGCACCGCCATGGCCATCGGTGCCGACCGCGGCATCCTGGTTGAAACCGACGCCGAGGTGCAGCCCCTGGCCGTCGCCAAGGTGCTCAAGGCGCTGATCGACAAGGAACAGCCCCAGCTGATCATCCTGGGCAAGCAAGCCATCGACGACGACAGCAACCAGACCGGCCAGATGCTGGCTGCGCTGGCTGACCTGCCCCAAGGCACCTTCGCCTCCAAGGTGGAAGTCGCTGGTGGCAAGGTCAACGTGACGCGTGAAGTCGACGGCGGCCTGGAAACCGTGTCGCTGAGCCTGCCGGCCGTGATCACGACCGACCTGCGCCTCAACGAGCCGCGCTACGTCACGCTGCCCAACATCATGAAGGCCAAGAAGAAGCCCCTGGACACGGTCAAGCCGGCCGACCTGGGCGTGGACGTGGCCCCGCGCATCAAGACGCTGAGCGTCGCCGAGCCTGCCAAGCGCTCGGCCGGCATCAAGGTGGCCGATGTGGCCACCCTGGTGGACAAGCTCAAGAACGTCGCCAAAGTGATCTGAGGAGATAACCCATGACCGTTCTCGTCATTGCTGAACACGACAACAACAGCATCAAGGGCGCGACCCTGAACGTCGTCACGGCCGCCAAGGCCATCGGTGGCGATGTGCACGTGCTGGTGGCCGGTGCCAACGCTGGCGCCGCTGCCGCTGCCGCCGCGCAAATCGCGGGCGTGGCCAAGGTGCTGCACGCCGACGCTGCTGCCTTCGCTGACTCCCTGGCTGAAAACGTGGCCGCTCAGGTCCTGGCCGTGGCCTCCAGCTACAGCCACATCCTGTTCCCCGCCACCGCTTCGGGCAAGAACGTGGCCCCCCGCGTGGCCGCCAAGCTGGACGTCGCCCAGGTGTCGGAAATCACCAAGGTGATCTCGGCCGACACGTTCGAGCGCCCCATCTACGCTGGCAACGCCATCGCCACCGTGCAATCGGCCGACGCCATCAAGGTGCTGACCGTTCGCTCGACCGCCTTCGACGCCGCCGCCACCGGTGGCTCCGCCGCCGTGGAAACGCTGGCTGCCGTGGGTGACTCCGGTAAGTCGTCGTTCGTGGGTCGCGAAGTGACCAAGTCCGAGCGCCCCGAGCTGGCCGGTGCCAAGATCGTGGTCTCGGGTGGCCGTGCCCTGGGTTCTGCCGACAAGTTCAACGAAGTCCTGCCCCCGCTGGCCGACAAGCTGGGCGCCGCGCTCGGTGCCTCGCGCGCCGCCGTGGACGCTGGCTACGCCCCCAACGACTGGCAAGTGGGCCAGACCGGCAAGATCGTCGCTCCCCAGCTGTACGTGGCCGTCGGCATCTCCGGTGCCATCCAGCACCTGGCCGGCATGAAGGACTCCAAGGTCATCGTCGCCATCAACAAGGACCCGGAAGCCCCGATCTTCCAGGTGGCCGATTTCGGCCTGGAAGCCGACCTGTTCACGGCCGTGCCGGAACTCGTCAAGGCCCTGTGATGACATCACGCGGGTGACGCAGGCAGATCACCGTGTCTGACTGAGCACCTCAAACGGGGCGTCTTTCGAGGCGCCCCTTTTTTCCGTCTGAAGTCTCCGATGTTTAAAACGGAGACAAGTGGAGTGAAACATGGCATTCAACGCACCCGTCAAGGATCAGCTGTTCTGCATGAAGGAGCTGGCCGGCATCGACAAGATCGCCCAGATCCCCGGCTTCGAAGACGCCGGTTATGAAACCGCCCAGGCCGTTCTGGAAGAGTCCGCCAAGTTCAACGAGGGCGTGGTTGCCCCCTTGAACTGGTCGGGTGACCAGGACCACGGTTCGTGGGACAACGGCGTCGTGCGCGCCTCCAAGGGCTTCAAGGAAGCCTACGCCGCGCTGGCCGAAGGTGGCTGGCAAGGCCTGGGTCAGCCCGTCGAGTACGGCGGCCAGGGCCTGCCCAAGATCATCGGTGCCGCCTGCGTTGAGCAGACCATGGCCGCCAACCTGAGCTTCTCGCTGTGCTCCATCCTGACCGGTGGCGCCATCGAGGCCCTGCTGACCGCCGGCAGCGACGAGCTCAAGACCCGCTACATCCCCAACATGGTCTCCGGCAAGTGGACGGGCACCATGAACCTGACCGAGCCGCAAGCTGGCTCCGACCTGGCCCTGGTGCGCTCCAAGGCCGTCAAGCAAGCCGATGGCACCTACCGCATCAGCGGCCAGAAGATCTTCATCACCTACGGTGAGCACGACATGACGGAGAACATCGTTCACCTCGTGCTGGCGCGCACGCCTGACGCACCCGAAGGCGTCAAGGGCATTTCGCTGTTCGTGGTGCCGAAGTTCCTGGTCAATGCCGACGGTTCGCTGGGCAAGCGCAACGACGTGTACTGCGCTTCCATCGAAGAAAAGCTGGGCATCAAGGCCTCGCCGACCGCCGTGCTGGTCTATGGCGACGACAAGGGTGACGTGGGTGCTGGCGCCATCGGCTACCTGGTCGGGGAAGAGAACCGCGGCCTCGAGTACATGTTCATCATGATGAACGCCGCCCGCTATGACGTGGGCCTGCAAGGCCTGGGCGTGTCCGAGCGCGCTTACCAACACGCCGTGGCTTACGCCCGCGACCGCGTGCAGTCGCGTCCGGTGGATGGCTCGGCCAAGGAGTCGGTGGCGATCATCCACCACCCGGACGTCAAGCGCATGCTGCTGACGATGCGTGCCCTGATCGAAGGTGAACGCGCCATGGCCCTGGTCGGCGCTGCAGCCTATGACACCGCTCACCACCACCCAGATGCGGCCGTGGCCAAGCAGGCCCAGGCCTTCTACGAGTTCCTGGTGCCGCTGATCAAGGGGTTCTCGACCGAGAACTCGGTGGAGGTGACCTCGCTGGGCGTGCAGGTGCACGGTGGCATGGGCTTCATCGAAGAAACCGGTGCGGCGCAGTACTACCGCGATTCGCGCATCCTGCCGATCTACGAAGGCACGACGGCCATCCAGGCCAACGACCTGGTCGGTCGCAAGACCTCGCGTGACGGCGGTGCCCTGGCCAAGGCCATCGCGTCCCAGATCGCCGACACCGAAGGCCAACTGCTCGCTCGCCCCAGCGCAGCGGGTCAGAAGCTGGCCAAGCAGTTGAAGGCCGCACGCGAGTCTTTCCTGCAGGTGGTGGATTTCGTGGTTGCCAACGTCAAGACCAACCCCAACGCCGTGTTCGCTGGCTCCGTGCCTTACCTGATGCTGGCTGGCAACCTGGTGTCTGGCTGGCAGATGGCTCGCGCCCTGATCGTGGCCGAAGACAAGCTGGCCGCGGGTGAAGAGGTGGAGTTCATGACCGCCAAGATCGCCACCGCGCGCTTCTACGGGGATCACATCCTGGCCCGCGTGGCTTCGCTGCGCGACACCATCCTGGAAGGTGGCGACAGCGTGTCTGCCATGCCGCTGGAAGCGTTCTGATCACCTCGCAGCTTTGATCGCCACACCCTGATGAGCCATCGGGGTGGCGCGTGAAGTCGGGCACCTCATGCCAGCGAAAGCCGGTGGAGGTGCCCTTTTTTCTGGGCTCACACGATCGGTTCATCCACTTTTGACTCGCCCCTTGAGGAGACCCCATGGCCTTGCCTGAAGCGCTCAAACGCGTTCCTTTCCCTGTCATCGCTTCGCCGATGTTCATCATCAGCACGCCCAAGCTGGTCATCGCCCAGTGCAAGGCGGGGGTGGTGGGCTCGATGCCCGCCTTGAACGCGCGCCCGGCCGCCCAGCTCGACGAGTGGTTGGCCGAGATCACCGAGGCGCTGGATGCGCACAACCGCGCCAACCCGCAGCAGCCTGCCGCGCCGTTCGCCATCAACCAGATCGTGCACAAGAGCAACGACCGCCTTGAGCACGACCTGGAGATGTGCGTCAAGTACAAGGTGCCGATCATCATCACCTCGCTGGGCGCGCGCGAGGACGTCAATCAGGCGGTTCACGGCTACGGCGGTGTCGTGATGCACGACATCATCAACAACAAGTTTGCGCACAAGGCCATCGAGAAGGGCGCTGACGGCCTGATCGCCGTGGCGGCCGGTGCGGGAGGGCATGCCGGCACGACCAGTGCATTCGCGCTGGTGCAGGAAATCCGGGAGTGGTTCGAGGGGCCGCTGGCGCTGTCGGGCTCGATCGCCAATGGCCGCTCGATCCTCGCAGCGCGCGCGATGGGGGCGGACTTTGCCTACATCGGCTCCGCCTTCATCGCCACCGAAGAGGCCCGTGCGGTGGAAGCCTACAAGCAGATGATCGTCGACAGCAGCAGCGCTGACATCGTCTATTCAAGCAAGTTCACGGGGGTGCATGGCAACTACCTGCGGCCCTCGATCGTGAACGCCGGGCTGGACCCAGATGCCCTCGGGCATGGTGACCCGAGTCAGATGAGCTTCGGCAGCAAGGACGCGGGCGAAGCCAAGGCCTGGAAGGACATCTGGGGTTGCGGCCAGGGCATCGGTGCCATCAAGCAGGTGGTGCCCACGGCCGAGCTGGTGGCGCGCCTGAAGGCCGAGTATGCGGCCGCGCGTGAACAGCTCTGCCAGGGAGGCTGAGGGGAGGGTTCAGCGCAAGCCGAGCTTGAAGGCAATCATCGCCCTCAGCTTGGTGGGCACGACCGGCTTGAGCAACACATGGAACTGGTGTTGCCGGGCCTCTTCTTCGTGCTGGGTCATGGTGCTGCCGGTCACCATGATCGCGGGCAGGTCGGGCCCGAAACGCTCACGCAACACGCGGATGGCGTCGATGCCGGTCTGTTGCTCGGGCAGCCTGTAGTCGACCATGACGAGGTCGGGGCGGCTGCCAGAGCCATCGTCGGCGTGTTGCTGGGCCCAGGCCTTGACGGCCGCCACGGAGTCGAAGGCGCTCACGGTGGCGCCCCAGCCTTTGAGCAGCACCTGCAGGCCTTCCATCACGGCGATTTCGTCTTCGACCACGACGATGTGGCGCCGATCCAGGGTGACGCCGAGGGCCGAGCGCGACGACGCACTGATGGGCTGCATCCGCGGGGCGCGTCCCACCGGGATCGTCATGCTGAAAACGGTGCCGCGGCCCACGCGGGAGCGCAGCGTCAAGGGGGCGGACATGAGGTCGGCCAGGCGCTTGACGATGGCCAGGCCGAGCCCCAGGCCCTTGCGGTGGTGGGGCTCCAGCGGCCGGTTGCTTTGCGTCTGGTAGAACTCGTCGAAGATGCGACCCTGCTCTTTGTCGGCGATGCCGATGCCGGTGTCCCAGACCTGCAGCAGGAGCTGGTCGCCGCGCTTGCGGCACGAGACCAGCACGCCACCGTCTTCGGTGTACCGGATGGCGTTGGAGACGAGGTTGCGCACGATGCGCTCGACCACCAGCGGGTCGGCGTAGGCGTGGTGCTGCTCGCCATGGAAGCTCAGCATCAGCCCTTTTTCGAAGGCGGTGGGCTCGAAGTGCAGGCGGATGCGGGTGAACAGGTCGCGCATGGCGAAGTGTTCGGGTTCGATGTCGACGCCGCCGGTGTCGATCTTGGTGATGTCCAGCAGCTCGCTGAAGAGGCCCTCCAGGGCGTCGACGGAGCTGTTGATGCTGTTGACGAGCTGGGCCACGCCGTCGTCCTTGCTGCGCGTGCGCAGGGCTTCTGCAAACAGGCCGAGTGCGTGCAGGGGCTGGCGCAGGTCGTGGCTGGCGGCGGCGAAGAACTGGGTTTTGGCGCGGTTGGCGGTTTCCGCTTCGCGCTGGGCGGCTTCGGCGGCTTGCATCTCGCCGCGCAGCTTCTGGGCCAGGTCCTGCGCGTGTAGGCGCAGGCTGACCATTTCGCCAAACATGTTGCGAAAGGCCCGACCGAGCGCCAGCGTGCACAGGCACATGAGGCACCAGACACCGGCGAGTTGCAGGTCATGGGGGCCACCGTGCAGCGCCGTGCGCACGATCATGGGGATGAAGTACAGCCCCATGCAGGTGAGGAACAGCCGCGTTTGCGAGGCCATGTAGGGCACGGCACCGATGGCAAACGAGTAGATCGTCAGCATGAGCACGGTGCGCTCGAAGGCGCCGCCGTGGCCGTAGAAGAGGATGCCGGCGACGCTCCACAGCGCCGCACCGACCACCGCGCCCAGGTTCCACAGGCGCAGCCAGCGAGCGGGGTCGACCCGCCCCTGGAGCACCGCGCGCTCGTAGCTCAGCAGGCCGGCGAATCGGGCCGTCCACAGCAGCCCGAAAGCGATCGTCCAGCCCCACAGGACGGGGTGGGGCACGTCTTCCCAATAGACCATGGTGCAGACGACCCAGCCCAGGAAGTGACCGATGAGCCCGGCGCCCGTCTGGCGGTAGACCAGGCGAACGGAATCCTGCTGGATGGCGTTGTCTGAGGGGGGGGGCAGCGTGCTGTCGAGTGAGGGGGCGAGGGCCATGGTGTGTTGTCTGGAGGGGCGGCGCCAGGATGGGCGCATGGATCAGCGCATCTGCCAGGCCGGTTGCCCCATCTGTTTTTGCAGCATCTGGCTGACGGCGATGACCGCCTGCGTGCGGGAGCTCACACCCAGTGCCCGCAGGACCGCGGCCACGTGGTCCTTGACGGTTTCCACAGACAGGCCGAGTTCGCGCGCGATCAGCTTGTTGGGCTGGCCTTTGAGCAGCAGGTTGAGCACGTCGGCCTGGCGGGCGGTCAGGCCCAGCTGGCGCAGGGACGGCACGGTCTGGAAGTCGGAGGCACTGGCTTCTTGCTGGATCTGACGCAAGGGCGAGGAGTGGTGCAGCGTGGGCTTGAAGTCCGCGCCCATGCTCATGGGGGGGACGTACACGCAGCCGTTGATGACCTGCTGCAGCGCCTCCAGCAGGGTGTCGTTGCTGGCTCGTTTGGGAACGAACCCCATGGCGCCCATGTCGATGGCGCGGATGACGTCGCTGGTGCGATCGGAGGCCGAGACCACCACCACCGGCAAGGCGGGGTAGCGCGAGCGCAGGTCGGCGAGGACGTCGAAGCCATCGGCGTCACCGAGTTGCAGGTCCAGCAGCACCAGGTCGTGACTGAGGTCGTTACGCAGGATGTCTCGCGCCACGCGCCCGCTGTCGGCTGTGGCCACGGTGACGTGGTCTCCCAGGCTTTGGATGACGGACTGCAGCGCAGAGAGGATGAGGGGATGGTCGTCGATCAACAAGACCTTCATGGCGTGCTCCTGTGTTTTTGAGCAAGGTCTGCATCGCGTTGTGACGGCCTCGCTTTGTTAGCGGGAAATCATAGTGGTGATCCCGCAACGCAGACGCAGCCCCCCTAGAAGCGAGTAACAGACCGTTTCACCGTTCGCGTCACATGAGATCTTTTGCGACACGCAGGGCTCGCGGGGCCGAGCTCAGGTGCGCCAGACGCGTGGCGGGCAGGGCGCCAGGTCCCAGGCCTGTTGTCGCCAGCGGCCCCAGACCTGGGTCAACAAGGCCATGGCGGGCTCGACCCGATCGGCCAGCACGCGCAGCACCACGACCTGGTCGTGCGGGCTGGTGCTGCCGGATGCCTTGCCCAGCGGGCTGTCGCCCTGGGCCTGGCGGGCGACGTCCAGCAGGGCCTCGCGGCGATCGCGCGTCAGCGGCGTGCCGGCTGCGAACCACAGCGTGGCCATCACGCGGTGGCCGGCCCAGCCCAGCGGGCTGTCGAGCAGGAGCGGGTCGCTGGCGCGCACGGTGCCGCGCTCCAGCCAGACCCCGGGCAACTCGATTTCCTGGGTGTACCGACCGTGCGGGAAGTCGGGGTCGTCAAAGGCCTCGGACGCCGCGGGCAGGCCCAAGGCGAGCACGTCCCAGCCCATCATTTCGGCACCGGGTGCGAGTTCGAAACGCAAGGTGTTGACGGCCTGGCAGCCACGGTAGGCCAAGGTTTCGAGCGGCAGCCACTCCAGCCTGGCGCCGTCCGAGACCTGGGCCCGCAACGATTGGCGCGCCTCATGTTCGGCGCTTTTGTAGAAGCGGGTGGCGCCGGGTGTGGTCAGCAGCGCGTGGCTGCCAGGCGCCATGTGCAGGTCCACCTCGAGCACGTCGCCCCCGACGATGCCGCCAGGTGGGTGCACCAGCACGTGGTGGCAGACGCTGGGGGACTCGGGGTAGAGCCGCTGCAGCACCCGCAAAGGCCCATCGTGTCGGTCCAGTGCGGTGGTGCGATCGCCGTCGAGGCGGTAGTCCAGTTTCAGGTGGCCGTGCCAGCTCATGCGTTGTGTGGGTGCTGCGGCTCAATCCATCTGGGCCGTCGGCGCAGTGTAGCCCTCGACCCGCGTGCCGATCGCCTCCAGGGGCATGCACCGGACCTCGTCTCCGACGCAGAGCGTGCCGCTGCGCAACACGCGGGCGGTCATGCCACCGTGTCCCCGCATGGCGTTGTAGCCGCCGGGGCCCAGGAGGGTTTCCATGCGAGAGCAGGGGTCGCAAGGCCCGGTCAGGATCAGCACGACCTCGCGCCCGATGCACAAGGCCAGGGGGGCGTCCTTGAACAGCGCGCGCGCGGCCAGCAGGTTCAGCCCCGACACCACGAGGTTGCGACGCAGTTGGGCGGGGTCGATGGCGTCGAGTCGGGCGAGCGCGGCGATGGTGCCCAGGTGCTCGGCCTGGATGAGGGTGACTTGCCGCTTGCCGCCACCGGGGCGTGAGGGTGGGCGTGCCGCGCTGCGATCGCCCTGCAGCCCGCGGTCCTCCCAGGCCTGCGCGCTGGCGACGGACACCACGGGCTGCAGGCGCGCCGGCCGCAGGTGGATGGCGTCGAGTCGCCCGGCGTGAGGAAAGTGGCTGGCGAGTTCGCGCAGGGAAGGGGGTGTCATGGCGGCTGGTTGCTCGTGGTGGGGCGCATGCGGCGACAATGAGGCATGCAGATCGAACCCGACACCATCATCGCCGAAACCCGCCTCTGGCTGGAGCGCGCGGTCATTGGCCTGAACCTGTGCCCTTTCGCCAAGGGCGTGCACACCAAGAACCAGATCCGCTGGCAGGTCTCCGCCGCCACGACCCCGGAGGACCTGATGGCCGACCTGGTGGCGGAGTTGAACCTGTTGCGTGAGGCCGACCCGCAGGAGATCGACACCACGGTCCTGGTGCACCCGCTCGTGCTGCAGGACTTCCTGGATTACAACGATTTCCTGGACGTGGTGGATGCCGTGGTGGAGGAGCTGGGGCTCGAGGGCGTTCTGCAGGTCGCGAGCTTTCACCCCGATTACCAGTTTGCCGGCACGGATGCGGACGACATGGGCAACTTCAGCAACCGCTCGCCTTACCCGACGCTGCACCTCATCCGCGAAGCCAGCCTGGACAAGGCGGTGGCCGCTTTCCCGGATGCCGAGCGCATCTACGAGACGAACATCGAGACACTGGAGAAGCTGGGCCGTCCCGGTTGGGACTCGCTCTGGAAGGATTGAGCGGGGCGGGCGGCGCTTCAGGGCCTGCGTTCGCTCTCGTGCCAGCCGCTGAGCGCCAGCTTCGTGCAGGCCGTCAGCAGCGCAAACAGGGCGATGCCGGTCAGCGAGATCAGCACCAGCGCCGCGAACATGCGGGGGATGTCCAGCTGGTAGCCCGACTGCAGGATCTGGTAGGCCAGGCCAGACGCCGAGCCGCCGGTGCCCGCCACGAACTCGGCGACCACCGCACCGATGAGCGACAAGCCCGCGGCGATGCGCAGCCCGGTGAAGATGCTGGGCAGGGCCGATGGCAGCCTGAGTCTCCACAAGGTCTGCCAGCGGCTGGCCCCCCGCAGTTCGAAGAAGTCGAGCAAACCCGGGTGGACGCTGCGCAGGCCTTGCGTCGTGTTGGCGATGACGGGGAAGACGGCCACCAGCGTGGCGCACAACACGAGCGCGGCCGTCGGGTCCTTCACCCAGATGATGATCAGCGGTGCGATGGCCACGATGGGGGTCACCTGCAGCAGCACGGCGTAGGGGAAGAGGGCGGCCTCGAGCCAGCGGTTTTGAACGAACACGAAAGCCACGAGGCCGCCGACGACGGTGGCCGCTGCGAACGCCATCAGCGTGACTTTCAGGGTGACCCACCAGGCCGGCCCGAGCAGGGCGCGATCGCTCCACAGGGTCTGTGCCACGCGCCAGGGTGAGGGCACGAGGTAGGTGGGCACGTCGGCCAGGCTCACCCAGGCCTGCCACAGCCCGATCACCACGATGGCCACCAGCGAGGGCAGGCTCCAGCCCGGCAGGCGCTTCATGTAGGCTCTCCGCAGGCTTCGGCCAGGGTGTCCTGCAAGCTTTGAACGACGGCGTTGAACTCGGCGCTGGTGCGGTGCCGCGCGGGGCGAGGCCAGGGTTGAGGCAGGGCCTCGTTGCGCACGATGCGACCGGGGCGCGGCGCCATGACCACCACGCGCGAGGCCAGGTAGGCGGCTTCGGCGAGGCTGTGCGTCACGAAGACCACCGTGAGGTCGGCCTGCTTCCACAGGGCGAGCAGGTCGGCGTCCAGTCGCTGGCGGGTGATGTCGTCCAGCGCGCCGAAGGGCTCGTCGAGCAGCAGCACGCGAGGGCGCGTCACCAGCCCCCGCGCGATCGACACCCGCATCTGCATGCCACCCGAGAGCTCATGCGGGCGCTGGCGCGCGAACGCGCTCAGGCCGACTTGCTCCAGCGCCTCGGCCACGCGGGCATCGGCTTGCTGGCGAGGCACGTGGTCGAGGTCCAGGGGCAGGCGCACGTTGTCGGCCACGGTGGCCCAGGGCATGAGCGTGGCTTCCTGAAACACATGCGACAGGCGGGCACGCGCTGATCTGGCGCGTGGGTCTTCGCCTTGCAGCAGGACCTTGCCTTGTGTGGCGGGCAAGAGCCCGGCCATCATGCGCAACAAGGTGCTCTTGCCGCATCCCGAGGGGCCGAGCAGGCAAACGAACTCGCGGGCCTGCACGTCGAGGTCGAGGGGACGCAGCGCCTGCAGGCCATTGGGGTAGGTGTGGCCGGCCGCGCGCAGGGACAGCGCGGGTGGCGGTGCGATGGGCGGGGTCAAGGCAGCACGCGCGCGTCCTGGATGAAGCGCGTGTTGTGGGTTTTGCGCCAGTCCACCTTGGTCGGATCCACCAGCTTGTGGGCCACCAGGGTGTCGAAGGTCTTTTTCATGCGGGCCTCGGTCACGATGCCGATGCCCTGCGTGGCCGCATCGCCGCCCAGCACCACGCCGTTGGACTTCATGCGCGCGATGGCCTGGGCGATCACGTCTTCGCTCATGTTGGGGTTGTCCTTGCGGATGAGGGCGTTGCCGGGCCTGGGGTCACCCTGGAGGTAGCTCTTCCAACCCTCCGCGGTGGCCTTGACGAAGGCCGCGACCTGCTTGGGTTTGCGCTCCAGGGTTTGCTGCAGGCAGACCACCGTGGTGGCGTAGGGCGGCCAGCCCAGGTCGGCCAGCAGGAACACCGTGGGCTTGAAGCCCGCCACCTTCTCGATGCTGTAGGGCTCGGAGCTCAGGTAGCCTTGCTGCGCGATGTCCTTGCTCGCCAGGAAGGGCTGGATGTTGAAGGTGTACGGGCGCAGTTGGGCGTCGCTGAAGCCATAGCGCGTCTTCAGCCACGGCCAGTACGTGACCTGACCGACCTGCCCGACGAGGAGGGTCTTGCCCTTGAGCTCTTCGATGCGCTTGACGTGGGGGTGGGCGATGAGGACCGCCGGGTCCTTTTGCGCAAAGGCCGCGACGTTGACCGCGGGGATGCCTTGCTCCCAGGCCTTGATGGTCTGCACATCAAAGCCCATGATGCAGTCGGCCTGACCGGCAACGAGCAACTGCATGAGGTTGACCTGGGGGCCGCCCATCTTGAGGGTGACGTCCAGGCCGGCGCGTGCATACAGCCCGGTGGCTTGGGCCTGGTAGAAGCCGCCGTGTTCGGCCTGGGCGTACCAATCGGTGAGGTAGACGAAGCGCTCAGCCGCCAGGGCGGGCCCGGCGGCCAGCAGGCTGAGGCGCAGCATGGCGCCAAGGAGTCGCTGCATGAGAAGGCCTGCTGGCATCGGGGGCTCCGAGAGTGAGGGGGGTGAGCGAAGTAAGGGGCGCTTGGGCGGATTTTCGCCTGATGGAAGCGAGGAGGTGCGTCCTACAATCTCGATGTTATCTGTGCATTCTTGAAAGTCTTTGTGTCTGAACGTCTCTTCGTGCTCATGCAGCATGTGCTGCCCAAGCGGGCGCTGACCTCGTTGGCGGGCCTGGCCGCGTCGTCTCGCGGCGGCGCCTTGACCACCGCCTTCATCCGCTGGTTCATCGGGCGCTACGGCGTGAACATGGCCGAAGCACAGCAGCCCGATCCAGGCGCTTACGCGAGCTTCAACGAGTTCTTCACCCGGCCGTTGAAAGGTGGTGCTCGCCCGTTGGCCGCGTCGACCTGGGTGTCTCCGGTGGACGGCGCCATCAGCCAGTTGGGGCCCATTCGCCAGGACCAGATTTTTCAGGCCAAAGGCCACGGTTATTCCACCACGGCGCTGGTGGGCGGTGACGCGGCGCTGGCCAAACAGTTTGAGGACGGGCACTTCGCGACCCTCTACCTCAGCCCCAAGGACTACCACCGCATCCACATGCCGTGCGATGGCCGCCTGCTGCGCATGATCCACGTGCCCGGCGAGTTGTTCTCGGTCAACCCCGCCACCGCGCGCGGCGTGCCGGGCTTGTTTGCGCGCAACGAGCGCGTGGTGTGCCTGTTCGAGACACCCCACGGCCCGATGGTGCTGACCCTGGTGGGCGCGACCATCGTGGGCAGCATGGCCACCACCTGGCACGGCGTGGTGAACCCGCCTCGGCCGGGGCAGGTGCGCGAGTGGCGTTACGACGGGCAGTCCATCGACTTGCGCCAGGGCGATGAGATGGGGCGCTTCCTGCTGGGCTCCACGGTGGTGATGCTCTTCCCCAAGGGCCCGCTGGCCTTCGAGCGCGACTGGGTGCCCGAGCGCGCCATCCGCATGGGCGAGGCCATGGCCCACCGCCCCGCCTGAGCCCAGGCTGCTTCAAAACACACATTCCGTTGCTTCTGAGGGTCTCATGTCACGTCAACAACCCGCCTTGGTCCTCGCCGGACTCGTCGGTGTCCTGGTTGCCTCGCTGGGCGCTGCTGCCTGGTGGACGGCCGACACACTGCTGGTCAGCCGCGCCATCAACGAGGGGCGAATCGTGGCCGACATGGCCGAAACGGTGGGGCGTTGGGCCTCTCAGTACGGTGGTGTGCACGCGCGAACCCAGGGGGCAGGTGCCGCCTTGCCCGGCAGCTTCCTGACGCGCTCGGTGTACGCCGGCACCGATGCCGATGCCAATTTGCTGAGTGGCTCCAAGGCGGAGAACCGCCAGGGTGAGCGCGACGCGATGTCGCGCCTGGAGGCTTACCACTGGAAGAACCCGGCACTGGTGCAGCGCGAGGTGGCCGATGTGCTGATGGCCTCCAACAGCCTGGCGCAATACCGCATGACGGCACGCACGGTGCTCAATCGCAACAACGCGCCCAACCCCTTCGAGATCGAGGCCTTGGACGCCTTGCAGAAGTCCTTCAAAGAGCATGGCGCGAAAGCCATGAGCGAAGCCGCACCGCAGACGGCGAGCTTCAGCGGCGTTCAGGCGGGCAAGGGCGAGTACTGGAAGATCCAGGGCGGGCAGTTGCACTACGCTCGCGCCGTGATCGCCCAGAAGAGTTGCTTGCGCTGCCACGACACGCCCGCGACCGCACCGGACTTCCTGCGCACCAACCAGCAGTTCAACGGTGGCGGTGGTTTCGGCTACAAGGCCGGCGAGCCGGTGGGCGTCATCAGCGTGAAGCTGCCCGTGCAGACCGGTTTGGAGGCGGCGCGCAACAGCATGCCCACGGCCGCCTGGCTGGCGCTCGGCCTGGCCGGGGTGTCGGCCCTGGGCATCGTCTTCCTGGGCCTGCGTCGCCGCGGTGAGCCTGCGGCCTGACGTCGCCTGGCCGCCCGTCAAGTTTGCGGCTTGAGCAGGTCGAGGCGGCGGGGGCTCTCAAACACCCGCAGCGCGCCCGTGATGGGGTCGGTGAAGCTCAGGCTGCGAGCCAGCAGTTGCAACGGCTGGCTGAAGTCGGGGGGCTGATCCGCTGGCGTTGGTGGCCGCAGTTCCGGGTAGATGCGGTCGCCCACGATGGGCATGCCCATGGCGTTGAGGTGAGCGCGCAGCTGGTGCTTTTGCCCCGTCAGCGGCTTGAGGCGATAGCGCGCCAAGCGGCCATGCACCTCGAGGGGCTCGATGTGCGTTTCGGCGTTGGCCTCGCCGGGCACCTCTTGCATGGCCATGAAACGCTCGCTCTCTTGCAGCCGGCTGAGGCGAACCTGCGGCCAACTGAGCTCGGGGCGCCAGGGGGCGATGGCTTCATAGGTCTTGTCCACGCGGCGCTCGCGAAGCAGCTCCTGGTAGGCGTGGCGCGTGTGCGGCTGCACCGTGAACACCACGAGCCCGGCGGTCTCCAGGTCGATGCGGTGCATGGGCGTGAGCGTGTCGATGCCGGTGCGCCTTTTCAGTCGAACGAGCAGCGTCTCCTGCAGGTAGCGGCCTTTGGGCGTGACGGGCAGGAAGTGAGGCTTGTCCGCCACCACCAGCCATTCGTCTTGGAAGACGATGGACTCCTCGAACGGAACCCGGTGCTCGAAGGGCAGGCTGCGCCAGTAGTGCAGCCGGGTGCCTGAGCAGAAGGGCGCCTGGGGCGAAACCGGCTGACCTTGCGCGTCCAGCACCTCGCCACGTGCCATGCGTCTCGCCCAGTCCTCGCGACTGACGGCCGGGATGCGCTCGGCCAGGAAGTCCAGCATGGACGGCCAGGCGCCGGGCGGCGTGGCCACGGTGCTGGCGCCGACGCCATCGCGCGTCGGCAGGGTGATGCGGGGGGGGCGTGACATGTCGGACGAGGTCAGGCGAGGGCTCCATGAAAAAAGGACACCCGTGGGTGTCCTTCTTCGGCGGCGGGCTGACGGATCAGACGCGCTTCTTGTACTCGTGCGTGCGGGTGTCGATTTCGATCTTGTCGCCGGACTCGACGAAGGACGGCACGGGGATCTCGAAGCCGGTGCCGACCACGCGGGCGGGCTTCATGACCTTGCCGGAGGTGTCGCCCTTGACGGCGGGTTCGGTCTCGATTTCGCGCACGATGGTGGTGGGCAGCTCGACCGAGATGGCTTTGCCGTCGTAGAACACGACTTCGGCTTCCATGCCGTCTTGCAGGTAGTTGATCGCGTCGCCCATGTTTTCGGCTTCGATCTCGAACTGGTTGTACTCGGCGTCCATGAAGGCGTACATCGGGTCGGCGAAGTAGGAGTAGGTGCACTCCTTCTTGTCGAGGATGATCTGGTCCATCTTGTCATCGGCCTTGAAGACCAGCTCGGCGCCAGCGCCGTTGAGCAGGTTCTTCATCTTGATGCGGACGGTGGCGGCGCCACGGCCGCCGCGACTGTATTCGGTCTTGAGCACGACCATCGGGTCCTTGCCCTGCATGATCACGTTGCCAGCGCGGATTTCTTGTGCGAGTTTCATGTTGAGTGCCCGATCAGGTCGGTCTAGGGAGTCGATTCGGATGGATCTGGGGCGATCCGGGGCGCTTGCCATTCAACACCAGGGGCGACTCCGAAGCTGGGCACCGCGCGGCCGATGGAAGCAAAGCCTGGAATTTTACCCCGAGCCGGTGACGAATTCGATCAATTGTGTGACCAGGTCGGTTTGTCGGGTCAAACGGGTGCGTGAGGCTTCGCTGGAGCGGGCCCAGGCGACCCAGGGGCCCCGCCATTCGGGCAGCGGCGGTGTGTCACCCGGCTCGATGCCGTTGAAGTGAAGCCAGGTGGCTTGCACGCCGCGGCGCAAGTCGGGCGGCCAGTCTGCTGCGTCCATCCAGCGGGCCATGAAGGCCCCCAGCTTGTCGGCGTGCACGCCGTCTTCTTGCGGGTAGATGTGCCAGATGTGCGGGCGACCCGTCCACAGGGCGCGCACGGCCGAGTCTTCGCCACGCACGATGTTGAGGTCGCAGGACCACAGCAGGTGGTCGAAGTCAAACTGGCTCAGCGAGGGCAGGGTGTGCAACTGCAGGGCCTGCACGCGGGCCGATGAGGCCTGCTGGGCCCAATCTCGCGCCAGCCGCGTGGCGTGGCCAGGTGTCAGCAGGATGCGGGTGACCGGGTGGTGTGGGCCACCTGCGAGGGCTTCGTCGGCGAGTGCGTCCAGCCAGGCCGCCAGGGGCGCGCCAGCGTAGCAAAACACCGAAACGAGCGCATCGTCGGGTTGGGCCGGCACGCCGACCCCGTGCAGCCACGCCAGGCGTTGCGTCGCGTGAAACCGCTGCTGGCGTGCGAGCAGGTCGGGCTCGCGCAGCAAGCCGCCCGTCGCGGGCGTGAAGCCCGGGTAGAAAAAGCGCTTGTTCAAGCCCGTTGCCGGCCCGCTGAACACCGGCGAGCGCAGGCCGTGGCTGCGCTCCACGTAGCTTTCGGCGCTCAGGTACTCGAGGTTGACCCAGGTCGGTGGCTGCGGGCGCTGCATGGCGGCCAGGAAGGCGTCGGGTGGGTCGCAGCCAAAGGCCTCGATCACGACGTCGCCCGGGCGGGTGCCGAGGTCCGCGCGTTCGGCATCGGACCAGGGGCGCACCTCGACGCCTGGGTGCCCCTGGGGCGCCATCCAAGCCAGCGGCGAGGCGTCGTCCACCCACAGCCTGACCCCGTGCCCGCGCGCGGCCAGGTCGGCGCTCAGGCGCCAGCACACGCCGATGTCACCAAAGTTGTCGATCACGCGACAGAAGACGTCCCAGAGCATGTCGGGATTATCGCCACCCCGCCCGGCTGCCTCGGTGTGTCGGACAATCCGGGGCATGACGTCGTCCCGATCACAGTCCGACCCGCCCGACCAGCCGGGCGAGTCCACGCAGGCCGCTGAGGCCGATGCCCGCGAGCAGGTGTGGCGCCGCCTGCTCGGTGAGGTCGCCACCTTGCCGGCCCTGCCGGGCGTCTACCGCTACTTCGATGCCCGTGGCGACGTGCTGTACGTCGGCAAGGCGCGGGACCTGAAAAAGCGCGTCTCCAGCTACTTCCAGAAGAACCACGGTGGCTCCCGCATCGGGCACATGGTCTCGCGCATCGTGCGCATGGAGACCACGGTGGTGCGCAGCGAGGCCGAGGCCCTGCTGCTCGAAAACAACCTCATCAAAACGCTCAACCCGCGGTTCAACATCCTGTTCCGCGACGACAAAAGCTACCCCTACCTCAAGATCGCCTCGCACGCCTTTCCGCGCATGTCCTATTACCGCGGGGCGGTCGACCGAAAGCACCGCTATTTCGGGCCGTTCCCGAACGCCTGGGCGGTCAAGGAAACCATCCAGCTGATGCAGAAGGTCTTCTTGATCCGCACCTGCGAGGACGCGGTCTACAACAACCGCTCACGCCCGTGCCTGCTCTACCAGATCAAGCGTTGCAGCGGGCCGTGTGTGGGCCTCGTGAGCGACGAGGACTACCGAAGCGCGGTGGGCCAGGCCGAGCGCTTCCTGCTCGGCGAACCCGAAGCCGTGCTGGCCGATCTGCAGGCCCGCATGATGGCGCACGCCGAGCAAATGGCTTACGAGAAGGCCGCCGAGATCCGCAACCAGATCTCGGCGCTGTCTCGCGTGTTGCACCAGCAGTCGGTGGACACCGTCAGCGACAAGGACGTCGACGTGCTGGCCGTGAAGGTGCAGGGGGGGCGCGCCTGCGTGAACCTGGCGATGGTGCGGGGCGGGCGCCACCTGGGCGACCGCGCGCATTTCCCCGTGCACGTGCAGGATCACGCCACCTTGCGCCAGGACCTCGACACCCTGGAGCTGGCCTCCTCTCCCGACAGTCCCGACACCTCGCCCGCACCCGACTGGACACACGCCACCGAGGTCGCGGTGCTGGAGGCCTTCCTGGCGCAGCACTACCTGGGGGGCTCGGTGCCCTCCCTGCTGGTGCTGAGCCATCCCGTGTCGCCCGAGCTCATCGAGGCGCTGGGCGAGCAGGGTGGCCGCAAGGTGCTGGTGGTGCATCAACCTCGCGAGCAGCGTCGCGCGTGGCTGGAGATGGCCGTCAAGGGCGCCGACCTGGCCCTGGCGAGGCTCCTCAGCGAAGAAGGCTCCCAGCAAGCCCGCACCCGAGCCCTGGTCGAGGCCTTGCAGCTGGACCTTGACTTGGACTTCGACGCGCGCGAGGCCGGCCTGGAGGGTGGCGACCCGACCCACGAAGCCAGCGATCCAGGGCCCGTCGCGCCCCCTCCCGATGCGCCGCCGCCCCCTGCGCACCACGACCCCCTGGCCGGTTTGCGCATCGAGTGCTTCGACATCAGCCACACCGCGGGCGAGGCGACTCAGGCGTCGTGCGTGGTCTACGAAGGCCACAAGATGCAAGCGGCCCAGTACCGCCGCTACAACATCAACGGCATCACACCGGGTGACGACTACGCCGCCATGAAACAGGCCCTGGAGCGACGCTACAGCGCCACCGGCACCAAGGCCGCGCGCGTGCCCGACATCGTCCTGATCGACGGCGGCAAAGGCCAGGTGTCCATGGCGCGGGAGGTGTTTCAGCAACTGCGCCTGCCGCTGTCCATCATCGTGGGCGTTGAAAAAGGCGAGGGCCGCAAAGTGGGGCTGGAGGAGCTGGTGTTCGCCGACGGGCGCCCCAAGCTCCAGCTCGCCCCCACCTCGGCGGCGCTGATGCTGGTGGCCCAGATCCGAGACGAGGCGCACCGCTTCGCCATCACGGGCATGCGGGCCAAACGCGCCAGCGTGCGCACCGGCGGCAGCAGCCTGGAAGACATCCCCGGGGTGGGCCCGAAGCGACGGGCTCGCCTGCTGCAGCGCTTTGGCGGCGTGCGCGGGGTGGCCGCAGCGAGCGTTGACGAACTGGCCAGCGTCGACGGCATCTCACACGACCTGGCCGAGGAGATCTACCGTGCCCTGCGTTGACACCCCATCCGCGTCCTCCCCCTCGACCCGCCTGCAAGTCGTCCGTCACCCCGGCCGTCACCTTGGCCACTTGCCTCGCCTCGCCAGCCTGAGCGCCTTGTTGTGGGGGCTCTCGGCTTGCACCACGCCCGAGCCGCCGACGGCCCCGCCAACCCCGGCTCCGAAAGCGGCGCAGTCCGACGCCCCCCGTGAGCCGGCCAAGGCCACGGTCGACCGCACCGTCAGGCTGGGCGCACCGAAGACCCCGCGCAGCTGGAGCGAGGCCCGCCATCAGGCCGCGCAGCGCCTCGTGGCCGCCAACCCCGACGGCAGCTACATGGGCAAGCCGCCCTTCATGCTGCTGGCCATCCCCGTCATGACGGTGGAGCTCAACGCCGACGGCAGCGTGCGCCACATCAGCGTCATGCGCAAGCCCAGCCAGGCCCACGACACGGTCGACCTGGCCATCAAAGCCATTCACCGGGCGGCGCCCTTCGGTGACGTCTCCAAGCTGCCCAAGCCCTGGAAGTTCAACGAGACTTTCCTGTTCAAGGCGGACCGAAAGTTCAAGCCCATGACGCTGGACCAGCCCGGCGCCTGAGTGCTTCACGGCACAATGCGGTCATGTTCCTGAATTTCCCCACCTTGCTGACCTGGGCGCGGATCGTCTCGATTCCGCTGATCGTGGGCCTGTTTTACATGCCCTGGCCCATGACGGAGATCAACCTCGCGGCCTGCCTGCTGTTCATCGTGATGGCGTTGACCGACTGGGCCGACGGCTGGCTGGCCCGCCGCCTCAACCAGACCTCGGCCTTCGGCGCTTTCCTGGACCCGGTGGCCGACAAGTTCCTGGTTTGCGCCTCCCTGCTGATCCTGCTGGAGCTGCACCGGGTCGAGGCCTTGGTGGCCTTGATCATCATCGGACGCGAAATCGCCATTTCGGCGCTGCGCGAATGGATGGCGTCCATCGGGGCCTCACGCAGCGTCGCGGTGCACATGCTGGGCAAGCTCAAGACCGCCTCCCAGATGGGCGCGATCATGCTGCTGCTCTACGATGGTGAGGTGCTGCCCGGCGTGCACACCCGCGAGTGGGGCACCTGGCTGATCTACATCGCCAGTGCCCTGACCATCTGGTCGATGGTGTATTACCTCCAGAAGGCCTTGCCCGCGATCCGCGCCAAGGTGAAGTGAGGCGCTGACGGCGCGGGCGCGCGCCCGTCAACCGTGCGGCCTGTCAACCGTGCAATTCCGCTCCCGCGGAGCCTGTGCCCGAGGCGACGCGCCACCTAGAATGCGTTGAACGTCGAGCGACTCCGCAGGGTGGATCGGCTCGGGCCCAACTGCATTTTCCGGGGGACCCCTTGTGAACAAGACCGACCTGATCGAGCACATCGCCCAACAGGCAGACATCTCCAAGGCCGCCGCCGGTCGCGCGCTCGACGCCTTGATCGATGGCGTCAGCAGCACCCTGCGCAAGGGGGGCTCCGTCACGCTGGTGGGTTTCGGCACCTTCGCCGTCAGCACCCGCCCCGCACGTGAGGGCCGCAACCCGCGCACCGGGGAGGCCATCAAAATCAAGAAAGCGCGCACCCCGAAGTTCCGCCCTGGCAAGGCGCTCAAGGACGCGGTCAATTGATGCATTAAGATCGCCCCCGCTGTCGGGTGCTTAGCTCAGTTGGTAGAGCGGCGCCCTTACAAGGCGTAGGTCGGGGGTTCGAGCCCCTCAGCACCCACCACCGACGGCGCGACTGCCACACACCCAGCACCCTGAGCGATCCGGGTGCTTTTTTGTGGGCGACCTGCGCGCTGGAAGGTGCGCCCTTCAACGGGCCTGCCGGGCCAGCGCACCAGATGCTGGCAATCCAGTCACAACCCTGTGTTCATCGGGGTTCTCGAGGTTTCTCCCCGGTTCCCGCACAGGTTTGTCCACAGAAACTGTGGATAAGTCAGTTTGATGTCACCAGCGGTGGCGCGCCGCCCTCGCCGACAGGCGCTCGGGGCCATCGTCGCAGTGGCAGTCGTCGCGGTTGCGCAAGGCTGAAGAGCCCGAAGGGGGCTTGCCAGCGGAGGCCACGAGGGTGCGCGGGGGCAGACCGGACGGCGTCATGGGCGCGCGGGGCGCTTCGTTGATGCGGGTCGGCGGGGTCGATTTCGGCATGGAGATCCTCTCTGCCCCGGCAACGTGTCGAGCACGTGGTTTGTGCGAGGCTGGTGTCTCAACGCGCCTCCTGCGTCGTCGGATGACACGCCCGCTCAGATTCCGGCGGGTTTTCCTGCAACGCGCCCGCCAGGGCCCCCGGGCAATCGTGGTTAGAATGGTTTGGCTCCTTCGGCGCCACGCTGCCCGACGGTGACGCCAAGGCGAACTCAGGTTCGCCTTTGTGTTGTCTGAGGCACCTCTTGCTCACATCGCAGCCCGCCCTGGTTGGCTGCATGCCCGGTTCTCCCCAGCCATGTTCG
This sequence comes from Burkholderiales bacterium, assembly GCA_016000265.1. GTDB lineage: Bacteria > Pseudomonadota > Gammaproteobacteria > Burkholderiales > Burkholderiaceae_C > Aquabacterium. The sequence goes on from JAECRL010000005.1 coordinate 116,826, forward strand.
ATTTCGTTCGCAAGCACACCCGCATCCTGCAGCTCATCTTGGTGATCCTGATCCTGCCGTCCTTCGTGGTGTTCGGCATCCAGGGCTATTCGCAGTTCGGCGAGCAAGCCGACACGGTCGCCAAGGTCGGCAAACAGAACATCAGCCAGGCCGAGTGGGACAACGCCCATCGCAATTTCGTGGACCGCGTGCGCGCGCAGCAGCCGACAGCGGACATCAAGGCGTTCGATGCGCCCGAGTTCCGCAAGCAGTCGCTGGAGGCCCTGGTTCGCCAGTACGTGCTGGCCGCCGCCGCCGCCGATCAAAAGACCACGGTGACCGACGCACGCCTGCTGCGCACCTTCACCACCGACCCGCGCTTCTCGGCCCTGTTCAACCCGGATGGCTCGTTCAACAAACAGCTGCTGGAAGCGCAGGGCATGAGCGCCAACCAGCTGGTGGCCATGGTTCGCCAGGAGCTGACCCTGGGTCAGGTGCTGGGCAGCGTGCAGGCCACGGGCCAGACCTCGGTGGCGTCGAACCGCCAGGCCGTTGACGCCTTGTTCCAGGTGCGCGAGGTGCAGTGGATGAAGCTCGACCCCAAGCAGTACGCCGCGCAACTCAACCCCAGCGCGCAACAGCTGCAGGCCTTCTACAAGGACCCCGCCAACGCGGCGTGGCTGAGCTCGCCCGAGAAGGCCGACGTGGAGTTCGTCGTGCTGGACCTGGACACGCTCAAGCAGCGCGTCACGGTGCCGGAAGAGGAACTGCGTCGCTCCTACCAGGAAAACCTCGCTCGCTTCAGCACGCCCGAAGAGCGCCGCGCCAGCCACATCCTGGTCAAGACGGACGCGGGCGCGTCGGCTGACCAGAAGAAGGCGGCTCGCACCAAGGCCGAGGGCCTGCTGGCGCAGATCAAACAAAACCCCGCGGTGTTCGCGGAGCTGGCTCGCAAGAATTCCGATGACCCGGGTTCGGCCGTCAACGGCGGGGACCTGGACTTTTTCGGCCGCGGTGCCATGGTCAAGGCCTTCGACGAAGCGGCCTTCAAGTTGAAGAAGGGCGAGGTCAGTGGCCTGGTCGAGACCGAGTACGGTTTCCACATCATCCAGCTCACGGACGTGCGCGGTGGCCAGGCGCAGCCCTTCGAAGCCGTGCGAGCTCAGATCGAGGACGAGGCCCGCAAGCAGTTGGCACAGCGCCAGTACGCCGAGGCAGCCGAGCGTTTCACCAACAGCGTCTATGAGCAGCCGGACAGCCTCAAGCCGGTCGCCGATGAATTGAAGCTGGCCATCCAGACGGCCACCGGTGTCCTGCGCGAGCCGGGTGCGAAGGACCAGGGCGTGCTGAGCAACCCGCGCCTGCTGACCACCCTGTTTGACGCTGAAAACCGCTCCAAGGCCCGCAACACCGAGGCCCTGGAGGTGAGCACGAACAAGCTGGTGTCGGCCCGCGTGGTCAAGCACCACCCGGCCGCCACCCGCGCCTTCGCCGAGGTCGAAGCCGAGTTGCGCGACCGCTGGGTGGCCCAGGCTGCGCTGAAGGCCGCTCGCGACGACGCCAACCAGAAGCTTGCGGCCTGGAAGAAATCGCCCGAGCAGGCCAGCCTGCCGGCTCCGGTCGAGATGTCTCGCCGCACCATCTTCAACCAGCCGCCCGCGGTGCTGGACGCGGCCCTGCGCATCCCCGCTTCGCAGCTGCCGGGCTGGAGCGTGGTCGAACTGGGTGCCGAGGGCGTGGCCCTGGTCAAGGTCAACAAGGTGCTGCCGCTGCAGATTTCGCCGCAAGAGCTCAAGGAAACCCAGAACCAGTTTGGCAGCTACTGGGGCCGTGCGGAGGCCGATGCTTACTACCGCGCGCTCAAGCACCAGTTCAAGGTCGAGTACCTGAACGAAGGCAAAAAGGTCATGGACGCAACGCAGCAACAAAAATCTGCAACTGGTTCGTGACAGGCTCTGACTTCGGGCTATAATCTTTTTCTTTGCTGCGGTGGCTGTAGCTCAGTTGGTAGAGTCCCAGATTGTGATTCTGGTTGTCGTGGGTTCGAGTCCCATCAGCCACCCCACCGTATAAGAAATCCCCTAGGCAGACGTGTTCTCCTAGGGGATTTTTCTTTGTGGCTTCGTGCTTCGCTTTGTTCCAGGGTGCCTGCCGCCCAGCCAACACCATCAAGTGACGCCTCCAAAGTAAGGGGCGCACTGACTGGTGGACCACCCAGCGATACAAGGCGATGAGGAGGGGCTGCGAGGCACAGGGACAGTTGACGGGGCCCCATGCGCGGCGATGCTTGAGTCGGGCTCATCTCAATGAGCCCTCGGGCGTGTCGCCCGGTCACCATGCCGTCGAGCGGCTCAGCGGTGGAAGTGCACGTCTTTCAACGGGAGCGCAGGCGGCTCCCAGGCGTAGGCTTCGTCGAGCACGTTGCGGCTGGGCTCCATCGCGTCCCACCGCACGTTCATGAGGTCGGCCAGCAACCAGCCCATCCAATCGGCGCGAAACGGGCGCTTCGAAGCCTCGGCAGGCACGGGAGGGGAGCTGCGCCACACCAGCGCGGGGATGCGGTAGCCGGCCTCGGTGGCCGCGCTGTGTCCGGTGCGGTTGGCGCTGTGCCCGACTTCCTGTCCGTGGTCCGACAGGTACAGCCAGGCCGCCTGGCCCTGGGCGGGGGTGTGTTGGCGCGTCAGGCGCGCTGTTTGGGTCACCACGCCGTCGTGGTACCGGATGGCCGCATCGTAGGTCTGCCTCATCTCGCGAACCCACAGCGAGCGACCGTCGTTGACCATCCGCGCTTCGACGGCGTCGTTGCCTGCATCGAACGGGCGCATGCCCTCGGGGGCGCGTCGACGGTAGTCCGGGTGGGCCCCGAGCAGGTGAACGACGATGAGCTTGCGCTCGGTCGGGTCGACCAGGGCCTCTTCGAGGCAGTCGAGCAACTCACTGTCCAGGCTGGCGCTGCCCCGCCCGGGCTGCCGGTTGATCATCTCGACCGAGTGGGCCAGTCGAGCGTGCTGCTGGTCGATGGCGATGTCGTCGTGGTTGCTCATCCACCAGATGCGGTAGCCGGCGGCGCGGGCCATGGCGAGGACGTGGTGGTGTTGGCCCACGGGGTCGTTTTGTCCTCGCATGCCGAAGGAGAAGATGCCGCTCAAGGACGCGAGGGTTCCGGGCTCTGCGGACCAGGCGTATGACAGCGTCAGCCAACGGGCGGCTTCTTCCCGGCTGAAGGCGGTCAGCTCCGGCGTGGTCTCCCGTTCGTAGCCGTACAGGCTCATGTTGTCTCGGTTGACGCTGTCGGTGATGACGAGGACCACGGTGGAGGGGCCGGTGGAGGTGAGCCAGGGCTTGGCCGCTTCGGCGTTGGCCAGCAACTGCTCGCGTTCATCGCCCTGGTTGGCCAGGCTGGAGCGCAGCTGGGTGATCGACGTCACCCAGGTCGACCAGTAGATGGCGGGGTGATACCGGCGCCAGTGCTTGCTGAGCAAGCCCACGCTGCACAGCACGAGCAAGGCGATGAGGGCCCACCTGCCGGCCTTGCCCATGGGGGCGTGGTGTCGGTTGCTCAGGGAGGTCAAGGCGATCACCGCGCACAGGGCCACCCCCGCGCCAACCAGGCCCAGCCAGAGGGCGTGGCCCATGGATTGGGCGTACTCGGCGGCCTCGCGGGGGGAGGTGTTGGCGACGGCCGCCAGCACCATGGCGCTTTCGGGCACCGCCTGGTAGCGGCTCTGGATGTAGGTGCGAACGACGCCGTCGAGCACGAACAGGCAGAGCATCGTGGAGACAAGCACGAGGCGCAGGGCCTTCCAGGCGTGGTGCTGCACGGGCCACCGCAGCCAGATGAACAACGGCACCATGAGGGCCAGCACGCGCGCCGCGCGCAGGCCGTCGTGGCCGGTGAGCGTGACGCTGGCGGCCAGGGTGAGCAGGATCGCACCGGCCACCGCGGGGGACAGGGCGGCCGAAGGGGGGAGGGCAGGCCTCATGGGGTGTGGGTGTGGGATGGCGGGGGTGGCGCTGATTGTAGGAACCGTTTGGCCTGCGCTTGACTTCGGTGGCAAAGTGCCCGCATGCGCATCCTGACTTTGATCCGAACCTGGGCGTCGGCCCTCAAGGGCGATGTGGTCGTGCTGTGGCTGGCGTCCCGGCACCCGCTCACGCCCTGGTACGTCAAGGCGCTGGCGGTGGCCGTGGTGGCTTATGCGCTCAGCCCCATCGACCTGATCCCGGATTTCATCCCGGTGCTGGGCTGGCTGGATGACCTCATTTTGCTGCCTGGGCTGATCTGGCTGGCGCTGCGTTTGACGCCGGCCGAGGTGCTCGCGGTGGCTCGCGCCGATGCGCAACGCTGGTTGCATCGGGTGCATTCGCGGCTGAGGGGCTTCTTGGCGGCGGTCGCCGTGGTGTTGATCTGGCTGGTGCTTTGCAGCGTGGCCATCTCACATGGGTGGTCGCGCGCCAGCGCTTAGGTCAGCAGGTCCAGCAGCGCTCGCGCCACCACCTTGGTGGCGCCTCGCAGGTCGTCGAGCACGAGGTGCTCGTCAGCCCGTTTGGCGTTGGACTCGAACACCGTGCGGGGGCCGGCGCCGTAGATGACGGCCGGGATGCCGTGGGCGCAGTACAGGCGCACGTCGGTGTAGAGCGGGGTGCCGCTGACGGGCAGGGGCTCGCCAAAAACGGCCTGGCCGTGTCGCTGCAAGGCCGCCACGAGCGGTGCGTTGCCAGGCAGCGGTTTGAGGGCGTGCGCCAGCAGCAGTCGTTTGATCTCCACGCGGATGCCGGGGAAGTGGCCGGCCGCCTCGTCGATCACGCGGCGCAGCTCGGCCTCCACGATCACGGGGTCTTCTTCCGGGATCATGCGGCGGTCTAGCTTGAGCACGACCTTGCCGGGCACGACGTTGGTGTTGGTGCCGCCTTCGATGCGCCCCACGTTCAGGTAAGGGTGGGTGATGCCCGGCACCTGGGAGCAGACCTGCTGGTAGGCCGTGTTCTGGGCGTACAGGGCGTTGAGGATGCCCACGGCGCCTTGCAGGGCGTCCACGCCGGTGTGCGGGATGGCGGCGTGCGCCATCTGGCCGTGCACCGTGACCTCCATCTGCAGGCAGCCGTTGTGTGCGGTGACCACCTCGTGGCTGAAGCCGGCGGCGATCAGCAGGTCGGGCTGGGTCAGGCCGTGTCGCAGCAGCCAGCCGGGGCCGAGTTCACCACCGAATTCTTCGTCGTAAGTGAAGTGCAGCTCCACCGAGCCCTTGAGCGGCACGCAAGCGCCCGCGGGGGCCTGCGCGTTCAGGGCATCGAGGGCATCCAGGGCCCGCAAGGCGAAGGTGTAGGTGGCGAAGTCGCTTTTGCTGACGGCGGCGGCGCGTCCGTAGAGTTTGCCGTCGATCACTTCGCCGCCATAGGGGTCGTGCGTCCAGCCCTCGCCGGGGGGAACCACGTCACCATGCGCGTTCAGGGCGATGGTGGGGCCGCCGTTGGCGAAGGGGCGCCGAACGATGAGGTTGGTGAGGCTTTGCAGGCCGCCGGCGTGCACCTCGGTCGCGGGCACGGCGTGGGCCTCCGCGTGGTAGCCGAAGGCGGCCAGCAGCTCGGCGGTGCGCTCGGCGTGGGGCGCGTTGTTGCCCGGTGGCGTGTCGGTGGGGACCTGAACCAGGGCTTGCAGGAAGCGCACTTCTTCGACGAAGTGGGCGTCGATCCAGGCGTCCAGGGTGGCGTGGTTGGCGGCTGTGGCGGGCATGGGCTGGGTGGGTGATGCCGGGCCGCTCAAAGCGCGGTCAGCAGGTTCATGAAGGCCGTCACGGCGCGCTGGGCATCGTCGTTGGTGACGCTCTCCAGCGGGTTGTGGCTGATGCCGGCGTTGCCCCCTCGCACGAAGAGCATGGCTTGGGGCATGCGGGTGTGCAGCTTCATGGCGTCGTGGCCGGCTCCGCTGGGCAGGTGAAAGAGCGGCAGGCCCATCTGGCGGATGGCGGCTTCCCAGCGGGTTTGCAGGGCGGGGTCGGACGGCGCCGCGCTGGCCGCGAGGGTTTGCTCGACCGTGAAGCGGACCTGGCGCCGCTGCGCCACGTCGTCGATGAAAGCGAGCACGTCTCGGGCCAGGGCATCGCGCTGGGCGTCGGTGGGCGCGCGCAGGTCGAGGGTGAACTGGCAGCGCCCGGGCACGACGTTGAGCGAGCCTTGTGGCACCTGCAGCACGCCCACCGTGCCGACGGAGGGGCCGTCGGGGGCGTCGGCGTCTTCGGCGGCTCGGCCCTCGACGTGGAGCAGCACCTCGGCGACCGCGGCGGCCGCGTCGTGGCGCATGGGCATGGGCGTGGTGCCCGCGTGGCAGGCCACGCCGATGGCTTCGCAGGCGTGGCGCAGGCTGCCGTTGATGGAGGTGACGACGCCCAGGGGCATGTCGTGCTCGTCCAGCACGGGCCCTTGCTCGATGTGGACCTCGACGAAGCCCAGGTAGCGGCGGGGGTCGCGCTGCAGCGCTGCGATGTCAGCGACCTGTGCGTTGAGCCCGGCGGCTTGCATGGCCTGCCTCATGCTCACGCCATCGGCGTCGCGCAGGTCCAGCCAGGCGGGGTTGAAGTCGCCGGTGAGGGCCGAGGAGCCCAGGAAGGTGGCTCGGTAGCGCTGGCCTTCTTCTTCCGCGAAGGCGACGAGCTCGATGCCGTGTTTGAGGCGCCGGCCCTCGGAGTGCAGGGCCTGCACGCACACCATGGGCACGAAGATGCCCAGGCGCCCGTCGTGGCGGCCGCCGTTGCGCACGGTGTCGTAGTGCGAGCCGGTCAGCAGCAGGGGCGCTGCGGGGTCGCTGCCGTGGTAGCGGCCAACCACGTTGCCCACCGCGTCTTGCTCCACCTCGTCGAAGCCGCAGTCGCGCATCCAGGTCATGAGCTGGCGGGCGCAGGACTGGTGTGCGGGCGTCAGGTAGGTGACCGTCAGCGGGGGCTGGTCGTCGAGTCCGTTGGACAGGCCCTGGCCTTCGGTGTGAGCGGCCAGGGCATCGGCCCAGCTCAGGATGGCGTTGCCGGCTTCGGGCACATGAGCAAACTTGTCGTTGAGACGGATCTCGGCGATGCGGTGGATGTTGCGCAGGCACTCGGCGAGCTCGAAGGCCGGGGCGTGATGCAGGCGGCGCTCGAAGGTGCGGATGATGTCGGCGCGGCTGAGGCCCCGTCCGTGCGGGCCGCGAACGGCCAGGATGAAGGGCCAGCCGAAGCGGGCGTTGTAGTCGCGGTTGAGGCGCTGCAGGGCCTCGAATTCCTCGGGGCTGCAGTGCGTCAGGCCGGCGCGGCTCTGCTCGTTCGTGGACTCGGCGGTGAGGTGCCCGGCCACGGCGGCCTTGCCGGCCAGCTCAGGGTGGGCGCGGATGAGGGCGAGCTGCTCGTCGCGCGACGACAGGCGCACCACCTGGGCGAGCGCGTGCTTGAGCTGATCGAGGCTGACGAAGCCGCCGTCCGGGCGTTCGGCGCGTTGCGCGATCCACGGCGAATGCTCGTAGATGCCGTCCAGCAGCTGCACGAAGCCTTCGGGGCTGGCGGCATTGAGGGCGTCCAGGGTGAGGGCGGCTGCCGTGGGGGAGGGGGCGCTCATGGTGGAATCAGGGGGATCAGGGGTGATCAGGTCGTTTCAGGAGCCGGGTGGGTGGCTCGCCAGTGGCGGGCGATGTCGATGCGGCGGCAGACCCAGACGCTGTCGTGCGACTGGATGTGATCCAGGAAACGCTGCAGCGAGCGCATGCGACCGGGGCGCCCCAGCAGGCGCGAGTGCATGCCGACGCTCATCATCTTGGGGCGGTTCAGGCCTTGCGGGTCGCCTTCTTCGTAGAGCACGTCGAAGGCGTCGCGCAGGTAGGTGAAGAAGTCATCGCCTTGCGAGAAGCCCTGCGGCAGGGCAAAGCGCATGTCGTTGGTGTCCAGCGTGTAAGGCACGATGAGCTGTTGAACCACCTCGCCGCTGGTCTTGGTGACGGGCATCCAGAACGGGAGGTCGTCTCCGTAGTGGTCGCTGTCGTAGTCGAAGCCGCCGAAGTCGGCCACCAGGCGGCGCGTGTGGGGGCTGTCGCGCCCGGTGTACCAGCCTCGGGCGCGCTGGCCGGTGAGCGCCTCGATGGCCTGCATGCCCAGCGCCATGTGCTCGCGCTCGGTGGCTTCGTCGAGTTGCTGGTAGCTGATCCAGCGCCAGCCGTGGCAGGCGATTTCGTGGCCGAGGTCGACGAAGGCCTGCGTGAGCTCCGGGTGGCGCTGCAGGGCCATGCCCACACCGAAGATGGTCAGCGGCAGGCCGCGTCGTTCGAACTCGCGAAGCAGGCGCCAGACCCCGGCGCGCGTGCCGTATTCGTAGATCGACTCCATGCTCATGTGCCGATCGGCGAAGGCCGGCGGGTTGAACATCTCGCTGAGGAACTGCTCGCTGCCGGCGTCGCCATGCAGCACGCTGTTTTCGCCACCTTCTTCGTGGTTGAGCACGAACTGAACGGCGATTCGGGCCGCACCCGGCCAGCGGGCGTGTGGCGGGTTGCGACCGTGGCCGATGAGGTCGCGGGGGTATCCGTTGAGCATGGCGGGGTCAGGCGCTCCGTGTGCGGTGGGCGATGTGCGGCGCGCGGGGCCGCTCGGTGAGTTGATGCTCCACCGTCAGCAGGTGCTCGTCAACCAGGGCGGCGGCGGCATCCGCATCACGCGCCTCGATGGCCTTGAGGATGGCGATGTGTTCGGCGTGCGAGGTCTCGGCGTCGTCGGCAGACTGGTACATGAGGGTGATGAGCGAGCATCGCGCGACGAGCTCGGCCATGAGGTCGACCAGTACCTGGTTGCCCAGCACCCGCGCGAGCTCGACGTGGAAGTCAAAGAGCAGTTGCGTGCGCGCCTGCACATCGATGCGTTTGACGGCGTCGCGCTCCTCGCGAAGGTGGGCTTTGAGGCCGCGCAGTTGCGCCGTGGTGATGACGGCCACCAGTTCGCGCAGCATCTGCCCCTCGACCATGCGGCGCACCGCGAAGACCTGGCGCGCTTCGGTGATGGAGGGCGCGGCCACGAACGCGCCCCGGGCCGGCTCCAGTCGAACCAGCTTGAGCTCGGACAGCCGATTGAAGGCCTGCCTCACGATGGTGCGAGACACCCCGAAGCGGTCGGCGATTTTCTGCTCGACGAGTTTTTCGCCGGGCAGCAGCCGGTGCTCGACGATGGCGCGCGTGACGGCGTGGACGATGTGCTCGGTGCTGGTGCTGGAGGGGTTGGCCGCGTCGGCGCCATCCACCGCCTCGGGTGGCATGGGAATCGCATCGGCATCCGCCTTGGCCAGCGGGGCACGGCGCGTGGGGTTTGGAGGGGGCAACTTGCGTGCGACGCTCATCGTGGTTAAAGTGTATACAGTTTTCTGGGCGGGTGACAAGCCCATTTCAGACCCCATCACACCATGAGTGAACCTTTGAACGCCCCCTCCGGTCGATTGACCACCCACGTGCTCGACACCGTCCACGGCACCCCGGCCGCGGGCATGGCCATCTTCCTGTACGAGCGCGTGCCCTCACCAGACGGCTGCGCCGATGGACGCTGGCAACTCCTGCGCCAGGTCGTCACCAACGCCGACGGCCGCGTTGACGGGCCGCTCCTGCAAGGCGCCGACTTCAAGCCCGGCCACTACCGCCTGGTGTTCAACGTGGAGGCCTACTTCCGCGCCCGCGGCGTGAGCCTGCCGGGTGTGCCCTTCCTGAGCCAGGTGCCCCTGGACTTCGGCATCGACGACGCCAGCGTGCACTACCACGTGCCCTTGCTGACCAGCCCTTGGGCTTACTCCACCTACCGCGGCAGCTGAAAGGGCCTGGATCATGGATTGGTCGCCGCTGTGGACCTACGCCCTGGACTGGGCCAACCTCTTGCTGCGCTGGGCGCACGTGATCACGGCGATCGCCTGGGTGGGCTCGTCGTTTTATTTCGTGTGGCTGGACAACACCCTCACGCGCCCGACCGACCCGGCCTTGCAAGGCAAGGGCGTGGGGGGCGAGCTGTGGGCGGTGCACGGCGGTGGCTTCTACAACCCCCAGAAGTACCTGGGCGCCCCGCCCAAGGTGCCGTCCAACCTGCATTGGTTCTATTGGGAGAGCTACTCCACCTGGCTGACCGGGTTCGCCTTGTTCACGGTGCTCTACCTGTTCAACGCCGGCACCTTCCTGATCGACAAGACCGTGCACAACTGGGGGCCCGTGGCCGCCATCCACACGGCGCTGGCCTTCCTGGCCGGCTTCTGGCTGATCTACGACGTGATCTGCCGCACCCTGGGCAAGGGCCCCAAGGGCGACGCCCGGGTGGGGGCGGCTGTGTTCGCGGTGGTGGTGTTCGCCTCGTGGCTGGCGTGCCAGCTGTTCGCCGGGCGCGCGGCCTTCTTGCTGGTGGGCGCGATGATCGCCACGGCCATGAGCGCCAACGTGTTTTTCTGGATCATCCCCGGGCAGCGCAAGGTGGTGGCGGCCATCCAGGCCGGCGAGCCGGTTGACCCGGTGCACGGGCAGCGCGGCAAGCAGCGCAGCGTGCACAACACCTACTTCACGCTGCCGGTGCTGTTTGCCATGCTCAGCAACCACGCGGGCTGGGCGCATTCGCACCCGCACAACTGGCTGGTGCTGGTGCTGGTCATGCTGGCCGGTGCCTTGATTCGCCAGTTCTTCGTGGCCCGCCACAAGACGGAGCTGGCTGGTGCCCGCGCGCCCTGGGGCTGGGCCGCATCCGGTGTGGCGCTGCTGCTGGCGGTGGCCGTGTGGATGGCGCCTGCGCCCCTGCCGCTGCAGCCGCAGCGACCCCAGCCCGTGGCGGAAACCCCCGAGCAGACCTTCGCTCGCGTGCAGACCGTGGTGGAGCAGCGCTGCGTGCTGTGCCACAACGCGCAGCTGGCCAACAAGGGCGTGCGCCTGGACTCGCCCGAGGCCATTCGCCAGCACGCCCAGGCCATCCACCAGCAGGTGGTGGTGCTCAAGGCCATGCCCATGAACAACGCCACCCAGATCACCGAGGCCGAGCGCGCCCTGTTGGCGCGTTGGCACACCCAAATGGCATCGGCCCCCCCCTGACCGTGGTTAAAGTGCAGCCTTCACAGTAAGGAGCACCGGATGTCGAAGGCATGCAAGCGTTGGTTGGCGGGTGTGGCGCTGAGCCTGGTGGCCGCGTCCGCCCAGGCCCTGCCGCCACAGCTTTTCAAGCCGCACTGGATCTTGCCCACCGTCGCGGTGCAAGGCCCTCCGGCGGCACAGCGCAATCGCTTGCAGGCTGAGCCGGTCGACCTCAGCTCGGTGCGCTACGAGCGCGACGGCCAACGCCTGTCCATCGAGGACTTCCAGTCCCGAGCCGAGGTCAAGGCCTTGCTCGTGCTCAAGGATGGCAAGCTGGCTTACGAACACCACCGCTGGCCGAATGGCCCGCAGACCCTGCACCAGTCCTGGTCGATGATGAAGCAGATGCTGTCGGCCCTGGTGGGGCTGGCGGTGCAGCAGGGCCAGATCCGCTCCATCGACGACCCCATGGACCGCTACGCGCCCGCGCTGGCGGCCAACGGCTTCCAGGGCGTGACCTTCCGCCAGGCCTTGTTGATGAGCGCGGGCGTGCGCTACGTAGAAGAGGTCGACCGCGTTCAGCTCTTCATGGACGTCATCCGCCACCGGGTGACGCTGGGGCTGTCCGGCAGGGACCTGCGCGACAAGGCCCAGGCCCCCGAGCTGGACCGCGCCTTCGCACCGGGCAGCCGCCACGAGTACGCCAGCATCGTGTCGCAGGCGCTGGGCCAGGCCCTGGAGGCGGCCACCGGACGCAGCCTGTCGACCCTGCTCAGCCAGGGCATCTGGCGGCCGCTGGGCATGCCCGACGACGCCCGCTTGATGACCGATGCCGAGGGCAACGCCTTCGGGCTGTGCTGCCTGTACGCCAGCGCCCGCAGCTACGCGCTGTTCGGGCAGTGGTTCGCCCAGGGGGGGCAATGGCAGGGCCGGCCTTTGCTGTCCGAGGACTGGGTGCACCGCTCCACCGGCTTCGCCGACCCGCTGGCCTGGCACGCCCCCGCCGTGCCCCGCGCAGCCAAGACCCAGGAGCTGTTCGGCTTCGCTTACCACTGGTGGCCGCTGGAGGGCGGGCGGGGTGACTTCACGGCGCTCGGCATCCAGGGGCAGATGATCTACGTGTCGCCGCGCCAGAACGTGGTGGTGGTGCGCATCAGCGAAGACCTGGCCCTGGGCGCGCACAACGAGGAGGCGATCGCCCTGTTCCGCGCGATCGCCGACCGGCTCAAGCCCTTGAACTGAGGCGCATCGAATTCGCCCTCACACCGGCAGCGCCGTGCGGTCCACCACCCGCCGCAGCACGAAGCTGGTGTGCACGCCGGTCACGCCCTTGATCTGCGTGATCTGGTTGAGCAGCAGGTGCTGGTAGGCGTCCATGTCGCGCACCACCACCTTGAGCTGGTAGTCGGCCGACTGGCCGGTGATGAGCAGGCACTCCAGCACCTCGGGGATGTCGCGGATGACGGCCTCCAGCGCGCTGAAGCGCTCGGGCGTGTGCTTGTCCATGGAGATGCCGATGAGCGCCATCAGTGACAGGCCCAGCTTGCGCGCGTCCAGCAGGGCGCGGTAGCCGGCGATGACGCCGGCCTCCTCCAGCGTGCGCACGCGCCTCAGGCACGGCGAGGGTGACAGGCCGATGCGCTCGGCCAGGTCCTGGTTGCTGATGCGGCCGTCCTCCTGCAGCACGGCGAGGATCTGCCTGTCATGGCGGTCGAGTTCGTGTGTCATGGCTTGATTTTGCACTGATGCGCAATGTTCTGCCAACATGGGGCCCAATCAGGCACGAGTTTGGCAGCATCTGCCGGGCCGGCGAGCGCACACTCTCTCCATCGGCTCACGAAGCCCCCGTTCACCGCAGAGGCCACCCCATGCTCGCCAACCCCGCTCAGAAATACACCGCCTTCCCGCCCGTCGGCTTGAAAGACCGCACCTGGCCCGACCAGGTCATCAGCCAGCCCCCCGTGTGGATGAGCACCGACCTGCGCGACGGCAACCAGTCGCTCTTCGAGCCCATGAACGGCGAGAAGAAGTTGCGCATGTTCCAGACCCTGTGCGCCATCGGCTTCAAGGAAATCGAGGTGGCCTTCCCCTCGGCGTCCGACACCGACTTCGGCTTCGTGCGCAAGCTCATCGACGAAAACCTCATCCCTGAGGACGTGACCATCGAGGTGCTGACCCAGGCGCGCGAGCACCTGATCCGCCGCACCATGGAGTCCGTGCGCGGCGCCAAGAAGGCCATCGTCCACGTCTACAACGCCACCTCCAAGCCCTTCCGCGACGTCGTCTTCAACATGAGCCGCGACGAGGTGCGTGACATGGCCGTGGCCGGCGTGAAGCTGGTGCGCGAGATCGCGGCCACCATGCCCGAAACCGACATCCAGCTCGAATACAGCCCCGAGACCTTCACCGGCACCGAGCTCGACTTCGCCTTGGAGGTGTGCGACGCCGTGACCGCCGCCTGGGGCGCCACGCCTGAGCGCAAAGTGATCTTGAACCTGCCGACCACGGTGGAGCTGACCACGCCCAACGTCTACGCCGACCAGATCGAGTGGATGCACCGCCACCTGGCCCGCCGCGACAGCGTCATCCTCAGCCTGCACCCGCACAACGACCGTGGCACGGCAGTCGCCGCCGCCGAGCAGGGCCTGATGGCCGGTGCCGACCGCGTCGAAGGCTGCCTGTTCGGCAACGGCGAGCGCACCGGCAACGTCGACATCGTGACCCTGGCCATGAACCTCTACACCCAGGGCGTGCACCCGGGCTTGGACTTCTCAGACATCAACGCCGTGGTGCGCACGGCCGAGCATTGCACCCAACTGCCCGTTCACCCCCGTCACCCTTACGCGGGCGATTTGGTCTTCACCGCCTTCTCCGGCTCCCACCAGGACGCCATCAAGAAGGGCTTCGCTGCTCAAAAGGCGGGCGAGCGGTGGAACGTGCCGTACTTGCCCATCGACCCGGCTGACCTGGGCCGCAGCTACGACTCCGTGATCCGGGTCAACAGCCAGTCGGGCAAGGGCGGGGTGGCGTATCTGCTGGAAGCCGACTTCGGCGTGGTGATGCCGCGGCGCATGCAGATCGAGTTTTCAAGCGTGGTGCAGGGCGTGGCCGACGCGCAGGGCGGCGAGCTCAGCTCGGCCGACATCTGGCGCATCTTCTCGGACACCTATGTGCAGCAAGGTGGGCGCGAAGCCTGCCGTGCCGTGCGCGTGTTCGAGCAGGACGGAGGGCAGGACGGAGGGCAGGCGATCGAGCTGACGGTGGAGATCGACGGCCAGGAGCGCGTGCTGCGCGGCCATGGCAACGGCCCCATCCACGCGGCGGTGCAGGCCTTTGCGTCGGTTGGCATCGCGGTGGAGGTGCACGGCTACGAAGAGCGCTCGATGGCCGGCGCCCACGACGACGGCAGCGCAAAAGCCTGCGCCATCGTCGAGGTGGGCGTGGGCGGTCGCTCGACCTTCGGGGTGGGCGTGAATGCGAACATCGTGACGGCGTCCGTCCAGGCGCTGTGCAGCGGGGTGCGCCGGGCTCGCACAGGGCGCTGATCGGCCGCCCCCAGTTGTCAGCTCCGGCGGCGAAATGCCCTTGTGCGCGGTGGCGACCCCGAACGCCTGGTTCGCAAATGGAAGTCGCCCGTCTCGGGGCGGAAAATTTCGCCGCGTTGGGCGTCGATCATCACCAGCATCTCCGTCCTGGTGAAGATGCCCGGTGAGCAGGCCAGACAGCACGGCGCCGCCGTCGAATCCGCGTAGTTCAAATGCGTGGGAATGGGTCGCGGCGCTGTTGTTCACCTGTGCGGTGGCCATGGCCAGTGATGGCCCGCATGAGCACGCCGTTGTCGCAAGCGCAGGCGACACCGGTGATGAGGTTGGTGGCGCCCGGGCCTGGCGAGGACGCCTCCCGCAAGAGGGCGCGTCATCCCCCTTGTCATGGGCTCAACCGCGAATGAGGGGGCAGGGGCTTGCGGTCATTTTTCGCGCGATGCCCCCATGCGTGCGTGCAGGTGCACAGACGCGACAGATTGAATGGGGGCAGCGGTGGAGAATGGCAAAGCCCGGCTGTCAGTGGCCGAACAAGCAATTGGGGAGTTTCTTGTTCTCAGCAAGGCGTCAATGGCAAGCCGCAGCATGGTTCGGCTCTGTCGTGTTGGTCTTGGCTTGCGGCCTGATGCTCGCAGGTCCGTTGCTGGCCGCTGAAGAAGGGGTCGGTCGGGCCAACCTGGCGGTGATCTACCCTGACATCGGCGAGCCCTATCGGAGCGTGTTTGGCGCCATCATCGAAGGCGTAGAGGACCGCGCGCGCGGCAAGGTCTCCGGCATCTCCATCCCGATGGCCGGCAACCGGCCAGGCATCTCAGAGGAGCTGCGCAAGCGTGACGTGAAGGCGGTGATCGCGTTGGGGCGCAGTGGCTTGAAAGCAGCGGCCAACCTGGACAAGCAGTTCACCGTGGTTGCTGGCGGCGTTTTGTCCGTGCCCGAATCCGAAGCCCAGAGCATGTTGGTGCAAAGCCTGGCGCCCGAGCCCGCGTTGCTGTTTGCCAAGCTCAAGGCTTTCGCACCCTTCGTCAAGCGCGTGGTGGTGGTCCATGACCCCAGGCAGAACGATTGGTTGATCCGCCTGGCACGTGAGGCGGCCAGAGCGCAGTCGCTCGAGCTCGTGGCCCTGGAGGCAGAGGACCTCAAGAGCGCGGTGCGGCGTTACCAGGAGCAACTCGGATCGCTCCATCCCAAGCGCGATGCCCTGTGGCTGCCTCAGGACACAACCACGGTCGAGGACTCCACTGTGCTGCCTTTGGTGCTGCGCGAGTCCTGGGGGCAGAATCTGGTGGTCTTTTCCAGCAATGCAATGCATGTGCGCCGTGGTGTGCTGTTTTCGCTGTACCCCGACAACGTGGAGATCGGCCGCTTCCTGGCCGGCGCCGCGTTGGCGCCACTGCAGCCGGGAGGGCAGGCCCCTCGCGGTATTCAGGCGCTCAAGCAGGTGCTCACGGCGGTCAACACCCGCACGGCGGAGCACCTCGGGCTGGACCTGGGCGCTTCGCAGCAACGCATCCATCTGGTTTTCCCTGAGCAATGAAATGGCATGCACCTTCGGCGCTTCCCAGCAGCATCCAAAGGTGTAGCTGGCATGCAGCGACTGGGCGTCATGCGCTTTGCAAATGTCCGAAGAAGCCACACAATCAGCCCGGTGCAAAAAGACAGGAACAGTGGATGTTTGGTTTCGTTCCCGTGACCTTGGCACTGACATGCGCTGCGCCGCGCGCCTCATCTCCGCGCCAATGGATGCGGGCCGTGGCCTGCATGCTGCTGGGGCAGGCCCTCTCTGTGCCGCTCGCTGTGCAAGCCCAATCACAAGCTCAGGTGGGCGAGCCTTCTGGCGAAGAAGAAGAGCTGGCCCTCTCGTTCGGTGACAAGGCGACGGTCAGCATTGCCACGGGGGCCCAGCAGCCCTTGCGCCGCGCGCCTGCCGTGGCCACGGTCATCACCGCCGAAGACATCAAGGCCATGGGTGCCACGGACCTCAACGACGTGATGGAGGCCGTGCCGGGTGTCCACGTCAGCCGCAGCCCGGTGGCCTACACGCCGCTGTACCTGTTCCGCGGCATCTACAGCGACTACAACGCCCAGACGCTGATGCTCCAGAACGGCGTGCCGATGACGACCATGTTCATTGGCAACCGGGGGCTGTTCGGGTACGGCCAGCCGCTGGAGAACGTCGAGCGCATCGAAGTCATCCGCGGTCCGGGGTCGGCCTTGTATGGCGCAGATGCCTTCTCTGGCGTCATCAACATCATCACCAAGTCCTCTGCCCACATCCAGGGTACCGAAGTGGGCGCGCGTGGCGGCTCCTTCAGCAGCTACGGCGCCTGGGTGTTGCACGGAGGCAAGCTGGGGCCGATGGACGTGGCGGCCTATTTTCGGGGGGGGCGCACAGACGGCTTCAAAGAGCCAATCGGCGCAGACACCCAGAGCTACATCGACGGCGCGGTGGGGGCGTCGGTCAGTCTGGCACCCGGCGCGGTCAACACGGGCTACAAGGGGCTGGATGGCGGCTTGGACCTCAGCCACCAGAACGTGCGTTGGCGGCTGGGCTACATGCTGCGCGAGGGCGAGACGGGTGCGGGCGTGGCGCGTGCCCTGGACCCGGTGGGCCGAGGCAAGAGCGAGCGAATCAACTCCGATGTCTCCTGGCGCGGGATCGAGCTGGCTCGCCATTGGGACCTGGGCTTGAACGCCAGCTACATGCATTACACGCAGCAGATCCCTGAGCCGTTGATGCTGTTCCCCCCTGGTGCCTCAGGCGGTGCTTTCCCGAATGGCATGTTTGGTGGCCCCCACACCTGGGAGCGGCAACTGCGCCTGTCGGCCGTGAGCACCTACACCGGCCTGGACGATCACAACTTGCGGTTTGGCGTGGGTCATGACGACCTGGACCTGTACAAGACGCAGGAGTTCAAGAACTTCAACATCGTCGTGGTGAACATCGCGGGCCAGCCGACACCCGTTCCTGTTGTCCGGGGCGACGGCTCGGTGGTGCCGGTGCCGGTTGGAGAATCGTTCCTCACCCCTCAGCGCCGCAAGGTCGACTACGCCTACGTGCAGGACGAGTGGCGTTTCGCCCGCGACTGGGCGCTGACCGGCGGCATTCGCCACGACCGCTATTCCGACAACGGCGACACCACGAACCCGCGCCTGGCCATGGTCTGGGACGCATCGGTGGACCTGACCGCGAAGCTGCTGTACGGCAAAGCTTTTCGCGCGCCTGCCCTGACCGAGCAATACAGCATCAACAACCCGGTGGCCCAAGGCAACCCCGACCTGAAGCCGGAAACCATCGGCACGTGGGAAGCGGCTTTTGCCTGGCAGGCACGCCCCGACACCGACGTGAACCTGAGCCTGTTCCGCTACCGCATGAAGGGCATCATCCGCACCACGGACCAAGGCACGGGCGTGAGCTTGTGGAACAACGCGGGCACCCAGCACGGCAAGGGGATGGAATTGGAGGCCGTCTGGCGAGCGACCAACACGCTGCGCGTGCAAGGGCACTATGCCTGGCAGCGCTCGGTGGACGAAACCACTGGCCATGACGCCGGCTTCGCCCCGCGCCACCATCTCTTCGGGCGCATGGACTGGAGCGTGGTCAATGGCTGGCAGGTGGGCGGGCAGGTCAACCGGGTTGCGGGCCGCAAGCGCGCGTTCTGGGACAGCCGCTCCGACATCGCGGACTACACCACCGTGGACCTGACCTTGCGCAGCACGTCGATCAGCAAGGGCTGGGAGTTCGCTGCGTCGATTCGCAACCTCTTTGAAGCGGACGCGCGCGAACCCACCAGCGCTGCGGATAACATCCCTGGAGACCTGCCCCTGGCCAGGCGCTCCTTCTTCCTGCAGGCCTCGTACCGCATGTGATGCCTCACAGCAGGCTCATGCCCTCATCGACCACGATTTCCTGGCCAACGATGTGAGGCGCATCGTCACTGGCCAGGAACAAGGCGGTGTGCGCCACCTCGTCGGGCATGCCGAACTTGTTCCACACGGGCGTGGCGATGGGGCCAGTGCTGATGGCGTTGCCACAGGGGTGCGCGGGTCCACTTGACTCGGGAGCGTTCAGGCGTGGTCCCACCTGATCGCAGGGAGGGGCGTGTGATGGATTTCACGGATGGTGCGCACCAAACCATTCGGCGTCGATGGCGCCGAGCATCTCTTCGGGCGTGAGTTGCTGCGTCATGCGGCCGCGAAGCACCTGACGGTGTTCGAACGAACGCGCCCCGCGCGCCATCACCTTGGCCTTGAATGCCGCGATCTGGTCTGCGCCCAGGTTGCTGTTGAAGGTGTTGAACAGCACCACGTGTTGGCCATCAAAGCGGTTGTGTTCGACGAAGGCCCAGATCGGTGGCGCGGGGCTGTAGAACCAGATCGGTGAGCCCAGCCAGACCGTGTCGAAAGGCTTGAGGTCCAGCTGGCGCGGCTTGATCTCGGGCAGGGTTGCTGGATCGGTTCGGCGCGCATTGGCAGCGAACGCCGAGCGGGCCAGCCCGCCCAGGCCTAGCTCGTACTCGGGCACTTGCAGCGGGTAGAGCGCCGCGCCCAGCCGCTTGGCAACGTGGCGCGCCGCCAGCCCGGTGTTGCCCGAACGCGAGAAGTAAACCACCGCGACCCGGCCGAGGCATGGGGCGCCATGCCCGCCACCGCCTGGGCCTGCCGGTTTTCGATGAAGGTCACACCAAGGACGAAGCCCAGCGCCGCCAGCAGGGCCACGGCCAGCAGCACCAGCACGCCTTGAAGGGCCGTCATGTGTTTCAGCAAGTCCATGTGGGTGGCTCCGCTCACATGAAGTAGGGCTTGTCAGCGTCGGTGCCGGGCTTGTTCACGCCCAGGTTGCCGCCGATGTGCAGATCGGGCTTGGCGATGACTTGCAGGATCACGTCCGCCACGCTCTTTCTTGACACCACCGTGCCTTTGAACGGCTGGCCTTTGGCAGTGAGCTCGTGGTCAACCTCATCCTCGTCCGTCAGCCAGGCTGGGCGCAAGATGGTGTAGGCCAGCCCCGAAGCCTCAATGGCATCGGCCGCGCGGCGGAAGGGTTTGAGGTCTTCGCCGATGGTGGCGTTGTTCCACTCACCGAACTGGCCTGGCACCTCGTCGTAGATGCCCAGCGCCAGGACGAAGACCAGCCGCTGCACACCCTCGGCCTGCATGGCCGCGATCACAGCCTGAGCCTGCTTGTCCAGGTCTTCGCCCGTGAGGTTGGCGTAGACGATGTCCTGGCCCGCCACCGCTTGCCGCAGCAGCTTCTTGTCCAGCACGTTGCCGATGACGACCCGGGCGTTGGCCGGCTCGCTGCCGGTCAGCTTCTTGGGGTCGCGCAGCAGCAAGGTCTGCTGAACGCCTGGTTCATGGGCCAGCGCATCGACCACCCAGCGGGCGATCTGTCCGCTGGCCCCGAGGATGAGGACGTTCTTCACAGCTTTTCCTTGAAAAAGGGCACGACCTTCGACAGGGCGAATGCCACCGGCTCGGGCTGGTCGTACAGGTCGTAGTGAGACCAGCCTTCGGCCACGACGAGGTGCTTGTCCTTCGAAGCGGCGCGGCCATGGATCTCCATGCCGTCGCGGTAGGCGCCGAAGCCGCCGGGCTTGTCGCCGATGACCACCATCATGGGCTGCGTCAACAGCGTCTCGGCGAAGGCGAAGGCATCCCAGGCGATGTTGGTGGCCGCGTGCGAGAACAACATCCGGGTGCCCGAGTTCGCATTCGGTTGGCGGTTGCGGTAGTAGTCGGTGGCCTCCAGCACGTCGATGTCGTTGATGCCGGCGGCCTGGCCTGCCGTCACGCTCTCGGGCAGGAAGATGTCGACGCGCGGCTCGGCGCCAGCGTTCTCGGCCGTGCGCTGTGCGGCCATCGCTTCCAGCGTGCCGACCGGGTTGAAGCCGCTGAAGCCCTCGCGAAACAGCCGACCGAAGTTGACACCGGTGATGCTGACCAGGGCCTTGATCCGCTTGTCGATGATGGCCGTCTTGATCGAATAGCCGCCGCCCCCGCAGATGCCGAGGATGCCGATCCGATCAGAGTCAACGTAGGGCAAGCGCTGCAGCTGGTCGATCACGTCGCGGTAGTCGCGAACGCGCTGTTCGGCATCCTCCAGCCAGCGGGGCGAGCCGCCACTGCCGCCTTGGAAGCTGGCATCGGGCACGATGACGACGAAGCCGGCTTCGGCCAGGGCCGCGCCATAGACGTTGCCCGCCGTTTGCTCCTTGCAGCTGCCGATGGGGTGGTTGGACACGATGGCCGGGTAGCGGCGAGCCGCATCGAAGCCTGGCGGGAAGTGGATGTTGGCGGCGATGTCCCAGCTCATGCCGGGGTTGCGGATGCTGACGGTTTCCATGGTGAATCTCCTGATGAGATGGGCAATGAGAAGGGCGATGGGTGCCAGGGCTTGGAGGCGGCGTCTCAGCCAGCCAGCTTGGCGCGGAAGAACGGTGCGAGCTTCGACACCGCCTCGTTCACGTATTGCGGCACGTCGTACAGCGACATGTGGTTGGCGCCTTCGACGATGTGCAGCGCCTTGTCCTGGCTGGCGGCGCGGGCCAGCAGGTCTTCGCTCATCCACTTGCTGCCCGCCACGCTGCCGGCCACGGCCAGGATGGGCTGCGTCAGGAAGGCTTCGGCCAGGTGGTAGGCGTCGTACGTGATGATCTGGTTCAGGTTGCGGGCCAGTGCAAAGCCAGGGGCGCGGGGGTGCTCGGCGCGGGGCGTGTGGTAGTACTCCCAGGCCTCGGCCAGCTCGGCGTTGGACGCGTCTTCTTTCTTGAGCGGGGCCAGCGGGATGGTGGCAAAGCCGCGCTCGCCGGCATCGGCGGTGCGGGCACTCGAGCCGAAGTCCAGGTAACCCACGGCGTCGGCGTCCTTGACGTTGTTCTCCCAGCCATTGCGGAACATCTGGCCGATGTTCACCGCGCTCACCATGCCCAGCGCCTTGATGCGGCGGTCGTTGATGGCGGCGTTGGCGCTGTAGCCGGCACCGGCGCAGATGCCCATGGCGCCGATCTGGTTGGCGTTCACGTAGGGCAGGGTGATCAGGTGCTCGACGACGGCGCTGACGTCTTCGGTGCTGACGTGGGGGTTCTCAAGTTGGCGGGGCTCGCCGGTGCTGGCGCCTTGGTAAGAGCGATCGAAAGCGATGGCGACCAGGCCGTGCTCGGCGAGCTTGCTGGCGTACAGGCCAGCGGTTTGCTCCTTGACGCCGCCGCCCGGGTGGGACACGACCACTGCGGGGTACTTGCGAGCGGCGTCGAAATCGGCCGGGAAGTAGAGGGTGGCGGCCATGGTGATGCCGTTGCCGTTGAGGTTCTTGAAGGTGACGTTGGTGGACATGGGGTTCGCTCCGGTGGGTGGTGAGTTCGCCGCTGAATGTTTGCGACATGGGTGCATCGTAGGAATTTGATTGGCATAGATAAATGGCCTCCCGGAGACATGACTGGTTAGTTAAACTGAACAAATGCCCATCGAACCCTCCCTGCTTGCCTCTCTGACCTGGTTCGCGCACATCGCCCGTCACCGCAGCTTCACCAAGGCCGCCGACGAGATGGAGGTCACGCGTGCGGCGCTGTCTCAGCACCTCAAGGGGCTGGAAGAGCGCCTGAACGTGCGCCTGCTCAACCGCACGACCCGCGACATGTCCTTGACCGACGAAGGGCAGCGCCTGCTGGACGTGCTGCAGCCCGCGCTCTCGGCCATCGAGCGGGCTGTGAGCGAGTTGAGCGAGCGGCACGACGAGCCCTCAGGGCTGATCCGCCTGAACTCGTCGCGCATCGCCGCGCGGCTGCTGATCGAGCCGCACCTGGGCGAGTTCCTGTCGCGCCACCCGAAGGTGCGGCTGGAGCTGGTGCTGAACGACGGCTTGTCGAACATCGTGGCCGACGGCATGGACGCCGGCCTGCGCCTGGGCGAAAGCCTGGACGAACACATGGTGGCGGTGCCCGTGACGCCGCCGATCGAAATGGCGGTGGTGGGCTCGCCGGCGTACTTTGCCCAGCACGGGCTGCCCGAGACCCCGGCCGACCTGATGCGCCACAACTGCCTGGCCTACCGCTTCACCTCCAGCGGCACGATCGACCGCTGGTCGTTCACCTCGCCCGACGCCGAGGGGCGCACCGTGGTGGTCGAGCCCAAAGGCAGCGCCGTGTTCAACGACGACGAGAACATGCTGAATGCGGCGCTGCAAGGCGTGGGGGTGATCAAGTACCTGGACATCTGCGTGCGCCAGCACCTGGCAGAGGGCCGGCTGGTGCGGGTGCTGGCGCCATGGTGCCGGCCGTTTCCGGGGTTTTATCTGTACGTGCCATCCAGGGCGCAGCTGCCGGCCAAGATCCGGGCGTTGATGGATTTTTTGATCGAGCAGCGTGGGGTGCTGGGGCGCGGCGGGTGAGGCGGCTTGGTGGGCGTTGCGCAGAGGGATGAACCGAGGGCTCAACCACGGCGTTTTTGAATCGCTGCCAAGGCCTGGTCGGCGTCTTGGGTGCGCCCCGCGACGATGTCGTCCAGGCCTTTGGGGCATCGTCGATCAGCAGCAGGTGGATGCGCTCGCGTTCCAGCCGGTCTGCGTCGATCAAGGCCACATGGCTTTCACCGTTCTTGGTGATGATCTTTTCGCCATCGGCCTGCGCTTGGTCCGGCACTTCAGAAAGGTTGGCGCTCGCCTGGGTCAAAGGCACGACGTCGCGGGCTGAGATCGACATGATCGGGGCCTTGGGGTTGCAGAGCTCTGTGCAGTCTAGGTTCAGTGTGTGGGGCTCGGTCAATTGAAGAGTTTTTTAGCTTGCCGCCCAAGAATGAAAGCGGGCTTTCATCGAGGCGGCGGGCACGCAGGCCGATGCGGGGGCGACGAACCGGTTGCCTGCTGACCTCAGCCACGGCCCGACCGAGATGGGCGAGGGCGATGACGAGTGGTTCCGACGCATCCGCACCATGACCGACCTCATTCGCTACACCACCGAAGACGGCCGCAGCCAGATCAAGCTGCGGGCGAAAGACCAGACGGTCTGGCTGACTCAGCGCGAAACGGCCCAGCAGTTTGACGTGAGCACGGACAACGTTGGGCGGCACCTCAAGAACATCTTTGCGGACAGGGAACTGGATGCGGTTTCAGTTACCGAGGAATCCTCGGTAATTGCCACCTACGGCAAGAACTACCTGACCAAGCGCTACAACCTCGACGCCGCGCGTGGGGCTGGGAACTCGGCGCGCGACACAAAAAGCTCGGCTCATGCCCCTATTTGGGGCGTGCGCCGAGCTTTTTCAGTGGGCGTTGACTCATTTCACGACAAACGCCGAGCTTTGAGCTCGGCGTGCGGCCCTGGGAGCTCGGCTCGCGAACCCATTTGGGGCGTGCGCCGACCAAAAAGCTCGGCGCGTGAGTGCGTGAGCGTGGCGCGCGCCCCTTTTCAGGGCCTGAGCCACTCCCAACTGTCGGCGAGGATGCGGGCGCGGCGGTGGCCCGAGGCGCTGAGCGCCAGCCAGTCGATCTCGGTGACCTGGGCTGAGAGGATGGCGAGGTGGTGCCGCTCGGCCAGGGGCCGATGCGGGCTCGGCGGGTGGCGCGACACGGGGGCGTGGGAGAGGTGATGCCAGATCTGGTGGTGGATGTCGGTGGGGACGTGGGGTGTGCGCTCGGGCGTGCTCTCAGATGGCAGTCAGGCTTGGGCTTTGCGTTGAAATCTGTTCAGGCTGGGAGCAGACGCTGAGTTTGGGTGGTTCAGTGACTCTGGCGATCACGAGCTGACATTCGCCGGGAATCGTCACGCCCGGCGGCTGTGTCAGCTCACGCAAGCACGAAGCGGTAGCCCACGCCCGCCTCGGTCAGCAGGTGCTTGGGCATAGAGGGCGAACGTTCCACCTTCTTGCGCAAGTTCGCCATGTGCACACGCACGTAGTGGGTGTCGTCCCCGTGGCCAGGGCCCCAGACGGTCTTGAGCAACTGGCTGTGGGTGATGACGCGGTCTGGCTGGCTGGCCAGACTGACCAGTAACTTGTACTCGATGGGGGTCAGGTGCAAGGCCTCGCCCGAGCGGCTCACTGTGCGCTTGATCAGGTCCACCTCGACATCGCCAAATCGGATCACGCTGTCGCCACTGGGAGTCTGGTGCAAGTGGCGGCGCAACTGGGCGCGCATGCGGGCCATGAGCTCGCCCGCGCCAAAGGGCTTGACGAGGTAGTCGTCGGCGCCCGCGTCCAGCGCAGCGATCTTGTCGGCCTCGGCGCTGCGGGCCGAGAGCACCACCACCGGCACGCTGGACCAGGTGCGCAGCTCACGGATCAGCGCCACGCCATCACCATCTGGCAACCCCAGGTCCAACACGATGACATCGGGGCGGCGTGTACCCGCCTCGATCAATCCACGCTGAAAGCCATCGGCCTCGAACACTTCATGTCCTTCGGACGCCAGCGTCAAGCGCACGAAGTGCCGGATGGTGGCGTCGTCTTCGATGATCAGGGTGCGGGGATGCAGGTCACTCATGGCGTGGTTCGGGTCGCTCAAGGGTTGAATTTACGTGGGTCTGCGTGCCATCGTCCAGCGGCGGCTGTCCCATGGGCAGCACGACGGTGAAGCGTGCCCCGCCACCGTCGCGCGTCTCGCCACGGATGCACCCACCGTGGGCCTGCACGATGGCCCGGCAGATGGCCAGCCCCAGGCCCACGCCAGGCAGGGCGCTTTCACGTGCACCGCGCTCGAATTTCTCGAAGATGGCCTCTTCGCGTCCGGCTGGCAAGCCAGGGCCGTGGTCGTCCAGCGTCAGCACCACGACACCGCTGTGGCTGCGCGCGTGGAGGTCGATGGCGCTGTCCATCGGGGTGTACTTGACGGCGTTCTCCAGCAGGTTCACCAGCACCCGCTCGATGAGTACCGCATCCAGGTGCAACAGGGGCAAGTCATCGGCCAGGGTCACGTTCACGGCGCGGCCTTGCAAGCTGGTCTGGCAGGTGACCAGCGCGCTGCCCACCACCTCTTCCAGCGGCTGCCACTGGCGGTTGAGCTGCACGGCGCCGGCCTCCAGCCGGGCCATGTCCAGCAGGTTGTTGACCAGTGCGCCCATGCGCAGTGCGGACTGGCGCATGGCTTGCGCGATGTCGCGCTGCTGCGGCGAGGGTTCAGGCCGGGTCAGCTCCAGGGTGTCAGCCAGGCCCACCAGACCGGCCAACGGCGTGCGCAGGTCATGGGAGATGGCCGACAGCAGGGAGTTGCGCAAACGCTCGGACTCGATCTGCACCGTGCTGGCCTGCGCCACCTCGATGTAGTGGATGCGCTCCAGCGAGATGGCCAGCAGCGAGGCGCAGGTCTCCAGCAGGCGCTGCTGCGGCGTGCCCCAGGCCGCATCGGGCGGGGGCTCGACCACCAGCACGCCACGGGTGCGCATGGGGGCGCGCAAGGGCAGCACGAGGCAGGGGCTGGCCGCCAAGGTGTCGGTGCCACGGCCGGCCACGGCGCTCTTGCTGAAGGCCCATTGCGCCACGGCCATGTCGGTTTGTGCGGTGCCGCCAGCCATGGCGTGCAAGTTACCCGCGTCGTCCGCCACCAGCAAGGCACCTTTGGCGCCGAACTCGGCCGTCAGGAATCGCTGCCCCACCTCGGCCACCTGCTCGGCCATCAAGGCGGAGGACAGGTCACGCGACATGTCGTAGAGGCTGCGCACACGGTGCTCGCGGCGCGTGGCGGCCTCGGCCTGCACCTTGAGCACGGCGGTGAGCTGTCCGATGGTCAGTGCGACGGCCAGCATCACGGTGAAGGTGATCAGGTACTGGAAATCGCTGACAGCGAATGAAAACCGTGGCGGCACGAAGAAGAAGTCGAAGAGGCCCACGCCGACGAACGCAGCCACCACAGCGGGCCCACGCCCGTATTTCAACGCGACCCCAACCACCGTCAGCAAGAACAGCATGACGATGTTTGAAAGCTCCAGAACCTGAAGCAGCGGCGTCGACGCCAGTGCCGTGACAGCGCAAGCCGCCACCGCCGCGGCATGGCCGTGCCACGCCCAAACGCGGCCGCCGTTGTGCACCAACCCATCGTTTGGCGCCTGGGCGGCGCGGGCCGTCTCAGGCCCGGCTTGCCGCCCCCCCGAAGGCAAGGAGACCTGCAGCACATCGAGGTCATCGGCCATGGTGGCAATGCGGTCGGATAAGGCCACTTGCCAGGGCCAGCGTCTTTCATGCCGCCCCATCACCAGACGGGACAGGTTGTGCTCGCGCGCGTAGCGCACCAACGCCTGTGCGGCATTGGCGCCAGGCTGCACGGAAACATGGGCACCGAGCTGCTCCGCCAGTTTGAGCGAACGCTCGGTGCGTGCTTCGCGCTGCGGTGAGAACCGCTCTGAGGCGGGCGACTCGATGTGTACCGCATGCCAGGGCACATCGAGCTGCGACGCCAGACGCGCACAGCTGCGCACCACCTTCTCGCCGCTGTGGCCATCGCCAATGCAGGCCAGCAGGGCCTCGCGGTTGGGCCACACGGGACTGACAGCGGCGCGGCGGCGGTAGGCCAACACCTCTCCATCGACGCGGTCGGCGGTGCGCCGCAAGGCCAGCTCCCGCAAGGCTAGCAGGTTGCCCTTGCGGAAGAAGCCGCTGGCTGCGCGTTCGGCTTGCTCGGGCACGTACACCTTGCCGGCCTTCAGCCGCCCCAGCAACTCGTCGGGCGGCAGGTCCACCACGACGACCTCGTCGGCCTCATCAAACAGCCTGTCAGGCACCGTCTCCCAGACGCGGATGCCCGTGATGCCGCTGACGATGTCGTTGAGGCTCTCCAGGTGCTGCACATTCATGGTGGACCACACGTCCACCCCGGCGTCCAGCAGCTCTTGCACGTCCTGCCATCGCTTGGGATGGCGCGAGCCCGGCGCATTGCTGTGCGCCAACTCGTCGAGCAGCACCAGGGGTTTTTCTTGTCCGGCCGCGAATGCCAGCGCCGCGTCGATGTCGAATTCCTGCAGCGTCTTGCCGCGGTGAGACACGGCTTTGAGCGGCAGGCGCGGCAGCCCCTCTGCCATGCGCTCGGTGTCCTGGCGGCCGTGGGTCTCCACCAGGCCCACCACCATTGGCACGCCGCTGCCTTGCAGGGCACGGGCGGCGGCCAGCATGGCCCAGGTTTTGCCCACGCCGGCGGAGGCGCCAAAAAAGATCTTCAAGCGACCCCGGCGCGCGCGAGCCTCGTCTTGCTGCATTTGCTGGAGCAGGGCGTCTGGGTCGGGGCGGACGCCCGGCGGGTTCAGGTGGACAGACGTGGGCATGGCCGTGAGTGTCGCGCCAAGCGCATCAAGAAGGCATCAAATTTGACCCAGGTCCACCCGATGCCGGCACGTTTTCAAGACCTTGACGCTTTCTTGATGCTCCGAAGCCAAAACTTGGCCACGCCTTGATGCCGCGCTTCCTACGATTTGAAGCATGTTGAACAAGGAGATTCGCGATGGACATGCTCTATGTCGCGCTCGGTGCGGCCTTCTGGCTGCTGATGGTGGGCATGGCCCTGGGCTGTGCCCGCCTGAAGGGAGACACACCATGAGTTGGCTGTATGTGCTGTGCAGCGTCCTGGCGGTGGGCCTGTTGGCTTACCTGCTGGCCGCTTTGCTGAACCCGGAGGATTTCTCATGAGCACCCAAGCCTGGACTTTGCTGGCCGTGTTCAGCGCCATCCTGCTGGCACTGTCGTACCCCCTGGGCCGCGCCATCGTCGCGGTGATGGAAGGCCGCGTGGCGTGGCTGCTGCGCGCGGAAGCCTGGCTGTGCCGCCTCTGCGGCGTGCGCACCGACACCGAGATGGGCTGGCGCCAATACGCCCTGGCCCTGCTGCTGTTCAATGCCTTGGGCGTCCTGATGGTTTATGCCTTGCAGCGCCTGCAACTGTGGCTGCCGCTCAATCCGCAAGGCCTGGGCAACGTCACACCTGACTCGGCCTTCAACACGGCCATCAGTTTCGTGACCAACACCAACTGGCAAGGCTATGGCGGAGAAGCCACCATGGGCTACCTCACGCAGATGCTGGGCCTGGCCGTGCAGAACTTCCTGTCGGCTGCCACGGGCATCGTGGTGGTGGTGGCCCTCATCCGCGGCTTCGTGCGGCACAGCGCGCAAGGCATTGGCAACGCCTGGGTGGACCTGACGCGCGCCACGCTGTGGATCTTGCTGCCCCTTTCCCTGGTGCTGGCCCTCTTGCTGGTGCAGCAAGGCACGGTGCAGAACTTCAGCCCCTACCTGGACGTGCACGCCCTGGAGGCCCCGCAGACCCTGGCCATGGGCCCGGTGGCCTCCCAAGAAGCCATCAAGATGCTGGGCACCAACGGCGGTGGCTTCTTCAATGCCAACTCGGCCCACCCCTTCGAGAACCCCACGGCCCTGAGCAACCTGGCGCAGATGCTGGCGATCTTCCTGATCCCGGCCGCGCTGTGCTTCAGCTTCGGGCGCATGGTGGGTGACAGCCGACAGGGCTGGAGCGTCATCGCCGTGATGTTCACGCTCTTCGTGGCCGGCGCCTGGGCCTCGGCACGCTTCGAGCAGCAGGGCAACCCGCAGCTGGCAGCTCTGGGCGTGGACCAGAGCCAGCGCGCGGAGCAGGCCGGCGGCAACATGGAGGGCAAGGAGGTGCGCTTTGGCATCGCCGCCTCCACGTTGTTCGCCACCGTCACCACCGCTGCATCGTGCGGCGCGGTCAACGCCATGCACGACGCCTTCACCCCCCTGGGTGGCATGGTGCCGATGGTCAACATGCAGCTGGGCGAAGTGGTCTTCGGTGGGGTGGGCACGGGCCTCTACGGCATGCTGGTGTTCGCCATCCTGGCCGTTTTCATCGCGGGCCTGATGATCGGCCGCACGCCGCAATACCTGGGCAAGAAGATCGAGGCATTCGAGATGAAGATGGTCTCGCTGGCCATCCTCATCACCCCGGTGCTGGTGCTGACCGGCACCGCCATCGCGGTGAGCACCGAGGCCGGTCGGGCGGGCATCGCCAACCCAGGCCCGCATGGCTTTTCGGAAATCCTCTATGCCTTGACCTCGGCGGCCAACAACAACGGCAGCGCCTTCGCAGGCCTGTCTGCGAACACGCCCTTCTACAACGTGCTGCTTGCGGTGGCCATGTGGTTCGGCCGCTTCGGCGTGATCGTGCCGGTGCTGGCCATCGCCGGTGGCCTGGCCGCCAAGAAGCGCCTGGCCGTCACCCCTGGAACCATGCCGACCCATGGGCCGCTGTTCGTGGGCCTGCTGCTGGGCACCGTGCTGCTGGTGGGCCTGCTGAACTACGTGCCCTCGCTGGCCTTGGGCCCGGTCGTCGAGCACTTGATGCTCTGGAAGTGAGACACCCCATGACACACACCGCTTTCCGTCTGTTCGATGCGGCGCTGATGCGGCCCGCGCTGCTGGACGCCTTCAAGAAGCTCGACCCGCGCGTGCAATGGCGCAACCCCGTGATGTTTGTCGTCTACGTCGGCAGCATCCTGACCACAGGGCTGAGTGCGCAGGCACTGCTGGCCCAGGGCCACAGCGATGGCGATGCCTCCGCCGGCTTCGTGGTCGCCATCGCCTTGTGGCTGTGGTTCACCGTGCTGTTTGCCAACTTCGCCGAGGCCCTGGCCGAAGGCCGCAGCAAGGCTCAAGCCGCATCGCTGCGTGACCTCAAGAAGCAGACCTGGGCGAAAAAGCTCGAAGCGCCACGCAGCGATGCCAATTGGCACCCCATCGAGTCCACCACACTGCGCAAGGGCGACCTGATCATGGTGCAGGCCGGTGACGTCGTGCCCGCCGACGGTGAGGTGGTCGAAGGCGTGGCCTCGGTGGATGAGAGCGCCATCACGGGCGAGTCGGCCCCGGTCATCCGCGAATCCGGCGGTGACTTCTCGGCCGTCACTGGCGGCACCCGGGTGCTGTCCGACTGGGTCATGGTGCGGGTGTCGGTGAACCCCGGCGAGACCTTCGTCGACCGCATGATCGCCATGGTCGAAAGTGCCAAGCGCCAGAAGACGCCCAACGAGATCGCGCTGACGATCCTGCTGGTCGCGCTGACCATCGTCTTCCTGGTCGTGACGGTGACCCTGCTGCCGTTCTCGGCCTTCGGGGTGTCGGTCGCCCAGTCGGGCTCGCCAGCGTCGATCACCGTGCTGGTGGCCTTGCTGGTGTGCCTGATCCCGACGACGATCGCGGGTCTGCTTTCGGCCATCGGTGTGGCGGGCATGAGCCGGATGATGCAAGCCAACGTGATCGCGACCTCGGGGCGCGCCGTCGAAGCCGCCGGGGACGTCGATGTCTTGCTGATGGACAAGACCGGCACCATCACCCTGGGCAACCGCCAGGCCAGCGAGTTCATCCCCGCACCAGGCGTGCGCAAAGCCGACCTGGCCGAGGTGGCCCAGCTCGCGTCGCTGGCCGATGAAACGCCGGAAGGCCGCAGCGTCG
Organism: Burkholderiales bacterium; assembly: GCA_016000265.1. Taxonomy (GTDB): domain Bacteria; phylum Pseudomonadota; class Gammaproteobacteria; order Burkholderiales; family Burkholderiaceae_C; genus Aquabacterium. Next base: position 147,776 of record JAECRL010000005.1, read on the forward strand.
TGGTGCTGGCCAAGCAGCAGTTCGACCTGCGCGGTCGCGACTTGCAGGCCTTGGGTGCCAGCTTCGTGCACTTCTCAGCGCAAACGCGCATGAGTGGCGTTGACCTGGGCGAGCGTCAGATCCGCAAGGGCGCGGCCGAGGCCATTCGTCGGCACGTGGCAGAGCAGGGCGGGCACTTTCCCTCGGCTGTGGACGCCGCTGTGGAAGCGGTGTCGCACAAAGGCGGCACGCCCTTGGTGGTCGCCGACGGCGCCCGCGTGCTGGGCGTGGTCGAGCTCAAGGACATCGTCAAAGGCGGCATCAAGGAACGCTTCGCCGAGCTGCGCCGCATGGGCATCAAGACGGTCATGATCACTGGCGACAGCCGCCTGACCGCCGCGGCCATCGCGGCCGAAGCCGGGGTGGACGACTTCCTGGCCGAGGCCACGCCCGAGATGAAGCTCAGCCTGATCCGGCAATACCAAGGCGAAGGCAAGCTGGTGGCCATGACGGGCGACGGCACCAACGACGCGCCAGCGCTGGCCCAGGCTGATGTGGCGGTCGCCATGAACTCGGGCACGCAGGCCGCCAAGGAGGCCAGCAACATGGTTGACCTCGACAGCAACCCGACCAAGCTGATCGAGGTGGTGGAGACCGGCAAGCAGATGCTGATGACGCGTGGCTCTCTGACCACCTTCAGCATCGCCAACGACGTGGCCAAGTACTTTGCCATCGTGCCGGCGGCCTTCGTCTCGACCTACCCGCAACTGTCGGCCCTCAATGTGATGGCGCTGACCAGCCCGACCTCGGCAGTGCTGTCGGCGGTGATCTTCAACGCGCTGATCATCGTCTTCCTCATCCCGTTGGCACTGAAGGGCGTGCCATACCGCGCGCTCGGTGCGGCCATGCTTTTGCGCCGCAACCTGCTGATCTACGGCCTGGGCGGCGTGCTGGTGCCTTTTGTTGGCATCAAGGTCATCGACGTGCTGCTCACCGCCATCGGCATGGTGTGACGCCACCTGAACACACGCAAAGGAGAACCCCATGAGCACCCTCATCCGTCCCGCAGTCAGCCTCTTTGTGGCCTTCACCGTGGTCACCGGCCTGGCCTATCCGCTGGCCGTCACGGGCGTGGCCAGCGCGGTCTTCCCCGCACAAGCTGCCGGTAGCCTGGTGCAGCAAGGCGGACAGACCGTCGGCTCCCGACTGATCGGGCAGAGCTTTGTGCAGCCCGAGCACTTCTGGTCGCGCCCTTCGGCCACCGCACCCACGCCCTACAACGCGGCCAACTCGGGTGGCGCTAACCAGGGCCCACTGAACCCTGCGCTGGTGGAGGCCGTACAAGGCCGCATCGCGGCGCTGAAGGCGGCAGATCCTGCCAACACCCTGCCCATCCCTGTGGACCTGGTGACGACATCGGCCAGCGGCCTGGACCCGCACATCAGTGTCGCTGCTGCGCTCTATCAGGTCGGGCGCGTCGCCCGCGTGCGCCACCTCAGCGAAGACACCGTGCGCCAGGCGGTGCTGCGCCACACCGAGCAGCCCCTGATGGGCTTCTTGGGTGAGGCACGCGTCCATGTGCTGGCGCTCAACCTGGACCTGGACCGGCTGGCTGAGACAACAGCCACCGGCCATGCCAGCTGACAGATCCACGGTCAGGAGATCCCATCCTGTGGGCTCAGCCATTGCGTTCGCGTGTGCAGTTTGGGGCGGCCAGCGACACTCCGAAACCAGCCCCCAGTCGAACCGATCGGCGCCAGTTCTCGCCCGCATGAGGCATCCATGCGCTGATTCAGCCACCGCACTGCAGCAGCTGCGCCACCACCGAGACGGCGATGACGGCGGGCTCTTTGCCCGGCAGCCCGGGCAGGCCGATGGGGCAGGTCAGGCGCGCGATGGCGTCAGACGCCACGCCTTGCGCGGCCAGCCGGTGCAGGAACTTGGTGCGCTTGGTTTGCGAGCCGATGAGGCCGGCGAAGGCGAAGTCGCCGCGCTGCAGCACGGCGTGGATGATGCGCAGGTCCAGGTCGTGGCGGTGGGTGAGCACCAGGTGGCAGGCGCCGGCGGGTGCGTCGGCCACCTCGGCTTCGGCCTGCTCGGTGCTGACGAAGTGGATGTGAGGCGGCAGGGCCGCCAGCTCGGCTGGCGTGGGCAGGCCGGGGGCGTCGGCATCGCAGGTTTCGGCGGGGTCGGCGCGTTCGTCGATCCAGCGCACGGTGCAGTCGATGTCGGTCAGCAGCTTGACGATGGCCTGGCCCACGTGACCGGCGCCGTGAAGCTCCAGGTGGAAGCGCGGCGGGGGCACGGCCCAGGCTTGAAGGGTGGCGTCGGTCAGGGGCTCGAAGGCCAGCTCGACCACGCCGCCGCAGCATTGGCCCAGCGTGGGGCCGAGGGCGAAGGTTCGTTGCCAGGCGGCCGGTGGCTTGTTGGCCATTCGGGCTTCGGCCAGCGCTTGGCGGGCCAGGTCGATGGCTTGCCATTCGAGGTGGCCGCCGCCGATCGTTCCCAAGACGGTTCCAAGAACTTCACCGCCGTGTTCATCACCGCCCACCAGCATGCGCACACCCGCCTCGCGCGGCGTGGAGCCCCGGATGGCGTGCACGCGCACCACCAGCGCGGGCCGCCCGGCCGCGAGCCACTGCGTGGCGAGGTGGCGCAGGTGGCGGGCGCTCAGTGTGCTCAGTGCGTTCATGGCGCTGGCCGTCATCTCAGCCTGCCTTGACGGCCTCGACCGCATCCAGGATGGCTTCGGCCGTGGCGGGCGCGCGCAGCGGTGGTTGCACCTTGTGCTGCCCCACCGCCGACACCGCATCGCGGATGGCGAAGAACACCGAGAAGGGCAGCAGCAGCGGCGGCTCGCCCACGGCCTTGGAGCGGTGGATGGTGTCTTCGGCGTTGCGGTTGTCGAACAGCTTGACGCGGAAGTCGGCCGGGCAGTCGCTGGCCGTCGGGATCTTGTAGGTGGACGGCGCGTGCGTCAGCAGCTTGCCGCTTTGCGGGTGCCACACCAGCTCTTCGGTGGTCAGCCAGCCCATGCCCTGGATGAACGCGCCTTCGACCTGGCCGATGTCCAGCGCCGGGTTGATGGACTGGCCCACGTCGTGCAGCACGTCGGTGCGCAGCAGCTTGAACTCGCCCGTGAGCGTGTCCACCAGCACCTCGCTGACGGCGGCGCCATAGGCGAAGTAGAAGAAGGGGCGCCCTTGCATGGCTTCGCGGTCCCAGTGCAGCTTGGGCGTGGCGTAGAAACCGTCGGACCAGAGTTGCACGCGGGCCAGGTAGGCGCCGTTGACCACGTCGGTGAAGGGCAGGGCCTGGTCGCCCACGTGCACCAGGTCGTTGGCGAAGCGCACGGTCTCGGGCGGCACGCCGTGGCGCGCGCACAGGTGCGCCACGAGCCGGGCTTTGATCTGCTGGGCGGCGTCGGCGGCGGCCTTGCCGTTGAGGTCGGTGCCGGTGGAGGCCGCCGTGGCGGAGGTGTTGGCCACCTTGCTGGTGTCGGTCGCGGTCACGCGCACGCGCTCAGGGCTCAGGCCCAGCGTGTGGGCCACCATTTGCGCCACCTTGGTGTTGAGGCCCTGGCCCATTTCGGTGCCGCCGTGGTTCACCAGCACGCTGCCGTCGGTGTAGACGTGCACGAGCGCGCCGGCCTGGTTGAGGTGCACCACGTTGAAGGAGATGCCGAATTTGAGCGGCGTGAGGGCCAGGCCTTTTTTGAGGACCGGGCTGGCGGCGTTGAAGGCGTCGATGGCCTGGCGGCGTTCGCGGTAGCCGCTGCTGTCGACCAGCTCGCCAATCAGGGCGTGCAGCACGTTGTCTTCGACCTTCTGGCCGTAGGGGGTGACGTCGTTGACGCCCACGCCGTAGAGGTTGGCCAGGCGCACGTCGAGCGCGTCGCGGCCCAGGCTGCGTGCGATGTCGTCGAGGATGCACTCGATGGCGAAGGCGCCTTGCGGGCCGCCGAAGCCGCGAAAGGCCGTGTTGCTTTGCGTGTGGGTGCGCGCGCAGTACCCGTCGATGGCCACGGCGGGCAGCCAGTAGGCGTTGTCGAAGTGGCACAGCGCGCGCGCCATCACGGGCGCAGACAGGTCGGCCGAGAAGCCGGCGCGGGAGACCATCTCGACGCGCGCGCCCAGCAGGCGGCCTTCGTCGTCGTGGCCCACGTCCCATTGGTGCGCGAAGCAGTGGCGCCGTCCGGTGACCATGAAGTCGTCGTCGCGGTCGGAGCGCAGCTTGACGGGACGGCGCAGCTTGCGCGCGGCCACTGCGGCGATGCAGGCGAACACCGCGGACTGCGACTCCTTGCCGCCGAAGCCACCGCCCATGCGCCGACACGTCACCTGAACCTGGTGGGCATGCAGGCCCAGGGCGTGGGCCACGGCGTGCTGCATCTCGGAGGGGTGCTGCGTGGAGCAGTGCACCAGCACGCCGCCTTCTTGCGGGATGGCGTAGGAGATCTGCCCCTCCAGGTAGAACTGCTCCTGGCCGCCCAGTTGCACCCGGCCTTGTCGGCGGTGCGGGGCCTGGCTCAGGGCCGCATCGGCGTCACCACGGGCCATGCGCATGGGCGGCACGACGTATTGCCTGGCGGCGTGCGCGGCCTCGGGCGTCAGCAGCGCGGGCAGCTCTTCGATGTCGAGGACGGCCTGGGCCTGGGCGGCGGCGCGGCGGGCGAGTTCGCGGTCGCTCGACAGCACGGCGAACACGGGCTGGCCGAGGTAGTGCACCTCGCCATCGGCCAGGATGGGCTCGTCGTGCACGATGGCGCCGCAGTCGTTGCGACCGGGGATGTCGGCGGCCGTGATCACGTCGACGACGCCCGGCAGGGCGCGCAGCGCGGCCAGGTCGATGCCCAGCAGGCGGCCGTGGGCCACCGGCGAGAGGCCGAGCGCGGCGTGCAGGGTGCCGGCCAGCTCGGGCTGGTCGTCGATGTAGGTGGCCTCGCCTGCCACGTGCAGTCGGGCGGATTCATGGGGCAGCGGGCGGCCTGCGGGGTCCACGTTCGGGGTCATGGTGGGCTCCGGGCTCAGCAGGTGGCGGGCCAGACCTGCACGGCGCTGGCGGGCAGGGGGGCGTCGGTGCGGGTTTCGAGCCAGAAGCGCTCCAGCAGGTTGCGCGCGGTGCGCAGGCGGTATGAGGCGCTGGCGCGCAGGTCCGTCAGGGGCTGGAAGTCCTGAGCCAGCGCGGCCTGGGCGGCGCGCAGCGTGGCTTCGCTCCAGACCTGGCCGACGAGGGCGGCTTCGGTGGCGGGGGCGCGGCGCGCGGTGCCGGCCAGGCCGCCCCAGCCCAGGCGGGCTTCGGCGATGCGCTCGCCCTCCATGCGCAGGTAGAGGCCGGCGCACACGCTGGAGATGTCGCTGTCGCGGCGCTTGGAGACCTTGTAGGCGCGCAGGTGCTCGCCCGCGCCCGCCCCCACCCCCGCCGTCAGCAGCGGCACGCGTATGGCTTGCACGAACTCGCCGGGTTGCAGGTCGTTCTTCATGTAGTCCAGGTAGAAGGCCGACAGGGGCAGCTCGCGCGTGGCGGGGCCCCGGCGCAGCACCAGGCTGGCGTCGAGGGCCAGCAAGATGGGGGCGCTGTCGCCGATGGGCGAGCCGTTGGCGACGTTGCCGCCCATCGTGCCGGCGTGGCGCACCGGGGGCGAGGCGAATCGCAGCCAGATCTCTTTGAGCGCGGGCAGGTGCGCCGACAGCGCGGACCAGGCCGACTCCAGCGAGGCGCCGGCCCCGATGAGCAGGGTCGCGGGCGCGTCGCCCTCGGCGGCTTGCAGCGCGGTGGTTCGAAGCTCGCGCACCCGGCCCAGGTGGATGACCTCGCCCAGCTCGCGGAATTGCTTGTTGACCCACAGGCCGATGTCGGTGGAGCCGGCCAGCAGGCGCGCCTGCGGCAAGGCGGCGCGCAGCGCGGCCAGCTCGTCGAGCGTGCGGGGGCTGTGAAAGCGCTGGCGGGTGCCGGGCTGGGAGCGGCTGGGGCCTTCGTAGGCGAGGCCGTTGCCTGAGTTGTCAGCCAGTTGCTGGAGCAGCGCCCGAACCGGCGCCTCGTCCAGCGTCACCTTCGGCGCGTCGTGCATGCGCTCGCCGGCGTCGAGGATGGGGCGGTAGCCCGTGCAGCGGCAGAGGTTGCCCGCCAGCGCATCGGCCAGGGCAGGGCGGGGCAGGGCGGTCGGGCTTTGCTCGTACGCGTGCCACAGCGACATCACGAAGCCGGGCGTGCAGAAGCCGCATTGCGAGCCGTGGCAGCTGACCAGCGCCTCCTGGCAGGGGTGCAGGCCGTTGCCGTCGGGGCTGGCCTGGCGGCCCAGCTCGCTCACGTCTTCGACGGTGAACAGGGCCTGCCCGTCGAGGGTGGGCAGGAACTGGATGCAGCTGTTGACGGTGCGCCGCTGCAGCTCGCCGGTGGTTTCGTCGAGTTCGGCCACGACCACGGTGCAGGCGCCGCAGTCGCCTTCGGCGCAGCCTTCCTTGGTGCCGGTGCAGCGGGCCTGCTCGCGCAGCCATTGCAGCACGGTGGTGGTGGGCGGCAGGCCATCGACCTGCTGGATCTGGCCGCGGTGCACGAAGCGAATCGGGCGGGTGGGGTGGTCGGTCATCTCGTGGGCTCCAGGACGGCGTGCGCATTCAGCGTAGCGCGTGCGGCCAGATCGGGTATGTGAGATTCAGCATATCAGTGATAAAACTGGGTGCATGAATCAGCGCGCGCTTTTCGACAAGATCGACCTGTCACTCATCCGGGTTCTGCACACCGTGATCACCGAGTCCAGCGTCTCTCGCGCCGCCGTCAAGCTGCGCACCAGCCAGCCTGCCGTCAGCGCCCAGCTCAAGCGCCTGCGCGCGCTGACCGGCGACCCCCTGCTGGTGCGCAGCGGCCAGGGCATGCAGCCCACCGACGTGGCCCTCAGCCTGGTCGAGCCCGCCGCCACGATCCTGCAGCAGGCGCAGTGGATGTTCGGCGACAAGGCCGTGGCGCGCGCCTTCGACCCCGGCACCGCGGAGGTGACCTTTCGCATCGCGGCCACGGACTACCTCGACCCCTTCTTCCTGCCCGAGCTGACCCTGCGCCTGCGCCGCCTGGCGCCACGCTCGCGGCTGGAGGTGCTGCCGCTGGGCACGCAACTCGACCACCGCCGCAGCCTGGCGCGCGGCGAGGTGGACCTGGTCATCGGCAACTGGCTGGAGCCTTCCGATGAGTTGCACCTGGGGCGCCTGATGTCGGATGAACTCGTGTGCCTCGTCTCGGAAGACCACCCGGCCGCGCGCCTGCCCAAGGAAGGCAAGCGAGCGTGGTCGCTGGAGCAGTACCTGGCGGCCGAGCACATCGCGCCGCAGCCGTTTCACCCCGACGGCCCGGGCATCATCGAACAGCACCTGCAGGCGCGCGGCCTGGTGCGCGACATCGTCGTGCGCCACCCGCACTTCGCTCAGATCCCCCACATGGTGGCGGGCTCGCTGCTGGTGCTGACCACCGGGCGGCGCTTTTGCGAGCGCTACGTGGCCGACCTCAGGCTCAAGGTCATCCGCTGCCCGGTGCCCATGCCCGCGCTGAACTACTACCAGCTCTGGCACGACCTGACCCACCGCTCGCCGGCCAGCCGCTGGTTGCGCGAGCAGGTGCGCGACGTGGTCCGCGGCTTGCATCAGGTTCAGCCGCCCGTACGGCATCATGGAGCCCCTGCGCTCGCATCCACCCACCCAGCATGACCCTTCGCCTAGAGCTCCGGCACATCACCAAGCAGTACCCCAGCGTGCGGGCCAACGACGCCGTCAGCCTGCAGGTCCGAGCCGGCGAGATCCACGCCGTGCTCGGTGAAAACGGCGCCGGCAAGTCCACGCTCATGAAGGTGATCTTCGGCGCGGTCAAACCCGACGCCGGCCAGGTCCTCTTCAACGGCCAGCCTGTGCAGGTGCGCTCGCCGCAGGAGGCGCGCGCGCTCGGCATCAGCATGGTGTTTCAGCACTTCTCGCTGTTCGACACCCTCACGGCGGCCGAGAACGTCTGGCTGGGGCTGGACAAGTCCCTGAGCCTGGCCGAGGTCACCGAGCGCATCCGCCAGGTCTCGGGCACCTACGGGCTGGAGGTGGACCCGGCTCGCCACGTGCACTCGCTGACCGTGGGCGAGCGCCAGCGCATCGAGATCGTGCGCGCGCTGATGACGAACCCCAAGCTGCTGATCCTCGACGAGCCCACTTCGGTGCTGACGCCGCAGGCGGTCGACACGCTGTTCGTCACTTTGCGCAAACTGGCCGAACAAGGCTGCTCCATCCTCTACATCAGCCACAAGCTCGACGAGATCCGCAAGCTCTGCCACCGCTGCACCGTGTTGCGCGGCGGCAAGGTCACGGGTGAGGTCGACCCGCGCCAGGAAAGCAACGCCAGCCTGTCGCGCCTGATGATCGGCAGCGAGCCGCCCGAGTTGCACCGCAGCCAGGGCATCCTGGGGGAGGTCGCGCTGTCGGCGCAGGGCCTCAACGTGCCCAGCCAGGACCCGTTTGGCACCGACCTGAGGGGCATCGACTTCGAGTTGCGCGCCGGCGAGATCGTCGGCATCGCGGGGGTGTCGGGCAACGGGCAGCAGGCCCTGATGGCCGTGCTCAGCGGCGAAGACCCGCGGGCGCCGGCCGGCACCGTGCACCTCTTCGGGCACGACATCGGGCGGGCCTCGCCGCGACATCGTCGCCACCTGGGGCTGCACAGCGTGCCCGAGGAGCGCCTGGGCCGCGGCGCCGTGCCCACCCTGTCGCTGGCGCAAAACACCCTGCTGACGCGCACCGACGCCGTCGGCCCGGGTGGCTGGCTGCGCATGAAGGGCGTCACCGGCATGGCCGTGGAGTTGATCGAGCGTTTCAAGGTCAAGTCGGGCGGGCCGCACGCGCTGGCCAAGAGCCTGTCGGGCGGCAACCTGCAGAAGTTCATCGTGGGCCGCGAGATCGACGCGGCCCCGAAGGTGTTGCTCGTCTCGCAGCCGACCTGGGGCGTGGACGTGGGGGCCGCGGCGCAGATCCGCGGCGAGTTGTTGAAGCTGCGCGATGGCGGCTGCGCCGTGCTCGTGGTCAGCGAGGAGCTGGACGAATTGTTCGAAGTGAGCGACCGACTGATGGTGATGGCACAAGGGCGGCTGTCGCCGTCGATCCCGGCCGCCGAGGCCACGGTGGAGCAGATTGGCGCCTGGATGAGCGGCCTGTGGGAGGCTCGGCATGTTCAAGCTTGAACCCCGCTCCGCGCCCTCGAAGGTGCTGACGCTGGCCTCGCCGCTCATCGCGCTGGCGATCACGGTGCTGGTGGGCGTGATCCTGTTCATCTCCCTGGGCAAGGACCCGCTGGCCGGCTTGCAGGTCTTCTTCATCGAGCCGCTCAAGAGCGCCTACGCGCTGTCCGAGTTGAGCCTGAAGGCCACGCCGCTGATCCTGATCGCGCTCGGCCTGTCGGTGTGCTTTCGCGCCAACCTGTGGAACATCGGCGCCGAGGGGCAGTTCATCCTGGGGGCGGTGTGCGCCGGGGGCGTGGCCATGCAGGCCACCCCGGAGTCCGGGGCCTGGATCCTGCCGGCCGTGCTGGTTGCGGGCGCGCTGGGTGGCATGGCCTGGGCCGCCATCGTGGCCTTGTTGCGCGACCGCTTCAACGCCAACGAGATCCTGGTCAGCCTGATGCTGGTCTACGTGGCCGAGATGGTGCTGAGCTACCTGGTCTACGGCCCCTGGAAGGACCCGGCCGGCTACAACTTCCCCCAGACCATCACTTTCCTGGAGCCCACCCGCGTGCCCAAACTGGTGCCCGATCTGCGCATGAACATCGGGGTGCTGCTGGCGGCGGTGGCCGTGGCGGGCTTCGCCTTGTTCCTGTACCGAACCTACTCGGGCTTTCAGCTGCAGGTGGGCGGGCTGGCCCCGGCGGCGGCGCGCTACGCGGGCTTTTCCAGCCGCAAGGCGTTGTGGACGGCGCTGATGCTCTCAGGCGGCATGGCCGGCCTGGCGGGGGCGCTGGACGTGGCCGGACCGCAGGGCCAGCTCACGCCTTACGTGCCGCTGGGCTATGGTTTCGGCGCCATCATCGTGGCCTTCGTGGGGCGGCTGAACCCGCTGGGCATCGTGTTCTCGGCGGTGCTCATGAGCATGTTCTACATCGGCGGCGAGCTGGCGCAGTCCCGCCTGGGCCTGCCCAAGGCCCTGACGGGCGTCTTCCAGGGCCTGTTGTTGTTTGCGCTGCTGGCCTGTGACACCTTCATCCATCAACGCCTGCGCTGGGTGGGCCCCAAATGATCACCGCTGACTCCCTGGCTTTGCTGATCGCGGCCACCCTCAACGCCGGCACCGTGGTGGCGCTGGCCTCCCTGGGGCTGCTCATCAACGAGCGCGCGGGCGTGCTCAACCTGGGCGCCGAGGGCATGATGCTCGTGGCGGCCATCGCCGGCTACGCCGTGGCCGTTAACACGGGCAGCGACGTGGCCGGCTTCGTGGGCGGCGCCGCGGCCGGGGGCCTGATGGCCGCGGCCTTCGGGGTGCTGGTGATCTGGCTCAACACGAACCAGTACGCCACGGGCCTGGCCTTGAGCCTCTTCGGCGCGGGCCTGAGCGCCTTCGTGGGCATCGGCTACACGCAGTTGCAGCTGCCGGCGCGGCCGCACTTCGCGGTGCCCGGCCTGGCCGACATCCCCTTCATCGGGCCGGCTTTGTTCAAGCAGCACCCCATGGTCTACGTCGCCATCGCGCTGGCGTTGGGCCTGAGCTGGTGGTTGACGCGCTCGCGCGCCGGGCTGGTGCTGCGCGCGGTGGGCGAGTCGCCCGAGTCGGCGCATGCGCTGGGCTACGCGGTGCGGCCCATCCGCCTGGCGGCGGTGGTGGCGGGCGGTGCGCTGTGTGGCGTGGCCGGGGCGTACATCTCGCTGGTCTACACGCCGCTGTGGGTGGAGGGCATGGTGGCCGGCAAGGGCTGGATCGCGCTGGCGCTGACCACCTTCGCCACCTGGCGCCCCGCCCGCGTGCTGCTGGGGGCCTACCTCTTCGGCGGCGTGACGATGCTGCAGTTCCAGCTGCAAGGGCAGGGCGTGCAGATCCCGTCGCAGTGGCTGACCATGCTGCCGTACCTGGCCACCATCGTCGTGCTGGTGCTGATCTCGCGCAACCCGACGTGGATCCGAATCAACATGCCCGCCTCACTCGGCAAGCCCTTCCACCCGGGCGCCTGAGTCGGCATGATCGTTGCTGTTGTTCTCAGCTCAAGCAGTTCCCAACCCTGGAGATGACATGACCTCACCTGTGTCCAAGCGTTCCGTGCTCAAGCTGGCCGGCTGGGCCACCCTGGCCGCCACCGCCGCCCTGGTGGGCTGCGGCAAGAAAGACGCCGCGCCTGAAGCGGCTTCCGCCGCATCCGACGCCCCCGCCTCCGCCGCGGCCGCCGCACCCGGCCCCTTGAAGATCGCTTTCGCCTACGTCGGCCCGGTGGGCGACGCCGGCTGGACCTACGCCCACAACCAGGGCCGCCTGGCCCTGGAGAAGGAATTCGGCAACAAGGTCGTCACCAGCTTCGTCGAGAAGGTGCCCGAGGGCCCCGAGGCCGAGCGCGTCATCCGCGACCTGGTCGGCCAGGGCAACACGCTCGTCTTCGGCACCACCTTCGGCTACATGGAGCCCATGCTCAAGGTCGCCGCCGACCACCCGAACGTCAAGTTCGAGCACGGCACCGGCTACAAGACCGCGGCCAACATGCGCACGTACGACTCGCGCACCTATGAAGGCGCCTACATGGCCGGGGTCATCGCGGGCAGCATGACGAAGTCCAACACCTTGGGCGTGGTGGGCTCCATCCCCATCCCCGAGGTGATCCGCAACATCAACTCCTTCACCCTGGGTGCGCAGAGCGTCAACCCCAAGATCAAGACCAAGGTGGTCTGGGTCAACGCCTGGTTCGATCCCCCGAAGGAGACCGAAGGCGCGCAAAGCCTGCTGAACCAGGGCGCCGACGTGCTGTTCCAGAACACCGACTCGGCCGCCGTGCTGCAAACGGCCGAAAAGGCCGGCAAGTACGCCTTCGGCTGGGACTCCGACATGAGCCACTTCGGCCCGAAGGCCCACCTGGCGTCGGCCGTCATCAACTGGGGCCCGTACTACATCAAGGCCACCCAGGACGCGCTGCAGGGCACCTGGCAGACGGGCGGCGCCTGGTGGGGCGTCAAGGAGGGCGCGATCGACCTGGTGTCCGTGTCCGACGCGGTGCCCGCCGACACCAAGGCCAAGGTCGACGCCATCAAGGCCGGCTTGAAGGATGGCAGCTACGTCATCTGGAAAGGCCCGATCGTGGGGCAGGACGGCAAGGAGGTCCTGGCCAAGGGCGCGGTCGCCGATGACAAGTTCCTGGGTGGCGTGAACTTCTACGTCAAGGGCGTGGAGGGCTCGATCCCGTCGGCCAAGTGACGAGGGCGGGCACGGTGGTCTGTGATGGATTGCCGGCTCGGCCCGATTCGTTGGCGCTTCAAGCTCGCAAAAGCGCCGCTTGAACCCCGTGAAACCACGGGATCCGGGTGAGCGCCCGGGTCCTACACTGAGCCTCATCAAGGGTTTCGGCCGCGCGACGCGCCGACCTGCCGTTTCAGCCCCGCGCGTCGTGCGACCGGTCTCAGGAGGTCGCGATGAACGCTCCGCTGCCCGCCGAGGTGCTCCAGGCCCTCGCCCGCCTTTCGCTCGAAGACAAGTACACGCTCGAGCGGGGCCAGGCTTTCATGAGTGGCATCCAGGCGCTGGTGCGCCTGCCCATCCTCCAGCACACCCGAGACGCCCTGGCCGGCTTGAACACCGCCGGCTTCATCAGCGGCTACCGCGGCTCGCCGCTGGGTGGCTACGACCAGGCCCTGTGGAAGGCGCGCGAGCACCTGCAAAAGCACCACATCGTCTTCCAGCCTGGTGTCAACGAGGAGCTGGGCGCCACCGCCGTGTGGGGCACCCAGCAGCTGGCGCTGACGCCCGGGCCGCACCGCTTCGACGGCGTCTTCGGGCTCTGGTACGGCAAGGGCCCGGGTGTGGACCGCTGCGGCGACGTCTTCAAGCACGCCAACATGGCGGGCACCTCCCGGCATGGCGGCGTGGTGGCCGTGGCGGGCGACGATCACGTGGCCAAGAGCTCGTCGCTGGCCCACCAGAGCGACCACATCTTCAAGGCCTGCGGCCTGCCGGTGTTCTTCCCCAGCAACGTGCAGGAGATCCTGGACCTGGGCCTGCACGCCTTCGCCATGAGTCGCTTCGCCGGTTTGTGGACGTCGCTCAAGACCATCCAGGAGGTGGTCGAGTCGTCGAGCACGGTGTCGGTGGACCCGGACCGCGTGCGCATCGTGGTGCCGCAGGACTTCGACCTGCCTGAAGGCGGCCTGCACATCCGCTGGCCGGACGCGCCCCTGGCCCAGGAAGCCCGCCTGATGGACCACAAGTGGTATGCCGCGCTGGCCTACGTGCGCGCCAACCGCCTGAACCACACGGTGCTCGACAGCGAGGGCGCGCGGCTGGGCATCATGGCCAGCGGCAAGGCCTGGAACGACCTGCGCCAGGCGCTGCACGACCTGGGGCTGGACGACGACGCCTGCCGCGCGCTCAAGCTGCGCCTGCACAAGGTGGCCGTGGTCTGGCCGCTGGAGGCCGACACCACCCGCGGCTTCGCGCAAGGGCTGCAGGAGATCCTGGTGGTCGAGGAAAAGCGCCAGATGATCGAGTACCAGCTCAAAGAGGAGCTCTACAACTGGCGCGAGGACGTGCGACCCAACGTGGTCGGCAAATTCAGCGAAACCGAGGGCGACCGCAGCGGCGGCGAATGGTCCCACCCGCACCCGGCCAGCCGCTGGCTGCTGCGCGCGCAAGCCGACCTCAACCCCGCCTTGATCGCCCAGGCGGTGGCTCAGCGCCTGGAGCGCCTGGGCCTGCTGCGCGACGCACCGTCGCACGTGCGCGAGCGCATCGCCGAGCGCCTGCAGGTCATCGAGGCCAAGGAGCGATCGCTGGCGCAAGCCGCCAGCAGCCCGGAGCGCGCGCCCTGGTTTTGCAGCGGCTGCCCGCACAACACCTCCACCCGCGTGCCCGATGGCTCGCGCGCCATGGCCGGCATCGGCTGCCACTACATGGCGCAGTGGATGGATCGCAACACCGGCATGGTCACGCAGATGGGCGGCGAGGGCGTGGCCTGGGTCGGCCAGGCGCCCTTCACCGACGAAAAACACGTCTTCGTCAACCTGGGTGACGGCACCTACTTCCACTCCGGCTTGCTGGCCATCCGCCAGGCCATCGCGGCCAAGGTCAACATCACCTACAAGGTGCTCTACAACGACGCGGTGGCCATGACGGGCGGCCAGCCGATCGACGGCAACCTCAGCGTGCCGGCGATGACGCGCGAGCTGGAGGCCGAAGGCGTCAGGCGCATCGTGGTGGTCACCGACGACCGCAGCCGCTACGCCGATGTCGACGACCTGGCGCGCGGCGTGACCCTGCGTCACCGCGACGACCTCGACGAGGTGCAGCGCGAGCTGCGCGAGACCGAAGGCTGCACGGTCATCATCTACGACCAGACGTGCGCGACCGAAAAGCGCCGCCGCCGCAAGCGCGGCACGCTGCCCGCCGTGACCACCCGCGTGGTCATCAACGAGGCCGTGTGCGAGGGCTGCGGCGACTGCGCCGTGCAGTCCAACTGCCTGAGCGTCGAGCCGGTGGACACGCCCCTGGGGCGCAAGCGCCGCATCAACCAGAGCAGCTGCAACCAGGACCTGTCCTGCCTGAAGGGCTTCTGCCCCAGCCTGGTCACCATCGAGGGCGGGCGCCTGCGCCAACCTGCGGCCCGCTCGGGCGGCCCCGACGTGCAGTCCCTGCCCCCTGTTCCCCTGCCTGATTTGCCCGATGCCAGCCGAGCCTACGGCATCGTCGTGGCCGGCATCGGCGGCACGGGTGTCATCACCATCGGGCAGTTGCTGGGCATGGCCGCGCACATCGAAGGGCGAGGCGTGGTGGCCCAGGAGGCCGCGGGCCTGGCGCAAAAGGGCGGCGCCACGTGGAGCCACGTGCAGATCGCCGACCACGCCGACGCCATCTTCACCACCAAGGTGGGCATGGCCGAGGCCGACCTGGTCATCGGCAGCGACCCCATCGTGGCCGCGCTCGGCCCGACCTTGTCCGTCATGCGCCGGGGGCGCACGCGTCTGGCGCTCAACACCCACCACACGCCGACCGCCGAGCTGGTGGCGCACGCCGACTGGCGCTACCCCGCCGGTGCCTGCGACCAGGTGCTGGGCGAGGCCGTGGGGGAGTCGGCCATCCAGCGGCTGGACGCGGTGGACCTGGCCGAGCGCCTGCTGGGCGACGCCATCTACGCCAACCCGCTGATGCTGGGCTTTGCGTGGCAGAAGGGCTGGGTGCCCCTGAGCCTGGAGGCCTTGCAGCGCGCCATCGAGCTCAACGCGGTGCAGGTGCCGCGCAACCTGCAGGCCTTCGAGTGGGGCCGACAGGTGGCCCACGACCCCCTGCGGGTGGCGCGCCTGAGCCAGCCGGTGCAGCCCGTGCAGTGGGTGGGACGCCAGCCGGGTCAGCGCAAGGCACCGGGCGTGGCCGATTCGAGCCCGCTCGGTGACCTCGCTGAGCTGGTTCGCGACCGCATCGCGCGCCTGACCGACTACCAGGATGCGGCTTACGCCCGCCGCTACGCCGACTGGGTCGACCGGGTCAGGCGGGCCGAGGGCCCCCTCAACAGCACGCGCCTGAGCCGGGCGGTGGCGACCCAGCTCCACCGGCTGATGGCGATCAAGGACGAATACGAGGTGGCGCGGCTGCTTTCATCCCCCGCGTTTCGCGAGCAGATCGAGCGGCAATTCGAGGGCGACTGGCGGGTGGTGCACCACCTCGCGCCGCCGGCCTTCAGCCCGACGCTCACCCGCGGAGCGAAGGGCGACTGGCGCCCGATCAAGCGGGCTCACGGCGGCCTGTGGGGCGCTGCCCTCCAGGCCTTGGGTGCCTGTCGCGGCGTGCGCAACACCTGGCTGGACCCCTTGCGCTGGAGCGCCACCCGGCGCGACGAGCTCGCCATGCTGACGGAGTTCGAGGCCTTGCTGGAGCGTTTGCTGTCGGACTGGGACCCGGCCAAGCTGGCTCAGGCGTGCGAGCTGGTGGAGGCCGCCGAGGCGATCAAAGGCTTTGGACCGGTGCGCCACGCGAGCGCCGCACCGGTTCGCCAGCGTTGGGCTCAGCGCTTGCAGTCCAGGCCGTAGGCCTTCTTGAGTTGAGCCACTTCGTTGGCCGGGGCCTTGGCCAGCTGCGCACAGGTGGTGAAGTTGCCGTGCATGACGCGGGCCTTCACGTCAAAGTAGGTCCAGTCGACGATGTCGTCTCGCTTGAAGCGCAGCGGCCCCCCGACGGCAAGCTTCTTGAGCTTGCTGGGGATGTTGTTGGCTTTGCCCTTGAAGTCCTTGCCATCGCGCTCGAAGGGGTGGACCCACACGTACTCGGTGATGTTGCCTTCTCTGACCTTGACGCGCACGGAGATCACGTCGATCTTGGGGTCGTCGCCGTCAGCGACCTTGAAGAACTCATCCAGCGAGGCACGGGCCTTCTTGAAGGCGGCCTGCATGGCCGGGTCGCGGTCGTTGATCTCGACGACCTCCTCTTGCTTGGCTTTGGCAGCGGACCCCGCAGGGGCAGCCGCTTTGGCCGCGGGTGGTGCGGCTGAGGCGGGGGCGTGACTCAGTGCCGCGGCTGAAAAACAGGCGGCGAGGACCCAGGTGGGCAGGGAGGAGCGGAGCAAGGTCGATGACATCGGCATGGGGCAGAAGTGGTTCGAACGATCGTGCAAGTGTGCGCGAATTTGAAGCCACCCGTCGCGATGGAGGCCCGCTTGTCCACCCGCATGCGTGGCGGGGGAGACCCTGTCATCCGCCGCGTCAAGGGCCCGCCTGGGTTTTCAGTTAAGGTGACGCGATGTCGATTGCACACCGCCTCGCCTCACCCGACGCCCGTCGATGGCAGGGCCTGGCTTGCGCCTTGGTGGGCGCCGTGGCCTTCTCCGGCAAGGCCATCGTGGCCAAGTTGCTCTACCGCCATGGGGCCGATGCCTTCGCGGTGGTGGGCTTGCGCATGGCGCTGGCTTTCCCGCTCTTCCTGGCGTTGGCCTGGTGGTCGACCCGGGTGGGCCCTGCGGCGGGGGGCGCCAGTCAGCCGCTCACCGCGCGTCAGCGCTGGCAGGTGCTCGGTCTGGGCTTCACGGGCTACTACCTCGCCAGCACCCTGGACTTCATGGGCTTGCAGTACATCAGCGCCAGCCTGGAGCGCGCCATCCTCTACCTCAACCCCAGCCTGGTCCTGTTGTTGTCGGTGCTGCTGCTCGGGCATCGCCTGCGCCGGCTCCAGCTGGCGGCCATGGCCCTTTGCTACGGCGGCGTGCTCATCGTCTTCCTGCACGACTGGGACGTGGCGTCGATGGTGTCCGCCTCCGTACACGGCTTGAGCGCCGGGGCCGCGGTGGCCACCGGCGGCGTGCTGGTCTTCCTGAGCGCCTTGTCTTACGCCATCTACCTCATGGGCAGCGGGCAACTGGTGCAGAAGCTGGGCTCCTTGCGCCTGGTGGGCCTGGCGTCTTGCGCGGCGTGCGTGATGTGCCTGCTGCAGTGGTGGGTGGTTCACGCCGTCACGGACGGGCGCCTGGGTGCGGTTGCGCACCTGCCGTGGCAGGCCTGGGCGCTGTCCCTGCTGAACGCGACGGTGTGCACGGTGCTGCCCGTGTGGCTGGTGATGCGCGGGGTGCAGTTGCTGGGTGCGTCCATGGCCTCGCAGGTGGGCATGGTGGGGCCGTTGTCCACCATCTGGATGGCCGCCTGGTTCCTGGGTGAGCCCGTGACCGGTCGCTTGATGCTGGGCACGGCGGCGGTGCTGGCCGGCATCGTCTTGTTGACGCGACAGGCTCAACCGGTGGGGCCTGCGCCCAAGGCCTGAACCAGGCAATCAGCCTGCGCCTCGATGGCCGCCGGCAGCGGAGCTTGCCCCTGGAGGACGGCGGTGATCCAGGCGGCGGTGACGTCGGCCTCGCGCCCGGCGGGCAACTCGGGCAGCGTGACCAGCACCCCCTCCTGAGGCGCGCGCGACAAAGCCTCTTGCCGCTGCCCACCCAGGAAGACGTCGAAGCGCGGCTGGCGACGGGCGTCTGCGACGGGCTCGCCTTCGGTGCCACGCATCAACAAGGCGTTGGCGTGGCTGAGCTGCAAGAAGGCGCTGAGGGACTCGGCGTACTCGGGGTGGGTGTGGTTGATCACGCGCAGCCGACCGGGTGTGGGGGCGGGTGCGTCCCCGAACGGATCCAGCAACTTGGCCACGGTGTGCCCGGGGTTGCGCAGGCCGATGGTCCAGCGCACGGCCAGCAGCCGCGCCAGCGAGGGGCACAAGGTGGCGATGTCGATGAACGCCGGGGCGCCGGCCTGCCAGGCCTGTGCCAGCGACTCAGCCGAATCGACCCGCGGCCAGCCCGCGGCGGCAAAGACCTGGGCGGTGGTGATGCGCGTCGGGTCTTGCGACGGACCGTGAACCAGCACGCCCACGCCGCGCCGGGCCAACGCCCAGGCCAGCAATGCCGTCAGGTTGGGCAACTTGCGCGAGCCGTTGTACGAGGGCAGCAGCACCACGCCGCGTGATGCGTGGGGCAGGGCGGCGCGCAGGTCGAGGCAACGCGCCGTGGCCGCTTGCAGGAAGCCCAGCAGCTCCGCCGGCGTCTCGCCTTTGATGCGCATGGCCAGGCAGAACGCGCCCACCTCCAGGTCGGTGACCTGGCCGTCGAGCACCTGGCTGAGCAGGTCGCGAGCCTGATCGGTGTCCAAGGCGCGGGCGCCGTCTTTGCCCCGACCGATTTCTTTGATGTAGCTGGCGATGCCCATGGTGACCTTTGTGTGCACGACACCCGGATTATCCGGGCGCCGCCCTCGCGCGGGGGACTCAGGTTGCTGCTTGCGCCAGCTTGCGCAAGGCGGGCAGGCAGGAGCCGCAGTTCGTGCCGCATTTGAGCTCGGACTGGAGTTGCCCCAGGCGCTCGTTGACACCGCCCTCGCAGCGCTTGAGCACCTCCACGATGGCGGTTTCGCTGACGTTGAAGCAGGTGCAGACCTGTTTGCCTCGGGCCTCGGTGGCCACGGGCGGCTGGGCCCCGGGGCTCAGCAGGGCGCGTCCGAAGGCGTCGGCGGGCAGCTTGTCTTGCAACAGGGGGCGCAGCCAGGCCTCGGCGGCGGTGTCACCCGCCAGCACGAAGGCCTGCACGCGCAGGCTGGCGGCCTCGGCAGGGGCGTCCTCACGCTGCTGATGTTCAACTCGCACGGCCCGGTGCTGGCCCGTTGAGGGGTCGTCGTAGCGCATCACGTCGGCGCCGTCGACGCCGAACAGCGCCTGGATCTGCGCGACCACGCCGGGCTCCGGGGCGTGCGGGCTGGCCGCGCGCAGCATCAGTCCGACCTCACCGCCGCCCTCGGTTTCGCGCCCGAACGGCACGCAGCTGGTGAAGGCGAAGGCGCCCATCCACGGCTTGAGTTGCTCGCGCACGGCCAGGGCCCGCTCCAAGGGCAGCCAGGCGAGGGCCAGCAAACGCCAGGGCAGGTCCGCCCGCGCCAGGCTGACGGCGGCATGCTTGAGCTCCGGCTGCTTGGACTTCGGGCAGAAGTCAGGCAAGGTCAAGGCGTTGACGCCGGTGATGCGCTGGCCGTGCGGGTCCACCCCGCTGAGCGCCTCCTCGCCCCAGTGCATGGCCATGTGGGCTTGCCCGCAGCGCAGCCCGGCATCGGCCGAGGCCGGCGCGAACAGCGTGCCCCGGCGGGAGCTGACTTGAACCAGCTCGCCAGCCAGCACGCCCAGTCGGGCCATGTCCTCGGGGTGAAGCTCGACGCTGGGCTCGGCCACGTGCCCGAACAAGCGTCCCAGCGTGCCGGTGCGGCTCATGCCATGCCACTGGTCGCGCAGGCGGCCGGTGTTCAGGCTGAAGGGGAAACGCGCGTCGCAGGCTTCTTTGACGGGCTCGTGTTGGACCAGGGCGAAACGGGCGCGCCCGTCTGCCGTGGGGAAGCGAGCGTCGGTGTACAGGCGGGCCTGACCCTGGCTGGCACCTTGGGGCATCGGCCATTGCTGCGGACCTTGTGTCTCCAGCAAGGCGTAGCTCAGGCCGGTGATGTCGAGGTCGCGGCCACGCGTGCTCTCGCGGTGTTCGTTCCACACCGATTCCGGCGATTCGTGGGGGAACAGCGTTTGCGTGCCGGGCAGGTAGTGGGCGCGGCGCTCGGGCAGGCGCTGCTCCAGCAAGCGCCCGAGTTCCCCGAAGATGGCCCAGTCGTGGCGAGCCTGGCCCGCGGGCGGCACGGCCGATCGCACCCGGCTGATGCGGCGCTCGCTGTTGGTGACGGTGCCGTCCTTTTCGCCCCAGGTGCTGGCGGGCAGCAGGATGTCGGCGTAGGCGCAGGTGGCGGTGGTGGCGAAGGCCTCTTGCACGACCACCAGCTCGGCGGTTTCCAGGGCTTTGCGCACGGTGGCCTGGTCGGGCAAGGACTGGGCGGGGTTGGTGCAGGCGATCCACAGCGCCTTGATCTCGCCGCGGGCGGCGGCCTCGAACATCTCCACGGCGGTCTTGCCCGCTTGGGACGGCACCTCGCGCACGCCCCACAAGGCTGCGACCTCGGCCCGATCGGCTTCGCTGGTCAGGTCTCGGTGGGCGCTCAGCAGGTTGGCCATGCCGCCCACTTCGCGCCCGCCCATGGCATTGGGCTGGCCGGTCAGCGAGAAAGGGCCCGCCCCGGGCTTGCCGATCTGGCCGGTGGCCAGGTGCAGGTTGATGAGCGCGGCGTTCTTGTCCGTGCCGCGGTGGCTTTGGTTGAGGCCCTGGCAGTAGAGAGACAAGGTGGGCGTCTGTGCGCCGAACCACTTCGACGCCAGCTCCAGGTCGGCTTGCGCGATGCCGCAGGTGCGCGCCACGTGCTCCGGCGTGAAGTCGCGGACCACGGCCATGAGTTCGTCGAAGCCGTTGGTGTGCTGCTGGACAAAGGCGTCGTCGAGCAGCCCGTCGCGCGCCAGGATGTGCAGCATCCCGTTGAACAGGGCCACGTCCGTGCCGGGCTGGATGGCCAGGTGCAGGTCCGCCATCTCGGCGGTTTCGGTGCGCCGCGGGTCGACCACGATGAGCTTCATCTCCGGGCGGGCCTGGCGGGCGTCCTCGATGCGGCGAAACAGGATGGGGTGCGCCCAGGCCGTGTTGGCCCCCGCGATGAACAGCGTGTTGGCGTGGTCGAAGTCTTCGTAGCAGGCCGGTGGGGCGTCGCTGCCCAGCGTGGCCTTGTAGCCCGCCACGGCGCTGCTCATGCACAGGCGCGAGTTGGTGTCGAGGTTGTTCGTGCCCAGCAGGCCTTTGACCAGCTTGTTGAGCACATGGTAGTCCTCGGTCAGCAGCTGGCCCGAGCCATAAAAGCCCACGGCTTGCGGTCCGTGTTCGCGCACGATGGCAGCCAGGCGGTCGGCGGCCTCACCCAGTGCGGCGTCCCAGCTCAGGGCTTGAGCGGGCTGGTCACGCTGGCTGCGCTTGAGGGGCGTCAGCAGGCGCGCCTGGCGCGTGACGGTGTCGGCGGCCGTCAGGTGCAGCGTGCTGCCCTTGGTGCACAGGCGGCCGAAGTTGGCGGGGTGATCGGGGTCGCCTTTGACCTGGATGATCTGCCGATCGCGACTCTCGATCAGCACGCCGCAGCCGGTGCCGCAGTACGGGCAGGTGGCCTTGGTGAGGGTGGTCGTTGGGCTCATGTCTTTGTCTTGTTTTGTGGTCTCAGCGGGGCAAGGGGCGCAGGCTCAGGCGAGCGCGGTTTCGCCGAACATCAGCCGGTCGCGCTGGCCCCGGATGCTCAGCCCCTCGCGAATCAGCTTGAAGTAGTGGCTGCCGTCGGCCGTGTCCCCGTACAGGCAGGCTCCCACCAGCTTGTCCCCTTTGAGGACCAGCTTCTTGTAGACACCGTGAATGGGGTCCGACAGCACGATGGCTTCGGTGCCTTCTCCACCCATGAAGTCGCCGGCTGAAAACAGATCGATGCCCGTGACCTTCAGCTTGGTCGACACCTGGGAGCCACCGTAGCGGCCGATGCCGAACTCGGCGAGGTGGTTGGCCACGACCTTGCCCTGCTCGAACAGCGGCGCCACCAGGCCATACGCGATGCCGCGGTGCGCCGCGCACTCGCCCACGGCGTACACGCGCGGATCGGTGATCGTCTGCATGGTGTCGCTCACCACGATGCCGCGGTTGCAATGCAGCCCGATCTTCTCGGCCAGCTCCGTGCTGGGGCGCACGCCCGCGGCCATCACGACCAGGTCAGCGGGCACCTCGGTGCCGTCCTTGAACCTCACGGCCTTCACGCGTCCCGAGCGACCCTCGTCAGCCGTGCCGATGAGCGCCTGCGTTTGCGCTCCGATGCGAAAGCTCAGGCCTCGCTCCTCAAGCGAGCGCTGCAGCAACTTGCTGGCGACCTCATCGAGCTGGCGATCCATCAGCCACGGCGCGATGTGCACCACCGTGACCCGCATGCCGCGCAGCATCAGCCCGTTGGCGGCCTCCAGGCCCAGCAGCCCCCCGCCGATGACGACGGCGTGCTGGTGCGTCAGCGCCGCCTCGATCATGAAATTCGTGTCGGCGATGTCGCGGTAGGCGATCACGCCATCGAGGTCTTTTCCCGGCACCGGCAGGATGAAGGGGTTCGAGCCGGTCGCGATCAGCAGCCGGTCGTAGGCCGCCTCGGTGCCGTCTTCTGCGACGACCACGCGGCGGCGGCGATCCACGTGGACCACGCGCTTGTTCGTGTGCAGCGTGATGCCGTGGTCGGCGTACCACTTCAGCGGGTTGAGGATGATCTCGTCGAGCGTCTGCTCCCCGGCCAGCACCGGCGACAGCAGGATGCGGTTGTAGTTGGGATGCGGCTCGGCACCAAACACCGTGATCTCATACAGATCGGGCGCGATCTTGAGGAGTTCCTCCAGTGCGCGGACACCGGCCATGCCGTTGCCCACCATCACCAGCTTCATCTTGGTCATGTGAACGCTCCATCAGCGGGATCGAAATAGTTATGCCCGCTGGCATGCAATAACGAGGCCAGACCTGTGCGTGGATGGTGCATGGAGGGCGCACCGATTGCGGGCGCGCAAATTGCGTGCACCATCGCCGTTGCCGTCGAGCGGGCACCATCGGGGTGCGAGTCGCTGCGCGGCGACGTGGACCACACCGAACGCCGAGGGCTGGATGAGTTTTGACGTCGAAATCGGCTGCGCCTGCGAGCGCGGGCCCCGCACCGAACTGGAGGACTTCGCCGCGGTTCGCCGCCCCGGCCCCAACGAGGGCGCCTGGGGCTTGATCGCCGCCGTCGCCGATGGCGTCTCGCAAGGCGGCCTGGGGCGAGAGGCCGCGCAGACCACCGTCATGAGCCTGCTGCGCGACTGGTACGCCACCCCCGCCACCTGGGACCCGACCGTGGCCCTTGACCGCTTGATCGCGGCGCAAAACGCCTGGCTGGTCGACCACAACCGACGCCGCCAGGCCGTGCGACGCGACGATCGCACCGGTGGCGCGGGCATGAGCACGCTGACCGCCCTGGTGCTGCGCGCCCACGGCTACACCCTGGCCCACGTGGGCGACACCCGCGCCTACCTGATCCGCGCAGGGGAGTGCACCCAGCTCACACAAGACCACACCCTGGGTCAGCTGACCTTTCAGAACGGACTGACCCGCGCGGTCGGGCTCGATGAGTCCACCCGGGTCGACTACCTCGAGGGCGAACTGCAGATCCACGACACCTTCGTGCTCACCAGCGACGGGGTGCACGGCGTGCTCAAACCCAAGGTGCTGCAACAGCTCGCCGAGCAGGGCACGCCTCAGGAGGCCAGCGAAGCCCTGGTGGCCAAGGCCCTGGCCTCCGGTGGGCGTGACAACGCCACCGCCCTGGTCATCCGCATCAAGGGGCTGGACGCCGCCACCCTGGACGACCTCTCGCGGCGCGGCCGGCAGCTGCCTGTGCCCGCGCGCCTCAAGGACGGCGAATCGATCGACGGCTTCGTTGTCGAGTCCTGCGTGTTCAACAACGGTGTGCACCGCGTCTACCGCGTGCGTGACCCCCACACCGGTCGCATCCACGCCCTCAAGACGCTGCACGAAGCGCGCGCCAACGACCCGCAGGAGCGCGAGATGCTCGCCCACGAAGCGTGGCTGGGCGCGCGCGTCTCCGAGCGCGAAGCCCAGGGCCTGCTGCACGTGACCGAACCGGTGCAGCCCACCTTCTTCTACACCCTGTCTGACTGGCTGCAAGGCCAGACCCTCGGGCACATGCTGGGCGAGCGCAAGGCGTTCAGCGTCCAGGAGATCGTCGCCGGCTCGACCGCTTTGGTGCGCACCATCGGGAGGCTGCACCAGCATGGTGTCATCCACCGCGACATCAAACCCGACAACCTGCACCTCGGCTCCGACGGTCAATGGCGCATCCTGGACCTGGGCGTGGCCCTGTCGGGCAAGGAGCCTCAGGCCTTGCGCGTGCTGCACGCCGGCACGCCCAGCTTCATGAACCCCGAGCAATGGGGAGATGACCCGGCACAAGCCGTGGCCACGGCCCAGTCCGACCTGTTCGCGTTCGGGGTCTCGTTGTACCTGTGGCTGACCGGGCGCCTGCCTTACGGCGAGGTCGAGCCTTACCAGGCCGCCCGCTACCGGCGCGACCCGGTGGCGCCGTCGCGGCTGCGGCCCGATGTGCCGATCTGGCTCGACCACATCGCCCTCAAGGCCGTGGCCCGCGACCCCAGGCAGCGCTTCGAGACGGCCGAGGAAATGTTGCTCGCGCTGGAGCGAGGCGCCTCGCGTCCGCTGGGCGCGCCCTTGCACTCACCCTTGCTGGCCCGCGACCCGAGCGCCATCTGGAAAATCTCCCTGGCCTTCTCGGTGCTCTTCAACCTGCTGCTGATTTACTGGCTGGTCTTCCTGCCCAGGGGGGCCTGACCGCTCAGCGCCCCGAACTGGCCGGCTGATGGAAGGCCGCCGCGGTGCTCCCCGTGGTGCGCGCACGGCCACCCTTTTCGGCCCAGGTGCGGGTCCAGCGGATCTGCATGATGCGCATCATCAACAAGACCGCCACGCCCACCAGCGCAAAAGCCAGGAAACCGTAGAAGTAAGTGCCCAGGTGCTGCTTGGACAGGCCCATGGCGTTGGGGATGAAGCCGCCGCCCAGCGCACCCAGCTCACCGATCATCGAGCCCGCCACCGCGGTGGTCAGCGGCCAGCGCAGCGGCACCAGCTGAAACAGCGCACCGTTGCCTGCGCCCAGCGCCGCAAAACACAGCATGAACAGCAGGGTGGTCAGCGCCAGGTTGCCGCCCATCGTCCCGCAGATCACCAGCGTCACGATGACCATGCACATCACCGCCGTCAGCGTGTTGATGCCGCCCCAGCGGTCCGAGACGTAGCCGCCCAGCACGCGCGTGGCCGAGCCCATCAGCGTGGCCAGCATGGTGAGCTGGCCGGCTTCGATCTTGGTGACCTTGAACTGGTCGTAGAAGTAGGTGGGCAGGAAGTTGGCCAGGCCGATGAAGCCGCCGAACGTGATCACGTAGATCAGGCTGAAGGCCCAGCCGTCCTTTTCGTACAGGCAGGCGGTGTGCTCGCGGAAGGTCTGGTGCTCGCGGTCGGGCGGCTCTTTGGCGCAGATCGCCATCACGATCATGGGCACGAGCATGGTGAAGGCGGCCAGGCCGTAGACGGCCTGCCAGCCGAACTTCGTGGCCAGGGGAGGCGCAAACAGCACGGCCAGCACCGTGCCACTGTTGCCCGCGCCCGCGATGCCCATGGCCAGGCCCTTGTACTTGGGCGGGAACCAGCCCGAGCCCAGCGACAGCGCGATGCCGAAGCTGCCCCCGGCGATGCCCAGCAGCACGCCCATGGCCAGCACCTCGCTGTGCGTGTCAACGAAGAAGTAGCCGAAAGCCAGCGCCAGCACGATCAGGCCCATCTCGGCCATGGCCGCGCTCTTGCGCCCGATGTACTGCGACAGCAACCCCAGCGGAAAGCGCATCAGCGCACCCGCCAAGATGGGCACCGAAATCATGAACCCCTTCTCGGCGGGGCTCAGGTTGAACGTTTCGCTGATGAACGGCGCCATGGCCCCGTTGAGCACCCAGATGGCGAACGTGAAATCGAAGTACAGGAATGAAGCGAGCAAAGTCGGCATGTGCCCCGACTTCATGAAGGCTTTGTAATCTGACATGGGATCCTCAGCGTGTGGTGCGCACCATCTTGGGTGGCGCATGGTTTTGTGCCCATCACCATGCAAATTGGGTGCCACCCTGGGGCGCGCCGACCGATCGGATCAAGCACAATCACGCTCGACGTCACAGGAGCACGCATTCATGAGCATCAAATCCGACCGCTGGATCCGCCGCATGGCCGAAGAGCACGGCATGATCGAGCCCTTCGAGCCGGGCCAGGTCCGCCACGCCGCCGATGGCCAGAAAATCGTCAGCTACGGCACCAGCAGCTACGGCTACGACATCCGCTGCGCCCCCGAATTCAAGGTGTTCACCAACATCTACTCGACGGTGGTGGACCCGAAAAATTTCGACGAAAAGAGCTTCGTCGACATCAACAGCGACGTCTGCATCATCCCGCCCAACAGCTTTGCGCTGGCCCGCACCATGGAGTACTTCCGCATCCCGCGCAACGTGCTGACCATCTGCCTGGGCAAGAGCACTTACGCGCGCTGCGGCATCATCGTCAACGTGACCCCGTTCGAGCCCGAGTGGGAGGGCTACGTGACGCTGGAGTTCAGCAACACCACGCCGCTGCCCGCCAAGATCTACGCTGGTGAAGGCTGCGCCCAGGTGCTGTTTTTCGAAAGCGACAAGGACGACGTCTGCGAAACCAGTTACCGCGACCGAGGCGGCAAGTACCAGGGCCAGGTGGGCGTGACCTTGCCCAAGACCTGAGCAGAACGGCCCAAAAACACACGGATGCGGCCGCTGATTCCAGCCCCGCCATCATTACGCTCCGTTACAATGAGGGACGACATCAGGCGCCTCCATTGACGGAGGGGCCCGTCTGCAAAAAACCAGACCCCTGTGCCGCCCGGTGCGGGTCAGATCAAAAGCAGAGAGTGGCCCATCCCGGGCAGTGCCAGCACGCAGAGGCCGCATCGCGACCTCAGGGAGGGGGTGTGACGGTGCCTGAGTCGCTTGTTGTACCTCTATCCTGGGCCTACCCCCATGCGCCGTCCGCTTCAATCCCCCGCGTTGGTCAACGCGTTCTACGACAGCCTGCGCCCCGAGCAGCGTGAAACGGCTCAGGCCATGCACCGAGCCATCCTCGCGGCCGCACCCCAGCTGCGCCCCGAGGTGAAATGGGGCAACCTGTGCTTCATGAACGATGGTGACAACGTCATGGCCATCGTGCTCTACAAGGCCAACGCCCACCTGCAGATCTTCAACGGCGTGATGCTCGTGGCCGAGTTCCCCGAGCTCGAAGGCGCGGGCAAAGGCATGCGCCACATCAAGGTTCGCTACCGCACCCCGGTGGACGAGCAACTGGTTCGGGAGCTCACCCTGGGCAGCCTGCAGGCCCTGGCCGTGCAGCAGGCGCGACACGCCTCCCGTTGGGGTTAAGCACAGACCACCTCGCGTCGGGCGGCGCGCCTTGTTAGCATCTCCCCATGCACCAGATCAACGCCGACCTGCATTGCCACTCGAATGTCTCTGACGGCACCCTGACGCCCGAGGCCGTGGCAGAGCGCGCACACCGCAACGGGGTCGCGTTGTGGTCCCTGACCGACCACGATGAAATCGGCGGACAGCACCGCGCCCGCGACGCGGCCCTCCGCCTGGGCATGGCCTACCTGCCGGGCGCCGAGATCTCGGTGACCTTCGCCGACAAGACCGTGCACATCGTCGGCCTGGGCTTCGACCCGGATCACCCTCAGCTCGTGCAGGGCCTGGCCGCCACCCGCAACGGCCGCGAGCGCCGCGCGCAGGACATCGCCGCGGAGCTGGCCAAGGCCGGCATCCCGGGGGCGTTCGAGGGCGCGCTGAAATACGTCGGCAACCCGGACCTGATCTCCCGCACGCACTTTGCGCGCTACATCGTCGAAACCGGCCTGTGCAGCGACTCCCATGAGGTCTTTCGTCGCTACCTGGCCGACGGCAAACCCGGCTTCGTGCCACATTGCTGGGCCCGTTTGGCGGACGCCGTGCGCTGGATCGCCGAGGCGGGCGGCGTGGCCGTCATCGCCCACCCCGGGCGTTACGGTTTCACGCCCAACGAAGAGTTCGCGCTGTTCAGCGAGTTCAAGGCGCATGGGGGGCAGGGCGTCGAAGTCGTCACCGGCAGCCACACCGTGCCCGAGTATCAACAGTACGCCGACATGGCCATCGAGTTCGGCCTGCACGCGTCTCGCGGTTCGGACTTCCACGATCCGACCGAGAGCCACACCGACCTGGGCACCTTGCCTGCGCTGCCCAAGAGCGTGCGCCCTGTGTGGGAGTTGCTGGAAGATCGCATCCTGCGCGCCTGAGGGCCAAGCCATGGCGCAATTCTTTGAAGTCCACCCCGAACAACCGCAGATCCGCCTGCTGAAACAGGCGGCGGAATGCCTGCACCGCGGGGGGGTGGTGGCCGTGCCCACCGACTCCAGCTACGCCCTGGTCTGCCACCTCGACGACAAGGCCGCGGTCGACAAACTGCGGCGCATCCGCGGGGTCGACGAGCGCCACCACCTGACTTTGTTGTGCCGCGACCTGTCGGAGCTGGCCAGCTACGCGCGGGTTGACAACCAGCAGTACCGCCTGCTCAAACTGGGCACGCCAGGCCCCTACACCTTCATCCTGGAGGCGACCAAAGAGGTGCCGCGCCGGGTGTCCCACCCCTCTCGGCGGACCATCGGCCTGCGCGTGCCGGAGCACCCCGTCACCCAGGCGCTGCTCGAGGTCATGGGGCAGCCCCTGCTGGCCACCACCCTCATCTTGCCCGACCACGATGAGGCGCTGAACGACGCGCACGAGATCCGCCAGGCCCTGCAAAAGCAGGTGGACGCCATCGTCGATGCTGGCGCCTGCCCCTTGTCACCGACCACGGTCATCGACCTCAGCCAGGGCGAGGCGGTGGTGTTGCGTCAGGGCAGGGGGGCGCTGGGCACCTTGGGCTTGTCCGGCTGAACGCCAGGGCCCTGCGTCTTCTCGAACGCCGCGGCCACCCAGGCCGGGTTGAAGCCCAGGTTCCACAGGCCATTGACCTCGACCAGGGGCACGCCCGGGGCGCCTTGCTGCTCGTAAGTGCGCAGGCAGGCGGCGTCGCGCTCGATGTTGCACTCGCGCCAGGTCACGTCGTTCGAATCGAGCCAGGACGCTGCGCGAGCGCAGTAAGGACAGGTGGAGGTGGTGTAGAGCGTCAGCCGACCGGTGCGGCTGCCTTCGCGCACCGCTTGGGCCGAGCGTTCGCCTTGCCACCACGACAAGGCCTGGGTGCCGCCCCAGGTCACCGCCAGCAACAGCGCCAGGCCCAGCAGCGAGCGGGCCGTGAGACCGTTGCCGCCCGAACTCATGTCTTGGCCTTTTGCCCCAACTTGCTCTCCTGACCGGACAGCAGCTTGCGGATGTTGGCTTCGTGGCGCCAGATCAGCAGCACGCTCATGATGGCCGTCCCGACCGTGGCGGGGCCCACGCCCCAGCCCCAGGCCTGGATCAAGGGGGCCGACAGCGCCGCCGTCAACGCGGCCAGCGAGGAGTAGCGGAACACCGCTGCCATCGTGATCCACACCAGCAGCACCGCGCCACCGAGCGCGGGCGCGAAACCCAGCAACACGCCGGCCGCCGTGGCCACGCCCTTGCCGCCTTCGAACTTGAAGAACACGGGCCAGAGGTGGCCGATGAACGCACCCAGGCCCACCACCGTCACGACCCATTCGTTGAGGCCCATCTGCTGGGCGATCACGACCGGCACGTAGCCCTTGAGTGCGTCGAACACCAGGGTGAGGATGGCCGCGGCCTTGTTGCCCGAGCGCAGCACGTTGGTCGCGCCGGGGTTGCCGGAGCCGTAGCTGCGGGGGTCGTCCAGGCCGAACAGGCGGCTGACGATCACGGCGAAGGACAGGGACCCGATGAGGTAGGCGATCACGGCGCCGAGGGCGCACAGCGTCAGGGGGTCGAAGGCGGACAGGTTCATGACTGGCATCTGTGGAAGGTGGATGGCGCCGCACGAGCCGGCGCTCGGGCGCCAGTGTAGTGGCACGCCAGCGTGACGCGCAGTCGCCCGTCGCCCATGGGGGGAAGGGGGGTTTGTCCCACCACGGCCATGCCGCGGCCGTGTCGACAATCGCCGCAACCCGGACCCGCCCATGATCACCTACTCAAGCCCCAAGTTCTGGCAACGCACGTGGTTCACGCTCGCCTGCATGGCCGTGGCCGCGCTGGCGGTGGTCGGCTGGTGGTGGCTTGCACATTCGGGGGCGCCTTCGGCCTCGATGGCCTCAGCTGGACAGCTGGGGCCCGATGGGTCGGTCGCGGCCACGGCGGCCACCTCCGCATCCCGGCGGGACGGCGGCTGGACGGCGCCCACCGTGCTCGGCGACGGTCGGCCCTCCGACTTCTCCCCCCAGGAGTGGTCGGCCTTGAAAGACGCGATGGCCCAGACCGCCCAGCCCGAGGCCGAGCTCAAGCGGGTGGTCGCGTACCTGCGCTTTCAGAAGCATTTCGAGCGCTGGCAGGGCCTGCGTGAGTCTCCCGATGCCGGGCAGCGTCAGCAGCTGGCCGCCAGCCTGCTCGACCAGGTCCCCGAGCGTTTGCGACAGGGGGAGGTCTCCATGGGCGAGGCCCAGATGCTGCTGAGCGCCTTGTGGGCCGACGTCGAACCCGATGAGTCGCGCCGCCGCCAGCGCATCGAGGAGGGCATCACCTTGCTGAAGGAGGCCGCGCCCCGCCCGGATGCCGAGCAGCAAAAGCGCGACGCCGCCCTGCTGGCGGAGTACAAGCGCCGCGAGGCCGCCATCCTCCTGGAGTACCAGTCCCGCCCGGACGCCCAGCGGGACCCGGCCTGGCTGGAGGCCCAACTCGACGCCGCCCGCCGCTCGGTGTACAGCGCCAACTGAATTCACCGTTCACCGTTCGCCGTGCACCGGGGCCGTCCGCCCCTCGTGCGCTCTGCCAACCGCGCGACGCCTGTTGCCAGCCCGCCGCGTTCGCGGGCCCCGAGCCGATGGCGCCGCCGGGCTCGATAGAATGTGGCGGTCATGCCCACGCCCCCTCCTTCCCCCTACAAAGCGCTCACGCCCTGGCTGCTCGCTGTGGGCGCCCTGGTGGCGGCCTGGTGGCACGTCGGCGTGATCCTGCCCTTTTTGTTGAGCCTGGTGCTCGCCTACGCCCTGGAGCCGGCCGTGGCCTGCCTGGTTCGTTGGCGCTGGCCGCGTGCCCTGGCGGCCGTGGCCTGCCTGGTCTTGCTGCTGCTGGTGGTGTCGGTGCTGCTCGTCTTGCTGGTGCCCATCGTCTCGCAGCTGGTGCCCATGATCCGGGCGCAACTGCCCGACCTGCTGGTGGGCCTGTGGACGCAGGTGGCGCCTCGCCTGATCGGCCTGGGGCTGGACCTGCCCACCAGCGTGGCCGAGGTCAAGGCCGAACTGGTCACGCTCTTGCAGACCCACGCGGCGGAGTGGGGCGCCGCATTGTGGCGCTCGGCCCTGGCAGGCGGCGGCAGCCTGATGGCGCTGGCGGGCTTTGCTTTCCTCGTGCCGATGCTGGCTTTCTACTGGCTCCTGGACTGGTCTCGCCTGACCTCGGGCGGGCGGGGCTTGCTGCCCCTGCGCTGGCGGGCGCCGATCCAGTCCTTGCTGGATGAGGTCGACGCCCTGATGGGGCAGTACCTGCGCGGTCAGGCCCTGGTCATGCTGATCCTGGCGGTGTACTACAGCGTGGGGTTGAGTCTGTTTGGCTTCAACCTGGCCTTGCCGATTGGCGTGTTCACCGGCCTGGCCGTGTGCATCCCCTACCTGGGCTTCGGCCTGGGCCTGGTGCTGGCCTTGGTGGCGGGGCTGCTGCAATTCGCCGCGGCGGGCGCCAGCCTCGTTCAGCCCCTGCTGGGGGTGTCGCTGGTGTACGGGCTGGGTCAGGTGCTGGAGAGCTTCGTGTTGACGCCGCGCCTGGTGGGCGAGCGCATCGGCCTGCACCCCTTGGGCGTGATCTTCTCGCTCATGCTGTTCGGGCAGTGGCTGGGTTTCTGGGGCATCCTGATCGCACTGCCTTGCGCCGCTTGCCTGACGGTGCTGGGGCGACAGCTCCTGCGTCGCTGGCGCGGCAGCCCCGATTTCCTGCGTACCGAGTGACCGTGTCCAGCCCGTCCCTGCCGTCGATGGCTCCCCCCAATCCGCCCACCCCCATGCGCCAGCTCCTGCTGGACCTGGGCACCGACACCGTGCCGGGCCTGGAAGCCTTCGTCGCAGGACTCAATCACGAGGCGCTGGATTGGCTGTCGGCCTGGCCCGCGGTCAGCGGCCCGCTCTCCCCGGTGTACCTGTGGGGACCGGACGGTTGTGGCAAAACGCACCTGCTGCGCGCCATGGTCGAGCGAGCGCTGGCCATGGGTTTTGGCGTCATCTGGCTCAATGCACAGACCTGCCAGATGTGGGAGTCGAGCCAGGCCGAGGCGCCCACGCTGGCCCTCATCGACGACTGCGAACGCCTGGACGCCGAGGCACAGCACCTGGCTTTCAAGCTGTTCATCGAGTCGGCGGCCGCCGCCAGCGAAGCGGGTGCCCCGCCCTTGTTCATCATCGCCGCCGGGGCCTCGCCCTCGGTGGACCTGCCCGTGCGCGACGACCTGCGCACGCGGCTGGGCTGGGGCTTGAGCTTCGCGTTGCAGCCCCTGGACGAGGCCGGGGCGCGCCTGGCCTTGCAACAAGAAGCCGCCCGGCGAGGCGTCTCGCTCAACGACGACGTCCTCAGCTACCTCCTGACGCACCACGAGCGTGACCTCGGCAGCCTCATGCGGCTGCTCGACCGCCTGGACCGATTCGCCCTGGCCGAGCACCGCGGGGTCACCATCCCGCTGCTCAAGCAGATGCTGGCCTCCGACCTCACCTGACCCCCATGAACCTCTGTCTTTTTGACCTCGACCACACCCTGCTGCCGCTGGATTCAGACCACGAATTCGGTGAGTTCATCATCCGCCAGGGCCTGGTTGACGCTGGCGACTACCGCCGCCGCAACGACGAGTTCTACCAGCGCTACTGCGACGGCACGCTCGTGCTGGACGACTACATCGCCTTCACCACCAGCGTCTGGCGTCAGATGGACGAGCGCGCCCAAGGTGAGCTGCAGCAGGCCTACATGGCCGAGGTCATCTTGCCGGCGCTGCAGCCGCAGGCCATCGAGCTGGTGGAGCGCCACCGCGCCCAGGGCGACCTGCTGGCCATCGTCACAGCGACCAACGAATTCGTCACCCGCCCGATCGCGGACGCCTTCAACGTCGAGCACCTCATCGCGGTCAAGCTGGCGCGCGACACCGGGGGGCGCGTGACGGGCCGCATCGACGGTGTTCCGTCTTTCCGCGAAGGCAAGATCACACGTGTGGAACAATGGCTGTCCGATCAAGGTCGCCACCTGGGCCAGTTTGATCGCGTCAGTTTCTACAGCGACTCCCCCAACGACCTGCCCCTGCTCGAGCGGGCCACCGACCCGGTGGCCACCAACCCCAGCCCCGAGCTGGAAGCCGTGGCACAAGCGCGTGGCTGGCGCATCCTCCGATTGTTTGCATGATCAAGAGCCTGATTCACAAGATCCTCGGCAAGGCCCCCGCGGCCAAGCGGGCGCACGCGCCTGCCAAGGCTGGCGCCGGCAAGCCGCCTCGCATCCCCACCGGCAAGCGCGTGGACGTGCCCGCCTCCGAACATGGCATCGACCCCAACCTGGTCGACGAGCGCGCCCGCAAGGTCGTTGAAACCCTGCAGGACGCCGGCTACGAGGCCTACATCGTGGGCGGCGCCGTTCGCGACCTGCTGCTCGGCCTGCGCCCCAAGGACTTCGACGTGGCCACCAACGCCACGCCGGAGCAGGTCAAGGGCCTGTTTCGCCGCGCCTTCATCATCGGGCGGCGCTTCCGCATCGTCCACGTGGTCTACGGCCGCGGCCGCGAACACGAGGTCATCGAGGTGTCCACCTTCCGCGCCTACCTCGACGCCGACGCGGCCGAGCAGGTCGCCGGCAACGAGAAGACCTCCCGCAAGGAGCTGGCGGACAAATCGCACGTGGTCGACGCCAGCGGCCGCGTGTTGCGCGACAACGTCTGGGGCCCGCAGGACCAGGACGCCGCGCGCCGTGACTTCACCCTCAACGCCATGTACTACGACCCGCGCACGCAGGTCGTGGTCGACTACCACGGCGGCATCCAGGACGCCAAGAAGCGCGTCCTGCGCATGATCGGGCACCCCGAGACGCGCTACCGCGAAGACCCCGTGCGCATCGTTCGCGTGGTGCGCTTTGCCGCCAAGCTGGGTTTCGACATCGAGCCCAAAACCCGCCAGCCGCTCAAGGAGATGGCCGAGCTGCTGAGCAACGTGCCCCAGTCCCGCCTGTTTGACGAGATGATCAAGCTGCTGCAGACCGGGCACGCGCGCGCCTCCATCGAGGAGTTGCGCAAGCAGGGCCTGGACCGCGGCGTCTTCCCCATCCTCGATGCGGTGTTTGACGAGGTGCGCCGTCACCCGGGCCGCGACCAGTTCGTGCAACTCGCGCTGGCCGACACCGATCGCCGCGTCTCTGAAGGCAAGCCCGTGGCGCCCAGTTTCTTGCTGGCCTGCCTGCTGTGGCACGACGTGCTCGAGCTCTGGCAGCGCAACCAGGCGCAGGGCGAGCCGGTCTTCCCCGCGCTGCAATCGGCCACGGACGCCGTCTTCGATGCCCGAATCGGCGACATCTCCGGTCGCGGCAAGCTGGCCACCGACATGCGCGAAATCTGGACCATGCAACCGCGCTTTGACCGTCGCACGGGCAACGCCCCGCTGACGCTGGTCGAGCAGCCGCGGTTTCGCGCTGGTTTTGACTTCCTGCGCCTGCGTGCCCAGGCGGGCGAGGTCGACTCCGAGCTGGCCACCTGGTGGGAAAGCTTCTCCCTGGCCGATGAAGGCGAGCGCCGACGCATGACCGAGGCGGTTCGCCAGCAAGGCGGCCCCCGCCGCGTGCCCCGTCAGGCGACCGCGCAGGGGCCCGATGCCGCGGCGCGCGCCACCACCGTCCGCGCTGCAGACGCCAGTGTCAACGCCGACGATGATTTCGACGCCGACGACGCCCTGCCCACCTCCGAAGGCACCGCGCCTGCGCGCAAGCGCCGCCGCCGCCGCCGCAAGCCGGCGGGCGAGGGCGGTGGCGCCCCCTCGGGCTCTCCCTCAGGTTCCGCCGAGTGAGCCTGGGCGGCCCGGCGCTGAGCGCTGTCCCTCGGTTCCGAGCCTTCATCGGGCTGGGCGGCAACCTCGGTGAGGTGCGCGGCCGACTGGTCGCTGCCGTCGCTTCGCTGGGCCACCTGCCTGGCACCTCGGTGGAGGCCGCCTCTGGCCTCTACCGAACCCGCCCGGTCGACGCCAGCGGGCCCGACTTCCTCAACGCCGTCGTCGCGTTGCAAACCGCCTTGGGTCCCCACGAGCTGCTGGGCGCCTTGCTCGGCATCGAGTGCGAGCACGACCGCCAGCGCCCCCACGTCAACGCCCCGCGCACCCTCGACCTGGACCTGCTGGCCCTGGGCGATGCGCGCCTGGACACCCCGACCCTGACCCTGCCTCACCCGCGCCAGCAAGGCCGGGCGTTTGTCATGGTGCCCCTGAGTGAGCTGTTGAAGCACCTGCCCGATCAGCCCGGCAGCCCGCGACCGAGCGTGCCGGATGCGCTCACACTGGCCCGACTGAGCCAGGAACAGGGCATCGAGCGCCTGCCTGGCGACTTCTTGTTCGACTGAGGCGGAATTTCGGTCTATAATCTCAGGCTTTACTGGTGGGCTCGCTGCATGTTTGCAAAGAAGTCCCCCTGCGTGCGCCGAGGAGCGTTGCGTTCACTGCAACAGAAGTCAGTGGGTCGTGCATCCCGGCCGGCTTGTGCTGGTCCACCGACCGCGGCGCGCAGATGGGGGCCATGCTGCAGCCCTTTGAATGCATTCACACTGAAAGCGAATCTCTGATGACGACCATCCGTGTCAAGGAAAACGAGCCCTTCGACGTCGCCCTGCGCCGCTTCAAGCGCACCATTGAAAAGCTGGGTCTGCTGACCGAACTGCGCGCTCGCGAGTTCTACGAAAAGCCGACTTCCGAGCGCAAGCGCAAGAAGGCCGCCGCCGTCAAGCGCCACTACAAGCGCGTGCGCAGCATGCAGCTGCCCAAGAAGCTGTACTGATCGGCTTCTTCACCGGGTCGCCTCGCCACGCGACCTGACCCGGTCGGCTGATGCAGCCACAAGCCCGCGCGGGGACGCCCATGCGGGCTTTTGCGTTTTCTGCTCACCCCTTTCATCCCCTTCACCCTGATTCACCATGAGCCTCAAACTCCGCATCTCCGACGACATGAAGGCCGCCATGCGCGCCAAGGAAGCCGATCGCCTGGGCACCATCCGCATGCTGATGGCCGCGATGAAGCAAAAGGAAGTCGACGAGCGCGTGGAGTTGGATGACGCCATGATCGTCGGCATCGTCGACAAGCTGATCAAGCAGCGCAAGGACGCGGCCCAGCAGTACGAGGCGGGCAACCGCCCCGATCTCGCGGACAAGGAAAGGTCCGAGATCGTCGTGCTGGAGGCCTACCTGCCTCAGCGCCTGAGCGCCGACGAGGTCAACGCCGCCGTGCGCGCCATCGTGGTGGAGCTCGGGGCCTCGGGCCCCGGTGACATGGGCAAGGTCATGGGTGTGGTCAAACAGCGACTCGCCGGCCAGGCCGACATGGGCCTGGTGTCCGCTGCGGTGAAGTCCGCACTCGCGGGCTGAGCGCCAGGGCTTAACATCCCAGCAACGTTTGACCTGAGGCCCAGCCATGAGTGAGTCCGTGTCCTTGCAGCCCATCGCGGAAGATGTGTACGCCGCCCCTCAACTGACCCCCGAGGCCATGGCGGCGGCTGCCGAGGCCGGATTCAAGTCGGTGCTCAACAACCGCCCCGACTTCGAAGGCGGCCCGGAGCAGCCGACCAGCGCCAGCATCGAGGCCGCTGCGCTGGCTGCGGGCCTCCAGTACGCGCACCTGCCGGTCAGCGGCGGCTACCAGTCGCCGCAAGAAATCGCGCGTTGTGCCGAGCTGCTCAAGACTTTGCCGCGGCCGCTGCTGATGTTCTGCCGCAGTGGGGCCCGCTCCAGCCGCCTGTACATGCAGGCCGTGGCGCTCGACGACTGAGCCGCCCTCATGCAAACCTACATCCGCTGGATGGACGCCGTCTCCCTGTGGGCCGGCCGGCTGGCCGCGGTCGCCCTGGTGGCCGCCTGCCTGATCAGCGCGGGCAACGCCGCCTTGCGCTACGCCTTCAGCATCGGCTCCAACGCCTGGCTGGAGGTGCAGTGGTACCTTTTCGGCATCGCGGTGTTCGCGGGGGCGCCGTGGCTGCTCAAACTCAACGAGCACGTCCGCGTGGACGTGCTTTACGGCGGTCGCAGCCCGCGCACCCAGGCCTGGATCGACGCCTTGGGCCTGGCCCTGGTCCTGCTGCCTTTGTGCGCCATCGCCGCCTGGCTGTCTTGGCCGTTCGCGGTGACGGCGTATCAGCAGCATGAACTCTCGCCGAGCGCGGGGGGGCTGCTGCGCTGGCCGATCAAGCTCGCCATCCCGGTTGGCTTCGCGCTGCTGGGCCTGCAGGCCCTGGCTGAGTTGTTCCGTCGCGTCGCCTTCCTGCGCGGCGACATCGTGCTGGACGTGCACTACGAAAGGCCGCTGCAGTGATCGAGATGTCTCACCTGGCGCCGGTCATGTTCGGCTCGCTGGTCCTGGCCATGTTGGTGGGCTTCCCGGTGGCCTTCACCTTGGGTGGCCTGGGGCTGGCCTACGGTTACTTCGCGGTGGCACAGGGGTTCTTCCCCGAGGCATTCATGTCGAACCTGCCGCTGCGGCTGTTCGGCATCGTCTCCAACGAGCTGTTGCTGTCCATCCCCTTCTTCACCTTCATGGGGGCGATCCTGGAGCGCTGCGGGCTGGCCGAAGACCTCCTGGAAGGCACCGGTCAGCTGTTTGGCGGCCGACCCGGTGGGCTGGGTTTCGCCGTGATCATCGTCGGCGCCATCCTCGGGGCCATCACGGGCACGGTGGCGGCCAGCGTGATCGCCATGGGCGTCATCTCGCTGCCCGTGATGATGCGCTACGGCTACGACACCCGCTACGCCACCGGCGTGATCGCAGCCTCGGGCACCATCACGCAGCTCATCCCGCCATCCCTGGTCCTGGTGGTGCTGGCCGATCAGCTCGGCCGCTCCGTGGGCGACATGTACCTGGGCGCCATCGGTCCGTCCTTGCTGCAGACCGGGATCTTCCTGCTCTACACCTGGGGCGTCGTGATGTTCCGCCCGCAGTGGGTGCCACCTTTGCCGCCCGAGGCCCGCACCGAGCGGGGCGCTGCGCTGGTCAAGCGCGTGCTGTGGGGCATGTTGCCTTCCATCGTCCTCATCTTCCTGGTGCTGGGCACGCTGTTCATGGGGCTGGCCACGCCCACCGAAGCCGGTGCCCTGGGCGCGCTGGGCGGCATCGTGCTGGCGGCGCTGCACAAGCGGCTGTCGTTCAGCCTGATCTGGCAGGCCATGGACTCGACCATGCGCGTGACCGCCATGGTGATCTTCATCCTCTTGGGCTCCAGCGTGTTCTCGCTGGTGTTCCAGGGCGTGGACGGTCATGTCTGGATCGAGGAGATGCTCACCGGCCTGCCGGGTGGGCCGATTGGCTTCCTGATCGCCGTCAACATCTTCATTTTCTTCCTGGCTTTCTTCCTCGACTTCTTCGAGATCGCCTTCATCGTGGTGCCCTTGCTGGCGCCCGTGGCCGAGAAAATGGGCATCGACCTGGTGTGGTTCGGCGTGCTGCTGTGCGTGAACATGCAGACGAGTTTCATGCACCCGCCCTTCGGTTTTGCCTTGTTCTACCTGCGCGGCGTGGCCGACCAGATCCACAAGAGCGGCGCCATCAGCAAGCCCATCGCATCGCGCGACATCTACCTGGGGG
Source organism: Burkholderiales bacterium (assembly GCA_016000265.1). Lineage (GTDB taxonomy): Bacteria > Pseudomonadota > Gammaproteobacteria > Burkholderiales > Burkholderiaceae_C > Aquabacterium. The sequence goes on from JAECRL010000005.1 coordinate 186,924, forward strand.
CGATCCCGTGGGTGGTGATGCAGCTGATCCTGGTGGCGGTGGTGATTTTCTGGCCGCAGTCGGTCACGCACTGGCTGGAGAAGGAGCAGGCGGTCAACCCGGACAGCGTCGAAATCGAGATGCAGATCCAGGACATGGGCATGCCCGAGCCCGATGCAACCGATCCGCCCGAGGCCTTGCCTGAGGGCGGTGCCCCCACGGTGCCGGATGCGGTGCGCTGAGCTGGGTGCCTGAGCCGGGTGGCTGAGCGTTGCGCGTTCAGCCGGCGCGGCTGGTTCGCGCCCTCAGGGCGTGGGGCGGCGTGGCCTTGAAGTGCGCCCACGTGGCCACGATGCTGAGCGCCACGGCGGGCAGCGGGTGAAGCATGGCGGCTGCCACCGCCAGCGCCCAGCACAGGGTGCTGAGCGTCTGCCAGGTGCGAGCCAGCGGGGCCTGGCTCCAGTCCGCGGGGGGCACTCTGGCGGGGTTCGGGCGCGATCGCATGGGGACTCCGTTGGGCGGGCGCTCTGACTGCGCTCACACGGCAATTCGGCTGATCTCGCGCGAGCTTGAGGCGAAAGTGACCGCGCCCCGCGCCGGCTCGCACGCGTCTCCCCCGGGTGGGGATGGCGTCACGCTTCAGGCGCCCGCATCGGTCGGGTTGCCGGCACCGCCTGGGTGCAAGCCCAGCACGCGGGCCAGGGTCGAACGCAGGTCCAGCAGGTTCACGGGCTTCGTCAGGCTCGCATCGAAGCCGGCCGAGGCCGCTTTGCCCAAGGACTCCATGGTTTGTTGCGTGGCCGACAGCAGCACCACGGGCACGCCGGGCCACTGCGCGCGCGCGGCCTGCAGCACGTCGCCGCCGTCGGCGCCGGGCATCTGGTAGTCGGTGAGGATCAGGCTGGGTGGCTTCACACCGATCAACTTGAGCCGGTTGATGAACTCCTGCCCGGTGGCGATGAGGACGACCTCGAAGCCGCAGCGACGCAATTCCTCGCAGAGCAGGTCGCGGATCTCGACCGTGTCCTCCACCACCCAGATGCGCCGCCCGCCGCCATCCAGCGTGGGGGTCAGCTCCTGGCCTTCGACCATCTGCGGCAAGGACATGTCCTGCTCGGACGCGGTGCGCGTGGGGATCGTCACGCTGACGACCGTGCCTTGGCCTTCTGCGCTGTGCAGGCTCACGCTGCCATGCATGCGCTTGACCCAGGTGTCGACGATGGACAGACCCAGCCCCAGGCCTTTGGGCCCACTGGCAGGTTGGCGCGACGATCGGAAAAAGGGGTTGAGCACGTGGGGCAGGTCGCTGGCGGGGATGCCGCAGCCGGTGTCTTCCACCTGGAAGCGCAGGTTCAGGCTTTGCTGATCGGCGTTGCCAGGCGCGCCGATGGCCTCGACCCGCAGCGTGATCTGGCCTTCCTGCGTGTAGCGGTTGGCGTTTTGCAAGAGGTTCATCAGCACCTGGCGCAGGCGGGTGCCGTCGATCATGACCACGTTGGGCAGGGACCCTGCCAGCACGAGCTCGAATCGGTTGCCTTGTGACTCGGCGAGGGTGCGTGACTCCTGTGCGACGGCGTCAAGCGAGCCATGCAGGTAGGTGGGGGCGAGCTTGAGCTGGTCGCTGGATGCCCCGCGCGCGTACTCGATCAGGTCGTTGATCAGGGTGAGCATGTGCTGCGCGCTTTTGGCGATGATGCCAGCGCGGCGCTGCTGTCCACTCTCATCTGCCTGCATCAGCTGGGCGTAGCCGATGATGGCGGTCAAGGGGGTGCGCAGGTCGTGGCTGACCCGGCCCAGGAACTCGGTTTTGGCCCGGCCGGCTTCGTTGGCGGCAAGCAGGGCGGACTGGAGTTCGGCGGTGCGGATGTTGACTTGCGCTTCGAGGTCTGCGGCGGACTGCTCAGCCGAGGCCAGCAGCCGGTTGCGGGCACCGTCGGCCTCGTCGCGCAGCACCTTGACGTAGCGGGCCACCGCGACGTTCATGAGGACCAGGTGAACGAACATGCTGATCTGCAGCATGTTCTGGGTCCAGAAATTGAGCGGCAGCCAGCCCAGGTTGAGGGGCAGGAACAGCAACACCGCCAGCAGCAGGCAGCTGAAGGCCACCAGGAAGAACTTGGCCGCTGCTTCGCCCCGTCGCCAGATGGCGATGGACACGCCGATGGAGAAAATCGCCTGGACGCTGTAGACCGCCTGGATCACGGGGGAGACCACTTCGTACGCCCCCGCCAGGGCGAAGGGCAGCAACACGGCGGTCAAAACCCAGGTGGCTTGCCAGTAGCGCTGAGCCAGGCGAGGGAAATGCACCTCGACCCGGGTGACACGCAGGACCTGCGCACCGAACAGCGACTGCAGCGCCATGGAGGCCGCCACCGCGCTGTTGTAGAGGCCGGTTTGCTCCGGGAAGATCCACTGCTGACCCAGGCCCAGGGCCATGAACTGGTTGAAGCCAGAGACGCTGACGTAGGCCGCGTATTGGAACTGCACCGTCTCCCGCAGCCATTGGCCCAGGAACAGGCTGATCATCATGGCGATCAGGATGCCGCCGAAGAACACGCCCTGAAGCAGCAACTCGCCCTGGGTGGATTCGGCGAAGGCCTTGGGCCGGTGCAGGGTGGCGCCCAGCATCCGCGTGGTGCGGCTGGCAATGCGGACGTAGAAGGTCTGGCCGGGCTCACCCGCCTGCAGGTTGAGGATGAACACGCCGTTTCGGTGGCGCAGCTGCCGCTGAGCATGGGGGTGCTCGGTGCCGGCCCGCCCGACTCGCTGCAGTCCTTGGGGCGTTTCGACGTAGAGCGCCACGTGGTTCAGGTAGGCCGGGGTGACCTCCAGCAGCCACTCGCCAGCACCGCCCGCGTCCTGGGCGTGCAGTCGGAAGCGCACCCACATGACCTCGGGACCGAATCCGGCCGCCGGGTTGCCCGCGGCGGGGATGAAGGCCTGGTTCTGGAGGCGTTCGGGCACCTCCACCGGAGGCCCCTCGACCAAGGCCATGCTCATGTGGCCACTCAGGGAGACGCGTTGATCCCGGGCGTTCAGCTCGATGGGCGGCGGCTCGCCGGAGGGCGGCTGCACCTGCACCTGTCCGTGCACCAGGCTGGCGGTGCACAGCAACGTCAGCAGGCCGAGCAGGCGCGTGACACCCAAGAGGCCGATGAAGCCCATGAAGCCCAGCCAGTCGTTCTCGCCCCGCAACGCAGCCCACGCAGCCCACGCAGCGCACCCTGGCGTCGAGCGAGCCCGACGCCCCTTTCCGGCAATGGAGGCTTTGCTTTCCAGGGTACTGCGCATCATCAAGGTGGGGTGGCCGTCAGGGCCTGAGGCTCATCTTGCCATCAGAGCTTGACCGATTGCATGTAGCGGTCAAAGGTGGCTTCGGTGAAGCGGAACCAGAGGTTCTGGTCGGCACGGAACTTGGCGTAGTCCGCGTAAACCTTGCGCCAGGCCGGGTTCTTCTCATTGAGCTCGCTGTAGATGTCCATGGCGTGCTTGAAGGCGGCGTCCAGCACGGGCTTGGGGAACTGAACCAGCTCGGTCTTGGCTGCCACCAGTTGCTTGAGCGCCAGCGGGTTGCGGGCGTCGTAGCGGGCCTGCATCTCGGTGTGGGCGTGCGAGGCGGCGGCCTCCACCATGGCTTTGTACTCGGGGTTCAGCCCGTCGTAGGCCTTCTGGTTGATGAAGAAGTCCAGCTGAGGGCCACCCTCCCACCAGCCGGGGAAGTGGTAGTAAGGCGCCACTTTGTAGAAGCCGAGTTTCTGGTCGTCGTAAGGGCCGACCCACTCGGCGGCGTCGATCACGCCTTTCTCGAGGGCCTGGTAGATCTCGCCGCCCGGCAGGTTCTGGGGCACCACGCCCATGCGCTCCATGACCTTGCCTGCGAAGCCGGCCACGCGCATCTTCAGGCCCTTCATGTCGGCCAGGGACTTGACGGGCTTGCGGTACCAGCCGCCCATCTGTGCGCCGGTGTTGCCGCCGGGGAAGTTGATGATGTTGTACTTGGCGTAGAACTCGCGCATCAGCTTGAGGCCGTTGCCTTCGTACATCCAGGCCGTCATCTGGCGCGAGTTCAGGCCGAACGGGATGGTGCAGCCGATGGCGAAGGTCTCGTCCTTGCCCACGAAGTAGTAGGGCGCGGTGTGCGCCATTTCGACGGTGCCGCTTTGCACGCCGTCGACCACGCCGAAGGCCGGCATCAGCTCACCGCCCGCGTGCACCGAGATCTGGAATTTGCCCCCCGACATCTCGTGGATCTTCTTGGCGAAGACGTCGGCTGCGCCGAAGATGGTGTCCAGCGACTTCGGGAAGCTGGAGGCCATGCGCCAGCGCAGTTGCGTCTGCGCGTGAACGATGGCGGGGGCGGCTCCTGCTGCCAGCACGCCGGCCAGGCCTGCGTGGTTGATGAAGGCACGACGTTGCATGTGGGGTCTCCTCGGTTGGGATGCTGTCCCAAAATTCTAGGAGCCAGATCGTGCGCACGACCCCGCCGCGGCAGAGGGCTTACCCGCGGGTGTGGTGCTCAGGAGCCATGACCGGCAATCTTCATCTTTTCGATGAGCACGGAGCCCACGGTCTTGCTGCCGTAGGTGTAGGCGTCCGCGCCCACGGCCACGATGTGCTGGAACATCTCGCCCAGGTGGCCGGCGATGGTGATTTCATGCACCGGGTACTGGATCACGCCTTTTTCGACCCAGTAGCCGGCCGCGCCGCGGGAGTAGTCGCCCGTGACGTAGTTGACGCCCTGGCCCATCAGCTCGGTCACGAACAAGCCGGTGCCCAGCTTCTTGAGCATGGCCTTGAGGTTGTCCTTGGGGTCGGTCAGTTTGCTCGACAGCGTCAGGTTCTGTGAGCCGCCGGCGTGGCCGGTGGTCTTCATGCCCAGTTTGCGAGCCGAGTAGCTGGAGAGGAAGTAGCCTTGCACGACGCCGTTCTTGACCACCTGGCGCTTGCGGGTGAGCACGCCTTCGTCGTCAAAGGGGGCGCTGCCCTTGCCTTTGAGGATGTGCGGGTCTTCCGTGACCTGGATGTGCTTGGGGAAGATGGGCTTGCCCAGGCTGTCGAGCAAGAAGGTGGCGCGCCGGTACAAGGCGCCTCCGCTGGTGGCCTGCACGTAGGCGCCCAGCAGGCCGGCGGCCAGCGTGTTCTCGAACAGCACCGGCACCTCGCTGGTGGCGATTTTGCGGGACTTCAGGCGCGACAGGGCGCGCTCTGCCGCGTAGCGACCCACGGCCTCGGGTTTGGCCATGTCGCGGGCGTCGCGCTCGGACGTGTACCAGAAGTCGCGCTGCATGTCGTTGCCGCGTCCCGCGATGGGCGAAACCGACAGCGAGTGACGCGAGCTGGCGTAGCCGCCGCGGAAGCCCCGGCTGTTGCCGGCCCAGAAGTGCGATTGCTGCGCCGACACGCCCGCGCCTTCGGAGTTGGTGATGCGGGGGTCGACCTCCAGGGCGGCGGCTTCGCAGCGGCGCGAGAGTTCCGCGGCGGCTTCGGCGTCGATGGCCCAGGGGTGGAACAGGTCGAGGTCGCGGCGCGCGGCCTTGCCTTTGGCCAGGTCGGCTTCATCGGGCAGGCCGGCGGCGGGGTCTTCGGCGGTGTGGCGTGCGATGTCGTAGGCGGCCTGCACCGTGCGCGACAACGCCTCGGAGGAGAAGTCGGAGGTGCTCGCGTTGCCGCGGCGTTGTCCCAGGTAGACCGTGACGCCGATGGTCTTGTCGCGGTTGCGCTCGACGTTCTCCAGCTTGCCCTTGCGCACCGAGACCGACAGGCCGGCTCCCTCGGAGACCTCGGCGGCGGCGTCGGTGGCACCCAGCTTGCGGGCCCGCTCGAGCGCGTCTTCGATCAGTTGCTGGAATTGCTCTCGGCTGTAGGCAAATCCGGTCGAGGGAGCGGTCGAGGGCGCAGCTTTGTTTTGAGGCATTGGCTTGGGTCGGTGTGATGGACAACGGCCCACAACGTCGGGCCACCCGTATCATAGCGAGGACATGAATCCGAACCACATCGACCCAGACGACGCCGAAGAAGACTTCGACGGCGAAGAAGGCGGCTTTCGCCGTCCCAGCAAGAGTGCGCTCAAGCGCGAAAGCCACGAGCTCCAATCGCTGGGCAAGCAGCTCCTCGAGATGCCCGACAGCCGACTCAACGACATCCCCATGCCCGAGCGCCTGCGTGACGCCCTGGATGCGTTCAAGAAGACGCGCTCCTTCGAAGGCAAGCGCCGCCAGTTGCAATTCATCGGCAAGGTGATGCGCGAGGTGGATTCCGAGCCTTTGCGCGAAGCCGTGGCGCAGTTCCAGATGGGGCACGCCCGCAACGCGCTGGCGCTGCATCAGGCCGAGCGCTGGCGAGCCGAGTTGCTGTCGGACGACAAGGACGTCGTCACCCGTTGGGCCGAGGACTTCCCCGGCACCGACATGCAGCAGCTTCGCGCGCTGATCCGCAACGCCCGAAAAGACGCCGCCGAGGTGCCCGAAAAGCGCAGCGGTCGGGCGTTCCGCGAGCTGTTCCAGTACATCAAGCAGGCCATGGAAGATCAAGACCCTGATCAGGACCCCGCAGCGGGGCAGGGGGGCGCGTGAGCGCCGCGCCGGAGCCTGTGCAGCCGCTGGAGCCGGTGCGCATCGGTGTGGTCTCCATCAGCGACCGCGCCAGCACGGGGGTCTACGAGGACAAGGGCCTGCCTGCTTTGCAGGACTGGCTCGGGCGTGCGGTGCGCAACCCGGTCACCTGGGTGCCGCGCCTCATCCCCGATGAGCGCGACGCGATTGCGGCGACCTTGCGCGAGCTGGTCGACGCCGAGGGCTGCAACCTGGTGCTGACCACCGGCGGCACCGGTCCTTCGCCGCGCGACGTCACGCCCGAAGCCACGCTGGACGTGGCCGACAAGGAGCTGCCCGGTTTTGGCGAGCAGATGCGCCAGATCAGCTTGCGCTTCGTGCCGACGGCCATCCTGTCGCGCCAGACGGCGGTGGTGCGGGGCAGGGCGCTGATCCTCAACCTGCCCGGTCAGCCCAAATCGATCGCCGAGACGCTGGAGGGCCTGCGGGACGCCGAGGGGCGCTCGGTGGTGCCGGGCATCTTCGCGGCCGTGCCGTATTGCATCGACCTCATCGGTGGCCCCTGGATGGAGTGCGATGCGAACGTCTGCGTCGCTTTCCGGCCCAAGTCGGCGGTCCGGCCGGGCACGGCCGCGCGGCCTGCGGCTTGAGGTCATCCGTGTCGCGAATGGGTGGCGATGCAAACAATGCATTTGATTCATCACCGCCTGCTTCCTAAACTCCAACGCTTCACACATTGACCGCGGCGGGGTGAGGCTCCCAGGGTGCCGCCGCCAGCGGTCGCACAAGGAGACTCCCCATGAGCGACAGTCGCACCGACTCCCTGGTGGACCAGGCCGGCCAGGTTCGCGCCGGCGAAGAAGTGGACGTGGCGAAGGTCACGGCCTACCTGCAGGCCCACGGCCTGAAGCTGGAAGGCACGCCCGAACTCAAGCAGTTCCCGGGCGGGGCCTCGAACCTGACCTACCAGCTCAGCTACGCCAACGTCGACCTGATCCTGCGTCGCCCGCCCTTCGGCCACATCGCCAAGTCGGCCCACGACGTGGTGCGCGAGGCCGAGGTCATGCGCAAGCTCAAACCGGTCTACCCCAAGGTGCCGGCCATCCTCGCCATCTGCGAGGACGCCAGCGTCATCGGCGCGCCCTTCTACGTGATGGAGCGCCTGGTGGGCAACATCCCGCGCCAGAACCTCTCGCCCGAGCTGGGCCTGGACGAGGCCAAGACCCGCCAGCTGTGCCTGAACGTGCTCGACACCCTGGTCGACCTGCACAAGCTCGACCCCAAGGCCGCCGGCCTGGACACCCTGGGCAAGGGCGAAGGCTACGTGGCCCGCCAGGTTGAAGGCTGGACCAAGCGCTACCGCGCCGCTCGCACCGACGACGTCGGCGACTTCGAGCAGGTGATGGCCTGGCTGGCCGAGAAGATGCCCAAGCAGGAAGTGGCCATCCGACTCATCCACAACGACTTCCGATTCGACAACGTCGTGCTCGACGTGAACGACCCGCTCAAGGTCATCGGTGTGCTGGACTGGGAGATGGCCACGCTGGGCGACCCGCTGATGGACCTGGGCAGCTCGCTGGCCTACTGGGTGCAGGCCGACGACGACATGTTCATGAAGGGCTCGCGTCGCCAGCCGACCAATGCCCGGGGCATGCTCACGCGCGAAGAGGTGATCCGCTACTACGCCGAGAAAACCGGCTTCAGCGTGGACAACTTCGACTTCTACACGGTGTATGGCCTGTTCCGCCTGGCCGGCATCGCGCAGCAGATCTACAAGCGCTTCAAGGAAGGCAACGCGCGCAACCCGGCCTTCGCCACCTTCGGGCCCTTCGTGAGCTACCTGGAGCAGCGCTGCCTGGGCATCATCGCCCAGTCCAAGCTCTGACGGCCTTCTGCAAGGCACCCCCCCTCGCACAACGACAAGATCCAAGCACCATGAGCAACGCCCTGAACCTGAAGAACCCGTTTGACCTGACCGGCAAGGTCGCCCTCGTGACCGGCTCCAGCCGTGGCATCGGCGAGGCCATCGCGCGCCTGCTGGCCGCACAAGGCGCCCACGTCATCGTCTCCAGCCGCAAGGCCGAGCCGTGCGAAGCCGTGGCCGCCTCCATCCGCGAAGCCGGTGGCAAGGCCTCGGTGCTGGCTTGCCACATCGGCGAGATGGAGCAGATCGACGCCACCTTCGCGGCCATCGAAAAGGAATTCGGCCGCCTCGACATCCTGGTCAACAACGCGGCGACCAACCCGTACTTCGGCCACATCACCGACACCGACCTGAACGCCTTCCAGAAGACGGTGGACGTCAACATCCGTGGCTACTTCTTCATGTGCTCGCGCGGCGCCAAGCTGATGACCAAGCAGGGTGGCGGCTCGATCATCAACATCGCGTCGGTCAACGGCGTGATCCCGGGCATGGCCCAGGGCATCTACTCCATCACCAAGGCCGCGGTGATCTCGATGACGCACGCCTTCGCCAAGGAGTGCGCGACGCAGAAGGTGCGCGTCAACGCCATCCTGCCGGGTGCGACGGACACCAAGTTCGCCTCGGCGCTGACCAGCAACGAGATGATCCTCAAGTCGGTGCTGGCCCACGTGCCGATGAACCGCGTGGCCGACCCGTCGGAGATGGCGGGCGCGGCCCTGTACCTGGCGTCGGACGCGGCCAGCTACACCACGGGCACCTGCCTGAACGTGGACGGCGGCTACCTGCTGGCTTGAGGCGTTTGAGGGGCCGCGGGAGCGGCTTCCCACTGCGCCACCACCTCCTGCGCCAGCAGGCCCACGGACAGCGGTGCACAGCCTTCGGCCTTGTTGCTGATGGACACGTGCACCGGCAGGCCAGCACGGGCTGTTGCCACGATGACCCGTGCCAGCGTCTCGCGCGTTTGCGGGTCGGCATCCTGGATGTGATCGAACGGTGCGTACATGGCGCGGGCGTCTTCGTAGCCAAAGGCCCCATGCCGTCGGTGCAGGTTCCACCGGCACACCAGCGGCCCGGGCCACAGGCTGCGCAACATCGGCAACTGGTCCTCGATGGGTGGCATGCGGGCGTGCAGGCCCAGGCAGTGGCTGTGGCCGGTGCGCTTGAGCACCTGTGCCAGCGCCGGGCTCACCAATGCGTGATCGCGCACCTCGACGGCGATCACCGCGCCAGGGATGGCCGCCTGCAGCGCAGGCATCTTGCCAAGCATGTGCTCCAGCTGGTCCATCAGGCGGTTCGGCTGGCGCAGCCAGAGGTGGGGCAGGGGGCTGATCTGGAAGACCAGCGCGCCGACCTTGTGGCCCAGGCCCTGCATCGCCGGTTCGATGAATTCACGCAGCGCCAGATCGGGGTCCAGGAACAGCGGGTTGTGGGCTTTGCCCCGGCCCGATTCGTCGCGGATCAAGGCATCGCTGACCGACGCCGGGGCCTTGACGATGAAGCGAAAGCCATCGGGCACCTGCGAGGCGTAAGCGGTGTACTGTCCCACGCTGAGCGGTTGGTAGAACGAGCGGTCGATGCTGACCGTGCGCAGCAGCGGGTGCTGGCTGTAGGCGGTCAGGCCATCTTTGGCCAGGCGGCGCTCGTTGAGTTCGTCGGCCCAGACCAGGCCGTGCCAGCCGGGGTAGCTCCACGACGAGGTGCCCAGGCGCACCTGCTCGGGCAGGCGCCGGGCCAGGTCGGCGTGTTCGGGCAGCGTCGGTGCCGGGGTGACCTGGCCAGCCACGCGGGGTGTGCGAGGTGCTTTTGGAGTCAGCCCGGTTGGCGCATCGTGCGTCGATGGCTTTGGCGAAGGGGCAGGCGGAGGGGCAGACGAGGGGGCTGGTGACGGCTCGCCGCCAAACAGGTCGTCCTGCAAGCCCGGCGGCGTCACGGCGGGCTCACTTCACCAAGCGGTTGAGCTCGTCGGCGTCGAAGGCCTCGGTCTTCTGGGCGTCCTCGGGCATGCAGTCGCGGCCCAACTGGCTCTGGGCGCAGGCCGCGAGCTTTTCAACCGACTGCCACAGCAGCGCGATCTGGTGCTCGTGACCCGAGGCGTGGTCGATCAGGCCACGCAGGGCTTGCGACAGCGGGTCGTCGCCTTCGGTCACGCCGTAGGCCGAGAACCCCATGCGGGCGGCCACGGCCTCGCGCTCGGCCTGCTTCTCATCGAGCACCTGCTGCTTGGCGACGATGATGCGAGCCGGATTGCCCACCGCGGTGGCGCCAGGTGGCACGGGCTTGGTGACGACGGCGTTGGAGCCCACGCGGGCGCCATCGCCCACGGTGAAGCCGCCCAGAACCTGAGCGTTGGCACCCACGATCACACCGCGGCCCAGCGTCGGGTGGCGCTTGGCCCCGCGCGACAGCGAGGTGCCGCCCAGGGTCACGCCCTGGTAGATGGTGCACTCGTCGCCGATCTCGGCGGTTTCGCCCACCACCACGCCCATGCCGTGGTCGATGAAGACGCGGCGGCCCACGCGGGCGCCGGGGTGGATTTCGATGCCCGTGAAAAAGCGCGCCCAGTGCGAAATCCAGCGGCCCAGCCAGCGCAGGCCGTGCGTCCAGCACCAGTGGGCCCCGCGGTGCATGGCCAGGGCGTGCAGACCGGGGTAGCAGGTCAGGACCTCCCAGGCCGTGCGGGCGGCGGGGTCACGCTCCAGGATGCAGGCGATGTCTTCGCGCAGGCGGGCGAACAGCATGGATTTGCTTATGCGTTTTTCGAGTCAGGCCTGAAAGTGTAGCCCTGGCCCAAAGACCCGTGCCGCCGTCACGGCTTGGGGCGATCGAGCATGGCCTTGGCGATGCCCCGCAGGATGTGGATGTCTTCCTGGCGCAACTCGGCTCGGTTGAAGAGTTGGTTGAGCCGGGGCATGAGCTTTTTGGGCGCCGCCGGGTCGAGGAAACCCACGTGCACCAGCGCCCGCTCCAGGTGGTCCAGCATGCCTTGCACGGCGGCGCCCCCCGCCAGGTCCGCGTCGGGCGTGCGCTCGACCACGGGGAAGCCACCCAGGGCCTGGCGCCAGTCGTAGGCCAGCAGTTGCACGGCCTGCGACAGGTTGAGCGAGCCGTAGTCGGGGTTGGTGGGGATGCTGATGACCGCGTGGCAGCGGTAGACGTCTTCGTTGGCCATGCCGTGGCGCTCGCTGCCGAACAGGAAGCCGACTTTGTGACCGGTGGCGGCGTGGCTGCGTGCCAGCTCGCTCAAGCCCTCGCGCGGGGTGATCGTGGGGGGGCCGAAGTCGCGCGGGGTCATGGCCGTGCCGATCGCGAAGGTGACGCCCTCCAGGGCCTCGGCCACCGTGTCGACGATGCGCGCACGCACGAGGATGTCGGCGGCGCCGCTGGCCAGGGCCACGGTGTCTTCCTGGACCAGCACGTCGGGGAAGCGGGGGCGCACCAGCACCAGTTCGGAAAAGCCCATGACCTTCATGGCCCGCGCGGTGGCGCCCACGTTGCCGGGGTGGCTGGTGCCGATGAGGATGAAACGGGTGGGGTCCGCCCCGGGGCGGGGCGCCGGGTGGGGGCTCGGGATCTGTGGTGAAGTGGGCATCGGTGCGGGGTGGGGCGCTGATCGGGGGGTGCAAAAAACGGCGCGCTTCGCTAGAATGGCAGATTCTCCTCGTTCTTTGATCACCGCTGCGCCCCATTCCTGCATGGATGGACCCCACGGCACGCGCCTGCGACCCCGATGACCCCATCGGCCTCGCGACGGCTGCGCCGGCTTGTGTCACATTCGTGCGTGCTGCCCTTCACCTGCACCCCTTGCTCACGACATGTCTCAAGCCCTGCACCCCATGCTCAACATCGCCATCAAAGCTGCTCGCGCAGCCGGGGCGATCATCAACCGGGCGTCGCTCGACATCGAGCGCCTGCAAGTGACCGCGAAGTCGCACAACGACTTCGTCACCGAGGTGGACCAGGCAGCGGAGCGCGTGATCATCGAAACCATCCTGGAGGCCTACCCGGGCCACGGCATCCTGGCTGAAGAGTCGGGCCGCACCCAGGGCGCTCGTCACAGCGATTACGTCTGGATCATCGATCCACTGGACGGCACCACCAACTTCATCCACGGCTTTCCGGTCTACGCGGTGTCCATCGCGTTGTCCTACCGCGGTCAGGTGCAGCAGGCCGTCGTCTATGACCCGACCCGCAACGACCTGTTCTACGCCTCCAAGGGCAAAGGCGCCTACCTCAACGACCGGCGCCTGCGCGTCTCCAAGCGCACGCGCATGCTCGAGGCCTTGATCGGCACGGGCTTCCCTTTCCGCAAGGGCGACAACTTCCAGCGCTACCTCAAGATGTTCGAGGACGTGATGGTGCAGTGCGCCGGCCTGCGTCGACCGGGGGCCGCTTCGCTGGACCTCTGCTACGTGGCCGCGGGCTACTACGACGGCTTCTTCGAGACCGGCCTGAGCCCCTGGGACGTGGCCGCGGGCTCGCTGATGATCACCGAGGCCGGTGGCCTGGTGGGCAACTTCACGGGCGAGCCGGACTTCCTCTACCAGCGCGAGATCGTGGCGGCCACGCCCCGCATCTACGGCCAGCTGGTCAAGACGCTGGCGCCTTACACCCGCGTCATCTCCGAAGCCGTGGCGACCGCGCAAGCGCAGGAGGCGGGCCAGGCCGATGACGAGCGCACCGCCGTCATCGAGGCGCTCAAGGAGGCCGAGGCCGCAGGTCAGCAGGCCGCCCCGAGCGAGCCGGCTGCGCCCAAGCGCACCCGCATCACCGCCGCGGCCAAGGCCGCTGAAGCCGGTGACGGCAGCAGCCGCCGCCGCGACGACGCGCCGTTCTGACGGCGGAGCCCGCGCTCACCCCTGGGTGGGCGCGGCTGGGCTCGAGCGCCGCCAGGGCGCGTAAGCCTCTTCCGGCACCGTGGCCAGGCGCGAGGGCTGCAATCGTTCGCCCACGCTGTGGAACTGCCGAAAGCTCATGATCAGCGGCTTCCAGCGGTCGGGGTCGATGCGGTGACCGTCGGGCTCCTGCAGCAAGTCGGGTGCGACGTGCACCTTCAACAGCTGCAACTCGACCATGCACGCGCCCACGGGCATGCGCGCGTCCCGCGCAGCGAAGGGGCGGATGTCCACCACCTGGGCTTCCATCTGCACCTGGCATTCCTGCACCCTCGGTGGCGCCACCACGTCAGACGCCTGCGGTGTCAGGCCCGCTGCGGTGAACTTGTCGGCTTCATGGCGGTAGCCCAAAAAGCGCTTGTGCAGGGGCAACTGAGGGGTGCCGGTGAGCAAGGCCAGCCGGTCGACGGCGGACACCAGATTGGCGCTGGCCAGGTTCAGCACGCAAGCCCCGGTGCGCCGCAGGTTTTCGGTGGTCCGTGAACTGGCGTCCAGCCCCAGCATGCAACTCCACCCCAGCCACCAGGCCGAAGACATGGGGGCGAGGTTGGCCGACCCGTCTTCGTTGCGGGTGCTGATGAGCACCACGGGCGTGCCCCAGTAGTGGATGGCGGGTTCGATGGTTCGATGCGTGGTCATGGGCGCTCCTGATTGAAGGGGTGAACGGCCACACTTTCTGCCAAAGGGCATCAGGGCGCTTCCCGTTGCTTGCGCTCGTGCCAGCGCGTCATGATGGGCGCACGCTCGACTGCCTGGCCCCGACGATGACCGACCTGAACCCTGTCGCCCCACCCCCGTTCGTTTCGCTCATGAGCCTGTACCGCGACTGGTTGCGGGGGCAACGAGGCTTGGTCTTCGAGGGGCATGAAGCGCTTTGGTCCTGGTCGGTGGACGAGCAGGACGCCTTCTGGCAAAGCATCTGGGACTTTGATGCGCACCGCTCCCCCACGGCGCATTCCGCGGTGTTGGCCGATGCCCGCATGCCCGGTGCGGTGTGGTTCCCGGGCGCGCAGGTCAATTACGCCCAGCGCGTGCTGCGCCACGTGGAAGCCGCCGCGGCGGCTGGGGTGCCGGCCATCGTCAGCGAGAACGAACGGGGCGAGGTCGCAGAGATGACGTGGCCGGAGTTGCGCCGCCAGGTCGCCTCGCTGGCGCTCACCCTGCGCGAGCTGGGGGTGGAGCGTGGCGACCGCGTGGCCGCCTACCTGCCCAACGTGCCCGAGGCCATCGTGGCCTTCCTGGCCTGCGCGAGCATCGGCGCCATCTGGAGCGTGTGCGCACCCGACATGGGCGTGCAGGCGGTTGGCGATCGATTCCGCCAGATCGCGCCGAAGCTGCTGATCGCGACCGACGGCGTGCACCACGGCGGCAAGGGCATGGATCGCAGCGAGGTGGTGCGAGGCCTGCGCGACAGCCTGCCCAGCGTCGAGCGCCTCATTGTGCTGGCCAGCCCGCACGCGAGCCAGCCGTTGCAGGGCGACGTCGACTTCGCGCAGGCCACGTCCCGCGATGACGCGCAGACCGCGGCCTTCGAGCCCGAGTGGCTGCCCTTTGACCACCCGCTGTGGGTGGTCTACTCCAGCGGCACCACGGGCCTGCCCAAGCCGCTGGTGCATGGACACGGCGGCATCTTGCTGGTGGCGTCGGCCAGCCGGCTCCACAACGACACGGGCGCCAGCTACGAAGCCAACAGCCTGGGTGAACGCCACCATTGGTACAGCTCCACGGGCTGGGTGATGTGGAACGCGCAGGTCGGCGCCTTGCTGGCTGGCACCACCGTGTGCATCTACGACGGCAGCCCCGGGGGCAGCAAGGCCCAGCCCGACTGGACGACCTTGTGGCGCTTCGCCGCCCGCCACCGCGTGACGCTGTTTGGTGCGGGCGCCGCTTTCTACGCGAGTTGCATGAAGGCCGGGGTGGAGCTGGGGCGCTGTGGCGACCTCGGCCGCATCCGCATGCTGGGGTCGACCGGGTCGCCCTTGAGCGAGGAGGTGCAGCGCTGGGGCACCGCTCAGTTCGAGGCCCTGGGCACGCGCGACATCTGGTGGAACAACCTCTCGGGTGGCACCGATTTCTGCGGGGCCTTCGTGGGCGGGCACCGCGAGTTGCCACAGCAGCCAGGTCGCATGCAATGCCGCCTGTTGGGCGCTGCGGTGGAGGCCTGGGACGACGATGGCCGCAGCGTCATCGGTCAGGTGGGGGAGCTGGTCTGCACGCGCCCGCTGCCATCCATGCCACTGCGCTTCTGGGGCGACGAGGGCCACGCCCGTTACCTGTCGAGCTATTTCGACGTCTACCCGGGCGTCTGGCGCCACGGTGACTGGTTGAGTGTCAACGAGGACGGCAGCTGCGTCATCTACGGCCGCAGCGACGCCACCATCAACCGCCACGGCCTGCGCCTGGGCACCAGCGAGCTGTATGCCGCGGTGGAGGCCCTGC
The DNA here is from genome assembly GCA_016000265.1 of Burkholderiales bacterium. Classification (GTDB taxonomy): domain Bacteria; phylum Pseudomonadota; class Gammaproteobacteria; order Burkholderiales; family Burkholderiaceae_C; genus Aquabacterium. Next base: position 202,709 of record JAECRL010000005.1, read on the forward strand.
CGGAGGTGATCGACAGCTTGGTGATCGACCTGGAGCACCTGGGGCGCGACAGCCGCATGATCATGTTCGTGGTGCTGCGCGACGAGCGCGTGCTGGACGAGGCGCTGCAAACGCGCATCGCAGGCGCCATCCGGCAGGCCGTGTCGCCGCGCTTCATCCCTGATTTGCTGCTGCAGGCGCCCGAGGTGCCGCGCACGCTGTCAGGCAAGAAGCAGGAGGTGCCGATCAAGAAGGTCTTCCTGGGGCAGCCCATGGGGCGCGTGGTCAACCCCGACGCGATGGCCAACCCCCAGTGCCTGGCGTGGTACCAGGCTCAGGCCGATGCCTTGTCGTCGGGAGAGCCGGCGTCGCTGGTGGTTGAGGTGGCTGGGGTGTCCGGCGTGGCTTCGCGCTGAAGCAGCGCGGCTTTGCGCGAGACGCCCCAGCGGTAGCCGCTGAGGTCGCCGTCGAGGCGCACGATGCGGTGGCAAGGGATGGCCACGGCCAGGGTGTTGGCCGCGCACGCGCCCGCCACGGCCCGCACGGATCGCGGCGTGCCGATGCGCTCGGCCAGCTCCGTGTAGCTCAGCGTCTGGCCAGGCGGGATGTTTCGCAGCGCCTGCCACACGCGTTGCTGGAAGGCTGTGCCCCGGATGTCCAGCGGCAACTGGTGCACCTGATGGGGCATCTCCACCAAGCCGATGACCTGGGCCACCAGGCGCTCGAAGCGGGCGTCGGCGCCGATGAGTTCGGCGCGGGGGAAGCGGTCTTGCAACTCTTGCGTGAGGGCCTCGGCGTCGTCGCCCAGCGAGATGGCGCACACCCCCTGTGCGCTGGCGGCCACGAGCGCGGCGCCCAAAGAGCATTGCGCCACGGCGAACCGGATGACGGCTCGATCGCCACCGGCCCGGTAGGCCGAAGGGCGCATGCCCAGGCGCTGGTGCGCGCTTTCGTAGAAGCGACTGGGCGCCTGGTAGCCGGCGTCGTGAAGGGCCGCGGTCACGGCCTGCCCGGACGTCAGCGCGGCCTGGACCTTGCCGGCGCGATGGGCGTCGGCATAGGCTTTGGGCGTCACCCCGGTGACGGCTTTGAACACCCGGTGCAAATGATGGGGGCTGAGGTGTGCCTGGGCGGCCAGTTGCGCCAGCGAGGGCGGCTGCTCGGCCGCCTCGATGTGACGGCACAGGGCGGCGACCAGGTCGGCGTGGCGGTTGGGGGAGGGGGATCGGCTGTCGGGCATGGCAACCACTCTAGCGGGCTCCCGACGGCCCGGCCTCCCGGGTCTTGCGATTTCTGCGTGGGCACGTGTCACTCGCTGCTGCGATGGTTCCATGCAGAATGGGCCTCATGAACAGACGCGAACCTCTCTTGCCTGTCAACTGGCGTGTCCTGGCCCTCGCGGGGCTGTTGGGCGCCGCGGCCCCTGGGGGGCACGCTGCCGCGCCGGCCGGTGCGCCAGCGGGTGCGCCCTTGCCCGACCCGCTTTCGGACAGCGGGTGGCGGGCTTGCTCCGCGCTGGCCGATGGGCGCGAGCGGCTGGCGTGTTTCGACCAGTGGGCGGCGCTGAAGACCGCCGCATCGACGCGGGAAGCGGCGGCGGCCACACCGGCTGCGGTGCCGCCTCAGGCCGAGCCCGTGGTGCCCACCCCTGCCGCCCCGGTGGTGACGCCCGTGGCGGAGTCGGACGGTTGCCACGACCCTCGCCGCACCGAGATGTCGCGTTTCTGGGAGCTGGAAGACGGCAGCGATTGCGGCACGTTCCGCTTCCGCGGCTACCGCCCCGTGAGCGCCTCGGTGGTGATGGGCGACTCGGTGAACCGGCAGCCCTCTTCTCCCTCGGCGGGGCGCAGCGCCACGACCCCTCAGCCCTACCGTCACGTCGAAACCCGCGTGCAGCTGTCCGTTCGCACGAAGCTGGCACAGGGCCTGTTGGTGCACGATGCCTCGGCGAGGCGCGACAGCCTGTGGTTCGGCTACACCCAGCAGTCTTACTGGCAGCTGTTCAGTGGCGAGATCTCGCGGCCTTTCCGCACCACCGACCACGAGCCCGAGCTCATCTACGTCTACCCCAGCGACCTGAGCCTGCCCTGGAACTGGCGCTTGCGCTACAGCGGGGTTGGGCTGGTGCACCAATCCAACGGGCAGACTCAACCGCTGTCGCGCAGCTGGAACCGCGTCTACCTGATGGCCGGCGCCGAGCTGGGCAACCGCTGGATGGTGCAGGGCCGCGTCTGGGAGCGCGTCCGGGAGTCCTCCGGCGACGACGACAACCCCGGCATCGGCAACACGGTGGGGCGCGCCGAGGTGCGCGTGCAGTGGAACGTGAACGTCGACAACACGCTGGGCCTGACGGTGCGCCACGCGCTGACGCGGTCGGGGGCCGGCTCGACCCGGCTGGAGTGGCTGCGCACGCTGGGTGACGCGCCGTTTGGCCGCAAGAGCAACCTGCGGCTGCACACCCAGCTGTTCAGTGGCTACGGCGACAGCCTGGTCGACTACAACCGGCGCCGCACCACCTTCAGCGTGGGCCTCAGCCTGCTGGATTTCTGACGACCGGGGCCGCTGGCGTCAGCGGATCGTCTTGACCAGCTGGCCGACCTGGGGCTCGGTGATGTGGCCAGGGTTGCCGCCTTCCCCGTAGGCGCTGTTCATCAGCCGCAACTGGGCTTCGGCGGTGCTGGAGACCGAAGCCAGCGGCGTGTTGCGCGCCAGCTCGGCCAGTCCCCCGCGGGGCAAGGGCAGCACGCGCACGCGCCAGGGCCGCGCGGCTTGTTTGTCTTCGGCCGTCAAGGCGCGAAACGAGGCTTCGGCCTCTTTCGTGAGTCCCGCGGCCCGCTGCAGCGCCGTGGCGTCGCGCGCGGCGTGTCTCAGCAGGTACAGGCGGCCCGACGGCCCGGTGACCACGGTCAGCCTCGCGCTCGCGCCCTGGCCTTGCGCGTTGCGCACCACCCCGTCGAAGTGCGTGGCGGCCAGGCCATGCAGGGTGCGCTTGTCGAGCTGGCCTTCGATGCGGTTCTGATCCGCCTTGAGCAGCTTGCGCAGCACCTCTTCGTGCGTTTGACCGGCGTCCCGCGGCAACAGCCGAACGATCAGCCCGGCGTCGCCCGCGGCGTTGAGCAAGCTGATCGCCTCGGGCGTGTTCTGGATGCGCCAGCCTGCAGGCGCCGTCAAGGCGATGCCCAGGGGCTCATGGTAGAAATTTCTCCCTCGCGTCAGGCCTTGCTCACGGCTTTCGCCGAAGGCCATCCCGTCGATGGCTTGGAGGTATCGGCTGCGGCCGTCGTCGGCGTAGCGGCCCTGGTAAAGCGCCGATGCCTGACGGATGTCGGCCAGGCGCTGGTCGTTGCTGGGGTGTGACGACAGCCAGTTGGCCCCGGTGGGCACCGCCCGCCCCTCGGCGCGCGCGGCCTGGGCGGCGTAGCTCTCCTGGTTCTTCAAAAGCGCGATGACGTCGGCCATGTTGCGCGGGTCGTACTGGTTGCGCGCCAGGTACTCGGCACCCAGCTCGTCCGCCTGCGACTCCTGCTCCCGGCTGTATGACGCCACGTAGCCCGCCGCGGCCGTCTGCGACACCTGCCCGACGATGTCGGTCGCGCCCCGCATGCCCTGACTCTCCAGCACCGCACCCAGCACCGTCGCGGCCAGCACGCCCAGCCCGGCGTCTTGCTGCCGCGTGGCCCGTTGCGCGCCGTGGCGGGCCGTGACGTGGCCGATCTCGTGCCCGATGACGCCCGCCAGCTCGGCCTCGCTGTCGAGGTAGGCCATGATCCCGCGGGTGACGTAGACGTAGCCACCGGGCAGCGCAAACGCGTTGATCTCCGGGCTGTCGAGCACCGTGAAGGTCCACTTCAGGTGAGCGCGGTGGGACTGCGCCGCGAGCTTCTGGCCGATGCCGTTGACGTAGGCCTGGAGTTGCGGGTCATCGCACGCGCCTTGCTCCTTGAGGATCTGCGCGTGGGCCTTCTGCCCCTCGGCGATCTCGGTGGCCTCGTCCATCACCGAACGCTCCGCCTGCCCCGTCACCGGGTTGACGATGGTGCTGCCGCAGCCCGCGAGCAGGGCGACACAGAGCAGGGCAGTCCAGCAGCGGGAGGCGGGCGAGGCGAGTCGGGTCATGGTCTGAGGCGCAGAAAGGCTGAAACAGCGGTGAAGCCGGGGGGCGAGAAAGCGGCGGCCAGGGCGAACGCAGGCGTGGGGCCGACAGTACACTCACGCCCCTGGGCTGCAGCAGGCGCCCAAACCGCCATGGACACCGCACGCACCCCATCCGCCCCCAGCGATTTCGCCGGTCACACCCCGATGATGCAGCAGTATCTGCGCATCAAGGCCGAGCACCCGGACACGCTCGTCTTCTACCGCATGGGAGACTTCTACGAGCTGTTCTACGACGACGCCCGCAAGGCCAATCGCCTCATCGACATCACCCTGACCGTGCGCGGCCAGTCCGCGGGCGAGCCGGTGGTGATGGCCGGTGTGCCGGTGCACGCGCTCGACACCTACCTGGCCAAACTCATCCGCCTGGGGGAGTCCGTCGCGATCTGCGAGCAGGTGGGCGAGGTGGGCGCCAGCAAGGGACCGGTGGAGCGCAAGGTGGTGCGCGTGGTCACGCCCGGCACCCTGATCGACACCGAGCTGCTCTCCGAGCGCGCCGACGCGCTGCTGCTGGCCGTGGTCATGGACAAAAAAGGCCGCCACGCCGAAGACAAAGTGCCTTGCGCCCTGGCCTGGCTGGGCCTGTCCAGCGGCAAGCTCGGGTTGACCGAGTGCACAGCGGGAGAACTCGCGGGCTGGCTCGCCCGCCTGCAACCCGCCGAGATCCTGTTTGACCGCGAGCGGGTGCCCCCGGCCATCCAGTCCCTCCTGACCAGCGCGCAGCGAGGCGTGGCCCTCACCAGCCGCCCGACCTGGCAGTTCGACCCGGGGCTCGGCCTGCGCAAACTGTGTGAGCAGCTGCAGGTCAGCAGCCTGCAAGGCTGGGGTGCCCAGGAGATGTCGCTGGCCCAGGCTGCGGGCGCGGCGCTGCTGAGCTACGCCGAGCACACCCAGGGCAGGGCGCTCTCGCACGTCACCTCGCTGGAGGTGCCGCGCTCGTCCGAGCTGCTCGACCTGCCTGCGACGACCCTGCGCAACCTCGAACTCGTGCAGACGCTGCGCGGCGAGGATGGCCCCACGCTGCTGTCCCTGCTCGACACCTGCCGCACCGGCATGGGCAGCCGGGCGCTGCGCCAATGGCTCACCCAGCCCTTGCGCGACCGCGCCGTCGCGCGCGCCCGCCACGACGCCATCGCCACCCTGCTGGCCCCCGCCGAGCCTTTCCGCGGCTTCGAAGGCATCCGCGAAGCCTTGCGCCAGATGAGCGACGTCGAGCGCATCACCGCCCGCGTCGCCCTGCGTCAGGTGCGCCCGCGCGAGCTCGCCGGCTTGCGCGACACCCTGCTGGGCCTGCCCGACTTGCTTCAGCGCGTGCCCCACGAAGGCGCCCTGCTGCAGCAGGTTCGCTCCGCGCTGTCGCCCGATGCGGCCGTGGCGCAGAGGCTGCAGCAAACCCTCATGGAGACGCCCGCCGTGCTGCTTCGCGATGGCGGCGTCATCGCCACCGGCTTCGACGCCGACCTCGACGAGCTGCGCGCCATCTCGCAAAACTGCGACACCTTCTTGCTCGACCTCGAAGCGCGCGAGCGCACCCGCACCAACATCCCGAACCTGCGCGTGCAATTCAACAAGGTGCATGGCTTCTACATCGAGGTCACGCAGTCGCACGCCGACAAGGTGCCGCTGGACTACCAGCGCCGCCAGACCCTCAAGAACGCCGAGCGCTACATCACCCCCGAGCTCAAGGCCTTCGAGGACAAGGCCCTGTCGGCCCAGGACCGCGCCCTGTCGCGCGAGAAGGCCCTCTTCGAAGGGCTGATCGATTTCCTGCAGGCGCACATCGCCACGTTGAGCGCGCTGGCCCGCGCCCTGTCCACGCTGGACGCCCTGGCCGCGCTGGCCGAGCGCGCCTTCACGCTGCGCTGGACGCGCCCCGAGTTCGTCCCCAGTCCCTGCATCGAAATCGAACAGGGCCGCCACCCCGTGGTCGAGTCCCGCCTGATGGAGACCAGCGGGGCGGCCTTCATCCCCAACGACTGCCGCCTCGACGCCAAGCGACGCATGCTCATCGTCACCGGCCCCAACATGGGCGGCAAATCGACCTTCATGCGCCAGGTGGCGCTGATCGCGTTGCTCGCGGCCATGGGCTCTTACGTGCCGGCCTCCAGCTGCCGCCTGGGACCGATGGACGCCATTCACACCCGCATCGGCGCCGCCGACGACCTGGCCAACGCCCAGTCCACCTTCATGCTGGAGATGACCGAGGCCGCCGCCATCGTTCACTCGGCCACCGAGCACTCGCTGGTGCTGATGGACGAGATCGGTCGGGGCACCTCCACCTTCGACGGCCTGGCCCTGGCCGGTGCCATCGCCGGGCACCTGCACGACCGCAACCAGGCCTTCACCCTGTTTGCCACGCACTACTTCGAGCTCACCCGCCTGCCCGAGAAGCACCCCCGCGCGCTCAACGTGCACGTGGGCGTGGCCGAGGCCGGCGACGACATCGTTTTCCTCCACGAACTGCAGCATGGGCCCGCCAGCCGCAGCTATGGCGTGCAAGTCGCACGCCTGGCGGGCATGCCGCACACCCTGATCCGCCAGGCCCGTGCCACACTGGAATCGCTGGAGTCGCAGCAGCGGCAGTCCGACCACCAGATCGACCTGTTCGCCGACGCCGGCCTGGGCGCCGCAGGCGTGGACCTGGATCGGTTGACCGATGGCGCGCGCGTGGCCGCGTCGGTGCAACCGGCCGAGGCCCTGTCTCCCGCAGAGGCCCAGGCATTGAACCTGCTTTCTGCCATCGACCCGGACACCCTGACCCCGCGCGAAGCGCTGGACGCCCTCTACAAACTCAAACTGGTGATCTCATCATGACCTACTGCGTGGCCATGCGCCTCCATGCCGGCCTGGTGTTCCTGTCCGACTCCCGCACCAACGCAGGCATGGACCAGATCAGCACCTTCCGCAAGATGACGGTCTACGAGAAGGCTGGCGACCGCGTGCTGGTCGTGCTCTCGGCGGGCAACCTGGCCATCACCCAGGCCGTCAAGCAGCTGCTGGGCAGCGAGACCATCGAGGGCTCGGACGGCGAATCGTGCAACATCTGGACGGCCAAAAGCCTCTTCGACGTCGCCCGCATCGTGGGCAGCGCCGTGCGCAAGGTGCACTCGCGCGACGCCGAAGCCCTCAAGCAGCACGGCATCGACTTCAACTGCAGCCTGATCATCGGTGGTCAGATCCAGGGCGAGACCATGCGGCTGTTCAACGTCTACGCCGCCGGCAATTTCGTGGAAGCCGGCATCGACGGCGTCTGCTATTTCCAGATCGGCGAGTCCAAGTACGGCAAGCCGGTCATCGACCGCGTGGTGACCCCGGACACGCCCCTGGAAGAGGCGGCCAAGTGCGCCCTCATCTCGATGGACTCGACGCTGAAGTCCAACCTCTCGGTGGGCCTGCCGCTGGACCTGCTCGTCTACGAGGCCGACACCCTGAAGGTCGATCAGCTCATCCACATCGATGAATCGAACGCCTATTTCCGCATGATCCGCAGCAGCTGGGGGCAGCGCCTGCGCCAGGTGTTCGACTCCATCCCCGACCCCAGCTGGAGCGGCCACCAGCCCGACCTCGGCAGCGGCGCCGCACCCAGCCAGGCTCAGGCCATGAACCCGCTGAGCAAGATCACGGCACCCAACGGCTGAACCACGGCTGACCCACGGCTGACGCAGGCGGCCCCCCGAGCGCCCCAGGACCGATCAACCCAGCGCCGCCGCCTCGCGGTCGAGCTCATCGATGCACTCGACCATCTGGGCGTGGCAGGCGTTCATCAACGCCGGCATGTCGTCCAGCGTCAGCCCGGTGGTGGCAATCGGGGGCAGGGCGCGCAGGATGACCGTGCCGCCGTGCCAGCGGTTGAGGTTCATCGTGCGGGTGTAGTTGTTGGAGCACACCGGCAAGATGGGCACGCCCGCGTTGATGGCCATCTGGAAGGCGCCTTTCTTGAAGGGCCCCAGGCCCTTGCCGTGGCTGCGTGTGCCCTCGACGAACACCCACAGTGACATGTCCTTGTGCTGCAGCGTGTCGGTGGTGGTCATCATGGCGCGCTTGGCCTGCACCGCGTTGCCGCGGTCCACCAGCACGTTGCCCGCCAGCCAATACAGCTGACCGAACAGCGGGATCCATTTCAGGCTCTTCTTGCCCAGGCTGACGGTGCGCACCGGCACCACGCGTCCGAAGACGAACAGGTCGTGATTGGAGAGGTGGTTGGCCACCACCACGGCCGGACGCTGGTGCTCGATGAGGTCGCCGATCTCCAGCACCACCTTGATGCCCATGATGCGCAAGGCCGGGATGGAGTAGACCCGGGCGCACAGGCGGCTGTTGTCCGGGTTGAACGGTCGACACAGCCCGATGAGCAGGCCGATGACGCTGGCGACGACGAAGTGAACGGCCAGCAGCAGGACGCGCAGGATGAACAGCAAGGCGGCTCCCTGGAAAGACGGGAGCCCAACGCGCCCGACATCGGTGACAAAGCGCCGGATCATACGCCCAGGGCGGTGGCCCGGCCCCCCAGACAGGGCCCGGCGAGCTCGCCAGTCCGCCTATAATGCCGCTTTACCACCGCAGCGATCGTGTTTGTCGATCGCCTATGCGCAATGACCAAGTTTGTCTTCGTCACCGGCGGTGTGGTGTCCTCCCTCGGTAAGGGCATCGCCGCTGCGTCTTTGGCCGCCATCCTTGAATCGCGTGGCCTCAAGGTCACCCTGATCAAGCTGGATCCCTACATCAACGTGGATCCCGGCACCATGTCGCCGTTCCAGCACGGCGAAGTCTTCGTCACCGACGACGGTGCCGAGACCGACCTCGACCTGGGCCACTACGAGCGCTTCATCACCACCCGGATGAAGAAGGCCAATAATTTCACCACGGGCCAGATCTACAAGAGCGTTCTCGAAAAAGAGCGCCGCGGTGATTACCTGGGCAAGACCGTCCAGGTCATCCCCCACATCACCAACGAGATCCAGGACTACGTTCGCCGCGGCGCCGGGGTCGGCACGCCCGATGCCGTGGACGTGGCCATCGTCGAAATCGGCGGCACCGTCGGTGACATCGAGTCGCTGCCTTTCATGGAGGCCGCGCGTCAGCTGTCCCTCAAGGCCGGCCCGACCAACGCCGCCTTCGTGCACCTGACCTACGTGCCCTTCATCGCGGCCGCTGGCGAGCTGAAGACCAAGCCCACCCAGCACACCGTGCAGAAGATGCGCGAAATCGGCATCCAGCCCGATGCTTTGCTGTGTCGCGCCGACCGAGCCATTCCGAACGACGAGCGCGAGAAGATCTCGCTGTTCACCAACGTGCCCGAGTCCGGCGTGATCTCGGTGTGGGACGCCGACACCATCTACAAGGTGCCGCGCATGCTCCACGAGCAGCACCTCGACGACCTCATCTGCAACAAGCTGCAGCTGCAGACCAAGCCCGCCGACCTGTCGCGCTGGGACAACCTGGTCTACGAGGTCGAGAACCCCAAAGGCGCGGTCACCATCGCCATGTGCGGCAAGTACACCGACCTGTCGGACTCGTACAAGTCGCTCAACGAGGCCCTGCGCCACGCCGGCATCCACAACCACGCTCGCGTCAACATCGAGTACGTTGACTCCGAGACGCTGACCCCCGAGACGGTCTCGCAACTCAAGAAGTTCGACGCCATCCTGGTGCCCGGCGGCTTCGGCAAGCGCGGCGTGGAAGGCAAGATCTGCGCGGCCCAGTTCGCCCGCGAAAACGGCATCCCCTACCTGGGCATCTGCCTGGGCATGCAGGTGGCCACCATCGAGTACGCCCGCCACAAGGCTGGCCTCGAAGGCGCCAACTCCACCGAGTTCGAGCCGCAGGGCCCGCACCCCGTCATCGCCCTGATCGATGAGTGGCTGGATGCTGACGGCACCGTGCAGAAGCGCGATGCCTCGTCTGACATGGGCGGCACCATGCGCCTGGGCGCGCAGAGCTCCGACGTCAAGCCCGGCACCATCGCTCATGAGATCTACGGCGACGTGGTGACCGAGCGCCACCGCCATCGCTACGAAGCCAACGAGCGCTACCTCGACAAGCTGCAGGCCGCGGGCTTGGTCATTTCGGCCATCACCCAGCGCGAAAAGCTCACCGAGATGGTCGAGCTGCCCCAGTCGGTTCACCCTTGGTACGTCGGCGTGCAGTTCCACCCCGAGTTCAAGTCCACCCCCTGGGACGGCCACCCGCTGTTCAAGGCCTACATCAAGGCGGCCCTGGACCACCAGGCCGCGGCCAAGAAGTGATCTGAAGGAACGAGGACTTAAGCCATGAAGCTCTGCGGATTCGACGTTGGCCTTGAGCACCCCTTCTTCCTGATCGCTGGCACCTGCTCCATCGAGGGCCTGGAGCTGTCGCTCGAGGTGGCGGGCCGCCTTCAGGAGGCTTGTGCGACCCTGGGCATCCCGCTGATTTACAAGGGCTCCTTCGACAAGGCCAACCGATCCTCGGGCACCACCGCCCGTGGCTTGGGGCTCGACAAGGGCTTGCAGATCCTCGACGAGGTGCGCCGCCAGACCGGCCTGCCGGTGCTGACCGATGTGCACGACGAATCACAGGTGGCCGAAGTCGCCAGCGTGGTCGACGTGCTGCAGACCCCGGCCTTCCTGTGCCGCCAGACCGACTTCATCCGTGCGGTGGCCAAGTCAGGCAAGCCAGTCAACATCAAGAAGGGCCAGTTCCTCGCGCCCTGGGACATGAAGAACGTCATCGACAAGGCCCGCGCTGCTGCGCAGGAGGCCGGCCTGTCGCCTGACCGCTTCCTGGCCTGCGAGCGCGGTGTGAGCTTCGGCTACAACAACCTCGTGGCCGACATGACCAGCCTGGCCGAGATGCGCAAGTCCGGCGCACCGGTGGTCTTTGACGTGACCCACTCGGTGCAGAAGCCCGGCGGCCTGGGCGGCGCCAGCGGTGGTGCCCGCGAGATGGTGCCGGTGCTGGCGCGTGCCGGCGTGGCGGCCGGCGTGGCCGGCCTCTTCATGGAGACCCACCCCGACCCCGCCAAGGCCTGGAGCGACGGCCCGAACGCCGTGCCGCTCAAGCACATGAAGGCCCTGCTCGAAACCCTGGTGGAGCTCGACCGCATCACCAAGAAGAACGGTTTCCTGGAATCGAACTTCAACTGAAGTCCTAAAATCCACGGTTTGCCTGCAGCCCAGGCAGGCCGTTTTTGCTTTCCAACCATCCAATCTTTTGAGGAACCCCTGATGAGCGCCATCGTTGACATCATCGGCCGCGAAGTGATCGACAGCCGAGGCAACCCCACCGTCGAATGCGACGTCCTGCTCGAGAGCGGCGTCATGGGCCGTGCGGCCGTGCCGTCGGGCGCCTCGACCGGTTCGCGCGAAGCCATCGAGCTGCGCGATGGCGACAAGAGCCGCTACCTGGGCAAGGGCGTCCTGAAGGCCGTTGAGCACATCAACACCGAGATCGCCGAAGCCGTGCTGGGCCTGGACGCCTCCGAGCAAGCCTTCCTGGACAAGACCCTGATCGACCTCGACGGCACCGACAACAAGGGCCGCCTGGGCGCCAACGCCATGCTGGCCGTGTCGATGGCCGTGGCCCGCGCCGCTGCCGAAGAAGCCGGCCTGCCCCTGTACCGCTACTTCGGCGGCATGGGTGCGGTGCAGTTGCCCGTGCCGATGATGAACGTCATCAACGGCGGCGCGCACGCCAACAACAACCTGGACATCCAGGAGTTCATGATCCTGCCCGTGGGCGCGCCGACCTTCCGCGAAGCCCTGCGTTACGGCGCCGAAGTCTTCCACGCACTCAAGAAGATCCTGCACGACAAGCACATCAGCACCGCCGTGGGCGACGAAGGCGGTTTCGCGCCTTCCGTGGCCAGCCACGAAGAAGCCATCCAGCTGATCCTGCAAGCCATCGAAGCCGCTGGCTACGTGGCCGGCGAGCAGATCGCCCTGGGCCTGGACTGCGCCGCCTCCGAGTTCTACAAGGACGGCAAGTACCACCTCGAAGGTGAAGGCCTGGAGCTGACGGCAGAGCAGTGGACCGACATGCTGGCCACCTGGGTGGACAAGTACCCGATCATCAGCATCGAAGACGGCATGCACGAAGGCGACTGGGCCGGTTGGGCCCACCTGACCGAGCGCCTGGGCAAGAAGGTTCAGCTGGTGGGTGACGACCTGTTCGTGACCAACACCAAGATCCTGAAGGAAGGCATCGACAAGGGCATCGCCAACTCGATCCTCATCAAGATCAACCAGATCGGCACCCTGACCGAGACGTTTGCCGCCATCGAAATGGCCAAGCGCGCCGGCTACACCGCCGTCATCAGCCACCGTTCGGGCGAGACCGAAGACAACACCATCGCCGACATCGCCGTGGGCCTGAACGCCGGCCAGATCAAGACCGGCTCCATGAGCCGCTCCGACCGCATGAGCAAGTACAACCAGCTCCTGCGCATCGAAGAAGACCTGGGCAACGTGGCCGTGTACCCCGGCCGCAGCGCGTTTTACAACCTGCGCTGAGCGGCGCGGGAACCGGCCGAACAGGGCGGTTGAAGCTCCGCTTGAATCGGTCGTTTCTCGTTTGTTGAACGGGGCCTTCGGGCCCCGTTTTGCATGGTGCCGCTGATGGATAATGCCGGCATGCGCGTGGCGTTTTTCCTCCTCGTGGCCCTGCTGGCTGCCATCCACGCCGAACTGTGGTTCGGCAAGGGAGGCGTGCCGCGCGTGATGGCCATGCGAGGCGAGGTCGAGAGCCAGCAAAGGGCCAACGCGCAGGCGCAGGCTCGCAACGAGCAGCTGGCCGCCGAGGTCCGAGATCTCCAGGAAGGCCTGGAGATGGTCGAGGAAAAGGCCCGCACCGAGCTGGGCATGGTCAAGCCCGACGAGATCTACGTTCAGCTGACCACGAAGGCCCCGCCGGTGCTCAGCCCGCTGCCTGCGGCCTCCACACCGTCGTCGACCCCCCCTTCTGCGCCCGCCACCCGGTGAGCCCCTTCATGGACGGTCTGGCCGCTCACCTGGCTTGGGTGGACCCCTGGTTGCTGCCGCTGGACGAGGGGGCCGCCTGGCCCATCAGCCGACTGGAGGCCGTTGCGGCCCTCCTGTCCCTGGTCATGGTCGGCTTCAACCTGCGCGTCAACCCCCTGGGCTGGCCGCTGGCCATCGTCAGCTCGGCGCTCTACGGCCTGCTGTTTGCACGCAGCCGCCTCTACGGCGAAGCGGCCCTGCAGCTGGTCTTCATCGCCTTGTCGGTCTGGGGTTGGGGGCAATGGCTGCGCGGTCGCGCCGATTCAGGGGGCCAGCCCCGCGTGAGTCGGCTGACGTCGACGGGGCGGTGGTGGGCGCTGATGGCCGCGTTGCTGCTGTGGCCCCTCATCGGCGGGGCGCTGGACGTGGCCACCGACTCGGACGTGCCTTACTGGGATGCGCTGCCCACCGCCGGCAGCCTCGTCGGACAGTGGTTGCTGGCGCGCAAACGCGTGGACAACTGGCCTTGCTGGCTGGCGGTCAACCTCGTCAGCATGGCCTTGTTTGCGCACAAAGGCCTGTGGCTGACCGTGGCCCTCTACGGCGTGTTCGCCGCCTTGTCGGTGCTGGGCTGGCGCGCCTGGTTGCGCGAGGCCTCGCCCCGCTGGAGCGGCCTGCCTTGAGTCAGGCCCAGGTCATCGCGGTGCTGGGCGCCGAGAGCACGGGCAAGAGCACCCTCGTGCGCGAGCTGGTGGCGGCCTTGCGCTCGCGGGGCCTCGACGCCGTCGGGGTGCCGGAGGCCCTGCGTCTTTTTTGCGAACGAACACAACGCACCCCCTGGGCGAACGAGCAGGCGGCGTTGGCCGATGAACAAACTCGCCTGATCGACGAGGCCGCAAGCCGCCATGCCATCGTGCTGGCCGACACCTCTGCGCTGATGACAGCTGTCTATAGCCAGGTCATCTTCCACGACGACAGCCTGCTCGATTCGGCCCTGAGGGCCCACGCCCGCTGCGACCTGACCTTGCTGACCGCGCTGGACCTGCCCTGGGTGCCCGATGGACATCAGCGCGACGGCCCCCACCTGCGGGAGCCTGTGGACGCGCACATCCGCGACGCCCTGATGCAGGCTGGCTTGGCGCACGCCGTCGTGATGGGGCAGGGCGTTCAGCGGGTCGCGCACGCCCTGTCCGTCGTCGAGCACCTGCTGGACGCACCCACTCGTGCGCAACGGGCGGCGACCTCACCCCGCTGGCGCTGGTTTTGCGAGAACTGCGACGACGGTGAATGCGAGCAGCACTGGCTGACGCGACCTGCCCGCCGCGACGAGGCATGACGCGACATGAACGACATGAGCGACACACCCACCTCATCCGATCTGATCGGGTGCCCTGAACGGCCCGAGCCACCCTTGCGCATCCTCTGGCGCGAAGGCGACTGGTTGGCCATCCACAAGCCGGCGGGCTGGCTGGTGCATCGAACGGGCCTGGATGCTGGCGAGACCCGCTTCATCGTCCAAACGCTGCGAGACCAGCTCGGCCGGCACGTCCACCCGGTGCACCGCCTGGACAAGGGCACATCGGGCGTTTTGCTGATGGCCTTGAGCACCGAGGCCGCGCGCGCCCTGGCCATGCAGTTCGAGCAACGCCAGGTCGACAAACGCTACCTGGCTTTCGTGCGCGGTTGGTCCCCGGACGAGGCCGTGGTCGATCACGCCTTGCGCCTGGATGACGCGCCGCCCGATGCCGCGCCGCAGCCCGCGCTGACCCGCTTTCGAACCTTGGCGACGCTGCTGCTCGACGTGCCCGTGGACCGGTATCCGCAGACCCGCGCGGCGCTGGTGGAGGCCCGACCGGAAACCGGCCGGCGTCACCAGATCCGGCGCCACCTCAAGCACCTGTCTCACCCCATCATCGGGGACACGACCCACGGCAAGGGCGCGCACAACCGCTGGTGGGCGGCGCACCTGGGTGTGCAGCGCATGTGGCTGCACGCCGCGTCGCTGACGATGTCGCACCCCGAGACGGGGCAGCCCCTGACGATCGCCTCACCCATCGCTTCATCGCTGCAGGAGGCAGGGCTCAACGCAGACTGGTTGACGCTGCTGGCGCAACCGTGGCGCTGGCTGCATCCCAATGGGCGTCAGCGCTCGCTGATGGGCCTCACTGAAGGCGGCTGGAGCCCGGAGGGGCATCCGCGCCATCCGTGAACAGCTTGGCCGCGTCGATCGGGTCGAAGTGGTAGTGCTCGCCACAGAAGTCGCAGCCGATCTCCACCCTGCCTTGCTCCTCGACGATGGACTCGACCTCCTGCTGCCCCAGGCTGCGCAGCATGCCGGCGACGCGCTCTCGCGAGCAGGTGCAGGCAAAGCGCGGTCCGGTCGCGCCGGTGCGGGGCTCGAAGTAGCGCAGGTCCTCTTCCCAGAACAGGCGATGCAGGATCGTCGGGGCGTCCAGCGTCAGCAGCTCTTCCTGCTTGAGGCTGGCCGCCAGCGTGGCGATGCGGTTGTAGGCCTCGGCCAGGTCTTCTTCGGCCGTGGCCACGCGGTCGGTGCCCGCCAGGTTGCCTTCGCCTTGAATCGGCATGCGCTGAATCAGCAGGCCCGCCGCGATCTGGTCGTTGGCGGCCAGCACGATCTTGGCGTCGAGCTGCTCCGACTGGCGCATGTACTGCTCCAGCACGGCGCTCAGGTCGTGCAAGGCATCGCCGCGCTCGCTGTTGAGCGGCACCACGCCCTGGTAAGGCTGCTGCCCCGGCTGTCGCTCTTTCGGGTCCAGGGTGATCGCGCAGCGGCCTTGGCCATGCACGTTGACCATGACCTCCAGCGGCAGGCGACCGGTGTCGCTGGCCGGCAGCTCGCCCACCACCTTGGCCGTGCTGCGGAAAGCGAAATCGGGCTGCACCTCGGTGACGGCCAGCTTGAGCGGCCCGTCGCCGAAGATTTGCATCACGACCGCGCCGTTGAACTTGATGTTGGACTGCAGCAGCACCCCAGCTGCGCTCATCTCGCCCAGCAGGCGACGCACCGGTGCATCGAACGGCTCGCCCGACTCGCGGCGGCGCAGGAGTTCCTGCCAGGAGTCGGTCAGTCGCACGAGCACGCCCCTCACGGGCAGGCCTTCGAACAGGAAAGTGTGCAGTTCACTCATCGGGTGGGGTCCAGCAGGGGCGGGGTGGGCGCAAGTTGAGGCCAGTGGGGCGAGGGCATTCAGGCCGAGGGCGGGTCCACTCGAACCATGTCGGTTTTGTATTCGGCGGATTTGGCCACGTACAGGGCCGTGCCCATGTGCATGCGCGCGAGGTCGACCTCGGTCAAGGGGCGCACGGCTTTGGCGGGCGAGCCCATGATCAGCATGCCGTCTTCGAACACCTTGCCCTCGGTCACCAGCGCGCCCGCGGCCACCAGGCAGTTCTTGCCGATGACGGCGCCGTTGAGCACCACGGCCTGGATGCCGATCAGCGAGCCGGCGCCCACGGTGCAGCCATGCAACATGGCCTGGTGCCCCACCGTCACGTCCTCGGCGATGGTCAGCGGGTAGCCGATGTCGGTGTGCAGCACCGACGACTCCTGCACGTTCGAGCGCGCCCCGATGACGATGGGCTCGTTGTCGCCGCGCAAGGTCACATGGGACCACACGCTGCTTTGCTCGGACAGGGTGACGTTGCCGATGACGTCGGCCGACTCGGCCACGAAGGCGGTGGGGTGGACGGCCGGTGCCTTGTCCTTGATGCGGTAGAGCGCCATGGGTGTGCTGAGCAATGGGGGAGGGGTCGATTCTAAGAGGCTTGACCCAAACGTGTTGTCTGCGCCACGCGTGAGAATCTATGATCAGGGTCATCCAGGACCTGACCCATCGCGACAAGACACGCCGGGAGCCCGCATGAAAACCGTTGGCGACAAAATCGAATCCTTCCAAGTTGTGGGCGTCAAGCCCGGTTTCAAGCACCCCGAAGAGCGCGGCCAGTCCGCCTTCGAGGACCTGACCGAGCGCAGCTTCCCTGGCAAATGGAAGGTCATCTACTTCTACCCCAAGGACTTCACCTCGGTCTGCGGCAGCGAGGTCGAGGCGTTCGCGCACCTGGCCAAGTCTTTTGCCGACCGCAACGCCATCCTGCTGGGCGGCTCGACCGACAACGAGCACTCCAAGCTTGGCTGGCGCCGCGAGCAACCCTCGCTGGACCAGCCCGGCCACCACGCCTTCGCCGACGAATCCGGCCAACTCGTCGACCAGCTCGGCGTGAGGGATCGCCAGGCGGGCGTTGCCATGCGGGCCACCTTCATCGTCGACCCCGACAACGTCATCCGGCACGTGTCGGTCAACGAGATGCTGGTGGGACGCAACCCGGACGAGGTGCTGCGCGTGCTCGACGCGTTGCAGACCGGCTCGGCCTGTGCCTGCAACCGCCAGCCAGGCGAGCCGACGCCCTGACCCCCAGCCCCCCCCACACCCTGACCATGCTGATCCTGCTGTCTCCGGCCAAGAGCCTCGACTACGAGAGCGCGCCCACCACCGACCGCCACACCCTGCCGCAGTTCGTCGACGACTCGGCGGCGCTCATCGAGGTGCTGCGGCCGCTCACCCCGGCTCAACTGGCCTCCATGATGGACCTCAGCGACGCGCTGGCCACCTTGAATGTCGCGCGCTACGCGGCCTGGGAGCCGCGCTTCAGCGCCGCCAACAGCAAGCAAGCGGTGCTGGCCTTCAACGGTGACGTCTACGAAGGCCTGGACGCCGCCAGCCTCAAGCAGCCCGACCTCGACTGGGCCCAGGACCACATCGGCATCCTCAGCGGGCTCTACGGCCTCCTGCGTCCGCTGGACTGGATGCAGCCGTATCGACTGGAGATGGGCACCAAGCTCGCCAACCCCCGCGGCAAGGACCTGTATGCCTGGTGGGGGGACCGGCTGGCCGAGCACCTCAACCAGTGCCTCGCGAAACAGGGCGATGACGTGATCATCAACCTGGCTTCGCAGGAGTACTTCAAGTCGGTCAAGCGCAAGGCGCTGCGGGCCCGTGTGATCGAATGCGTGTTCGAGGACTGGAAGGCAGGCAAGTGGAAGGTCATCAGCTTCCACGCCAAGCGCGCCCGCGGGATGATGGCTCGCCATGCGATCCTCCAGCGGGCGAAGGCCCCTGGGGACCTGCTGGACTTCAGTGCCGAAGGCTACGCCCACGACGCGATCGCGTCCGAGCCCGATCGATTGGTGTTTCGTCGGCGCCTGGCCGATTGAGGAGGTGCCCGTGAGTCAACAGACCATCACGCCCGAGTTGCGACAGTGGATCGTTGCCCAGGCCGAATCGGGGCAGCAGCCCGAGCAGGTGCTGGCGTCCATGCAGGCCAGCGGCTGGGACGAAGACGTCGCCTTGCAGGCCATGCAGGAGGTGCTGTTCGGCAAAGGGGGCCCGGTGGCCAGGCTGCAGGCCCGCGTTCACAAGGTGCCCGAATTGCTGCCCGTGGACCGCAACCGCGTGTGGGCGCACGACCGCGAGGTCACGGTGCAGGTGCAGATTCAGCACCCGCGTGTCGTCGTGTTCAGCGATTTGCTGAGCCTGGACGAGTGCGCCGAACTCATCGAATTGTCCAGGCCTCGCCTGTCGCGCTCGGAAACCGTCGTGCACACCACGGGGGGCAGCGAGGTCAACTCCGCTCGCACCAGCCAAGGCATGTTTTTCGGGCGGGGCGAGAACCCTTTGTGCGCGCTGATCGAGGCCCGACTGTCTGCCCTGTTGCAGTGGCCGGTTGAAAACGGCGAGGGCTTGCAGATCCTGCGGTACGCCCCGGGGGCCGAGTACCGCCCGCATTACGACTACTTCGAGCCGACACAGCCTGGCACCCCGGCCATCCTGAAGCGAGGCGGCCAGCGGGTGGGCACCGTCGTCATGTACCTCAACACCCCCGAGGCCGGCGGTGCCACGACCTTCCCCGATGCGGGCCTCACGGTGCACCCCATTGCGGGCTCGGCGGTGTTTTTCTCGTACGCCCAGCCGCTGCCAGAGACGAAGACGTTGCATGGCGGCTCGCCGGTGACCTCGGGCGAAAAGTGGGTCGCCACCAAGTGGCTGCGCGAAGGGCGATTCGACTGAAGCGCCCGGCTTCAGGCCGCGTGCACCGACCGCAGCCTGGGTTGATCAGCCGTTGCGCGGGCGTCGCAGGGTGGCCGTGCCGCCGCCGTGACCCCCACCCGAGTCGCTGTGACCCGCCGAGCGGGGGCCGCGGTTGTCCTGCCGGGGGGCGCCCTGACGGGCCTGCCCACCACGCGGGTTGGCCTGACCACCTTGCCCTTGCCCTTGCCGGGCCTGACCCTGGCCCTGGCCGCCACTGCGACCGCCCCCACCGCCTCCCGAGCGAGAGCCCGAGGACGAGCCTGCACCGCCATGCAGCACACGGCGACCCAACTGAATGGGCTCAGGGCGGGCGTTCGGGTCCGGCTCGAAGCCAGGCACCACCTCGCGTGGGATCTGGCGCTTGATCAACTTTTCGATGGCAGACAGGAAGCCGTCTTCATCGACGCAGACGAGGGAGAGGGCCTCGCCCTCTGCGCCCGCGCGACCCGTGCGGCCGATGCGGTGCACGTAGTCTTCCGGCACGTTGGGCAACTCGAAGTTCACGACGTGGGGCAGCTGGTCGATGTCGATGCCGCGGGCGGCGATGTCGGTGGCCACGAGCACGCGCAACTCACCCGACTTGAAGTCGGCCAGCGCGCGCGTGCGTGCGCTCTGGCTCTTGTTGCCGTGGATGGCCATGGCCGTGATGTCCTGCTTGACCAGGAACTCGACCAGTCGGTTGGCGCCGTGCTTCATGCGGGTGAACACCAGAACCTGGTGCCAGTCCTGCGACTGGATGAGGTGGGCCAGCAGCTCCTTTTTGCGATCGCGGTCCACGGGGTGGACCTTTTGCGCGATCGTGTCGGCGGTGGCGTTGCGACGTGCGACCTCGATGACCCGGGGTGAGTTGAGCAAACGCTCGGCCAGCACCTTGATCTCGTCCGAGAAGGTGGCGGAAAACAGCAGGCTCTGTTTTTTCTGTGGCAATATCGCCAGCACGCGGCGGATGTCGTGAATGAAACCCATGTCCAGCATGCGGTCTGCTTCGTCGAGCACGAAAATCTCGACGTGCTGCAGGTCCAGCGTGCCTTGTTGGTGGTGATCCAGCAGGCGGCCAGGCGTGGCCACCAGGATATCGATGCCTCGGCGCAGCGCGTCGATCTGGGGATTCATGCCCACGCCGCCGAACATCACCATGGATTTCAGCGACAGGTATTTGCCGTAGGCGCGAACGCTTTCTTCGACCTGAGCCGCGAGTTCGCGGGTGGGCGTGAGGATGAGGGCGCGGATGACGCGTTTGCCCTTGGGGGCGGCAGCAGCCGACGACAGCTTGTGCAGCAAGGGGAGGGTGAAGCCGGCGGTTTTGCCGGTGCCCGTTTGGGCGCCGGCGAGCAAGTCGCCCCCGGTCAGGACGGCGGGAATGGCCTGGGCCTGAATGGGGGTTGGGTTGTCATAACCGGCCTCATGAATTGCTTTGAGCAACGGCGCGGACAAACCCAGGGTTTCAAACGACATACAACAGGCCCAATGACACGTGACGCGGCGACTGCGCCTGTTGATATTCCGGGCCAGGAACACCTCAGGTCAACCGACTGTCAACATATAGAACAAAAAGAGGTCAAACAGAAAGCCCTGATTTGACCTACTGGTATTTCAAATTGTAGGGTGGCCAGCCCAATTCACTTTCTGAGTTCGGGCAAATGAGGGGTCACTTTCTGAACATTGATGTTACCAGATGAAACGGCGTCGGGGGTGCAGGGGCCCCTGAATCGGGGTGCGTGCGCCCGCTCGGTGGGGGGAGCCGTCCTGCCCCTAGAATCCCGCCATGACTACGACGGTTCTCGCACGCAAGTATCGCCCCGGCAGTTTCGAGGCCATGGTGGGACAGGGCCATGTGGTTCAGGCCCTGTCCAACGCCCTGACACAGCAGCGCCTGCATCACGCCTACCTGTTCACCGGGACGCGCGGCGTGGGCAAGACCACCGTCTCGCGCATCCTGGCCAAGTCGCTCAACTGCGTTGGCCCCGACGGCCAGGGGGGCATCACCGCCCACCCCTGTGGTCAATGTCAGCCGTGTCGCGACATCGATTCCGGTCGGTTCGTCGATTACGTCGAGCTGGATGCCGCTTCCAACCGGGGCGTCGAAGAAATCTCGCAACTGCTCGAGCAGGCGGTCTACAAGCCGGTGGTGGGGCGCTTCAAGGTCTACATGATCGACGAAGTCCACATGCTCTCCAGCCACGCCTTCAACGCCATGCTCAAGACGCTGGAGGAGCCGCCGGATTACCTCAAATTCGTGCTGGCCACGACCGACCCCCAGAAGGTGCCGGTGACCGTGTTGTCGCGCTGCCTGCAGTTCAACCTGCGTCCGATGGCCGCCCAGACCGTGCAGTCTCACCTCGCGCAGGTTCTGGAGCACGAGGCCGTGCCGCATGACGCCGGCTCGCTCAGGCTGATCTCCCGGGCTGCGCGCGGCTCCATGCGGGACGCCATGTCGCTGACCGATCAGGCCATCGCCTTCGGTGGCGGTGGTTTGCAGGAAGACGCCGTGCGCCACATGCTGGGTGCGGTCGATCGGGCCCACGTGCAGCGCCTGATCGAGGCGGTTGCCGCCGCCGACGGTGCGGCGCTGGTTGCCGCCGTGGACGCCTTGCGGGATCTGGGCCTGTCTGCCGCAGGAACCTTGGAAGAGCTGGCGGCGGCTTTGCAGCGCATGGCCGTGATCCAGGCCGTGCCCGGCCTGCAGGCCGAAGCAGACGACCCGGATGCGGAGGTCTGGCACCGCCTGGCGCCTTTGCTGGCCCCCGACGAGACGCAGTTGTTCTACAGCCTGTGCCTGCAGGGGCGTGCGGAGTTGGCGCTGGCCCCCGACGAATACAGCGGCCTGCTGATGCTGATGTTGCGCCTGCTGGCCTTCAAGCCGGGTGGCGCCCCCGCTCAGGAGGCGCCACCCCGCCCAAAAGCTGAAGGCTCGGCGACCGCGCGAGTGGTTGCCGAGCCCGCCGCCTCGCCTCATCGGCACCAGGTGGCCCAGTCTGCGCCGGCTCCCGTGGCGGTGCCTGTTCCGGTCGCGCCGGCCTCTGCGGCGGTGGTGCGGCCAGCGGCGTCCGCGCTGGCGCCTTCACGGGTGCCATCGCCGGCCCCCACCACGGCCCTTGCATCTGTTCCTGCTCCTGCTCCTGCCCCCGTGGCACGCGCTCCCCAGCCGGAACCCGAGCGCGCCTTGACGCCCGCCCTGAGCTCTGGCGCACCCTGGGACGATGACGCGCCGCAGCCTCCGCTGGCCGAGCCCGACGGCCCTTCTGCCGGGCCCGACCTGGGCGGACGCGACTTTTCGGCCGACGACGCCTTGGATGACGTGGGCAATGACGCGGCCGGTGAGGCGTCCCACGCCGAGCCTGAGTTCGCCCCCTCGTCCCGCACCGACACCCTGGGTGCGCAATCGGCCACCCCGGACCCGCTGGCCGACGCCTGGGCGGACCTCGTGGCGCAATTGCAGGCGCGCGGGCTGATCACGGCGTTGGTGCGAGAGCTGGCCGTGCAAGGGCAATGCCTGGCCCACGACCGCACGCCTCAGGGCAGCCGCGTGCTGCTGCGGGTCGAGCGAGCCAGCTTGATGGGCGAGATGCACCGCGAGCGGCTCTGCCAGGCCCTGGCCAGCGTGCTGGGCCACCCCGTTGAGCTCGATCTGGAGCAGGGGGTGGCCGTCAACACCCCCGCCCAACGAGACCTCGCCGCCCGCGAGGCACGCCAGCGCGCCGCCGAGGCCATGATCGCCGCCGACCCGCTTGTGCGCCGTTTGCTGGCCGATCACGTCGGCGCGCGCATCGTGCCGGGCTCGGTCCGACCCATCTGATCCCTGGCCGGGGCGTCGATCCCGGCGACAATCTCACCCTGTTACCCACTCATTGCGATAAAGGACGAGCCATGCTCAAAGGACAACTCGCGGGCCTCATGAAGCAAGCCCAGCAAATGCAGGACAACCTCAAGAAGGCGCAGGATGAGCTGGCCCTGGTCGAGGTCGAAGGGCAGTCCGGCGCCGGCCTGGTCAAGGTCGTCATGACCTGCAAGAACGACGTCAAACGCGTCACCATCGACCCCAGCTTGCTGGCCGATGACAAGGACATGCTTGAAGACCTCGTGGCCGCCGCCTTCAACGACGCCGTGCGCCGCGCCGAGGCCACCAGCCAGGAAAAAATGGGCAAGCTGACCGCTGGCATGCCCATGCCCCCGGGCATGAAGTTCCCGTTCTGATTTTTCGGGTCACCGCCTCGTCTTCCGCACCGCAGCCATGTCCGACTCCGCACTCGACGCCCTGATCGAAGGCCTGCGCAGCCTGCCGGGTGTCGGCCAGAAGTCGGCGCAGCGCATGGCTTATCACCTGCTGCAACACGATCGCGCGGGGGCGGTGAGACTGGCTCGCGCGCTGGACCTGGCCGTCTCAGAAATCGGGCATTGCACGCGATGCCACACCTTCAGCCGGGAGCCGGTCTGCGAGGTCTGTCAGGACGAGGCGCGTGAGCGCCAGTTGCTGTGTGTGGTCGAGACCCCCGCTGACCAGGCGGCGCTGGAGCGCACAGGCAGCTACAAGGGGCTGTACTTCGTCCTCATGGGCCGACTCAGTCCGCTCGACGGGCTGGGGGTGCGCGACATCGGCATGGGCGGCCTGATGACGCGGGCCACCGATGGCGTGGTCACGGAGGTCATCCTGGCGACGAACTTCACGGCCGAAGGCGAAACCACGGCCCACGTGCTGGCCGAGCAACTGCGCTCGCGCGGGCTGAAGGTCACGCGCCTGGCTCGGGGGGTGCCGGTGGGCAGCGAGCTGGAGTACGTGGACTTGGGCACCATCGCCCACGCGTTCCTGGACCGTCGCTAGGCCCCGGAGCAGCACGCGCCCCGAGGCGGGACACTCAGCGGGCGCTGGCGACGCGGATGCGGTTGTTGCGGCCCGTTGCCTTGGCCTTGCTGCCGCCGCGCGGGCCCACGTTGCTGCGGTTGCCGCCGACCGAGGCCACCTTCACCGAGCGAGTCGATTTGCCCTTGGCTGCGACCACGCGGGCGCTGTTGCGAGTCGAGGCCACCTGGCGTTTGGCCGCTGTCGGCACGTACACCACGACGGACTGGCCCCGGGTGAAGCTGGCGCGGGTGCCGGTGCGGTTCCATTGTGCGACCTGTTCGGCGGAGACCTTGTAGCGGCGCGCGATGCTGGCCACCGAGTCGCGCTTGCCGGCCTTGACCATCATGCGGCGCAGGGGTGGCACGTCGGGCGCAAGCGCCATCATGGCGTTGTCGGCCAGGGCCTCGGAGACATCCTGTTCGCGGTGCTCGGGGCGCGGCACGAGCAGCGTCGAGCCTGCCTTGACCAGCATCTTCGGTGGGATGCGGTTGAGTTCGCGCAGGCCGGCTTCCGTCATGCCCACCGATTGGGCGGCTTCAGCCGGGCGCATGGTGCGTGGCACCTGCCAGGCCGTCCAGCTGGCCAGGGGGCCCTTGTGGCGCCCCAGGTTGCTGGCGAACAGGTTGGCGTTGTCATACGGCAGCAGCACCTGCGGGGTGCCCGCGGCCAGGATCACGGGCTTGTTCTGCGAGGGGTTGAGGGCCTTGAACTCATCCAGCGGCAAGCCGGCCAGTCGGGCCGCGAGGGTGACGTCCATGTCGCGCTGGATGGGCACGCTGACGAAGTAGGGGTGGTTCTCGATCGGGGTGAGCGTCAGGCCGAAGCGTTCGGGCTGCAGCACGATGTTGCGCACGGCGTGCAGCTTGGGCACGTAGTTGCGCGTCTCGGCCGGCATGTTCAGGCTGAGGTAATCGGTGGGCAGGCCCTGGCGCTGGTTGCGCTGGATGGCCCGCTGCACGTTGCCTTCGCCCCAGTTGTACGCAGCCAGGGCCAGGTGCCAGTCACCGAACATGCGGTGCAGGCGCTGCAGGTAGTCGAGCGCGGCGCGGGTCGAGGCCAGCACGTCGCGGCGGTCGTCTCGAAACAGGTTCTGCTTGAGCTCGAAGTCCTTGCCGGTGGCGGGCATGAATTGCCACATGCCCGAGGCGCGCGCCGACGACATGGCTTGCGGGTTGAAGGCGCTTTCGATGAAGGGCAGCAGCGCGAGCTCGGTCGGCATGTTGCGGCGGTTGATTTCGTCCACCACATGGAAGAGGTAGCGGCTGCCCCGGTCGGTCATGCGTTGGACGTAGTCCGGGCGATTGGCATACCAGCGCTCGTGATCGGCCACGAGGCCGCTCTCCAGTGGGGGCAGGGCGTAGCCGCGGCGAACGCGACCCCAGAGGTCTTGCGTGGCGCTGGCGTCGTGCAGGTTCAGTTTGGCTTCGGGGCGCAGCGGGTCGGTCGGGGCGCCGATGGCGTCCGCGCCGTCGGGTGAGGCTTCGCTGCCCACCTGGCCTTGGAGGCGGCCCGGGCCGAGGTCAACCTGCAGGCCGGAGGCCGGGTCTTGCCGGGTGCCGGCGGCCACGCGGTTGGCTCGCCAGCCTTCTTGCGTCATCGAGGCCGAGGCCAGGGTGCGAGAGGCGGTGCCGGGTGCGGTGGCGGGGCCGTCGCTGCGTTGCTCCTGGAGGCTGCCACAGGCGGACAGGGTGATGACGCAAGCGCCTGCCAGGCTGGCCAACAGGGTGCGGCGAAACGTGTGAAGGGTGTGCATCGTCAGAAACGGTTCTTCCATTGGCGCAGGGCGGTGAACACAGACCGGGGGGTGGCATCCGGTGCGCCTTGCTGCAGGGCAGAGGCGACCACCTCGGATTGGTTGCACCGCAGGAACGGGTTGATGGCCCGCTCGGTGCGAAGGGTGCTGGGCAGGGTCGGCAGGTGTTGCGCGCGCAAGGCTTCGCAAGTGGCCGTGTGCCTGATCAGGTCGGGGTTGTGGGGTTCGACAGCCTGCGCGAACCGCAGGTTGGCGAGCGTGTACTCATGGGTCGCGCAAACGCGCGTGTCGGCGGGCAGGGAGCCCAGCCGGGCGAGGCTATCGTACAGCTGATCGACGGTGCCATCGAAAACGCGCCCGCATCCAGCTGAAAAAAGTGTGTCGCCCACGAAAGCCAGGGGCGCATCGTCTTGCGGGCCCAGTCCGGCCGGCAGGACGTACGCGACGTGTTCGCGCGTGTGCCCTGGCACCTCCAGGACGTCGATCTGCAGGCCGCACCAGCGGATGGTGTCACCTTCGGCGACGTGGTGGGTGACCTGGGTGATGCCCGGGTGGCGCGGCCCGTGAATGGGGATGTCGCAACCTTGCCATGCCCCCAGGCCACCGATGTGATCGAGGTGGTGATGGGTCACTAGAATGGCGGTGAGGTCCAGTCCGAGCGACGCCAGTGTGTTCTTCACGGGGACGGCATCGCCTGGATCCACCACAAGGGCTTGACGGCCGTTGTGCAGCATCCAGATGTAGTTGTCGGTGAAGGCGGGCAGGGCGAGCAGATTCATGACCAAAGTCGAGCCGATTATAGAGTTGCACCCCTGGCTGGCCTTGGCGCCGGGGCAGGCTTTACTTGATTGGGAGCAGCAGCAGATGGATCGCCTGGTGGGCGACGTCTTCGGCTTCCACGCGTTGCAGTTGGGCTTGCCTGAGCTCGACGCCTTGCGGGCCAACCGCATGCAACATCGTTGGCTGGCCTTGGACACGGCTTATCAGCATTGGGCGCCACCGCCCGAGTTGTCGCCCCTGGTGCATCAGCCCGTTCAGGGAGATGCCGGTTTGATGACCGGCGCGCCCTTCAGCCTGCGGTGCGACTTCGAGGCCTTGCCCTTCCCTTCGAACAGCCTGGACCTGGTGGTTTTGCCGCACGCACTGGAGCTGGCACGCGACCCCCACCACACGCTGCGGGAGGTCGAGCGCGTGCTCGTGCCCGAGGGCCGCGTGGTGATCGCGGGTTTCAACCCGGCGAGCCTGTGGGGGGTGTGGCAGCGCATGGGGCGCTGGGGGGTGCAGTCGGCGCTGGTGCTGCCGCAAGGTGAGTTCATCGCCTACTGGCGCTTGCGCGACTGGCTGCGCCTGCTGGACCTGGAGGTCGAGGCCGGCTGCTTTGGTTGCTACCGACCGATGGTGCGCCAGCCGCGCACCTGGGAGCGTTTGCACTGGCTGGAACACGCGGGGGACCGCTGGTGGCCGGTGCTGGGGGCCGTCTACTTCGTGGTGGCCGTCAAACGGGTGCGTGGCATGCACCTGGTCGGCAAGGTTCGCAAGAGCAGGGTGGGGCCGGCGTCGGCCCCGGCGGTGGTGGCTCAGCGTCACCAGCGTGAGACATGGGGATCGGGCTCCGACTGAGTCCGGCCTTTCAGACCAACATGAGACAAGAGACAAGCGAGCAAGCATGAGCGAGACAGGCAAGCCCTCCGTGGTCGTCTACACAGACGGCGCGTGCAAGGGCAACCCCGGCCGAGGCGGCTGGGGGGTGTGGATGGTCAGCGGTCCCCACGAGAAGGAAATGTGGGGCGGCGAAAAGCTCACCACGAACAACCGCATGGAGCTCACGGCCGTGATCCAGGCCTTGGGCGTGCTCAAGAAGCGCTGCCACGTCGCCGTCTACACGGACAGCGAGTACGTGCGCAAGGGCATCACGGAGTGGATCGGGGGCTGGAAGCGACGCGGCTGGAAGACGGCGGACAACAAGCCGGTCAAAAACGCCGACCTGTGGGTGGAGCTGGAGACGCTGACGCACCAGCACGACGTGGACTGGCACTGGGTGCGCGGCCACGCAGGTGACCCGGGCAACGAACGCGCGGACGGGCTGGCCAACCGGGGGGCATCCGAGGTTTGATGCGCCCAGGTGTTGGAGCCAGGGTTTGCTCAGAGGATGAGCGTCATGGTCAGTTTGTCGAAATAGCGAACCTGACCGGGGCCGTCGATCAATTTGATGGCGTGCGGGACGACCCCGCAGCTCTGGAAACCCGCGCGTTCGTAGAGCCGGATGGCCGAGGCGCTGGAGGTGCTCACCCGCAGCACGACCTGCTCAAGCCCGATGGCCTGGCGGGCCTCCTGGATGGCCGCCTGGATCAGCAGGATGCCGATGCCGCGTCCCGTGTGACGGGGGTGGACCATCATGCTGTTGAGCTCGGCGCCGTGGCGCAGCTTGTGCTGGGTCTGGCGCTCCAGGCCGATCATGCCGACCAGCTCGCGGCCGTCCCAGGCGCCCAGCAAGAAGGTGCCGCCCAGCGTTTCACCCAGGCCCAGTCGGCCGAGGTAGCTCTCGGGGGGGCGCGCCTGCTCGCTTTCGATGTCGGCGTCGAAGGCATCGGGGTAGAGGCGCAGGGCCTCGTCACGCAGGCCCTTGTAGGCGCTCAGGTCAGCGGGCGCGATGCGCGCGATCCGCACTGACTGATCAGTCCCGGCCATGCAATGTCTCCAAGGTGTTCATGTTCTGGAAATCGGACTCTGGCGCGAAGCATACCCCTTGCCACGCCAGCGACCGCATCCATGCCCCCACTTTGCGTTCACCGTTCACGAACGCCTCCCGCAGATGCGGGGAGACCCGCTTGCGGATCAGGGCGCAGACCCAGTGGTGGCGTTCGCTGGCGGCGTCGCCGTCGCCCCCTCGGGTCACCGGCACGGCGATGTCGGCGTGGCTGTTCTGCGCGGCTTGCAGGAGGCGTGCGCAGAGGTCGGCGGGCAGGTGGGGCGTGTCGCATGCCGCCACCAGCACCCACTCGGTGTGGCTGTGGCTCAGGGCGGTGAGGATGCCGGCCAAGGGGCCATGCAGGCGACGTGGGCCCTTTGCGCTGTCACCCGTCGCGCGGCCGGGGGCGTGATCCAGCGCGAGCAGATCCGGGTCGTCAGGCCAGACACCGCCGTTGCGCGGCGAGGGCGTCGTCGAGGCGCAGGCGCGCTCCAGCAAGGTGCCGTACTCGGTGTGGTGGCGGTTGGCGGAGCACGCCAGGCTGCTGCATTGCGGCGCGAGCGCGCGGGCCACCCACTCGGCCAGGGGCTGCCCTCGGTGCAGCAGCAGCCCTTTGTCCTGACCCTGGACGCGCCGGCCTTCGCCGCCAGCAAGCACCCAGCCCGTCACGCTGGCTTGGGGTGAGGCGAGGTGGCCCTGCGTGCCGCGTTCAACCACCGATGTAGCTCATCTCGACGCGGGGGGCGCCGGCCGTGGAACGGGGCGCATCGGCCTGGCTGCGCAGTTCGGAGTAGCGATCGCTGCGCTGCCCCCACAGGGCCGCCAAGCGCGCGGTGAGTTCGTCATCGCTGACCTCGGGCGTGCGAAGCAGGCTGCGCACGTCGTGGCCCTGCGTGGCGAACAGGCAGGTGTAGAGGCGACCATCGGTGGACAGGCGCAGGCGGGTGCAGTCGCCACAAAAGGCCTGGGTGACGCTGGAGATGAAGCCCACGTGCCCCGCGCCATCGCGGTAGGCCCAGCGTTGCGCCGTGTCCGCGGCTCGATCGGCCTCCTGCGGGTTCAGGGGCCAGTGTGCGTGCAGGCGATCGCGCACGTCGCTGGAGGGCAGGACCTGGGAGAGGTCCCAGCGGTTGGTCTCGCCCACGTCCATGAATTCGATGAAGCGCAGTTCGATGCCGGTGCCGCGGAAGTGGCGCGCCATGGGGATGATCTCGCCATCGTTGACGCCCTTTTGCACCACCATGTTGACCTTGAGCGGTGCCAGTCCCACGCGCTGGGCCGCGTCGATGCCGTCGAGCACCTCATTCACCGACACTTCGCTGTCGCTCATGCGTTTGAAGGTGGCCGGGTCCAGTGCGTCCAGGCTGACGGTGATGCGCGTGAGTCCGGCGTCTTTGAGGGCTTGGGCCTTGCGTGTCAGGAGCACGCCGTTGGTGGTCAAGGTGAGCTCTGGCGGGCGTCCGTCCAGGGTGCGCAGGCTGGCGAGTTGTGCGATCAGCCTTTCGATGTCCTTGCGCAGCAGGGGCTCCCCCCCGGTCAGGCGCAGTTTGCGCACGCCCAGTCGCATGGAAGCTGCCGCCACGCGGGTGATTTCTTCGAAGCTGAGCAGGGCCTCGTGCGCCAGGAACCGGTGGTGACGCCCGAAGGTGGCGCGCGGCATGCAGTAGGTGCAGCGGAAGTTGCACCGGTCGGTCACCGAGATGCGCAGGTCCGCCAAAGGCCGCCCGCGCGCATCGGTGGCCGCCGTGCCCCCGGGGAGCGGGGTGGCGGCGGGGAGCGGCATCGCGCCCGCACCCGTTGCCGTGGCGGGCGCCGTCAGGGGGTGGATGGGGATGATCGGCCCGTTACCCAGGGCGTCGGTCTCTCGCATGCGCCCATTGTGCCGCCTCTGCGCCACCTGCAGGCCCGAATGGCTTCAGGGCCCCTGAGTAAGTCGGCTCAGTTGTTGGCCGGACGCGCCGTGACGGCGGGGGCGCGGCGCGCGCCATCGAAGCGCTGCTGCCAGTAGGCCTGGCGCATGTCCTCCACCCGGACCTGGCCGCCTGCGCGGGGGGAGTGGATGAATTTGTTGTCGCCGATGTAGATGCCGACGTGCGAGAAGGTGCGGCGCAGGGTGTTGAAGAACACGAGGTCGCCCGGCTTGAGTTCAGCCTGTTGAACCGGAACGAGGCTGGGTGATTGCGCTTGCTCGCTGGCCCGGCGAGGCAGGATCAGGCCCACGCTGTTTTCAAAGACGTGGCGCGTGAAGCCGCTGCAGTCGAACCCGGTTTCGCTGGAGTTGCCGCCCCGCTTGTAGGGCACACCCAGGAAGTTCATGGCCGACAAGACGAGGTCGGAGGCCAGGTCGGTGGCGGTTTCGCGGACTTGCTGAGCCAGCTCGGTCACGGGGCGGCGCGAGGGAATCAGGCCTTTTTCACTCAGGAAACGCGCGACCGGGTCGTCGGACTCGGGCGCCGATGCCGTGGCCGCCGGGGAGGTGGGAGGGGTCTGCGCGAGCGGGGTCACCTGCTGCGACAGGCTGGCAGCGGGCAGGAGGCCGAAAACCAGCGCGAGGCCCGCCAGCGTGTGGCGGGCAAAGGAGGCGATGCGCTGCGATCCGGGCCCGGCAGTGTGCCCAGGGGCTTCGGCCACCGGGACGGGATGTCGGGTCGTGAAAGGCATGGGTCGCAAGGGTAGGCGGCATGGGCCGCCCAGTCAATCTCGGTCGCTTGGGGATAACGTGAGATTAACACCGCTTTTGGGGGTTATTCCCCAGGGGCGCGGTCCTTCGGCGAGGTCCCATCCTGCGGGGTTTCAGGCCAATTCGAGGTTGACGGTGATGTTGCCGCGGGTGGCGTTGGAGTAGGGGCAGACCTGGTGTGCGGCGTCGATCAGGGCTTGCGCTTCGTCGCGCGGCAGGCCGGGCAGGGTGATGCGCAGCGTCACGGCGATGCCGAAGCCCTGGGGGATGGGGCCGATGCCGACGTCTCCGGTGATCTGGGTGCCGCTGGGCAGCAGCTTCTTTTGCTGTGCGGCGACGAAGCCCATGGCGCCGAGGAAGCAGGCGCTGTAGCCGGCTGCGAAGAGTTGCTCGGGGTTGGTGCCGGCGGCGTTGCCGCCCATTTCCTTGGGGCGGGCCAGGGCGACGTCGAGCTTGCCGTCCGAGCTGATGGCACGGCCGTCTCGGCCTCCGGTGGCGGTGGCTTGGGCGGTGTAGATGATCTGGGTCGGAGAGGCCATGGTGTGCTCCTGGGTGAGGGGGGACATCGGGTAAATCAATTGTGCGCAATTGATTTGGTGGATGATAAGCGCGAATCAAAACCCTGCAGGGCAGCGGGGCAAGCCTTCAGCGCTGCGGGTCAGGGCTTGGCCGTTGTTTGCAGTCGTTTGCGCACCGCGTGCAGTCGCTCGCGCAGGTCGGCGATGCCGTCGAGCTGGTCGCCCATTCCGCACAAGACGGCCTGGGGCACCGATTCGGCCTGCTGACGCAGCTCGGCGCCTGCGGGACTCAGGCGGATGCGCACGCGGCGCTCGTCGGCGAGGTCGCGTTGACGCGAGACGAGGCCCGACGCCTCCAGGCGTTTGAGCAAGGGGGTGAGGGTCCCGGAGTCGAGTTGCAGCAATTCGCCCAGTTCGTGCACGGCGCGGTCGTCGCGCTCCCAGAGCACCAGCATCACGAGGTACTGGGGGTAGGTCAGGCCCAATGGCGCGAGCAGGGGTTTGTAGAGCTTGGTCATGGCCAGCGAGGTCGCGTACAGCGCGAAACACAGCTGCTGGTCGAGGTGAAGCAGCTCCGCTGCCTTCGGTCTGGAGGTCATGGCGCGATGGTAGCGGTGCGCGTGCGCGCGTGCAGCTTGACGTTCGGCAAGGACGGGCCAAGCGTGGGTGGTTAAGCTGAAAACGTGACAAGTTGCGCAATTTCCTGCAGTCAGATGTCACCTGCTTCATCGCTTCATGGGAGTCCCACATGCCTGCCGCTGTTCGCCGCGAGCCCCTTGCTTCTGTTGCCCCGTCCGCCGTCGCTCCAACGGCCCTCTCTGAGGCTGACCTGCGCCGGTTGCGCGCCAGCCTGATGGCTCGCGCCCGTGACCTGGTCGAGCAGGACGTGGCGTTGCGGCAGCGCCTGACCACCGAGCAGGCGGTGACGGCCAACACCTTCGTGGCGGGCACGGAGGGCGCCTGCGCCGCTGCGGCAGACGATCAGGTCATCGCCTTGTTGCACCACGAGCAAGATGAGATGCGCGAGGTGCGGCAGGCCCTGCTGCGCCTGGACGAGGGGCGGTACGGCTGGTGTGCGGAGTGCGGCGACGCCATCGGTTTGCAGCGCCTGGCGGTGTTGCCCGAGGCGGCGCTGTGTGTGAGTTGCCAGGGCATGGCCGAGCACCGGGCAGAGCACCGGGTGCCGAGGAAAGGCGAGCCGCTCAAGCGCTGAGTTGTTCGATGGCGTCGGTGAGTTCGAGCCAGCGCATCTCCAGCGTGTCGACCTCTTCTTCGAGGGCTTTGAACCGTTTGCCTTGTTCGGCCCGTTCGACGCCGCTGAGTCCCGGCTGTGCCAGCGCCTCGCCCAGTTGGGCTTGCTCGGACTGGGCCTGAGCCAGCCGCGTTTCGACCCGCTTGAGTTCGGTCTTCAGCGGTTTGGCCTGTTCTGCCAGGCGCTGGCGGGCCTGGGCGGCGGCCTTGCGATCTTCCTTGCGGTTGCCGCCGGCCTCTCCGGTCGCCGAGCCGTTGCCACTGGCCAAGGCGGCTCGGGCGGCCAGCGCCACTTCGCGGGCCTGTTCTTGCAGCCACTTCTGGTAGTCGTCGAGGTCGCCGTCGAAGGTGCTGACGCCGCCCCGGGTCACCAGCCAGAACTCGTCGCAGACTTCGCGCAGCAGCGCGCGGTCGTGGCTGACGAGCATGACGGTGCCCTCGAACTCGTTGAGCGCGACGCTGAGGGCTTCGCGGGTGGTGAGGTCGAGGTGGTTGGTCGGCTCGTCGAGCAGCAGCAGGTTGGGGCGTTGCCACACGACCAGGGCGAGCACCAGGCGGGCTTTTTCGCCACCGCTGAACTGCCCGACGGGCTGCATCACCATGTCGCCGGTGAAGCGAAAGCGGCCGAGGAAGTCGCGCAGGTCCTGTTCGCGCGCTTCTCCGCGGCCGTTCTGTGCGGCGGCCTTGGCCAGGCGGATCATGTGGGCCAGCGGGCCTTCTTCTGGACGCAGCACGTCGAGTTCTTGCTGAGCGAAGTAGCCGATGCTCAGCCCTTTGCCCTCGGTGAGGGTGCCTCCCACGGCCTGCAGCATGTGCGCCAGGGTCTTGACGAGGGTGGATTTGCCCTGTCCGTTGGCGCCCAGGATGCCGATGCGCTGGCCGGGCAGCACGGAGCGGTTGACGCCGTGCACGATGGTCAGTGACTCGCCGTTTTCCAGGGTGTAGCCGCAGCTCAGGTCCTTCATCACCAGCATCGGGTTGGGCAGGCTGGTGGGGGCGGGGAACTCGAATTCGAAGTCGCTGGCCGTGAGGATGGGGGCGAGCTTTTCCATGCGCTCCAGGGCCTTGACCCGGCTCTGCGCCTGGCGTGCCTTGGTGGCCTGGGCCTTGAAGCGGTCGATGAATTTCTGCAGGTGGGCGATGCGGTCTTGCTGTTTGTCGAAGGCCGCCTGATGCTGGCTGAGCCGCTCGGCGCGCAGGGACTCGAAGGCGGTGTAGCCACCCGTGTAGCGGGTGAGCTTGCCCTCGTCGAGGTGCAGGGTCACCTTGGTGATGGCGTCGAGGAACTCGCGGTCGTGGCTGATGATGAGCAGGGTGCCTTCGTAGCGCTGCAGCCAGCCTTCCAGCCAGACGAGGGCGTCGAGGTCCAGGTGGTTCGTGGGTTCGTCGAGCAGCAGCAACTGCGCCGGGCACATCAGGGCACGTGCCAGTTGCAGGCGCATGCGCCAGCCGCCGGAGAAGCTGTTGACCGGGGCGGTGGTCTGCGCGAGCTGGAACCCCAGGCCCAGCAGCAGGGCCTGAGCCCGCGCGGGGGCGTCGAAGTCACCGGCGTCGGCCAGGGCCACGTGCGCTTCGCCAATCGCGTTGCCGTCTTCGGCGGCTTCGGCCTGAGCCAGGGCCTGGCGCGCGGCCATCAGGCGGGTGTCGCCTTGCAGGACGAACTCGGTGGCGGGTTCGTCGGTTTCAGGCATCTCCTGCGCGACCTCGGCCATGCCGCCGGGTTGCAGCCAGCTCGGGGGGATTTCGACGTCGCCGCCATCGGGCTGCAGTCGCCCGGCCAGCAGGGAAAACAGCGAGGACTTGCCCGCGCCGTTGCGGCCGATGAGGCCGACTTTCTCACCAGGGTGGAGGGTGGCGCTGGCGCCGTCGAGCACCGGTTTGACGCCTCGCAGCAGGGAGACGTTCTTGAGCGTGATCATGTGGGTTCAGTCTGCCTGGTCGAGCAGCAGGGCATCGCGGGTGACCAGCAGGAGCGGGTCATCACCGGAGGAGGTGGGCAGCCAGGTCACGGCCAGGGAGGGGAAGGCGCGCTCGAAGTTGGGGCGTTCGTTGCCGATCTCCAGCACGAGCACGGCGTCGTCCGTCATGAAACGGTCGGGTTCGGCGCGCAGGGAGGCGAACAGGGCGCGGGTGAAGTCCATGCCGTCTTCGCCCGAGGCCAGCGCGAGTGCGGGCTCGGCGAGGTACTCGGCGGGCAGCTTGCGCATCGAGTCCGCGTTGACGTAGGGCGGGTTGCAGACGATGAGGTCGTACGGGCCGTTGACGCCGGCCAGGCCATCGCTTTGCAGCAAGGTGATGCGGTCTTGCAGACCGTGCTGGTCGACGTTGATGCGGGCCACGGCGAGGGCGTCGGGGCTGATGTCGGCGGCGTCGACGGTGACATCGGGGTAGGCCATGGCCGAGAGCACGGCCAGGCTGCCGTTGCCGGTGCACAGGTCCAGCACGCGGCGGGTCTGGTCACTCAGCCAGGCGTCGATGCTGCCGTCGGCGAGCACCTCGGCGATGAACGAGCGGGGCACGATGGCTCGCTCGTCGACGTAGAAGGGCACGCCTTGCAGCCAGGCCTGCTTCGTGAGGTAGGCCGCGGGTTTGCGGGTGGCGATGCGTTCTTCGATCAGCGCCGTGCAGGCTTGTGCCTGTTCAGCTGAGACGACTTGCTGCTCGGCTTCGTCGAGCCCGTCGATGGGCAGGCCCAGTCGCCACAGCACCAGCCAGGCGGCTTCGTCGAATGCGTTGGTGGTGCCGTGCCCGAAGGCGACACCGGCTTGCGTCAGGCGCTGCGCTGCCTGTTCGATGAGTTCGATGACGTTCACGCCAGCAGCCTCTCGAGGGTGGCTCGGTAGATGTCTTTGAGTGGCTCGATGTCGGCCACGCGCACGTGTTCGTCGATTTTGTGGATGCTGGCGTTGACCGGGCCGAACTCCACGACCTGGGGGCAGACCTGGGCAATGAAGCGGCCGTCCGAGGTGCCGCCGGTGGTCGACAGCTCGGTGGTGACGCCGGTGACCTGTTCGATGGCCGCGGAGATGGCCTCCACCAGGGGCCCCTTGCGCGTCAGGAAGGGGCGCCCGCCCAGGGTCCAGTCGATGTGGAAGTCCAGGCCATGCTGGCGCAGCACGTCTTCCAGGCGTTGCTGAAGCGACTCGGGCGTCGATTCGGTGGAGAAGCGGAAGTTGAAGTCGATGACCAACTCGCCGGGGATGACGTTGTTGGCGCCGGTGCCCGCGTGGATGTTGGAGACCTGCCAGCTGGTGGGCGGGAAATGGTCGTTGCCCAGGTCCCAGGTGATGGCGACGAGCTCGGCCAGCGCAGGCGCAACCAGGTGAATGGGGTTCTTGGCCAGGTGCGGGTATGCGATGTGACCTTGCACGCCTTTGACGCGCAGCTTGCCCGACAGGGAGCCGCGGCGGCCGTTCTTGATCATGTCGCCCACTTGCTTGACGGACGTGGGCTCGCCGACGATGCAGCAGTCCAGGCGCTCGCCGCGCTCTTGCAGCCATTCGCAGACCTTGACGGTGCCGTCGACCGAGGGGCCTTCTTCGTCGCTGGTGACGAGGAAGGCGATGCTGCCCCTGTGCTGAGGGTGGCTGGCCACGAACTCTTCGCTGGCCACGACCATGGCAGCCAGCGAGGTCTTCATGTCGGCGGCGCCGCGTCCGTAGAGCAGGCCATCGCGATGGCTGGGCACGAAGGGCGGAGAGCCCCATTGGTCGAGCGGGCCCGTGGGCACCACGTCGGTGTGCCCGGCGAAAACGAGCGTGGGCGAGCCTTGCGCGTGGCCGAGGCCGCGCTTGATCGCCCACAGGTTGGTCACCGGCGCCTGTTCAGGGCCGAAGACCAGGGTGTGGGTTTCGAAGCCGAGGGCGCTCAAGCGCTCGGCCATCAGGGCCTGGCAGCCGTGGTCTTCGGGGGTGACGGAGGGGCGGGCGATCAGGGCTTCGGTCAGGCGCAGGGTGGCGGTCATCGGGTGCTCAGAGTCGGGTCGAGCCGAAGCCGGTGGTCGCGGGCTCTTCGGTGTTGACGTCCAGGGTGATTTCCGTGAAGGAGGGGCCGCTTTCCTGCTCTTCAGGCTTGCTGATCAGCTTGGATTGCGTGGCGGTGGCGTTTTGCAGGCGCCACATCAGGTTGGTGGGCGAGTCGGCGTGGGCGAGGCCTTCGTCGCGGCTCACGATGCCCTCGTTGATGAGTCGGGCGATGTCCTGCTCGTAGCTTTGGGAGCCTTCGGCCATCGACTTCTCCAGCGCCTCTTTGACGCCGGTGATGTCGCCGCGGTCGATCATCTCGGAGACCAGCGTGGTGTTGAGCAGCACCTCCACCGCGGGCACGCGCCCGCCGGCGTGGGGCCCGCCCTCGGCCTTGAGCAGGCGCTGGGAGACGATCGCTTTGAGCCCGGAGGCCAGGTCATTGAGCAAGGCCGGACGGGCTTCCGGCGTGTAGAACGACAGGATGCGGCCGAGCGCGTGGTAGCTGTTGTTGGCGTGCAGGGTCGACAGCACGAGGTGGCCCGAGAGGGCATACGACAGCGCGGCGGTCATCGTCTCGCGGTCGCGGATTTCACCGATCAGGATGCAGTCGGGGGCCTGGCGCAGCGCGTTTTTCAGGCCGACTTGCAGCGAATGGGTGTCGCGACCGACTTCGCGCTGGTTGACGATGGACTTCTTGTTGGTGAACAGGAATTCCAGCGGGTCCTCGATGGTGAGGATGTGCCCGGTCATGCGCTGGTTGCGGTACTCCAGCATCGAGGCCAGGGTGGTGCTCTTGCCGGTGCCGGTGGCGCCCGCCAGCAAAATGAGGCCGCGCTTTTGCATGATCAGGTCGCCCAGAATGGGCGGCACGTTCAGCGTGTCGAGCGCGGGGATGTCGGAGGGGATGTGGCGGAACACCGCGGCCACCGAGCCGCGCTGCTTGAAGGCGCTGAGTCGGAAAATGGCCACGCCGGGGATGGTGAGGCCCAGGTTGAGTTCCCCCGTTTCGTCGAGCTCTTCCATCTGGGTGGGCGACACCATCTCGGCCAGCAGCTGGCGCGGCTGGGACGGTGTCAGCACCTGATCGGTGAGCTGCATGATCTGCCCGTTGATCTTGATGAGGATGGGCGTACGGGCCGACAGGAAAACGTCTGAAGCCTTCTTCTCGGCCATCAGGCGCAGCACGCGCTCGAGGTTGCCACCGCTCATCGGGATCTCCTTGATTTGTGTGTCAGGCGGGCCAGGCCGGGGGCCGCGTTCGGGCCCCGGCGCACACGGCTCAGGCGCCGCGCAGCAGGTCGTTGATGCTGGTCTTGGAGCGCGTTTGCGCGTCCACGCGCTTGACGATCACGGCGCAGTACAGCGAGTACTTGCCATCGGCCGAGGGCAGGTTGCCCGACACGACCACCGAACCGGCGGGGATGCGGCCATACGACACCTCACCGGTGGCGCGGTCGTAGATCTTGGTGGACTGACCGATGTACACGCCCATGGAGATCACCGAGTTCTCTTCGACGATCACGCCTTCAACGACTTCCGAGCGGGCGCCGATGAAGCAGTTGTCTTCGATGATGGTGGGGTTGGCCTGCAGGGGCTCGAGCACGCCGCCGATGCCCACGCCGCCCGACAGGTGGACGTTCTTGCCGATCTGAGCGCAGGAGCCGACGGTGGCCCAGGTGTCGACCATGGTGCCTTCGTCGACGTAGGCGCCGATGTTCACGTAGGACGGCATCAGGATCACGTTCTTGGCCTGGAAGGAGCCGCGGCGGGCCACGGCCGGCGGCACCACGCGCACGCCGGTGGCCTTGAGTTGCTCAGCCGACATGCCGGCGTACTTGGTGGGCACCTTGTCGTAGAACTGCAGGGCGCCGTCGCCCATGGGCACGTTGTCGTTGAGGCGGAAGCTCAGCAGCACGGCCTTCTTGACCCACTGGTGCACTTCCCAGGCGCCGTTGATCTTCTCGGCCACGCGGATCTTGCCGGTGTCGAGCTGGTCGATGATGTGGTTGACGGCGTCACGGACTTCGGCGGGGGCGCTGGCGGCGGACAGCTCGGCGCGCTGTTCCCAGGCCTGGTCGATGGTGGTTTGCAGAGCTTGGCTCATTTTGTGGACTTTCTTTCGGAAGGATTCGGGGGGGCGCTGGCGATCAGCGCGGGAAGGACTGAATGAAGGCGCG
This sequence comes from Burkholderiales bacterium, assembly GCA_016000265.1. GTDB lineage: Bacteria > Pseudomonadota > Gammaproteobacteria > Burkholderiales > Burkholderiaceae_C > Aquabacterium. The sequence continues at coordinate 241,756 of JAECRL010000005.1, forward strand.
GATGCGTTCTGCGGCTTCGACGCACTCTTCGACGCCGGCCACCAGGGCCATGCGCACGCGCCCGCGGCCGGGGTTGACCCCATTGGCCTCGCGGGCGAGGTAGCTGCCAGGCAGCACCGCGACATTGTATTGAGCCAGCAGCTCGCGCGTGAAAGCCTCGTCGCTGCCGCCACAGACGTGCGCGGGCACTTCGGCCCACAAGTAGAAGCCCGCGTCGGGCAGGGTCACGTTCATGACCTCGGCCAGCAAGGGCGTGACGCGCTCGAACTTCTGACGGTACAGGGCGCGGTTCTCCACCACATGGGCTTCGTCGTTCCAGGCGGCCACGCTGGCTCGCTGCACGGCCGGGCTCATGGCGCTGCCATGGTAGGTGCGGTAGAGCAGGAAGGCCTTCATCAACGCGGCGTCGCCCATGACGAAGCCCGAGCGCAGGCCGGGCACGTTCGAGCGTTTGGACAGGCTGGTCAGCGCGATCAGGTTCTTGAAGTCGTGGCGACCCAGTTGGGCGGCGGCTTCCAGTCCGCCCAGGGGGGCAGCGCCATCTCCTTGCCGGAAATAGATCTCGGAATAGCACTCATCCGAGGCGATGACGAAGCCGAAGCGATCGCTCAACTCGAACAGCTTGCGCCATTCATCGAGCGGCATGACGGCGCCCGTCGGGTTGCCGGGCGAGCACACATAGAGCAGTTGCGTGGTGGCCCAGGTCGATTCGGGGATGCTGCCCCAGTCGGCGGCGAAGTTGCGCGCCGGGTCGGAGTTGGCGAACACCACGCGGGCGCCCGACAGCAGGGCCGCGCCTTCGTAGATCTGATAAAACGGGTTGGGACACACCACGGCGGGGCCCCCGGCATCGCGGTGCTGGCTGGGGTCGATGACCGTTTGAGCCAGGGCGAACAGCGCCTCGCGCGAGCCGTTGACCGGCAGGATCTGCGTGGTGGCATCAAGCTGGAGACCATAGCGGCGCTGCACCCAGGCGGCACAGGCTTCGCGCAGGGCCGGCTCGCCCGCGGTGGCGGGGTAGGCGGCCAGGCCGTCGAGGGCGTCGGTCAGGGCCTGTTTGATGAACGCCGGCGTGGGGTGCTTGGGCTCACCGATGCCCAGGCTGATGGCGCGCAGGGCGGGGTTGGGCGTCACGCCGGCGGTCAGGCCGCGCAGGCGTTCGAACGGGTAGGGCTGGAGTCGCTGCAGCAGGGGATTCATGGGCGGCATTATCCCAGGACCGGCCGAGTCCGGCGGTTGTGGGCGCAGCCCTTTGAGGCGCTTCGGCGTGCTCAGCGCTCAGCGGTCTTCGCCGAGGGCGACGATGCAGCGATCGCGCCCGGCGCGTTTGGCCTCGTACAAGGCGCGGTCGGCTCGCTCCAGCGTCCGGTGCACGGGCACGGCGACTTCGTGCTGCGCCACCCCGGCTGAGAACGCCACGCGCAGCGAGGGCACCTTGGCCGAGATGCTGCAGTGCTGCAAGGCGGTTCGCAGCCGGTCCAGTGCCACGAGGGCCTTGGTCGGGCTGGTGTTGGGCAGGATGAAGAGGAACTCTTCGCCACCCCAGCGACCCACGGTGTCCGACTCCCGCAAAGCGAGCATGGCCGCCGAAGCAAAGGACATCAGGGCCTCGTCGCCCACGCGGTGTCCGTGCTGGTCGTTGATGCGCTTGAAGTGGTCCAGGTCGATCAGCACCAGGGTGAACCGCTCGCCGTAGCGCTCGTAGCGCTTCATGCTGTTGACGAGTTTGTCCTGCATGTGTCGACGGTTGTACAGGCCGGTCAGGGCGTCGCGGCTGGCGAGTTCCTGCACGCGCTGCAGCGTTTCGCGCAGCTCGCGGCGTTGCTGGGCCAGCCGGTTGCGCCAGGCCGAGATCTGGTAGGCCGCCAGGATCAAGGGGGGCAGCGTGCCCAGCATCAGCTCGAAGCGCAGCAGCTCCAGGGTGGGGGGGTAATACAGGGGGTCCAGGTGCGACAGCACCCCCATGCAGATCGCCAGCAGCACCATCGCCAGCACGCCCGTGAACACGGCCTGCCGAGGGTGGTGGGTGTACATGCCGAACACCATCACCAAGGCGATGAGGACCAGCACCAGCCCGCGGTCGTAAGGGCCGATGGCGGTGTAGGCAAACGCGATGCACAGCAGCGAGAAGCCCTGCTGCGGCAGCATCAGGTTGGGGTCTCGCATCGTGCGGGTTTTGCCAAAGCGCACCAGCACGTAAAACAGCGTGTAGCAGGGGATGGCCGTGGCCAGCAGCAACTTGGGGGCGAAGTCGCGGATCAGGCCGACCTCCGCCGCGTAGAAGGCGGCGCTGCAGCAGATGGCGTACATCACCGCGCACAGGAGGATGACGCCGGTGCGCGCCCGCGTGGCGCGGTCGGGGCCGAAGATCAGCTTCACCAGCCGCCCCATCGAGTCGATGATGGGGTCGTGAGAGGGGGTGTGGGTCAGGGCGTCGCTCATGCGGCACCTCCGGTCTCGGCGCTCAGGTCGTGTGCGTGGACGGGCGAGGTGTTCGGGGCGGGGCGCTCGTCGGCGGTGGCAGCCAGGCAGCACCGGTTGCGGCCGGCTTGTTTGGCTTCGTACAGGGCCTGGTCGGCGCGGTCAACCAGCTGCTCCAGCGTCTCACCCGGTCGGGCCTGGGCCATCCCGGCCGAGAAGGTGGCGCGCACCCGCGGGTAGCCCGCAAAGCGCAGCGATTCGGTCGATTGGCGCAGGCGCTCGATGCCGGCCAGCGCCTCGCTGACTTGCACCTGCGGCATCATCACCAGGAACTCCTCGCCGCCCCAGCGAGCGACCTTGTCCACCTGGCGCAGCTGTGACAGGGCGTGGGCGGCGAAGCCCGACAACACCGCATCGCCTGCCGGGTGACCATGGTGGTCGTTGATTTGCTTGAAGTGGTCCAGGTCGATCAGCGCCACCGTCAGCGGGTGGCCGTTGCGGTCGACGAGCTTGAGTTCGGCTTCGGCCAGGTCCGTCATCACGCGGCGGTTCATGAGTCCGGTGAGCGTGTCCTGCGTGGCCATGTGCTGCAAAGTGGACAGCGCCTGCGAAAGCTCCTTGGCTTGCTGCCCGATGCGGGTGCGGATGTCGGTCACCCACTTGGCCACCAGCGACAGGATCAGCAAGGTCGAGCCCCCGATGACGAAGTGCATCAGGCCGGTGGAGGAGGGGTAGCGGATCGGGTCCGCCCACGTCAGCCCGATGACCGACAAAAGCAGCATCAGCACCGAGGTCAGCCCCAGCACCAGCATCTGCGTGGGGCGCAGGCGGAACATGCACATGACGATGGTTTCTGCGACCAGGATCAGCACGCTGGCGCGGTGCTCGCCGACCTGAACGTAGGCCGAAAAGCTCAGGGCAATGGCGATGAGCGCGTGCGGCAGGGTCAGCACCGGGTCGGCGTAGCGGCGGCTCCAGCCACTGCGCACGAGGAAGAAGACGACGGCCAGCGTCAGCAGGCCCGTCCAGGTCAGGTGCCAGGCGATGCCGGCGGGCAGCACGCCGAGGTGGTCGGAGTGCCAGATGATGCCGAGGTTGACCAGGTAGAGCTGGGTGGTGGCCAGCACCAGCAGCACATGGCGAGCCCGCTGCGGGGTGGGGCCCAGCAGGATGCGAGCAGGCGTCGTCTGTAGCCAGGAGTTGAGGTTCATGTCACAGCCAGGGTGGTCTTTCCTTATCGGCGGCGAGTTGGCTGGGCTTTAACGGGGCGTGCGGCGCTTGTCGGGGCTTCACCCCCAGGCCCCGTCACCTCAGGGAATCAAGTCCTGTTTCGAGGCAGGTAGCGCTGGTCGGAGTACGTCAGCAGCCACTCGGGCTTGAAGGCAACGAACACCGACACCAGCATGCCGGTGCTGACGCCTTCACCCCAGCCGACCAGCCAGTGGCCCAGCAGCCACTCTTCCAGGGCCAGGGTATCGGGCTTGCGCCCCGCCAGGTAGGCGAGGTAGCCCGAGAAGCTGACGGCCACCACGGTGGCGATGAAGGCCCGACCCAGGATGAAGACAAAGAGGTGTTTGGGCAGCAGCCAGCGAACCAGCAGTCCCAGGCCGAGCGCGAGGGTGCCGGGCACCAGGCCCAGCCAGACCAGGTGGGAGGCGAGTGACCCGATGTCAGGCGGGTGGGGCCGCCCGATCAGGCTGGAGGCGAGCACGATCGGCACCAGCGTCCACATGGCCAGGGGCCAGCCGAACATGAGGGTCAGCAGGCAGGCCGATGAGACGTGCAGGGCCATGCCGCTGGGCAGCAGGCGTTCGGTGCCCCACAGGAAGGGCAGCAAGGCGAGGGCGCCCAGCCAGGGGTGGACCAGGGGGCGGTGGCGCAGCGGCAGCCAGGGCTGAAACAGCAGTGCGGCCGTCAGGATCAGGCCACACAGCAGCCAGTCCAACCGCGGGGCGTGGCCGACTTCCAGCATGCGAGGTCGGCGCCCGAGTGGCCTCGTTGCCTGGTGGGGCCGGCGATCAGCCGATCAGCCGAGCAGGCCGGTTTCGGCGTTGTGCTGAGGCAGGTCGACCTTGGGCGCCGGCTTCCAGCCCTTCTTGCGGTGCTCCACGACCACGTTGGTGTAGATGCCGCCGCGCACGTACCACTTGGCCGTGATGCGCAGGAAGCGCGGGTTGATGGCCTTGACCATGTCCGACAGGATGTCGTTGGTCACCTTCTCGTGGAAGGCGCCCTGGTCGCGGTAGCTCCACATGTACATCTTCAGGCTCTTGAGTTCGATGCACTGCTTGTCGGCGATGCAGTCGATCGTGAAGTGCGCGAAGTCGGGCTGGCCGGTCAGCGGGCAAAAGCAGGTGAACTCGGGCACCTGGAACTGGATGACGTAGTCGCGCTCGGGGGCCGGATTGGGGAAAACGTCCAGGTGACGCGAGGGGGCCGAAGGCGGCGTGGCCGGCTTGGCGCGGGAGCCGACGTCCAGGGCGGCGGCCTTCTGGCGCGCCGGCGGGGTGGACGGGGTCGCGTCGGTCGCGCGGGGCTTGCGGGCGGGAGCGGTCTTGGCCATGGTCGTGTGAACGTGGGGTGACGGGGATTTCAACAAACCCCCGATGGTATCATCGTCGCTTCGTCAAAGCCTGGGTTTTTCTGCGTTTTGTCAGCCAAATCAACGACTTAGATGCGACTGAATTCGATTAAGCTCTCAGGCTTCAAGTCCTTCGCCGAGCCCACGCACTTCCAGCTGCCAGGGCAGCTCGTCGGGGTGGTGGGCCCCAATGGCTGCGGCAAGTCCAACATCATGGACGCCGTGCGCTGGGTGCTGGGCGAGTCCAAGGCCTCCGAGCTGCGTGGCGAGTCCATGCAGGACGTCATCTTCAACGGCTCGGGCAACCGCAAGCCGGCCAGCCGCGCCAGCGTCGAGCTCGTCTTCAGCAACGAAGACGCTCGCGCGGGTGGCCAGTGGAACCAGTTCGCCGAGATCGCCGTCAAGCGCGTGCTCACGCGCGACGGCACCTCCAGCTATTTCATCAACAACCAGCCGGTGCGTCGCCGGGACGTGCAGGACGTCTTCCTGGGCACGGGCCTGGGGCCGCGCGCCTACGCCATCATCGGCCAGGGCACGATCAGCCGCATCATCGAGTCCAAGCCCGAAGAGCTGCGCCTGTTCCTGGAAGAGGCCGCGGGCGTCTCCAAGTACAAGGAGCGCCGCCGCGAGACCGAGAACCGCCTGAAAGACACCCGCGAGAACCTCACGCGGGTGGAAGACATCCTGCGTGAGCTCAACAACAACCTCGACAAGCTGGAAAAGCAGGCCGAGGTGGCCGCGCGCTATCGCACCTTGCAGGAGCAGGGCACGACCAAGCTGCACCAGCTGTGGTTCCTCAAACACCGCGATGCGTCGTCTGAAGAGACGCGCATTCACGCGGAGGTGAGCGAGGCCACCAACGCGCTGGAGGCCCGCATGGCCGAGCTGCGCGGGGTGGAAGCCGAGCTGGAGCACGTGCGCCAGGACCACTACGCCGCCAGCGATGCGCTGCACGAAGCGCAAGGCTCGCTGGCCGAGGCCAACCTGGAGGTCAGCCGCCTGGAAGAGCGCATCCGCTACGTGGTCGAAGGCCGCCAGCGCGTGGAGCAGCGCCTGGCCGAGCTTCAGGCTCAGAACGAGCAATGGGCCGCCCGCAGCGACGAGGCCCAGGTCGAGCTGGAAGAGCTCGCCGGCAAGATGGCCATGAGCGAGGAACAGGCCGAGATCCTGGCGGCGCAGGCCGAAGAGCTGGCCATGAACGTGCCCGCCCTGGAAGACGCCGTGCGCAGCGCCAGCCAGCGCGCCAACGAGCAGCGCGGCGTGGCGGCTCAGGTGCAGCAGCAGATCCAGTTGCTGGCCGCCGAGTCGCGCAACGTGGACGACCAGGCTCGCCAGGTGCAGCAGCGCCGCGAACGCCTGCGCACCGAGGTGCAGGCCCTGGTGGCGCCCGACGAGGCGCGCCTGCGGGAGCTCAAGCAGCAACTGGCCGCGCTGGAAGAGGAGCAGGCCGTGCTGGAGGCGCGCCTGAGCGAGCTGTCGGAGTCCGTGCCCGCGCTGGACGACGCCCGCAAAGCCGCGCAGGCCGACAGCCAGGGCCAGTCGGCGCGCCTGTCGGAGCTCAGCGCCCGCCTCGATGCCCTGCGCGCCTTGCAAGACAAGGTGCAGACCGAGGGCAAACTCAAGCCCTGGCTGGCCAGGCACGGCCTCGACAGCCTGCAGGGCCTGTGGACCCGCGTGCACATCGAATCGGGCTGGGAAAGCGCCCTGGAGTCGGCCTTGCGGGAGCGGCTGTCTGCCCTGGAAGTGGGGCGCGTCGAGACCGTGCGCGCCTTCGAGGGCGACGCCCCGCCGGCCAAGCTGGCCTTCTACAGCCCGCCCACCTCGGGCATCCAGAACACGCACCACACGCTGCCCCGGCTGTCGGACCTGCTGCGCCTGAACGACGCGGGCCTCAAGGCCCTCATGAACGACTGGCTGGAGGGCGTCTACACCGCCGCCAACCTGGAGCAGGCGCTGGCCGGACGCAGCCAGCTCACCCATGGCGAGGTCATCATGACCCCGGCCGGACACGCCGTCAGCCCGTTCGCCGTCAGCTTCTATGCGCCCGACTCGGAGCAAGCCGGCATGCTGGCGCGCGCCCAGGAAATCGAAAACCTCGACAAGCAGGTGAGGGCGCAAGGCCTCATCGCCGACGACGCCCGCGCCGCCTTGATCCGAGCCGAGGCCGCCTACACCGACGGGTCGCAGCGCCTGGGCACGGCCCGCCGCGAAGGCGCCGAGTCGCAGCAGCGCGTGCACCAGTTGCAAGTCGAGGTGCTGCGCCTGAGCCAGCAGGCCGAGCAGGCCAACAGCCGCCGCAGCCAGATCGACGAAGAGCTCGCTGAGATCGACGCCCAGCTCGAAGGCCTGCAGGAGCGCCGCGCCATGGGCGAGGCCCGCTTCGAGGAACTGGACATCTCCCTGGGCGAAGCGCAGGAAAAACACGCTCAGCTCGAAGAACACGTCATCGAGGCCGAGCGCAAGCTCAACCAGGCCCGCGAGCAATCCCGTGCCCTGGAGCGCCAGGCCCAGGAGGCCACCTTCGGCGTGCGCAGCATGGCGGCCCGCCGGGGCGAGCTGCAGCGCGGCATCGAGACGGCCACCCAGCAGGTTCACGCCAACGAGGCGTCTTTTGCGCAGCTGCGTGAAGAACAGGCTCGCCTGAACGACGCCTCCGCACAAACCGGGCTCGACGAAGCGCTGGCCCTGCGCGTGCAGCGCGAAGGCGCCCTCGCCCTGGCCCGACAGCGCTACGAGGACCTGTCGGCCCAGTTGCGCCGCGCCGACGAGCAGCGCATGCAGTTCGAGCGCAGCCTGCAGCCCCTGCGCGACCAGATCACCAAGCTGCAACTCGAGCAGCAGGCCGCGTCGCTGGGCGGCGCTCAGTTCATGGAGCAACTCACCACCGCAGAAGTGGACCTGGCCGCACTGGCCGAAGCCATCGAGCGAGACGGCGTCAAGCTCTTTGGCCTGCAAGCCGAGATCGACCGCATCCAGCGTGAAATCAACGCCCTGGGCGCCGTCAACCTCGCCGCGCTCGACGAGCTGACCTCCGCACGCGAGCGCAAAGGCTTCCTCGACTCGCAAATGGCCGACTTGCTCGACGCCATCGGCACGCTGGAAGACGCCATCCACAAGATCGACCTGGAAACCCGCGACCTGCTGGGCGCGACCTTCAACACCGTCAACGAGCACTTCGGGCGCATGTTCCCCAGCCTGTTCGGTGGTGGCAGCGCCAAGCTGGTGATGACGGGCGACGAGATCCTGGACGCGGGTGTGCAGGTCATGGCCCACCCGCCGGGCAAGAAAAACAGCACCATTCACCTGCTCTCGGGTGGCGAGAAGGCGCTGACCGCCATCGCGCTGGTGTTCGCCATCTTCCAGCTCAACCCCGCGCCGTTCTGCCTGCTCGACGAAGTCGATGCGCCGCTGGACGACGCCAACACCGAACGCTACGCCCGCCTGGTCAAGAACATGTCCAGCGGCACCCAGTTCCTGTTCATCTCCCACAACAAGATCGCCATGGAGATGGCCGAGCAACTGGTGGGCGTGACCATGCAGGAACAAGGTGTCTCCCGCATCGTCGCGGTGGACATGGAAGCCGCCCTGGGCATGGCCCAGGCGGCTTGAGGACGCTTTGCAATGAACCACACCCTGACCCTCTACCTCGCCATCCTTGGGGGCATCGTGCTCGCCGCCGTCGTCGCCCACGGGGCCTGGACGGCCCGCCGTGCCGCAGCCAACCAGCCGCGTCGCGCCACGCTTGAACCCGTGGACAGCACCGTCGCCACCGATTTCGACGCCGTGCCCACCCAGCCCATGGACCCCTCGCTGGAGCCCGAGCCTTCGGCCGCGCGGGGGAGCGTGCCGCCGGTCCGTCGCCACGGCCCCCGCCTGGATGCCTTGGTGGACGCGATCGCCACGCTGACCATCGAGTCTCCCTTGAGCGGTGACCACATCCTGCTGCACCTGCCGCCCACGCGCCGTGCGGGCAGCAAGCCCGTGCTGGTCGAGGCCCTGCGCAGCGACTGCGGTGAGTGGGAGGCCCCGCAAGCCGGCGTCCTCTACACCGAGCTGCAGGCCGGCGTGCTGCTGGCCAACCGAACCGGGGGCCTCAACGAGATCGAGTACTCCGAATTCGTGCAAAAGACCCAGGCCATGGCCGATGCGCTGGGGGCCTCGGTCGAGTTCCCCGACATGCTCGACGTGGTGGCGCGCGCCCGCGAGCTCGATGCCTTCGCCGGGGCGCACGACGCGCAACTCGCCCTGCGCCTGGCCGCCAAGGGCAGCGCCTGGTCCCTGGGCTACGTGCAGCAGCAGGCCGCGCGTCATGGTTTCCTGCCTGGCGCCTTGCCCGGGCGTTTCGTGCTGCCCGGGGCAGAGGAGGGCGCGCCGCCCGTGCTGACCCTGCAGTTCGACGCCCAGGCCGCCTTCGCCGAAGAAGAGGACCAGGCCACCTTGCGCGAGCTCCTGCTGTGCTTTGACGTGCCCCAGACCGCTGCCGAGCTGGCGCCGTTCAAAGCCTGGTGCGCCGCTGGCGAAGCGCTGTGCCTGGCCATGGACGGCGTCATGCTCGATGACCAGGGGCGCCCGTTCTCGCCGGCCGCGTTCGAGATGATCGAAGCCGAGCTGGGCAAGCTCTACGAGGCCCTGGCCGCGCGCGACCTGGCGGCCGGTGCCGCCTCGACCCGTCGACTCTTCAGCTGATGTCGCAAGAAGACCTTTTCGCCGCCCCTGTGCAGGAGCAGGCCGCCCGGTTGCGCGCCCAACTCAACGAGCACGCCCACCGCTACCACGTGCTCGATGAGCCCAGCATCCCCGATGCCGAGTACGACCGCCTGTTCCAGTCCCTGCAGGCCCTGGAGGCCGCTCACCCCGAGCTGATCACGGCCGACTCCCCCACGCAGCGCGTCAGCGGCAGCGTGCTCGATGGCTTTCAGCCGGTGCGACACGCCGTGCCCATGCTGTCCATCCGCACCGAAACCGACACCGAAGCCAGCGGTGCCGAGGCCTTCGATGCCCGCGTGCGGCGCGAGCTGGAGCTCAGCGAGTCCGACCCCGCGGTGCAGTACGCCGCCGAGCTCAAGTTCGACGGCCTGGCGATCAACCTGCGCTACGAGCACGGTGTGCTGCTGCAGGCCGCCACCCGCGGCGACGGCGAAACCGGTGAGGACGTCACCCAGAACATCCGCACCATCGGGCAGATCCCCTTGAGGCTGCAGGGCGTGTCGGCCGAGGTCATCGAGGTGCGCGGCGAGGTCTACATGCGCCGCGACGACTTCGAGGCCCTCAACGAGCGCCAGCGCGAGCAAGGTGCCAAGACCTTCGTCAACCCGCGCAACGCGGCGGCGGGGGCGGTGCGCCAGCTCGACCCGGCCATCGCCGCCCAGCGCCCCTTGAGCTTCTTTGCCTACGGCCTGGGCGAGGTCCGCGGCTGGGCGCCTCCGCCCACGCACAGCGCGCTGCTGGACGCCCTGTCTGCCATGGGCCTGCCGGTGTGCGCCGAGCGGGCTGTTGCCGAAGGCGCCAGCGGCCCGTCGGGCCTGGTGGCTTTTCACCAGGCCATCGGCGCGCAACGCGACCAGCTGCCCTTCGACATCGACGGCGTGGTCTACAAAGTCAACCGCCGTGACCTGCAGGAACGACTCGGCTTCGTCACCCGCGAGCCGCGCTGGGCCGTGGCCCACAAGTACCCTGCGCAAGAGCAGCTCACCGTCGTCGAGGGCATCGACATCCAGGTCGGGCGCACCGGCAAGCTCACGCCCGTGGCCCGCCTCAAGCCCGTCTTCGTGGGCGGGGTCACCGTCACCAACGCCACCTTGCACAACCTGTTCGAGTTGCGCCGCAAGCGCGTTCGCGTGGGCGACACCGTCATCGTGCGCCGCGCGGGGGACGTCATCCCCGAGGTGGTGGGCGTGGTGCCGGGGCAGCGCCCAAGCTACGTGCCCAACTTTCACATGCCTCGCGCCTGCCCGGTGTGTGGCAGCGCCGTGGTCCGCGAGCGAGACGAGGTCAATCACCGCTGCACCGGCGGGCTGTACTGCGCGGCTCAGCGCAAGCAGGCCTTGCTGCACTTCGCCCAGCGCCGCGCCATGGACATCGAAGGCCTGGGCGACAAGCTGGTTGACCAGTTGGTGGACGGTGAAGTCGTGCGCACCCTGCCTGAGCTTTACAAGCTGGGCGTGATGAAGCTCGCGGCCCTCGACCGAATGGCCGACAAGAGCGCCCAGAACTTGATGGCCTCGCTGGAAAAAAGCAAGCACACCACGCTGCCACGCTTCCTCTTCGGCCTGGGCATCCGCCACGTGGGCGAAGCCACGGCCAAGGACCTGGCGCGCCACTTCGGTCAGATCGACCGGATCATGGACGCCACCGAAGAGCAACTGCTGGCCGTGCGCGACGTCGGCCCGATCGTGGCCCGCAGCATCCGAACCTTCTTCGAGCAGCCGCACAACCGCGAGGTGGTGGAGCAGCTGCGCGCCTGCGGGGTCAGCTGGCCGGAGCACGATGGCGCCGCCGTGCTCGACCCCGAGACCCTGCCCCTGCACGGCAAGACGCTGGTGTTGACCGGCACACTGCCCACCTTGTCGCGTGACGAGGCCAAGGCCTTGATCGAGGCGGCTGGCGGCAAGGTCTCAGGCTCGGTTTCCAAGAAGACGCACTGGGTCGTGGCGGGCGAGGAAGCCGGCAGCAAGCTGGACAAGGCCCGCGAACTGGGCCTGAGCGTGCTCGATGAAGCGGGCCTGCTGATGCTGCTGCGCGGCGACGCCTGATCTGATCAGAGGGCGTCGGGCCGCAAGGATTGCAGCGCATGCGCCTGCAGCAGCTCCAGCGGGATGACGGCCAGCGCGGCCTCGTGTGTCGACTCCAGCGCCACGGGCGGCGCCACCCCGGCGCGTTGCGCCTCCAGCCAGCGCATGGCGCACAGGCACCAGCGGTCCCCGGGCTTGAGCCCTTGAAAACGCCACTCGGGCCTGGGGGTCATCAGGTCGTTGCCCTGGCTCAATGAGTAAGCCAGGAAGTCCGGCGTCATGCGTGCGCACACCACGTGCAGGCCCGTGTCGTCCTCGCGGGTGCGGCAACAGCCATCGCGAAAGTAGCCCGTGACCGGGTCATAGGAGCAGGCCCTCAGCGGCCCACCCAGCACGTTGCGCCCGGGGGCGAGGTGAACGCTCATGGTGCCTTGCCCTGCTGACCGTTGATGAGGGTCATGGCCGTGCCGATCAGGGATGAGACCTCGCTCATGTTGCCCGGCACGATCATGGTGTTGTTCTTCTGGGCCAGCTGCGCGTAGGCCTCGACGGCCTTCTCGGCCACCTTGAGCTGCACCGCCTGGTGTCCGCCGGGCGCGTTGATGGCCGAAGCGATCTTGCGGATGGCGTCGGCCGTGGCGTCCGCCACCGACGCGATGGCCGCGGCCTCACCCTGGGCCCGGTTGATCTCGGCTTGCTTTTCCCCCTCGGAGCGCGCGATGTGGGCCTCGCGCTCGCCGGTGGCCAGGTTGATCTGCTCCAGCTTGCGGCCCTCCGACTCGGCGATGCGGGCGCGTTTGTCCCGCTCGGCGGTGATCTGCTGCTGCATCGAGCGCAGGATCTCGGCCGGCGGCGTCAGGTCCTTGATCTCGTAGCGCAGCACCTTGACGCCCCAGTTCAACGCGGCCTCATCCAGCGCGGTCACCACCGACGAGTTGATGGCATCGCGTTCTTCGAAGGTCTTGTCCAGCTCCATGCGCCCGATCACCGAGCGCAAGGTGGTTTGCGCCAGTTGGGTGATGGCCAGGATGTAGTTGGACGAGCCGTAGCTGGCGCGCATCGGGTCGGTCACCTGGAAGTACAGGATGCCGTCGACGTGCAGCTGCGTGTTGTCCTTGGTGATGCAAACCTGGCTGGGCACGTCCAGCGGGATTTCTTTGAGCGAGTGTTCGTAGGCGATCTTGTCCACGAATGGAACGAGCACGTTGAGGCCCGGCTTGAGGGTGGTGCTGTACTTGCCCAGGCGCTCGACCACCCAGGCGCTTTGCTGGGGCACGACCTTGACGGCCTTGGCGATGAACAGGACCGCGATGACGAGGAGGACGATGGCGATTTCCATGGGACACGCGGGGGATCAGGTGAGGTTCAAAGGCGCTCGAGCACCAGGTAGTTGCTCTCGATGGCGCGGATGCGGTGCTGGCCGGAGGAGGGCACGTGGGCGCCGTGGTAGCGGGCCATCCATTCGCTGCCGCGGTAGTGGACCTGGGTCGTGCCGTCCGGCCGCCATTGAGAGACGTTCACGTGTTCGCCGACATCCAGGCTGCCCAGTCCGGTGGTGGTGTAGTCCTCCAGACCCAGCATGCCGCGCTGCAGCAAACGGCGGTGCCACAGGTAAACCGACCCGCCACCCACCACCGCCGCCAGCACCAGCTGGGTGGACTGAGGTGCGCCAAAGGAGGCGCTGATGGCCGCCGCGCCGGCACCCAGCGCCAGCATCAGCAGGTAGAACGACCCCGTCAGCAATTCCAGGCTGACGAAAAAGCCCGCGATGATCCACCACAACGTCGATTCAGTCATGCGCCGCAACTCCTTGTGTTGCTTGACCCCGGTGCCGTGCAGTTTAGGGCCGGCTTCAAACCGGGGAAGTCGTCAGGGTGGGTTTTTGCGGCGACGAGCGCAAAAACCCTTTTCTGTCAAACAAATCAGCGGCGTGAACCCCTACACTTCGCCGTTTTCCCTGTCCCGTCATTCTGCCCTCAGGACAAGCTCATGCTGCGCTTTCGCTTCCCCATCGTCATCATCGACGAAGACTTCCGCTCCGAAAACACCTCGGGCCTGGGCATCCGGGCGCTGGCCGACGCCATCCAGAAAGAGGGCTTCGAAGTCCTGGGCGTGACCAGCTACGGCGACCTGGCGCAGTTCGCGCAGCAGCAAAGCCGCGCCAGCGCCTTCATCCTGTCCATCGACGACGAGGAGTTCACGCCGGGCCCCGAGCTGGACCCGGCTGTGCTGAACCTGCGCAAGTTCATCGAAGAGATCCGCTTCAAGAACGCCGACATCCCCATCTACCTGTACGGCGAGACGCGCACCTCCGAGCACATCCCCAACGACATCCTGCGCGAGCTGCACGGCTTCATCCACATGTTCGAGGACACGCCCGAGTTCGTGGCGCGTCACATCATCCGCGAGGCCAAGAGCTACCTCGACGGCCTGGCCCCGCCGTTCTTCAAGGCACTGATGGACTACGCCCAGGACGGTTCGTACTCGTGGCATTGCCCGGGTCACTCCGGTGGCGTGGCCTTCCTGAAAAGCCCGGTGGGACAGATGTTCCACCAGTTCTTCGGTGAAAACATGCTGCGCGCCGACGTGTGCAACGCCGTGGAAGAGCTCGGCCAGCTGCTCGACCACACCGGCCCGATCTACGAGTCGGAAAAGAACGCCGCGCGCATCTTCAACGCCGACCACTGCTTCTTCGTCACCAACGGCACGTCCACGTCCAACAAGATGGTGTGGCACCACGCCGTGGCCCCGGGCGACATCGTCGTGGTGGACCGCAACTGCCACAAGTCCATCCTGCACGCCATCATCATGACGGGCGCGGTGCCGGTGTTCCTCACGCCCACGCGCAACCACTTCGGCATCATCGGCCCGATCCCGCAAAGCGAGTTCGAGCCCGAGACCATCCGCAAGAAGATCGCCAAGAACCCGCTGCTCAAGGGCGTGGACGCCAAGAAGGCCAAGCCGCGCATCCTGACGATCACGCAGAGCACCTACGACGGCGTGCTCTACAACACCGAAACCATCAAGGGCATGCTGGACGGCTGGATCGACAACCTGCACTTCGACGAAGCCTGGCTGCCCCACGCCGCCTTCCACAAGTTCTATGGCATGTACCACGCCATGGGCAAGGGCCGTGCGCGCCCGAAGGAGGCCGTGGTCTACGCCACGCAGTCCACGCACAAGTTGCTGGCCGGCATCTCGCAGGCGTCGCACGTGCTGGTGCAGGACTCGCAAACCGTGCCGCTCGACCGCAACCTCTTCAACGAGGCCTACCTGATGCACACCTCCACCTCGCCGCAGTACGCGATCATCGCGTCGTGTGACGTGGCCGCGGCCATGATGGAGCCCCCGGGCGGCACCGCGCTGGTCGAGGAGTCGATCAAGGAGGCGCTGGACTTCCGCCGCGCCATGCGCAAGGTCGACAAGGAGTACGGCAAGGACTGGTGGTTCAAGGTCTGGGGCCCGGAGAAGATCGCCTCCGAGGACATCGGCAAACCCTCTGACTGGGTGCTCAAGGCCAACGAGAAGTGGCACGGCTTCGGCAACCTGGCCGAAGGCTTCAACATGCTGGACCCGATCAAGTCCACCATCATCACGCCGGGCCTGGACGTGTCGGGCAAGTTCGCCAAGAGCGGCATCCCGGCGTCCATCGTCACCAAGTACCTGGCCGAACACGGTGTGGTGGTCGAGAAGACCGGCCTGTACTCGTTCTTCATCATGTTCACCATCGGCATCACCAAGGGTCGCTGGAACACGATGCTGACGGCGCTGCAGCAGTTCAAGGACGACTACGACAAGAACCAGCCGCTGTGGCGTGTGCTGCCGGAGTTCACCAAGAAGCACCCCAAGTACGAGCGCATGGGCCTCAAGGACCTGTGCCAGAACATCCACGAGGCCTATGCCAAGGGCGACATCGCCCGCCTGACGACGGACGTGTACCTGTCGGGTCTGGAGCCGGCCATGAAGCCGTCTGATGCCTACGCCTGCATCGCGCGCCGCCAGACCGAGCGGGTCGACATCGACGCGCTGGAAGGCCGCATCACCACGGCCCTGTTGACGCCTTACCCGCCGGGCATCCCGCTGCTGATCCCGGGTGAGCGCTTCAACAAGAAGATCGTGGACTTCCTGAAGTTCACGCGCGACTTCAATGACGCGTTCCCCGGCTTCGCCACCGACGTGCACGGCCTGGTGGGCGAAGACCTGCCTGGTGGTGGCAAGCGCTATTACGTGGACTGCGTCAAAGCCGAAGTCCTCAAAAGCAAGGGCTGATCCGGGCTGAACTGCGCTGACCTGGCGTCAGTCGCCGCTCATGCTGTTGGGGCGGCGCCCGAATTTCTCCAGCAGGTCCTGCAGGCGCTGGTTCAGCTCAGGCTGGTTGGCGGCGTTGAGCTGGGTCTGGTAGCGCTGCCAGATCATGTCGGCCAGCTCGATGGTGCGCGTGTTGCCGGTCGTGGCCCCTTGCTGGAGCAGGGTGTCCACCGCCTCGGCAGGTGAGCCGCCTTTGGCCTTGGCCAGACAGGACTCCGCCAGTGAGCTGAGCTCGCGGTAGGTGTTGCGCAACAGCTCCTCGTAGGGCGGGTGGCTGGCCACCATCATGCACAGCGTGTTGGTCAGGGGCTTGTTGGTGCAAAAGCGCGCCGCCAGTTGCTGCAGCCATTTCTCGGCATCAGGCAGGTCCAGCGAGCGCTCCCGCACGCGCACCAGCAGGCTCATCACGTTGCTGGCGGTTTCGAAATCGAAGTCGGGCTGGCTGAACTCGCGCGCCAGGGTCTTGAGTCGCCTCGATGCCTCGGTGTTGAGCTGCTGCTGGGCCAGCGACAAGACGTTGGCCAGCTCGTGCATGCGCCGCAGCCGCGGACTGCGCGGGTTGCGCTCGTGGGCGCGGTGCAACTGGCTCACGCATTTGTGCAAGGCCTTGCCGTCGTCGCGCTCGAAGTGCGTCATGGCCAGCATGACCAGGCTCTGGAAGTCGAACATGCGCGAGGTCACGCCCATGCTTGCTGCGCGCTCCAGCATGGTGGCGGCCTCTTCGGTGTGCCCGAGGTGAAAGGCCAGCAGGCCCATCTTCTGCAGCCGCCCCAGGGACAAGGGCGTGAGCGCCACGGCCTTTTTGTAGGTGGCGTAAGCCCGCTCGAACTCGCCGGCTTGCAGGTGAGCTCGGCCCATCACGTCGTAGGCGTCGGCGTAGCCGGGGTTCTCCAGCAGCAGGCTGTCGAGCACCCGCAGCGCCGGGGGGATCTGGCCGGCTTCGACGTGGGCTCGGGCGATGCCCAGGCGGGCCCAGGGCATGGCCTTGGTCTGGTCGATCAGCTCGAAGAGCTTGCGGGCCTCGTCGTGGCGATTCAGGCGCAGCAGCAACTCCCCCCCGATGCGCGCGGCATAGACCCAGTATTCGCTGCGCTCTTCCACGCGGGCCAGGCAAAGCTCGGCGGCCTCTTCGTGTTTCTCGGCCTCCAGGGCCTCGAAGATGTCGCTCATGGCTTGCTTGCGGTGCCGCGCGATCTTGAGCCGGGCCTCCAGGTCGTTGTGGGTGTGGGGCCGAAGCAGGTAAGAGTCGAGCGCGGCTTCGGCGGCTTCGGCGACCTTGCCGTAAGACGCCTCCGAGGTCACCATCACGACCACCGTGGCGAAGGGCAGGTTGTTGCCTGCGCGGACCTCGTCGAGCAGGTCGGCCCCGGTTTGCTGGGAGTCACCGAAGTGGTATTCGCACAAGATGAGGTCGTAGCGGTGGTGCTCCAGTTCCGAGCGCGCGTCCGTGTAGCGGCTGACCTGCTTGATGCGGTCGGTGGACACGCCCAGGTCGATGAGCATGCTGCGCAGGATGTTGCGGGAGGTGAGGTTGCCGTCGATGACGAGGGCGCGCACGCCGCGCATGTCGTGCAGCGCGTGGCCCACGCCAGCGGGGGTTTTGGGGTCAGCAGAGAAAATGTCGTGCATGGCAAGCCAGGCGGATCAGGGCAGCGCCATCGTGAATTGCGTCCCCACGCCGCAAGGGGCGGGGGCCAGGTGAACGTGCCCCGTGCGGTCGGCGTTGCTGTGGGCCTGTGCCACGGCCTCGCTCAGGGCGGTCCCCAGCCCCGTCGCGTTGGCCTGTGAGGGGTCGTCTGCGCCCAGGCCGCAGCCGTCGTCACGCACGCTCCACACCAGCCAGCCGTCGCGTTCGTGCACGGCCAGCCACACCTTGGTGCGCGCGAAGCGCACGGCGTTGTGGATGGCGGCATCCATGGCAAGTTGCACGAGGCGGTGGTCGAAATACCAGAACGCAGGGGGCTGGGAGGCCTCGCTCACTTCGATGAGCACCGGGCTTTCTTCCATCTGCAGCTTGACGCGCCAGACGCGTTGCAGCGCGTCGAGCAATTCGCCCGGGGATTCGTCTTCGCACAAGGCGCTGAGGCCGTCGGTGCGCGCGCCGTAGAGCGTGAGGAACTGGATGAACTGGCGGCGCAGCTCTGAGCAGTGCAGGTGGGCCCGCTGGGCCATCACGGGGGTGGGCTCGTCGATGAGCTGGGAGAGCTCGGCCTCCAGGCCGCCCAGCGCGTTCTTGAGGTCGTGGGCGATGAGTGCCAGCGCGTCGCTCATGAGGTCACCCTCTGTGCTTCGGGGGCCTGCAGCGTGCCGAGGGTTTCGCGGAAGTAGCGCCGCATCATCGTGACGCGGTCCTGTCCCGGCAGCAGCTTGTCGAGGCGATCGAGGTAGCCTCGTATCGTGTCGATGCGTTCGGCGTCCAGCGTCTTTTTCAGGCGCAAGGCCATGCACTGGATCTGTGCGGCTTGCAGGAGCACGCCGGTGTTCTCGGGGTACTCGTGCACGGCGTTTTCGATGATGCCGACGGCGTCGTCGATGCGGCTGTCGCGCAGCAGCTTGCGGGCGTCGGCCACCATGTTCTGCATGCCCGCGGCGGCCGTCTCGATCACCGCTTCGATCTTGTCTTCGTGCCCCGTCTCCGAGAGGGTTTTGGAGATCATCTGCTTGATGCGCAGGTTTTCGTGGTCGGCGCTGATGGCGCTATGCAGCAGGGCCAGCCCGGCCTCTTCGTTGCCCGCTTGCAGCTCGGCCTTGGCAAGGGCGACGGTGCTGAAGTCGGCCTTGCCTTTGCCCAGGCTGGCGCGGGCCTTGGCCAGGGTCTTTTCAGCTTGCTCGACCTGGCCCGCGGCCACCTCGACCTGGGCCTGAATCGCCAGGGCGGTGGTGCCGAAATTCGGGGCGTTCTTGTACGCGGGGGTGGCGTCTTGCACCACCCGCATGGCCTCGGACGATTCGCCGAGGTCGACCAGGGTCTGCGCCAGCAGGAGCGTGTCCTGCGGTTGGGCCACGACGGAGCCGCGGCTGGCCTTGGTGGCTTTGGTCAGGGCGGTGCGTGCCATGTCCAGGTCGCCGTTGCGGTAGGCCGACTCGCCCACCAGCCGATGCCGCCGGGAGGAGGGCACGACCAGGGAGGCGTCTCGCAGCACCCACAGGGCGCCTTGCGGGTCCCCGGTCGCCTCCAGGGACTCGGCGATCACGTCGTAGGCGGCGACCATCTTGCCGCCGTCCTTGGAGTCGATGATCTCCTGCGCGAGCTTGAGGGCATCGGTGAACTGGCCTGCGGCCTTGTGCGCGCGAGCCAGCCCGAGGCGCGCCCACATCAGGTCCTTGCGCACATCCAGGGCCTGCTGGTAGACCGCTTTGGCCTCTTCGTGGCGACCGAGTTTGAGCAGGGTCTGGCCCTTGATCTGAAGGGCCTGCATGAACCAGCGGTTGCGCAGCGCCAGCACCTCATCGGCGGCCTTGAGGGCCCCGGGCAGGTCGTCCTTGGCCAAGCGCGAGTTGATGGGCAGCAAAGCCTGGCGCTTCTCCAGCATGGCCTTGAGGCGGTCTTCGATGTCGCTGGCCGTGATGGGCTTGAGCAAGTAGGCGTCGGGGTGGTGCTCGGTGGCGGCTGCGACCGAGCCATAGCCGCTCTCGGCCGTCACCATGAAGAACAGGCAATCGGCCGGCAGGAGGTTTTGTTCGCGCAGGTGCTCGAAGAGCTGCTGGCCGTCGGTTTGCTGGTTGAGGTTGTAGTCGCACAGGATCAGGCCGTAGCGACGTGACTTGACCAATCGGTGGGCATCGCTGGCGTTGGCCGCGACGTCCACCTCTGAAATGCCCAGCAGCGCGAGCTGTCCGCGCAGCGTGGTCTGCTGCACGGCCATGTCTTCGATGATCAAGGCATGGATGTGGGACAAGGAGCCTTGATAGGCCATGGCGGGGCACCCCTTCGATGCGGGTTGGCTGAACCGTCTGCCCTCCCCATTGTTGTTCTCGGGCCCTCAGACGGAGCAGACCCGTCTGGATTTTCGGCATGTGGACGCCCAACTTGAGTGCAAAAAAAGGGCGCCACGTGGGCGCCCTGGGAGAATCCGTGCCTGACGGCGGCCTCGTCACTTGAAGATGTTCTTCACGCGGTCGGTCCAGCTTTTGGAGTTGGGCGAGTGCTTCTCCCCCCCCTTCTTGAAGGACTCGTCGAGCTCCTTGAGCAGCTTGCGCTGGTGCTCGGTGAGCTTGACGGGGGTTTCCACGTTGATGTGGCAGTACAGGTCGCCGGGGTAGCTGGAGCGGATGCCCTTGATGCCCTTGCCGCGCAGGCGGAAGGTCTTGCCGTGTTGCGTGCCCTCGGGGATGTCGATCTCGGCCTTGCCGCCCAGCGTGGGCACCTCGATGCTGCCACCCAGGGCGGCGGTCGTCAGCGGCACCGGCACGGAGCAGTGCAGGTCGTCGCCATCGCGCTCGAAGATCTCGTGCTGCTTGATGCGGATCTCGATGTAGAGGTCACCCGGCGGGCCGCCGTTGGTGCCCGGCTCGCCATTGCCGGCCGAGCGGATGCGCATGCCTTCGTTGATGCCGGCCGGGATCTTGACTTCCAGCGTCTTGGTCTTCTTGACCTTGCCTTGGCCGTGACAGGCCGTGCAGGGTTCGGGGATGACCTTGCCGGTGCCCTGGCAGTGCGGGCAGGACTGCTGCACGCTGAAGAAGCCCTGGCGCATGTGCACCGTGCCCGAGCCGTTGCAGGTCGGGCAGGTCTTGGCGCTGGTGCCGGGTTTGGCGCCCGTGCCGCTGCACACACCGCACTCGTCCCACGAGGGGATGCGGATCTGCGTGTCCTTGCCCAGGGCCGCCTCTTCGAGGGAGATCTCCATCGCGTAGGACAGGTCGCTGCCGCGGTAGACCTGGGGGCCCCCGCCTCGACGTCCGCCGCCGCCTTGGCCGAAGATGTCACCGAAGATGTCGCCGAAGGCGTCAGCAAAGCCACCAAAGCCCTCCGGGCCACCGCGTCCGCCGCCCATGTTGGGGTCGACGCCGGCGTGGCCGTACTGGTCGTAGGCGGCCTTCTTCTTGGGGTCGGAGAGCATCTCGTAGGCCTCTTTGACCTCCTTGAACTTCTCTTCGGCTTCCTTGGCCTTCTCGCCCTGATTGCGGTCAGGGTGGAACTTCATGGCCAGCTTGCGGTAGGCCTTCTTGATGTCTTCGTCCGACGCGCCCTTGGCGACGCCGAGGACTTCGTAAAAATCGCGTTTTGCCATGGTGTTGGTGTCCAGATCCGACAAAGGCACAGGGCGTGAGCGGGTTGCTCACACGGCCTGTGCCCTGTCGGAAGCGGGGGCGAGCCCCGATCAGTCTTTCTTGACTTCCTTGAACTCGGCGTCGACCACGTTGTCGTCGGCGGGCTTGGCCTGATCGGCTCCCGAGGCGCCTGGGCCGCCTGCTGCCGCACCACCCGCGCCTTCGGCACCCTGGGCGGCTTGCATGTCCGCGTACATCTTCTCGCCCAGTTTCTGGCTGGCGGTCATCAGGGCGTTGGTCTTTGCCTCGATGTCGTCCTTGTCCTCGCCCTTGAGGGCTTCTTCGACGTCCTTGATCGCGGCCTCGATCTTGTCCTTCTCAGCGGCGTCCAGCTTGTCGCCGTACTCGGTCAGGGACTTGCGCACGCTGTGCACCAGGCCGTCGCCCTGGTTCTTGGCCTGCACCAGTTCGAGCTTCTTTTTGTCTTCAGCGGCGTTGATCTCGGCGTCCTTGACCATCTTCTGGATCTCGTCTTCAGACAAGCCCGAGTTGGCCTTGATGGTGATCTTGTTTTCCTTGCCGGTGCCCTTGTCCTT
>JAECRL010000006.1 GCA_016000265.1 Burkholderiales bacterium
CCATCGAATGGCGATCGCCTCGATTGTGCAGATTCGAGTTCGCCGGGTTTTCAGCCGAGTTTCATTTGCTTGCTGTTTCAGGAATCAAATGCGACCGCACCCCCGTTGGGCCCCCCATTCAAATGGGGTGATAACCCGCTGGTTAACCTGTTTGGGGAGGTTTTTTGATTAACTGTCATTCCGATTCGACAGATGGATTGAATCGGCCGGGTTATTCCCGTTCCGTTGAATGCGATTCGATAAGATGATTCGGTCGCGGTTTGATTCAAAACCCATTCATCAACGCAAATCAATTGAAATCATGAAAATCCTCAACGCACAAGAAGTCAAGCAAGTCAGCGGTGGCGCCCTGGACCCGGAACTGGGCCTGTTCAAGCGCACCGGCATCCCCCTGATCGACGCCATCCACAAGAACGAGTGGAACACCTACGGCCGCCCGCTGTACAACATCTTCGCGCCGCTGCTGGGCTTCCCCAAGGCCCCCTGATTCGCCTGGGCGACGCATGAAAAAGGCCGCCACCCGGCAACGGGTGCGGCCTTTTTTTGATGGGTGAATTCAGGGCGCCTCGGAATCCAGTTTCGAAAGCCAGGTGTCCAGCCCGATCCATGCGTAAAAACTGTGGTCCACCACGGTTTCAATCGGGTCGCAGAATTGGCGCTCGATCCACAACATCACGGTGTGGTTGATCATCCCGATGCAACCCGATACAACATATTCAAGTTTGGGCTTGTTGTGGGCTTTGGGATAACGTTGGCGAAAGCGAGCCTTCAGCAGGTCGATCAGAAAAGCATATTGCTGATCGACTCGATTTTGTGCGCTCAGGCCGCTGGCCGATGAATCCAGGATGAGGATGCGCGCGCGCAACGGGTTGGCGCGCACGTGTTCGAAAAACGCCGTCAGCCCGCCGCGGGCGCGCAACAGCAGGTCGCCGGGCAGGCTGCGGATGGCTTGCTCCACCACCTGGGCGGCTTCCTCGCAGGCCCGCTGGTGCACGGCCACGTAGCAGTCGTGGGTGCTGGCGAAGTGCTCGGAGAAATACCGGTCGGCCAGCCGCGCTTGCGCGCAGATCAGCCGCATGGTGGTCTGGCGGTAGCCCTGTTGGCCAAAGACCTCGAAGGCCGCCTCCATCAGGCGTTGACGCCGCTGCTGCGCACGCTCTTGCGCCGAGGCCCCGCCGTAGCGGCGAGGTGGGGCAGAGGGGGCGTGTGCGGCGGCGGCCATGGGCCCGTTGACGTTCGTCGATCAGACGAAGCTGAAGTGCTCTTTGTCCATCTGCATGATGGAGCTGGTCGGGGCGAGCATCGACTTCTTGTGGCCGTCGGCACGGGGCAGCAGGCGCTCGAAGTAGAACTCAGCGGTCTGCAGCTTGGCCTTGTAGAACTCGGCGGAGTCCTTGCCGCCCTTGGCCAGCTTCTCGTTGGCCACGATGGCTTGCTTGAGCCAGAAGTGACCCATCATGACGAAGCCCGAGTACATCAGGTAGTCGTAGCAGGCGGCGCTGACCACGTCGCGGTCCTTGGCGGCGCGCAGCATGATGCGCAGCGTCAGCATCTTCCACTGCCAGGCGCGCTTGTAGGCGGTGCGGGCCATCTTGCCGATGGGGCCGCCGTCCAGCAGGTGAGGCTTGGCCTGGGCGATCATGTCGTTGGTGAACGACTTGATGCACTTGCCGCGGGTTTGCAGCAGCACCTTGCGGCCCAGCAGGTCGAGGGCCTGGATGCCGGTGGTGCCTTCGTACAGCGTGGAGATGCGCGCGTCACGGGCGATCTGCTCCATGCCGTGCTCCTTGATGTAGCCGTGGCCACCGAAGACCTGCATGCCCAGGTTGGCGCACTCCAGGCCCATCTCGGTGATGAAGCCCTTGAGGATGGGGGTGTAGAAGCCCAGCTCGTTGTCGAAGGCCTCGTAGCCGGCCTTGTCGCCCTTGGAGACGCAGGCCACCATGTTGTCGGCGATCTTGGCCGAGTGGTAGATCATGGCGCGGGCGCCTTCGGCCACGGCGCGTTGCGTCAGCAGCATGCGGCGCACGTCGGCGTGCCAGATCAGGGCGTCGTTGGGGTGGTCGGCGTCCTTCTTGCCGGACAGGGCGCGCATGGAGCGGCGCTCCAGGGCGTAGGGCAGCGAGCCCTGGTAGGACAGCTCGGCGTGGGCCAGGCCCTGCACGGCGGTGCCGATGCGGGCGGTGTTCATGAAGGTGAACATGGCCTCCAGGCCCTTGTTGGGCTCTGCGATCATGTAGCCGACGGCTTCGTCGAAGTTCATCACGCAGGTGGCCGAGGCGCGGATGCCCATCTTGTGCTCGATGGCACCGGCCTTGACGGTGTTGCGCGCACCCAGCGAGCCGTCGGCGTTGACCAGGAACTTGGGCACGATGAACAGCGAGATGCCGCGGGTGCCCTTGGGCGCGTCCGGCAGGCGGGCCAGCACGATGTGGATGATGTTGTCGGCCAGGTCGTGTTCACCGGCGGAGATGAATATCTTGGTGCCGGTGAGCTTGTAGGTGCCGTCGGGCTGGGGCTCCGCCTTGGTCTTGATCTGACCCAGGTCGGTGCCGCACTGCGGCTCGGTCAGGCACATGGTGCCGGTCCACTCGCCGCTGACCAGCGGGGGCATGTAGACGTTCTTCTGGGCTTCGCTGCCGAACTGGAAGATGGTGTTCATGCAGCCCAGGCTCAGGCCGGGGTACATGGTGAACGACCAGTTGGCCGTGCCCATCATCTCGGCCTTGAGCAGGTTCAGCGACATGGGCAGCTCCTGGCCGCCGTATTCCTTGGGGTGCGAGATGCCTTGCCAGCCACCGGCCACGTACTCCTTGTAGGCTTCCTTGAAGCCCTGGGGGGTGGTGACGGCGCCGTCCTGGATGGTGCAGCCCTCCAGGTCGCCCGAGAGGTTCAGGGGGGCCAGGACCTCTTCGCAGAAGGTGGCGCAGCCCTCCAGGATGGCTTCGACCATGTCGGGGCTGGCGTCTTCGGCATTGGGCTGCTTGGCGTAGTGGCCAGCGTAGTCAAACACCTCGTTGAGCTGGAAGCGCACGTCGCGCAAGGGGGCTTTGTACTGCGGCATAGGTCACCTCGGTTGGGTCGGGCGCCAGGGGGCGGCGCTGTTGGCTGGATGTTGATTTTTCAAACGGTCGTTCATTTCAAACGGTCGTTCGAATCAGGACGCGTTTATACACCGGGCGAGGCCGTTTGTGGGCAAGTCCCTCGCTCGTTTGCGGGGGTTGAGGGGCGCAAACGAGGGCATTCCCTCTGCAGCGAGGGGCCTCGATGGGCGAACCCGGGTCGCGGGGCTCAACCAAAGGGCCGGGCGCACACCCGGTTGCGACCGGCGTGTTTGGCTTCGTACAGCGCCTCGTCGGCGGCCGAGACGAGGGCGGCCTCGATCTGCCCGTCGCCCGCCCGCCCGGCCGACACCCCCACGCTGACCGTGACGACGCCGCTGGCGTCCGCATGCGGGATCTGCAGGGCCTGCACCGCCTGCCGGATGCGTTCGGCCACCTCGCGGGCCTCGGCCAGTGCGGTGCGTGGCAGCACCGCGATGAACTCCTCGCCGCCGAAGCGCGCGACCGCGTCGGCGGGCTGGCGCAGGCAGGCGCTCAAGGCCTCGGCCACCTGGCTGAGGCAGCGGTCGCCCGCGGGGTGGCCGTGGCGGTCGTTGAAGCGCTTGAAGTGGTCGATGTCGATCATGACCACGGCCAGCTCGCTGCCATCGTGCTGAGCCCGCTGCCAGGCTTGCTGCAGGTGCTCCTGAATGTGGCGGCGGTTGTAGAGCCCGGTCAGCGCATCCATGCGCGAGAGGTTTTGCAGCCGCTGGTGAAGCTGGGCGAGTTCGGCCATCAGCGCCGTGCGTCGGCGCGACAGCAGGTAGTGCCGGCGTTCGTCGCGCTCCATCGCGTGGTTGGCCATGAGGGTGAAGGCGGTGGTGGCGCCCACCAGGGCCACGACAGGCAGGATCAGCTGCTGGTTGAAGGCCGGCACCATCAGCACGCCGCCGATGTGGATGGCGTAGACGATGGCCGAGAACAAGACGGCGTAGCGAAAGCGCAGTCGCTGGACGATGTTGCCGTAGGTGATGACCACCATCAGGCCGACGTGGTAGTACTGGCTCGTGGGGCTCTGGCTCAGCGAGAGGATGTAGGCCAGGCAGGCCGCGGCCAGGACCCCGCTGATGAGCGCCAGCGACTCGGTCAGCTGGGGCGGGGTGGCCCGCAGCACCCAGTCCCGGGCCAACCAGGTGACGAGCAGCAGCAGCAGCGCGGGGGGCGTGAAATAAAACAGCCGGACCTGCAGCGCCGCATCGAAGACGTCTGGCGCCATCAGGTGGTCGGCCAGCAGGAAGAAGTCAAACACCAGCAAGGACAGCAGGCCGCTGATGCGCGTGTAGCGCAGGCGTGCGGCGGCGCCGTCGTCGAGGAAGCGCTGCTCCAGCGGGTCGGCGAATCGCATCCAGCGCAGCGCCTCGTCGCTGGCGGGGGGCAGGGCGGCCGAGGTGGCAGCCGAGGTGGTGGTCGAGGTGGGCGCGGGGTTGCGCTCGGCGCCCAGGTGGGGCTCGTCGGGCTCGGCTGGCGCCGGGGCGTCGAGCGCGACAACGCGGTTGCGGCCCTGGGCCTTGGCTTCGTACAGCGCGGCGTCGGCCGCGGCGATGAGCTGGGGGGCCGAATGGTCCGCCTGAGCCGGTCGCACGCAGGCGACGCCGATGCTCAGGCTCACGTGCTTCAAGCCGGGGGCCCCGTCGTGGGTCAGCCTCAGGCGCTCGACGCCTTCGCGGATGCGCTCGGCCACCTGCCGGGCCTCCGCCAGGCTGCAGTCGGGCAGCACGGCCAGGAACTCCTCCCCGCCGAATCGAGCCACGAGGTCTTCCGGCTTGCGCAGGTGTTGCTGCAGCGCTTGCGCCACCGCCTGGAGGCAGGCGTCGCCTTGCAGGTGGCCGTGGTGGTCGTTGTAGAGCTTGAAGTGGTCGACGTCCATCATCAGCACGGCCACCTCCTCGCCGCTCAGCCGGGCGCGCGCCCAGACCTGCGACAGCACGGCGTCGATGTGGCGTCGGTTGGCCAGCCCCGTCAGCGCGTCGTGCCTCGACAGCCGCTCCAGGCGGGTGTTGCCGGCGTTCAGCTCGTTCATGAGCACCTGCTCGTGCTCGCGCATCAGCCAGTTGTCGCGCTCTTCGTGCTCGTGGCGGTGGATGCCGAACAGGGTGAACACACCGGTGGCGGCCAGCACCAAGGCCAGTGAGGACATGACGGCGGTGGGCGCCTGGTTCAGGCTCAAGGTGGCGCCCAGGAAGAGCGCCGACATCAGGGCGGTGATGAGCAGCGCCATCCAGAAGCGCACCCGCGCCACCCCGCTGTTGAACAGCATGGGCAGCACCAGGCAGACCAGGTAAGGTGGGGCCAGCTCGCGGTGGCTGGCCAGGCTGAGGTGCACCGTGATGTAGGCGGCCGCCAGGCTCATGATCAGGCTGCATTGCTCCCGCCAGGGCGGGCTCAGCCGCGGCAGCAGGGCGTACCACGCGATGGCCAGCGGGGTGAAGAAGCCCAGGCGCAGCAGCAGGGCGTCTTCGAAGCGGTCGCCGACCATGAGCCAGTCGGTCAGCAACATGCTGTTGGTCAGCAGCAGCGACAGCAGCAGGCTGTTGCGCAGCATCTGCAGGCGGGCCGGGGCGCAGTCCCGCTGATAGCGGGCCTCCAGGTTGGCGGGGAAGCGCAGCAACGCGAAACCGGCCGAGCGCACCGCCTCGAACTCGCTGCCCACCGGCTCGGGCGAGGGGGCGTGTGCCACCTGGTCGGCCCGCACCCGCCCGGCGTCGTCGATCGCGTTCATGACCCCTTGCACCATGCCGAGACACATCCCTCATTGAAGGGCCGACCGAAAGCAGGTCGGCTGTGTCCAAAAGTATGGGGCCGTTGTGCCCTTTCAGGGGCCTGGGGTTGACACGTGGGCGGTGCGGGGTTCCGTGACGTCCTGACGCGAGCGGGGCGTCAGGCGCGGCGAGCGGCCAGTCGGCGGCCCACGCCGCCCGCCACCAGCAGCCCGGCCAGCGCGAGCGACAGGCTGCCGCTCTCCGGCACGGCGCTGACGTTGACGTTGCCGCCGTAGCTGGCGGTCGGGCCGTACACCAGGCCGCGGATCTCGAGGGCGTAGGTGGCCCCGGCCAGCAGGCCGACCGGCGCGCCGAAGGTCGTCAGGCTCAGCGTGGAGCCGCCCAAGGGGGTGGTGCTGGCCCAGGCGTAGGTCGCGCCACCGCTGACGGCGCCCGTGCTCAGGCCGTCGCTGCCCACGCGGTACAGGCGGGCTTGCAGGTTGTCGATGCCCAGCACGTTCAGGAAGCTCACGCTCACCGCGGAGGCCGTCAGGCTGCCATCGGTGGCGGGCATGGTGAAGAGCAGGTCGTCGTAGAAGTTGAAGCTGGCGTTGCCCGGCTGGCTCACCAGGGGGCGGGAGACGACGGAGCCGTCGATCGAGCCGGTGGTGGTGACGCCCCGCGACGAGGCGGTGGTGGTGTAGCCGCCCGAGGCGTCGCGCACGAAGGTGGTGCCGAATTCGCGCGAGTAGGGCAGCGGCGAGATGACGCCGAAGTCGGCCTGGACCTGGTTGACGACCTGGGCCTGCGCCAGGGTGCTGAAGAGGCTGGCTGCGGCCAGGGCGAGGGATGCGGCGCGGATCATGGGGAGGCTCCTGATGCTGTGGGCTGGCTGCGGTGGGGTGACGTGCTGCCTCTTAGGAATGTAGGCAGGGGCCGTGTCATGCCCAAGGCCATGTCGCGTCGATGGCATGACGCGATGGGATCAGTTGCGCTGCCGTGGGGGCCACATGGAGGGGCCGAGTGGCTCAGGCGCCGCCGTGGGCGCTCAGTTGTGCCCGCGCCGACTCACCTGGCGGGTGTGCTGGACCTGCAGGTCGGCCAGCCGGGCGAGCACGAGGCTGTCGCGCGGGTCGATGGCCTGGGTGCAGCCCCGCCCTTCGAAGCGGTACAGCCGACCGGTGACCGATGAGCGCACGCTCAGCACGCCCTGCCCGCAGTAGGTGGCTTGAGCCGTGGGGCCGCCCGCCTGAGGGGCGTCGGCGTTGGCGTTGGTGTCTGGGCGCCGGGTGGCCGGGGGCTTGACCCACTGTGACTGGGGGCGAGCACTTTCGGGCAGGGGCAGGGGCAGGGGCACAGGAGGGTGGGAGAAGGGGATCGGACCGGATCGGGGGAGGGGGCGGGCGATCATGGCGTGCTCCTGCAGGGTCAGACGGGGGAGCGGACCAGTTTGCGCGCGCGACCACCCTGTGAAAATCCCCTTCGGTGGTGCCTTCTTTTGGGGGTTAGGCGCCGAACACCGTCAGGACGCCGGTGTAGCCATACAGGTGGTGGCGGGCGATCTCGCCGCCGGCGAACAGGCCGACCAAGGGCACGTCGCCCAGGGCGTGGGCGATCAGCTCCATCTCGGCGTGCTCCGCGCCGAAGTGCGCCCCGCCTCGGCCTGCGCAGCTGATGTAGATGGCGCCGGCCGGGCGGCTGCCCGGGTGGTCGACGGGGTCGAATTCCTCGCGGATTTCGGCGCAGATGCGCACCAGGTCCTGTCGGGCGGCCTGAACGTGGCGCTGGCAGAACGCCAGCTGCATGCCGGCCTCCACGGCGTCGCCCAAGGCGATGCCCTGGCGCGCCGGGTCCAGCCCGATCAGGTGCCTCACGCGGGTGTCGGAGCCGAAGTGGCGCCCGTGGCTCAGCAGGTCGCTGCCCGCATCCGTCAGGCCGGCCAGGGTCGCGCGGACCTTGGGCAGGGCCTCGCGCTGCCAGCCGCTGCCGCTGACGGTGGCGGGCACGCCCAGGTCCTTGAGCAGGCAGGCCAGGGCCGGTTCGCCATCGAGCTCGTAGACGATGTTGCGGTCGGCCGAAGTCACCTCTCGGCGCGGCCCGATGGGCGAGCAACCCTGGCTGACGCGAGAAACCAGGCGCACGCGGTCGTTGAAGGCCACCCCCGACAGCCCGCCGTTCCAGACGCCGGAGGTCGGGCCGTGGGGGGCATCGGCGGCATCCGATGTGACCGGGTCGGCCGGATCCAGCGCGAGGTGGGGGCTGCCGTGGCGTCCGGCGCTCAGGCCGCCGAACAGGTAGCCGGTCTCGGTGCGCCCGGCCAGCTCGGCGATCAGCTCGCTGAGGTCGGGGCTGCGGGCGTCGGCGTGAACCTGGGCGCTGTGCGCCACCCAGGCCGGCTCGGAGCCGACGCTGGCCGGTCGACGCGGCATGAGCCTGGGCGCCAGCGGGTGTCGACCGTGGAAGATGCGGAAGTCGACGCTCGGCAGGTTGCTCAGCATCACCGCGAGGGCGGGTTCGTCGGTGTACTCGACCCCGGTGGCCAGCACGCCGGCGCCGACGGCGCCCACCCACGCCACTTGCGGCAGGCGCGAACGCAGGGCCGCCAGCACCGACTCAGCCGAGGGCGTGAACGCGTCGCTCAGGTAGCACCAGCCCAGGGTGGCGCCCATGTTCTCGGCGCCTTGAGAGGCCAGTTGCGCCCACACCAACTCCACCGCCAGCTCGGGGTGGGGGTGGGTGGCGTGGGCGTGCAGGAAGCGCAGGCCGGGGGGCGGGGCGGTGGGCAAGTTCAGGCCTTGGGCGCCGCTTTGCCCGCGGCCTTGCGAGGCGCCTTGCCCGCTGCAGACGAAGCTCGCGCGCGCTTCTTTGCCGCGGGGCGGGGGGCCGGGCTTGCCGCTTGGCGGGGGACCGATGCCGACACCGCCGCCGATGCGGAGGCGGCTTGCGTGGCCAGGTGCGTGAACTGCTCGGTCAGCGTGTCCCACCAGCGCATCGGGTTGATGAGGTCCTCCCCTGCGGGCGCGGGCGGGGCGGCCGCGGCGGGGGGCTCGGGTTCAGCTGGCGGGGCAGGCGCAGGTGCAGGTGCAGGTGCGGCCTCGGGGGTGCGCACCTTCAAGGCGTCGCGCAGGGCGTCCATCGAGACGTTCATGCCCTGCAGCGTCGACAGGGTCATCTTCTGGACCTCCAGGCCCTGTATGGTCATGGCGATCATGCGGGCGTTCTGCTCCAGCCAGAACTGCACGGTCTTGAGGTCCTGGATGCGCTTGTCGAGCTCCTCCGGGTCCAGCGTGGGCAGGCCCCAGGCGCCCAGCTTGCCCGGGCTGGCTTGAGCTTGCAGGTTGGGCAGGGCGCTGCCGGCTGCCTTCATCCAGTCCTGAAAGAAGTCCAGTCCGGCGCCGAGTCCGGCGAACGGGGTGCCGCCGGTGGCTTGGCCAGAGGGGTCCGGGCTGGGTGGGCGGGTGGGCATGTCCGTCTCCTTGGGGTGCTTCGGGCCATTGTGCATGCAAGGCGCTCGCCTGGGCAGGGGGCCAGTGGTTGCGACGCATAATCGGCGCCTCCATGCAACGCCGTGACCTGATCCTCCACCTCAGCCGCGCCGCCGCGGCCCTGGCCTGGCAGCAGGTTTTCGCGCCGGGCGCGCGCGCTCAGTCGGCCGACGACGCGGGCTGGAGTGAGTCCGCCGACATCTTCACGCTCGGCGTGGCCAGCGGCGAGCCCCAGCCCGACACCATCGTCTTGTGGACCCGGCTGGCGCCCCGCCCTTTGCAGCCCGATGGGGGCATGCCCGACCGCGCCCTGCCCGTGCGCTGGGAAGTGGCCACCGACGCCCGCTTCACGCAGGTGGTGCGCCAGGGTGTGGCCGTGGCCGACCCGGCCGTGGCGCACAGCGTGCATGTGCTGGTCGAGGGCCTGCAGCCCGGGCGCGCCTACCACTACCGGTTCCAGGCCGGCGGGCAACGCAGCCCGGCCGGGCGCACCCGCACCGCCCCCGACCCGATGGAGCCCGTGCGCAACCTGCGCATGGCGCTGGCGTCCTGTCAGCACTACGAGCACGGCTACTTCACCGCCCACCGTGAGATCGCCGACAGCGACGTCGACCTCGTGCTTTTCGTGGGCGACTACATCTACACCACCCAGGCGCCCCGGCACCTGCGTGTGCGCTCGCACCCGCATGTGTTCTCTGACGACCTGGCCGCGCGCACCCTGGCCGACTTCCGCGTGCACCACGCCAGCTACAAGCTCGACGACGACCTGCGGGCCTCGCACGCGGCCCACCCTTGGCTGATGGTCTGGGACGACCACGAGGTCATGCCCGACTACGCTGGCGACACCGACCCCTACCTCGCGGATCGACAGGCCTTCCTGGCCGTGCGGGCCGCCGCCTACAAGGCCTATTTCGAGCACATGCCCATTTCGCCGCGGCGCGTGCCGGTGGACGCCAGCCTGCCCATGCACGGCCGCTGGCGCTGGGGGCAACTCGCCGAACTCTGGAGCCTCGACACCCGCCAGCACCGCGACCCCGCCGTCTGCAGCGGCGTGCACGCGCCCATGGACGGCAAGCTCCTGTGGCGCTGTGACGCCGCGGCCGCCCCGCAACGCACCGTGCTGGGCCAAAGCCAGGAAGACTGGCTGGCAGCCGGGCTGGCGGGCAGCCCCTGCAACTGGAAGTTCATCCTGCAGACGACCCAGGTGTCGCCCGGCGTCATCCGCACCCCGCTGGGTGAGGTCCAGTACGCCGAGGGCTGGGACGCCTTCCCCGCGGCGCGCGCGCGCCTGATCGAAGCCATCGCCCAGCCGCGCGTGCAGGACGTGGTCTTCCTGGGCGGTGACGTCCACCGCCACGTGGCCGCCAACCTGCGCCTGGACCCGCGCGACGCCCGCTCGCCCATCGTCGCCAGCGAGGTGGTCACCTCCTCCATCAGCAGCAAGGGCATGAGCGAGCTCATCAACGGCTGGATGAAGGCCAGCAACCCCGACATCCTGCACATGCGCAGCGACCAGCGCGGGCACGTGCTCATCGAGGTCACGCCTCAGCAGGTGCGCTGCGATTTCCGCGGCACACCGCACCCGGTGCGCCCGCAGGCTCGGTTTCGCACGCAGGCTCGCTACGTCATCGAGCGCGGCACGCCCGGCTTGCGTCGCGCGGGCTGACGGCGCACGTCCCCGGCAGGTGGGCTCAGCTCAGCTCAGCCCTTGCCGCAGCCGGCTGTGTGCCGGCACGCTGGCCAGCAGGAACTCCATCTGGTCGGCCACGATGCGTCGCCCGCGCAGGATCATGTCCTCGTGCAGGCTGGGCATGTAGGGCAGGTAATACATCGACCAGCCCAGCTCGTGGAGCGTGCGGTTGCCCTTGCGGCCGTTGCAGCTGCGGCAAGCGGTGATGCAGTTCATCCAGGTGTCGTGGCCGCCGCGGGAGGTCGGCACGATGTGCTCGCGTGTGAGGGCGTCGAAGGGGAAGCGGTGGCCGCAGTAGGCGCAGACCTGACGGTCGCGTGCAAACAGCTTGACGTTGGAGATGGCGGGCGTGAGGCGCCACGCCCGACTCGGGATGGCGCCGTGCACCGCCACGATGGGGTGCAGCTCCAGCCGCGATTGCAGCCCCGTGCGGCGCTGAATGCCTCCGCGCATGACCATGAAGGGATCACCGAGCGTCCAGGCAACGCTCTCATTGGCATACAAGACCGCCGCTTCCTTGGCCGACAGCCAAGCCTGCGGACGGCCTGACACGTCAAGCTGCAGCACGTCCATTTGGCCTCCATGAAGGATGACTTGCTCAAGGATAGTGCAGCTTGTGCCAATTTCTCAACCAGAAGCCCGCCTTTCGGCCCCGTTTGCCGCGGCTTTGCGGGCCTGACGCGGGCCGCCGCCCGGTCAACACCCTGACGAAGCGGGCTTGACGCGTTTCTGTGACGACCTGCCGACTCGAATGCGTAAAAAAATTCCGCCGACCCCCTACCCAAGCGCCCGGATTTCTGCAAAATAGCACGACCGTTCGTTTTATTCTGGAAAATGTCAGTGTCAGATGTGCTCCCCCACGACGCCAAACCCGCCGCCGAAGCGGCGCGTGAGCGTGGGCGCGGCGCACACAAAGGACAGCAGACGCGGGCGGCCATCCTGGAGGCCGCGCTGAACCTCGCCTCCCAGATGGGCATCGAGGGCCTGTCCATCGGCGCCCTGGCCGAAGTCACCGGCATGAGCAAGTCGGGCGTGTTCGCCCACTTCGGCTCGCGCGAAGAACTCCAGATCTCCGTCATCCGCGAGTACCACGAGCGCTTCGAAGAAGAGGTCTTCCGCCCGGCCATCCAGCAGCCGCGGGGCCTGCCGCGTTTGCGTGCCCTTTTCGACAACTGGGTGGGCAAGGTCGCCACCGAAATCGATTCCGGTTGCATCTACATCAGCGGTGCGGTGGAATTCGACGATCGCCCGGGCCCGGTGCGCGACGCGCTCGCCGGCATGGTTCTGATGTGGCACGGTGCGCTGGGTCGCGCCATCCGCCTGGCCGTGGACCTGGGCCACCTGCGGGCCGACACCGACCCGATGCAGATGCTTTTTGAAATCCATGGCCTGATCCTGTCGCTGCACCACGACGCGCGCTTCCTGCGCTCGGCGGGCGCGGTGGATCGGGCCCGCACGGCGTTCGAGCGCGTGATCCAGTTCTATGCACTGGACGCGGCTGCGACGCCGTCTGGAGCGGCCGCGCCTTCGGGTGCGGCTGGGGCCGGCGGCGCCAGGGCGCCTTCGAGCCTTCACCCTGTCTGAACCCTGTTTTTGCCCCCTGTTTGTTCACACGCCTTTATCACCGAGGAGCTTCACGATGCCGACTTACAACCCCCCGCTGCGCGACATGCAATTCGTGATTCACGAGCTGCTCGGCGCTGTCGATGAACTCAAGCAGATCCCGGCCTACGCCGATCTGGACGCCGACACCGTCAACGCCGTGCTGGAAGAGGGCGGCAAGTTCGCCTCCAAGGTGCTGGCTCCGCTGAACCTGGTGGGGGACGTGCAGGGCTGCGTGCTGGACAAGACCACGCACGAAGTCAAGACCCCGGACGGCTTCAAGGACGCTTACAAGCAGTACACCGAAAACGGTTGGTCCGCCCTGTCGGCCGACCCCGAGTACGGTGGCCAGGGCATGCCCCAGCTGGTCAACCAGGCCATCTACGAAATGATGAACTCGGCCAACCAGGCCTGGACCATGTACCCTGGCCTGAGCCACGGCGCCCACGCCTGCCTGGAAGTGCACGGCACGCCCGAGCAGAAGGCCATGTACCTGCCCAAGCTGACCTCGGGTGAGTGGACCGGCACCATGTGCCTGACCGAGCCGCACTGTGGCACCGACCTGGGCCTGCTGCGCACCAAGGCCGAGCCCCAAGGCGACGGCACCTACAAGATCACCGGCGCCAAGATCTTCATCTCGGCCGGTGAACACGACATGGCCGCCAACATCGTTCACTTGGTGCTGGCTCGCCTGCCGGACGCGCCTGCGGGTTCGAAGGGCATCTCGCTGTTCGTGGTGCCCAAGTTCAACGTGAACGCCGACGGCTCGCTCGGTTCGCGCAACGGCATCTACTGCGGCGGCCTCGAACACAAGATGGGCATCCACGGCAACGCCACGGCCCAGATGGTCCTGGAAGACGCTGTCGGCACCCTGGTGGGCCAGCCCCATCGCGGCCTGCCCGCCATGTTCGTGATGATGAACGGCGCCCGCCTGGGCGTGGGCAACCAGTCGCTGGGCCTGACCCAAGTGGCTTACGAAAACGCCGTGAACTACGCCAAGGACCGCGTGCAGATGCGCGCCCTCTCTGGCACCAAGCGCCCTGAGCTGGCCGCCGACCCCATCATCGTGCACCCCGATGTGCGCAAGATGCTGCTGACCGCCCGTGCTTACGCCGAAGGCGCCCGCGCCCTGGTGTACTTCACCGCCATCGAGCTGGACAAGTCGCACAACCACCCGGATGAAGCCGTTCGCAAGGAATCCGACGACATCGTCGCCCTGCTGACCCCGATCGTGAAGGCCTTCATCACCGACAACGCCTGGGCGGCCACCGTGCATTGCCAGCAGGTCTATGGCGGCCACGGCTTCATCCACGAGTGGGGCATGGAGCAGTTCGTGCGTGACGCCCGCATCAACATGATCTACGAAGGCACCAACACGATCCAGTCGCTGGACCTGCTGGGCCGCAAGGTGCTGGGCGACGCCGGTGCCAAGCTGACCAAGTTCGGCAAGCTGGTGTCGACCTTCGTGAAGGAAAACGCCGACAACGCCGCCATGCAAGAGTTCACCGTCCCCCTGGGCGAGCTGGGCAAGAAGGTGCAAGCCTTCACCATGGAAATCGGCATGAAGGGCATGCAGAACCCCGACGAAGTTGGCGCCGCCGCCGTGGACTACCTGCGCGTGGTCGGCCACATGGTCTACGCCTACTTCTTCGCCCGCATGGCCAAGATCGCCCTGGAAAAGCAGGGCTCCGGCGACACCTTCTACAAGGCCAAGCTGGCCACCGCCCGCTTCTACTACGCCAAGCTGGTGCCGGAAGTTGAAACCGCCATGATCACCGCCAAGGCCGGCCTGAAGCCCCTGATGGAAATGGACGAGGCGCTGTTCTAATCAACAGGCTGTTCAAGGGAGGTGGCCCCACGGGGCCCCTCCCTCTTTCCATTCCTCCATTCACTGAGTTCCTCGAGGAGAGAACATGAGTCGATTCAATGTGCGCAAGGTGGCCGTTCTCGGCGCCGGCGTGATGGGCGCCCAGATCGCAGCCCACCTGGTCAACTGCAAGGTGCCGGTTGTTCTGTTTGACCTGCCTGCCAAGGAAGGCCCCAAGAACGGCATCGTCACCAAGGCCGTCGAAGGCCTCAAGAAGCTGAAGCCCGCTCCCCTGGGCATCGTCGAAGACGCCGCGCTGATCCAGCAAGCCAACTACGAAGAGCACCTCGAAGAGCTGCGCGGTTGCGACCTGATCATCGAAGCCATCGCCGAGCGCCTGGACTGGAAGGAAGACCTCTACAAGAAGATCGCTCCCTTCGTGAACGATCACGCCATCCTGGCGACCAACACGTCGGGCCTGTCCATCACGGCCATGGCCAACGTGCTGCCCGAGCAACTGCGCTCGCGCTTCCTGGGCATCCACTTCTTCAACCCGCCGCGCTACATGGCGCTGCTGGAGCTGATCCCCACCGAATACACCCAGCCGCAAGTCGTTGACCAGCTGGAAGCCTTCTCGACGACCGCCGTCGGCAAGAGCGTCATCCGCGCCTACGACACCCCGAACTTCATCGCCAACCGCGTGGGCGTGGCCGGCATGATGCTGACCTTCCGCGAAGTCGAACGTTCGGGCCTGGGCTACGACATCGTCGACGACCTGACCGGCAAGAAGATGGGCCGCGCTTCGTCGGCCACCTTCCGCACCGCCGACGTGGTGGGCCTGGACACGATGGCGCACGTCATCAAGACCCTGCAGAACGGCGCCAAGGACGACCCGTTCAACGCCGCTTTCGCCAACCCCGTGGCCCTCGACAAGCTGCTGGAGAAGGGCCACTTCGGTCAGAAGACCAAGGCCGGCTTCTTCAAGAAGGAAGGCAAGGCCATCCTGCAGTTCAACGCCGAAACCGGCGAGTACGTGGCTGCTGGCGGCAAGGCCGACAAGGAAGTCACCGACATCCTGCGCAAGCCCGCTGCCGAGCGCCTGAAGGCCCTGCGTGAGTCCGCTCACCCGCAAGCCCAGTTCGTGTGGTCCATCCTGCGCAACGCCTTCCACTACTCGGCCGTGACGCTGGAGTCGATCGCCGAGTCCGCTCGCGACATCGACTTCGCCATGCGCTGGGGCTTCGGCATGAAGCAAGGCCCCTTCGAGATCTGGCAGGAAGCCGGCTGGAAGCAAGTGGCTGAATGGGTGAAGGCCGACATCGACGCCGGCAAGGCGCTGTCCAAGGCCCCGCTGCCCGCCTGGGTGTTCGACGGCCGCGACGGTGTGCACACCGCCGAAGGCTCCTGGTCGCCCAAGGCCGGCAAGTACGTGCCCCTGCGCAACCTGCCCGTCTACCAGCGCCAGTACTTCCGCGAAGACGTGCTGGGCTCGAACGCCCCGAACGCCGCCACCGCGGGCAAGACCCTGTTCGAAGACGCCGCCATCCGCCTGTGGACCCTGGACGACGAGGTGGTCATCGCCTCGATCAAGTCCAAGATGCACACCATCAGCGGTGAAGTCACCGCCGGTCTGGCCAAGGGCCTGGAAATCGCCGAAGCTGGCTACAAGGGCCTGGTGATCTGGTCGCAAGACGGCCCGTTCTCCGCCGGTGCCGACCTGCAGTCCATGATGCCCGCCTTCATGAGCGGTGGTGGCAAGGCCATCGCCCCGTTCGAGAAGCAGCTGCAGGACTTCATGCTGTCGCTGCGCTATGCCAACGTGCCGACCGTCGCTGCCATGCACGGCCTGGCCCTGGGCGGTGGCTGTGAGCTGGCCGTGCACGCCGCCAAGCGCGTGGCCGCCATCGAGAGCTACGTCGGTCTGGTCGAAGTCGGCGTGGGCCTGATCCCCGGCGGCGGTGGCCTGGCTTACCTGGCCCGCCGCGCCGCTGAACAAGTCGAAGCGTCCAAGGGCGTCTCCGGCATGGTTGGCGCCGAGCTGATGGGCTTCGTCAAGGAAGGCTTCCAGGCCGCGGCCATGGCCAAGGTCGGCACCTCCGCCATCGAAACGCGCAAGTTCGGCTACCTGCTGGACAGCGACGTCATCGTGCCGCACAAGGACGAGGTCCTGCACGTCGCCATCGCACAGGCCAAGGCCATGTACGAGTCGGGCTACCGCGCCCCGGCCAAGAAGCTGTTCGCCGTGGCCGGCCGCAACGTCAAGGCCACGCTGCAGTCGTCGCTCATCAACATGCGTGACGGTGGCTTCATCTCGGCCCACGACTACCACATCAGCTCGTGCATCGCCGACGTGCTGACCGGTGGCGATGTCGATGCCGGCACCCTGGTGAGCGAGGAGTACCTGCACGCCCTGGAGCGCAAGCACTTCTGCGCGCTGCTGGACAACCCCAAGACGCAAGAGCGCATCATGGGCATGCTGTCCACCGGCAAGCCCGTCCGCAACTGATCGATCGGAGACACACACATGTCCAAGCAACTCCGCGACGTTTACGTCGTCGCTGCCACCCGCACCCCGATCGGCAAGTCTGGTCGTGGCGTCTTCAAGAACACCCGTCCTGACGACCTGCTGGTTGCCACGATCAAGAACG
Organism: Burkholderiales bacterium; assembly: GCA_016000265.1. Classification (GTDB taxonomy): domain Bacteria; phylum Pseudomonadota; class Gammaproteobacteria; order Burkholderiales; family Burkholderiaceae_C; genus Aquabacterium. Next base: position 17,033 of record JAECRL010000006.1, read on the forward strand.
CCCTCAAGCAGGTTCCGACGCTGGACCCGGCTGCCATCGAAGACGCCATCGTGGGCTGCGCGATGCCCGAAGGCGAACAAGGCATGAACGTGGCCAAGATCGCCGCGCTGCTGTCGGGCCTGCCCAAGACCGTGGCCGGCGCCACCGTCAACCGCTTCTGCGCGGCTGGCATCACCGCCGTGTCCATGGCCGCTGACCGCATCCGCGTCGGTGAAGCCGAGGTCATGATCGCCGGTGGCGTGGAATCGATGTCCATGGTCCCCATGGGCGGCTCCAAGCCGTCGTTCAACCCCGCCGTGGTCAACCTCGACGAGAACGTCGGCATCGCCTACGGCATGGGCATGACCGCCGAGAAGGTGGCCGAGCAGTGGGGCGTGACCCGCGAAGAGCAGGACGCTTTCGCCACCGAATCGCACCGCCGCGCCATCGCCGCCCAGCAAGCTGGCTTCTTCGATGCCGAGACCACCCCGGTCGAGATCGAAGTGCGCACGCCCAACCTCGAAACCGGCGAAGTGACCGTCTCCAAGAAGGTCATCAGCCGCGACGAAGGCGCCCGCCCTGACACCTCGGTGGAAGGCCTGGCCAAGCTGCGCCCGGTGTTCGCTGCCAAGGGTTCGGTCACGGCCGGCAACTCCTCGCAGACGTCGGATGGCGCTGGCTGCCTGATCCTGGCTTCCAAGGAAGCCTGCGTGAAGTACGGCTTGACCCCGCTGGCTAAGTTCGTGGCCTTCGCCGTCAAGGGTGTGCCGCCCGAGATCATGGGCATCGGCCCGATCGAAGCCATCCCCAAGGCCCTGGAGTACGCCGGCCTGAAGGCGTCGGACATGGACTGGGTCGAGCTCAACGAAGCCTTCGCTGCGCAGTCGCTGGCTGTGCTCAAGGACCTCGACAGCAAGGGCCACGTGCTCGACCGCGCCAAGGTCAACCCGATGGGCGGCGCCATCGCCCTGGGTCACCCCCTGGGCGCCACCGGTGCCATCCGCGCTGCGACCGTGGTTCACGGCCTGCGCCGCACTGGCGGCAAGTACGGCATGGTGACGATGTGCATCGGCACCGGCCAGGGTGCCGCGGGCATCTTCGAGCGCGTCGACAGCCTGTGATCGGCTGACCTCGTGTTGGACGAATGAGAAAGCCCGCCACCGTGCGGGCTTTTTCTTCGGCCTTCGCGGAGCTGGGCTCCCCGTTTCACCGTTCCCCCGTTCCCCTCCCGTTTGCTCACCGTGGGTTCAATCGCCCCCAGGCCCGTTCCGATGGAATCGTTCCGCGTCCTCACCGCCGACGGCCACAGCCTGGCCGCACGTTGCTTCAAGCCGCAGGGCGAAGCACCGCAGCGCGCCGTCATCATCGCGTGCGCCCTGGGCGTGCCGCAAAGTTTCTACACGCGCTACGCGACCTGGCTGACCCAGCAAGGCTGCGTGGCCTACACCTTCGACTGGCGCGGCATGGGCGAGTCCGCCCCCGACAACCTGCGTCACTACCGCGCCAAGCTCCTGGACTGGGCGCTGCACGATGCGCCGGCCCTGATGGCCCTGGTGGCCCAGCGCCACCCGAGCCTGCCCATCAGCTGGTTCGGCCACAGCATGGGCGGCATCCTGTTTGGTGCCATGCCGCAGCACCCGCAGATCGACCACGTGGTCACGCTGGGCAGCGGCAGCGGCTACGTCACGCACCTGGCCAAGCCGCTGCGCTACGTCATCGGGGCCTTCTGGCACGTGATCGTGCCGCTGAGCGTGGCCCGCCACGGCTACTACGCCGGCCGCCGCATCAACGCCGTGGGCGACCTGCCGCGTGGCATCGTCGCGCAATGGAAGCGCTGGTGCGCGTCGCCTCAGTTCGTGCTCAGCGAGGGCGAGCCCATCCGCCAGGCCTATGCCGGCGTGACGCTGCCCATCACCGCGGTGCTGTTCACCGACGACACCATGGCCAGCCCGGACGGCATCCGCGCCGTGCACCAGGCCTACAGCGGCACCCGCGTGGACTACCTCACCCTGCGTCCGCAGGACGTGGGCGCCCGCAGCGTGGGCCACTTCAACTTCTTCCACGGCCGCACCGGCCCGCAGGGCTGGCGCCACAGCCTGCCCTGGCTGGGCTTGGCCTGAGCGGGTCGATGCCTTGCCTTCGCCCATGACCCACCCCTTCGAGCCCCTGACCCTGCGCACCCGCGATGGCCACGAGCTGGCCGCCCGCGCCTACGTGCCCCCTGGCGAGGTGCGCCGCGCGGTGCTGATCGGTGCGGCCATGGGCGTGCCGCAACGCTTCTACCAGGCCTTCGCGAGCTGGCTGGCCGAGCAGGGCGTGGCGGTGCTGACCTTCGACTGGCGCGGCACGGGCGACTCGGCCCCGCGCCGCCTGCGTGGCTTCCAGGCCAGCCTCACCGACTGGGCCACGCAAGACCTGCCCGCCGCCGCCGACGCGCTGTGCGCGCGCTGGCCCGATGCGCCGCGCACCTTCCTGGGCCACAGCCTGGGCGGGCAGCTGTTCGGCTGGCTGGAGCAGCCCGAGCGCTTCGAGCGCGTGCTGACCGTGGCCAGCGGCAATGGCCACTGGCGCATGAACGCGCCCGCCGTGCGCCGCAAGGCGCCGCTGCTGTGGTGGGTGCTGGTGCCCGTGGGCATCGCGCTGGCGGGCTACTTCCCGGGCAAGCGCCTGGGCGCCGTGGGCGACCTGCCCGCTGCGGCCATGTGGCAGTGGCGCCGCTGGTGCCTGCACCCCGACTACATCGGCTGTGAAGGCCCCGCCCTGCGCGAGCGCTACGCCGCGATCCGCCACCCCATCACGGTCGTGCTGATGGAGGACGACGAACTCATCGCTCCCGAAGGCATCCGCGCGCTGTATCGTCTCTATTCGGGCGCCCGGGTGCGCTTCGAATCCCTGCACCCCCATGCCCACGGGCTGAAACGACTCGGTCACTTCGGCCTGTTCCAACCCCCTGCCTCGAAGCTGTGGCCCCAGGCCCTGCGCTGGCTGGCGTCCTGAGCCCTTTTCCGCACCCACACCAAGGAGACCACCGTGTCCGACGAAATCCTGTCCCACCGCGAAGGCGGCATCCTGACCCTGACCTTCAACCGCCTGGACAAGAAGAACGCCATCACGGCGGCCATGTACTCGACCCTGGCCGCCGCCTTGGTGGGCGCGGCCGAGGACGACGCGGTGCGCGTGGTCGTGCTGCAAGGCCACGAGCAGGTGTTCACCGCCGGCAATGACCTGGCCGACTTCCTCAACAACCCGCCGGACATGAGCAAGAAGGACGCCGATCCGGCCCCGGTGGTGAGCTACCTCGAGGCCCTGCGCACCTTCCCCAAGCCGCTGCTGGCCTCGGTGGCCGGCCCGGCCGTGGGCATCGGCACGACCATGCTGCTGCACTGTGACCTGGTCTACGCCGCCGACAACGCCGCGTTCAGCTTGCCCTTCGTCAACCTGGGCCTGTGCCCCGAGGCCGGCGCCAGCCTGCTGCTGCCGGCGCTGGTGGGGTACCCGCGCGCCGCCGAAAAGCTGCTGCTGGGTGAGGCCTTCTACGCCGAAGAGGCCGTGGAGATGGGCGTTGTCAACCGCATCCTGCCCCCTGGCGAGGTCAACGCCTACACCCAGGCGCAGGCCGCCAAGCTGGCCGCCAAGCCGGCCGCCTCGCTGCGCGCCACCAAGGCCCTCATGAAGATGGGCCAGGTCGGCCTGCAAGCCATCATGGGCGAGGAGCTCAAGCTTTTCGGTGCGCTGCTGCGCGGCCCCGCGGCCAAAGAGGCCATCAACGCCGTGATGGAAAAGCGCAAGCCCGACTTCAAGGGCATGTGATCCGGGTGGCTGACGCCAGGGGAGGGGATGGCCTAAAATGGGTGCAACGCCCATTTTGGCGAGGGGCCTCCCTCTGCCCCCATGACCGACCCCGACGTCCCCGCTGACCCCTCCACCGGCCACGAAGAGCTGCTCGATGCCCTGCAGTCGGTGCTGGCTCCCCTGGCTCGCCTGGCGGTCGCCCGTGGCCTGACCTACGCCAACGTCGAGGAGGCCATCAAGGTCGCCTACGTGCGCGCCGCCCGCGACGAACAGATCGCCCAGGGGCACGCACCGCACCGCCTGGTCAGCCGCATCAGCACGGCCACTGGCATCAACCGCCGTGAGGTGACCCGCCTGGTGCAGGCGGATGAGGGCGTGCCGCGTCCACCGGCGGTCTCGCAGGTCTCTCAGCTGTTCACGCGCTGGCTGTCCGATCGCAGCCTGCGCGTGCGAGGCAAGCCCCGCCCGCTGCCTCGCCAGGGCGACGCCCCGAGCTTCGAGTCCCTGGCCCGCTCCATCACGCAGGACGTGCACCCGCGCAGCCTGCTCGACGAGCTCTGCCGGCTGCAGCTGGCGCGCTGGGATCCGCAGACCGACCTGGTCACGCTCACGCAGGACGGCTTCACCCCGCATGGCGACTGGCAGCGGCTGTTGTCCCTGCTGGGCAGCAACGTGGGCGACCACCTGACGGCCGCGGTGGACAACGTGCTGGCCGACGGTCCGCGGCACTTCGAGCAGGCGGTGTTCGCCGAGGGCCTGTCCGAGGCGTCCGTCGAGATGCTGCGCACCTTGGCGCGGCGCCACTGGAAGACGCTCCTGAGCGAGGCCGTGCCCCTGCTGGAGAACCGCATCGAAGAAGACGCGCTCGCTGGGGCCGACAACACGCGCCGCGTGCGCCTGGGCCTCTTCACTTACCACGATGGCGACGCGCAACCGGTGCCGCCCGAGCCGACCGATCCATGAGGGGCCTGAGATGTTCGCAGTCGTTCGACACCGTTTGACGCTGGCGCTGCTGCTGTGCCTGGCGCTGGTCCATGGCTGTGGAGGCGGCTCGCAGACGGCGAGTGCGCCCGGCGTGGGCAGTGGCGGCACCGGCTCTTACTCCGCGGGGCCGATCTCGGGCCTGGGCTCGATCATCGTCAACGGCGTGCGCTACGACGTCGACGGCGCGGCCTTGTCCAGCGAGGACACGGCCGCGCCCGGGGCGGACGACCTGCAACTCGGCGTGGTCGTCGAGGTCGAGGGCGGTGCCGTCAGCCGCGCGGCCACCGGCGCGGACACGGCGGTGGCCACGCGCGTGCGCTACGTCAGCGAGTTCATCGGGCCGGTGTCGGGCCTGCCGGGCGGCGGGGCCCGTCCCACGTCGATCACGGTGCTGGGGCAGCCCATCGACGTCAACGCACAGACCGTGCTGCCGACCACCCCGCTCGCCAACGCCGAGGAGGTCGTGGTCTTCGGGTTGCCCGATGCCACCGGTCGTGTCACGGCCACCCGCGTCGACCGCGTCAGCTCGCCCCCGCTCTACAAGCTCTCGGGCCGGGTGCAGAGCCGCAACGACGTCGCCCGCACCTTCACCATCGGACAGGTGCCTCAGACGGTGTCCTACGCCAGCGGCGCCTTGCCGGCCGGCTTCGCCGTCAACGCCTACGTGCGCGTGCAGGTGCAGAAGACCCCGATCGCCCCCAACGAGTGGGCGGCCGCCCGCCTGGGCCTGCGCGACCCGCTGGTCAGCGACGATCGCGAAGGGCGCCTGGAGGGGTTGGTGTCCGACTACGTCGTCAGCGGCACCACCGCCACGGGCCGGGTCAACGGCACCTCGGTCAACTTCAGCGCGGTGCGGGGGACGTCGGGCCTGGTCAATGGCGCGCGCGTGGAGGTCGAGGGCCGCTTCAATGGCGGCACCCTGGTGGCCTCCGACCTGGAGGTGGAGGACGACAGCGTGCAGCGCGAGGTCGAGTTGCACGGCTTCGCCTCGTCGGTGACGTCCACCAGCCTGGCGCTGAACGCCTACCGCTCGGCTTTCAACGTCGCGTACGGCGTGGGCGTGGTCGACGGTGGCCTGAACTTGGTCAACGGGGCCTGCATCGAGGTGCGCGGCGTGTTGCTCGACTCCGGGGGGTTCCAGGCCAGTCGCATCAAGGCAGACAACGACTGCCACTGATCGAGGCGGTGCCCCGGCGGGGCAGGGCAAGGGGGTCAGGGCCCCTGGAAGCCCCCTCGGCGGAAGGTCAGCACCAGGGTGTCGCGCCAGCCGTGTTCGCCCAGCGGTTGAATCGGCGTGGACTCGTGGATCACGCGCTCGTCGTCGAGCAGCAGCGTGCTCCACGGCTGTTCCAGCGTGAAGCGCACGCCGTGCGGCCCCTGGGCCTCGAAGACGCGGGTTTCGCCGCCTTTGATGGCGTGGCGCTCCAGCATCAGCACGGCCACGAAGTCCACGCCGTCGCGGTGCGCGCCCTCCGGGGTGGGCCGCCCGATGCCGCCGGTCGTGTCCACCCGGAACTGGTGGGCCTCGATGTACCACGATGGCGTGGGCTTGAGCCGCGCCAGCAGCCCGCCCAGTTGCGTGAGCAGTGCCTGCCACATCGGGTGGGCGCACACGCCCGCGTCCACCGGCTCGAACCAGCGCTCGAAGCCGCCGTGCAGGGCGTTGTAGGTAACGGGCTGCCAGTGCGCGCGGTGCGGCGTTTGCTGCAACTCGCTGCGCGCGGTGTCCAGCACGAAGCAGCTGTGGCGGCGAAAGCGGTAGTGGCCGCCGTCGCGCAGGTGGGCGTCGGGCGGCAGGTCGGACCAGCTGGTGTGCAGGGCGTCGGCCTGCGTGGCGTCGGCGTGCAGTCGCTCGAAGAGCAGGCCCGAGGGGATCAGGGCCCAGCCCTCGCCCTGCAGGGCGGCCGACACCTCGTCGAGGTTGGCGGGGGAGGCAAGGAAGCGCATGACGGAGTGTGGCTCGATGGGGTTCGGTGTGCGTCGGTGTGTTTCGGTTTTGCGCCGCCGGTGTGGAGGCAACAGCGAGACAGACCGAATCAGGCGGGCATCACCGGGCGGGGGCGCCCGTCGCGGTCGATGGCCACGTAGGTGACGCGGGCTTCGGTGACCTTGACCAGGATGGGCTCGGCCGGGTGGCGCTCGGCCCAGACTTCCACGTGCACGGCGATGGAGGTCTTGCCGACCTTCTCGACGCGGGCGTAGAACGACAGCAGGTCACCCACCGAGACGGCGTTGCGGAAGACGAACTCGTTGACGGCGATGGTGGCCACGCGGCCGCGCGAGATGCGCGCAGGCAGCACGCAGCCGGCCAGGTCGACCTGGGCCATGATCCAGCCGCCGAAGATGTCGCCGTTGCCGTTGGCGTCCTTGGGCATGGGCATCACGCGCATGACCAGCTCCATCTCGGGGTGCAGGTCCGGGGGCGTCATGATGGTTTGGGAGGGGAGGGCAGCGGACATGGGCAAAGCGGCCGACAATCGGCCGATACAAAGATCAGACAACCATTGTTCCAGAATGCGCCGATTTGCACAGGGTGCGCCCCACGCGCCCGCTGAAAACACCGCCGCCGCGCCGCCCCGGCGCAACGACCGCGACACCCTGGCGCGACTGTGGCCATACCTGTGGGCCTACAAGTGGCGGGTGATGGCCGCCCTGGGCTTCATGATCGGCGCCAAGCTGGCCAACGTGGGCGTGCCCCTGCTGCTCAAGGACCTGGTCGACACCCTGGCGCCTCAGCCGGGCAGCGCCGCGGCCTTGCTGGTCGTGCCCGTCGGGCTGCTGGTGGCCTATGGGCTGCTGCGCCTGTCGACCTCGCTGTTCACCGAGTTGCGCGAGCTGGTCTTCGCCAAGGCCACCGAGGGCGCGGCCCGCAGCATCTCGCTGCAGGTGTTCTCGCACCTGCACGCCTTGAGCCTGCGCTTCCACCTCGAGCGCCAGACCGGCGGCATGACGCGCGACATCGAGCGCGGCACCCGCGCCGTGCACTCGCTGATCTCGTACTCGCTCTACAGCATCATCCCGACGCTCATCGAGGTCACGCTGGTGCTGTCGCTGCTGGCCGTGAAGTTCGACGTGGTGTTCGCCTGGATCACGCTGGCTGCCCTCGTCGTCTACATCGCCTTCACGGTCACCGTCACGCACTGGCGCACGCGCTTTCGGCGTGAGATGAACGAGCTGGACTCCAAGGCCCACAGCCGCGCCATCGACTCGCTGCTGAACTACGAGACGGTCAAGTACTTCAACAACGAGGCCTTCGAGACGCGCCGCTACGACGAGGCCCTGGAGCGCCTGCGCCGAGCCGGCCTGAAGACGCAGCGATCGCTGTCGCTGCTCAACGCGGGTCAGCAGGCCATCATCGCCATCGGCCTGATCGCCATGCTGTGGCGCGCGACCCAGGGCGTCGTCGAGGGCCGCATGACGGTGGGTGACCTGGTCATGGTCAACGCCTTCATGATCCAGCTCTACATCCCGTTGAACTTCCTGGGCGTCATCTACCGCGAGATCAAGCAATCGCTGACCGACCTGGACAAGATGTTCACGCTGATGGAGCGCGAACGCGAGGTGGCCGACGCCCCCGACGCCCGCCCCCTGCTCGTCAAGGGCCCGCCTTCGGTTCGCTTCGACCACGTCGACTTCGCCTACGACCCCGCGCGCCCCATCCTGCACGACCTCTGCTTCGAGATCCCGGCCGGCCAGACCGTGGCCGTGGTCGGCCCATCGGGTTCGGGCAAGTCCACGCTGGCGCGGCTGCTCTACCGTTTTTACGACGTGCAGGGCGGGCGCATCACCGTCAACGGCCACGACGTCACCAGCCTGACGCAAGACAGCCTGCGCCGCAGCATCGGCATCGTGCCGCAGGACACCGTGCTCTTCAACGACACGGTGGCCTACAACATCGCCTACGGCCGCCCCGAGGCCACGCACGACGAGGTGGTGCAGGCCGCGCAGGCCGCGCGCATCCACGACTTCATCTCGGCCACGCCCAAGGGCTACGAGACCATGGTGGGTGAGCGCGGGCTCAAGCTCTCGGGCGGTGAAAAGCAGCGCGTGGCCATCGCGCGCACGCTGCTCAAGGACCCGCCGATCCTGGTCTTCGACGAGGCCACCTCGGCACTCGACTCGGCCAACGAGCGCGCCATCCAGGCCGAGCTGGCCGCGGTGGCGCAGGGCAAGACGGTGCTGGTGATCGCGCACCGGCTGTCCACCATCGTGCACGCGCACGAGATCCTGGTCATGGAAGCCGGGCGCATCGTCGAGCGCGGCACGCACCCGGTGCTGCTGGCCGCCGATGGCCGCTACGCCCAGATGTGGCGCCTGCAGCAGGCCGCGGGCGCCTGAGGTCGGGCCCTCGGCGGCGTCCGTGCTCAAGGCACGACGGACAACCCGAGCAGCGCGCCCAGCGTCTCCCGCTCGCGCGGCAGGCCCACCAGGCCGATGAAGCCGGCCCGGCCGCTGCGCAGGTCCACCTCGTAGAGGCGCGAGGCCGTGCTGCCGATGCGGCCGGTGAGCAAGTAGGCGCGGTTGTTGGTGTCGGCGATGTCGAAGGCGGCGTGGTCGAAGCCTTGCACCTGGAGCGCCCCGACCGTGCGCAGCCGCCCGGTGTTGGGCGAGACCACCGGTTGCTCGCCTTCTGCCGAGCCCTGCATCACGAGGTGGCGACCGCGCGCGTCGATCGCGTAGTTGGTCGTCAGCTTCTCGTTGTCCGGGTTGTAGGTGTAGCCCGCGGCCACGAGGCGAGGGGGCTGCCCGGCCTGAGGGTCATCGCCGACGTAGGCCAGCGGGCCATCGGGCTGCAGGCCCTCGAGGGCGGGGTCGCCATCGACCTGGGCGCCGGTGTCGGGGTGCAGGCGCAGGTTGTGGCCGGCGTCGCTGACCACGCGGATGCGGTCGACCGCGGGGTTGAAGTCGACGCCGAAGGTGCGCGCCACCGGCAGCTTGACGGCGGGCCCCACGGCCTGCACGTCGCCCGTGGCGGTGTCGATGCGCAGCAGCCGCCCGCGCGTGCTCAGCGCGAACAGCTGGCCCTTGGCCACCCGGTGATCGATGCCCAGCACGCTCTCACCGGGCAGCAGGCCCATCAAGGGCACGCGGCTGAGCAGCGTTTCGGGCGCGCGGGCCTCGAAGGTGATGAGGCGGTGGTTGGACGTGACGGCGATCAGCAACTCGCGTCGATCAACCGCCGGCGCCGGGGCCTCCTGCACGCGGGTCGACGATGCCGTGGGGGTGTTCGCCTCCGCCGCACCGCCCAGCCAGTCGGGCAGCCTCAGGTTGGCGCAGCCCGTCAGGGCGGTGCCCAGGGCCGCCATGCAGGCCACGCGGACGAGTTTCAGGGCGATGTCAGGGGACGCGAAGCGAGCAAGGCGCATGGGTGACGATCTGGTTGAAAGGTGCCTGCAGTGTGCCGCAGGGCGAGGCCATCAAGGCTTGGGAGAGACCTGAATGAAGGGCGTGGCGCCACCGGTCACGTGCGGCAGCTTGCCGTCCCATTTTCGGATGGCTTCGCGCTCGTTTTCGATCTTGCGCAGCGCCAGCAAGTCGGTGGTGATCTGCTGGCGTTGCAGGGCCAGGGCGTCGGCTTCGGCTCGGGCGCTGGCCACCTTCTGCTTGGCCTCGACCTCGATGCGCTGCAGGTCGCGCTCGGCTTTGAGCTTTTCCTGCTCGGCCTTGACCTTGGCCTCGATGGCCTCGGCAAACGAGCGCGAGAAGGCGAAGTCGACGATCGCGAACTCATCGAGCACCAGACCGTGGCGTTGCATCTTCTCGCGCAGCAGCGAGCCGATGGCGTCGCGCACCTCCGTGCGGCGGCTGATGAGCTCTTCGGCGGTGAACTTCGCCGTCACCGCCTTCACGGCCTCCTGGGCGGCAGGGATGATGATGCGGTCGGCGGCGATGTCGGTCGTGGTGCCGAGGTTGCGAAAGACCTCGACCACGCGGTTGGGGTCGAGGTGGTAGTTGATGGCGATGCGGGTGTGCACGGACTGCAGGTCGCGCGAGGCGGCGTTGCCTTCGCCTTCGCCCTTCTGGATGCGCACGTCCATCACGTTCATGGCCTGCGCCATGGGCACCTTGAAGTGAATGCCGGGGCCGTAGACCTGCTCATCGGGTTTGCCGAACGTGGTCTTGACGCCGCGCTGACCCGCCGTGATGACGGTGATGGGGTTGAGCGCCGACGCGGCCACGATGGCGGCGACGCCCAGTGCGATGAACTTGATGACGCGCGGGGCGCCGGATGCGGGCGAGCCGAAGCTGGACATGGGGGCTCCTGGGTGTTTTTTCTGCGGGGCATGCTAACCCACCGAGGCGCGCAGGCCCGCCTCGGATCGCGCGACAATGTCGGCCTTGCACCGATTTCGACCGACTTCGACCGAGCCGCCCACCATGACCGCCTTGACCCAGCCGACTCAGCTGACCTTGACCCGCCCCGACGACTGGCACCTGCACCTGCGCGATGGCGCGGCCATGGCCTCGGTGGTGCCCGCGACGGCGCAGCAGTTCGCTCGGGCCATCGTCATGCCCAACCTGCGCCCCCCGATCACGACGGCCGAGCAGGCGGTGGCCTATCGCGACCGCATCCGCGCGGCCGTGCCGGCGGGCGTGAGCTTCGAGCCCCTGATGGTGCTCTACCTGACCGACAACACCCCGCCCGACGAGGTCAAGCGCGCCAAGGACGCCGGCGTGGTGGCCTTCAAGCTCTACCCGGCGGGCGCCACGACCAACTCGGACGCCGGCGTGACCGACCTGCGCAAGACGCACAAGGTGCTCGAAGCCATGCAGCGCGAAGGCCTGGTGTTCTGCGTGCACGGCGAGGTCACCGACAGCGAGATCGACGTCTTCGACCGCGAAAAAGCCTTCATCGACGACAAGCTGATCCCGCTGCGCCGCGACTTCCCCGAGCTGAAGGTCGCCTTCGAGCACATCACCACGAAGGAAGCTGCGCAGTACGTGACGGAGGCCGACCGCTTCGTGGGCGCCACCATCACGCCGCAGCACCTGCTCTACAACCGCAACGCCATCTTCATGGGCGGCGTGCGTCCGCACTACTACTGCCTGCCCATCTTGAAGCGCGAAGAGCACCGCGTGGCGCTGGTGCAGGCCGCCACCAGCGGCAGCCCGAAGTTCTTCCTGGGCACGGACAGCGCCCCGCACGCCTCGCACCTCAAGGAACACGCCTCGGGCTGCGCGGGTTGCTACACGGCGCCGTGTGCGCTGGAGCTGTACGCCGAGGCCTTCGAAGCCGTGGGTGCGCTCGAGCAGCTGGAGGCCTTCGCCAGCTTCAACGGCCCCGACTACTACGGCCTGCCGCGCAACACCGAGACCGTGACCCTGGTGCGCGAGGACTGGACCGTGCCCGAGACCCTGCCTTTTGGGGACACGGTCATCAAGCCGCTGCGTGGCGGCGAGACGCTGCACTGGCGCCTGCGCTGAAGTCGGCCCGACGCGCGTCGGGCCGCCCGTCGGCTCAGGCCGGCAGGTAGCCGTCAACCGACAGGTAACGCTCGCCGGTGTCGTAGCAAAAGCCCAGCACGCGGCTGCCCGCGGGCAGCTCGGGCAGCTTCTGTGCGATGGCCGCCAGCGTGGCGCCCGAGGAGATGCCCACCAGCATGCCTTCTTCGCGTGCCGAGCGGCGGCCGTACTCGCGGGCGTCTTCGGCATCGACCTGGATGACGCCGTCGAGCAAGTCGGTGTGCAGGTTGGTGGGGATGAAGCCCGCGCCGATGCCCTGGATGGGGTGCGGCGCCGGGCTGCCGCCCGAGATGACCGGCGAGGCCTTGGGCTCGACCGCGTAGACCTTGAGGTTCGGCCAATGGGCCTTGAGCACCTTGGCGCAACCCGTCAGGTGGCCGCCGGTGCCCACGCCGGTGATCAGGGCGTCCAGGCCTTCGGGGAAGTCGGCCAGGATCTCTTGCGCCGTGGTGCGCTCGTGCACGGCGATGTTGGCCGGGTTCTCGAACTGCTGCGGGATCCAGGCGCCAGGCGTCTGATCCGCCAGTTCCTGCGCGCGGGCGATCGCGCCCTTCATGCCCTTTTCGCGTGGCGTCAGGTCGAACGTGGCGCCATACGCCAGCATCAGGCGGCGGCGCTCGATGGACATGCTGTCGGGCATCACCAGCACCAGCTTGTATCCCTTGACGGCGGCCACCATGGCCAGGCCCACGCCCGTGTTGCCCGAGGTCGGCTCGATGATGGTGCCGCCCGGCTTGAGCACCCCGCTGGCTTCGGCGTCCTCGATCATCGCCAGCGCGATGCGGTCCTTGATGGAGCCGCCCGGGTTGCTGCGCTCGGCCTTGATCCAGACCTGGGCCTGGGGCCCGAAGAGCCGGTTCATGCGGACGTGCGCGGTCTGGCCGATGGTGTCGAGGATGCTGCTGGCTTTCATGGTCGGGATTCCTGGAAAAGGCACAAGGCGCACAGGATACGCCGCGCCGCGTCAGAATGGCCCCATGAGCTCTTTCAACCCCTTGATCCCGAACCGCCTCGTGTCCCTGACTCCCCGGTTCGGCGTGCTCGCGTTCTGGCTGACCCTGTTGGTGGCCCTGTTGATGGGCGGGGTCGCGGCGCCCCCCGCCCGCGCCCAGTCCTTCCTGCCCGCCGACCAGGCTTTCCAGCTGGCGGTGACGGCGTCCGGGCCGCGCTCCGTGCAGGTGGCCTTCACCCTGACCCGCGGCGTGTACCTGTACCGCGAGCAGATGCAGGCCACGCTGCAGCCCGCGGGGGCGGCGGCTCAGGCCTTGAGCTGGGACCTGCCCCCCGGTGAGACCAAGTACGACCCCACCTTCGAGAAGGAGCTGGAGGTCTATCACGCCGACGTCAGCGGGGGCCTGAGCCTGCCCTCGGGCCTGCGCGGCGAGGCGGTGCTGACCCTTGGCTACCAGGGCTGTGCCGACGCCGGCCTGTGTTACCCGCCCCAAAAGCAGCGCCACCGGGTGGTGTTCAACGAGCGTGGCGAGCTGACCGAGGTGCAGCGCCTGCGCGATGACGCGGCCGCGGGGGGGGCCGGTGGCGCCACCGCCGCGAAGGCGCCTGCCGACACCGACCGCATCCGCCAGGCCCTGGACTCCGGCCGCCTGCTGCAGGTGCTGACGGTGTTTTTCCTGGCGGGCGTGCTGCTGTCGCTCACGCCCTGCGTGCTGCCGATGGTGCCCATTCTCTCATCCATCATCGTGGGCCAGAAAGGGCACGTCAGCCGCGGCCGGGGCTTCGCGCTGGCGCTGGCCTACTCCCAGGGCATGGCGCTGGTCTACACGGCCCTGGGTGTGGCCGCGGGCCTGCTCGGCCAGGGCCTGGCGGCCTACCTGCAGCACCCTTGGGTGGTGCTGGCCTTCGCGGGGCTGATGGTGCTGCTGGCGCTGTCCATGTTCGGCCTGTACGAGTTGCAGCTGCCGGCCTCGGTGCAGAGCTGGCTGGGGCAGGGCAGCAGTCGCTTGCCGGGTGGGCGCTTCGTCAGCGTCTTCGCCATGGGCGTGGTCTCGGCCCTCATCGTCAGCCCCTGCGTGTCGGCGCCGCTGGCCGGGGCCCTGCTCTACATCAGCCAGACCCGCGACGTGGTGCTGGGCGGCTCGGCCCTGTACGCCATGGCCTGGGGCATGAGCCTGCCCTTGTTGCTGGTGGGCCTGTCGGCGGGCAGCCTGCTGCCTCGCACCGGTCCGTGGATGAAGGCGGTCAAGGCCCTGTTCGGCTTGTTGATGCTGGGCATGGCCGTCTACGTGGCCCGCCCGGCCTGGCCTTACTTGCAGACCCAGGTGCTGGGCTGGGAGCAAAAAGCCGCAGCGGCTCACCAAAGCGTGTTGCCCTTCCAGCGCGTGCGCACGGTGGCCGAGCTCGACGCCGCGCTGGCCCAGGCCCGCGCCGACGGGCGCGCCGTCATGCTCGACTTCTACGCCGACTGGTGCGTGGCCTGCATCGAGATGGAGCGCGACACCTTCAGCGACGCGCTGGTGCAGTCGCGCCTGAAGGGGGCCGTGCTGCTGCAGGCCGACGTCACCTTGAACTCCGCGGACGACCGCGCCCTCATGCAGCGCTTCGGCCTGTTCGGCCCGCCCGGCATCGTCTTCTACGACGCCCAGGGCGACGAGCGCAGCCAGGCGCGTGTCATCGGCTTCCAGAACGCGCGAGACTTCCTCGAAAGCCTCCAGAAAGCGGGGCTCTGACGCATGCACCCCCAAGCCGACCGGCTCTGGACGGGGCCGCGCTGGACGCTGTCGGTGCTGCTGGCGGCGCTGGGTGCGCTCGGGCCCTTCGCCATCGACACCTACCTGCCGGCGTTCGCGGGCATCGCCACCGACCTGCAGGCCACGCCGCTGCAGATCCAGCAGACGCTGTCGGCGTACCTGTTCGCGTTCGCCTTCATGAGCCTGTTCCACGGCTCGCTGTCGGACAGCCTGGGGCGCCGCCCGGTGGTGCTCACGGGCATCGCCGTCTTCACCCTGGCCTCGGCGGGCTGCGCGCTGTCGCAAAGCATCGGTCAGCTGATCTTTTTCCGGGCGCTGCAAGGGCTGTCGACCGGGGCGGGCATCGTGGTCTCGCGCGCCGTCATCCGCGACATCTACCCCCCGGCCGACGCGCAGCGGGTGATGTCTCAGGTGACGCTGTTTTTCGGCGTGGCGCCGGCCATCGCGCCCATCGTGGGCGGCTTCCTGTTCGTGCACATCAGCTGGCACGCCGTGTTCTGGTTCCTCACCGCCGTCGGCGTGGTGCTGGGCCTGGCCAACTGGTTCCTGCTGCCCGAGAGCCTGCACCCCTCGCAGCGCCAGCCCTTCGATGCCCGCAACCTGCTCAAGGGCTACCGGCAACTGGGCTCCAGCAGTCGCTTCCTGTTGCTGGCGCTGGCCAGTGGCGTGCCCTTCAACGGCATGTTCCTGTACGTGCTGTCGGCCCCCACCTTCCTGGGCGAGATCCTGCTGCTGCAGCCCACGCAGTTCTTCTGGTTCTTCGTGTGCACCATCAGCGGCATCATGGCCGGGGCCTTCATCAGCGGTCGGCTGGCCGGGCGCATCGCGCCGGAGCGCCAGATCCGCATCGGCTTTTCGGTGATGCTGGTGGTCTCGGTGGGCAACCTGCTGGCCAACCTGTTCTTCACGGCCCACGTGAGCTGGGCGCTGCTGCCCATCGGCCTGTACTCGCTGGGCTGGGCCATGATGACGCCGGTCGTCACGCTCATGGTGCTGGACCTGCACCCCGAGCGGCGCGGCATGTCGGCGTCCATGCAGGCCTTCATCGGCAGCGCCTCCAATGGCGTGGTCGCGGGGGTGCTGTCGCCCCTGGTCATGCACAGCGCGGTCCACCTGGCGCTGGCCTCGCTGTTGCTGATGTTGGTGGGTTTGTTGGCCTGGGGCTGGCTGCAGCGGCGATAATGCGCAGGTGAAGTCAGCCAGACCGCCGCTGGTGCAATCCGCAAGGCGGCGCGCAAGCGCCGGGCCGAAAGGCCGCACTGGAGGAAGGTCCGGACTGCACAGGGTAGCGCAGGAGGTAACACCTCTCCACCGCGAGGTGAGGATCAGAGCAACAGAGACGAGTCGGAAGGGCTTTCGGGCCTGACCGGGTGAAACGGGCAATCTCTGCGCGCAGCAACACCAAATAGGCACACGTTGACCTGTCCCGGGGAGTGTGCGGGTAGGTGGCATCGAGCCGTTCTGGCGACAGGCGGCCCAGAGGAATGGCGGTCACGGTCGCGCGTCGAAAGGCGCGGGGCTGCACAGAATCCGGCCTATCGGCTGACTTCACACTTTTCATGACCGGGCCGGGCCGATTGGCGGGTCCGCGGGTCCGCGGGTCAAGTTTTTCGCATGGCGGTCGATATGCCGGCGTGATGCGGAGACCGACCATGTCCTTGACCCCGTTCGTTCAGCCCGGGCGCTTGCCTGTTCTGGCCCTGGCCGCCAGCCTGGCCTGGGGCCTGGGTGTGCCTGCGCCCGCTTTGGCCAGCGAGGCCGCTGCGGCGCCCGAGGCCTCCGAGCCCTCCATCAAGCCCCGGCTGCGGCCCGAGTTGCGCGGCGAGGCGCAGTCGGCGCGGGGCGAAGTGAAGTCGGAGGGGCGGCCGGAGGTGAGGCCGGAGACAAAGGCCTCGGCGAGAGTCGAACCCAAGGCCGAACCCAAGGCTGAGTCGAAAGCCGAACCCAAGTCGGATGCCAAGTCGGATGCCAAGGAGCCCGTCTCCATGGCCGAGCTGCGCAACATGATCGAGCAAAAGATCTCCGAGGTGCGCACCACCCGCGGGCCGGCTCCGGTGGTGCGAGTCAAGGCCAAGGGCCCTCGCTCCACCCCCTCGGCCTCGTCGGGTGGCGCGGGCGCCGGTGCCATGAACGCGGCGACCAGCCGCAAGGCGAGCTGGTCACACCACGGCGAGACCGGCCCCGAGCACTGGGCGCAGCTCAAGCCCGAATTCGCCTTGTGTGGCTCCGGCCAGCGCCAAAGCCCCATCGACATCCGCGACGGCATCCCGGTCGAGCTCGACCCGATCCAGTTCGAGTACAAGCTCTCGGCCTTTCGCGTCATCGACAACGGCCACACCGTGCAGGTCAACGTCGAGCCGGGCAACCGCATCCTGGTCAACGGGCGGCGCTTTGACCTGGTGCAGTTCCACTTCCACCGCCCCAGCGAGGAAAAGCTCAACGGCAAGCAGTTCGAGATGGTCGCCCACCTGGAGCACAAGGACCTGGAGGGCAAGCTGGCCGTGGTGGCGGTGCTCATCGACGAAGGCAAGGCCCACCCGCTGGTGCAGCAGGTCTGGAACAACCTGCCGCTGGAGAAGCACACGGAGCAGCCCGGCCTGAATGCGCTGGACCTCAACTCGCTGCTGCCCGAGCGGCGTCAGTACGTGACCTACATGGGGTCGATGACCACGCCGCCGTGCAGCGAAGGCGTCTTGTGGATGGTGATGAAGGAGCCGGTGACGCTCTCGCGTCAGCAGATCGGCATCTTCTCGCGCCTGTACCCGATGAACGCGCGACCCGTGCAACCCACGGGCGACCGGCTCATCAAGGATGGCCAGTGATGTTCGCTCGGTGAGCCTCAGTAAACCCGCCCGCCCTTGATCTGAGCGTGCGTGCGGCGTGACAGCGACGTGGCCTTGGCCATCTGCGCCATGGCGTGGCCCGCGTGGGCGTGGCAGATGGCCAGCCCCAGTGCGTCGGAAGCGTCGTTGTTGGGCTCGCGCGGCAGGCTCAGCAGGCGCATGACCATGTTGCGGATCTGGGCCTTGGCCGCGTGCCCGTGGCCCACCACCGCCTTCTTCATCTGCAGCGCGGTGTACTCCGCCACCGTGGGCGACTGCGCCAGCGACATCAGCCCCGCGATCGCGGCCCCGCGGGCCTGCCCCAGCAGCAGCGTGGACTGCGGGTTGACGTTGACGAAGACGATCTCGACCGAGGCCTCTTGCGGCTCGTAGCGCGTGACGACCTCACGCACCCCCTCGTAGATGAGCTTGAGCCGCGTGGGCAGGTCGCCTTGCGCGGCTTCCTTGGTCTTGATGGTGCCGCTGGCCACGTAGTGCAGGCGCGGGCCGTCGGTTTCGATGATGCCGAAGCCGGTGGTCTGCAGACCGGGGTCGATGCCGAGGATTCTCATGGAGCCCCGAGGATAACCGGCTGCGTTGTCTCGGGTTTGAACGCATGGTGTCTGTTAAATGAATGTTGATAGCATGCAAGCGACCGTCCGTCTGCCAAGGCGTTCGGGGGACTCAACACGCCGAATCGGCACAACTTCAATTTCAGGGACCGACCATGACTTCAAGCACGCGGCTTTTGCCTGCGCGTCAAGCGCTCCAATGTTCACTGGCCGTTGCGGCCATGATGCCCTTTGTGGCTCATGCGCAACTCGACGTGTCGGTGGTGTACCGCCAGGTCTCCGCAGGCATTTGCGGCGGCAGCGGTGTGCCCGGGGTCAATTTAGGCGACCGACCCGGGTATGCGGCGATCGACCAGGGTGAGGTGTTTCGACAGGAGCGCAGCGCCGATTGCAACGGCCTGAGCGTCACCTCGGTGGCCGATCAAAGCGCGGTGGTGGACTCGCAAGGCATCAGCGTCTCATCGCGATACGACGTGGCTTTCCTTGGGGCGCCACGCAACCCCTACCCCGAGGGGCAGACCCCGCCCATCCAGGACCTGATGCTGGCGCCTTCCAAAGCCGTCACGGGGCGTGGCAGCGGTCAGGTGCACGTGGACTTCAGCCTCGCTGAGCGCACCGAATTCCGGGTCACCGGTTCGAACTCGGCGATGCTTGCTGCGAGCCTCTTTGACGCGCAGGACAACGAGTACCTGCGGGAGTTCGTCTTCTCGCAGCCAGGCTGGAGCTTGAACGGTGCGAGTCTCATCTTGGGGCCAGGGCAGTACACCTTTGATCTGCTCGGCGGTGCAGGCCTGGCCTTGGGCTATTTCGAAGGCTTTTCGGGTGCCTCCAACGCAAGCAAATCGTTTCGCTTCAGCATGCAGGCCGTACCCGAGCCAGGCACCTGGGCGCTGATGGCGCTCGGTCTGGTTGGCTTGGGGGTGGCCACGCGCCGCCGATCGCCGACCTGAGTCGCGCCTCCCGGCGGCACGATCAGCCCGGCTCCCGCAGGGCTTTTGCGAGCAAAGGCCACAGCGCTTGGTGCGATTGCCGAAACCAGTCGATGTGGCCGATTGCCTGGAGGCCGTGTTCTCCGGGGTGGATGTGCCTGACCTGTTTGTGCGCCAGTGGAAAGGTGCGCAACAGGTCGGCCACGGTGGCGGGTGTCGCGATGTCGTCGTCGCTCGCGTGGAACACCGTGATGGGCGTGCGCACCCTGGCGTGAAAGTCGCGCTCGGGCTGGCCCTTGACGGCGTTGGTGGCGTAGCCGCCCGCGGCGCACCACTGTCCCCACTGGCGGGCGACCGCCGCGGGCAGGTCCTCGCCCAGGCCAACGGCCGACGTGGGCGCGTAGCCCTTGAACCAGGTGCCCACGGGCACCAGCACGCGCAGGCCCAGGCGAGCCTTGAAGCGAAAGGCCGCGCGCATGCCGCGGAACCAGCCGGTGGAGGCCGACACGCCCACCACCCGCGCCACGCGCCGGTGGTTGGGCAGCAGGCCGATCATCTGGCCGCCGGCGCTGTGCCCCAGCAGCAGCACCTGCTCGCTGCCGGTGCGCTGCAGCAGCCACTCGAGCGCGGCCACCTGGTCTTGCTGACCCCACTCGGCCAGGGTGGCGCGGTCGTGCCGGAGGGGCCCGCGCCGCGACAGGCCGATGCCGCGGTAGTCGAACACCAGCACGTCGTGCCCCTGGGCGCTCAGCCAGGCCGCGAAGCGCAGGTAGAAGTGCTGCTTGACGCCGGTGGCCGGGCTCAACAGCACGGGCAGGCCCGGTGCGCCCCCGCTGGCGGGCAGGAAGTGGCCGCTCAGGCGCACGCCGTCGGCGCAGGCGATGTCCACGGGCTCGCCGTGCGGGCCCGATGAGGTGGGCGATGGGGGAGGGGCTTGAAGGGTGTCAGCCATGGTCGGTGTCGAGGTGTTGGACGTGGGCCAGCCAGCGTGCGACGGTGGCCAGTTCTTCATCGGAGAAGCCCGCTGCGAGTCGGGTGTTGATGCGGGTCATGGCCAGCTTGAGCATCGGCAGCATCGCCCGCCCGGGTGCGAGCAGCCACACGCGCTGGGTGCGCCCGTCGTCCGGGTCGGCCCGCCGCGTCACCCAGCCCAGGGCCTCCATGCGCTGGATGAGCCCGGACACCGCGGAGGGCGCCAGGTCGAGTCGCTGCGCCAGCAGGCCCATGGTGGCGCCGTCGTCTTTGGCCAGCACGAACAGCGCGCCCCCCTGGGCCGGGGTGGGCGTGAGGGTGCCCGCCTGCGCGACTTGCACCTGCTGCGTGGCGATCCATTGCTGCAGCCGGCGTTGGGCGCTGTTGAGCAGGAAGATGAGGCGGGGAGGGGGGCGTTGGGACATCGGGAGGTGGCGGAATTTATTTCGCATGCGAAGTATATGCGGCGCATGCCCATCGGTGCAACGACCGGGGCAAAGTCCGCCAAGGCGGTGCCCAAGCGGGTGCAACGGGGCTAAGGTCAGGTGTGCGTCGACACCCGGCGCCACTCACACACCAAACAGGGAGTCACCATGAAAAAAATCATCTCGGCCTTGGCGCTCGCTTCGGTCTTGCCTTCGCTGGCCCACGCCCAGTTCCTGGGGGCCGCTCAATCGGTCACCGCGCTGGCCAGCGGCTTGTCTTCGTGCGCGACGGCGGGCTGCACCGCCCTCAGCCTCAGTGACCAGAAGTCCACCGAAGCGCTGGGCTCCTTGAGCCTGTCGGCCAGCGTGGTGGGGGCGGACAGCTTTTCCTTCGGCGCCGGCTTCACCTACACCTCGGTGATCTCGGACGGCGTCATCGGCATGCGCGAGGACGGCGGGGCGCTCGCCAAGGCCACGGCCAAAGCCGCGCAAGACCCCCAGCCCTTCGGCCTGGCGTCGGCCAGCATCACGGGCAGCATCACCTTCGACGTGCTCGCCGCCACCCAGGTCGTCGTCACGGGGCAGGACTTTGCGCGCCTGACGCCGGCAGACATCCCGTTCACATCGTCGCTCAGCCTCAGTCGCCTGGGGGCCAATGGCAGCCTGACCGAAGTGACCGCACGCCAGAACCTGTTTGGTCTCACCCGCCTGGACGCCGGCCGCTACGTGCTGAGCATGAGCCAGGGCGCCAGCGTCAGCGCCTTGTCGGCCTACCCTTACGCGGGCGCCAACACCTTCGTCACCATCACCGCGGTGCCCGAGCCCGGCACCTGGGCGCTGATGGGCCTGGGGTTGTTCGGGGTCTGCGGCGTGGTGTCCGCGTCGCGCCGTCGCCAGGTCGGCTGAAGCCCCGAGCGAAAAAAGCCCCGCAGGCGCGTGCCATGCGGGGCCGGTGCAGGTCGCCCTGAGCGCGTGGCTCAGGCGCCCATCAATGGCGGAAGTGGCGCGTGCCGGTGAACACCATGGCGATGCCACGCTCGTCGGCGGCGGCGATCACTTCATCGTCGCGCATGGAGCCACCCGGGTGGATCACGCAGGTCGCGCCCGCGTCGACGACCACGTCCAGGCCGTCTCGGAACGGGAAGAAGGCGTCCGAGGCCACGGCCGTGCCTTGCAGCGTCAGGCCGGCGTGGCCGGCCTTGATCGAGGCGATGCGGGCCGAATCCAGGCGGCTCATCTGGCCGGCGCCCACGCCCATGGTCATGCCGTCCTTGCAGAAGACGATGGCGTTGCTCTTGACGAAGCGGGCCACGGTCCAGGCGAACAGCATGTCCTTCAGCTGGTCGGCCGTGGGCTGCAGCTTGGACACCACCTTGATGTCGCCCACCAGGTCGATGTTGTCGGCCGATTGCAGCAGCATGCCGCCACCCACGCGCTTGAAGTCCAGCGCGTTCGACAGGCTGCGGGTGGCGTCCGTCAGGGGCACTTCCAGCAGGCGCACGTTCTGCTTCGACGCGTAGGCCGCGCGGGCTGCGTCCGTGAACTTCGGTGCGATCACCACTTCCACGAACTGCTTGTTGGCGTTGATGGCGTCGATGACGTCGACATCGACCACGCGGTTGAAGGCCATGATGCCGCCGAACGCCGAGGTCGGGTCGGTCTTGAGCGCCTTGCTGTAAGCCTCCAGCGGGCCGGCACCGATGGCCACGCCACAGGGGTTGGCGTGCTTGATGATCACGCAGGCGGGCACCTCGAAGGCCTTGACGCACTCCCAGGCGGCGTCGGCGTCGGCGATGTTGTTGAAGGACAGCTCCTTGCCCTGGATCTGCGTCCAGTTCGACAGCACGCTGACCGCGGGCGAGGCCTCGCGGTAGAAGGCGGCCGACTGGTGCGGGTTCTCGCCGTAACGCATGCCCTGCACCTTGTGCAGCTGCAGGTTGAAGACGGCGGGGTAGGCCTCTTTGGCGGGCACGGCTTCGGTCTTCAACTCGCTGCCGGCTTCCAGCGAGGTCAGGTAGTTGGTGATCATGCCGTCGTAGGCGGCGGTGTGGGCGAACACCTTCTTGGCCAGCATGAACTTGGTCGAGCGGGTGATGCCCTCGGCCTTCATCTCGGACAGCACCTGCTCGTAGTCCACCGGGTCGATGATGACGGCCACGTCCTGCCAGTTCTTGGCGGCGGCGCGCAGCATGGTCGGGCCACCGATGTCGATGTTTTCGATGGCGTTTTCCAGCGTGCAGTCGGCCTTGGCCGTGGCTTGCGCGAAGGGGTAGAGGTTGACCACCAGCATGTCGATGGTCTCGATGCCGTGTTCCTTGAGCGCGGCCATGTGCTCGGGCAGGTCGCGGCGGGCCAGGATGCCACCGTGCACGCGCGGGTGCAGGGTCTTGACGCGGCCGTCCAGCATCTCGGGGAAGCCGGTGATCTCCGACACCTCGGTGACGGGCAGGCCCTTGTCGGCCAGCAGCTTGGCGGTGCCGCCGGTGGACAGCAGGCGCACGCCCTGGGCGTTCAGTGCCTGGGCAAATTCAACGATGCCGGTCTTGTCGGACACGGACAGCAGGGCGGTCAAGGCCATGGTTCTTCCTTCAAAAAAATTCACTTGATGAGCTTGTGCTCGAGCAGCTTGCGACGCAGCGTGTTGCGGTTGATGCCCAGCCACTCGGCGGCCTTGGACTGGTTGCCCTCGGCGCGCTGCATCACGACTTCCAGCATGGGGCGCTCCACCGCGTTGACGACCATGTCGTAGACGGCGTGGGGTTCGGCTCCGCGCAGGTCATGGAAATAGCTTTCCAGGTTGTCCTTGATGCAGTCTTGGATGGTCTTCTTGCTCATGTGCTTCAGTTCGCGACGCACAGGGCGCGTTCGCCCTCGGGTGCGTCGGTGGGGTCCTGCTGAGGGGCGTGGGCCGGCAAGCGAGGGTGCTGCAGGCTCAGTTGTTCAAAAAAATCGCTCACGGCCCGGGTCTGTTCGTCGACCTGGTCCAGGGTGTTCATGTGGGCGCGAAAAGCCTCGCCGCCCGGCAGGGCGCGCACGGCCCAGCCGATGTGCTTGCGCGCGGTGCGAACCCCCGCGAACTCGCCGTAGAGCCCATGGTGGTCGTGCAGGTGGTCGAGCAGCCAGCGGCGCACCTCCAGCGTCAGCGGGCGGGCGCGGTGGCGGCCGTGTTCAGCGAAGTGCGCGATGTCGCCGAAGATCCAGGGCTGGCCTTGTGCGGCGCGCCCGATCATCACGGCGTCGGCGCCGGTGTGGCGCATCACGGCCAGGGCTTTCTCAGGCGTGCTGATGTCGCCATTGGCCACCACGGGCACGCGCACCGCGGCCTTGACGGCGGCGATGGTGTCGTACTCGGCCTGGCCCTTGTAGCCCTGTTCGCGGGTGCGACCGTGCACGGTCAGCATGGCGATGCCCGCCGACTCGGCCGCCCGCGCGATGCGCTCGGCGTTCTTGTTGTGCAGGCTCCAGCCGGTGCGCATCTTCAGCGTCACGGGCACGCCGTGGGGCGCGCAGGCGGCCACCACGGCCTCGATGATTTCGAGCGCCAGGGGTTCGTCTTGCATCAGGGCGGAGCCCGCCCATTTGTTGCAGACCTTCTTGGCCGGGCAGCCCATGTTGATGTCGATGATTTGTGCGCCGCGGTCGATGTTGTAGGCCGCGGCCTCGGCCATCATGGCCGCGTCGGTGCCGGCGATCTGCACCGAGATCGGGGCCGATTCACCGGCGTGGTTGGCGCGGCGCGAGGTCTTCAGGCTGTGCCACAGGTCCTTGCGAGACGTGACCATTTCGCTGACCGCGTAGCCCGCGCCCAGGCTCTTGCACAGCATGCGAAAGGGCCGGTCCGTGACCCCCGCCATGGGCGCCACGAAGAGACGGTTCGGCAGCGTGTGCGTGCCGATCGTCAAGGGGCTGACCAGGGAGGGGTGGGGGGGCATGGAGGGACGCGAAGGTGGGTGAAGGGAGGTGAAGGGGGGGGCTGAAAGCGGTGGCTTGAAGACGGCGCAGCCCCGAGCGACGCGTCGTTCAGGGCTGCTTAAAAAGGAGGCAGAGTATAGCTGGCGGCACCCGACCTGGGTAGCCCCGGGGCGCAATTTTTGGCGGCCGCTCGGGCTGTCACGATGCAAAAAGACCGGGCGCGTCGTCGGGGCGATGCCCGATGCGGGCCGTCATTTGTAAACGTTGCAGTTACACTGCAATCGTTACGCTGAAACGCATCAACCGACTCAATCTGTACGCATCATGCTCGTTCGCCTGCCCCTTGCCGCTCCGTTTGTCGCTCCGTTTGCCACCCTGGTCGCGGCCCTCGCCTGCTCATCGGCTGCCGCCCAGTACACCGTCAAGCTGGGTGGGGCCTACATCGACACCAACTCCAGCAGCACCCCGCTGACGGGGCAGTTTCCGGCGGTCAACCCGGCCACCAACGCCTACGTGCGCAACGTGGCCATCACCAGCGGCCCCACGCTGGAGGTGCAGAACAAGGCCACGCTGGTGCTGAGCATCGAGCGGGCTTTCAACGACCACTGGAGCGCCGAGCTGGTGCTGGGCCTGCCCCCGAAGCACGACGTCAAGCTGCGCTCCAGCACGGTCAACGTGACCGACCCGCAAGGCAGCCCCGTGGTGGAGGGCATCGTCGAGAACAAGCTGCGCAACAACAACGGCCTGGTCGTCAGCACCGTTCGTCAGTGGGCGCCCACTTTCCTGGTGAACTACAAGTTCCGTGATGCCTCCGCCCGCCTGCGCCCCTTCATCGGCCTGGGCCTGAACGTCACGCGCTTCAAGGCCCGCACCAACCCCACGGGCGACAAGCTCTACAACGACGGCAACCCCTACATCCAGCTGTCGGACTCCATCGGCCCGGCCGTTCAGGCGGGCGTGTCCTACAAGCTCGACGAGCGCTGGTCGCTCAACGCCAGCGTGCTGAGCGCCCAGGTCGACAACAAGCTGGTGATCGAGACCCGCAACAGTCGCCAGGAGGCTTTCTTCCGCTTCACCCCCACGGTGGCGTCGCTGTCGGTGGGCTACAGCTTCTGACGGCGGGCGGGGCGATCTTTCCCGCCACAATCGGTGTCATGAACATCGATTGGATGGCGGGCCTCCAGCCCTTGCTGAATTGGCTCTCGGTGCCCGAAGTGGGCCTGGGGGCGGTCTTCATCGTCTCGCTGATTTCCGCGACGCTGCTGCCGATGGGCTCGGAGCCCGCGGTGTTCGGCCTGGTCAAGCTGCAGCCGGAGCTGTTCTGGCCGGCCGTGCTGGTGGCCACCGCCGGCAACACGGTGGGCGGCGCCATCAGCTGGTGGATGGGCCACGGGGCGCACGCGGCGGCCGTGGCGGCCGGGCGCATCAGGCATCGGCAGGGTGGGCGCGATGGGCATGACGGGCATGACGGGCACCGGGGGGCGCCCTCGCCGTCTCCGGACGCCGAGGGCGCCTCCCGCGCCGACCAGCGCGCCTTGCGCTGGCTGCGGCGCTTCGGCCCCAAGGCCTGCCTGCTGTCGTGGCTGCCCGTGGTGGGCGACCCGCTGTGCGCGGTGGCCGGCTGGCTCAAGCTGGATTTCTGGCCTTGCGTGGTCTACATGGCCATCGGCAAGTTCGCCCGCTACCTCACGATGACGGGCTTCCTGCTGTGGCTGACCTGATCAGCTGAGCACCTGGTCACTTGACGACGGTCAGCGCCGTGATGGTGAACTGGCCGTTGACCTTGGCGGCGTCGAACTTGACCTTGTCGCCCACCTGAAGCGTCTTCAGCCAGGCCGGGTCGGCCACGCGGAAGGCCATCTTCATGGGGGGCATGTCGATGCTCTTGATTTCGCCGTGTCGCAGGGTGACCTTGCCGGCTTCGGCGTCGACCTTCTCGACGGTGCCGTCCACCGACTGGGCCCAGGCGGCGACGCTGAGCGTCAGGCCGGCGGCCAGGGTGGCGAGGGTGCGCAGGGCGGGCTTGATGAACGTTTGCATGGTGTGATCCTGGTCTCGATGAAGCGGGCGCTCAGTGCCCGTGGTGGCCGTGGCCGGGTTTGCGAACCTGGAGCTCCACCGCCGAGGCGGCGGGGGGGCTGTCGGGGGCGGCGGTGGGGGCGCGGTGGGCATCGGGCAAGGACTCTCCTTGTTGATGAGAACGCGCCAGCGTGCCCGGCGGATGACGGTACCAGCCCGGGTCCTTGTGCCCATCGGGGTGCGAGGCGGGGGGCTGGTCTTTGCGAACTTTCACGGTGGTGAACATGCCGCCCATGCCGATGGCGCCGAACGGGCCGGTGCCGGTCATCATCGGCAGGGTGTTGTCGGGCAGGTCCATGTCCATCTCGGCCATCTCGTGCATGCCCGTCTCGCCCATGGCCATGTAGCCGGGCACCAGGCGGTTGATGTCGCGCACCAGGTCGTCTTGCTTGACGCCAATCAGGTTGGGCACGTTGTGGCCCATGGCGTTCATGGTGTGGTGGCTCTTGTGGCAGTGGAAGGCCCAGTCGCCCAGTTCGTCGGCGATGAACTCGATCTGGCGCATCTGGCCCACGGCGACGTCGGTGGTGACCTCGGGCCAGCGCGCCGACTTCGGGACCGGCCCGCCATCCGTGCCCGTGACCTCGAACTCGTGGCCGTGGATGTGGATGGGGTGGTTGGTCATGGTCAGGTTGCCGATGCGGATGCGCACGCGGTCGTTGTGCCTGACGTGGATGCCGTCGATGCCGGGGAAGGCGCGGCTGTTCCAGGTCCACAGGTTGAAGTCCAGCATGGTGTTGACCTTCGGGGTGCTGGCGCCGGGTTCGATGTCGTAGGCGTTGAGCAGGAAGCAGACGTCGCGGTCGACCTCGCTGATGTGCGGGTGGCGGACCTTGGGGTGCGTGACCCAGAAGCCCATCATGCCCATGGCCATCTGCACCATTTCGTCGGCGTGCGGGTGGTACATGAAGGTGCCCGGGCGGCGCGCGACGAACTCGTAGACGAAGGTCTGGCCCACGGGGATGGCCGGCTGCGTCAGCCCCGCGACGCCGTCCATGCCGGCGGGCAGGCGCTGGCCGTGCCAGTGCACCGTGGTCACCTCGGGCAGCCGGTTGGTGACGAACAGGCGCACGCGGTCGCCTTCGACGACCTCGATGGTGGGGCCGGGGCTCTGGCCGTTGTAGCCCCACAGGCGCGCGGTCATGCCCGGGGCGATCTCACGCAGCACGGGTTCGGCCACGAGGTGGAATTCCTTGACGCCGCCTTTCATGCGCCACGGCAGGGTCCAGCCGTTGAGCGTGAGCACGGGGCGGTAGGGGCGGCCGTTGGGGGGCTGCAGCGGGGGCTGGGTGTCGGCGCTGGTTTGCACCACGGGCTCGGGCAGGCCCAGCAGGCTGGTGGGGCGCACGCGTTCGGCCGGTGCGGTGGCGGTGGAGCTGGCGCTGGCGCGACCCGCGAGGGCCGACAGCGCGGCGCCACCGAGGGCGCCACCCAGGAAGTTGCGACGTGAGTTCATGTCAGTGGCTCGCTTCAGAGGAGGGGGTGGGCGACGCAGGGGGCGTGGCGCCGGGGGCTTCGGCGTCCAGCCCGTCGATGGCGGAGAGCAGGGCGGCGTCGGCCAGCCAGAAGTCGCGTTGCGCGTCGAGCGCCGTGATGACGCCGGCCACGTGGGCTCGGGCCTCGTTGAGCAGCTCGAACGGCCCGATGAGCATGCCGTTGTACTGTTTGAGCCGCTCGTTGAGCAGGCGCGCGCGAACCGGCCCCAGCGTCTGCGCGGCTTGCTGGGCGGTCTCCAGCGTGGCCTGGTGGTCGGCCAGGCGCTCGCGCAATTGCGACTCCGCCGCCAGCGTGGCCTGCTGCCACTCGGCCAGGGCGGCGCGCTCGTCCTGGTGTGCGGCTTGCCGGCGCGCGGCGCCGAAGTCGAGGTGGACGAGGCGGATGCCGAGCTCGGGGCCTTGCTTGATCGGGGCCTCGTTGGAGCGGTCACGCCGGTAGGCGGCTTCGAGGTCGACGACGCTGCGCAAGGCCTCGTCGCGCCCGCTGGCCTGGCTGGCTTGCCAGCGGGCCTCGGCCAGGCGCAGGTCCAGGCGGCGCTCACGTGCGGCTTGCGACACGGTGTCGGCGGTCCAGGTCGATTGGGTGGGCACGGCGGGCAGGCGCTCGGGCAGCTTCAACGCGGTCGAGGCGTCGCCTTGCAAGCCCAGCAGGCGCACCAGGGCCTCGCGCTCGCTCAAGGCGTGTCGGCGTGCCTGCACCCGAGCCAGGCGGGCTTCGATGGCGGTGGCCTCGTGTTGCGCGGCTTGTGCGGCACTGAAGTGCCCGGCGGACTGCATGCGGCGCGCCAGCTCGCCCGCGGTGGTGCCGGCGCGCAGCACCTCGGCCTGGTAGGCCTCGCGCTGGGCGGCGGCCACGGCGCGGACCCATTGCGCGCGCACGGCCTGCACGTGGGTGAGCACCTGGCGGGCGAGTTGCTGCTGTTGCGCGTCGATGCGGCGTTGCGCGGCCTGGTGGCGCCAGGGCCAGCTCAAGACGTCGAACAGGCCCAGGCTGAGGGTGCGCCCGATCTCGACTTCGTCGCCCTGCTGGAGGCGCTCGATGGAAAACCCCAGCCAGCCCGGGCGGGCGGCGGCGCGGGTGCGGGCGACCTCGGCTTCGCTGCGCGCCAGCAGCGCGCGCAGGGCCGGGCTGTGCTGCAAGGCCAGGGCCACGGCCTGGTCTTGCGTGAGGGGCTCGGTGGACAGGGGGCGGCCGGCATCGTGGTCGGCCCAGGGCAGCGCGGGGGCGCCGGGCACGCGTTCGCGCAACGCGGTGTTGGCGGGGTGGTCTGACTCGGCGGTGGTGGGCGAGGCGCAGCCGCCCAGGGCCAGCAGCGCGGCGAGCGCGATGGCCCCGGGCGCCCAGGGCCGGGCCCGAGCGAGGAGGGTGGGTTTCATGGTGTCAGGCCGCGTGGGGCGGCAGGCAGGGAGAACACGCCCGGCCAGGCGGTCAGCCGGCCGGATGGGAAGGGCGTGTCTCAGCGCCTGGGGGGCCTGAACAGGTCGTCAACGCCTTCGCGCCCGGTGGAGGGGCTCACGGCCCAGCTGGGGGCGGTGGCGGGGGGCTGGCGATCGGGCCAGGCCCAGTCGGGTGAGGTGATCACGCCGGCGTGGCACAGGTCGCACAGCGAGCAGGTGGCGTGGCTGGTGGCGTGGCTGGTGGCGTCTGCCGATGCCGAGGCCTCGGCATCCAGCGGGGCGTCTGCCTGATGCGCGCTGGCGTGGCAGGGCGGAGGCTCCCAGGTGGCCACGGGCATGGTCGCCCACGCCCAGCCGCGCAGGGGCAGCAAGGCGATGAGCAGGCCAACGAGCAGGCCCATCAGCAGGCCGCTCAGGCGGGGGCGACGCCAGTGTCGATTCATGCCACCGAGTGTAGCCGCCGCGCTTTTAGAATGGCGTTTTGTCCACCTTTCACCTCGCAGCCTGCCATGCCCCACACCGACCCCGCGGCCCACACCGATCTCGTTGCCCACATCGCACCGCGTGACAAGGCCGAGATCCTGGCGCAGGCGCTGCCTTACATCCGCAAGTTCCACGGCAAGACCATCGTCATCAAGTACGGCGGCAACGCCATGACCGACCCCGAACTGCAGGCCGACTTCGCCGAAGACGTGGTGCTGCTCAAGCTGGTGGGCCTCAACCCGGTGGTGGTGCACGGCGGCGGCCCCCAGATCGACGCCGCGCTCAACAAGATCGGCAAGAAGGGCCAGTTCATCCAGGGCATGCGCGTCACCGACGACGAGACCATGGAGGTGGTGGAGTGGGTGCTGGCCGGTGAGGTGCAGCAAGACATCGTCGGCCTGATCAACGCCGCCGGCGGCAAGGCCGTGGGCCTGACCGGCCGCGACGGTGGTCTCATTCGCGCGCGCAAGCTCAAGCTGCAGGACATCCAGGACCCGAGCAAGGAACACGACGTGGGCCAGGTCGGCGAGATCGAGTCCATCGACCCCAGCGTGGTCAAGGCCCTGCAGGATGACCAGTTCATCCCCGTCATCAGCCCGATCGGCTTCGGTGCCAAGAACGAGAGCTACAACATCAACGCCGACCTGGTGGCCTCCAAGCTGGCCGAGGTGCTCAAGGCCGAGAAGCTCATGCTGCTGACCAACATCAAGGGCGTGCTCGACAAGCAAGGCAACCTGCTGACCGACCTGACCGCGCGCCAGATCGACGACCTCATCCTCGACGGCACCATCAGCGGCGGCATGATCCCCAAGATCGCCGGGGCGCTGGACGCGGCCAAGAGCGGCGTGAACGCCGTGCACATCGTGGACGGCCGCGTGCCCCATGCGATGCTGCTGGAGATCCTCACCGAGGCCGCCTACGGCACGATGATCCGCAGCCACTGACGCCCGCGCCGACGTTGTCCATGAAACCGATCTGGCTGTTCGACCTGGACAACACCCTGCACGACGCCAGCCGCGCGGTGTTCTGGCGCCTCAATGGCGCCATGACCGACTACATCGAGGCCGAACTGGGCCTGCCGCGCGTCGACGCCGATGCGCTGCGCCTGCGCTACTGGCGGCGCTACGGCGCCACGCTGCTGGGCCTGGAGCGCCACCACGGCATCCGCGCCGCGCACTTCCTGGCCCAGACGCACACCCTGGCGGGCCTGGAGGCGGACCTGCACATGCCGCCCTCCCACCGCGAGGCGCTCAAGCGCCTGCCTGGGCGCAAGTTCCTGCTGACCAACGCCCCGGCCGAGTACGCCAAGCGGGTGCTGACGGCGCTCGACCTGGCCTCGTGCTTCGAAGGTGTCATCGCCATCGAACACATGCGGGTGTTCGGCCAGCTGCGCCCCAAGCCCGACGTGCGCAGCCTGCGCATCATCCTGGCGCGCCACAAGCTGCCGGCGCACCGCTGCGTGCTGGTGGAAGACACCGTGGCCAACCTCAAAGCCGCGCACCGCCTGGGCTTGCGAACGGTGTGGATGCAGCACTACCTCAAGCACAACCCGCATGGGCCCGAGGCGGGCATCGGGCTGCACGGGCGCCCGCCCTGGGTGTGTGCCAGAATCAGATCACTGAGGTCCCTGCACGCTTGGTCATGACGCAAGACACCCCCGAGGCCACCGTCAAGCGCAGCCGGCCCAAGCCCGGCGAGCGGCGCATCCAGATCCTGCAGGCGCTGGCCGCCATGCTGGAGGCGCCGGGGGCCGAGCGCATCACCACCGCCGCCCTGGCCGCCAGGCTCGACGTCAGCGAGGCGGCGCTCTACCGGCACTTCGCCAGCAAGGCACAGATGTTCGAGGGGCTCATCGAGTTCATCGAACAAAGCCTGTTCGGCCTGGCCAACCAAGTCATCGAGCGCGAAAGCGACCCGGCCACGCAGGTGGCCCGCATCGTCGCGGCCACCTTGCAGTTCGCCGAGAAGAACCCGGGCATGTGCCGGGTCATGGTGGGCGACGCGCTGGTGTTCGAAAACGAACGCCTGATCGCGCGCATCAACCAGCTGGTGGAGCGACTGGAGTCGCTGTTGCGCCAGCCCTATCGCGCTTTGGCCGAATCGCGCGGGTCGCAGACCCCCACGGTGGACGCCCAGGCGGGGGCGTCGGCGGCCATCAGCCTGGTGCTGGGCCGCCTGCAGCGTCACGCCCGATCGGGCTTTCAGAGGCGCCCCAGCGAGCACCTCGACGCGACGCTGCGGCTGCTGCTGGCTTGATCAGCGCCTGATCAGCGACGGGCGCGACGCTGCGCCACACCGGCGGCCAGCAGGCCCGCCAGCACCAGGGCGACCGAGCTGGGCTCGGGCACGGCCGGCGTCACGTTGACGCCGCTGATAGACAGGCCCGAGGACACCGCGCTGTCGTTGAGGTCGAACACGCCGATGGCCAGGTTCACCGTGCCCGACTGGGTGAAGGTGTAGGTGAAGCTGCCGTTGCTGCCGAAGGCGAAGGCGCCCAGGCCGTTGACGCTGGAGGCGCCTTGTGCGCTGGCCAGCAGCGAAGCCGCGCCGTTGATGGCCACGAACGCGCCGTCGTTGTTGAACACGCTGGCGGCTGCGTCTTCGTTGGTCAGGAAGCGGAAGTTGAAGCTCAGCACGTCGCCGGCGTTGGCGAAGAAGCTCTGCGTCAGGGCCGAGCCTTCGTAGGCGACGCCGCCCAGGTCCAGGGCGCCGATGGACAGGCCGGCCCGTTCCTCCAGGCCTTGGGCCTGGTTGGCCAGCTCGGGCGAGAGGCCCGATGCGTTCGCGTTGACGGCGTCGTCGCCACCGTCGGCGAAGGCCGTGGTCAGCAGGGCCGAGGGGGCGCCGGTGGCGGCGACGTCACCGATGGCGTTCCAGCCCGTCAGGCCGTTGGCGAAGCTGCCGTTGCTCAAGGGCGCGGCGAAGCTGGTGCTGGCGGCGACGCCGAGGCTCAGGGCGATGAGGGTGTGCTGGAGGGTGTTCATGTCGATTCCTTTGACTTCAGGGGGAGGTGTGTGGGGGCGGGTGCCAGGACCGAGGCTCAGGGCGCCAGGTCACGGGCGGCGGCGAACTGCGCGGCGGTCAGGCCCTTGAGCGTGGCGACGGTGCGGAAGGGCGTGCGGCCGGCGGGGCCGTCGGTGTCGATCTGCAGCAGCGCGCCGCCGGTGGTGTCGATCACGCGGATGAACCCATCGGCCACCGGCTGGGTGCCGCGGTAGCCCACCGAGCTCAGCAAGCCGCTGACCTGGATGCGGTCGGCGTGCGGCGTGAAGTCGGTGAGGGTGTCGCCGAGGTCGCGCAGGCTGCCGAAGACGAAGAGGTCGCCCCCGGCGCCGCCGGTCAGCACGTCGGCACCGGCGCCCCCGTTGATGACGTCGTCGCCCGCCGTGCCCACCAGGGTGTCGCGGTTGGCCGTGCCGTTGAGGGCGATGCCGGCGCGGGCCACGCCCACGGCCACGTCGACCAGGCGGCCGTGCAGGTCGAAGGCGTCTTCTTCACCATAGGCGTTGGCCGTCACCTCTTCGCCATCGGCGGCGTTCAAGCGGCCCAGGCCACCTTGCGCCTTGGGCGTGCGGATGAAGTTGGCCAGCGCTTCCTGGTAGGTGATGGTGTAAGGCGAGTTCTCGAAGGCCACGCCGTTGGCGGCGAACGGGAAGCCGTCGCCACCGGCGGCCGTGAAGTCGATGGTGGTGAACGAGAGGGTGCGGGCGTTGTTGAGCACCACGCCGCCGTCAACCAGCACGCTGCCGTCGTCCAGCACGATGCGCTGCACGCGGTTGCCCGAACCCACGGTGGTGCCACGCGCGGTGCCCGCCGTGTTGATCGTCACCTTCATGCCCGAGATCTGCGGGAAGCGGCCTTGGGCGGTGCCGCTGGGGGTCGACGCCGCGAAGCCGTGCTCCAGGATGTCCTTGAGCTGGGCGGGCGTCATGCTGGGCGCGCGCTTGACCAGGTTGGTGAACGGCAGGATGTTGAAGGTGTCGCCCACCGACAGGTTGCCGGCGGTGGTGATGCTGGTGCGGATGCCACCGCCGTTCTGGATGGCGACGTCGGTCTGGCCGGCGAAGCGCATGGCGTCGGCCACCAGGTTGCCCAGGCCGGTTTCGGCGTTGCGCACGCCCTCGGTGTAGTTGCCCGGCGTGCCGGCCACGTGCGTGGGGCCGTTGAGCTTGACCGCGGTGCGGCCGATGACCTGGGCGTTGAGCGCAGCAATGTGGTTGAGCACCGGGGTCACCACACGGGCGTTGAGCGTGGCGTCGCCCGTGACGCGGTCGGCGTCGGCGGCGGCGCCCGAGACGCGGCGCATCTTGGTGCTGTCCACGCTGACCAGGGCGCCGGTGGTGTCGTCGAGGGTCAGGTTGACTTCACCCACGTAGCGGTTGCCGAAGTGGCTGGTGAGCACCGGCACCGGCTTGCCGTCGGCCGAGGTGGCGTAGACGGGGTGGGTGTTGAAGCTCGGGGCGACGCCGCCGTTGATGAGCGCGTCGTCGGGGTCGATCATCAGCTCGTGGCCGCCACCGGAGAGCACCAGGTCCACGCCGACCAGGTTGGGCACCATCAGGTTGCGCTCGTTGGCCACGTTCTGCAGGTGGGACATCACGATGACCGTGCTGACGCCTTCGACGTTGCGCAGCCGGTTGATCTCGGCTTGCACCAGGGCGGTCAGGGCCAGCAGGTTTTGTTGCTCGGTGGCCGACGGGTCGTGCGAGAGCATCGAGCCCGCCGCGGGCGACGAGATGGTGGGCAACAGCGGCGTGGTGGCGCCCACCAGGCCGATCTTCTTGCCGCCTTGCGTGGTCACGACCTTGGAGGGCGCGACCTTGCCGGATGCGGCCAGGGCGGCGAACTCGGGCGTGGCGTTGAAGTTCAGGTTGGACGACAGGTAGGTGGTGCCCGAGACCTCGGCGAAGCGCGCGGCCGTGGTCGAGCCCAGGTCGAACTCGTGGTTGCCGAAGACGGCGGCGTCGAAGCCGATCTGGCGCAGCGCGATGGCGTCGTAGTAGTCCTGGCCGCCGTCGGGGTGGGCGGTGGCCAGGTTGGTGGTGCTGGCGGCGAAGCGCGGGCCGGGCAGCAGGGCGTCGCCGGCGTTGAGCGTCAGCACGGTGCGGCCGGCGGCTTGCGCGCTGGCCCGGGCGTTGGCGATCACGGTGGCCAGGCGGTCGATGCCGCCGTAGAAGGAGATGGCCTGGCCGCTGTTGTCACGCAGGTTGCCCTGGGCCGAAATCAGCCAGCTTTCCTGGTCGCCCACGTGCAGCACGGTGACGCCTTCGGCCCAGGCCGATGCGCCGGCCAGCAGCGTGCACAGGGAGGCGGCGACCGAGACGGTGCGGCGCGACAAGTTCATCGACAAGCTCATGGATGAGCGCAGGCGGGAAACCAACATGACTGCATTCCTGATGGGTGACGGGCGGAGCCGACGGTGCAACGCAATGTACGGAGGGGGCGTGACACGCCTGCATCCCGCGGGGCGAGGGGAGGCTGGTCTGATCGGCTCATCGCTTTTGCGGACGCCTTCGCTGCGGCCTTTGCCGACGCCCCGGCGCCCCGGCGCCTTAAACTCGCGACCCATGAGTGACACCGATCTGCCTTCTTTCCTGCGCCGCGCCGAGCGCACGCTGAGCCTGCTCGACAACTGGCTGGACCCGCGCCTGAGCGCGCCCGACTGGCAGGCCGCACAGGCCTGGCGCTATCGGCGTCGCCCGGCTGGACAGCGCTCGCTGGAGCCCATCGCCCGGCTCGACCTCATCGCCTACGAGTCGCTGCGCGAGGTCGACACGCAAAAGGGCCGCTTCGCGCGCAACCTCGCGCAGTTCGCGGCCGGGCGCATGGCCAACAACGTGCTGCTGTCGGGTGCGCGGGGCACGGGCAAGTCCTCCCTGGTCAAGGCCGGATTGCAGGCCCATGCCCACGAAGGCCTGCGCCTCATCGAAGTCGACAAGGCCGACCTGGTGGACCTGCCCGACCTGGTCGAGCTGGTCAGCGAGCGGCCGGAGCGCTTCGTGATCTTCTGCGACGACCTGAGCTTCGACGAGGGCGAGCCCGGCTACAAGGCGCTGAAGTCGGTGCTGGACGGCACCGTGGCCGCGCACGGCGACAACGTGCTGGTGGTGGCCACCTCCAACCGCCGCCACCTGCTGCCCGAGTACCACTCGGACAACCAGAGCTACACGCGCGGCGACGACGGCGAGCTGCACCCCGGTGAGGTGGTGGAGGAGAAGATCTCGCTGTCCGAGCGCTTCGGTTTGTGGATCAGCTTCTACCCCTTCAGCCAGGACGAGTACCTGGCCATCGTGGCGCAGTGGTTGCGTCACTTCGGCCTGAGCAACGAGGCCATCGAGGCCGCGCGCCCCGAGGCCCTGGTGTGGGCCATCGAGCGTGGCTCGCGTTCAGGCCGCGTGGCCCAGCAATTCGCACGCGACCACGCCGGGCGAGGTGAGCATGGCTGAGCGCAAGTCGTATCACGTGATGGACGCCACCGACCGCGTGCCGGTGGACGTGGCCGTGGGGGTGCTCATCGAGCGGGACGGCTCAGGCCGGGAGGGCCGGTTCCTGCTGACTTCGCGCCCCGAGGGCAAGGTCTACGCCGGCCACTGGGAGTTCCCGGGCGGCAAGCTCGAAGCCGGTGAAACGGTGGAGCAGGCGCTGCGCCGCGAGCTCACCGAGGAGCTGGGCATCACCATCGAGTCGGCCCAGCCCTGGAAGGTCGAGCTCATGGACTACCCCCACGCACGCGTGCGCCTGCACTTCTGCAAGGTGTTCGCGTGGGCAGGGGAGTTCGAGATGCGAGAAGGCCAGCAGATGGCCTGGCAGGGCTTGCCCGTGGAGGTGGTGCCGGTGTTGCCGGGCACCATCCCGGTCCTGCAGTGGCTGGCCGCCGAGCGAGGCCACGCGGGCCTCACCCACCGGGGCTGAGGTCCGGGCTCGGTTCGAATCAGTTCGAAGCGGCGCTGGCCACAGGGGCCACGCTGGCGGCGGGCTCGTGGGTGTGAGCCTCTTCGGTGTGGCTGGCGTCGATGCCGTGCTTCTCACCCCCCATGTCGATGTCACCGCCGCTCTTCATGAGCACGAACATCGCGAGGGCCGCAAAGACCACGAAGGCCACAACAATCTTCCACATGGGGATCTCCAATCGGTGGTGAAAAAAAGGCGTCTGTTGGACGCCGGGTGCCGCGCGGGTTGTGCGGCGCACGCATGGTACGGGCCGCGGTGGCGCCCCCTCATCCGGACCTACCCGGGGTTGCCGTGAGGAAGGCCCATGATGCGCCCAGGCCGGGCGGCGCCTGCGATATGCTGGCTCGCTTCATTGCCTCAGATCAACCACCGAGTCGAGACACCCCATGAGCTACCAGACCCTGAGTTACGCCGTCGGCGATGACGGCGTGCTGTTGTTGACCCTCAACCGCCCCGACCAGCTCAACGCCTTCACCGTCGAGATGGCCAACGAACTGGTCGACGCCTTCACGCGCGCCAGCGACGACGACGCGGTGCGCGCCATCGTGGTCACCGGCGCCGGCAAGGCGTTCTGCGCGGGCATGGACCTGAGCGTCGAAGGCAACGTGTTCGGCCTGGATGAGACGCAGCAGCCCACGCTGGCCGACATGCGCGAGCGCCTGACCGAGCAGGCCATCCACGAGGGCGTGCGCGACACGGGCGGGCGCGTGGTGCTGTCCATCTTCAATTGCAAGAAGCCGGTGATCGGCGCCATCAACGGCGCGGCCGTGGGCATCGGCGCGACCATGACGCTGCCGATGGACATCCGCATCGCGTCCGAGAAGGCGCGCATCGGCTTCGTGTTCGGGCGCATCGGCATCGTGCCCGAGGCGTGC
This sequence comes from Burkholderiales bacterium, assembly GCA_016000265.1. Lineage (GTDB taxonomy): Bacteria > Pseudomonadota > Gammaproteobacteria > Burkholderiales > Burkholderiaceae_C > Aquabacterium. Next base: position 54,871 of record JAECRL010000006.1, read on the forward strand.
TCCAGCTGGTTCCTGCCGCGCATCGTGGGCATCTCGCAGGCGCTGGAGTGGACCTACATGGCCGACATCTTCGACGGCCACGAGGCCCAGCGCGGCGGCCTGGTCAAGTGCGTGGTGCCGCCCGAGCAGCTGCTGGAGGAGGCGATGAAGATCGCGCGGCGCATCGCCACCGAGCGCTCGGCCGTGGGCATCGCGTTGACGCGCCAGATGATGTATCGCAACTCGGCGCAACCGCACCCGCTGGCCGCCCACGAGGTCGACTCGCTGGCCATGTTCTACACCAGCATCGGCGACGGCAAGGAGGGCGTGCAGGCCTTCCTGGAGAAGCGGCCTGCGCGGTTCCAGGGCAAGGCCTCCGAGATGCCGCCGTTCTACCCCTGGTGGGCGTGAACGCGCCGCGCCCGTGAGGGCCGCGGACATGAAAAAGCCCGGCGCGATGGCCGGGCTTTGAAGTCCTGCTGCAGGCGGCTCGTCAGCCGCGCGCAGTGGACGTGAGCATCAGCTCAGGTGCTCGCTGACCAGTTTGGTCAGCTCGAACATCGTGACCTGCGGCTTTTTGAAGATGGGCTTCAACTTGTCGTCGGCGTTGATGTTGCGCTTGTTGGCGGCGTCCTGCAGGTTGTGCTTCTTGATGTACTCCCACACCTTCTTGGTCACCTCGGTGCGCGGCAGCGGGGCGGCGCCGATGACGGCGGCCAGAGCAGCGCTCGGGGTCAAGGGCTTGGAGAACGCAGCGTTGGGGGCGCGCTTGACGGCGGCCTTCTTGGCTGCAGGTGCCTTCGTGGCCTCGGCCTTCTTGGCCGGGGCTTTCTTCGCAGTTGCCATGTGAATTCACTCCAGTGTCAGGTCAGATCTGATGTGGTTGCGGGCGTCGGCTGTTTTTGCGAACGTCTCTCATCAACCAGCAGTGCGCATGGTACTGCTTTCTCCTGGGCAAAACCATGCCCGTCAAACACCTTTTGTCACCGGTTGTGGTCGGGCGGCATCGTGCGCGCGTCAAGGCGGCGATGCGGGCCAGCGGGCTTTGGTGTCCAATGCGGGCTTCCTGTCTGGTTTCGTGGAGATTTCGATGACGCCTCAAGCCGTGCTGGCCCAGCCTTTCACCCTGCCCAACGGGGTGGTGATCAAGAACCGCCTGTTCAAGTCGGCCATGAGCGAGGCCCTGGGCACGCGCGAGGGCGCGGCCACGCCGGAGCTCACGCGCCTGTATGGCGCCTGGGCCGACGGGGGCATCGGCCTGTGCATCACGGGCAACGTGATGGTGGACCGCCGCGCCTTGGGTGAGCCTGGCAACGTCGTCATCGAAGACGAGCGTTTCCTGAGCCAGTTGCAGGACTGGGCGCGCGCGGCCACGCGCAACCACACGCAATGCTGGGTGCAGCTCAACCACCCCGGCAAGCAGGCCCCCAAGGGGCTCAACAAGGAAAACATCGCGCCCTCGGCCGTGCCGTTTCGCGCCGAGATGCAGGCCTTCTTCCCCACCCCGCGTGAGATGACGGAGGCCGAGATCCTCGATGTCATCGCGCGTTTCGGCAAGGCGGCCGGCCTGGTCAAGCAAGCCGGCTTCACGGGCGTGCAGATCCACGGCGCCCACGGCTACCTGGTCAGTCAGTTCCTGTCGCCGCATCACAACCGCCGCACCGACGGCTGGGGTGGCACGCCCGAGAAGCGCCGTCGCTTCGCGCTGGCCGTGCTGCAGGCCATGCGGGAGCAGGTCGGCCCGGGCTTCCCCATCGGCATCAAGCTGAACTCGGCGGACTTCCAGCGCGGCGGCTTCACCGAAGAAGAGTCGCTCGACACCATCCGCGCACTGTCTGACGCGGGCATCGACCTCATCGAGGTGTCAGGCGGCACCTACGAGGCGCCGGTGATGACGGGCGTCAAGGGCAAGCCCAAGGGCGAGCCGGTCAAGGAAAGCACCCAGCAGCGCGAGGCCTACTTCCTGGTGTTCGCTGAGAAGGCCCGCGCCGCCGTGAAGACGCCTTTGGTGGTCACGGGGGGCTTTCGCTCGCTCGAAGGCATGGCCGATGCCATCACCTCCGGGGCGGTGGACTTCGTGGGCATCGCGCGGGCGCTGGCCATCGAGCCCGATGTGCCCAACCGCCTGCTGGCCGGTCAGCAGCCGCGCCAGCAGGTGCGCCCGCTCAAGACGGGCATCCCGCCCATCGATCGCATGGGCCTCATGGAGATCACCTGGTACACGGGGCAGCTCAAGCGCATCGGCCGCGGTGAAGCGCCCAAGCCCAACGAATCGCCGCTGTGGGTGTTCGTCAAGTACATCGCCAAGCAGGCGGGCATGGGCCGCAAGAAGGCCCCGACGAAGCTGCGCGCCAGCTGAGTCCGGCGGGCGGCCCCTGAGGGGGCCGTGTGCGCTCAGCGCCAGCCGGCGCGGTCCAGCAGCTTCTGGGCCGCCACGAGGTGCTGCGAGAGCTTGGTCAGGGGCAGCTTGTCGGCCTTGAATGGGCCGATCTCGTCGAGGCCTTCGTTGTCAACCGACACCGAGGCCACCACCGGCCACTCGTTGTTGCCTTCGGCCAGGTGGCGCTGGGCCGAATCGCTGGCCAGGTACTCCAGGAACTGGATGGCGGCCTCGCGGTTCTTCGAGGTCTTGACCAGGCCCGCGCCCGAGACGTTGATGTGCGTGCCCTGGCTGTCCTGGTTGGGCAGCACGATGCCCACGCGCTTCATCATGTTGCGCTCCTCGACCTTCTCGGAGTTGAGCACCCGCGCCAGGTAGTAGGTGTTGGCCACGGCCACGCCGCATTCGCCCGATGCCACGGACTTGATGTGGTCGGTGTCGCCGCCGCGCGGGGGCATGGCGAAGTTGGCGACCACGCCTTTGGCCCATTGCTCGGTGGCGGCTTCGCCGTTGTGCGCCACGAGGCTGGCCACCAGCGAGAGGTTGTAGGGGTGCATGCCCGAGCGCACGCAGACCAGGCCTTTGAGCTTGGGGTGGGCGAGCGACTCGTAGGTCGGCACGTCGCTGGCCTTGACCAGCTTGCGGTTGTAGATGATCACGCGGGCCCGCGTTGAAAACGAGAACCACGTGGGGGTGCGCAGGTGGGCGGGGATGCGCTGCTCCAGCACCTTGGACTGCACCGGCGCGAACACGCCCCAGGCATCGGCCACGGAGAGGTTGGCCGCGTCCACGGTGATCAGCACGTCGGCGGGGCCGTTGGGGCCTTCGTTCTTGATGCGCTCCAGCAGCTCTTCGGCCCGGCCGTCGAGCCGGTTGATTTTGATGCCCGTTTGCTTGGTGAAGTCGCTGTAGAGGGCCTCGTCGGTCTGGTAGTGGCGCGCCGAGTAGAGGTTGAGCACGCGCTCTTTGGCGTGGACGAGGCTGGGGGCGGTCAGTGCTGCGATTGCTGCGATCGCTGCAGTCGTTGCCATGGCGGTCAGCCAGGCGAAGGGGCGGTGGGGGTGCTTCATGGTCATCGGGTGCGCGCCCAGCGGCGCAACAGGTTGTGGTAGACGCCGCTGAGCTTGAGCAGGCGCGGGTCGTCGGCTTGGGTGTCGGGGGTGAGCTGCTGAATGGACTGGTCCAGGTCGAACAGCAAGGTGCGCTCGCCGTCGTCTTGCACGAGGCTTTCGATCCAGAAGAAGGAGGCGATGCGCGCGCCGCGTGTGACGGGCGTGACGCGGTGCAGGCTCGACGAGGGGTAGAGCACCATGTCGCCCGCGGCCAGCTTGACGCTTTGCACGCCGAAGGGGCCTTCGATCTCCAGCTCGCCGCCGTCGTACTCGTCGGGGTCGCTCAGGAAGAGCGTGGCCGAGAGGTCGCTGCGCAGGCTCAGCTGCTTGCCGGGGATCTGCATGATCGCGCTGTCGACGTGCGCGCCATAGGTGCCGCCGCCCGCGTAGCGGTTGAACTTGGGCGGGTAGATCTGGGCGGGCAGGGCGGCGGAGATGAACAGCGGGTGCGCGGCCAGCTCGCGCAGGATGCGCTGGCCGAGGGCCACGGCCAGCTCGCTGCCATCGGCGAGTTGCTCGTTGTGCTTGACGCTGCGAGCCAGGGTGCCGGCGGTCTGGGCGCCGTCTTGCCAGTCGGCGTGATCGAGCTGGCGGCGAAAGGCGCGGACGTCGTCGGCGCTCAGGACGTGGTCGATGGCGATCAGCATGGTGAGGGTTGAACCAGGTCGGGGGTGATGTCGGTGAGCGTGGCGCAACCGGCTTGCGCCATGCACAGCTCGAGCTCTTCGCGCAGGGTGCGCAGCAGGTGGGCCACGCCGAGTGCCCCGCCCACGGCCAGGGCGTGCACCTGCAGGCGCCCGATCAGCACGGCGTGGGCGCCCAGCGCCAGGGCCTTGAAGGCGTCGTGGCCGCTGCGGATGCCGCTGTCGAGCAGGAGGGGGAAGTCGGGGCCCAGGGCCTGGCGCAGCGCGGGCAACTGGCTGAGGCTGGCGGGGGCGCCATCGAGGGCGCGCCCACCGTGGTTGGAGGCCACGATGCCGTCCACGCCTTGCTCGCGCAGGCGCAGCGCGTCGTCCACCCGCAGCACGCCTTTGACGATGAGCGGCAGGTGGGTTTGCGTGCGCAGCCAGGCGAGGTCGTCCCAGCGGGGGGCGGTGGCCATGGCGCCTTGGAAGGCGGCGCTGTCGTGTTCGCGCAAGGGGCGCAGCGTGGGGCCGGGCAGCCCGCGCAGGTTGGCCGCGTGGGCGTGGTCGGGGAAGCGGAAGCCGGCGTGCAAGGCGCGCGGCGAGGGCGTCTGCACGCTGGCGTCGAGGGTCAGCACCAGCGCGCTGTAGCCAGCGCGTTCGGCCCGTTGCACCAGGGTGAGCGTGGTGTCGCGGTCGCGTTGCCAGTACAGCTGGAACCAGCGTTGCGCGGCGTGTTGCGCGATGTCTTCGAGGGGGCAGGACGACAGGGTGCTGGCGACCAGGCAGGTGTCCGTGGCGGTTGCGGCGCGCGCGGTTTCAATCTCGCCGAGGGGGTGCACGAGCTTCTGGTGAGCCACCGGCGCCAGCAGGATCGGGTGCGCCAGCGCGTGGCCGAGCAGCGTCAGGCGGGTGTGGCCGTGGCGCACGTCCTGCAGCAGGCGCGGCACGATCTCGAGGCGCTCGAAAGCACGCCGGTTGGCGCGCAGCGTTTGCTCCTGGCCGCTGCCGCCTTCGATGTAGGCGAGCGTTTCGGGCGCGATGTGCTGCGGGGCCAGGCGCTCGTGGTCGCGTGCGCTGAAGAGGCCGGGGGGCAGGGTCGGTGGGGTGTCAGGCATGTGCGGGCATCCTGATTCAAATGCCGAAGGGCCGGCCTGATGCAAGTCAGGCGCGGCCCGGGTTTCAGGTCAAGCAGGGGCTCGGGGTGAGGCTCAGAAGTCGTACTTCACCGTCAGGCGGGCGTTGCGTGCGTCGCCCAGGTAGGCGAACTTGCCGGCGTTGTTGTAGACGGACAGGAAGTACTCCTTGTTGAAGACGTTGCCGATGTTCACGCGGGCGCTCAGGTTGCGGCTGAACTTGTAGGACGCGAACAGGTCGACGACGGCGTAGGCGGGCACCTCGATGCTGCCTTGTGCGGCTTCGACCCCGCCGTTGTACTGCTTGCCGTGGTACGTCAGGTTGCCGCCGAAGCTGAACTTGGGCGTGAACTTGTAGCTGGCCAGCAGCGACAGGGAGTCTTCAGGGAAGTTCGACAGGCCCTTGCCCACGTTGCTGGCCGTGTAGGACTTGAGCACGCGGGAGTTCATCAGCGCGAAGCCGCCTTGCACACTCAGTTTGTCGGTGACGTTGCCCGCCACGCCGAACTCCACGCCGTGGATCTTGTACTCGGCGGTGTTGAGCGTGCCGGTGGTGGTGTAGCCCGTGGCGTTGAGCGACTCCATCACGTCTTTCTTGACCGTGTGGAAGGCCGAGGCGGTGGCCAGCAGCTTGTTGTCGAACAGGTTCCACTTGGTGCCCAGCTCGAAGCTGGTGGTCTTCTCGGGCGAGCTGTTCTGGTAGTTGGCTTGCTTTTGAGCTGACGTGCTGCCCACCAGGCACAGGCCGCCGTAGTTGCAGTTGGTGACGTCGGACTCGCCGCCGTTGAAGTCGGACGCGGTGCTGATCAGGGCGTAGACGTTGCCTTCGGGCGAGAGCTTGTAGGTCGTGCCCAGGTGCGCGTTCCACAGGCCGGAGTTCAGCGTGTAGCGCTGGTTGTCGGCCACCACGAAGTTGCTGTACTGGACGCGGTCGTGGCGCACGCCACCGGAGACGCTCAGGGCATCGGTCACGTCCACCGTGTCCATGGCCGTGGCCGACAGCGTGCGGGCGTGCCAGTCGCTGGTGAAGTTGCCTTTGCTGAAGGTGCGCTTGAGCTGGTTGTGCAGGGCGTTGCCGTTGGCATCGAACGCCAGGAAGACGTTGGTGTTCTGGACGGGGTTGCTGCCCGTTTGGGATTGCTGGATGAAGTCGGGCGTGCCCGTGTTGGTGATGTTGTAGCGGCCGTTGGTGACCTTGTGATCGGAGTATTCCAGGCCGAACACGAACTGGTGCTTCATGCCCGCGATGGTCTGGTCGACCAGCACGTTGGTCTGGTTGGCGAAGTACTCCACGTCCTGCCAGCCGTTGTGCGAGCTCAGTCGCGCGGCGTTGGGCTGGATCGTCGGGTAGGTGGCGTTGGTCGACAGGCCAGGCAGCGCCGCGCTGGTGGCGATGTAGCCGTTCTCGGTCGTGCCGTAGCGGGTCAGGTTGGTGACCTTGACCTGCTCGTTGGCCTGGTAGCCCACGCGCACGGTGAAGGTGTCGATCTTGGAGGTCAGGAAGTCCTCGTCTTGCGAGTAGTTCTGGGTGCCTTTGATGATCTTGCTGTCGCGGCCCACCCAGGCGCCCAGGTCGGGGCGGTCGTTGGCTTCGAGGTGGTAGTAGTCGGTGGTGATGCTGAGCTGGCTGGTGGGCTTGAGGTTCAGCGAGGCGGCCAGGCCCTTGCGTGCGCGGTCCGACGGGTCGCGGCCGGGAACCTCTTCGTAGGCTTCCAGCAGGTTCACGCGGATGGCGGCGTTGTCGTTGAGGACGTGGTTGGCGTCCAGGCTGAGGCGGCGGTGTTCGTCGGTGCCCACGCCCACGGAGACCTTGGTGAAGTCGGCCACGGTGGTGGCCTGTTTGGTCACGGAGTTGACGGCCCCGCCGACGGCACCGCGGCCGGCGAAGGTGGCGCTGGGGCCCTTGGTGATTTCGACTTGTTCGGTGGCGAAGCTCTCGCGCACGGTCATGCCGGGGTCGCGCAGGCCGTCGACGAAGACGTCGGAGCGGGCTTCCTGGCCGCGGATGATGTAGCGGTCGCCGAAGGCGTTGCCGTTCTCGCCGGTGCCCAGGGTGATGCCGGGTTGGGCGCGCAGGATGTCGCGCAGGTCGGAGCGGCCGGTGTCTTGAAGCTGTTGCTGGGTCAGCACCGAGATGGTGGCGGCGGTCTCGGCCAGGGGCTTGACGCGGCGCTCGTCACCCGAGGTGCGGGCCTTGTAGGGCGCGCCCGCTTCGGAGTGCGGGTTGTGGTCGACCGCGCGCTCGGTCACGACCACGGGCTTGAGCGTGGCTTCCTGTGCGGTGGCTTGCGCGTCGGCCTGAGCGTGGGCCGCCACGGGCATCAGCAAGGCGGTGGAGACGCCCAGGGACAAGGACGTGCGGGAGAGGGTCGGGGTGCGCAGGCTGGACGGGCGCTGGATGAGGTGGCTCATGGTCGAGTGGACGGACGGGAGGTTGTGGATGCGAATTCGGTGTGCCTGGGACGCAAAAAAAGACGTTTGTCGAAGGGCCCCGTCTGCCGCCCGCCCGACCCCCACAGTCAGGCGGGCGACATCCCCACCACGGTCTGCCCGGTGGGCCCCAGGAGGCCCCTCCGGCTTGTCAGACAGCGCCCTTTCGACAAACGCATGCCAATGGTAATGCAAACGATTCGCAATTACAAAAGTAAACGCACGGCGAATGTGGTGAATTCGCCATGTCGGCTCGCGGCCATGAAAAAGGGGGCCGAAGCCCCCTGTGGTGTGTGCGTGGGGCGCGGCCCCCGGCCCCCGGCGTCAGCCCGCCGTCTTGCTCGCGCCGATCTTGGGCGCGGTCTTCACGCTCCAGATCATGGTCACGGCCAGGATGCCGATGACCACGCCCAGCGAGACCACGACCGGGATCTTGTAGATGTCGATGAGCATCATCTTCGTGCCGATGAACACCAGGATCACGGCCAGGCCGTAGCTCAGCAGGTGGAACTTGGCGGCCATGGCGGCGAGCAGGAAGTACATGGCCCGCAAGCCCAGGATGGCGAAGATGTTGGACGTCAGCACGATGAACGGGTCGGACGTGATGGCGTAGATGGCGGGGATGGAGTCCACCGCGAAGATCACGTCGGTGAAGCCAACCAGGGCCACGACCAGCAGCAGCGGGGTGGCGATCTTCACGCCGTTTTGCACCGTCCAGAATTTCTCGCCATCAAAGTGCTTGCTCACGGGCATGACCTTGCGCAGGAACTTCAGCGCGGGGTTGCCTTCGAGGTCGGGCTCTTTGTCCGCAGCCCACCACATCTTGATGCCGGTGAGCAGCAAGAAGGCGCCAAAGAGGTACAGCACCCAGTGGAACTGCGAGATCAGCCAGCCGCCCACCAGGATCATCACCGTGCGCAGCACGATGGCGCCGATGATGCCCATCATCAGCACGCGCTTCTGGTAGGCCGGTGGCACCGCGAAGTACGTGAAGATCATCAGGAAGACGAAGATGTTGTCCACCGCCAGCGACTTCTCGATGAGGTAGCCGGTGAGGAACTCCAGCGCCTTGGTGTTGGCCACCGCGGTGCCTTGATCCTGCTGGTAGGCCCACCACAGGAAGCCGTTGAAGGCCAGCGAGAGGGCCACCCAGATGGCGGACCACTTGACGGCCTCGGGCACGCTGACTTCGTGGGCGCCTTGCTTTTTGAGCACGACGAAGTCCACGAACAAGGCGAGCAGGACGATGGAAATGAAGACGAGCCAGAGCCAAAGCGGCGCTGAGGTGAGCATGAGGGTTCTCCGATGAACGAACATGACGCGGCTTGCAAACAGCCGCGAACCTGAGCGCCGAAAGGTCTTGCGATGCAGGCGGGCGCCTGCCGTGAAACCCGGATGAACGGCCGTTGCAGCCGCTCACCGTATTGACGGGATGCCACCAACCGCGGGTGCGGTGAGCTACTCCCCTTTCGGACCTGCAAAGTGTAGACAGGTTTTGTAAAGACCGTGTTGCTGCGGGGCTTTGTGGAGGGCGTGTTGTGGTGGGTTCCCGCCTGGTCGCGTCATTCCGTCACGCCCGAGGCCAGGCTGGACAAGGCCAGCCAGCTGCCGGCCTGACCCGGGCGCGGCAGTTTTTCGCACAGCACGCCCCAGATCCGCTGGATGAGTTTGGGCTGCAGCACGTCGTCGCAGCGGCCCAGGGTGTCGAGGCGGCCGTCGCGCAGGACCAGGGCCTGGTCGGCGTAGGCCTGCGCCAGGTTCAGGTCGTGCAGCACCACCACGATGCCGAGGCCTTGCGCCGCGAGCTGGCGCAACAAGCGCATCACGCTGTGCTGGTGGGCCAGGTCCAGCGCGGCGGTGGGCTCGTCGAGCAGCAGCCAGCGCGATGGCGTGGGGTCGACTGAGGGGTCGAGCGCGTCAGCCGGCCGGGGCGTGACCTGCGCCAGCACCCGCGCCAGTTGCACGCGCGCTTTCTCGCCCCCGGAGAGGCCGTGGTGCAGCCGGTCGATCAGGTGCAGCGCCCCCACGGTGTCCAGGCAGCGCTCGACCAGCTCGGGCTCGTCGGGGTGGGGGCAGTCGCTGTGCGGGAAGCGCCCCATGCGCACGATGTCGCGGGCGCTGAAATCGAAGGGCACCTGCAGCTCTTGCGACATCAGCGCGCGCTGGCGGGCCAGCGCGAGGGTGTCCCACTCCGACAGCAGCCGGCCGTTGAGGTGCACGCGCCGCGTGCAGCTGCGCTCCAGGCCCGACAGCGCGTGCAGCAGCGTGGACTTGCCCGCCCCATTGGGCCCCAGCAAGGCGTGCACCTGGCCGGGCTCCAGGGACAGGAAGGGGACATCCAGCACGCGGCGCTCGCCGTGGCGGACCTGCAGATCATGGGCAGACAGGGTCATCTTGGGCTCCGATCAGGCGGTGTCAGGTGTCAGGTGGCCGCGTGGCTGCGTTGTCGCAGCAGCCACAAGAAGGTGGGTGCGCCGATCAGGCCGGTTAGCACCCCCAGGGGCAGCTCGACCGGCGCGAACGCCGTGCGGGCGACGGTGTCGGCCAGCAGCACCAGGCTGGCGCCCAGCAGCGCCGAGCCGGGCAACACGGCGCGGTGGTCGGGGCCGGTGAGCAGGCGCACCGCGTGCGGCGCCAGCAGGCCGATGAAGCCCACCATGCCGATGACGGCGGTGACCGAGCCCACCGAGAGGGCGGCCAGGGCCACGCAGCGACGCTGCAGCCGCAGCACATCGACCCCGCTGAGGCGGGCCTGCGCCTCGCCCAGCGACAGGGTGTTGAGCGAGGCGGGCAGCGTGACGCAGAGCAGCGCGCTCAAGAGCACCGCGGGCAGCACGCAGGCCACGGCCAGCCAGTGGCTGGGCGCCAGGCTGCCCAGCATCCAGAAGCTGAGCGCGCGCAGCTGGCTGTCGGTGGCGAGGTGCGACAGCAGCCCCAGGCCCGAGCCGGCCAGCGCGTTAACGGCCACGCCCACCAGCAGCAGCCGCGTGACGGCAACCTGCCCGTGTTGGCGGGCCAGGCGCCACACCAGGGCCGTGGTCAGCAAGCTGAGCGCGAAGGCGCTGAGCATGGCCCCGGCCACGCCCCACAGCCCGAGCTGGAAGCCCACGGTGGCCGCACCCAGCAGGGGCAGCAGCACGATGAAGCCGGCGGCCCCCAGCGCCGCGCCCGCGTTGACGCCGATGAGGCCCGGGTCGGCCAGGGGGTTGCGAAACAGGCCCTGCACCAGCGCGCCCGACAGGCCGAGCGCCGCACCGGCCAGCAGGCCCATGGCCAGGCGCGGCGCGCGGATGTGCCAGAACACCTGGGCGCCGGCCCACAGCGGGTCCTCGCCCGACGTGGGCTGGCCTTGCCACCACAGCGCACCGAGCTGCAGCACCTCGCGCCAGCCGAGTGCGAAGGCGCCGTGTGAGGCCGCCACACCCAGGCTGATCAGCAGCAGGACCAAGCCGAGCGCGTTGCTCGCGGCCGGCGAAAGCCAGCGCCCGGGGGCGGCGCGCCAGCGGGTGCGGGAGGGGGGGGGCGAGGGTGCGGTGATCGCGCTCATGCCAGTTGCCGCTGCAGGTCGTCCAGCGTGGCGGGCAGGCGCGGCCCGAAGCCGAGCAAGGCCATCGCGTCCAGGCTGATGAGGCGCTGGCGTCGGCCCGCCGGGGTCTGCGCCAAGCCGGGCTGTTCCCAGAAGCGCGCCAGTCCGCCCGACGCGGCCACCGATTCGTGCGTGGTCAGCACCCAGTCGGGGCGAGCCTGAGCGACGCTTTCGGCGTTCATCGGGCGAAAGCCCCGCACGCCGTCCAGCGCGTTGCGCGCGCCCACCAGCTCGATGACGGCTTGCGCCGCCGTGCCGCTGCCGGCCGTCATGGGCGCGCCGCCGTGGGCCATGATGAACAGCACCCGGGGCGCCGCCTGGGGCGCGCCGCGCTGCACCCGGCGGCGCGTGGCCTCCCACTGTGTTTGCAGCTGCGCTGACAGCGCCTGCGCCGCCGCGGTGCGGTGCGTGACGGCGCCCACCAGTTGTACTTTGTCGAGCACGTCCTGGAAGCGGTGGTGGACCTGCACCAGGCGCAGGGGCACGCCGGCTTGCGCCAGCTGGTTGAGCACGATGGGCGGGCCGGCTTCGTCGGTGCCCAGCACGGCCTGCGGGCGCAAGGCCAGCAGCCCTTCGGCCGAGAGCTGTCGCAGGTAGCCGACCTTGGGCGTGCGCGCCGCGGCCTCCGGGTGGGTGCTGGTGGTGTCGGTGCCCACGAGCTGGTCTTGTGCGCCCAGCAGGTAGACCACCTCGGTCAGGCTGCCGTGCACGCTGACGATGCGGCCGTGGGCGGCAGGGCTGCCCGATGGCGTGGGGGATGCGGAGGGCGTCGCTTGCGCCCAGGCGCCTGAGGCGATCCAGGTGCTGCCGAGCGCACCCGCTGACACCAGCGTGCGCAGGCTGTGGCGGCGGTTCACGTGGCGGTTCATGCGGCCTCCCGTTGCGCGGCGTGATCGCCTTGAGCCAGCGACTGAGCCAGCTGCCGCCACGCCGGCTGCTCCGGCCGGCCGGGCTTGCGCTCGCCGAAGAACATCGCGATGAGGCCGCCGTCGGCGTCGAACAGCTCGATGGAGGTCACCACGCCGTCGTCGGTGGGCTTGCTCACCAGCCAGCTTTCGTGGATGGCGTCGGCGCGCAGGTGCAGGTTGAAGCCCTCGTCGAGCACGTTGAGCCAGGGCCCCAGGGTCTCGATGCGGTGCACCGCCCCCGTGTGGATCTGCAGGCAGCCCGCGTTGCCCGCGAACACCATGATCGACAGGCCGGTGCGCGCGGCCTCGTGCAGCAGGCCCTCGATGGCCACGAGCGGCGTGCGCCGCGTGTGCACGCCTTCCATCAGCCGCAGGGCCTGCAGCCGCCCGACCTGGAAGCGCTTGAGCAACTCGAAGAATTCGTGCGTGTCCTTCATGTTCGACCAGGCTTCACCCAGGCCGAGGCAGTCGATGTCGGCATCCGGGCGGTCGCGGTGGGGCGCGGCGGCCCCGGCCTCGAACACCGGTTGGCCGCCCGGTCGGGCGTGCCGCTGCACCAGGTCCTCCAGCGCGGCGAGGTCGGTCTGTGCGCGGGCGTGGACCTTGTGCACGGCCTGGCCGTGGCGGTCGAAGAACTGCAGGCTGTGCTGCTCGGGTTTGCGGCCCTGGGCGTCGCGCTCCACGACGTGGAAGCCGGCGTGCCAGTGCATCAGGAACAGGCGCAGGTCGATCTCCGGGCCGATGGCCAGCCCCACGGGGCCTTGCGCGCTGACGTTGCGGTAGGCGCCGACCTTCTCATGCACCACGTGTTCGTTGCGGGTCAGCGCCATCACGGGGCCCACGCCTTCGAGGCCTTGCAGGATGCGCACCCAGTCACCGTCGAGCGGCACGGTGGCGAGCAGGCTGTCGCTGGCCTGTTGGGGCGACATCTGGCTGACAGCATGGGCAGCCATCACGGCCCCCTCGCTGAGGCCCAGTTGGCGGGCGGCGTCGCGGGCCCGAAGGCCTTGTGCGCGAAGGGCGGCGAAGGACGAGCGCAAGGGGTCGAGAGAGATCGGGTTCATCGTCGGGCTCCATGGGGGTTGAGGTCGGGTTGGTGTGTGTGTGCAAGGGCTCGGTCAGTAGCGCCCGCTGAGGGCGATGCGCACGTTGCGTCCCGGGCCGTCGGTGCCGGGGCCGCCGAAGCCGTTGTCGAGCTGGTGCGGGGTGTTGGCCAGGTTGTCGGCGGCCACGTCCAGCGAGAGCTGCGGGTGCAGTTGCCAGCGCGCCGTCACGCCCAGCAGCTGGTGGCCGGCTTGTCGGGCCGTGGCGCGGCGGGTGTTGTCGGTGAAGTAGCGTCGCGCCCAGACCTGTTGCCAGCGCAGTCCGATGTCGCCCCAGGGTTGCCGCCAGCCCAGGGCCAGCAAGAGGCGGTCGGCGGGCACGCTCAGCAGGTCGCGCTCGGCGAGGCCGTCGAAGGTGCGGCCTTGCATGCGGTGGCCGCTCAGGCGCACGCTGATCGACTCGACCTGCAGGCTGGATTCGAGCTCCAGGCCCCAGCGGTGTTCGGTGCCGGGCTGGGTCAAGCGACCGCTGCCGCCGGGCTCGGCCATCAGCGTCTCCAGCAGGTGCTCGGTGCGGTCGTTGAAGGCGGTGAGCTTGGCTTGCAGCAGGCTGCGCTGGCCGGCGACACCGGGCAGTTTGGCGTGCACGCCGGCTTGTAAGCTGCGCGAGGACTCGGGCTCGAAAAAATCCGCGCAAATGCCGCTGCGGGGCGTGATTTGGGCGGTGCGCGCGTAGCCGGGCACGCCCCCGTCGCTCAGCCTCAGCAGGCTGGCGTTGTTGCAGGGGCCGTAGCTGGCGCGCATGAAGGCCTCGTCCAGCAGGGGCGGCCTGAAGGCACGCGCCCACGTTCCGAACACGCTCCAGCGCTGGGGCACCAGGTCGTGCGCCACGGTCAGGCTGGGCGAGCTGCGCGTCGCCGAGATGCGCTCGGACTGCCCCGCCTGTTGCAGCAGCAGGGCGTTGGCGCCTTCAACGCGCGAGGTGATGCGGTCCCAGCGCAAGCCGGGCAGCACCTGCCAGGCGCCGTGTTGCAGCGCCAGCTGGGCGTAGGCGCCGGTGCTGTCCTTGCTGCCCGGGGGCTGGGCCGGGTTGTTGCCGTCGGGGTAGAGGGCCTGGTTGATCGCGGTGTTGCCTGTGACCCGACGCGAGGCCCGCTCGCTGTGGCCTTGCTGCAAGCCAAGGTGCAGGCTCAGGCGCCAGTGGCTGGAGGGGGCGCCTGAGCCGGGTGAGCCCTGTGCCGAGTCCAGCAAGGGCAGCGTCAGCCGCGTGTCCAGCGTCTGGTGCGCGTGTTCGATGTCATCGTCCACCGGGGTGCTCGTGCTGAACACCGACCAGCCCTTTTCCATGTGGTCGCGCACCCGGGTGCGGCTGCGGCCCAGCGTGGTCTTCCACTCCCGGCCGCTGGCCTCGTCCAGCCAGTGCGCTTGCAACGACAGCGTCTCGTCCTGGATGCGGCGCTGCGTCTGGCCGAAGGCGCCGGGCTCGCCGCCGGTGGTGTCGTAGGCCTGCAGGCCCTGGTCCTGGAAGGCGATCCAGCTGGCTTGCAGTTTGAGGGAGTCGCTCGCCCACCAGCTGCCTTTGAGCAAGGTGCTGGCTGCGTCGGTGGACGACAGGGGCAGGCGAGAGCCGTCGGGCAAGGCGATGTCGTTGCTGGTGCGGCGCGAGCGCGCGACCACCACGTCGCTGCGCTCGCTCGGTCTGCCATAGGCCGACACGAAGGCGTGCGTTTCGCCGTTGTTGGAGGCGTGGCCCACGCGGCTGCGGGCGCCCCATGACTGGCCGGGGCGCAGCAGGTCGGCGGCGTCTTGGGTGCGGGCGCTGACGGTGCCACCCAGGGCTCCGGCGCCGCTTTCGATCTGCGCGCCACGGCGGACCTCGATGGCCTTGAGCAACTCGGGCTCGATGAAGGTGCCACCGAAGCGGTACTTCTCGAAGCCCTTGACCACGCCGTCGAGCTCCACGCGCACGTCTTCGCCGTCGGTGTAGCCGCGGATGTTGAAGCCCATGCCGCTGTTGCGCGGCCCGCCCTGCACGGCCACGCCCGCCACCTCGTCCATCAGCTGGAAGACCGAGTCGGGCTGGCGCTCTTGCAGCGCCTGTGCGCCGATGGTCGTCGTCGAGCGGATGGCGTCGGCCTGCACCGACGGCGCGGGGCTCAGGCGGCGGGCCTGGACCCGCACCTCGGGCAGCTGCGGCGCGCCCGCGCTGGCCTCGTCCACGTCCGCCGCCTCGGTGCCTGGGGCCGATGCGGCGGGCGCGCCCCAGGTGCCCAATGCACACAGGACACCCAGGGCACCCACGGCGGCGACCGCCCGTCGATGCCGGCTGCCGCAAGGGGCGGACTGCGTCGTCATGGACTGCTGCAAACGATGCGGTGAGACGGCGTGGGCGTGAGCCGGCGCAGGCGCTGCGCCCATCAGGCCGAACGGCGGCGACGCAGCACGGCGATGGCGCCCAGGCCGGCGGCCATCAGCGCCCAGGTCTCGGGCTCCGGCACGGCGGGGGTGGCGCCCGCGGAGGGCACCGCGTAGACGGCCACCTGATCGAGGCTCATGTGGGCCGCAGACGCCCCGAAGTTGAAGACCCAGGGGCCGCTGCCGCTGAACGTCCACTTCCACAGGCTTTCCTGCTCGGCGCCGCCGAAGCCGCCCGTGAGCACGCCGTTGTGGGTCACCTCTCGCGTGGCTGACACGCCGTTGAGCGTGGCCGCATCCAGGGCCACCGAGCCTTGCGTGGCCACACGCAGGTAGACGTCCCAAGAGCCCGAGGTGCCCGAGGTGCCGGCGGTGCCGGCGGTGCCGGCGGTGCCGGCGGTGCCGGAGTTGGCCCCGCTCAAATCCACCTGGAAGCTGGTGGGGCCTCCCAGCCCGTAGATGTTGCCGCTGCTGGTGGCGAAGCCGCCACCGGTCAACTCGCTGAGCGTGCCGCTGCCGGCGATGTCCGGGGTGTTGTCCACCGGGTAGCCCAGGATCACGTTCCACTCGGCGTAGGCGCTGCCGCTGGCCAGGTTGCTGATCCAGGGGGTGGCGCTGCTGGCGCCCGAGCCGGACTGGCCGAGTGCGGCGCTGTCCCACTGACCGGCGACGGCTTGTGCACCGGTGTGCAGGAAGAGGGCGCTCAGGCCCAGCAGGGCGGTGCGGCGCAGGCGGACGGACGTCGGGAAGGAAGAAAGGTGCATGTCAACCTCGAAAGGAAGCGACAGCGCTCCTTCCCCACGAAGGCAACACGTCAGAAAAACAGGATGATGAAGGGAGGTGGGACGGTGTCCCGAGCCCAGGGCGCCTTGCCCTCGGGTGCGCTCACGCGGCTTCGTTCAAGGCCCGCTCAGCGGGTGGTCCACGACGAAGCGGTGCTGCTTGCCGCAATCCAGGATCACCTCCTTCTGGCCTTTCTTCAGCAGCCGCACGTCCACGCGGATGGACCCGTAGCCGTCGTGGGCCAGCACGTCATCCAGCAACTGGAGCAGGCGGGCTTTCAGCGCGTGTTGCGCTGTGGCGGCTTGGGGCGCAGCGGTGGCGCGCGGGGGAGCAGAGAGGTCGGACATGGCGGTGCCTGGGATCGCGGTGATGCAATCTTAATGAGAATTATTCTCATTGCAAGAGAAACCTTGAACCCACGGGGGTCTTGCCCGCCGGGTGGCCCGCGGCCTCAGCGCCCGGTGTCGTCGCGCACGTCCTCGCGCCACTGGCGCTGCCAGGTCTTCAGCCTCGAATCGAGCACGCTGAGCTCGATGAAGGCCGCGGCATCGGGCTGACGGAAGCGCCTGCGGGCGCCCTCAGCGCGGTCGATCGCACCGGTCAGGTCGCCCAGGGCCGCGGCCGCTTCGGCGTCGGCCCGCACGGCGCGAATCGGCTGCTCCAGGCGTTGCCACAGGCTGCTCAGCAGCGACCAGGCTGCGGCGTCGTGTGGGTGCACGCTCACGTGCGTCTGCAGGCGCGACGCCGCATCGCCCCAGGCCTCGCGGCGGCGCGGCGACTCGGGCAGCAGCAGCGCCAGCCGGGCCGACAGCAACAGCTCCGGCCGCGCTTCCAGCTTCACCACCGACGGCCGCCCCACGCCAATCAGGCCCTGCAGAGCCTGTTCGGCCCCAGCGGCCTGCTGGGCCTGAACCTGTCCTTCGACCAGCGTGAGCGTCACCACCCGCGCGACCACCGCCTGCTGGCGCGCGGGCAGGCGCTGCATCTCCGCGCGGACCCGCTCCAGCGCCTCCTGCGCGCGGGCCGCCGACCCACTGCGCTGCCAGGCCACGGCCCGCGTGTAGAGCGTGGCCACGGCCTCCATCGGCCGGCCCGCGGCGGCGGGCTCCAGCTGCGTCAGCGGCTCCAGCGCGATGCTGCGCGTGTCCATCAGCACCCGCGAACGCGCGGCCATCAGGGCGTGCCAGGCCCATTGCTCGTCGGCATCCGGCTGCAGCGCCTTGTTGACATCCCAGCCGTCCACCCCCAGGCGCGCCCGCGCGTCGCCGATGCGTTCGGTGTTGATCGGGTGGGTGCGCAGGTAAGGGAAGCTGCCGTCGTCATTGAGCCGCGAGGCCTGCTGCAGGCTCTCGAACATCAGCGCCATGCCGCTGGGCCGAAAGCCCGCGTCCCCCAGGATGCCGAAGCCCACGCGATCGGCCTCGCGCTCCATGTCGCGCGAAAAATTCAACTGCCCCTGGATGGCCGCGGCCTGCCCACCGTAGATCAGCGCCTGCGCGGCCGCCGGGTTCTGGCTGGCCGCCAGCACGCCCAGCAGCAAGCTGGCCACGCCCACCCAGGAGGTGCGGGCCTGCTGGCTGATCATGCGGGCGATGTGGCGTTGCGTGACGTGCGACAACTCGTGTGCCAGCACCGAGGCCAGCTCGTCGGGCGTGCGCGTCATGGCCAGCAGCCCCAGGTGCACCCCGATGTAGCCGCCGGGCAGCGCGAAGGCGTTGACGCTGCGGTCGCGCACGAGGAAGGCCTCCCAGGCGTGGACCTGATCCAGCTCGGCCGTGATCTCCCCGCGCTGGCGACCCGCCCGCAGCAGGCGGCCCCAGACCTGGTCGATGTACTCCAGCACCAGCGGGTCGTCGAGGATGGCGGGGTCGCCCAGGATCGCGCGCATGATGCGGTCACCCAGGCGGCGCTCGGCGGCGGGCGACAGGTCTTGCGCGCTGGCGTCGCCCAAGGCCGGCAAGGCCAGCGGGGCCGGCGCGCTGTTGGGCTGGCTTTCGTGACCCTGAGCGTGAGCGCCCAGGCACAGCGCGACGGCGATCGCTGTGCGCCGCCAGGCAAAAGGCGTCGCGAAGGAGGGGGGCATGCGCATCGGGGAGAATCGCATCAACAGGGCTTCACAGTATGCGTCCAGCCGCTCGCGCCCTGTCCGCATTCCCCAGGCGCCGCGCCTTGCTCATCTTTTTTTACACACGCCCCGCACCCGACCATGAGCACACTGACCCACTTCGACGCCCAAGGCCAGGCCCACATGGTGGACGTCTCGGCCAAAGCCGCCACCTTGCGCGTGGCGGTCGCTGAAGGCCGCATCCGCATGCGCAGCGAAACCCTGGCCCTGATCCGCGACGGCCACGCCGGCAAGGGCGACGTGCTTGGCGTGGCCCGCATCGCCGCCATCCAGGGCGCCAAGCGCACCGCCGACCTCATCCCCTTGTGCCACCCGCTGCCTTTGTCCAAGGTCGCCGTCGAGCTCACGCTGGAGGCGCACCCCCCCGCGGTGCGGTGCCGCGTCACCGCGCAAACCGTGGGCCCCACGGGCGTCGAGATGGAGGCCCTCACGGCGGTTCAGGTCGGCCTGCTCACCGTCTACGACATGTGCAAGGCCGCCGACCGCGGCATGACCATCACCGACGTGCGCCTGCTGGAAAAGCAAGGCGGCAAGTCCGGCCACTGGCGCGCCGATGAAGACGGCGGTGCCAACCCCGCTTCCGCCCCCACTCCCGCTGCCTGACTCAGGGCACCAGGTCGCGCCAGGTGTAGGCCCCTTGCGGGGCCTCGCACTGGAAGGGCCGGGGTTCGCCCGCCTCCGGCGCGGCCTCGCACATCGCCTTCCAGGGCTTGGCCGCCGGGTTGCGGAACTCGTGCAGGCGCTGCACCACATAGCGCGCCTTGTCGACCTGGCCGTGCTCGGCCAGCGAGCGCGCATAGGCCATCATCAGGCGCGCGTCCAGCAGGTTGTGCACCGTGCGCCGAAAGGCCTCGGGCGGCAGGCTCGGCTCGTCTTCATCCGGGCCGTTGACGTGGGCGTAGTCGGCCTGGTAGCCCCACCAGGGCATCTTCATGCCGAAGGCGATGCGCTGATCCAGCGGGCCCGGACACACCTGGCGCCACCACCCCGGCGACTCGCCCGGGCGCAGCGGCTTGAGCAGGTTGGACTGCACGCAAGGGCGGGGCGCGTAGATGTTCGCCGCCGCCTGGTAGTCCAGCGCGCACCACAGCGCCATCGCGGCCATCACCGCCCCGCTGGCCGCGCCGACGCGGCTGGGGCCGCCGCGACGGGGGCCTGAGTGCCCGGTGGCCGCCACCAGGCGGGCCCGCGCCGACAAGCCCAGCCCGAAGGCGAAGGCCGTGGGCAGCAGGAAGTAGCTGTACCAAAGCGGGTACTCCAGCAGGCTGTGCAGCCCCGCCATCGCCACGATCACGGCGGCCGCACCCGCCACGCCCACCTGGTCGGTGCGCACCGGGGCATCGGCTCGGGGCCACAGCATCACCGTGAACCCCAGCAGCGACAAAGCCAGCATCAGCGCCGCCAGCGGCAGGCCGAACTCCACCGCCCACTGCAGCAGCAGGTTGTGCGTGTGGTCGAAGAAGGCCACGGGTCGCCCCGGGAACGGCGTCATCGTCCACGCGAAATTGAAACGACCGTAGCCCACCCCCGTCCAGGGCTGCTGCCCGATCAGCGTCAGCACGTTCGACCAGATCCCGAAGCGCGAGCTGGAGATGTCGCTGCCGTCGTTGAGTCGGGCCTCGGCCGCGAAGGCCACGGAGTGATCGGCGTGCGACCACAGCCACATGCCCCCCCAGGCCAGGGCGTACAGCGCCGGCGCGCCGATCAGCGTCCAGCGGATCGTGCGAGGCAGGCGCCGATCCAGCAGGCCCCACAGCGTCAGGAAGGCCATGCCCACCATGCCCGTGCGAGACGCCGTCAGCACCACCACCCCGATGAACAGCGCCATGCAGGCCGCTGCCAGCCCGGCGTGCACCCGCCCGCGCGCGCCCAGCCAGGCCACGGCCACACAGGCAAACACCATCAAGGTGCTGAAGTGGTTGGGCTGGCGCAGGTTGCCCACGGCTCGCCCGGCCATGCTGGGGATGGCGATGAAGCGCCCATCGGCCCAGGTGGGCTCGAACACCTGCACCACCGACAGCAGCAGCCCGACCCCGCCGGCCAGCGCCAGCGCCCCGAAAAACGCGCTCGCGCCCACGTCGCGCTCCGCCCCGCAACCCAGTCGCCAACCCATGCACAGCGCCAGCAGCGCCGCCAGCGTCATGCCGCCCCCCATCAGGCCCAGGCCCAGCGGCAAGGGGCTGAACACGCCCGCGCTCAGCGCCAGCGCGGCCTGCACCAGCAGCATCGCCCCCACGGCCCACAGGCCGATGCGACCGGCGCCACCCGCCTGCACGGAAGGTCGCCCGGCCAGCCAGGCCAGCCACAGCCCCCAGCCCAGCGCCGCCAGGGCCTGGTTGTAGAAGGTGACGGAGGGCGGGTCGTGTGCCGCGATCAAGGTGGGGCCGACGATGGCCAGCAAGGCCAGGGCCCAACCGCTGACGGGCCAGGCCGGTGCGGGGGCGGCGGGAGAAAGCGCATTCATGCCCGTATTGTCGGGCCTGCCGCGCGGGGCTCCCGGGTCCCGAAGGAGGCGCCCCCGCGGCCCCGGCTTTGACCGAAGGCAAAGCCCTTTGAGCATTCCTCACACTGGGTTGAACCCCGATGCAAATAGTCCTGTCATGGACTTGTCACGGCGCCGCGACTGGCGCACACTGGTCTTCCGGTTGACGATTCAGTGGCCCCGCTGCCAGTGCTCAGACAGCCCTGCGGCGAGGTGTTTCACAACCGGTTTGACGAAGTGTGTGAAACGTTTCTGCTCTCGAAAGGAGCCAGCATGAATGTGACGATCAGTGGCCATCACCTTGAAGTGACCCCTTCGCTGCGTGAGTACGTGCGAACCAAGCTGGACCGGGTCACCCGCCATTTCGATCAGGTCGTGGACATCACGGTCTTGCTCTCCGTTGAAAAGCTGAAGGAAAAGGAACGCCGACAGAAGGCCGAAGTGAACCTGCACGTGAAGGGCAAGGACATTTTTGTCGAGACCTCCCACGAAGACCTCTACGCCGCCATTGATCAACTGATGGACAAGCTGGACCGCCAGGTCTGCCGACACAAGGATCGCGTTCAGGACCACCACCACGATTCCCTCAAGCGTCAGGATTCCGCATGGGATGCCACGCAGTGATGTCGTTCGATGACCGCGCCTTGGCACCTGCGGGTGCCGGTGCCCTCGGCGGACCCTGATTGCGGGTCGCCAGCGCAGGTTGACGCCGAGTTGACGGCCCTTCGGGGCCGTTTTTCATGGAGCGACGGGATCCAATCCCGACAACATGGTGAGCAAGCGGCCCCCTCGGGTGGCGCGCGCGGCCAAATCGGAGTCGGGCACTTGCTGCGGTGCAGCAGAGGGTGCAGAATCCCCGAAAATGGGGTCGCGCGGCGGTTCACACAGACCGACGCGCCTCCCTATAATCCGCGCTCTGCCTGCCCGGTGGGCTGGTGTCTTCAGGTCGACCCCGCGTCACAAACATGAACCGTCTCTCCGCCATCCTTCCCGTCAGCCAGGTGCTGGTGGACGTGGACGCCAGCAGCAAGAAGCGCGTCTTCGAGCACGCGGGGTTGCTGTTCGAGAACCAGCACGCCATCGCACGCGCCACGGTCACCGACAACCTCTTCGCCCGCGAGCGACTCGGCTCCACCGGACTGGGCCACGGCGTGGCCATCCCGCATGGCCGCATCAAGGGCCTGAAGAACCCGCTGGCCGCGGTCATCCGCCTGGGTCAGCCCATCCCCTTCGACGCCCCCGATGAAGAGCCGGTCGGCCTGCTCATCTTCCTGCTGGTGCCCGAGGCCGCCACCCAGCGCCACCTGGAAATCCTCTCCGAGATCGCCGAGTTGCTGTCCGACCGCGAACTGCGCGAGCGCCTCAAGACGGAGGGCAGCGCCGCCGAAGTGCACGACCTGATCGAGCGCTGGCAACCCCTGAAGTCGGTCGCCTGACGCCCGTGCCCCACCTGTGAGCCTCAAAGACCTCGCCATCATCAGCGCCGAGGCGCTGTTCGAAGCCAACCGCGCCGCCCTGCGTTGGGAGTGGATCGCCGGTCACGCCAACCCCGAGCGGCATTTCGACGAAGAGGCGGTGAAGTCTGCCCAGTCGGCGGCCGACCTGGTGGGCTACCTCAACTACATCCACCCCTACCGGGTGCAGATCGTCGGGCGCCGCGAAAACGCCTACTTTGCCAGCTCCACCCCCGAGGATCAGGAGCGCCGCATCCAGCGCATCGTCACGCTGGAGCCCCCGGTGGTGGTGGTCGCCGACGGCCAGCCGCCGTCGGACAAGCTGGTGGCCATGTGCGGGCGGGCCGGCATCCCGTTGTTCGTGACCTCCGAATCCGCCGGCCACGTCATCGACGTGCTGCGCAGCTACCTCACCCAGCACTTC
Organism: Burkholderiales bacterium; assembly: GCA_016000265.1. GTDB lineage: Bacteria > Pseudomonadota > Gammaproteobacteria > Burkholderiales > Burkholderiaceae_C > Aquabacterium. The sequence continues at coordinate 77,751 of JAECRL010000006.1, forward strand.
GCCGAGCGCATCACCCGCCACGGCGTGTTCATGGACATCCTGGGCCTGGGCGTGTTGCTGACCGGCGAGTCCGGCCTGGGCAAGAGCGAGCTGGGCCTGGAGCTGATCTCACGCGGCCACGGCCTGGTGGCCGACGACGCCGTTGACCTCTACCGCGTTTCGCGCACGGCCATCGAAGGGCGTTGCCCCGAGTTGCTGCAGAACCTGCTGGAAGTGCGGGGCATCGGCCTGCTCGACATCAAGGCCATCTTCGGCGAGACCGCGGTGCGCCGCAAGATGCGCCTCAAGCTCATCGTGCACCTGGTGCGCAAGGAAACCATGGAGCGCGAGTTCGAGCGCCTGCCCTACGAGCCCCTGTACGAAGACGTCATGGACGTGCCCATTCGCAAGGCCGTGATCGCGGTGGACGCCGGGCGAAACCTGGCCGTGCTGGTCGAGGCCGCCGTGCGCAACACCGTGCTGCAACTGCGCGGCATCGACACCTACAAAGAATTCATCGAGCGCCACCAGCGCGCGATGGAGCGCGGCGGCAACTGAACCAGGCCGGACCTCGGTCCCAGGCGATTCAGCCCTTCACGCCCGCGCCCGCTTTGCCCGAGCAACCCTCCCGGTTGCACACCACGTACAGCGACAAGGCGTGGTCCTGCAAGACGTAGCCGCGCTCGGTGGCGATCTGCTGCTGGCGCTTTTCGATCTCGGCGTCGTAGAACTCCTCGACGCGGCCACAGCTCACGCAGACCAGGTGGTCGTGGTGCTGGCCTTCGTTGAGCTCGAAGACGGCCTTGCCGGCCTCGAAGTGGTTGCGCGTCAGCAGGCCCGCCTGCTCGAACTGCATCAGCACGCGGTAGACGGTGGCCAGGCCGATGTCCGAACCCTCGCCCAGGAGCACCTTGTAGACGTCTTCGGCCGTCATGTGGCGTTGCCTCGACTGCTGGAACAGCTCGAGGATCTTGATGCGCGGCAGGGTGGCCTTGAGCCCGCTGCTCTTGAGTTCTTCTACGTTGGTCATGGTGGGCTCCACAGCGCAGAGCGGCCCGGTGCAGCCCCCGCTAGAATCAGCAATGATAATGAGTTGGGTGTGATCGCGCTCAAAAGCGCTTCACGCCCCTGTGGGCTGAGAGCCCATTCGCCGTTTCATTTCACCCACCCTGCCCATGATGTCGACCCTGACCCGCCGCGCTGCCCTGGCCCTGGTGCCCCTGTCCCTGCTGACGGGCTGCAGCAGCATCGGTCTGAGCAACCCCGAGACCCTCTTTGGCCTGCTCACGCCCTACCGCATCGACGTCGTGCAAGGCAACGTCGTGACCCAGGAGGTCATGGCCCAGATCCAGCCCGGCCTCGGGCGCCTGCAGGTCCGCGAAATCCTGGGCACGCCGCTGCTGGCCGACCCCTTCCACACCGACCGCTGGGACTACGTCTTCACCATCCGCCGCCAGGGGGTGCCCGATCAGCAGCGCCGCGTGAGCGTGTTCTTCACGGGCGACCTCGTCGAGCGCTTCGAGACCGACGCGCTGCCCTCCGAGCGCGAGTTCGTGGCCGCCATCGACCGCCCGCTCGACGCCAAGGAGCCCGTGCTGCAGATGCCGCCCGAGGACGTCGCCAAGCTGCCCGTGCCGCCCAAGACCGAGGCCCTGCGCAAGGTGCCCCAGGGTGCGGCCCGCCCCTACCCACCGCTGGAGTCGGGCAGCCGCTGAGCCGCCCCGATTTCACCCACGCCCGCTTCTTCGTTTTTCTGCCTTCAGGACCGCCCCGCATGAGCCCCTCCCAGACCGCCGCACCCGCCCCCCTCGCCATCGCGATCGCAGGGGCCTCCGGCCGCATGGGCCGCATGCTGGTGGAGGCCGTTCAGCAGGCCCCTGACGCCCGCCTGGCGGGGGCGCTCGACGTCGCCGGCAGCCCCGCTGTGGGCCTGGACGCCACCGCCTTCACCGGGGTGACCAGCGGCGTGCTGATCACCGACGACCTGCGCACCGGCTTGAAGGACGCCCAGTACCTCATCGACTTCACCCGCCCCGAGGGCACGCTGGCGCACCTGCGGGTCTGCCGTGAACTGGGCGTCAAGCTCATCATCGGCACCACCGGTTTCACCGATGCTCAGAAGGCCGAGATCGAAGACGCGGCGCGCGACATCGCCATCGTCATGGCCCCGAACATGGCCGTGGGCGTCAACGTCGTCTTCAAGCTGCTGGCCCAGGCGGCCAAGGCCCTCAACGAAGGCTATGACATCGAGATCATCGAGGCCCACCACCGTCACAAGGTCGACGCCCCCAGCGGCACCGCCCTGAAGATGGGCGAGGTGGTGGCCGAGGCCGTCGGCCGCGACCTCAAGGACTGCGCCGTCTACGGCCGCGAAGGCGTCACCGGCGAGCGCGACCCCTCCACCATCGGCTTCGCCACCATCCGAGGCGGCGACGTGGTCGGCGACCACACCGTGCTGTTTGCCGGCATTGGCGAGCGCATCGAGATCACGCACAAGTCCTCCAGCCGCGCCACCTACGCCCAGGGCAGCCTGCGCGCCGCGCGCTTCCTGTCGCGCCAGCCGCACGGCCTGTTCGGCATGGACGATGTGCTCGGCCTGAAGTGAGTCACCTCATCGCACCCCGCAGCGCATCTCGAAACGCAACGAGGTCCACATGGACAGCTTGACTCAGTTCTGGGACCAGGGCGACGCCATCGGCCGCGGGGTGGCCATCATGCTGCTGCTCATGTCGGTCGGCGCCTGGGTCGTGATCTTCTGGAAGGGCTGGGTGCTCAGCCGCGCGCGCCACGACCTCGTGATCGGCTCCCAGGCCTTCTGGCGCGCCAGCGACCTGGCCGCGGCGCGCCAGGCGCTGCTGGGCATCGACCGCGAGCAGGTGCTGCTGCCCATCGTGGACGCCGCGGCCGAGCCGGTGGCGGCCGACACCCTGGAGGCGCGCGCCCAGCCCGAAGCCCAGCTCACCCGCCGCCTGCGCGACAGCCTGCACGACGTGCTGCAGCGCCTGCAGGCCGGGCAGGTGCTGCTGGCCTCGGTCGGCTCCGTGTCGCCCTTCGTGGGTCTGTTCGGCACCGTCTGGGGCATTTACCACGCGATGATGGGCATCAGCGCCGAAGGCTCGGTCAGCATCGACAAGGTGGCCGGCCCCGTGGGCGAGGCCCTGATCATGACCGCCGCGGGCCTGGCCGTCGCCATCCCCGCGGTGCTGGCCTACAACGTCTTCGGCAAGATGGTGTCGGCCTGCGAAGCCGACCTCGAAGGCTTCGCGCACGACCTGCGCGAGGCCCTGCTGGGCCCCGGCACCTCCCGGCGCGAGCGCGACTGAGGCCCCGCCATGGCATTCGGCCGACTGGAGCGAACCCGGGGCAGCGAGCCCATGAGCGAGATCAACATGACCCCGCTCATCGACGTCATGCTGGTGCTGCTGATCATCTTCATGATCACGGCGCCCATGATGACCTCGCGCCTCAAGCTCGACTTGCCGCGCGCCGACGCCAAGGCCCCGCCACCCGTGCCGCCCGCTGTGCTCACCATCGCCTTGACCGCCGACGGGCGCACCCACCTGGATGAACAGGCCATCACGGCCGAGGCCCTGGCCGTGCAGGTCGAGGCGCAGGCGCGCCAGAAGCCCGACACCGAGGTGCAGTTGCGCGCCGACCGCGTCGTGCCTTACGAGCGGGTGGCTCAGCTGATCGGTCTGCTGCAGAAGGTCGGGCTCAACCGCATCGCCTTCGTCACGGAGGGGCCGGCGGAGGGCGTGCCAGCCCAGCCGGCCGCGCCTGCGGCACCCTGAACGGCGAGGCTGCGGCGCTGCTCATACGCGACAGCACCCACCGCACGAAGGGCGCACAATGGTCTGCAAGCTGACTGCAGGCAGACCTTGCCTTTCACCCCATGGCCGCCCCGAAGTTCCCCACCCAGCGCTTTGACCAGGCCGAGCAGGCCCTGGCTCACGTGACCCGGCTCTACGACGCGCAGATCGCGCACCTGCGCGACAGCCTCCAGCGCTTCGTCTCCGGTGAAACCTTCCGCCACCCGGTGCGCGCCAAGTACCCCTTCGTGCGCATCCACACCGAAACCGTGGCGCGAGCGGACTCTCGGCTGTCCTACGGCTTCGTCGCGGGGCCGGGCACTTACGAGACCACGCTGACGCGCCCCGACCTGTACGCCGACTACTACCGCGAGCAGTTCGAGCTGCTGCTGAGCAACCACGGCGTGGCGCTGGAAGTGGGCGTGGGCAGCGACCCCATCCCCGTGCACTTCAGCCTGGCCGAGCACCAGCACCTGGAGGGCCAGCTCACGCCCGAGCGCCGCCGCTTGCTGCCCGACGTGTTCGACCTGCCCGACCTGGCGCGCATGGACGATGGCATCGCCAACGGCACCTACGAAGCGCGCGGGGGCGTGCCCCGGCCGCTGGCCCTGTTCACCGCCCCGCGGGTGGACTACTCCCTGCACCGCCTGCGCCACTACACCGGCACCTCGCCCGAGCACTTCCAGAACTTCGTGCTGTTCACGAACTACCAGTTCTACATCGACGAGTTCGTGCGCATGGGCCACGAGCTGATGCGCCGTGCACCCGACCCGGCGAACCCGCAGGACGACGACGATTGCATCGGCTTCGTGGAGCCGGGCAACGTGATCACGCGTCGCGTGGGCGTGCCCGCCGAGGCGCTGGACGCCCTGGGTGCGGCACCGCCCCGCTTGCCGCAGATGCCGGCGTACCACCTGATCCGGCGCGACCGCAGCGGCGTGACGATGGTCAACATCGGCGTGGGCCCGGCGAACGCCAAGACCATCACCGACCACATCGCGGTGCTGCGCCCGCACGCCTGGATCATGCTCGGCCACTGTGCCGGCCTGCGCAACTCCCAGCAGCTGGGGGACTACGTGCTGGCGCATGGCTACGTGCGCGAGGACCACGTGCTCGACGAGGACCTGCCGCTGTGGGTGCCCATCCCGCCGCTGGCGGAGATCCAGCTGGCGCTGGAAGGCGCCGTGGCCGACGTGACGCAGCTGCATGGCTACGAGCTCAAGCGCATCATGCGCACGGGCACGGTGGCGTCCACCGACAACCGCAACTGGGAGTTGCTGCCCCAGCGCGAGCCGGAGCGCCGCTTCAGCCAGAGCCGCGCCGTGGCGCTGGACATGGAGAGCGCGACCATCGCGGCCAACGGTTTCCGCTTCCGGGTGCCCTACGGCACGCTGCTGTGCGTGAGCGACAAGCCCTTGCACGGCGAGCTCAAGCTGCCGGGCATGGCCAACCAGTTCTACCGCGAGCGCGTGGACCAGCACCTGCGCATCGGCTTGCGCGCCATCGAGCGCCTGCGCAGCAACGTCGCCGAGCAGTTGCACAGCCGCAAGTTGCGCAGCTTCGCCGAGGTCGCGTTTCAGTGAAGGCGCCGCGGGTGTTTGGAGCCCACCTCAACAGGGGGGGGCGGCTGTTGGGGGTTGATCGTCAACCGGTGACCGGTGTTCGATTTACCCTTATGGGGGGTGTTCGGGCGTGAAAAAGGGGGCCGAGGCCCCCTTTTGCTGCGGACCGTCACCGGCCCGATGCCCCGATTTCAGGCGGCGGCGAGTTCGGTTTCCCGTGCGGAGGCGGCGGGCGTGGCCTTGGCCTGCATCGACTGCGCGGTGGCGATCTCGCGGCGGATCTGCTCGCCAGCGTGTTCCTCGGCGACCTTGAGGTCGTAGGCGGTCTGCAGGTCCATCCAGTACTGCGGCGTGGTGCCGAAGAAGCGGGCCAGTCGCAAGGCGGAGTCGGGGCTGACACCGCGGCGCTCGCGAACGATGTCGTTCACGCGGGGCGCCGGCACGTGCAGGCGGATGGCCAGCCCGCTGGCGGACAGACCGTGTTGTTCCATGAACTTGGTGCGGAGGATGGCACCGGGGTGGACTGCTTGGGTGGGGTTCATAGGACTCATCGCTGGTTGTCGTGAACAATGTCCCGAATCGTATGTGCTTTGATGGCGTTATATTGTCAACAAGTTGACAGTTGGATGCCTTGCATCTAACCATTTCGGGGGTATGGGTCGAAGTACCTAACCGTTTTTCGTTAGATGCAAGCATGCCACGTCGCACCGAACCCACGCCCGCCGCCTTGTTGCCCGCCTTGCGCACGCACGCGTGGTTCGCTTCGTGCCCGCCGGCCTTGCAGGAGGCCTTGCTGGAGCGATCCCGGCTGGTTCACCTGTCGGCCAAAGAGGCCCTGTTCGGTCGCGACGACGGGCTCGACAGCCTGTGCTGTGTCGTGGCGGGTGCGTTGCGCCTGGGCTCCATCAACCCGCAGGACGGCACCCACCGCCTGACGCTCTACGTGGAGCCCTACCAGTGGTTTGGCGAGGTCAGCCTGATCGACCGCTTGCCGCGCGCCATGCAGGCCGTGGCCGACACCCACAGCGTGGTCATGGTCGTGGCGCGCGCCGCCATCGAGGAGTGGCTGGACGCCCACCCGCTGCACTGGCGGGACGTGGCCCGGCTGGCGTGCAGCAAGCTGCGCCTGATGACGGCGACGCTGGAGGACAGCGCCTCGCTGACGCTGCAGCAGCGCCTGGCGCGACGGCTGCTGTTTGCCAGCGTCAACCCGGGGCAGGGCGCGCCGGCCGGCTTGCGGCGCCGGGTGCGGCTGCCGCAAGACCACCTCGCGCAGATGCTGGGGGTGTCGCGCCAGACGGTCAACAAGGCTTTGCGGGAGCTGGAGCGCCAGGGGGTGCTGGCGCTGCATTACGCCGAGATCGAGGTCCTGCAGGTCGAGGGTCTGATGCAGCGCGCGGGGGCGCTGGAGCCGCAGTGGAGCGCCGTGCTCGCGGAGGCCGGTGCGTGGGGGGCGGGGGCGCACCCCGGCCAGGCTTCGGCCTCAGCCGCGCGGGCGCACGCGAACCTGAGCGGCGGCCCGACGGGCTTTGGCTCGGGCTGAGTCGATGTCGGCGTCGGTGGTCACGGCCACGCCCATGCGGCGCTTGACGAAGCTCTCGGGCTTGCCGAAGAGGCGGATGTCGGTGCCCGGCTCGGACAGGGCCTCGGCCACGCCCTCGAAGACCACGTCCTGCGCGTCCACGCCGCCGTAGATGACGGCCGAGGCGCCCGGCGTGCGCAGGCGGGTGTCCACCGGCAGGCCCAGGATGGCGCGCGCGTGCAGCTCGAATTCGCTTTGCACCTGCGTGCCGAGTGTGACCAGGCCCGTGTCGTGCGGGCGGGGGCTGACCTCGCTGAACCAGACCTGTTCGCCTTTGACGAACAGCTCCACGCCAAACAGACCCTGGCCACCGAGGTTGTCGGTCACGGCCTGGGCGATCTCGCGCGACAGGCGCAGCGCCTCCGGGTGCATGGGCTGCGGCTGCCAGCTCTCGACGTAGTCGCCGCTGACCTGCTTGTGCCCGATCGGGTCGCAAAAATGGGTGGCGACTTCGCCGAGCTGGGCCCCGCGACCGGCGGCGCGCACCGTCAGCAGGGTGATCTCGTAGTCGAAGTCGATGAAGCCCTCGACGATGACGCGCCCGTGGCTGACGCGTCCGCCGGCCATGGCGTGCTCCCAGGCCTTTTGCACATCGGCGGGGCCGTCGATCTTGCTTTGGCCTTTGCCGGAGGAGCTCATCACCGGTTTGACCACACAGGGGTAGCCGATGCCCGCGTCGATGGCGGCTTGCAGCTCGGCCAGCGAGTCGCAGAAGCGGTAGGGGCTGGTGGGCAGGCCGAGGGTTTCGGCGGCGAGGCGGCGAATGCCCTCGCGGTCCATGGTCAGGCGCGCGGCGCGGGCCGTCGGGATGACGCGCACCCGGCCTTCGGCCTCCATCTCTTCGAGCACGGAGGTGGCGATGGCCTCGATCTCGGGCACCACCAGGTCGGGCTTTTCGGCCTCGATCAGGGCGCGCAGCTGCGCCGGGTCGCTCATGGTGATGGTGCGGCTGTGGTGCGCCACCTGCTGGCCCGGGGCGTTGTCGTAGCGGTCGACGGCGAGGGTCTCGACGCCCAGGCGTTGCAGCGCGATCAGGACCTCCTTGCCAAGCTCGCCCGAGCCCAGCAGCATGACGCGCAGGGCCGAGGGGGACAGGGGGGTGCCGAGGGTGAGGGTCTGGACGGTGAGGGTCATGTGCGGCTCGCAGTCAGGGGAGCCGTGATTGTCGCCCGATTGCCGGGGGGCAGGTCGGGGTCAGGCCGGTGTCGGCAGGGGCAGCCACACGCGGAAGGTCGAGCCCCGCTCGGGGGTGCTCTCCACGGCCATGTCGCCACCCAGCCGGTCGACCAGGCGGCGCACCACCGCCAGGCCCAGGCCGGAGCCTTCGGTGCGGGGCAGTTTGCGGTCCTCCAGCCGCACATAGGGCTCGAAGATGTGGGGCATGGCGTCGGCGTGGATGCCGATGCCGGTGTCCGCGACCGTGAGCTCCAGGCGGTCGGCCCGATCGGGGGCGGTGCGCAGGCTCAGGCTGATGCTGCCCTGGGCGGTGTACTTCAGGGCGTTGTGGATGAGGTTGTCCAGCACCTGGCGGACCCGGTTGGGGTCGGTCTCGATGCGGTGCAGGGCGGGGGCGTCGTCGACGTCGACGTGCAGCTGCAGGCCCTTGGCGCGCACGCGCGGCCGGTGCTCTTGCGAGATGTCGTCGATCAGCGCGACCAGGTCGACCCCCTCCGGCTGCAGGCGCCACGCGGGGTTGTCCATGCGCGTGTACTCGGTCAGGTCCCTGAGGTGTGCGGTCAGCTGGCTGGAGATCTGGCGCAGCCGGCCGATGGCCCGGCGTTCGGTGGCGCCTTGCACCTTGATGTCGAGCAGGTCGATGGAGCCGAGCATGCCTTGCAGGGGGGTGCGGATCTCGTGCGAGAGCATGGCCAGGAAGCGCTCGCGCCCGGCGTTGGCTTCCAGCTCGGCCCGGCTGAGCTTGCTTTGCAGCACGCTGACGTAAGACAGCGCCAGGATGAACAGCGGGTGGGTGATGAGCAGCGTGAACCAGAAGTGCGCGACCGGGTCGGCCCCCTGGGGCGCGCGTGCGCCGTACAGGCTGACGTAGGCCGCGACGATGCCGGCGTAGGTGATCCAGCTGAGTCGGGCGGCCCCCCGGGTCATGGTGACGAAGGCCCCCAGGTAGAGCATGGGCATGAACTGCGCGTTGGAGGCGACTTCGTAGAGGCTGTGCGGCCCTTGTCCCCCGGAGGTGGAGACAAGCGAGCCGATGAAGTAGACGGCCGCGCCCACGGTGGCGATGCCGGCGCCGAGGTTGTGCTGGCGCGGTCGCAGCCAGACCAGCGCGGCGGCCAGCGCCAGGCAAGCGGCCACGGAGGGCACGGCCACCGAGGCCCAGGCGCTGTTCATGCCGTGGCGCTCGTCGTTCCACCACACGAGGATGCAGGCGATGGAGGACATCGCGGCGAGCCAGCGCGTGAGGTTCAGCCGCGTGTCGTTGAGCGTGGCGCTGCCTTCGGTGCGCTCGGGCGGCGGGACGACGTACCGGCTCATGCCGCGGCTTGCTGGCGATCCAGGCTGTTCTGGATGGCGGCGGTGATCATGGCGGGCCGCACGGGCTTTTCGAAGAACGTGACGTTCTGGGTCCGCAACAGGGTCGCCAGGGTGCTTTCGGAGGCCTTGCCGTCGCGCAGCTGACCCGTCAGCAAGACGATGGGGGCGGCGGGTTGTTCGCGGCGGATGCGCTCGACCACGGGCTGCGAGGTCTGGCCACCGCCCAGCATCAGGTCGAGCACGTAGGCGTCGAAGCCGCGTTCGAGTCGAGGGTAGAGCGCGAGCGGGTCGGTGAAGGCCTCTGCCTGGAAGCCCACTTCGTTGAACCAGTCGCTCAGGGCCTGGGCGGCGGATTCGTCGTCGTCGAGCACGGCGATGCGCGCGCGCGGCTGGTCGTCTGCGGGTGCGACCTCCAGGTGGGCGACGCGGTAGCAGGCCCCGCCGGCACCGAGCTGCCTGAGGTGGGTCAGGCTGCCAACGCGCCAGCGGTCGTCGTGCAGCGTGGCCAGCAGGGCGTTGGTGGGGGGCTGGTCGGCGGTGCACAGGGCGCCCAGTTGCACGTGGGCGGGCAGTTGCAGCCCGTCGAGGCCCAGCGTGGCCGGCAGGTGGCCCGCCGGGGCCGTGGCGGGGGCGGTGCGCCACGGGGTGGCGGGCGGCTCGGCGGAGAAGACCGTGTCGAGGGACTCGCCGTGGTGGCGGCACAGGGCCAGCACCTCGTTGAAGAGCCAGACCGCCCCGCGCAGCTTGCGTCGGGCCTGGCTGATGGAAATCGCGCAAATTTGCGCGACTGCGGCGGCCTGGTGCCGCGCGCCCACCCCGTGCCGGCTCAACAGGTCCGCCACGCAGGCGGCCGTCCAGGTGGCCCCGGCGTCATAGGGGACGCTGTCGTCGTCGGGGTGTGAAAGGGCGTCGTCCATGGGGCTGGGGAGGGCGGTCGTGCCTTTTGGCACCGATGATCTCAATTCGTAACAATGGGTCAAATATGACCGAGTGAGCAATTATGCACACTACAATTCATTGTGCGCTGTACACAAAGCAACTTTGCGAAACGATCACAAGCAGGCACTGCTCAGGGAACCTTTTAATTCAACACCCGCCCCACGAGGGACCGGGGCAACGCCGGCCAGTCACCTGGTGCGACGTTGGTGCCGCAAGGCTTTTTTCAAACCACCCCCTGCGGGTGGTTTGTTTTTTGTGCCGTCGCCAGCTGCCTCAGTGCCCCTGGCTGCCGCGGTGGGCCCACACGGTGGTGCGCTTCTCGATGGCCGAGAACAGCTCGTACATCACCATGGCCATCGCGCCCACCACCACCAGGCCTGCGAAGGCCAGGCCCATCTGCATGGACGAGCCGGCGCTGATGAGCAGGTAGCCGATGCCTTCGTTCGACGCCGTCATCTCCGACACCGTGGTGCCCACGAAAGCCAGCGTGATGGCGACCTTGAGCGAGCCGTAGAAGAAGGGCATGGAGCGCGGCAGGCCGACCTTGATGAGCACGTCCCAGCGTTTGGCGCCCAGCACGCGCAGCACGTCTTCCAGCTCGGGCTCCAGGGTGGCCAGGCCGGTGGCGATGTTGACCGTGATCGGAAAGAAGCTGATGAGGAAGGCCGTGAGCACGGCCGGGCCCACGCCGATGCCGAACCACACCACCAGGATCGGGATGAAGGCGGCTTTGGGCAGGGCGTTGAAGGCCGTCATCAGGGGGTAGATGGCGGCGTAGGCCAGGCGCGAGCTGCCGATCAGGAAGCCCAGCGCCACGCCCACGACGATGGCGATGCCGAAGCCCACCAGCGTCACCCACAGCGTGCGCCAGGCGTGCCTGAGGATCTCGGTGTGGAACTCGATGAGTTGGTCGGCGATGCGCGCCGGGCTGGGGAAGATGTACTCGCTGACGTTGAAGGCGCTGCAGAGGGCCTGCCAGATGAGCAGGACCAGCAGCAGCAGGCCCCAGGGGGCCCAGCGCTCGACCTGGCGGGCAGACAGGGCGGGGACGGCGCGTTTGGGTTGGCTCGGGGGCTGGCTCATGGGGCGGTCTCCGCGTGGGGCGCGAGGGCGGTGGGCTTGCGCAGGGCGCCGATGTGGGCGCGCAGCTCGTGCACGATGGCCGTGAAGCCGGGCTCGTAGGTGACTTCGAGGTCGCGCGGGCGCGGCAGCTCCGCCGCGCTGATCTCGCGGCGCGCCAGGATGCGGCCCGGGCTGCGGCTCATGACGTAGACCGTGTCGGCCAGGAAGGCGGCTTCGCGCAGGTCGTGCGTGACGAGGATGACGTTGAAGCCTCGCTCGGCCTGCAGGTCGCGCAGCGCGCACCAGAGCTCTTCGCGTGTGAAGGCGTCGAGCGCGCCAAAGGGCTCGTCGAGCAGCAGCAGCTGCGGCTCGTGGATGAGCGCACGGCAGATGGAGGCGCGCTGCTGCATGCCGCCCGAGAGCTGCCAGGGGAACTTGTCTTCGTAGCCGCCCAGGCCCACGCTTTGCAGCAGCGCGCGGGCTTTGGCCTCGTACTCGGCGCGTTTGGCCTTGAAGTTCGATCGGTGGGGCTCGACGATCTCCAGCGGCAGCAGCACGTTGTCCACCGTGGTGCGCCAAGGCAGCAGCGACGGGGCCTGGAAGGCCATGCCGGTGATCTTGAGCGGGCCGGTCACGGGCTGGCCGGCGATGGTCACCGTGCCCTTGGAGGGCATCTTCAGGCCCGTGGTGAGCTTCATGAAGGTGGACTTGCCGCAGCCCGATGGCCCGACGATGGCCACGAACTCACCGGGCTTCATGCTCAGGCTGAGGTCTTCGACGGCGAACTGGCCTTGGGCGAGCAGCTCGTCGTTGTAGGCCAGCCAGACGTTCCTGAAATCGACGAAGGCATCCATGCGCGACCTCACTTGGTGGCGGCGGGCAGCACGTTGAGCTCCGCGGCCGTGGGCAGGAAGGCGGGGTTCCAGACGGCTTGCGGGTTGACGCGGGTCTTGGTGGCGTAGGCGTCGGAGACCTGCGAGGCCATCAGCGAGAGTCGGCCTGGGTTGACCTGGCCGAAGCCTTCGGCGCGGGCGTCCGGGCTGGCGATGACCTGCTCGATGGCCATCTTCAGGCGGCGCTTTTCCAGCTCGACGTTGATGATGCCGTCGCGCGCCTTGACCGAGGCGATGGTCGCATCGGGTTGGGCGAGCACCTCCTTGGCGCCTTTGGCGAAGGCCTTGAGGAAGGCCTTGACGGCCTCGGGGTTCTCCTTGAGCAGCTTGGGCGAGGCGATGATGGCGTTGCCATACAGCTTGACGCCGTGCTGGGCATAGGGAAAGACGACGACGTCTTGCGCCTTGGCGCCGCGCGCCTCGAGGTTGAGCAGCGAGGTGAACGAGAAGCCGGTGATGCCGTCGACGTCGCCGCGCACGAGCATGGTCTCGCGCAGCGGGGGGTCCATGCTGGTCCAGGTCACCGCACCGATCTTGTTGGCCTTGGCGAACAGCGTCCAGGCTTTGCGGCCGGCGTCGAAGACCGGGGCGCCGAGCTTCTTGCCGCCGAAGTCCGCGGGGGTCTTGATGCCCGATGTCTTGAGGGCGAAGACCGCCGCCGGCGTGTTGTTGTAGACCATCATGATGGCCACCGGCTTGTTGGGCGCGTCCGGGTTGTTGGCGTGGAACTCCATCAGCGCGGCCATGTCGGCCAGGCCCAGGTCGTAGGTGCCCGAGGCCACGCGGGTGACGGTGCCGCCCGAGCCGCTGCCGGCGTCCAGCGTCACGTCCAGCCCGGCCTGGCTGAAGTGCCCTTTGGCGATGGGCTGCAGGAACAGGGCGGCGGGGCCTTCGAAGCGCCAGTCGAGCTGGAACTTCAGGGGCGTGGCGGCGCGCACCGAGCTGGGGGCCAGGGCGCACAAGGACAAGGCGGCGGCGGCCAGGCCGAAGCTGGCGTGTGCGAAAACGGTGCGGCGGGTGAGGTCGAGGGCGGTCATGCGGGCGGGCTCCGGTTGCAAAACTGTATGCAAAACAGTGTTAAAACTGTATGCACTATTGCAAGAAGCGTGCGCAGCTGAAGTGAGCGATGCGGCCGTTGTGGGCATGGAATGTGCAAACCACGCCGCCTGTTTTCAACAGGTGCCCATGCACCAACAGGAGTGCCCCATGTCCTTGCGTTCTTTCGCCTTGTCCGCCCTGGCGCTGTCGGCCGCTGCGGTGGCCCACGCCCAGTCCAGCTACAACGTCTACGGTGTGCTGGATGTGACCTTCGGCTCGTTTCAGCTCAGCGCCCTCGATGGCAGCAGCGCCAGCAAACGCGTGACCAAGGTCGATGGCAACCAGATGATCACCAGCTACCTGGGATTCAAGGGCGTGGAGGACCTGGGCGGCGGCATGAAGGCCGGCTTCGTGCTGGAGTCGTTTTTGCGACCGGACACGGGGGCCTATGGCCGCAACAGCGCCACCCCCAACGTCGTCAAAGACGACCTGTTCTGGACCCGCGCGGCCAACGTCTACCTGCAAAGCGATCTCGGCAAGCTGACCCTGGGGCGCCAGATCAACCTGGTCTACCTGCAGGCCGTGGTCTACAACCCGTTCGGTGGGGCATTCGGGATCGCGCCGGCCATCCGCCTGACCTTCGGGCCGGGCACCGGCAACGACCGCGGCGACTCCGGCTGGAGCAACGCGATCTCGTACGCCACGCCCAACCTGGGTGGCGCCACCTTCGCGGCGTCTTACCAGCCCGGTGAGGCGAGCGATGGCAGCGAGCGCGCCAGCTACGCCCTGTCGGGCAACTACGTCAGCGGCCCGTTTGCCGCTGGGGCGTCCTGGCAGACCGTGCGCTCGGCCGAGGCGCCCAAGCTCGATGTGCTCAAAGGTCAGCGCCAGACCTTCGGCCTGCTCAACACGAGCTACGACTTCGGTGTGGCCAAGGTGTTTGCGCAGTACGGCAAGATCTCCAACAGCGGCTACAGCGGCGCGGCGCGCATCGACACCAACCTGTTCCAGCTGGGCGCTTCGGTGCCGGTGACGGCTTCGGGCAAGGTCCTGGCTTCCTATGGCGAGAGCCGCGAGAAGGCCGTGGAAGGCGGCACCACCCCCAAGACGAAGCACACGATCCTGACGGTGGGCTACGACCATTTCCTGTCCAAGCGCACGGACGTGTACACCGCCGTGATGCACGACAAGGAAAAGCTGCCGAATTTCAAGTCCGGCACCACGTACCTGGTGGGCGTGCGCCACGCCTTCTGATGCCCGCTGAGGCGGTGGCCCGGGCAGGCGGGTGATGAGATGATGGCGGCATGAGCGCCCTGTCTCCCGTCACCCGTCGCCCCATCGGCTTGATGGCCGCCATGCCGCAGGAGCTGCAGTCCCTGCTCGACCTGATGCCCGATGAGGCCCGCGTCGAGCGGGGCGGTCGCACCTTCTGGGTGGGGCACCTGCAGGGGCGCGCGGTGGTGGCGGTGCTCTCGGGCATCGGCAAGGTGGCCGCGGCCATCACGGCGACTTTGCTGGCCGATGCGTTCGGGGTCAGCCAGATCTGGTTCACGGGCGTGGCCGGTGGGCTGGGGGCGGACGTGCGCGTGGGCGATGTGGTGGTGGCCGATGCGCTGCTGCAGCACGACATGGACGCCTCGCCGCTGTTCCCGCGTCACGAGTTGCCGGGCCTGGGGGTGAGTCGCCTGCATCCGCCGCGGGCGCTGACCGATCGCGTGGTCTCGGTCGTGGCCGAGGCCTTGCTGGAGGTCGATGCGGCCGGGGCCCTGCACGGCCTGGGTTTGGGGCGACCGCGGGTGCACCGGGGCCTGATCGTCAGCGGCGACCAGTTCGTGTCGGCCGCGCAAGACGCCGAGACCCTGCGCAACCACCTGCCCGATGTGCTGGCCGTGGAGATGGAGGGCGCGGTGGTGGCCCAGGTGTGTCAGGCGTTCGGGCTGCCTTACGCGGTGGTCCGCAGCATCTCGGACCGGGCCGATGGCTCGGCCCACGTGGACTTCACGCGCTTCGTCGACGGGGTGGCGAGCCCCTTCACGCTGGCCATCGTCATGGCGCTGCTTCGGGCGGTGCCGGATGGCGCAGGCGATGCGCTTGAGGCAAGCTGAGCGCCATCCGACGGGACACTCACCATGCGCTACACCTCATTTCGCGAGTTCTATCCTTTCTACCTGTCTCAGCACCAGGATGCCACCTGCCGACGCCTGCACGTCGTGGGCTCGACGCTGGTGCTGGCGGTGATCGCCTGGGCGGCCGTCACGGGCGCTGGCGCGGTCTTGCTGGCCTTGCCGGTGATCGGCTATGGCTTCGCGTGGGTCGGGCATTTCTTCTTCGAGCACAACAAGCCCGCCACGTTCACGCACCCGCTCTACAGCCTGATGGGCGACTGGGTCATGTTCTGGCAGGTGCTCACCCGCAAGCTGCCCTGGTGAGATCAGGCCGCGGGGGGCGGCCAGCTCAGGCGGATGCGCGTGCCCTCGGCGCTGTCGAGCAGGTGCAGTCGCCCGCCATGCGTGCGCGCCACCATGTCGGCCAGCGTCAGGCCCAGGCCGAGCCCTTCTTCGGGGTGTTGCCCATCGAGTGCGGCCTGCAGTCGCTGGCGCTTGGCGGGCTCGATGCCGCGCCCGTCGTCGCTCACGGTCAGCCGCACCTGCTCGGCGTCGGCCTCGGCGTGCACGCTCACCTCGCGGGCCCCGTGGCGCTCGGCGTTGTCCAGCAGGTTGGAGAGGGCCGCGCTCAGCAGGTCGGGGTCGCAGGGCACTTCGTCGGCGCCGGTGGCCTGCACGCGGGTGTGTTGCAGTGGCAGGCGCAGCAGCAGCTGTCGCACCGAGGTGGTTTGCCAGTGCAGCTCCCCGCCGCTGCGAAACAGGCTGATGAGGGCCGTGACCACGCGGCGCAGCCGGGCGGCGGCCTCGCGGGTTTGCGTCAGGCGGGGCTGCAGCGAGGGCGGGGCCTCCTTGAGGGCCACGGCCAGTTGGGCGTCCATGCCCGCCAGGGGCGTGCGCAGGGCGTGTGCGGCGTGCGCGGCCGTGGCGCGTTCGTGGGCCACGCGCAGGGCGAGCCGGGCGGTGAGGTCGTCGATGGCGGCGACCAGGGGTTGCAGCTCGGTGCGGGTGGCCGTCAAGCCCGCCCGCAGCCCGGCCGGGCCCGCCGAGGCGGGGGCTTGCAGCGGGTCCAGGCCGGAGACCTGCTTGGAGAGGTCCAGCAGGGGTTGCAGCTCGCGGCGCAGGCCGCGGTTGATCCACCAGGCGGCGCCCCCGCCGATCAGCAGCGTCAGCCCGACGGTGGCGGCCATGGCCAGGGCCAGCGTGGCCTGGCGTGTTTCTTCGCGTTGCGCGACGTGCAGCGTGCCCTGGCCGGGGCCCAGCGGCAGCGTGAAGATGTGCCACTCGCGGGTGATCTCGTAGCCCTCTTCCAGGCGGTCGGTCAGCGGTTGCTCGGGCGCGCGGTGCGAGCGCAGGCGGATGCGGCCGCGCTCGTCGGTGAGTTGCCACACGAGGTTCTCGGTGTGGGGCGGGGCGGGCAGCATCGCGCTTTGCAGGGGCAGCGGCTGGCCGAGCGTGTCTTGCTGGGCGCGCACGACCAGCGCGTAGAGCACCTCGGCCGATTCGCGCAGCGCGCCGTCGAGCAGGTCGTCGAGCACGTGGTGGGTCAGCAGGCCCACCCCGGCGGTCATGCTCAGGCCCCAGCCCAGCGCGATGCTCAGCAGCACCTGGTTGAGTCGCTTGCGGATGGAGGGCAGGGCGGGGGCGCTCATTCGCCGCCCTCGGTGAGGCGGTAGCCCAGGCCGCGCACCGTGTCGATGACGTGGCGACCCAGCTTGCGCCGGAGGTTGCCGATGTGGACCTCGACGACGTTGCTGTTGGCGCTGCTGTCCAGGCCGCCTGCCAGCCCTTCGAGCGTGGTCTTGTCGACGATGCGGCCGCAGCGGCTGACCAGCGCCTCGAGGATCTGCCATTCGCGCGCGGTCAGGTCCACCGCTTCGCTGCGGCCGTCGGCCCACAGCCAGACGCTGCGGCCCTGCAGGTCGACTTCGATGTCGCCGATGCGCTTGCGGCCGGTGGCGGCGCCCACGCTGCGGCGGTGCACGGCGTGCAGTCGCGCGACCAGCTCTTCCGGCGCAAAGGGCTTGACGAGGTAGTCGTCGGCACCGGACTCCAGCCCGGTGATGCGGTCCTTGAGCAGGTCGCGCGCCGTCATCATCAGGATGGGCCGGGTGTCGTCTTGACGACGCAGGCTCTTGACCCAATCCAGGCCGGAGCCGTCGGGCAGTTGCCAGTCCACCAGCAGGGCGTCGTGGGGCTCGGAGGCGAGTGCGCGGGCGGCCAGCAAGGTGGTGGCCCAGTCGACGCTGTGGCCTTCGCTGCGCAGGTAGTCGCGCAGGCCTTCGCCCAGGATGGGGTCGTCTTCGAGCAGGAGCAGGCGCATGGGTGTCTTCGGTGGCCGATCGGTCGGGGTGACGGTATCACGGAGGCGATCGGTGGGGATTCAGCCTGGCTTCATCTGACGGGCAGACACTCCGGGTGACGCTTTCACCTGGTGGACCCCACATGACTTCGCCCTTGTTTTCCAGCCCCGTCGCGTTTGCCGCGAACCGGCTCCCGGCCTTGACCCTGCTGTGGGTCGCGACGCTCACGCTGCTGCCCGGCGCCGGGGCGCTCGCCCAGAAGCCGATCGTCGTCGGCATCCAGGCGGCGCAGGTGCGGGCGCTGGGGCTGAGCGTGGTGCAGGTGGCGCCGGCGTCTCAGTCCGCCGTCTCCTACCCGGCTCAGTTGAAGCTGCCGGCCTCGCGCCAGCAGGTGCTGGCTGCGCCGGTGTCGGGCCTGGTCACGGCCATCCAGGTCGACGCTGGCGCCACGGTTCGCCAGGGCCAGGGCCTGGTGCGTTTGCGCAGCACGCAGGCGCAGGCCCTGCGCAGCGAGGCCCGAGCGGCGCAAAGCCAGCAGGAGCTCGCCGAGCGCAACCTGCAGCGCGACGAGAAGCTGCTGGCCGAAGGCCTGATCCCGCGCTCGCGCCACGAGCAAAGCCAGCACGATGCCCGCGTGGCGCGCTTGAACGCGCAGCAACAGCAGCAGGCCGTGGCCCAGGCCCTGGGCGGTGCGAAGGCGCATGCGCAAGGCGACCTGGTGCTGGTGGCGCCGCTGAATGGGCAGGTCACCGAGCTGATGGTGGAGGTGGGCCAGCGCGTGGACGCGGCCGCGCCGCTGCTCAAGGTGGCCAGCGTGGAGGAGTTGCTGGTGGAGCTGCAGGTGCCGGCGCAGCAGGCCCGGGGCGTGCAGGTCGGCCAGGGGGTCAGCCTGGTGGACGAGGCGGGGGGCGGGACCGGTGTCGGGGCCGCATCCCACAGTGGCCGGGTGTCGTCGGTGGGCGCCACGCTGGACGAGCGCACGCAGAGCCTGACGGTGCGCGCCCGCGTGCGCCAGGGGCCCGCGGGCCAGCTGCGACCGGGCCAATGGCTGCAGGCCCGCTTGCAACAAGGCGGCGAGGGCCACGTGCTGCCCGAGGCCGCCCTGATCACGCTGCCCGCCTCGCCTGGCCTGGCCGTGTTCGTGGAGGAGGCCGTGGGTCGCTACCGGCTGCAGCCCGTCAAGCTGCTGGGGCGCCAGGGGGCCGACGTCAGCGTCTCGGGCCTGGGGGGCGCGGTGAAGGTCGTCACGCACGGCACGGCGGCGCTCAAGGCCTTGCTGCCGACGGCTCAGCCTTGACGCCCGGAAGGAGTCCCCTGTGAACAAGCTCATCGAGTTTTCGCTGCGCCAGCGCCTGCTGACGCTGCTGCTGGTGCTGATGCTGGCGGGTGCGGGCGTCTTCGCCTGGACCAAGCTGCCCATCGACGCCTTCCCCGACGTCTCGGGCACGCAGGTCAAGGTCATCATCAAGGCCCCTGGCCTCACGCCGGAGGAGGTCGAGACCCGCATCACCGTGCCCATCGAGCAGGAGCTGCTGGGCATCCCGCGTCAGAAGATGCTGCGCTCGACTTCGAAGTACGCGCTGGCCGACATCACGCTGGACTTCGAGGATGGCGTCGACCCGTACTGGGCGCGCCAGCAGGTCAACGAGCGCCTGAGTGGCGTCATGAAGGACCTGCCCGACACGGCCACGGGCGGCCTGGCGCCGATCACCACGCCGCTGGGCGAGATGTTCATGTTCACCATCGAGGGCCCGCAGACGCTGGAAGAAAAACGCCGCCTGCTGGACTGGGTGATTCGCCCGGCGCTGCGCACCATCCCCGGTGTGGCCGACGTCAACAGCCTGGGCGGGCGGGTGCGCACCTTCGAGGTCGTGCCCGACCCGGCGGCGCTGCAGGCGCAGGGCCTGACGCTGGACGCGCTGGAGCAGGCCATCGTGGCCAGCCACCGCAACGACGGCGCCGGCCGCCTGAGCCAGGGCGACGAGGCCCTGATCGTGCGGGCCGAAGGCGCGCTGCAAACGCTCGCCGACGTGCGCGAGACGGTGGTGCGCAGCGAAGGCGGGCGCATCACCCGCGTGGCCGACGTGGCCGAGGTGCGCTTCGGTGAGCTGACGCGCTACGGCGCCGTCACCCGCAACGGCGAAGGCGAGGCCGTGCAAGGCCTGGTGCTGGGCCTGCGCGGCGCCAACGCCCGCGAGGTGGTGGCTGGCGTGCGCGCCCGCCTGGACGCGCTGCAGCCCAGCTTGCCCAAGGGCGTCGCCATCGACGTGTTCTACGACCGCAGCAAGCTGGTCGACCGCGCCGTGTTCACCGTCAGCAAGGCGCTGATGGAGGCCGTGGTGCTGGTCGTCGTGCTGCTGCTGGCCTTCCTGGGCAACGTGCGCGCCGCGCTGGTGGTGGCCCTGATGCTGCCGCTGGCCGCCCTCGGCACCTTCGTGCTGATGCGCTGGTTCGGGCTGTCGGCCAACCTCATGAGCCTGGGTGGGCTGGCCATCGCCATCGGCATGCTGGTCGACGGCGCCGTGGTGGTGGTGGAGAACGTCGAGGCCCACCTGGCGCGTGGCGACGCGAAGAAGCACACGATGCTGCAGGTCGTGGCCCGCGCCTCGCGCGAGGTGGTCATGCCGGTGACCTCGGGCATCGCCATCATCATCATCGTCTTCCTGCCGCTGCTCAGCCTGGAGGGGCTGGAGGGCAAGCTGTTCGGGCCGGTGGCGCTGACCATCGTCTTCGCGCTCGGCGTGTCGCTGCTGCTGTCGCTCAGCCTGGTGCCGGTGCTGGCTTCGTGGCTGCTCAAGCCCGGCCATGGCGAGGACCCCTGGCTGATGCGCAAGCTCAGCGCGGCCTACGCGCCGCTGCTGCAATGGGCGCTGGGCCACCCGCGGGCCTTGATGGGGGTCGCCGGCGTGGCCCTGGCCCTGGCCGCGCTGCTGTTCACGCAGGTGGGCAAGACCTTCATGCCCACGCTGGATGAAGGCGACCTGATCGTGCAGCTGGAGAAGCTGCCGTCCATCGGCCTGGAGGCCACGGCCGACCTGGACCTGCGCGTGCAGCGCGAGATCATGAAGCGCGTGCCCGAGGTCACGGGCATCGTGGCGCGCAGCGGCGCCGACGAGCTGGGCATGGACCCGATGGGCCTGAACCAGACCGACACCTTCCTGGTGCTCAAGCCCCACGACGAGTGGCGCCAGCCGGGTCAGGACAAGGAGTGGCTGATCGGCGAGCTGCGCCAGGTGCTGGAAGACTTCCCCGGTGTGGACGCCGGCTTCACGCAGCCGATCGACATGCGCGTCTCGGAGATGCTGACCGGCGTGCGCGGTGACGTGGCCATCAAGGTCTACGGCACCGACCTGCGCCAGCTCAACGCGATGGCCACGCAGGTCGAGTCCATCGTCTCCCGCATCGACGGGGCCACCGACACCCTGACCCTGCGCAACGACGGCGTGGCCTACCTGCAGGTGCAGATCGACCGGCAGGCTGCGGGCCGCCTGGGGCTGACGGCCCAGGACATCCAGGCCGACCTGCGGCGCTGGGTCGAGGGCCAGCCCATCGGTCTGATCCAGGAGCCGGGGCGCCGCACGCCGCTGGTCATCCGCGGCAGCCAGGCCTTGCGCGAGTCGCCCGCGGCCTTCGAGGCGCTGCGCATCGTCACGCCCGACGGGCAGTCGGTGCCCTTGTCCAGCGTGGCGCGCCTGACGCGCACCGAAGGCCCGGTGAAGATCGACCGCGAACTCGCCCAGCGTTACGTGGTGGTGCAGACCAACGTGCGGGGGCGCGACCTGGTGGGCTTCGTCGAAGAGGCCCGCCAGCGGGTCGAGCAGGCCATGCCTTTGCCCGAGGGCTACCGCGTCACCTGGGGCGGCCAGTTCGAGAACCAGCAACGCGCGGCCCAGCGCCTGATGCTGGTCGTGCCGGTGGCCTTGCTGCTGATCTTCTTCCTGCTGTTTTCGACCTTCGGCTCGGTGCGCCAGGCCGCGCTGGTGCTCTCCAACGTGCCGCTGGCTTTGATCGGGGGCATCGCGGCGCTGGCCGTCACGGGGCAGTACCTGTCGGTGCCGGCCTCGGTGGGCTTCATCGCGCTGCTGGGCATCGCGGTGCTCAACGGCGTGGTCATGGTGACCCACTTCAACCAGCTGATCGAAGAAGGCCGCAGCGCGCGTCAGGCCGTGTGGGAGGGCGCCCAGCGCCGCCTGCGCCCGGTGTTGATGACCGCGGCCATCACCGCTGGCGGCCTGGTGCCGCTGCTGTTTGCGACCGGGCCGGGCTCGGAGATCCAGCGCCCGCTGGCCATCGTCGTGATCGGCGGCTTGCTGTCGTCCACCGCGCTGACGCTGCTGCTGCTGCCCATGGCCTATGAACGATTCGGTGTGCGAGAGGAGCCCCAGGCATGAACCACCCCCCCTTCAACTGGCGCCGCGTGTGCGTGGCCGCCGCCCTGACCGTGAGCGTGTCCCTGGGGGCGTCCCTGAGCTGGGCGGCGCCTCCTCAGGCCTCGCAGGCCTCCCCTTTGCCGGATGAGGCCACCGCGCAGCAGGCGCTCAGCCGCTTGCCCGCGTGGCAGTCGGCCCTGCAGGCGCACCGCGCCGAGCTCGCGCGGGCGCAGGCCGCCTCGGCCAACCCCAACGACTGGACGCCCTCGGCCAGCTGGGCCCGGCGCACCGTGCGCCGCGACCCCGCCGAGCTCGGTCGCGCCAGCGAGCGTGAGTGGTCGGTGGGCGTGTCGCGCGGCCTGCGCCTGCCAGGCAAGGCCGACGCCGCCGAGGGCTGGGGACAGCGTCAACGCGAGCGCGCCCAGGCGCAGCTGGACCTGAGCTGGCTGGAGCTGGGCCGCGGCCTCATCCAGGACACCGCCGAGTGGCTGCGAGCCAGCCAGCAGGCGCGCCTGTGGGAGGCGCACTGGCGGCTCCAGCAGGAGCAGCACCAGGCCGTCTCCCGCCGCCACCAGCTCGGCGACGCCGCCCGCCAGGACGTGATCCTGCTGGACGCCGCCCGCGCGCAGGCCGAGTCTCAGTGGCTGCAGGCCCGCCACCAGGCGCGCGTGGCCGAGGCGACCTGGCGCAGCCGCTACCCCGACCTGAGCCTGCCCGCCTGGCCCGAAGGCGCCGCGCTGGTGGCCGATGCCGCCCCGCCCGAGTCGCCCCCCGCGGCGCAGGAGGCGCTGGCATCGCGCCTGGCGGACCACCCCGCGTGGCGACAGGCCGAACTGCACGCGCAGGTGCTGGAAGCGCAGGCCCGCCACGCCGAGGCCGAGCGCCGCCCCGACCCCACCGTGGGCGTGCAATACGGGCGCGACGCCAACGGCGCCGAGCGCGTGTGGGGCGTCAACGTGTCCTGGCCCATCGGGGGCGCGGCGCGCTCGCGCCAGGCCGAGGCGCAGGCCGCCGACGCGCTGGCCGCGCGCACCGCCCTCGACGGCGTTCGTCGCCAGCTGCAGCTGGACCTGGCTCGCCACTCGGCCGAGGTCGCGCTGGGCCACCAGGCCTGGCGCGCGTCGGCCCACGCGGCCGCCCAGACGCAGGCGGCCGCGCAAGCCCTGCGCAAGGGGCAGGAGCTGGGTCAGGTGGGGGTGGGTGAGGTGCTGCTGATGCAGCGCCAGCTCATCGAGCAGCAGCAGGTGGCCGCGCAGGCCGAACTCGACGCCTGGCAGGCCCGCATGCGCTGGGCGCTGGAGTCGGGCGGCTTGTGGGCCCCACCTCAGGTGGACTGAGGGCGGAGCGGGCCGGGCCTCAGATCCCGAAGCGTGCGCCCGCGCCCATCAGCGTGGCCACGCCCAGCACCGCGAACAGCGCGGCGGCCACACCGTGCACCAGCTTCATCGGAATGCGTGTGGCGAGCTTGTCGCCGACGAACACGGCGGGCACGTCGGCGATCAGCATGCCCAGGGTGGTGCCGACGACGACCATCAGGGGCTCGGCGTAGTGCGCGGCCAGCGCCACGGTGGCGACCTGGGTCTTGTCGCCCATCTCGGCCAGGAAGAAGGTGATCAGCGTGGCGCCGAAGACACCGAAGCGCTGCGCCACCTGGGCCTCTTCGTCCTCGATTTTGTCGGGGATCAGCGTCCAGGCGGCCATGCCGAGGAAGGACGCCCCCAGCACCCAGCGCAGCACCTCGGGCGAGAGCATGGCGGTGATCCACGCGCCCAGCGCCCCGGCCAGGCCGTGGTTGATCACCGTGGCCACGAGGATGCCCAGGATGATGGGCAGGGGCTTCTTGAAGCGGGCCGCCAGCAGGAAAGCCAGCAGTTGGGTCTTGTCGCCGATTTCAGCCAGCGCGACCACGCCGGTCGACATGAAGAGGGATTCCATGGGGCGGCGATTGTAGGCGCCGACCTGAACCGGGGCTGAAGGCGGCGCGGCCGGGGGCCGCGGGACGTCAGAACGGGATGTCGTCGTCCATGTCGTCGAAGCCGGTGGCCGACTTCGGGGCCGGCGCGGGCGCCTGGCGGGGGGCGGGTGCGGGGCGCGGGGCCGCAGCCGGGCGGGCCGCGGCGCGCGGGGCCGGGGCTTCCTGGCTGAATTCGTCGCCGCCAGCGGGGGCGCCGTAGCCACCGCCGCCACCTTCGCGGCCACCCAGCAACTGCATCTGCTCGGCCACGATTTCGGTGGTGTAGGTGTCCTTGCCGTCCTTGTCTTGCCACTTGCGGGTCTTCAGGCGGCCCTCGACGTAGACGGAGCGGCCCTTCTTCAGGTACTCGCCCGCGATTTCGGCCAGGCGGTCATAAAACACGACGCGATGCCATTCGGTCTCTTCGACCTTGTCACCCGAGTTCTTGTCCTTCCAGTTGCGCGTGGTGGCAACGGAGACGTTGCACACGGCCGCGCCATTGGGCGTGTAGCGCACTTCGGGGTCGCGGCCCAGGTTGCCGATGAGGGTGACTTTGTTGACTGAGGCCATGGCTCGGTTCCAGAGATGGTTGGTTAGATGAGGTGCCGTTAGTTAGCGGCGCAATTATCGCCCGAGCCGCCGCCGGGTGGCTCACCCCTGTGGGTTCGCACCATTTGGGGGAATGCGGCGCGTTTGCCGGAACAGGGGTGAATCCTTCACGTTATTCGATTCATTTTGGCGTCGTGAACGGCCGATAGTCAGGACAGCGCCGCAGCGGTGGTGGCGCCGATGTCACCGGGGCGAGACTTCATGGCGCCCCCTCCCTCACCGCAGCCGGATGCACGCCGGCCACAACGGGTGGCGTGTCACGTGATCGACGAACGATGACCGTGGAGGATGGGATGGAGCAGCAGCGCTCGACGACACGCCGTCAGCTTGCCGCCGGCGGGCTCGCCGGCTTGAGCTGGGTGGGTGCGGCCTGGGCGGGCGCCAGCGGCCGGACCTCGCTGGCCTGGGCCGCCTGGCTCACGCTGGCCTTGGCGGGCCTGGCCACCTGGTGGTGGGGCCGCCACCCGAGCGCAGCGCACGGCCCGGCGCAGGACGCGCCCGGCAACGAGGCCGCCGACTGCCTGTCCGAGGCCTCCCAGCTGTGGCTCGCCCACCTGCAGACGGCCCAGTCCCAGATGCGCGAGGCCACCGACGAGTTGCTGCTCGGCTTCACCCGCATCCTGCAGGACCTCGACCACATCGTCGCGCCGGCCGAACAGGCCCGCGGCGCCGACGACCAGCGCGCCGACGTGCTGGCGCGCTGCGAGCACCAGCTCAATGGCCTGATGACCAACTTCGATGCCTTCGTGGCCTCGCGCGAGCAGATCCTGGGCTCGGTGCACACGCTGGCGCAGAACTCGGGTGGCTTGCAGGACATGGCCGAAGAGGTCGCCAAGCTGGCGCGCCAGACCAACCTGCTGTCGATCAACGCCGCCATCGAAGCCGCCCGCGCGGGCGAAAGCGGTCGGGGCTTCGCCGTGGTGGCCGCCGAGGTGCGCCGCCTGTCGGGCGAGTCCGGCAGCACGGGTCGCCGCATCGGCCAGCAGATCGACGACCTGCGCCTGCAGATGAGCCAGGCGCTGGATTGCGCCCGCACGCAGGCCGAAGCCGATGGCCAGGTCATCGACGCTTCGGGTCAGACCATCCAGAGCGTCATCCGCGAAGTCGACGACGTCATCACGCAGTTGCACGAGCGCGCGGTGGAGCTGGGCCAGCACGGCGAGGCGGTGCGCCAGCAGGTCGAACAGATGATGGTGGCCTTCCAGTTCCAGGACCGCGTCCAGCAGATCATGGAGCAGGTCAATCGCTCCATCGAACAGGCCATCGGACAGGTCGATGGCGCCTTGCGCGAGGGCCAGCGCGTGGACCGCGCGCAATGGCAGGCGATGCTGCAGCAGGGCTACACCACCGACGAGCAGCGCGCCGTGCACGCCTCAGGCAAAGCAGACGGCCCGCGCAGCGCGCAGCAGGCCTCCGAGCTGACGTTCTTCTGACCCCCTTCCTTTCGATGACCCAGACCCCACGGGCCGCACCATGAGCAAGACCATCCTGATCGTTGACGACTCCAGTTCCTTGCGCACCGTGGTCAAGCTGGCGCTCTCGCGAGCGGGCTACGAGGTCATCGAAGCCGGTGACGGTGAAGAGGCCCTCACCAAGCTGGACGGCCGAAAGATCAACCTCATCGTCAGCGACGTGAACATGCCCCGCATGGACGGCATCACCTTCCTGACCCAGGTCAAGGCCAACCCGCGCTACAAGTTCACCCCCGTCGTCATGCTGACCACCGAAGGCCAGGACGCGACCAAGGAGCGTGGCCGCGCGGCCGGTGCCAAGGCCTGGATCGTCAAGCCCTTCAACCCCCCGGTGTTGCTGGACGCCGTCTCCAAACTGGTGCTGCCATGACCGATGTCGCCGACCCCGTGCTGCCGCGCGCCCTGCCGGCCGAGCTCAGCATCTACACGGCCACCGAAACCCACGCGCAGATGCTGCAGTGGTTGGATGAGGTCGGCGTGGAGGGGCACGCTGTGGAGGGCGTGGGTGCGTGGCCGCTGCAGGCCGACGCCGTGGCCCAGGCCGATGCGGCGGGCGTGCAGCTGCTGGTGGCGCTGCAGCACAGCCTGCTGGCGCGCGGTCGGCGCTTGGTGCTCCTGCAGCCCAGCGCCCCGCTCCAACACGCCTGCGGCAGCCTCGGGCTGGCCGGCCTCCTGAACGCCTGACCCATCGGAAGCACGACCATGGCCCACTCGCCAGACGACATCGACCAGGGCTTCATCGCCGAGGCCTTGCCCGCTTTCATCAGCGAGGCGCAGGAGCAGATCGAGCAGGTCGAGCAGCTGCTTTTGCAGTTGGAGGACTCGCCCGACGACGCGGACCTGCTCAACGCCTTGTTCCGCTGTGCGCACACGGTCAAGGGCTCGGCCGGGGTGTTCGGGCTGGACGCGGTGGTGGCCTTCACCCACCACGTCGAGTCCCTGCTGGACCGGCTGCGCGAGGGGCGTTTGCACCTCACGCCCGAGCTGAGCACGCTGCTGCTGCAATGCAATGATCAGATCCGTTTGCTGGTGGACGCGGCCAGCGACCTGGCTGCGGACGTCTCCGCCTCAGAGGGCTTGCGCGCGCAGCTGGTTCGCCGGCTGCAGCAGGTGAGCGAAGGCGAGGGCGCCGCCGAGGTGGGCGCAGCGGGCGGCCTTGCCCTGAGCCTCGCCCAGAGCCCGGCCTGGCGCATCCGCGTGCGCTTCGGCGCCGACACCTTCCGCAACGGCATGGACCCCTGGGCCATCATGAGCTACCTGCAGGGCCTGGGCGAGTTGCGCAACGTGCGGCTCGATGAGGCCGCCGTGCCCGCCCTGGAGCAGCTGGAGCCGGAGTCCTGCCACCTGGGCTTCGAGTTCGAGTTGCTGACCGACGCCGATGCCGCCGCCATCGAAGGCGCCTTCAGCTTCGTGCGCGAGGACTGCGAACTGGAGATCACGCCGCCTGTTGGGGGCGCCGAGGTCATCGCCGAGGCCATCGCGGAGGTCGCCGCCGAGCTGCTCCCCGCGGGTGAGGCCCGCAAGGCCAAACCCCGCGAAGGCGGCGCCGAAGACGGCCGCTTCATCCGCGTGCAGGCCGACCGGCTGGACGCCGTCATCAACCTGCTGGGCGAGCTGGTGGTGGCCAGCGCCGGGGCCTCTTTGCTGGCGCGGGGCACCCGACAGAACACCCTGATCGAGGCGAATGCGCAGATGGAGCGCCTCATCGAGGAGATCCGCAATGGCACGCTGCAGCTGCGCATGGTGCCCATCGGCGAGACCTTCAGCCGCTTTCGCCGCGTGGTGCGCGACACGGCTTCTCAGCTCGACAAGGACGTCGCCCTGGAGATCGTGGGGGGCGAGACCGAGCTGGACAAATCCATGGTCGAGCGCATCGCCGACCCGCTGATGCACCTGGTGCGCAACGCGCTGGACCACGGCCTGGAGGCGCCCGCCGAGCGCGAAGCCGCGGGCAAGCCGGCGCAGGGCTGCCTGACCCTGAGCGCCTGCCACGAGTCGGGCACGGTGCTCATCCGCATCCACGATGACGGGCGTGGCATCCGGCGCGACAAGGTCCTGCAAAAGGCCTGGGACCGCGGCCTCGTCGAGCCTGGCGTCACGCCGCCCGACGCCGACATCCTCAAGCTGATCTTCGAGCCGGGCTTCTCCACCGCCGACCAGGTCACCAACCTGTCGGGGCGGGGCGTGGGCATGGACGTGGTCAGGCAGAACATCGAGGCCCTGCGCGGCACGGTGGAGATCGACAGCGTGCCCTCGGAGGGCACCACCATCGAGATCCGGCTGCCTTTGACGCTGGCCATCATCGACGGCTTCCTGGTGGGCGCGGGGGACTCGAAGTTCATCTTCCCGCTGGAGTCGGTGGTCGAAGTCATCAATGGCGATGGGCAACTCGAGCTGATGCAGGCCAGCGGGCGCTGCTGCGTGGAGCTGCGCGGCCAGGTCCTGCCGGTCATGTCCCTGAGGGACGTCTACGGCCTGCCCCCGTCGCCCGGGTCGCGCCCCAGCGTGGTCGTCATCCGCTCGGGCGGACGCACCTACGGGGTGCTGGTCGACAGCCTGCTGGGCCACCACCAGACCGTCATCAAACCGCTCAGCCGCATGTTCCGCTCGCTGCGGGGCATCTCCGGCTCATCCATCCTCGGCAATGGCGAGGTGGCCTTGATTTTCGATGTGCACGCGCTGGCTGACCTGGCTGCCACCGAGCGCGTGAAGCGACCCCTCCGGTCACCCCGCAGCCCCATGCCCGATTTGTCCTGAACCGCAGCGGACCCCCCAAGGAAGACCCACATGGCTCAACACCTCCCCGCCCCTTCGTGGCCCACCCCCGCGGTGTCGGCCTCTGCCCTGTGCCTGGCTGCCCTCACGGTCACGGCGATCTTCGAGGTTCACCAGGCGCCGCTGCTGGCGGGCCTGGCCGCCGTCGGCCTGGCGTGCGCGGCGTGGGCGTTGACCCAGATCCGCCAGGCGCAACTCGCGGCCCGGGGGGCGGTGGCCGACGCCGAGGCGGCGCTGCAAAAGCTGGAGAGTCAGCTCGACGCCATGAGCCGCGAGCACGATCAGGGCTGGATCAGCAAGACCATCGACGCCGCGGCGCTGCCTGAATCCAGCGCCGCGATCGGCGACAAGATCAACCGCCTGGTGGCCGCGCACATCGCCGTCAAGATGAAGGTGGTTGACACGATCAAGGCCTACGGTCAGGGTCGCTTCGAGGTGAAGATGGACCGCCTGCCTGGCGAAAAAGCCGTCATCACCGAAGCCATGGACGACGTCTGCCAGCGCCTGTCGGCGGTGGTCACGGAGGCGGAGCGCAACGCCCGCATCCGCACCGCGCTGGAGGTGGTCACCAGCAACGTGATGATCGCCGATGCGAACCTCGACATCGTCTTCATGAACAAGGCCGTCGAGCAGATGCTCATCAAGGCCGAAGGCGACCTGCGCAAGGCCCTGCCGAACTTCGATGTGCGCACGGTGCTGGGCTCCAACATCGACATCTTCCACAAGAACCCGGGCCACCAGCGCAGCATGCTGGCGGCGCTGCGCGACACCTACCGCACGCAGATCAAGATCGCCGGGCGCACTTTCGCGCTGGTGGCCACGCCCGTGATCGACGCGCAGGGCGTGCGCACCGGCACGGTGGTGGAGTGGGGTGACCGCACGCAGGAGGTGGCCACCGAAGAGGAGATCGCCAACGTGGTGGCCGCGGCCGCCTCGGGCGACTTCTCGCGCCGCGTGTCGGTGGACGAGAAGGCCGGCTTCTTCGCCACGCTGGGCGGCGGCGTCAACCAGATCATGGACACCAGCGAGCGCGGCCTCAACGACGTGGCGGAGCTGCTGTCGGCCTTTGCCGCCGGTGACCTCAGCCGCCGCATCGAGGGCGACTACAGCGGTCTGTTCGACAAGGTCAAGCAGGCCGGCAACGAGACGGCCGAGCAGCTCACGCGCGTGCTGCTGGAGGTGCGCTCGGCGGCGGCCGCGCTCACCGGGGCGGCCAACCAGGTCAGCGCCACGGCGCAGTCGCTGTCGCAGGCGGCCTCGGAGCAGGCGGCCTCGGTCGAGCAGACCACCGACTCCATCGAGCTGATGTCGGCGTCCATCTCGCAAAACAGCGACAACGCCAAGGTGACCGATGGCATGGCCACGAAGGCCTCGCGTGAGGCGGGCGAGGGCGGCCAGGCCGTCGGGCAGACGGTGGGCGCGATGAAGCAGATCGCCGCCAAGATCAGCATCGTCGACGACATCGCTTACCAGACCAACTTGCTGGCGCTGAACGCGGCCATCGAAGCGGCCCGCGCCGGCGAGCACGGCAAGGGCTTCGCGGTGGTGGCCGCGGAGGTGCGCAAGCTCGCCGAGCGCAGCCAGGAGGCCGCGCAGGAGATCGGGGAGCTCGCCGCCAGCAGCGTCTCCACCGCGGAGCGAGCTGGCAAGCTGCTCGACGAAATCGTGCCGTCCATCCAGAAGACCTCCGAGCTGGTGCAGGAGATCTCCGCGGCCTCGGCCGAGCAGAGCCAGTCCGTGGGCCACGTGGGCGAGGCGATGACCCAGCTCAACAAGGCCACGCAGCAAAACGCATCGGCCTCCGAGGAGCTGGCGGCGACCTCCGAAGAGCTCTCCGGGCAGGCCGAGCAGCTGCAGCAGTCCATCGCCTTCTTCAACATCGAAGGGGGCGCTTCAGGCGGGCGTCGCTCGCCTCACCGCGACGCGGTCGACGAGTTCGAGCCGCGCCGCGCCGCCACCTTGCGATCCGGCCAGGGTCCGGTGGCCAAGGTGGCCGGCGGCAGCTTCCGTCCCTTCTGATGCGGGAGCCGCACCATGGTCACCCCCCACGCCAAGACGGCCCTCGGCCAGCTGGCCGAAGCCCCGGAGCCGGCCTCGCAGTACCTCACCTTTCACCTGGCCCATGAGGTCTTCGCCATGGACATCCGCACCGTGCGCGAGATCATCCAGTACGGGCCCATGACCGGCGTGCCGCTGATGCCCGACTTCGTGCGCGGGGTCATCAACCTGCGCGGAGCGGTGGTGCCCGTCATCGACCTGCGCGCGCGCTTCGGTCAGGCCCCGGCCGAGGTCAGCAAGAAGACCTGCATCGTGGTCTTCGATGCGCAGCGCGACGGCGAGCGCCTGGAGCTGGGCTTGCTGGTGGACGCCGTCAACGAGGTCATGGACCTGCCCGCCAGCCAGATCGAGCCCCCGCCGAGTTTCGGCACGGCCGTGCGGCGCGAGTTCATCCGCGGCATGGGCAAGCTGGCATCGGGGCGTTTCGTCATCATCCTGGAGCCCGACCGGGCGTTGGACATCGACGACATGGCGCTCCTGTGCGAGCAGGCCCAGGCGGCCTGATGGACGCCACCATGGAGGCTTATCCGCTCTCTGACTCGGTGTTCAGTCAGATCCGCAGCCTCATGCACGAGAGCATCGGGCTGGACCTGGCGCCGCACAAGCGCACCCTGGTCAGCGCCCGCCTGGGCGCGCGGGTGCAGCGCCTGGGCCTGTCGGGCTTCGAGGCCTACCTGCATCGCGTCTCCAGCGACCAGGACGGCGGCGAGTTCCAGATGATGGTCGACCTGCTGACCACGCACGAGACCTACTTCTTTCGCGAGCCCAAGCACTTCGCACTCCTGGAAGCCGAGCTGCGCCAGGCGCGCCCCGAGCGGCTGCGCGTGTGGAGCGCGGCCTCGTCTTTTGGCGACGAGGCCTACACCCTGGCGATGCTCCTGCAAGAGCTGCAGCAGCGCGGCATCATCGGCGCGGAGTGGTCCATCCTGGGCACCGACATCAGCGAGCGCGTGTTGCGCTCTGCCCAGGCCGCCATCTACCCGGCCGAGCGCCTGCGCCATGTCACGCCCGAGCGGCTCAGGCGCCATTGCCTGCAAGGGCATGGTGACTCCGAAGGCCTGGTCCAGGTTCACCCCGATCTGTGCAAACGGGTCTCCTTCGGCCAGCTCAACCTGTGCCATTCGGTGCAGGGCGTGGGCCTGTTCGAGGTCGTCTTCCTGCGCAACGTGCTCATTTATTTCGACGGCCCCACCAAGCGCGAGGTGGTCAACCGCGTGCTGGCTCAACTCAAGCCCGGTGGCCTCTTTTTCATCGGTTCGGCCGAGGGGCGGGTGCCTTGCGACGTGGCCTTGCAGCCGCTGTCGCCGGGCGCATTCCGCAAGCTGTGATGCAACCCACCCGACTGCGTCCGCGGCCCACGGCGGCCCGACCCTCCGCCCAGCGCGAGCCCTTCGACATCGTTCGCCACGCCGAGGCCCTGCACGTCCTGCACCCCGGTGACGTGCTCTGCCTGCTGTCGGGCGGACGCATGCAGACCTTGCTGGGCTCTTGCGTGGCCATCTGCATGACCGACCCCGCGCGCCGGGTGGGCGCCATGTGCCACATCGTGCACAGCGCCCCGCCTCGGCCTGGCAGCGAGCGCGACACCGCTTTCGCCGAGCCCGCCATGCGGCGCCTGTTCGCCGAGCTGCGTGCCCATGGCGTGGACCCGCTGGCCTGCGAAGCCCACCTCTGCGGCGGCGGGGTGATGAGCCTGGTGGGCCTGAACCCGGCCAACCTCGTGGGTGAGCGAAACGTCCAGTGGGCGCGGCGCTTCCTGGCGAGCCACCACATCCCCACCCACGAGATGGCGCTGGGCGGGGCGTTTTATCGCAAGCTCAGCTGGGAGGTGGGACAGGGCGAGCCCACCGTCGAGTCCCTGCCCATCTCCGGAGGCGGCTGATGGCCATCAAGGTCTACGTGGTCGACGACTCGGCCGTGGTCCGACAGGCGCTGCAGCACCTGCTGCAAGGCGAGCGCGAGATCGAGCTCATCGGCAGCGCCCCCAACGCGATGCTGGCCACCACCGCCATCCGCAAGCATCGCCCCGACGTGCTGCTGCTCGACATCGAGATGCCCGGCATGGACGGGCTGACCTTCCTGCGCCAGATCATGGAGCGCGACCCGATCCCCACCATCATCTGCTCGACGCTGTCCACCTCGGGCAGCCAGGTGGCGCTGGAGGCCCTCTCGGCCGGTGCCGTGGCCGTCATGGCCAAGCCCCGCATGGGCCTCAAGCAGTACCTCGACGAGGCGCGCCTGGAGTTCGTGCAGACCATCAAGGCCGCCGCCCGCGCCCGCCCCAAGCTGGGTGCGGCGGCCGTCGCGCGCACAGGCGGCGCGTCGCCCGCCCCCCCTTTGCGACCGGCGGCGCCCGCGGCCGCCTTCGCCGGGGTGCACGCCCTGTCGGTCAACAAGCCCGTCGTCATCGGGGCGTCCACCGGGGGCACCCAGGCGCTGGAGTCCGTGCTGCTGGGCCTGCCGCGCGACTGCCCCGGCGTCGCCATCGTGCAGCACATGCCCGAGAAGTTCACCCGCATGTACGCCGAACGCCTCAACCAGCTCTGCGCCATGGAGGTCCGTGAGGCCCGCACGGGCGATCGCCTCCAGCGTGGCACCGTGCTCATCGCACCAGGTGGCCAGCACATGCAGCTCACCAAGTCCATGGGACAGTACTTCGTCAAGGTCGTCGACGGCCCGCCGGTCAACCGCCACAAGCCCTCGGTGGACGTGCTGTTCCGCTCGGCCGCCGAGGCCGCCGGCGCCGACGTGCTGGGCATCATCCTCACCGGCATGGGCGACGACGGCGCGCGCGGCATGAAGGCCATGCACGAGCGGGGCGCTCGCACCGTGGCGCAAGACGAGGCCTCGTGCGTGGTCTTCGGCATGCCGATGGAGGCCATCAAGCTCGGGGGCGTCGACGAGGTCCGCCCCTTGTCG
The DNA here is from genome assembly GCA_016000265.1 of Burkholderiales bacterium. GTDB lineage: Bacteria > Pseudomonadota > Gammaproteobacteria > Burkholderiales > Burkholderiaceae_C > Aquabacterium. The sequence continues at coordinate 111,670 of JAECRL010000006.1, forward strand.
GACGTGGCCGCGGCCATCTTGCAGTTCGACGCGCGGGCCTGACGGTCACCCGGCGGGGGAGCCACCCCTGCGCCCCGACGCCGCCCCTACACTGCGAGCCTGATCCCTCCATCCACCGCGCCCTCGCAGGAGTCCCCATGTGCCAATTGCTGGGCATGTGCTGCAACCAGCCCACCGACATCGTCTTCAGCTTCTCGGGCTTTGCCACGCGCTCCAGCGAGCACGCCGACGGCTTCGGCATCGCCTTCTTCGAAGGCAAGGGGCTGCGCCATTTCGTTGACCACCAGGCCGCCGAGCGCTCGCCCGTGGCCGACCTCGTCAAGCGTTACCCCATCCGCAGCAAGCAGGTCATCGCCCACATCCGCAAGGCCACGCAGGGCCGCGTCTCGCTGGAGAACTGCCACCCCTTCGTGCGCGAGCTCTGGGGCCGCTACTGGGTCTTCGCCCACAACGGCAACCTGGTGGACTTCCAGCCCCGCTTGCACGCCGCCTTCCGCCCCGTGGGCGACACCGACAGCGAGCGCGCCTTCTGCTGGCTCATGCAGGAGCTGGCCAAGGCCCACGCCAGCATGCCCCGCATCGAGGAGCTCAACGCCACCCTGGCGGAGCTGGTGCCACAGGTGGCCCGCCACGGCACCTTCAACTTCATGCTCAGCCAGGGTGAGGCCCTGTGGGCCCACTGCTCCACGCACCTGCACTACCTCGTGCGGCAGCACCCCTTCGGCGAGGCCCGACTGCAGGACCAGGACCTGGCGGTCAACTTCGCCGACGTGGCCCAGGATGGCGACCGCGTCGCCGTCATCGCCACCCAGCCCTTGACGCTCAACGAAGCCTGGGTGCCCATGCAACCCGGTCAGCTGCTGGCCTTCCGCGACGGCTTGCCGGTCTGAGCTTTCGCGGATCGCGCCTGCCCTGGCTGGGCCACCCCTGAGGCCACCCCCGATGCCATCCCCGATGCCATCCCCGAGGCCCTCAGCACCGCCGGGATCAGCCCCTGCGGGTCGGCCCCGAACAGCCCCAACTGCCCCTCCAGCAGCAGGTGGCTCAGGCCGTGAACCAGGCTCCAGCGAGCCAGGGCGCGCATCAGCGTGGCCTCGTCGATGGGGCCCTCGCCAACGCGTTGACCCGGTGCCATGGAGTCCTGGAGCAGGCCCGCGAACGCTTCGGTGGCCGCGCCTTGCAACTCCCCGCCTTGCCCCGCATGGACGAAGCCGCCGAACATCAGGCGAAACAGCGCCGGGTTGAGTTGCGCGAACCGGACGTAGGCCAGCCCGGTGGCGACCTCACCCGAGACCGTGTCGTTGCGCGCGTCAGCCTGCGACCGGGCGAAGCGCCGGAACCCCTCCGCGGCCAGGGCGCTCAGCAGCGCCTCCTTGCTCTCGAAGTGGCGGTAGACCGCGTTGGCCGACACGCCCAGCTCACGCGCCAGCGCCCGCAGGCTGAGCTCGCCGGCCTCCTGGTGCGCCAGCGCCTTCAGGCCCGCCTCGATCAAGGCGTTGCGCAGGTCGCCGTGGTGGTAGGTGCGGTCGATGGGGGCGGGCAGGGTGGGGGGGGCGTCTTCCATGTTGACATTGTCCACATTTGGTGATCTCATGCGCATGTTGACGGTGTACACATCAGGAGATCAGCATGTCCTTGTCCCTTCCCTGGATCGGCTCGCGCCCGCAGGCGCCCACCTCGCCCACTTTCCTCGACGACGTGTTCGCGCCCGTCGCCACCGAGGGCGAGTCCACCGCCTTGCGCGTCATCGGCAGCGTGCCGCCTCAGCTCGCGGGCCTGTACGCCCGCATCGGGCCCAACCCCCTCAAGCCCAAGGCCAGCCGCTACCACTGGTTCATCGGCGACGGCATGGTCCACGGCGTGCGCCTGCAAGGCGGGCAAGCGCAGTGGTACCGCAACCGCTGGGTGGGCACCAACACCGTCAACAAGGCCTTGGGCCGACCGATCCTGCCCGGTCCGCGCCACGGCGTGGGCGACGTCGTCAACACGAACGTCTACGCCCACGCTGGCCGCATCTGGGCCTCGGTGGAGGCGGGCATGCTGCCGGTGCAGCTCGACGCCCGCCTCGACAGCCTGCGCCACGGCACCTTCGACAGCCCCAACAAGCAGCCCTTCAGCGCCCACCCGCACCTCGACCCCGTCAGCGGCGACCTGCACGCCATCTGCTACGACGCGATGGTGCGCCACAAGGTCCAGTACGTGCGCGTGGCGCGCAGCGGGCAGGTGGACCGCGTGGTCGACATCCCCGTCCAGCACGGACCCATGATCCACGACTGCGCCATCACCCGCAGCCAGGTGGTGGTACTTGACCTGCCGGTGACCTTCTCCTTCAAGCGGCTGCTCACGGGCGCCGCCTTCCCCTACGCCTGGAACGAGCGCCACCGCGCCCGCGTGGGTTTGCTGCCCCGAGACGGCCAGGCCAGCGACATGCGCTGGTACGACGTGGACCCGTGTTTCGTCTTCCACCCCTGCAACGCCTTCGACCTGCCCGATGGCGGCGTGGTGATGGACGTGGTGGCGCACCGGCGCATGTTCGACCGATCGCGCAGCGGCCCGGAGCTGGACTCGCAGACCCGCTTCGAGCGCTGGACCATGCCCGCCAACGGCGCGCGGGTGGTGCGCGAGGTCATAAGCGAGGCCACTCAGGAGTTCCCGCGTTTCGACGAACGCCTGTGCGGGCAAGCGCACCGCTACGCCTACACCGCGGGCTTTCGCCCCGATCAATCGGCCGGCCAGCCGCTGTACCGCCACGACCTGCAGCAGCGCACGACCCTCACCCACGACTTCGGCCCGCACGGCGTGCCCGGTGAGTTCGTCTTCGTGCCGCGTCACGCCAGCGGGCCCGAAGACGACGGCTGGCTGATGGGCCTCGTGCACAACCGCCACAGCGGGCACGCCGAGCTGCACATCGTCAACGCAGACGACTTCAGCGGCCCGCCTCAGGCGGTGGTGCACATCCCGGCGCGCATCCCCCTGGGCTTTCACGGCAACTGGATCGCCGACAGCATGCTGGCATGATCAGGCCGTCTTCACAGCCGGGTCCTGCCCCCGATCCTGCCCATGACGGATGACCTCCCCTGGGACCGCCCCCGCCCCCACACGCTGCACGTCAGCGTGGCGCCCGAGCACATCGACCTCATGCGCCACACCAACAACGTCGTCTACCTGCAGTGGCTGGAGGACATCGCCTGGGCGCACTCCAGCGCGCTGGGCCTGGGGCCCGCCGAGTACGAGGCCCTGGGCCACGGCATGGTGGTGCGCCAGCACGAGCTCAACTACATCCAGGCCACGCGCCTGGGCGAGCGCCTCGTGCTGGGCACCTGGTTGACCGCGGCCGACAAACTCACCCTGCAGCGCCATTACCAGTTCATCCGGCTCGACGACGGCCAGACCGTCTTTCGCGGGCGCACCGAGTTCGTCTGCGTCGACATCGCCCAGGGGCGCGTGCGGCGCATGCCGCCGGCCTTCCTGGCGGCGTATGCCCAAGCCGTCACGTCCAGCGGCTCAAGTTGAGCGGCGCGCTGCCGATACGCAGGCATCCCCTCAGCCGGGGAGGCGCAGCACTGCTGTGACCTGGGGCCGGCCCAATTGCCATCGCTTTGGGAGGTCGCATGTCACTCAATCAGGTGTCCATCGGCACGCGCATCGCCGCGCTGGCCGGTTTGCTTTTGCTCATCACCGCCCTCGTCGGGGGACTGGGGTGGATGGCCATGCGCAACGGCGCGCAACAGCTTGAAGCGGCCCACGCCATGGCGCACGACCATGAGCAGGCCATCGACCTGGCCCGCAGCGCCCAGGTGTCTTTCAAGATCCAGGTTCAGGAGTGGAAGAACCTGCTGCTGCGCAGCCACCAGCCTGAGGCCTTCGACAAATACCGCCAGGCCTTCACGCAAGAAGGGCAGCGCGTCGACACCCGCCTCACCGAGCTGGAGGCGCTCTACGGCCGCATCGGCCTCGACCCCGAGCCCGTGCGCGGCGTGCGGGCCTCCCTCGCACAGCTGCAGCGTGACTACCTCGGCGCCCTGGCCGCCTTCGACCCGGCGGACCCCGTGGCCGGCTCGCGCGCCGTCGACAAGGCCGTCAAGGGCCGCGACCGCGAACCCACGACCCGCCTCGACCAACTCGTCGAGACCGTCGTGCAACACAGCCTGGCGCGCCAGTCCGCCGCCCGCGACGAGGTGGCCGCCGCCGCCGCCCAGGGCATCACCGGCATCGCCGTGCTCGTGGGCATGGGCGTGGCCCTCGGGGCGTGCGCCAGCTGGCTCATCCTGCGCAGCATCACCGTGCCCCTGGCCGAGGTGGTCCACGCCGCCGCAGACGTCGCAGCCGGGCGCCTGGACCGCCAGCTCACCGCCCGCGGCCGAGACGAGCTCAGCCAGCTCGTGGCCGCCGTCATCCGCATGAACGACAGCCTGCGCGGCGTGGTCTCCCAGGTGCGCGACTCCGCCGAGCGCGTCGCCCACGCCTCCGGCGAAATCGCCGAAGGCAACCAGGACCTCTCCAACCGAACCGAGCAGCAGGCCTCGCGCCTGCAAGAAACGGCCGCCACCATCGAGCAGCTCTCCACCGGCGTCCAGGTCGCCGCCGGCCACGCCGAACAAGCCAGCGAGCTCGCCACCCAAGCCAACGACGTGGCCGAGCGCGGTGGCAGCGTCGTCAGCCAGGTGGTCGACACCATGGGCGAGATCCACGCCAGTTCGCGCAAGATCGCCGACATCATCGGCACCATCGACGGCATCGCCTTCCAGACCAACATCCTGGCCTTGAACGCCGCCGTGGAAGCCGCCCGAGCCGGCGAGAACGGCCGCGGCTTTGCGGTGGTGGCCGCCGAGGTGCGGGCCCTGGCCCAGCGCAGCGCCACCGCCGCGCGCGAAATCAAAGGCCTCATCCAGGGCAGCGTGGACAGCGTCGAGCGCGGCAACGGCCTGGTCAGCCAGGCGGGCCAGACCATCCAGGCCACCGTCGAGGCCGTGCGCCGCGTCCAGCAGGTCGTCGCCGAGATCACCAGCGCCGCGCGCGAGCAGGCCATCGGCATCGGCCAGGTCAGCGAGGCCGTGGGCGCCATCGACGCCACCATGCAGCAAAACGCCGCCATGGTCGAAGAGGCCGCGGCCGCTGCCTCGTCGCTGCGCCAGCAGTCCGAGTCCCTGCGCGGTGCCGTCGCCTTCTTTCACGCCTGAAAGAGGGGAGGGCGCGGTCGGGGGCGCCCCAGCGGCGACAATGCGGGCTGCGTCGGCGTCAGCGGGCGCCCGCCCATGACCTGAACCGTGTCCGCCCAGCCCGACTCCCCCACCAGCCTGTCCCCCGACCCCCAGCGCATCCTGCAGGAGGTCTTCGGCTACCCCGCCTTCCGCGGGCAGCAGCAGGCCATCGTCGAGCGCGCGGCCTCCGGCGGCGACGCCCTCGTGCTCATGCCCACCGGCGGCGGCAAGAGCCTGTGCTACCAGATCCCGGCCATCTCCCGCCACCGCCAGGGCCTGGGTGTCAGCGTGGTCGTCTCGCCCCTGATCGCGCTCATGCACGACCAGGTCGGCGCCCTCGAAGAAGTCGGCGTGCACGCGGCCTTCCTCAACAGCACCCTGAGCAACGACGAGGCCCAGCACATCGAGCGCGAGATGATGTCGGGCCGCCTGGTGCTGCTCTACGTGGCCCCCGAGCGCGTCACCCACCCGCGCTTCCAGGCGCAGCTGGCCAGCCTGCACGAGCGCGGCCTGCTCAGCCTGTTCGCCATCGACGAGGCCCATTGCGTCAGCCAGTGGGGCCACGACTTCCGCGAAGACTACCTGCAGCTCAACTTGCTGCACGAGCGCTACCCCGACGTCCCCCGCCTGGCCCTGACCGCCACCGCCGACGACCAGACCCGCGCCGACATGGTCGAGCGCCTGCAGCTGCAGGACGCGCAGGTCTTCATCAGCAGCTTCGACCGGCCCAACATCCGCTACACCCTGGTCGAGAAGGACAACCCGCGCCAGCAGCTGCTGCGCTTCATCCGCGCCGAGCACGAAGGCGACGCCGGCATCGTCTACTGCCAAAGCCGCAAGAAGGTCGAAGACACCGCTGCGTGGCTGAGCGAACAAGGCATCCCCGCCTTGCCGTACCACGCCGGCCTGGACTCGGCCGTGCGCCAACGCCACCAGGACCGCTTCCTGCGCGAAGACGGCCTCGTCATGGTCGCCACCGTTGCCTTCGGCATGGGCATCGACAAGCCCGACGTGCGCTTCGTCGCCCACCTCGATTTGCCCAAGAACATCGAGGCCTACTACCAGGAGACCGGCCGCGCCGGGCGCGACGGCGCCGACGCCCAGGCCTGGCTGGCTTACGGCCTGGCCGACGTGGTCAACCAGCGCCGCATGATCGACGAGAGCCCGGCGCACGACGACTTCAAGCGCGTGCAGCGCACCAAGCTCGACGCCCTGCTGGCCCTGGCCGAGGCCCACGACTGCCGCCGCGTGCGCCTGCTGGCCTACTTCGGCGAAGACAGCCAGCCCTGCGGCAATTGCGACAACTGCCTCAACCCGCCCCAGACCTGGGACGGCACGGAGGCCGCGCGCAAACTGCTCAGCGGCATCTACCGCTTCTGGCAGCACGGCCAGCAGCGCTTCGGCGCCGGCCACCTGATCGACGTGCTGCGCGGGCGCCAGACCGACAAGGTTGCGCAGTACGGCCACGCCTCGCTGAGCACCTTCGGCATCGGCGCCGACCTCAGCGAGGCCCAGTGGCGCGCCGTGCTGCGCCAGCTGGTGGCCCTGGGGCACGTGGTCGCGGAAGGCGAGTTCAACACCCTGGGCCTGACGCCGAGTGCCCGCAGCGTGCTGCGCGGCGAGGTGCAGGTCGTCCTCAAGGTGCCGGCCGAGCCCACTGGCCGCGGCAAGGTGGCGCGCACCAAGGGCCCCGCCCAGCCGCCGGTGCCCCTGGAGGCCGACGCCCTGGCGCGCTACGAGGCCCTCAAGGCCTGGCGCGGGGAGGTCGCGCGTCAGCACAACCTGCCGGCCTACGTCGTCTTCCACGACGCGACCCTGGCCGAGATGGCCCGCCTGGCGCCCACCTCCCTGGCCGAGCTGGCCACCATCAGCGGCGTGGGCGCCAAAAAACTCGAGGCCTACGGCGAACAGATCCTGGCGGTCTGGCGCGTTTGACAGGCGAGGGTTGGGCCCGCACGCCCCAAATCGGGGCGTCGCTCGCAAAAACCGATCACGCTTGAGGCGTGACGTGCCTCGCGTGCCGCATTGCGCGTGCATGCGTCCAGGTTCGATCCAAATTGGTGCAAAAGCCGAGAACACCAGGCTCAAGCCACCCAGAGGGCATGGCCCCATGTTGGCCCGATGTTTGCTGTCCATGGGTTCAGCATCGGCGCACCCGTCGGTCACGAATCGCAGGGTGTGGTTTGATTGCAACGCGCGCTTTCACGTTAGCACGATTCTTGCTTAAATGATCTTCGAGGACAACGTTGTCCCACAGATCCAGGGCCGAAGCAGACGCAAGTCGCGAGGCCAACTTGATCCCCACCTTCCATCGTTAGGAGAACTTGATGTTTGCAAAGAAGAATCTGGTGGCTGCTGCTGCCTTGCTGGCCCTGGTCGGCGCCGCTCAGGCTCAGTCCAGCGTCAAGCTGTACGGTTACCTGGAAATGGGCGTTGGTTCGTACAAGGCCGTTGACGGCAAGACCACGACCAAGGTCGAGAGCGGCAACATGATGACCAGCTTCATCGGCTTCTCCGGCTCCGAAGACCTGGGCGGCGGCCTGAAGGCCGAGTTCGCCCTGGAGTCCTTCATCGGTGTGGACACCGGTGAAAACGTGAAGAACCAGGCCAAACAATTCTGGAGCCGTGGTTCCTGGGTTGGCTTGAGCGGCGGTTTCGGCAAGGTCGCTCTGGGTCAGTACGACACGCCGCTGTTCGTCGCGGGCCTGTCGTACAACCCGTTCGGCAGCTCGATGACCTTCTCGCCGACGATGCGTCACTTCTACAACCTGGGTTCGACCAGCAGCGCCAAGGCTGTTAACGTTTCCAAGTCCGACACCGGTTGGGTCAACTCGTTGACCTACGAAACGCCGAACTACGCTGGCTTCACCGGCACGCTGCAATACGCTCCGAAGGAAAGCTCGTCTGGCGCCGACAGCAGCAGCTACACCCTGGGTGCGGCTTACAACGCCGGTCCGCTGAGCCTGATGGCCGTTTACGGCGATTCCGGCAAGACGACCGCCGCGCTGAACCAGTCGGCTGCCGATGCCTACCCCACCGAGTTCAAGGTCGCCAGCTTCAACGCCAGCTACGACTTCGGTGTTGTGAAGGCCTTCGGTCAATTCAGCCGCTTCAAGTACGGCAGCGATTCCCTGCAGCCCGTCGGCAACCTGACTTCGGTTGACAAGGCCAGCGTCTGGCAACTGGGCGTGAGCGTGCCCGTCACCGCCTCCGGCACCGTGTTGGCTTCGTACGGCGCAGCCAAATACAAGCAAGTGGGCGACGACGCAAGCGACAAGATCTTCTCCGTCGGCTACGACCACGCCCTGTCCAAGCGCACCAGCGCCTACACCGCCTTCACCACCGAGAAGCTGACTGGTTTCAAGGGTGGCCGTGCCTTCGCCGTCGGCGTCAAGCACACCTTCTGATCGAACCCTCTTCGGTTCATCCCAAGGCGCCTTCGGGCGCCTTTTTTCATGGGCACGCCGCACCCGGCCGCCTTGGCACGAGAAATGCTTTCATGGCCGTGGGTTCGCTGATTGGTTCTCAGCTGGCGCCCGCCAGACACCGAGCCAGGCAGCACGAGGGGCCTGCGGTCTCCAGACCGTTTGTTTGACCAGAGCGTTCAAGGCGCTCCCTTCGCGGGGAGCGCCTCTTTTTTTGTGTGCACATGCAGGCGAACGTGCACGGTGCGCGGCTCACGCCGCGTGTCGGATCAGGCCCGCTCGAACTGGAACACCGCCGTGCTGGCCAGCAGGTTGGGCCACAGTCGGACCTGTTGCCCCTCGTGCAGCCCGAAGGACTCCACGATGCGCAAGCCGTTCTTGCCGGCCAGCACCTCGAAGTCGGCGAAGGTGGCCACGCGGATGTTGGGCGTGTCGTACCACTGGTACGGCAAGGTGCGCGTCACGGGCATGCGCCCGCGCAGCACACTGAGACGGTGCGGCCAGTGCGCGAAATTGGGGAAACTCACCAGGCCCTGGCGCCCGATGCGGGCCGTCTCGCGCAGCATGTCTTCGGTGTTGCGCAGGTGCTGGAGGGTGTCGAGCTGAAGCACCACGTCGAAGCTGTTGTCGTCGAACAGGCTCAGGCCCTCTTCGAGGTTGCGCTGGATGACGTTGACGCCGCGGGCCACGCAGGCCATGACGTGGGCGTCGTCGAGCTCGATGCCGTAGCCGGTGCACTGGCGCGTGTCGCGCAGCAGTGCGAGCAGGGCGCCGTCGCCGCAGCCCAGGTCGAGCACGCGCGAGCCACGCGGGATCAGCTCGGCGATGACGCGGTGGAATTCGTTCGGCGGGTTCAGCGGGGTCGATGTGGTCATGCCTGCACCTCCCGTGCGATGCGCTCGAAGTAAGCGCGCACCACGCCGTGGTATCGCGGGTCGTCGAGCAAGAAAGCGTCGTGGCCGTGCGGGGCGTCGATCTCGGCGTAGCTCACGTCGTGGCGGTTGTCGACCAGGGCCTTGACGATCTCGCGCGAGCGCGCCGGCGAGAAGCGCCAGTCGGTGGTGAAGCTGATGACGAGGAAGCGCGCCAAGGCCTTGGCCATCGCCGCCGACAGCTTGCCGCCGTGGGTGCGGGCCGGGTCGAAGTAGTCGAGCGCGCGCGTGATCAGCAAGTAGGTGTTGGCGTCGAAGTAGTCGCTGAACTTGTCGCCCTGGTAGCGCAGGTAACTCTCGACCTGGAACTCGATGTCCTGGGTGCTGTAGCTGGGGGCTTCGCCGACTTCGCGTCCGACCCATTCGCGGCCGAACTTCTGCTCCATCACGTCGTCCGACAGGTAGGTGATGTGGCCGATCATGCGCGCCACGCGCAGGCCGCGGCGGGGCACGACGCCGTGCTCGTAGAAGTGGCCGCCGTGGAAGTCGGGGTCGGTGACGATGGCGCGACGCGCCACCTCGTTGAAGGCGATGTTCTGCGCCGACAGCTTCGGTGCGGTGGCGATGGCCACGCAGTGGCGCACGCGCTCGGGGTGTTGCAGCGTCCAGCTCAGGGCCTGCATGCCGCCCAGGCTGCCGCCCACCACGGCGGCGAGTTGCCCGATGCCGAGTTCGTCGAGCAGGCGGGCCTGGGCGTTGACCCAGTCCTCGACGGTGACGACAGGGAAGTCGGCGCCATAGGGTTTGCCGGTGTCGGGGTTGGTGTGCGTCGGGCCGGTGGAGCCGAAGCACGAGCCGGGGTTGTTGACGCCGATGACGAAGAAGCGGTCGGTGTCCACCGGTTTGCCGGGGCCGATGAGGTTGTCCCACCAGCCTTCGCTTTTGGGCAGGGGCTGGCCGTTGGCGTCGGCGTGCAGCCCGGCGACGTGGTGTGAGGCGTTCAGCGCGTGGCAGATCAGGACGGCGTTGCTGCGATCGGCGTTGAGCCGCCCGTAGGTTTCATAGGCCAGGGTGTAGTCGCGCAGCTGCGCCCCGCTTTGCAGCGCCAGCGGGGTGGCGAAGTGCAAGGTGGAGGGCGTGACGATGCCAAGTGACATGAACGGGTCCAGAAAAAAACAAAACCGGCCGCGCGCGAAGCAGGGGCCGGTGGCATCGACCTCTTTAGCGGCATTTTTAAAGCGCCCGCAATTCGGAACCGTCGGGGTGGGGCCTGGGGGCTCCGCCCGGACAAATCGGCGCTGAGTTAAGTGTAGCCGCATTTGCCGGGGGCGGGGCCTTGGAGACACCTTGGCGACACCTTGACGACAGCCGGCCGCATCGTGCAGCTTGCACGTGCATTCCCGGTCTTTCTTCTCGAATGGCCCGGCGGCGATTGGCTACAGTGAACTGGAACGCCTGCACCTCACGCCGGGCGACCGACAGGAGGAGACCATGCCCCGCTGGCTGATCCGACTCAACGACCACGTGCCCATCCGCTACGCGGCCTGGGTGCTGTCTTGGGCGCTGTTCTTCTGGGGCCTGTGTCGATGGGGGCGGGCCCCGGGTTGGGGCGCTGGCGCCCTGATCGCGCTGGGCGGCGGCCTGGTGCTGCTGGGCATCAACGACTTGCGTCAGTCGGCGCGTTCGGTGCTGCGCAACTACCCCGTCATCGGGCACCTGCGCTACCTGCTGGAGTTCATCCGCCCGGAGTTGCGCCAGTACTTCATCGAGAGCGACAACGAGGCGGCGCCTTTCTCACGTCAGCAGCGCTCGCTGGTCTACCAGCGCGCCAAGGGCGAGCCCGACAAACGCCCCTTCGGCACGCAAAAGGACGTGGGCGCCACCGGCTACGAGTGGCTGAGCCACTCCGTCTCGCCCACCGAGCTGCCCTCCCATGACTTCCGCGTCACCATCGGCGCGGGGGGCTCGTCCTGCAGCCTGCCTTACAGCGCCAGCGTGTTCAACATCTCGGCCATGAGCTTCGGCGCCCTGAGCGCCAACGCCGTGCTGGCCCTGAACACCGGCGCGCGCAAGGGGCGGTTCGCGCACGACACGGGCGAGGGCTCCATCAGCCGCTACCACCGCGAACCCGGCGGCGACCTGATCTGGGAGATCGGCTCGGGCTACTTCGGCTGCCGCACCGAAGACGGGCGGTTCGACCCGGACAAGTTCGCCGCCAACGCGCGCGAGCCGCAGGTGCGCATGATCGAGCTCAAGCTCAGCCAGGGCGCCAAGCCGGGACACGGCGGCGTGTTGCCGGGGCCGAAGGTGACCATCGAGATCGCCGAGGCCCGACAGGTGCCGGTGGGCCAGGACTGTGTCTCGCCCGCGCGCCACAGCGCCTTCAACACCCCCATCGAGATGATGCGGTTCATCGAGCGGCTGCGGCAGCTCTCGGGTGGCAAGCCCGTGGGTTTCAAGTTCTGCGTCGGCCACGCCTGGGAGTGGTTCGCGATGGCCAAGGCGATGCGCGAGACCGGCATCTGGCCCGATTTCATCGTGGTCGACGGCGCCGAAGGGGGCACGGGGGCGGCGCCCCTGGAGTTCACCGACCACGTCGGTGCGCCGCTGCAAGAGGGGCTGCTGCTGGTTCACAACACCCTGGTGGGCCTGGGCGAGCGCCACCGCGTCAAGCTGGGCTGCGCCGGCAAGGTGATCAGCTCGTTCGACATCGCCCGCATGATGGCGCTGGGTGCGGACTGGTGCAACTCGGCGCGGGGCTTCATGTTCGCGCTGGGCTGCATCCAGGCGCAGAGCTGCCACACCGGCCATTGCCCCACGGGCGTGACCTCGCAAGAGCCCATGCGCCAGCGCGCGCTGGTGGTGCCCGACAAGGCCGAGCGCGTTCACCGTTATCACCAGAACACCCTGCATGCGCTCAAAGAGCTGGTGCAGGCGGCGGGGCTGCATCACCCCAACGACATCACGGCCGACCACATCGTGCGGCGCGTTTCGGGTTTCGAGGTCCGGCGCCTGTCGAACCTCCTGCCTTACATGAAGTCGGGCGAGCTGCTGGCGGCCGAGCGGGGCGAGGCGCCCTGGAGCCAGGCGGCGTTCGAGCAGTACTGGCCGAGCGCGCGGGCCGAGTCTTTCGACCCCCTGGTTTGAACCCGTTGAGGCCCAGGCCGATGCCGGCTCAGGCCTGCGGCGGTGCGGTGTCGGCGAAGCTGGGGCGTTGCGCCAGCTTGTCGGCCAGCCGGGCCAGGTTGGGGTGGTCGGCGCGCCAGTCGATGTCGGGGAAACGGAAGTCCAGGTAGCCCAAAGCGCAGCCGGTGGCGATGTCGGCCAGGCTGTGGTGGTTGCCGGTGCACCAGGCGCGATCACCCAGGCCTTGACCCATGGCCTTGACGCTGGCGTGCACCTTGGTGAGCTGGCGGTCGATCCAGGCCTGGCTGCGCTGGGCTTCGGAGCGCCCGGGCCAGGTGGCTTCCAGGCGGGCGAGGATGGCGGCGTCCATCAGGCCGTCGGCCAGGGCCTCCCAGGTGCGCACTTCCACGCGCTCGCGTCCACCCAGCGGGATGAGCTTGCCCACGGGCGAGAGGGTGTCGACGTACTCGACGATGACGCGCGAGTCGAAGATGGCCTCGCCGCCTTCCATGACCAGGCAGGGCACCTTGCCCAGCGGGTTGGACGCCAGGATGGTGCTGTCGGGTGACCACACGTCTTCCACCACGAACTTGTAGTCGAGTTTTTTCTCGGCCAGCACGACGCGCACCTTGCGGACAAAGGGGCTGCTGAGGGATCCGATCAGTTTCATTGTGTGTCGTGATGTGTGTCTGTCGGGGATTTTATCCGTCGCCCGTGACCACCGGTGGGCGACCGGGGCATGACCCCAGGAACCACCCCATACGGGGGAGGCCTGGGTGCCCAGGAGGATGCATCCCATTACATTTGTCGCCGTTATGAACACTCCAAGCGTCCGTTCGGCGACGCGCAGGGGCCTGCCTCGACTGCCGGGCGGTGCCGTCGACACCTGGCCGGTGCAGTTCTCGGGGGACGCCGACGATTACGCCGCGATCTGGCTGCAGGGCGCGATCTTGAGCCTGTTGTCGCTCGGGCTGTACCTGCCCTGGGCGCGCTTGCGTTGCCGCCGCTACCTGTTGCAGCACACCCGCGTGGCGGGCCAGAGCGTGGACGACCACGGCTCGCCCCTGCCCATGCTGGTGCGCCAGCTGCTGGCCTGCAGCCTGGCGGGCGCGGTGGCCCTGGCGGCCCAGGGCTCGCCGCTCATGGGCCTGTTGGCCCTCACGCTGGGCCTGCTGTCCTGGCCGCTGTTGTGGCTGGCGGGGGTTTCGCACCGGGCCAACCGGCTGAGTTGGGGCAACCGGCCCCTGGGGCTGCAAGGGTGCGTGGCCGGTGTGTACCGGGCCTGGGGGCCGCCTCTGCTCGCGGTGACGGGGTTGCTGTGGTCAGCCTGGGGGCTGCACCGGGTCGGGGTCGGGGTCGGGCCCGCGGCCTGGGCGGTGTGGGGCCTGGCCGGGGGGCTGTGCGCCTTGAGCGTGCCGCCCGCCGTCTGGCGCCTGTGGCACTGGCGGCAAAGCCACGCGCGACTGGGGCCCTTGCGGTTGCGGTGGCAGGCGTCGCGCCGATCGGTCTGGGCGCTGTGCTGCCAGGTGCTGGCCCGCGGGGCCTTGATGGGGTTGATGTGGTTGGGCCTGCTCGCGCTGGCGCTGGCGGGCGCTCGCCTGTCGGGCGGGGCCGTGCCGCTGACGTGGGTGTGGGTTGCGGCCGCGCTGGCGGCCGTGTTGCTGGCCTTGCTGCAGTGGTGGCAGTGGCAGGCGCGCCGGTTTCGCCTGGTGTGGGACCAGACAGGCAACCGCTGCCTGCGTTTTCGCTGCACGCTGTCGCCCTCGGCGCTCACGGGCATGCACCTGCGCCACGCGGTGCTGGTGCTGTGCACGGCCGGGGTGTATTGGCCGTGGGCGCAAATCGAGTCCTGGCAGGCGCACGCCGGCGCCACCGTGCTGCGCTCGCGGGTGTCCGTGCGCACGCTGACGCGCCACTGGCCCGCCCGTCGCTCGGCCCTTGGGTAAAATGGCGGGTTCGCCTGCCCTCACTTGGCACGCTGTCTTTTGTGTTGCCACCGGTGTTGTCACCGGTGTTGTCAAACGGTCACCTGGGATCTCGCCATGAACCTCTCTGCCCTGTCTGCCCTGTCGCCGCTGGACGGCCGCTACGCCCCCAAGGTCTCCGCCCTGCGTCCGCTGCTGTCCGAGTTCGGGCTGATGCACCGCCGCGTGCAAGTCGAAGTCGAGTGGTTCATCGCCCTGTCTGACGCCGGCCTGCCGGAATTCCCCGCCCTGAGCGAAGCCGCCCGCGGCTACCTGCGCGGGCTGGTGGCCCGCTTTTGCGAGGCCGATGCCCAGGCCATCAAGGACATCGAGAAGACCACCAACCACGACGTCAAGGCCGTGGAGTACTGGATCAAGCAGCGCTTTGCCAATCACCCCGAGCTGGAGAAGGCCGGTGAGTTCGTGCACTTCGCCTGCACGTCCGAGGACATCAACAACACCAGCCACGGCCTGATGCTCAAGGCCGCGCGCGAGCAGGTGATCCTGCCGGCCATCGACGGCCTGATCGGCACGCTCAGCGGCATGGCGCACCAGTTCGCCGCCATCCCGATGCTCAGCCGCACGCACGGCCAGACCGCCTCGCCCACCACCGTGGGCAAGGAAATCGCCAACGTGGTGGCCCGCCTGGCCAACGCGCGTGCCCGCATCGCCGACGTGAAGCTGCTGGCCAAGATGAACGGCGCCGTGGGCAACTACAACGCCCACCTCTCGGCTTACCCCGAGACCGACTGGGAGGCCTTCAGCCAGCGCGTGATCGAAAACCAGCTGGGCCTGACCTTCAACCCGTACACCATCCAGATCGAGCCGCACGACTACATGGCCGAGCTGTTCGACGCCGTCACGCGCACCAACACGATCCTGATCGATTGGTCGCGCGACGTGTGGGGCTACATCAGCCTGGGCTACTTCAAGCAAAAGACCAAGGAAGGCGAGATCGGCTCGTCGACCATGCCGCACAAGGTCAACCCGATCGACTTCGAGAACGCCGAAGGCAACCTGGGCCTGGCCAACGCCGTGCTGACGCACCTGAGCCAGAAGCTGCCCATCAGCCGCTGGCAGCGTGACCTGACCGACTCCACCGTGCTGCGCAACATGGGCGTGGCACTCGGCTACGCCCTGCTGGCCTACGACAGCCTGGCGCGCGGCCTGGGCAAGCTCGAAGTCAACCCGCAGGCCCTGGCCGACGACCTCGACAGCTCGTGGGAAGTGCTGGCCGAACCCATCCAGACCGTGATGCGCCGCCACGCCCTGCCCAACCCCTACGAGCGCCTCAAGGAGCTGACGCGCGGCAAGGCCATCACGCGCGAGTCCATCCAGGCCTTCGTGCAGACCCTGGAGCTGCCTGAAGAGGACAAGGCGCGCCTGCTGGCCATGACGCCGGGCAACTACATCGGCAAGGCCGTGGAGCTGGCCGAGCGCATCTGACGCCAGCCCCACGAGGCCGGGTGGCGTCAGGGTGACGCCGCCCTTGTCGTGCTTGACCACCCGGGTAAGCCACATCCGGGGGGTGCCCCTGTTTTTGTAGACTGTGCGGGCGCGTCACTCGCATGACGCGCCGTCCAACCAAGTCATCAACAGGGGGTTCCATGTCCATCACGATCCGTGGGTCTGCCGGCTTTGCCCGCGCAGCCGTTTTGTCTTTCTCGCTGGCTGGGCCGAGTGCCTTTGCCGCCACCGGTTTCAGCGGTGATCTGTTGCTGAGCTACTCCGGCAGCGGCGTGCAGCTCCTGGAGCTTCAGCCCATCAACGCCTCGACGGGGGCGCAGGTCACCGAGGGCGACACCTTCGCCTCCATCACCTTCTCGCCGGCCAACACGTCCATGACGACGTTCAACAGCTTTGGCACGGTCTCCGGGCAGCTTTTCATCGGATCGGCTTCGACCCTGGCGCCCGCTGGCGGCTGGAAGCCCGACGCCACCATCACCCTCTCGGGCACCTACAACATCAGCGGCGCATCGGTGTACTTCGGGGGCTTCAACCCCTTCGGCCCGAACGACCTCCGCACTGGCACGGGCTCTTTCTCCTGGACCGTCCAGGTCAGCGACATGCTGGCTCAATTTGCGGCGGGCAGCAGCGACTACGGCGTGTTTGGCTACGGGGGGCCCGCGGGGTCTGTTGGCTCTGGCGCCGGCTCCGCCACCTTCAACATCTCCCGCATCGTGGTGTCCCAAGGCGTCAGTGCCGTGCCCGAAGCCGGCACGATCAGCCTGATGGCGCTGGGCTTGTTGGCGCTGGGTGGAGCCGTGCGCCGCAGACCCGGCCATTGAGCGCGACGCGCGGGGCGCGGGCCGGTAAAATCGGCGCATGACGTTCACCGACCAGCTCGCGCAAGCACAGCGCCTCAATGACTCTTTGCTCTGCGTGGGCCTCGACCCCGAGCCGTCGAAGTTCCCGGGTGCCTGGAAGGGTCAGTCCGATCGCATCTTCGACTTCTGCGCAGCCATCGTCGACGCCACGAAGGACCTGGTCTGCGCTTTCAAGCCGCAGATCGCCTACTTCGCCGCCCACCGCGCTGAAGACCAGCTCGAGCGACTGATGGCGCACATGCGCCGCGTGGCGCCTCATGTGCCGGTCATCCTCGACGCCAAGCGCGGTGACATCGGCTCGACCGCCGATCAGTACGCCCACGAGGCCTTCACCCGCTACCAGGCCGACGCCGTCACGCTGTCGCCCTTCATGGGCTTCGACACGATGGAGCCCTTCCTCAAGTTCCCGGGCAAGGGCGTGATCCTGCTGTGCCGCACGTCCAACCCGGGGGGCTCGGACCTGCAGAACCTGCGCCTGGCCGACCTCGAAGGCCAGCCGCGCGTGTACGAGCACATCGCAAGCCAAGCGCAAGGCCCGTGGAACACCAACGGCCAGATGGGCCTGGTGGTGGGGGCGACCTTCCCCGATGAGATCGCCCGCGTGCGCGAACTGGCGCCGACGCTGCCTTTGCTGATCCCCGGCGTGGGTGCGCAAGGCGGCGACGCCGTGGCCACCGTCCAGGCCGGGCTGAAGACCGACGCGAGTGGCGCCATCACCGGCACCATCGTGGTCAACAGCTCGCGTGCGGTGCTGTATGCCAGCAGCGGTGACGACTTCGCCAGCGCCGCGCGCCGCGTGGCCCAGCAGACGCGCGACGCGCTCAACGCCGCGCGCTGACGGCCTGTCGTCCGGGCGGCTTGACACGGGGCTGGGGCAGGGCATGCCCCACAATCGGCGCACCGATTGAAACTGGTGACGCCCCATGTCCGATGCCGTTGATGCCGCCGCGCCGGCCCCCGCTCCCGCCCATCCATCGGCCCTGAGCCGCCTGCGCATCGACCGCGGTGGCCCCGGGCCGTCGGCGTCGCGTCGCACGCCCTGGGGCTGGGTCGCGCTGACCGCGGCGGTGCTGGTGGGCGCCGGAGCCTGGTGGGCGCTGCCCCGCGCCGTGCCGGTGCAGACCGCGGCGGTGGTCACCAGCACCCCCTCCCAACAATTCGTGCAGCTCACCGCCTCGGGCTACGTGGTGGCGCAGCGCCGCGCCGCGGTGGCGTCCAAGGCCACGGGGCGGCTCATCGAGCTCAACGTGCGCGAGGGCTCTGTCGTGCGCCGCGGCGACGTGCTGGCCCGCCTGGACGCCAGCGACGTGCGCGCGGCCATCGTGGCGGCGCAAGCGGGCGTGCGCCAGGCCGAAGCCGGGGTGCGCCAGGCCGAGGTCGAGCTGGCCAACGCCGACGCCGAGCTGACGCGCAGCAAGGGGCTGCAGGAGCAGGGCTTCGTTTCGCCCCAGGCCGTGGACGCCGTGCAGACGCGATCGAACGCGGCGCGGGCGGCCCTGGCTTCGGCGCGGGCTGGGCTCGACGTGGCGCGCGCCCAGGTCGGCGTGCAGCGCGTGGCGGAGGACTTCACCGAGATCCGCGCCCCGTTCGATGGCGTCGTGCTGGTCAAGAACGCCAACGTGGGCGACATCATCACGCCGCTGTCCAGCGCCGCAGGCACGCAGGGCGCGGTGGTGACCATGGCCGACATGTCCACGCTGGAGGTCGAGGCCGACGTGTCCGAAGGCAGCCTGGCCAAAGCCCGTGTGGGCCAGCCGGTGGAGGTGCTGCTGGACGCGCTGCCCGGTGTGCGCTTCATGGGCGAGGTCGGTGGCCTGGTGCCCACGGTGGACCGCGCCAAGGCCACCGTCACGGTCAAGGTGCGCTTCAAGCAGCTGGACGCGCGCATCCTGCCCGAGATGAGCGCCAAGGTCAGTTTCCTGTCGCAGCCCATCACCGCAGCCGACCAGCAACCGGTGCTGGCGGTCAACCCCAAGGCGCTGCAGAAGGATCCGGACCAAGGCCAGGGCACCCCGGGCCGGCGCTTCGTGTGGAAGCTGCGCGCCCAGGGCAACGCGGCAGAGGGGCAGGTGCCCACGCTGCAGGTCGAGGCCGTCGACGTGCAGGTGGGCCGCACGCTGGGCGACGTCACCGAGGTCAAGCCGACGCAGCCTGGCGCCTTGAAGGCGGGCGACAAGGTCGTCGTGCGCACCGAGCAGCCGCTCAAGCCGGGTGACGCCGTGCGCCAGGCCGACGCGCCCTGAACGCGGGGCACGCAACGTGTTCGTCCTGCGCCTCCTGCTCAAAAACGCCTTCCGCCACCGGCTGCGCACGCTGCTGACCCTGGTGGGCCTGGTCGTGGCCATCTCGGCCTTCGGCCTGCTGCGCACCATCGTCGACGCCTGGTACGCCGGGGTGGACGCCACCTCCAGCACGCGCCTGATCACGCGCAGCGCCATCTCGCTGACTTTCCCGCTGCCGCTGAACTACGCCGAGCGCATCAAGGCGGTCGAAGGCGTCAGCGGCATCTCCTGGGCCAACTGGTTCGGCGGCGTCTACGTGACCGAGCGCAACTTCTTCGCGCAGTTCGCGGTCGACCCGGTCAGCTACCTGTCGCTCTACCCCGAGTTCAAGCTCGACGAGGCCGACAAGCAGGCCTTCCTGCGCGACCGCCAGGGCGCGGTGGTCGGTCGCAAGCTGGCGGCCAAGTTCGGCTGGAAGGTGGGCGACAGCATCGCGCTGCGCGGCACCATCTACCCGGGCACCTGGCGCTTCACCATCCGCGGCATCTACCAGGGCGCCGACGCCAAAACCGACGAGCAGCAGATGTTCATCCACTGGCAGCGACTGGCCGACGGCATCCGCGCGCGACTGGCCGCTGGCAGCAGCCCCGTCAAGGCCGACTACGTGGGCGTGTACGTGGTGCGCATCCACAACCCGGACGACGCGCCGCAGGTCTCGCAGCGCATCGACGCGCTGTTCAAGAACTCCCTGGCCGAGACGCTGACCGAGACCGAAAAGGCCTTCCAGCTCGGCTTCGTCTCCATGAGCGAGGCCATCTTGCTGGCGGTGCAGGCCGTGAGCTTCATCATCATCCTGATCATCATGGCCGTGATGGCCAACACCATGACGATGACCGCACGCGAGCGCCTGGCCGAGTACGCCACGCTCAAGGCGCTGGGCTTCCCGCCGGCCTTCGTGGTCAAGCTGCTGTTCGGCGAGAGCCTGATGATCGCGCTGATCGGCGGTGGGCTGGGCATCGCGCTGACCTTCCCGCTGGCCGATGCCTTCGTGAAGGCCGCCGGCACGCTCTTTCCCATCTTCAACGTCTCTGCGCTGACGGTGGGCCTGCAGGTGCTGGCCGCCGCCGTCGTGGGCCTGGTGTCGGCGGCGTGGCCGGCCTGGAAGATGTCGCGCATCGACATCGTGCAGGGGCTGCGGCATGTGGCGTGACGACGTGACGGGGCGGGCCCCATGAGCCTTCGCACCGTGCCCCTGAGCTACATCGCACGCAACCTGTGGGTGCGGCGCGTGACGACGCTGCTGACGGCCGGCGGCATGGCCCTGGTCGTCTACGTGTTCGCCACCGTGCTGATGATGAGCGAGGGCATCCGCGCCACGCTGGTGGCCACCGGCCAGCCCGACAACGTCATGGTGCTGCGCAAAGGCGCGGGCGCCGAGATCAACTCCGGCATCACGCGCGAGCAGACCGCGGTGCTCGCCAGCCTGCCGCAGATCGCCACCGACGGGCAGGGGCGCCAGCTCCTCAGCCGCGAGCCGGTGGTGCTCAACACCCTGCCCAAGCGCGCCAGCGGCCAGCCCAGCAACGTCACCGTGCGCGGCACCTCCGAGGTGGGCTTGCTGCTGCGCCCGCAGGTGCGCATCGTGCAGGGGCGCATGTTCCGCCCGGGCACCTCCGAAATCGTCACGGGCACGGCGGTCGCCCGGGGCTTCGCCGGCGCGGGCCTGGGTGAGACCATGCGTTTTGCCGGACGCGACTGGCGCGTGGTGGGCGTGTTCGACGCCTCGCGCAGCGCCTTCGACTCCGAGGTCTGGGGCGACAGCGAGCAGATGATGCAGGCCTTCCGCCGCGCGGCCTACTCCAGCGTGGCCTTCAAGCTGGCCGATGCCGAGGGCTTCGACGCCGTCAAGGCGCAGATCGAAGGCGACCCGCGCCTGACGCTGGAGGCCAAGCGCGAGGGCAAGTTCTACGCCGAGCAGTCCGAGGCCCTGGCCACCTTCATCCGCCTGCTGGGGCTGGCCTTGTCCATCATCTTCTCGATCGGGGCCGTGGTCGGCGCCATGATCACCATGTTCGCCTCGGTCGCATCTCGCGTGGGCGAGATCGGCACCTTGCGCGCACTGGGCTTTCGTCGCACCGCGGTGTTGTCGGCCTTCCTGGGCGAGGCCTTGCTGCTGGCGCTGGTGGGCGGCATCATGGGCTTGGTCGCGGCCTCGCTGATGCAGGCCGTCAACATCTCCACCGTGAACTTTCAGACCTTCTCGGAGCTGGCCTTCCAGTTCCGACTCACCCCCGCCATCGCGGCGCAGTCGCTGGGTTTTGCGCTGCTGATGGGCCTGGTGGGGGGCTTCATCCCCGCGTGGCGCGCCGCCCGCATGAAGATCGTGGATTGCCTGCGCGCCGCCTGAACGAGGAGCCTCCCCATGCACCTTTGCACCTTCGAACACGCCGGCCAGCCCCAGATCGGGCTGGTTCGCGGCAAGGACCTCATCACCCTGGCCGACAAGCTGGTGGGCGGCGACGGCCCCGATGCGCCAGCCCCTTTGCGCCTGAGCTCGCACCAGCCCATGATCGACCTGATCACGCACTGGGCCACTTGGAAACCGCAGGTGGCGGCCTTGCTGGCCGACGCGCAGGCCGACTTCACGCTCGACGAGGTCCACCTCCTGGCCCCCATCCCGCGCCCGGGCAAGGCCCTGGCCATCGGGCTGAACTACCTGGAGCACGTCAACGAGTCCATCGTGGGCGAGTCGCGCACGGTGCCCGAGCACCAGATCTGGTTCCCCAAGCTGGCCAACGCCATCCACGCGCCGTTTGACGACATCGTGCTGCCGCGCATCTCGCAGATGACCGACTACGAGGCCGAGATGGTCGCCGTCATCGGGCAGCGCTGCCGCCACGTGCCGCGTGAGCGCGCGCACGAAGTCGTTTTCGGCTACGCGGTGGGCAACGACGTGTCGGTGCGCGACATCCAGAAACGCACCTCGCAGTGGACGCTGGGCAAGTCCTTCGACACCCACGCGCCCTTCGGCCCCTGGATCACCACGGCCGACGAGGTCGGTGACCCGCACGCGCTGGAGATGCGCTGCTGGGTCAACGGCGAGCTGCGCCAGCACAGCAACACCCGCCTGATGATGCACACCGTGTGGGACCAGATCGCGCAGCTCACGCAGGTGATGACGCTGGAGCCCGGCGACCTCATCTTCACCGGCACCTGCAGCGGCGTGGGCGCGGCCTTCAACCCACCGAAGTTCCTGCGCTCAGGCGACACGGTGCGCGTGGAAATCGAGAACCTGGGCGCCATCGTGGCGCACTGCGTGGACGAGGCGCCTGCCGACCGGGCCTGATCCAGCGGCCCCGATCAGGCCGCCGGCTCCAGCGACTTCAACACCGCCTGCACGAACTCCGTCACCGTGGGCGCCAGCTCGGCCAGGCGCTCGGTCTGGCCATCCTCGATGGCCTGCAGGATCAGCTCGTTGATGCCACCCACCACCGCCGTGGCCAGGGCCGGGCTCAGCGAGCGCTTGCCCGGTTCACGCGCCTTGGCCAGCTCCACCTGCATCATCAGGAACTGCGCGAAGCGCTGGCCGATGCGCCGCCGCATGGCCAGGCCCGCGGGCCCGATGGCCATCAGCTCCAGGTAGAGCGAGCGCACCAGCGCGGGCTGAGCCTGCAGGCTGCGCAGGTAGGCCAGCGTCACCCCTTGCAACTGCTCCACCCAGTCGGCCGTGGGGTCGTAGCCCTGCGCGATCAGCACCAGCACCTCGGTGCTCAGCCGCTCGCACAGCGCCAGCAGGCAGGCCTCTTTGCCCTCGAAGTGCTCGTAGAACGTGCGGCGGGAGACGTGCGCCGCGGCGACGATGTCGGCGATGGTCAGCTCGCTGTAGCTGCGCTCGGTCAGGACCCGCGCCAAGCCGTCGAGCAGGCGCTGGCGGTGGTCGGGGAGGGGGCTGGGGGCGGACGTGGACACGGTCAAGGTGGGGCGGGCGGCAGAGCAGGGGCAAGCCTGAGGGGGTGACAGGTACTTGACAGTACCGATGCCCGACTTTAATCTCCTGCGTTGGTACTTGCTCGTACCAAAGAAAGCAAGACCCAGCCGCCCACACGAGACCGAGGAGACACCCCATGCGTTTGACCGACCCCCGTTCCCCCTGCGCCCCCCGTGCCCTGACCCTGGCCGCCGCAGCCCTGGCCTTGAGCGCGCCGAGCCTGGCGCAAGCCCAGGCCGCCACCCACACCGTCGTCGACGCCACCTTCGCCTGCCAGCAGACCACCTGCGACGCCGAGATGTGGCTGCCCCCCGCCCGCGCCGATGGCAAGCGCCCGCCCGTCATCCTCATGGCCCACGGCTTCGGCGGCCTCAAGGACTGGGGCCTCAAGCCCTTCGCCGAGCGCTTCGTCCAAGCCGGCTTCGCCGTGGTCCGCTTCGACTACCGCGGCTTCGGCAAGAGCGGCGGTCAACCCCGCCGCGTGGTCGACGGCAAGCAACACGTCAAGGATTGGGTGGCTGCCATCGACGCCATCGGCAAGCGCAGCGACGTCGACGGCCAGCGACTCGCCATCTGGGGCACCTCCTACAGTGGCGGCCAGGTGCTGGTGGCCGCGGCCGAGCGCCCCCTTGCCGTCAAGGCCGTCAGCGCCCAGGTGCCTTTCGTCAGTGGCCTCTCCAGCGGCCTGAAGTACCCCATCAAGTACCAGCCCCTGGCCACCTGGTACGCCCTGCGCGACCTGCTGCGGGCCGACAACGAAGAGCCGGTGTACGTGCCCACCATCGCCCCGAACGCCTTCGCGGCCCTGATCTGCGACGAGTGCAACGAGGGCTACAAAAAGCTCGTGCCCCCCGGCCAGGAAGACCAGAACAAGGTCGCCGCCCGCGTCTTCATGACCCTGCCGTTCTGGTTCCCGGGCGACAGCGCCCCCCAGGTCAAGGCCCCCACGCTGGTGGTCGCCGCCGAGAAGGACGGCCTCATCCCCGTGGCCAAGGTGCGCGAGGTCGCCGCTTCGCTGCCGCAGGGCGAGTACGTCGAACTCAAGGGCGCCGACCACTTCTCGCCGTATGCCGGCCCGGCCTTCGAGCAGGTGGTGGCCCGCCAGACCGCGTTCTTCGTCAAGCACCTCAAGCCCTGATCGGCACTCGGGACGTATGATGGTCGATTGACCTGATTGCGCCCGATGTCCCGCTCTGACCTTGACGACTTCTCTGCGGTCCCCCCGGCTGCCCCCTCCTTGCCCCGTGCTGCGTCCCCCGCTGCGCCGGGCGGCCGCCGAGGCGACCCGACCCTGATCCAGATCCGCGGGGCGCGCACGCACAACCTCAAGGACATCGACCTCGACCTGCCGCGCAACCAGCTGGTCGTCGTCACCGGCCTGTCCGGCTCGGGCAAGTCCAGCCTGGCCTTCGACACCCTCTACGCCGAAGGCCAGCGCCGCTACGTCGAGAGCCTGAGCGCCTACGCGCGCCAGTTCCTGCAGCTGATGGACAAGCCCGATGTCGACGTGATCGAGGGCCTGTCGCCGGCGATTTCCATCGAACAAAAGGCCACCAGCCACAACCCGCGCTCCACCGTCGGCACGGTCACCGAGATCCACGACTACCTGCGCCTGCTCTACGCCCGCGCCGGCACCCCCTTCTGCCCCGACCACGGCCAGCCGCTGCAGGCCCAAAGCGTCAGCCAGATGGTTGACGCCGTGCTGGCCTTGCCCGAGGACACCAAGCTGATGATCCTCGCGCCCGTCGTGCGCGACCGCAAGGGCGAGTTCGCCGACCTGTTCGCCGACATGCAGGCCCAGGGCTACGTGCGCTTTCGCATCAACGGCCAGGTCACCGAGGCGGCCGACCTCAAGCCCCTGACCAAGAACGAGAAGCACGACATCGACGTCGTGGTGGACCGCCTGAAGGTGCGCCCCGACATGCAGCAGCGCCTGGCCGAGAGCTTCGAGACCGCGCTTCGACTGGCCGACGACCGCGCCCTGGCCCTGGAGATGGACACCGCCCGCGAGCACCTGTTCTCCGCGCGCTTCGCGTGTCCGGTGTGCAGCTACTCGCTGTCCGAGCTGGAGCCGCGCCTGTTTTCCTTCAACTCGCCGGTGGGCGCCTGCCCGACCTGCGACGGCCTGGGCCACGTCATCGCCTTCGATCCGCAGCGCGTGGTGGCCTTCCCCTCGCTGAGCATCGGCAGTGGCGCCGTCAAGGGCTGGGACCGACGCAACCCCTACACCTACGGCCTCATCGAGACCCTGGGCAAGCACTACGACGTCGACATCGAGCTGCCCTTCGAGGAGCTGCCCGAGCGCGTCCAGCAGGTGCTGCTCTACGGCTCCGGTGAGGAGCACATCGCCTTCACCTACGAAGCCGATGCACCCAACGGCAAGAAGCGCAAGGTCAAGCGAACCCACCCCTTCGAAGGCATCATCCCCAACTTCGAGCGCCGCTTCAAAGAGACCGACTCCAACGCCGTGCGCGAAGAGCTCGGCCGCTACCAGCAGCCCCGCGCCTGCCCCGACTGCCACGGCACCCGCCTGCGCCGCGAGGCCCGCCACGTCAAGCTGCACGACGCCGTCAGCGGCGACACCAAGGCCATCTTCGAGATCGCGCACGCCACGCTTGCCGAAGCCCAGCGCTACTTCGAGCAGCTGCACCTCGTGGGCGCCAAGGCCGAGATCGCCGCCAAGGTCGTCAACGAGATCCGCTCGCGCCTGCGCTTCCTCAACGACGTGGGCCTGAACTACCTCAGCCTCGACCGCAGCGCCGACACGCTGTCGGGCGGCGAGGCCCAGCGCATCCGCCTGGCTTCGCAGATCGGCTCCGGCCTCACCGGCGTGATGTACGTGCTCGACGAGCCCAGCATCGGCCTGCACCAGCGCGACAACGACCGCCTCATCGGCACCCTGCAGCACCTGCGCGACCTGGGCAACAGCGTCATCGTGGTCGAGCACGACGAGGACATGATCCGCGCCGCCGACCACGTCGTCGACATGGGCCCGGGCGCGGGCGTGCACGGCGGGCGCGTGCTGGCCCAAGGCACGCCAGCCGAGGTCACCGCCTCGCCCGACAGCCTGACGGGCCAGTACCTGGCGCGCGTGCTGCGCATCGAGGTGCCGCCCCAGCGCCGCGCCTTCACCGATGAGACGCCGCGCCTGCGCGTGGTCAACGCCCGTGGCCACAACCTCAAGGGCGTGACGGTGGACTTCCCCGTCGGATTGCTGACCTGCGTGACCGGCGTGTCCGGGTCGGGCAAGTCCACCCTGGTCAACGACACGCTTTATGCGGCCGTGGCGCGCAAGCTCTACCAGGCCCACCTCGACCCCGAGCCGCACGACGAGATCGAAGGCCTGGAGCTGTTCGACAAGGTCATCAACGTCGACCAGTCGCCCATCGGCCGCACGCCGCGCAGCAACCCGGCCACCTACACCGGCCTGTTCACGCCGATCCGCGAGCTGATGGCCGATGTGCCGGCGGCGCGCGAGCGCGGCTACAACGCCGGCCGCTTCAGCTTCAACGTGGCCGGCGGCCGCTGCGAGGCCTGCCAGGGCGACGGCGTGCTCAAGGTCGAGATGCACTTCCTGCCCGACGTCTACGTGCCGTGCGACGTGTGCCAGGGCAAGCGCTACAACCGCGAGACGCTGGAGGTGCTCTACAAGGGCAAGAACATCCACGAGGTGCTCGACCTCACCGTGGAAGACGCACTCGCTTTCTTCAACGCCGTGCCCAGCATCGCGCGCAAGCTGCAGACGCTGATGGACGTGGGCCTGGGCTACATCCGCCTGGGCCAGAGCGCCACCACGCTGTCAGGCGGCGAGGCCCAGCGCGTCAAGCTCGCGCTGGAGCTGTCCAAGCGCGACACCGGCCGCACGCTCTACATCCTCGACGAGCCAACCACCGGCCTGCACTTCCACGACATCGCCTTGCTGCTCAAGGTGCTGCACCAGCTGCGCGACGCGGGCAACACCATCGTCATCATTGAGCACAACCTGGACGTCATCAAGACGGCCGACTGGCTCATCGACATGGGCCCCGAGGGCGGCTCCGGTGGCGGGCGACTGCTGCTGGCCGGCACGCCCGAAGAGCTGGCGGCCTGCCCCGACAGCCACACCGGGCGCTACCTGCAACCCTTGTTGGCCGAAAGCCGCTGAGGGGTCGGGCTCGCGGCTTCAGCTGCGCATGAAGCCCAGGTCGTGCACCGAGCTGCTGAACTGGTTGAGGTTGGGCAGCATGCCGGGCAACACGGCGGCGTCCACGCCCATCCAGCGGCCCAGGGTGTAGGCGAACTGATCGACCGAGGTGGTCGGCAGCAACACCCCGCGGTGGATCTCGCCCGTCGGTGAGGTCGTGCTGTATTGCGGGAAGGTGCCGTACACCTCGGTGCCCCGCACGGCCCCGCCCACCACGAAGTGGTGCGCGCCCCAGCCGTGGTCGGTGCCGTCGCCGTTGGTGCTGAAGGTGCGACCGAAGTCAGACGCCGTGAACGTCGTCACCTGGCTGCTGCGCTCGCTGCCCAGCACGCGGTAGAAGTAGTCGATGGCGTGGTCCACCTGGGCGAGGCGCTCGGCCTGGTCGCGCACCTGGTTGTCGTGCGTGTCGAAGCCACCCAGGTTGACCATGAAGAACTGCCGCCCCATGCCCAGGTTGGCCGTGCGGTTCGTCTCGATCAGCCGGGCCACCATCTGCAGCTGCAGGGCCAGCTGGTTGAACTTCAGCGTGCCATCGGTCGGGCTGGTGTACTTGAGCAGCGGGTCGTCATAGACGTTGAGCACGCCCGTGGTGCTCCACGGTGCCAGGCCCAGGGCGGGCAGGCTGCTGCCCAGCAGGCTGTTGGCCAGCAGCGCCCGGTTGACCAGGCTGCCGTGGTCGGCGGCCAGCGGGTTGAGCAACTCGCCGGGGCTGCTGCCCTGGTCCAGCTGCTGAACCATGATGCTGGCCATCGCGTTCTGCAAGGCGACCTGGCCGTAGATGCGCCCGTTGGTGCCCAGCGCCTGGATGCTGGTCGTGCTGCTCTGGTAGGGCAGCACCGCGTTGCCCGCCAGCCAGACCGAGGCCTGGGTGGGCGTCATGCAGGTGAACATGCGCTGGATGACGTCGGCTTCCTGAGTCGTGCGCCCCACGCCGTTGCGCGCGCGCAGGGTGTCGCCCATCAGGCCGGCCCAGCCGACCGAGGCCCCTTCGGGCTTGAACGACATCCAGGTGGACTGCTGGTCGTTGTGCGAGAACAGCTTGACCGGCTTGCTCGCCGTGGCGCTGTCGTAGTCGGTCTTGGTGGTCGGGCGGGTGAGCGGGCCGACGTTGGCCAGGACCGCCGCCTGGCCGTTGCGGTAGAGGTCGGCCACCCGGGTGAGCGCCGGGTGCAGGGCGAACTGGCGGCCCGTGTGCACCGCACGACCCGCGTGCGGGATGCTCAGCACCCCGCCCAGGCGCTCTGGCGCGCTGGCCGAGGCGGCGGGGTCGGGGGCCGTGCCCGGCGCCATCAGCGCGATGCCGGTGCTGCCATCGGTGGGGCGGCGCGCGGCGAGGTAGTCGGTCCAAGAAGGGGTGTCCGTGGCCAGCACCGTGTTGAAGGCGTCGTTGCCACCGCTCAGGAAGAGGCACACCAGCGCCTTGTAGTCGGTGGCGCTCTGGGCCGAGGCCCGCGTGATGGCGCCCAGGCTCAGGCCCACCGCCGACATGGCCGCCGAGCGCTGCAGGAAGTTGCGTCGAGACAGGTTCATGGCTGTTTCCTTCGGGCGCTCACTGCTGGATGAGGAAGCTGGGCGACACGCTGACCATCAGGATGGCGGCCTGGATGCGCTGGCGCTTTTGCTTGTCCGACGTGCTGGGCATGGCGGTGATGGCCGCGATGGCCGTCTGCCGCGTGCTGGCCGGCAGGGTGCGGCCCATCAGGCGCATGGAGATGGCGTCCACCAGGGCTTCGGGCGTCAGGGCCTGGGGCATCCAGCCGCTGAGGTCGAACTGGATGTCGCGCCGTTTGGTCTTGGCGTTCCACTCGCCCCAGCCGTACTCCAGGATGTCGGTGAGGAAGTTGGCGTAGCCCAGCACCGAGGTCTCGCTGGTGATCTGCATCTCGGGCGCCACCAGCCGCGCCGCGTCGGTGGCCGTGCCCTTCGGCGGGGTGTAGCCCGGTCGGAAGAAGTTGAACACGGAGGGGGAGCGCATGGGCGTCTGGCCCAGGGTGGTGGCCGCGTCACCCGATTCGATCGACTGGTAGAACGGGATGCTGCCGCCGTCGCGCAGGCGGTCGCTGGTGTGGGGCACGCTGCGCAGCAGGTGGCTCAGGCGCAGCAGGGGCTCGCGCAGCTTGCCGAAGTGGGCGTCGGCCACGCTGCCACTGTTGCGGGTGCGCCGGGCCTCGTCGTGCATCAGGATGGCCTTGACGACCTCGGCGAGGTTGCCCCCGCTGTTGCGAAAGGTCTGCGTGACGGCCGTGACATAGGCGTCGCTCGGGTTGCTGGTGACCAGGCGCTGGATGAGCTGGCGGCTGATGAAGGGCGCGGTGTTGGGGTGGTTGGCCAGGGTGTCGAGGGCGACCCTCAGGCTGGCCCGCGGGTCGGCTGTGGCCTGGGCCGGGATGGTCACGCCCAGGAACTGTTTGATGCCCGGTTCGTGCTCGCTGGCGTAGCCCTGCATGGGCGTGATGTCCTGGCTGTCGTCGGTGCACTCCGAGTTGCGCCAGAAGCACTTCCATTCGGCCACGCCAGCCTTGGAGGCCGGGCGAGCCCAGCTGAAGCCGGTGAAGACGCGCGCCAGTCCCTTGATGTCGTTGCCGTTGTAGGACTCGGCGAACTTGCCGTTGACCAGCTTGGGCTGGCCCGCGTCGTTGAGCTCGTACAGGCCGATGGAGAACAGCTGCATGACCTCGCGGGCGAAGTTCTCGTCTGGCAGGCGGCCCTTGCCATCGGCCTTTCGGTTGCTCATGTGCGAGAGGTACAGGCCCATGGCCGGGTGCAGGGCCACGGCCTCCAGCAGGTCTCGGTAGCGCCCGCCGGCGTGGGCGCTCAGCGTGTCCATGTAGCTGGCCACCATCTGGGCGTTGCCCAGGGTCAGCGTGGACACCACGAAGATCTCCGACAGCGCGAAAGCCACGCGGTGGCGCAGTTGCGCGTCGCTGGTGAGGGCGCGCGTCCACCAGCTGTAGACGATGTCTTCGCTGCGGGTGCCCGTGGTGCGCATCACCGAGGCGCTGAAGCGGATGGCGTCCAGGTGGCTGGGGCCCGGGTCGCGCTGCCACTGCTCGTTGATCCAGGCGTCATAGCCCAGGGCTTTGACGTTGCCGATGTCGGTGGGGCTGGGTCCGAATGTGGACTGGGTCAGGAAGCGGTGGGCTTCGGTGTCGTTGCGCGGGCGGGCGGCGGCCTGTACGCGGTCTTCGTCAGACGGGTCGCTGCCGCCACCGCAGGCCGTCAGGGCCAGCACGACGGCCAGGCTCAGTGAGATGGCGCGCCACCACCTCGACTGCGTCGAAGCGCGCGGCGGCGGGGCGGACAGGGGCGCGGCGTGGTTCATGGCGGACTCGTCTGGAAGGGCGGGCCGCCGGAGGTGGCTGGGGCTCGCGATGCACGCCAATGTGCCATTTACCCCACAGCCGAGCTGCTGCCAGATCGCCTCATCTGTAAGCAGCGGAAACCACCGGCGCAGCAACGGGGCCCAAGCGCGACAAGTGTCACGCCTGGGGCTTCGGGTTCACAGCAAGGGGGCGAGTGCGCGTTCGGCGTCTGCGCGGCTCAGGCCGGTGCGCCCCGCCCAGTCGTCGACCTGATCGGAGCCGACCTTGCCCACGTTGAAGTACGCCGCCTCGGGGTGCGAGAGGTAGAAGCCGCTGACGCTGGCCGCCGGCATCATGGCCAGGCTCTCGGTCAGGTGCATGTGGATCTCGTGGGCGTCCAGCACCTTGAACATGTCGCGCTTGACGGTGTGGTCGGGGCAGGCCGGGTAGCCCGGTGCCGGGCGGATGCCGCGGTACTGCTCCTTGATGAGTTGCACGTTGTCGAGCTGCTCGGCCTCGGCGTAGCCCCAGAACTCCTTGCGCACGCGCTCGTGCATGCGCTCGGCGAAGGCTTCGGCCAGGCGGTCGGCCAGGGCCTTGAGCATGATGGCCGAGTAGTCGTCATGGCGTGCCATGAACTCGGCTTCCTTCTTCTCGATGTTCAGGCCGGCGGTCACGGCGAACAAGCCGATGTAGTCGGGCTTGGTGCCTTGGGGCGCGACGAAGTCGGCCAGCGAGCGGTTGGGTCGTCGGATTTTCTCGCCATTCGGGCCGTCCACCACCGGGCGCTCCGTCTGCATGCGCAGCGGGTGCCAGCGCATCAGCTCCTGGGTGCGTGACTCGTCGGCGTAGACCACGATGGCGTCGTCGTCCACCGTGTTGGCCGGGTACAGGCCGATCACGCCGTTGGCCGTCAGCCACCGGCCCTCGACGATCTTCTTGAGCATGGCCTGCGCGTCGGCGAAGACCTTGCGGGCTTCCTCGCCCACGACCTCGTCGTCGAGGATGGCGGGGTAGGGGCCGGCGAGGTCCCAGGTCTGGAAGAAGGGCGCCCAGTCGATGTAGGCGGCCAGCTCACCCAGGTCCTGGTTCTTGAACACGCGCCGCCCGATGAACTTCGGGGCTTCGGGTGTGTGGCCCTCGAAGTCCACGGTGGCCTTGTTGGCGCGGGCTTCGGCCAGCGTCACCATCGGCGTGGACTTCTTGTTGGCGTGCTGCTCGCGCACCTTGGCGTAGTCGGCGTTCAGGTCGGCGATGTAGGCCCGCTGGCGCTCGGTGCTCAGCAGCTCGGAGCACACGCCCACGGCGCGCGAGGCATCGGGCACGTAGACCACCGGTCCGCTGTAGTTGGGCGCGATCTTGACGGCCGTGTGCACGCGCGAGCAGGTGGCGCCACCGATCAGCAGCGGCGTCTGACGGCTGCGGAAGTACCCGTCGCGCTCCATCTCGGCGGCCACGTACTGCATCTCTTCCAGCGAAGGCGTGATCAGGCCCGACAGGCCGATGATGTCCGCGCCTTCTTCCTTTGCCTTGTCGAGGATGTCCTTGCACGGGACCATCACGCCCATGTTGACCACCTCGAAGTTGTTGCACTGCAGGACCACGGTCACGATGTTCTTGCCGATGTCGTGCACGTCGCCCTTGACGGTGGCGATCACGATCTTGCCCTTGGCCTTGGCGTCGCCGCCGCCTTCGATCAGCAGGCGCTTTTCTTCCTCGATGTAGGGCAGCAGGTGGGCCACGGCCTGCTTCATCACGCGGGCGCTCTTGACCACCTGCGGCAGGAACATCTTGCCCGCGCCGAACAGGTCACCCACCGTGTTCATGCCAGCCATCAGCGGGCCTTCGATCACGTGCAGCGGGCGGCCACCCTTGGCCTTGATGCCCTGCCAGCACTCTTCGGTGTCGAGCGTGATGAAGTCGGTGATGCCGTGCACCAGCGCGTGGCTCAGGCGGGCCTCCACCGATGCGGGCTGGTCGGCTGTGCCGCGCCAGGCCAGCTTGGCGCTGTCGTCCTTGGCCGCGCCCTTGACCTGCTCGGCGATGGCCAGCAGGCGCTCGGTGGGCGTCAGCGAGGTGTCTTCGCCGTCCTTGAACACCGGCTGGCGGTTGAGCACGATGTCTTCGACCAGCTCGCGCAGGTTGGCGTCCAGGTCGTCGTACACACCCACCATGCCGGCGTTGACGATGCCCATGTCCATGCCCGCCTGGATGGCGTGGTACAGGAAGACGGTGTGGATGGCCTCGCGCACCGGCTCGTTGCCGCGGAAGCTGAACGACACGTTGGAGACACCGCCCGACACCTTGGCGCCCGGCAGGTTCTGCTTGATCCAGCGCGTGGCGTTGATGAAGTCCACGGCGTAGTTGTCGTGCTCCTCGATGCCGGTGGCGATGGCGAAGATGTTCGGGTCGAAGACGATGTCCTCAGGCGGAAAGCCCACCTCGTCGACCAGGATGCGGTAAGCGCGCTCGCAGATTTCTTTCTTGCGCGCGAAGGTGTCGGCCTGGCCTTGTTCGTCGAAGGCCATGACCACGGCCGCCGCGCCATAGCGCTTGACCAGCTTGGCCTGCTGGACGAAGTTCTCGACGCCTTCCTTGAGCGAGATCGAGTTGACGATGCCCTTGCCCTGCACGCACTTCAGGCCCGCCTCGATCACGTCCCATTTGGACGAGTCGATCATGATGGGCACGCGCGCGATTTCCGGCTCACCGGCGATCAGGTTCAGGAAGCGAACCATGGCGGCCTTGCTGTCCAGCATGGCCTCGTCCATGTTGATGTCGATGACCTGGGCGCCGTTTTCCACCTGCTGGCGCGCCACCGACAGCGCGTCTTCGAAACGCCCTTCGAGGATCATCCGCGCGAAGGCCTTCGAGCCCGTCACGTTGGTGCGTTCACCGACGTTGACGAACAGCGTGCCCTCACCGATCAGGACGGGCTCCAGGCCGGACAGGCGCATGGGGGCAACGGGGTGGCGAGCGGAAGCGGTGGGGGCAGACGAGGTCATCCCGCCATTTTAAGAGAGCGAGCCCGTTGATCGGGGGGGCCGCGACACGAAAGTCAGCTCGGTGCGGGCCCCAACGTGAAGGGGCCCGGCGCTTGTGGCGCGGGGCCCCGTGAGAGCTGTCAGGCCCGTCGGGTCAGGCGGGCCGCAGCATTGCCTCAAGCCTTCAGCAGCGCGTACAGCTCGTCTTTCAGGGTGACGCGCTGCAATTTCTTCTGTTCGATTTCCACCGACGAAGCGTGTTCGACGCCGGTTTCCATGCGCACGATGGCCTTGTCCAGGTCCTCGTACTCGCGCTCCAGTCGCGCGAAGTGCGTGTTCGAGGTCTTCAGCGCGTGGATCCGGTCCTTCAGTTCGGGGAAGTCTTTGGCCAGCGGGTGGTGGTCTTGAATCATGCGCGCTCCTCTTGGTTCGATCGGGTTGTTCCTTGACTTCATCTTGGTCCCCCCGAGCGCCAACGGCCTTGCGTCAGATCAAGGCTGAGGCCGGTTCAGGAACACCTTCTCGATGTCCAGCGTGTTGCGCTGGCCGATGTCGTCGCGGTGATCTCTCAGCCACCGTTCTGCGGCCTCGCGGCCCAGGCGATGCAGTTGCGTCAGGAAGGGCCAGTCGGTGTTGAACTTGGTCGAGGCGTTGAAGCCGGCCAGGCCCTCGTCGTCGGCCACCATGTGCATGCGCAGCCCCTTGTAGCGACCGGGCTCCAGCTTGTTGTCCTTGAGCAGGCGCTGCACGAAGGCGATGGCGCGCATCTCACCGATCAGGCTGGCGTTGAACGTGATCTCGCTGAGGCGGTCCATGATGTCGACGCTGCGCATGGGCGTGCCCTCGCGCTGCAGCGGGTTCAAGCGCACGAGCAGGATGTCTTCCAGCTCGGTTCGGTAGATCAGCGGGTACAGCGCCGGGTTGCCGGTGTAGCCCCCATCCCAGAAGGGCTCGCCGTCGATCTCGACCGACTGAAACAGGAAGGGCAGGCAGGCCGAGGCCATCAGCGCGTCCAGGCTCAGCGCCTCGGCCGTGAAGACCCGCGCCTGCCCGGTGCGAACCGACGTCGCCGTGACGAACAGCGGGATGCCGCAACGGGCGCAACCGGTGTGAAGGGCGTCAACCTGGACGTGCTTTTGCAGCACGTCCCGCAAGGGGTTGAGGTTCAAGGGGTTGACCTGGTAGGGGCTCCAGGCGCGCATCAGCAGGCCCGTCCACTGCATCAGCGAGGCGGTGGTGAAGCCCCAGGGCGCCGTCACCAGGTCCAGGGCGGGGGCGTTGACCGGGCTGAACAGCGAGCCGTGGTGGCTGACGTCCTGCCAGAAATCGCGCAGGGCCAGCTGAGCGTGGCGCCGCGCCTCGCCCACGCCGCCTTGTGCGTGCCCGTTGACGTAGCCCGACAGCGCCACGGCCGCGTTCAAGGCCCCGGCGCTCGTGCCGGACAGGCCCGCGATGTCGATGCCGTCGTCGTCCAGCAAGCGGTCGAGCACGCCCCAGGTGAAGGCGCCGTGCGAGCCGCCGCCCTGCAGCGCGAGGTTCAGCCGTGGCCGGGTGTCAGTGCGGGTGCGGGTGCGGTGGTTGGGTGTCGTCGGCATGACCCCAGTCTAGGTGAATGGCTGCGATGGCGCGGATTCAGCCTCCCGCTTCGGAGGGATGAAAATAGTTGGGCAATTCACTGTACAAACATCCAGTCTTTGCCATAATCGCCGCATCTGATCAACCACCTCGATCACCTTTCAGACAGGCCCCGAGCCGGAGAGACATCCATGGAAGCCACCGCGAAGTCCAACCTCAGCACCGAAAAGGCCAAGGCCCTGCAGGCCGCCCTGGCCCAGATTGAAAAGCAGTTCGGCAAGGGCTCGATCATGCGCCTGGGTGAGGGTGAGGTCGTGGAAGACATCCAGGTCGTGTCCACCGGCTCCCTGGGTCTGGACGTCGCCCTGGGCGTGGGCGGCCTGCCCCGCGGCCGCGTCATCGAAATCTACGGCCCGGAGTCTTCCGGCAAGACCACGTTGACCCTGCAGGTCGTCTCCGAAATGCAGAAGCTCGGTGGCGTCTGCGCCTTCATCGACGCCGAACACGCCCTCGACGCTCAATACGCGCAGAAGCTCGGCGTCAACCTGCAGGACCTGCTGATCTCCCAGCCTGACACCGGTGAGCAAGCCCTCGAAATCGTCGACGCCCTGGTGCGTTCCGGCTCCGTGGACCTGATCGTGGTGGACTCCGTGGCCGCCCTGACCCCCAAAGCCGAGCTCGAAGGTGAAATGGGCGACTCCTTGCCGGGCTTGCAGGCGCGCCTGATGAGCCAGGCCCTGCGCAAGCTGACGGCCACCATCAAGAAGACCAACTGCACGGTCATCTTCATCAACCAGATCCGCATGAAGATCGGCGTGATGTTCGGCTCGCCCGAGACCACCACCGGCGGCAACGCCTTGAAGTTCTACGCCTCCGTCCGCCTGGACATCCGCCGCACCGGCTCCATCAAGAAGGGCGACGAGGTCATTGGCAACGAAACCAAGGTCAAGGTCGTCAAGAACAAGGTGTCGCCCCCATTCAAGACGGCCGAGTTCGACATCCTCTACGGCGAGGGCATCAGCCGCGAGGGCGAAATCGTCGACCTGGGCGTGACCGCCAAAATTGTCGACAAGTCCGGTGCCTGGTACGCCTACAACGGCGAGAAAATCGGCCAAGGCAAGGACAACTCGCGTGAATTCCTGCGCGAGAACCCCGACCTGGCCCGCGAAATCGAGAACAAGATTCGCGACTCCCTGGGTGTGGCCCAGCGCCCGGCCGG
Organism: Burkholderiales bacterium; assembly: GCA_016000265.1. Taxonomy (GTDB): domain Bacteria; phylum Pseudomonadota; class Gammaproteobacteria; order Burkholderiales; family Burkholderiaceae_C; genus Aquabacterium. The sequence goes on from JAECRL010000006.1 coordinate 148,058, forward strand.
CTCCAACCGCCCCGAGGTGAGCGACGAGGCCTGACGGACACCCCTCGCCTTTGTTCCTCGCCATCACCCGCGCGCGGCCGGTGACCTGAACCAGCGAGCTTGACATGCAAGAAGACGATGACCACCCCGGTGGCGCCGATGGTCAGCCGGAGGGGGTGCCCCCGCGCAAAGCCCGCCCTGGTTTGTCGCTCAAGGGCCGGGCGCTGAAATGCCTGTCCATGCGCGAGCACTCCCGGGTGGAGTTGCGCCGCAAGCTCGCGCCCCACGCCGAGTCGCCCGAGCAACTCGACGCCGTGCTGGATGAGCTCGAATCTCGCCGCTTCCTGTCGGCCGAGCGTTTCGCTGAGTCCATGGTTCATCGCAAGGCTGCTCGCTTCGGTGCGGCGCGCATCAAGGCCGAGTTGTCGCAGCACCAGCTGCCGCCCGACGTCGCCGAGGCGGTGGTGCGTTCTTTGCGGGACACCGAATTCGAGCGCGCGCACGCCCTGTGGGCGAAGCGCCATGGCGAGCTCCCGAGCGACCCCCAGGCGCACGCGCGTCAGGCCCGCTTCCTGGCGGCACGGGGGTTTTCCGGTGACGTCATCCGCCGCGTTCTCAAGGGCGAGGGGCCGGTCGAATCCGACTGATTGCCCCCCACTCCTCTGTGGAAACCCACCCTCTGACTGAGGGGGAGCGGTGCTATGCTGAATGCTGCAGTGCAACCCGGCCAACCCGGGAGGCTCGGCGCCCGCCTGCGCCTGATCGGCCCTGGCGGGTTTCGTCATGTTCGACCCGAACGCATCACACATTGCGAGATCCCCATGAAGATTCATGAGTACCAAGGCAAAGAGATCCTGAGCCGATTTGGCGTGCCGGTCCCAAGAGGCATCCCGGCGTTTTCCGTTGACGAAGCCGTGGCCGCGGCCGAAAAGCTCGGCGGCCCCGTGTGGGTGGTCAAGGCCCAGATCCATGCCGGTGGTCGCGGCAAGGGCGGTGGCGTGAAGGTGGCCAAGTCGCTGGATGACGTTCGCCGCCTGGCCAACGACATCCTGGGCATGCAGCTCAAGACCCACCAGACCGGCCCCGAAGGCCAGAAGGTCAACCGCCTCTACATCGAAGACGGCGCTGACATCCAAAAGGAATACTACGTGTCCGTGGTCACCGACCGCGGCACCCAGAAGATTGCTTTCATCGCCTCCAGCGAAGGCGGCATGGACATCGAAGAAGTCGCCCACAGCACGCCCGAGAAGATCATCACCGTCTTCATCGACCCGCTGGCCGGCCTGACCGACGCGCAAGCCCAGCAGATCGCCGACGGCATCGGCATGCCGGCCGACTCGCAAGCCCAGGCCAAGGACATCTTCAAGAAGCTGTACCAGTGCTACATGGAAACCGACGCGTCGCTGGTTGAAATCAACCCGCTGAACCGCGACGGCAAGGGCAACGTCATCGCCCTGGACGCCAAGTTCAACTTCGACAGCAACGCGCTGTTCCGCCACCCCGAAATCGTGGCCTACCGCGACCTGGACGAAGAAGACCCGGCCGAAGTCGAAGCCTCCAAGTTCGACCTGGCCTACATCCAGCTCGACGGCAACATCGGCTGCCTGGTCAATGGCGCCGGCCTGGCCATGGCCACCATGGACACCATCAAGCTGTTCGGCGGCGAGCCGGCCAACTTCCTGGACGTCGGCGGTGGCGCCACCGCCGAGAAGGTCACCGAAGCCTTCAAGATCATGCTCAAGAGCCCCAAGGTCAAGGGCATCCTGGTCAACATCTTCGGCGGCATCATGAAATGCGACACCATCGCCGATGGCGTCATCACCGCCTGCAAGGCCGTGAACCTCAACGTGCCGCTGGTGGTGCGCATGAAAGGCACCAACGAAGACCTGGGCAAGAAGATGCTGGCGGACTCCGGTCTGCCCATCATCAGCGTCGACACGATGGCCGAAGCGGCCACCAAGATCGTCGCCGCCGTCAAGTAACGCCCCAGGAAAGAACCATCATGAGCATCCTCATCAACAAGGACACCAAGGTCATCACCCAGGGCATCACGGGCAAGACCGGTCAGTTCCACACCCTCGGTTGCCAGGCCTATGCCAATGGCAAGAACGCTTTCGTGGCGGGCGTGAACCCCAAGAAGGCTGGCGAGAAGTTCTCGGACATCCCCATCTACGCCTCCGTGAAGGAAGCATCGCAGCAAACCGGCGCCACCGTGTCGGTGATCTATGTGCCGCCCGCCGGTGCCGCTGACGCGATCTGGGAAGCCGTCGAGGCCGACCTGGAACTGGTCATCGCCATCACCGAAGGCATCCCCGTGCGCGACATGTTGATGGTGCGCAACAAGATGAAGGCCAAGGAAGCGGCCGGCGGCAAGAAGACGCTGCTGCTGGGCCCCAACTGCCCCGGCCTGATCACGCCCGAAGAGATCAAGATCGGCATCATGCCCGGTCACATCCACCGCAAGGGCCGCATCGGCGTGGTTTCGCGCTCCGGCACGCTGACCTACGAAGCCGTGGCGCAGCTGACCGAACTCGGCCTGGGCCAGTCCAGCGCCGTGGGCATCGGCGGTGACCCGATCAACGGCCTGAAGCACATCGACGTGATGCGTGCCTTCAATGACGATCCCGAGACCGACGCCGTCATCATGATCGGCGAGATCGGCGGCCCGGACGAAGCCGAAGCCGCTCAATGGTGCAAGGACAACATGAAGAAGCCCATCGTCGGCTTCATCGCCGGTGTCACAGCGCCCCCGGGCAAGCGCATGGGCCACGCCGGTGCGCTGATTTCCGGTGGAGCCGACACGGCCGACGCCAAGCTGGCCATCATGGAAGAGTGCGGCTTCAAGGTCACGCGCAACCCGTCCGAGATGGGGCGCATCCTGAAGTCCCTGATCTGATCTGATCGCCTCCTGACGCGGGCGCGAACCGGATTCGCGCTCGCCCATCAGCCTCAACCCATCAGCCCCTACACTCAGGGGCTGATTTCTTTTTCGCACATGGACGCCTTCCTCACCCCCGAGTTCTGGCTCGCAGTCGGCCAGATCATCATGATCGACATCCTGCTGGGCGGCGACAACGCCATCGTCATCGCCCTGGCTTGCCGCAACCTGCCGCCTGACCTGCGCCGCAAAGGCATCTTGTGGGGCACCGCAGGCGCCATCGTGCTGCGCGTCATCCTCATCTTCTTCGCGATGTCGCTGCTGGCCCTGCCGTACCTCAAGCTGGTGGGTGCGGCCCTGCTGCTGTGGATCGGCGTCAAGCTGCTGGTTCCGGAAGACGACGGACATGGCGACCTCAAGGCCAGCGACAAGCTGCTGGGCGCCATCAAGACCATCATCGTGGCTGACTTCGTCATGAGCGTGGACAACGTCATCGGCATCGCGGGCGCCGCGCAGAGCGCAGGCAACGAAGGCCATCAAATGCCCCTGGTCATCTTCGGCCTGCTCGTCAGCATCCCCATCATCGTGTGGGGCAGCGGCCTGGTCCTCAAGCTGATGGATCGCTTCCCCCTCATCATCGTGGCGGGCGGGGCCCTGTTGGGCTGGATCGCCGGCACCCTGGCGGTCAGCGACCCGGCCATCGTGCACGTCGTGCCGCAAGGCGAGTCGGTTCGCTACCTGGCGGGCGGCTTGGGCGCCTTGCTGGTGGTGGCGGTGGGCAAGGCCCTGGCGGCGCGCGCGCCCGCGGCCAGCTGATCGGGGCGCCGATGCTGCCGGTGGTCGGGTGGCTCATCGTGCTGGCGGCCTGCGTGCTGGGCGCCGGCTGGTGGTTCACGCGACGCGGTGGCCGCCCGCGCGACGGCGCCGACCGCGCCCCGGGCGGTGCGCGCAGCACCCAGTGGGCCGACTTTTCCGACACCTCACCGGTGGCCGATGGTGCTGCCGAGGCCCAGCGGCGCAAGCGCCAGGCGCTGAATGATTTCGTCGACTCGATGGACGACAACCGCCCGCCATCGAGGTTCGCCGACACCAGCCCCGCGGCTTTTCAGAGCGGCTGGCGGCCGTCCGGGCCCGCGGCCTTGCACCCGCGTGTCCCGACGCCCACGTCCCCTGTTCAGGCTGAATCGGCCGCCGAGTCGGGTGCCCGCCCCACCGGCAGCCCCCCCTTGGACAGCTGGTTCGCCGACGCGGACGCCCCGGTGTCGGACCCGATTCCGCTCAAGGAGGGCGCTGAACCGGGGGACCAGGCGAGTGCTTCCGCGGCCTCGCGGGCTTCCCGAGAGCGCGTGCAGCGCGCCATGCAGGCCCTGGGCGAGGGCCCGGTCGACCAGGCCTGGGACACCCTGCGCGGCTACCTGCCCCCCGAGGGCCTGCGACGCGCCACCCTGGAGACCTGCGAGCGCATCGCCGCGGCCTTCGAGGGTGAACGGCGCTTCGATGCCGCCCGCGACGTCTACGAATACATGGCCGACCTCGATGCGGACTGGCCCGATGTGCGCAGCCGCCTGATGCGCGCCCGCGGCGTGGCCCAGGTCCAGGCGGTGAGCGCCTGGGGTTCGGTGGCGCCCCGCGCCGTGCCCACGCAGGGCGTCGGCACCCTGGGGCGGTGCGTGATCGACAAGCAGATCGGGCAAGGTGCCATGGGCGCCATCTACCTGGCCCACGACCCCGGCACCGGCCAGCGCGTGGCCGTCAAGACCATGGCCCTGGCGCGTGAATTCAGTGGCGCCGACCTGGCCGACGCCCGCGCGCGCTTCCTGCGTGAGGCCGACATGGCCGGGCGCCTGCGGCACCCCGACATCGTTCACATCCTCGACGCAGGCGAGTCCGAAGGGCTGGCCTACATCGCCATGGAGCTGGTCGAAGGCGTCGACCTCAGCCACCACACCCAGCCGGAGCACCTCCTGCCCGTGCCGGTGGTGCTGCGCATCGTGGCCCGGGTGGCCGACGCCCTGGCCTACGCCCACACGCGAGGCGTCACCCACCGAGACATCAAGCCCGACAACATCATGTTCGACTCGCCCCGAGAGGCGGTCAAGGTGATGGATTTCGGCGTGGCGCGCCTGGAAGACGCCTCGCGCACGCGCACCGGTGTCGTGCTCGGCACCCCGACTTTCATGTCGCCCGAGCAGCTCTCCGGCCAGCACACCGATGGTCGCAGCGACCTGTACTCCCTGGGCGTGACGCTTTTTCAGCTGCTGACCGGCCAGCTGCCGTACCGCAGCGAATCGCTGGGCGCCCTCATGCGCGCCATCGGCCAGGACACCCCGCCCAACGTCTGCAGCCTGCGGTCCGACCTGCCGCCGGCGCTGGGGGATGTCGTCGCGCTGGCCTTGCAAAAACACCCCGCCACCCGCTACGCCACGGGCGAGCAGATGGCAGAAGACTTGCGTGCCATCTTGAAAATGCTGCCCGACAGCGGGCCCCAGGCCGTCGACATCCCCCTGGGATGACGGCTTTCCCCACCCCGACACCTCGCCCGCAACAGCGACAATTTGCCCATGGAGTTCGAGTTCTACAGCCAGACGGACACGGGACGCGTCCGCACCAACAACGAGGACACGGTGGCCCTGGACGAGTCCTGTGCGCTGGCGGTCCTGGCCGACGGCATGGGCGGCTACGCAGCCGGTGAGGTCGCCAGCGGCATGGCCTGTGAATTCATCAAGACCGAACTGGGCCGCTGGCTGAGCGAAGCCGCCGCCAACGCCAGCGACGCCGACGTGCGCCGCGCCATGGACATCTGCGTGGACAACGCCAACCGCGCCATCTTCAGCGCCGCCAACTCCAACCCGACTTTCGGTGGCATGGGCACGACCCTGGTGCTGGGCGTGTTCCGCTCGGGGCGCCTGCTGATGGGCCACATCGGGGACTCGCGCGGCTACCGGTTCCGCGCCGGCGTGTTGCAGCAGGTCACCAAAGACCATTCGTTACTGCAGGAACAGATCGACGCTGGCATGCTGACGCGGGAACAGGCCCAGTTCGCCGCCAACAAGAACCTCGTCACGCGCGCTTTGGGCGTCGAGGACATGGCCTTGCTGGAGACGCATCAGCATGACATCCAGTCCGGCGACATCTACCTGATGTGCTCCGATGGCCTGTCCGACATGCTCCGAGACCCCCAGATCGCCGACGTGATGGCCCAACACGACCACCTGCCCGAGATGGGGGCCGCCCTGATCGCCGCCGCCAACGAAGCCGGTGGTCGGGATAATATTGCGGTCGTGCTGGTGCGGGCTCAGGGAGTGACCGAGCCGGCATCCCGGTCGTGGTGGCCCTTCAAGCGCCTCGGCGGCCTGGGCTGAACGCCTCCATATCAAGATCCATAACGTAGAGGTTCCGCATGGGAAAACTGGTCGTCTCACTGGACGGGGTGGTCATCAAGGAAGTCCAGGTCACGAAGGACAAGACGACCCTCGGTCGCCGTCCGTACAACGACATCGTGATCGACAACCTGGCCGTCAGCGGTGAGCACGCCGTGCTGCAACTGCTGGGAGGCAACGTCTTCATCGAGGACCTCAACAGCACCAACGGCACCTACATCAATGGCAAGGCCGTCAAGAAGCAGCTGCTGCAGCACAACGACACGGTCGAGATCGGCAAGTACAAGATCAAGTTCCTGGTCGATGAAGGCTCCGACTACGAGCGCACCATGATCATGCGCCCCGGCACCCCGCTGCCCACCTCCCTGGGAGCGGGCATGGCTTCGGCGCCCTCACCGGCATCGGGCCCGAGCACGACCCCGGGTGGCTTCGGCGGCACCCTGGCGGGCAATGGCTTCAACGGCCCCAGCGGCTTCGGGGGCCTGCCTGCCCAGAACCCCGCCTCCATCAAGGTGCTCAACGGCGCGGCCGCCGGGCGCGAGGTGGCCTTGACCAAGGTCGTGACCACGGTGGGCAAGCCGGGCGTGCAGGTGGCCTCGATCACCAAACGCCCGGGGGGCTACGTGTTCGCGCACGTCGAAGGCGGCGCCCGTCCGACGGTCAACGGTGCCCCCGTGGCTGGCGACCCCGTGCACCTCAAGAGCGGCGACGTCATCGAGCTGGCGGGCACCCAGATGCAGTTCGTGCAGGCCTGATCGGGCGTTGCCATGATCCGAGTGCTGGGCTGCTTCGGCTCGATCGCCGCCCGCTGCCACACCACCTCCTTCCTGCTCGACGACGACATCCTGATCGACGCCGGCAGCGGCGTGGGCGAGTTGCGCCTGGACGAGCTTTCGCGCATCGACCACGTGCTGATCACGCACAGCCACCTCGACCACGTGCTCAGCATCCCCTTGCTGGCCGACACGGTCATCAAGCTGCGCATGGGTGGCGGCGGGCCGGCTCAACTGCGCCCCATCCACGTCCACGCCCTGCCCGAAACCCTGGCCGCCCTGCGTGACCACATCTTCAACGGCGTGATCTGGCCCGACTTCACGCGCCTGCCCAGCGCCGCGCACCCGGTGCTGGTCTTCCACGAGATCGAAGTGGGGCAGGCGTTGCGTTTTGCGGCCCGAGGCGGGCAGGTCGACCGCGTCGTGCACGTGCTGCCGGCCGCGCACACCGTGCCCGCCGTGGGCTACGGCGTGGAGACGCCGCAGGGCTGGTGGGTGTTCACCGGCGACACGGGCCCCAACCCGGCGCTGTGGCAAGCGCTCAACGGGCAGCGCATCGCGCAGCTGGTGATCGAGACCGCCTTCGGCAACGAAGAGGCGCACCTGGCGAACATCAGCGGGCACCTCTCGCCGCAGACGCTGGCGCAGGAGCTGGGCCAGCTCGACGGCGAGGTGAGTGTCTACATCACCCACCCCAAGCCGGGCGAGGTGCCTTCGGTGCTGTCTCAGGTCCGGGCGCTGGACAGCCGCCACCGCATCGAGCCCTTGCGCGAGGGGCAGCGATTTCATGTCCCCCCAGAAGAGTGACCTCTTCAGAAGGAGCTGACAAAAATTGTCAGTTGTGACGCAGGGTGACGGTTTTTGTCTCGCATCTCGATACAAACCCGACCAAAACTGGTTGCGCGCCGTCAAGTGGCGCGGGAAATCGAGCAGAAGATCACGGTTTTTCAGGCTTTGAAACCTGGCACGCGGGCTGCACCATGTTTGGCGTGCGGTTGACGAGAGTCGGTCGCTGACTGCAAACCCTTTTACCAGCGGCCGTTCCGGCCTTCGAGGAGTTCACCATGAAGCGTGTGCAACAAGGTTTCACCCTGATCGAACTGATGATCGTTGTGGCGATCATCGGCATCCTGGCTGCTGTGGCCATTCCGCAGTATCAAAATTACGTGGTGAAGTCCCGAGTCGCCAATGCACTTTCGTCGGTTGATTCCGTGAAAACAGCGGTGGCGCTGTGCATTCAGGAACGCGGCGGTGTTGCAACTGGTTGTACGACTGGTGGTGAGGGTGTTGAGTTGCCTACATTCACTCCTACCGCAGAGGTTTCCGCGGTTGCTGTGGCAGATGGTCAAATCACGGCAACTTTGCGTGACGCAGTGGGTGCTGGTACCGGTGCTCAAATTGTGTTCGAACCTGCAGCAAACGCCGCTGGTTCTGCGGTTACCTGGACGCTGTCGGGAGTTAACGTCACCAACACTGCTGTCACCGCGGCAATCGAAAAGAACAACATTCCTGGCGGCACCACGGGTGGCACGACTGGCGGCACCACGGGTGGCACGACTGGTGGCACCACGGGTGGCACGACTGGCGGCACCACGGGTGGCACGACTGGCGGCACCACGGGTGGCACGACTGGTGGCACCACGGGTGGCACGACTGGTGGCTGATCGGGTAACCGGTTCCATCCAAGAGGGCGCTTCGGCGCCCTTTTTTGTTTCAGGTGCCACTTGACCGTTATCCGACTGACCATCGCCACAGCTTTGATGATGGGGGCGCTCGTTCCTGTTTCAGAGGCGGCACCTCCATCGAGCTTCAACGTCTCGCAGGCCGCTGACCTCAAGCTGGCAATGGACCAACAAGGTGTGCCGGGTGCCGTCGTGGCGCTGGTCGCTGGAGGCGAGCTCAAGTTCGCCGTGGCTGCAGGGTGGGCAGATTGCAAATCTCAACGCAGCATGTCGGTTGACACGCCAATGATGCTGGCGTCGCTGGTCAAGCCCTTGGTTGGCATGGCCGCCCGTCGCGAGGCGGCGCGGCAGGTGTATTTTCTCGATCGCCCTGTCGCTTCGTTCGTGCCTTGGTCATCGCCCGCAAATGGTGCTGTCACGTTGCACGGTTGGCTGGCGCACGCCGCGGGCATGGCCGGCGGGGCGGTGCCCGCGGCCACAACGCTCGTCCATGCACCACCTGATGCATTTGCGTCATCGCCGGCAGGTCGCTTCTCGTATGGCAATGCAGGCTTTCACCTCGCCTCAGCGGTGCTGGAGGAGGTCAGTGGTGTCCCTATTGGCATGGCCCTGGCGCGTGAGCTCGGCTTGCCTGGCAGCATCGCGCCTGTGTTGCTGCGTGACTTGCCTGAAAACGCCGCGACGGGTCACCTGACGGGGCTTGGGTGCCAAGGCCCCATCCCCCTCAGGCAGGCTTGGGCTCTGGCGTCACCTGGCGCAGGTCAGGGGGTGGCGTCGCTGTCTGAGATGGTGCCCTGGTTGCTGGCTTTAGCGACCTCGTCTTGGCACGCTGGCTTCTTCAGCGAAGTCTCTCGAAGGGCTGTGCCTGTTCACCGCGGACGCGTCGACGTGAGCTACGCCCTGGGATGGTATGCGCATCGCAACGATGTGGGGCCGGTGTACGAGCACAACGGGTTCCTCCCTGGATACGGCGGCTTCATCCGAGTCGTTCCCTCCCGCGGTTTTGCATTGATGGTGCTGGCCAACCAGGGGCCAGGCGTGCCGCTGACCCGTTTCATTGATCGCTTGACACGAGAAACCTTACCTGGATGGCGGCCCCACATGCGGGGGCGGGCGAGTTGGATGGATCCGAGGCTGCTACCAGGTACGTGGGTCAACAGCGAGGGTTTTCGGCTGCGTTTCGAGTTGCACCAAGGTCACTTGCAGATGTGCGAATTACCGGCCGGGGCGGCTTTTTGCTGTGACAGGTTCGACACCATGGCTGCTCTGCCTGATCGTTTGAAGGTGCGACACCCACAGTTCGTTGATCCGCTGGACGTTTTCCTTGATCGCAACGACCCTGCGAATTTGGCGATTCACTACCTGTCGCGTCGTTTTGAGCGCGAGCCAGCCAAGCGCTGAATCAGTTCCTCGTTCGGCGGCGCCAGGCAAACCACCCGTTGGCATCGACTCGACGTGCATACGCTGCGTACTCCGGGAAGCGCATCAGGTGTCGTTCCTCTGTTTTGGCCCTCAGGTAGTAGGCGAAACTCAGGATGCTCATGCCCAGGATGTTTCGGCAAACGTCCCACCCTGATGCAACGCCAAAGAAGGGCACCGTGCTCATCCACCAGTAGAGGTTTTTAGAGATGAAAGCCGGGTGTTTGGTGTAGCGATAGGGCCCGTTGTCGACCAGGCGGCGCCAAGTCATGTTGGAGAAGTCGATCCCGAAGCACGTGGTGGACAACCAGTACACGATCCAGGTTGTTGCGAGCACCGCAGCCCAGGGCCAGTACAACCAGTGATCGGGGGTGAGCCAATCGCTCCAGATGAAGTGATCGCGCTGAGCGGTCGCGAGATGGAGCAGTCCGTTCAAGGGCACGTAGCAAATGATGCAGACGAGCCATCCACTCCAGGTTGCGTCCACGCTCTTGATGTCGTTGCCCAGCAACTTGCTGGCAAAAAAGTACCCGATGTTGCCCACCAGCAGGTCGGCAAACAGGCCGTAATAGAACATCAACTCGATCAGTTGGCCGGGCTTGTCCTGCCTGCTCATTTCCACCAGGGCGGTGGAGACCTCGATCAACCCTCCAGCCATGATCGGGATGAAGAACACCTTGACGCACCAGGTGCGGATCAGCAGCGAATGTTCTGACCAGCGCCAGGGCCGCAAGCCTGACAGGCATTGGCCCAGCCGCAGGTAGTCATCTTCAGCATCAGGCAGCCGTTGATCGGTCCAGTGCACGTACCAAGGCAAGATCACCACTGCCAAAGGCAATGCCATGACCGCGAGGCTCGTGAAGGCAGAGAAAGTGCCGAAGCCCAGGCAGCCGATCAGCGCTGCATAGACCAGGACGGCCAGGCAACCCATGCTCAGCGCAATGCACTTGTGGAGAACGCGCCTGGCATCGCTGGCTCGCAACGGGGCGCTTCGCAAGACGGGCATCAGGCGAGGAAGCAACAAGGGTGCGGCTGTTAGCAAAACCAGGATCAGGGCCGAGGCCTGCGTGCCAAGCACCTGAGCAATGGGCTCGGCGCTCAAGGCCAGCAGGAGTGCAACAGAGCACAGAACCAGCGAAAGCGCGAACCTGATCATGGACTGGGGTCCCTTTTTATCTTGTGAATGAGTGCCGATTCTGCGTCCGGATGGGGCGGGGCGGTCGGGCTAAAATGCTGGTTTTCTCTGACCTGTCTGCCCGCCATGTCCCACACCACCAAGAACATCACCGCCATGGCCAACGCCATCCGTGCTTTGGCGATGGACGCCGTCCAGCAAGCCAACTCGGGTCACCCGGGTGCGCCGATGGGCATGGCCGACATGGCCGTGGCTCTGTGGGGCCGTCACCTGCGTCATCACCCCGGCCAGCCGCTGTGGGCCGACCGCGACCGCTTCGTGCTGTCCAACGGCCACGCTTCGATGCTGATCTACGCCCTGCTGCACCTGTCGGGCTACGCGCTGTCGATCGATGACCTCAAGGCCTTCCGCCAGATGCACAGCAAGACGCCGGGCCACCCGGAAGTCGGCGTGACCCCGGGCGTGGAGACCACCACCGGCCCGCTGGGGCAGGGCATCACCAACGCGGTGGGCATGGCCCTGGCCGAGAAGATGCTGGCCGCCGAGTTCAACCGCCCCGGCCACGCCATCGTCAACCACCACACTTACACCTTCCTGGGCGATGGTTGCCTGATGGAGGGCATCAGCCACGAGGCCGTGGCCCTGGCGGGCGCCTGGAAGCTCAACAAGCTGATCGCGCTGTACGACGACAACGGCATCTCCATCGACGGCCAGGTCACGCCCTGGTTCATCGACAACACCGCACAGCGCTTCGAGGCCTGTGGCTGGAATGTCATCGGTCCGGTCGATGGCCACGATGTCGACGCCGTGGATGGCGCCATCACCAAGGCCAAGCTGTCGGCTGACAAGCCCACTTTGGTGATCTGCAAGACCCACATCGGCAAGGGCTCGCCCAACCGCGCCAACACCGCCAAGGCCCACGGCGAGCCGCTGGGTGGCGACGAGATCAAGCTCACGCGCGAGACCATCGGCTGGGCGCACGACGCTTTCGTGATCCCCGAAGAGGTCTACGCCGACTGGAGCGCCCAGGCCGACGGCGAGTTGCTGGTCAACGACTGGAACACCCGCTTCAGCGCCTACCAGGCCCTGTTCCCCGAGCTGGCCGCCGAGTACCTGCGCCGCATGGCCGGTGAGCTGCCGGCCAACTTCGCCGAAATCGCGGTGCAGGCCGTGGCCTCCGCGCACGACAAGGCCGAGACCGTGGCCAGCCGCAAGGCCAGCCAGATCGCACTCGAGTTCTTCACCGCCGCGGTGCCCGAGATGCTGGGCGGCTCGGCCGACCTGACCGGCTCGAACCTGACCAACACCAAGAGCACCGCCGCTTTCCGAGTGGACGACGCCGGTGCCGTGGTCACCATCGACGGCAAGCCTGGCCGCCACATCAACTACGGCGTGCGCGAGTTCGGCATGGCCGCCATCATGAACGGCGTGGCCCTGCATGGCGGCTACATCCCCTACGGCGGCACCTTCCTGACCTTCAGCGACTACAGCCGCAACGCCATCCGCATGGCCGCGCTGATGAAGCAGCGCGTGATCCACGTGTTCACGCACGACTCCATCGGCCTGGGCGAAGACGGCCCGACCCACCAGTCGGTGGAGCACGCCGCCAGCCTGCGCCTGATCCCCGGCCTGGACGTCTGGCGCCCGGCCGACACGACCGAGACCGCCGTGGCCTGGTCCATGGCCCTGGCCAACAAGCACCGCCCCTCGGCGCTGCTGCTGTCGCGTCAGAACCTGCCTTACGCGCCCAAGTCCGACGCTGACGTCATCACCCAGGGCGCTTACGTGCTGGCCGAGCCGTCTGAAGTCGGTCTCAAGAAGAAGCCCGTGGCCGTGATCATCGCCACCGGCTCCGAGGTGCAACTGGCGCTGCACGCCCAGGCCGAGCTGGCCAAGCTGGGCGTGCCGGTGCGCGTGGTCTCCATGCCGTCCACCACCGTTTTCGACCGCCAGCCGGTGGACTACAAGAAGTCCGTGTTGCCGGCCAACCTGCCGCGCATCGCGGTCGAGGCCGGCGTGACCGATGGCTGGTGGAAGTACGGCTGCGACGCCGTCATCGGCCTCGACACCTACGGCGAGTCGGCCCCGGCCGGCGTGCTGTTCAAGCACTTCGGGTTCACGACCGACAACGTCGTGGCCACGGTCCGCAAGGTCCTGTCCAAGAAGAAGTGAGCCGCGGCTCCCGCCCCGATTCCCGCACCGATTCCCCCTCTCAGTCACCTTCCGCAAGGTAAACGAATCATGACCATCAAGATTGGTATCAACGGCTTCGGCCGCATCGGCCGCATGGTGTTCCGCGCCGCCGTTCAGAACTTCGCCAACGACATCGAAATCGTCGGCATCAACGACCTGCTCGAGCCCGACTACCTGGCTTACATGCTGAAGTACGACAGCGTGCACGGTCGTTTCGAAGGCAACGTGGCCATCGAGGGCAACACCCTGGTCGTCAACGGCAAGAAGATCCGCCTGACCGCCGTGAAGAACCCGGCCGAGCTGAAGTGGGACGAAGTCGGTGCCGACGTCGTCATCGAGTCCACTGGCCTGTTCCTGACCAAGGAAACCGCCGAAGCCCACATCCAGGCGGGCGCCAAGAAGGTGATCATGTCGGCCCCCTCGAAGGACGACACCCCGATGTTCGTCTACGGCGTCAACGACAAGACCTACGCCGGCCAGACCATCATCTCCAACGCTTCGTGCACCACGAACTGCCTGGCCCCCGTGGCCAAGGTGCTCAACGACACCTTCGGCATCAAGCGCGGCCTGATGACCACCGTGCACGCAGCGACGGCCACGCAAAAGACCGTGGACGGCCCGTCGAACAAGGACTGGCGCGGCGGCCGCGGCATCCTGGAAAACATCATCCCCTCGAGCACGGGCGCCGCCAAGGCCGTGGGCGTGGTGATCCCCGAGCTGAACAAGAAGCTGACCGGCATGGCCTTCCGCGTGCCCACCTCCGACGTCTCGGTCGTTGACCTGACCGTCGAGCTGAACAAGGAAGCTTCGTACGAAGACATCTGCAAGGCCATGAAGGCCGCCTCTGAAGGCGCCATGAAAGGCGTGCTGGGCTACACCGAAGACAAGGTCGTGGCCACCGACTTCCGCGGCGAAGTCTGCACCTCGGTGTTCGACGCCGAAGCCGGCCTGGCCCTAGACAGCACCTTCGTGAAGGTCGTGTCCTGGTACGACAACGAGTGGGGTTATTCCAACAAGTGTCTGGAAATGGCCCGCGTGATCGCCGCCAAGTGACCCGCGTGAGCTGATCGGCGTTTGGGGGCGTTACCACCCCCCGATCCGTCGACAAATCCCGTTCAAGGCCCCTTCATGGGGCCTTTTGCATTTGACCCGCTGTGCAACAGTGCCGACAACACGTATCAGATGTGGCGTTGTTGCACCCTGCTTGTGCAGATGCGCCTCGATAATCGCTTTCACTTCTTTGGGTGCGGGAGCAACCTGTGCACGTTCGAAACAAGTCGTTGACCCCGCTGTGCGGTTCGTCCCGGGTGGCGCGTCTGCTGGTGCCGTCTGCCGCTTGCACCCTGGCCCTGTCGCTGTCTGTGTGGTCTTCGGGTGCGGCTGCGCAGGCGCAGGGCCCCAACCCGCCTCCGCTGGCCATGGGGCTGATCGTCAAGCTCAAGGAGAGCCAGACCCCGTCCGTGGTGCGCTTGCGCCCCAGCGTGCGGCCGTCTGACGCCGCGCCCAGCCAGCGCGCTCGCTTGTACGCGGCGGCGAATCGCAAGCGCGTGGGGTTCCTCATTCAGAAGCCCACGGCGTTTGGCGCCCACGTCATCCACTCGGGTCAGTTCTCATCCGTGGATGAAGCCGAGGCCGAGGCCGCGCGCCTGCGGCAGGACCCGGACGTGGCGTGGGTGCTCGTCAACCGCCTGGAGCAGCCGCTGGCAGGGCGCGTGAACACGGTGGCGGTGCCTCAGTCCGGTGGGGTGTACGACGACCACTTCTGGCTCAAGGATCGCACCGCTCGGCCCGGCGTGGCGCGTTTCGCCACGGCGTGGGGCCGCATTGGCGCCAACCGCTCGGTGGCGCCGGTCGTCACCGCGGTGCTGGACTCGGGCGTGCTGCCCAACGACGATTTTTCCGGCCGTTTGCTGCCTGGCTACGACTTCGTGTCCGAGGCACAGTACGCACGCGACGGCAACGGCCTGGACAGCGACCCGACCGACCTGGGCGACTACCTCACCAGCGGCGAAAAACAAAGCAACTCGGCGTTTTCGGGCAGCAGCTGCCAGGTGGGCAACAGCTCCTGGCACGGCACCATGGTGACGTCCATGCTCGCGCCCCCCGCGGGCAGCGGCTTCTTCGGCCCTGGCATCCTGGCGCCATTGCCCGGCGCGGTGGTCTTGCCGGTGCGCATCGGCGGGGTGTGCGGTGCGGCCATCAGCGACGTCATCGAGGGCATGCTGTGGGCAGCCGGCATCGACTACCAGGGCTCCCCCCCGGCCAACCCGAACCCGGCGCGGGTCATCAACTTCAGCTACGGGGGCTCCGGCACCTGTCGCACGGGATCGGCCACCGACACCCTCTACCGCCAGACCGTCACGGCACTGGAGTCCAAAGGCGCCTTGTTGGTGGCCGCTGCGGGCAACGGAGACGGTTCGGTGGGCGTCGTGGGCCCCATCATGCCGGCCAATTGCGATGGCGTGGTGGCGGTCACCGCCTTGCGCAAAGACGGCACCAAGTCGTCTTATGCCAACCTGATCGATGGCAGCCTGAGCGCAGGCTACCTGGGCATCGCGGTGGCCGCGGGGGAGTTCGTTTCGGGCAGCCCGGGCGTCACCGAGAACCTCCACCTGATCAGCGACACGGGTGCCTCGACGGCGGTGGCGCGTTACATCCGCCCCGACGTGGACGGCACGAGCTTCGCCACGCCTCAGGTGGCGGGTGCGGCGGCCCTGGCCCTGGCGGTCAACCCGGGCCTCACCGTTCCCGCTTTGCGCCAGTTGTTGCGTGACTCGGCGACGTCGTACACCAACACCTACACGACTTATGCCGGATCGGCCCCGTTGTGTTCGAGCGTGAACCGAGCCAACTGCCGCTGCGACACGGGCACCTGCGGTGTGGGTGTGCTGGACGCCGACAAGCTCGTTGAGCTGGCCCTGGACCTGGCCACCAACTCGCCTCAGCCGGACTTCTCGGCCCCGGCCGTGGCTGCGACCTCTTTTGTGCCGCAGCGTGGCAACGGCTCGCTGGCAGGCGGCGGTGGCGGTGGCGGGGGGGGCGGCAGCCTGGAGGGCGTGAGCCTGCTGGGCCTGCTGGCCGCCTTGGCCCTGGGCCTGCGTCAGCGCTTCAAGAGCGGCAGGCCGTGAAGGACTTGCCCTGAGGCAGTTTGATGCCTGAGAGCGTGACCTGCATGCGCACGGTGGCTTGGGGCACGCGCAGGTATTGCACCTGGCCGGCCGCGCGGACCGTCACGACGCGGGCGGTGCGGATGCCGCGCTGGCGCAAGGACGTCAGGCGGGTTTCGGCATCGGCCTCACTGGGGAATCGGCCCAGCGAGAAGCCCTGAGCCAGGCTGGCTGGGCTGCGCACCTCGTCGAAATTCAGGTTCTTGATGCGGCGCAACTCCGTGAGCTTGCGGGCGTAGAGGTCGTCGTCCGGGTAAGGGCCCATGTAGACCATCCACTGGCCACCCACGGCCACGCTTTGCCGTGTCCAGGTGGTGGGGGGCAGGGCGGCGGAGCGCATCGCGCGGTCTGCAGCGCCCGCGTCGTCGGCGTTGAACGGGCCGGCCTCGATGCACAAGGTGGCCTCGGGTGGCCGTGCCGCTGGCAAAGACGCAGACACCGGTGCGGACGCCCCTGCCGAGGCCACCTCGGAAGGAGGCGGCGCGGCCGGCGCGCTGGCAGCAGCTTTGCCGGGCCTGGCCCGCGCCGATGGGTCGCGCTGCGCGACCGGCACGATCTCGATGCGCTCGGGGTGGAGTTGTTGCGTCAGCCGCTGGGGCTCGTGTTGTGCGTCGGGGCGCACGCCGATCCACGCATTCAGCCAGCCTTGCGACCACGCGAAGAAAGCGGTGTTGACGATCAGCAGGATGAGCACCAGGGAGCGGAGCATGGGCGGTGGGGGCAGGGTGGCGAGGGGGCGTCCGGTGACGCGCTCAGGTCGGGCCGGGGCCGGGCGTGCGCACGCTCACGTCGCCGGTGTCCCAGCGTTGCAGGCCGCGGTCAGTATGCACGAGCAGGGCGCCGCTTTCGTCCACGCCCTGGGCCTGGCCGAGTGCGTCGGCGGGCTCACCCGAGTCCGGGGTGATGCCGGCTCGGGTCCACAGTGCAACGCGCTGGCCGAGCAGGACATCACGCGTGGCCCAGGTGCTTTGCAGGGGGGCGAAGCCGGTGGCCTCGAAGCGACGGATGTCGGCCAGCAGCGCGGGCACCAGCCAGCGCCAGACCTCGGCGGTCTGCAGGGCGTGCTGATCGCGGCTGGGCTGCGTGCCTTCCAGCCAGGCCGCGCCAGCGGGCGCGCCTCCCGGGTGGACGTTGAGGCCCACGCCCACCACCACCCAGCGGCTGCCCTCGGGCAGGCCAGGTGCCGGGGTGGCCTCGATCAGCACGCCGCCGAGTTTGCGCGTGCCGAGCCAGAGGTCGTTGGGCCATTTCAGGCCGATGGGCGGGTGGGCAGGGCCCAGGCCGGCTGCGTGACGCCCTTGCAGCCCGGCGTCGAGCGCCTGGGCCAGGCTCAGGCCCACGGCCAGGGAGAGGGCGCTGCCGCCGCCCGGCACGCCCTCCAGTTGCACGGGCAGGCCCAGCGAGAAGGTGAGGGTGGCGCCCGGTGTGGCGACCCAGTCGCGCCCGCGTCGGCCTCGACCGGCGCTCTGGCTGGCGGCCACCAGCGCGGTCGGCCAGGTTTCGCCACGGCGCCCGCGCGCCATCAACTCGGTGTTGGTGGAGCCCACCTCGGGCAGCACGTCCACGCTGAGTTGGGGCCATTGGGGCGAGCAGGCCTCCCAGATGCGCTCGGCCGCGGCGTTCAGTTCGGCGAGCAGGGAGGGGGGCGCAGCGTGCATGCGAGGGCGGGAGGCGAGGACGCGGGTCAGCGGCGGCGTTTGACGGCCAGCATGGTGCCGCGGCAGCTCGGTGTGCCGCACCAGCAGGCGTACTCCTTCTTGAGCTTGGCCGTCATGCGGGCGTCGATCACCAGGCCGTAGTCGAAGAACAGCTCCTCGCCGACGGCGATGTCGCGCAAGGCCCGCAGGAAGACGCGGTTGCCGTCTTGTTCGGCCTCGAGGTTGGGCTCGCAGCTGTGGTTGATCCACTTCGCCGAGTTGCCCTGATGCTTGCCGTCGATGACGTGCCCGTCGTCGAGGTGGAAGTAGAAAGTGTGGTTGGGTTGAGACGGATCGTGGGGGTGGCGGTCGAGCGCTTCCTGCCAGGTGATGATCTCGCCACGGTACTCCAGCACCTTGTCGCCGGCGTGCAGGGGGCGGATGGCGTAGACGCCTTTGCCGTGCACACCGGACTCGCGCACCTGCGTGCGGCGGCCCCCTGGGGCGTCGTCTGCGTGGGGTTTGGCCGTGCGAGCCGCGGGTTGGCCCGAGGATGGGGCGGCGGACCTGGGTTTGGGGGCGGCTTGCGTCATCGGCCAGTTTGGGTACATTGAATTGGTGGGCGCGCGCGTGCCCGCGTGTGCGCCCGTGCGCCCACGTGTGTGCGCGCGAGAAGCCCGATTGTATGTAAGCCTTTCGTCAACCGATCCCCTCACGATCACAAACGCTCATGAGCAAAGCCCTGGTCATTGCAGAGAAGCCTTCGGTGGCTCAAGACATCGTGCGTGCGCTCACGCCGGTGGATGGCAAATTCGAGAAGCACGACGAATACTTCGAGTCCGAGCACTACGTGGTCAGCTCGGCCGTGGGTCACCTGGTCGAAATCAAGGCGCCCGACGAGTTCGACGTCAAGCGCGGCAAGTGGAGCTTCGCCAACCTGCCCGTCATCCCGCCGCACTTCGACCTCAACCCCATCGACAAGAGTAAGGGGCGCCTCAACGCCCTGGTCAAGCTCATCAAGCGCAAGGACGTCACCAGCCTCATCAACGCGTGTGACGCGGGGCGCGAGGGCGAACTCATCTTCCGCCTGATCGTGCAGTACGCCGCCGACAGCACGGCCACCACCCGCGCCAAGGGCCTGGGCAAGGACGTCAGCCGCCTGTGGCTGCAGAGCATGACGCCAGCGGCCATTCGCGATGGCTTCGCGCAGCTGCGCACGGACGAGCAGATGCTGCCGCTGGCCTCGGCCGCGCGTTGCCGCTCCGAAGCCGACTGGCTGGTGGGCATCAACGGCACGCGCGCCATGACGGCCTTCAATTCGCGCGATGGCGGCTTCTTCCTGACCACCGTGGGCCGGGTGCAGACGCCGACGCTGTCCATCGTGGTGGAGCGCGAGGAGAAGATCCGCAAGCACATCTACCGCGATTACTGGGAGATCCGCGGTACCTTCGGCGCGCAGGCCGGCAGCTACGACGGCAAGTGGTTCAACCCGGACTTCAAGAAGGTCAAGGGCGCGGCCGAAGGCTCGCTGGAGGCCGAGCAGAAGGCCGACCGCGTCTGGTCTGCCGCCGAGGCGCAGGCCATTGCCGATGCCGTGCGTGGCCAGGCCGGCACGGTCACGGAAGAGTCCAAGCCCAGCACCCAGGCCAGCCAGTTGCTGTACGACCTGACCACGCTGCAGCGTGAGGCCAACTCCCGCTTTGGCTTTTCCGCCAAGACCACGCTGGGCCTGGCGCAGGCCCTGTACGAAAAGCACAAGGTGCTGACCTACCCGCGTACCGACTCGCGCGCGCTGCCCGAGGACTACCTGGGCGTGGTCAAGCAGACCATGGAGATGATCGCCGACGAGGACCTGCCCGGGCCGCTCAAGGACCTGGCCCAGCACGCCCGCAAGGCCGTCAACGACGGCTACATCAAGCCCACCAAGCGCGTCTTCGACAACGCCAAGGTGTCGGACCACTTCGCCATCATCCCGACGCTTCAGGCCCCACGCAGCCTGACCGAGGCCGAGGCCAAGCTCTACGACATGGTGGTCAAGCGCTTCATCGCGGTGTTCTACCCCTCGGCCGAGTTCATGGTCACGACCCGGATCACGCAGATCCCGGCGGGCGGTGCCACGCACCACTTCCAGACCAACGGCAAGGTGCTGGTCAAGCCGGGCTGGATGGCCGTTTATGGCAAGGAAGCGGCCGAGGAGGGCGACGACGCCCACCTGGTGGCCGTGCAGCCGGGCGAGTCGGTGTGCAACGAGGAGGTCACCGTCAACGCGCTGAAGACCAAGCCGCCGGCCCGCTACACCGAAGCCACGCTGCTGAGCGCCATGGAAGGCGCGGGCAAGCTCATCGACGACGAGGAGCTGAAAGCCGCGATGCAGGAAAAGGGCCTGGGCACGCCAGCCACGCGCGCACAGGTCATCGAAGGCCTGCTGACCGAGAAGTACATGCTGCGCGAGGGCCGCGAGCTCATCCCCACGGCCAAGGCCTTCCAGCTCACCACGCTGTTGCGTGGCCTGGGCGTGGAAGACCTGACCAAGCCCGAGCTGACCGGCAACTGGGAGCACCAGTTGAGCGAGATGGAGAAGGGCCGCCTCAGTCGCGAGGCCTTCATGGACGAGATCGCCGCGATGACGCAGCGCATCGTGCAAAAGGCCAAGGAGTACGACCGCGACACCATCCCCGGTGACTACGCCACCCTGAGCACGCCCTGCCCGAACTGCGGCGGCGTGGTCAAGGAGAACTACCGCCGCTTCACCTGCGTGGGCAAGGGCGCGGCCAACGGCGCGGACGGCGAAGCCGCCACGGGTTGCGGCTTCAGCATGACCAAGATCCCGGCCGGGCGCAGCTTCGAGCTGCACGAGGTCGAGCAGCTGCTGAGCACGCACAAGCTGGGCCCGCTGGAGGGCTTCCGCTCCAAGGCGGGCTGGCCCTTCACGGCCGAGCTGAAGATGGTGCAGGACGCGGAGTCGAACAACTGGAAGATGGAGTTCGACTTCGGCGAAGACGCGAAGAAGGAAGAGGAGTCGGGCGAGGCCATCGACTTCAGCGACCAGACCACGCTGGGCGCCTGCCCCAAGTGCAACAGCTCGGTGTTCGAGCACGGCACGAACTACGTCTGCGAGAAGGCCGTGGGCCCCAAGCCGAGTTGCGACTTCAAGAGCGGAAAGGTCATCCTGCAGCAGCCGATCACGCCGGAGCAGCTGGCCAAGCTGCTGGACAACGGCAAGACCGACTTGCTGGAGAACTTCGTCTCCAACAAGACGCGCCGCAAGTTCAAGGCCTTCCTGAGCTGGAACGCCAAGGAAGGCAAGGTGGGCTTCGAGTTCGAACCGCGTGCGCCACGGGTGGCGGGCAAGACGGCGGGCAAGACGGCCGCCAAAAAGGCCGCCGCCAAGACCGTGACGAAGGTGGCGGCCAAGAAGGCGGCTTGAGCGCGCGCCCGGACCGGGGGGCGTTCATGCGTTATCGTTCGCCCCTTTTCGTGGCGGAGGTTGCGCCTTGTTGTTGCCGTGTTTGAAGTGGGTGGGCTGGGCCCGGGTGCTGTGTTGGGGTGTGGTGCTGCAAGGCGCCGCGCTGGCGCAGTCGGTGGCACCGCCTGTGGCGCAGGGGGCGGTGCCCGTCAAAGGCGCGGGCGCCAGCTTCCCGTCGCTGGTCTATGCGCGATGGGCCGAGCGGTTCACGCGCGAGAACCCGGGCGTGCAGGTGTCCTATCAGGCCACGGGCTCGGGTGACGGCGTCAAGCAGGCGATGGCGCGCAGCGTGGCCTTCGGTGGCACCGACGTGCCGCTGAGCGCGAGCAAGCTGCAGGAGGCCCGCCTCGTGCAGATCCCGATGCTGGTGGGGGGCCTGGTGCCGGTGGTCAACCTGCCGGGTGTGGGCGCCAACCAGCTGGTGCTGGACGGCCCGGTGCTGGCCGACATCATGCTGGGCCAGCTCACGCGCTGGGACGATGCGCGCATCGCGCGGCTCAACCCGGGCGTTCGCCTGCCGACGTTGCCGATCACGCGGGTGGTGCGCCAGGATGCATCGGGGTCGACCGAGATGCTGATGCGCTACCTGGCGGCGTCGTCGCCCCGCTTCCGCGAGGCCTTGCCCGTCAGCCAGCGGCCGACCTGGCCGGGCTCGCCCTTGGTGGGCAAGGGCAACGACGGCGTCGTGGCGGCGCTGCGCCAGGCGCCGGGCGGCATCGCGGCGGTCTCGCATGACCGCGTGCTGCGCGACCGCCTGAGCGCCGTGCGGCTGAAGTCCGCCGATGGCCGCGTGCTGACGGCCTCGGCGGCGAGCTTTCGCGCCGCCATCCTGGCCTCCGACCTCTACCTCAAGGGCGACGACCTGGCCAGCCTGGTCAACCTGCCCAAGGCCGATGCCTGGCCCATCACGGCCACGAGCTTCGTGCTGCTGGACGCGGCCCCGCGCGACCTGGCGGCGGCCCAGGCCACGGCGCGCTTCGTGTACTGGTGTTTCATGCATGGCGATGAGCTCACCCGCGACACGGGCTTCGCGCCGTTGCCGGGGCGCGTGCAGGCCCGCCTGTCGGGGCGGCTGCTGCAGATCAAAGGCCCTCAGGGCCAGGCGCCTGACTTCGCCTCGCCCTGATCTTTTGCGGGGGACGGTGTAAGGTTCGCGCTGCATGACCCGACCGAGGTGATGCACCCCCTGGAGTCACCGGAGTCAACGATGTCTTTCATCCGCACGTCTCGCCACATCCTCCACCCCGACAGCGGCATGAGCCTGCCCGAGGGCGAGGTCACGCCGCGCGGCGTCCACGAGGGGCGGCGCGGGCTTTTGCGCGGCCTGGGGGCGGGGGGGCTGGTGGGGGCCGTGGGCGTGGGCTCTGGTGGCCTGCTGAGCGTCGGCGAGGCCCTGGCGCAGGGCGGTGCGGCGGTCAAGCGACCGGGCAAGCTGGCGGCCTTGCCGTCGGTGCGCAGCGCGGTGGTGGGCGCCTACGCCATGGACAAGCTCACGCCGCATGAAGACGTCACCACCTACAACAACTTCTACGAGTTCGGCACGGACAAGTCCGACCCGGCCGAGAACGCCCACACGCTGAAGACGCGGCCGTGGACGCTGGTGATCGACGGGGAGGTGGGCAAGCCGCAGCGGCTGGGCCTCGATGACCTGCTCAAGCTGGCGCCGATGGAGGAGCGCATCTACCGCATGCGCTGCGTGGAGGGGTGGTCGATGGTGATCCCGTGGGTGGGGTACTCCTTGTCGGCGCTGATCCGCAAGGCCGAGCCCACCAGCCGCGCGAAGTACGTGGAGTTCACGACCCTGGCCGACCCCAAGCAGATGCCCGGCGTGCGCTCCAGCGTGCTGAACTGGCCTTACGTGGAAGGGCTGCGCCTGGACGAGGCCCTGCACCCGCTGACGCTGATGGCCTTCGGCCTGTACGGCGAGGTGCTGCCCAACCAGAACGGTGCGCCCTTGCGCCTGGTGGTGCCCTGGAAGTACGGCTTCAAGAGCGCCAAGTCCATCGTGCGCATGCGCCTGGTCGAGCGCGAGCCGGTGTCGTCCTGGACCCAGGCCGCGCAGCGAGAATACGGGTTCTACTCCAACGTGAATCCCAAGGTCGACCACCCGCGCTGGAGCCAGGCCACCGAGCGCCGCATCGGCGAAGGTGGCTTTTTCACCCCGCGCAAGGCCACGCTGATGTTCAACGGCTACGAGGCCCAGGTCGGGCAGATGTACGCCGGCATGGACCTGAGCAAATTCTTCTGACCCGATGTCCGCTGCACCTTCTGCTTTCTCCGCTGTCTCTTCCACCCTCAACACCTGGTTGCTGCGCCCCTGGGCCAAGCCCCTGTTGTGGCTGGTGTGCGCCTTGCCGATGGCGGCCCTGATCGCAGCGGGCTTCGCGGGCCAGCTCGGTGCCAACCCGACCGACAAGTTCATCAAGGAGACCGGCGAGTGGGCCTTGCGCTGGCTGTGGCTGACGCTGGCCATCACGCCCCTGCGCGAGCTGGCGTCCCTGCCCGGTTTGCTGCGCCACCGCCGCGCCTTGGGGGTGACCGCCTTCGCCTACGCGCTGGTGCACTTCCTGTCCTACGCGTGGTTCGACCAGGGCTGGGTCGTCGATGACATCGTGGCCGACGTCTTCAAGCGCAACTTCATCCTGGTGGGCATGTTGGCCCTGCTGGTGATGTTGCCGCTGGCGCTGACGTCGTTCAACGCGGCCATCCGCGCCATCGGCGGGCGGCGTTGGCAGGCGCTGCACAAGCTGGCCTACGCGGTGGCCCTGCTGGGCCTGCTGCACTTCTACTGGAAGAAATCGGCCAAGAACGACCTCACCGAGGTGGCGGTGTACGCCGCCATCCTGGCGGTGCTGCTGGGCTGGCGCGTGATCCGCAAGGGCGGGGTGCTGGCCATGTTGCGCGTGCGCTGAGGCGTGCGGGCCATGCTGGAGGTGCTGGCGCTCATGGCGCCTTTCTTCGGTCTGGTGGGCTTGGGCTGGGTCGCGGTGCGCCGCGGCTGGTTGCCGGTCGATGGCATCGGCGTGCTGATGACCTTCGTGCTGCAGTTTGCCTTGACGGCGTTGCTGTTGAGGCTGTCGGCGCAGGGGCGCTTGCAGGCGGGGGCGAGCGCGACCTTGCTGCTGGTTTACGCCGCCTCCAGCCTGGTGGTGATGGCCCTGGGCCTGTGGTGGGCTCGCAGGGCTGGCTTGTCGCGGCGCGATGGCGCCCTGGCGGCGCTGGTGACGGCCTTCCCCAACACCGGTTTCCTGGGGCTGCCTTTGCTGACCAGTTTGCTGGGCCCGGACGCCGCGGGGCCCGTGGCGGCCACGTTGCTGGTGGACGTGCTGGTGAGCTGCTCGCTGGCGATGGCGTGGGCGCACTCGTCGCCGGCGGCGCGACCCGAGGAGGCGGGCGACCCGGGCCCGGGGGCCGCGCTGCTGTCGTCGCTCAAGGGGGCGTTGCGCAACCCGTTGCTGCAGGCCATGGCCGCGGGGCTGTTGATCTCGGCGGCGGGCTGGACGCTGTGGCAGCCGCTCGACGACACCTTGCGCATGCTGGGTCAGTCGGCCACGCCCGTGGCGCTGGTGACGCTGGGGGCCATCGTCGCTCGCTCGCAGGTGCTGGCCACCTCGTCGGCCCCGACCCGCGGGCGCGCCGCCCGGTCCTGGTGGTGGCTGGTGGCGCTCAAGCTGGTCGTGCACCCCTCGCTGGTCTGGCTGGCGGCGACGCTGGCCGCGGCCAGCGGGCACGCCTTGCCCCCACTGAGCGTGCTGGCCCTGACGTTGGCCGCGGCCTTGCCGTCTGCGGCCAACGTGTCGATGCTGGCCGAGCGCGAGGGCGCCGACACGGCCCTGGTGGCGCGCGTCATCCTCTGGACGACGGCGGCGGCCATGCTGACCTGGCTGATGTGGTCACACGTGCTTGGCGTGCGCTCGGCTGTGTGACCCAATCGGCGTGGACTTGAAGAGGGCGATGGCCTCGGTCAGCCGGTTGGCCTGATTCTGCAGGTTGTTGGCCGCCTGGGTGGACTGCTGCACCAGGCTGGCGTTCTGCTGCGTGGCGTCGTCGAGCTGCACCACCGCGGCGTTGACCTGGTCGATGCCGGTGATTTGTTCGTTGGAGGCGTGGCTGATCTGGTCGATCAGGGTGGTCACCTGCTGGACCTTGCTCACGATGTCGTCCATGGCCTGCCCCGCCTTGTCGACCTGCAGGCTGCCCTGCTCGACCCGCTCCACGCTGGCCTGGATGAGCGACTTGATTTCGCGTGCGGCGTCGGCGGAGCGCTGGGCCAGGCTGCGCACCTCGGTGGCCACCACGGCGAAGCCACGGCCTTGCTCGCCGGCGCGGGCGGCTTCCACGGCGGCGTTGAGCGCCAGGATGTTGGTCTGGAAGGCGATGCCGTCGATGACCCCGATGATGTCCGAGATGCGCCGCGAGCTGTTGCTGATCTCGGTCATGGTCTCGACCACGTGGTTGACGACCTCGCCGCCGTGGCTGGCGGCCGCGCTGGCTTGCCCCGCGAGCTGCGTGGCCTCGCGTGCGGTGTCGGTGTTGGCGCGCACGGTCGAGGTCATTTGGTGCATCGAGGCGGCGGTCTGCTGCAGCTGCGAGGCCGTCACGTCGGTGCGGTGGCTGAGGTCCTGGTTGCCGTTGGCGATCTCGTCGCTGGCGTGACGCACCCCGACGATCTGGCTGCCGACGTCGTCCACCAGCGACTTGAGGTTCAGGCCCGACTGGTTGACCGCCCGCATCAGCATGCCGATTTCATCGACGCGGTTGAAGTGCAGGTTCTCGCCCGCCTGCCCGGCCGCCACGCTTTGGGCCTGCTTGAGCACCTTGTCCAGCGGCGTGGCGATCTGCTGCTCCAGCCACATGATCTTGACGAGGTTGGCCACGATCAGCACACCGGCCAGGCCGAACATGCTTTGCTGGTCCAGGCCCAGGAAGTGGGCCGCTGCCAGCGCGACGGCGGCCGTGATGCTGAGGGCCAGGCGCAGGCGCCAGCGCACCGAGAGGGTCTGAGGGATCGAGCGCCACTTCATCCAGCCGGTGTGCACCACCAGGCCGCGATGGAAGGCCAGGGTGCCCGCGCGCTGCTCACGGAAGGCCTTGTACAGGGTCTCGGCCTCCCTGACCTCGTCCGGGCTGGGCTTGGTGCGCACGGACATGTAGCCCACCACCTGGCCCTGGCGGACCACGGGCGTGGCGTTGGCTCGCACCCAGTAGTGGTCGCCGTCCTTGCGGCGGTTCTTGACCAGGGCCGTCCACGACATGCCGGCCTGCAGCGAGGCCCACATGTCGGCGAACGCCTCCTGGGGCATGTCGGGGTGCCGCACCATGTTGTGGGGCTGGCCCAGCAGCTCGTCGCGCTCGAAGCCACTGACTTGGATGAAGGCCTCGTTGGCGTAGGTGATGCGGCTGTGGGTGTCCGTGCTGGACATCAGGGTCGCATCGGCGGGGTAGTCGTGGTCCTTTTGGGTGACCGGGAGATTCGTGCGCATGGAATCACCTTCAGTGGGTTGTGTCCGAAACAGTGGGGTTTTCGTCTTGTCGTGGACAAACTGAAGGCTACCTGACGAGGATCAAAGTGATGTGCTGTTTTGTTGGCCGTTTAACAGGCATTAGTGAGAAATATGCAAAACCTCCGTTTGGTTTGACCTAGACAAAGTTGGGTCATGCGCGGTGGCGCGCCAGCACCCCTGCCAGGGCCCGGCCGGTGTGCGTGCCCTTGGCGACCAGCTTCTCGGGTGGGCCTTCGGCCACGACCTTGCCGCCGCCCGAGCCGCCTTCCGGCCCCATGTCGACGACCCAGTCGGCTTCGGCGATCACGTCCAGGTCGTGCTCGATGACGACCACGCTGTGGCCGCCGTCCACCAGGCGGTGCAGCACGCGGATGAGTTTTTCGACGTCGGCCAGGTGCAGGCCCACGGTGGGCTCGTCGAGCACGTACAGCGTGTGGGGCGCTTTCTGGCCGCGGCGCGTGATGTCGTCGCGCACCTTGCTGAGCTCGGTCACCAGCTTGATGCGCTGGGCCTCGCCGCCCGACAGCGTGGGCGAGGGCTGGCCGAGCGTGAGGTAGCCCAGGCCCACGTCCTGCAGCAGCTTGAGCGGGTGCGCGATGGCGGGCATGGTGGCGAAGAACTCGACGGCGTCGTCGACCTCCATCTTGAGCACGTCGCCGATGTGCTTGCCGCGCCAGGTGGCCGCCAGCGTTTCGGGGTTGAAGCGCATGCCGTTGCAGGTGTCGCAATGCACCTTCACATCCGGCAGGAAGGCCATCTCGATGGTGCGGATGCCCTGGCCTTCGCAGTCGGGGCAGCGGCCTTCGCCGGTGTTGAAGCTGAATCGCCCCGCCGCCCAGCCGCGTGCCCGTGCTTCCAGCGTGTCGGCGAAGAGCTTGCGGATGGTGTCCCAGAAGCCGATGTAGGTGGCCGGGCAGGAGCGGGGCGTTTTACCGATGGGGGTCTGGTCGACTTCGAGCACGCGGTCCACCGCGCCCCAGCCTTCGAGGCTTGCGCAGCCGACCCACAGCGGCGCCGTGGTGGCGCGCTGTTTGGGCGGGATGGCGACGGCGGCCTGCACGTTGGCCAGCAGCACGTCGCGCGCGAGCGTGGACTTGCCCGAGCCCGACACGCCGGTGACGGCCACCAGCCGGTGCAGGGGCACGCCCACGTTCACGCTTTGCAGGTTGTGCAGCCTGGCGCCCTTGAGCTGGAGCTGCGGCGTGGCCGCATCGACCCCGCGACGCTCGGTCGCCTGGCCGTCGTCGCCGCGGCGCAGCGGGTGCTGCATGGGCGAGCGCAGGCAGCGGCCAGTCACGGAGTCTTCGGCGGCCATGATGTCGGCCACCGTGCCTTGCGCGACCACGGTGCCCCCGCGCACGCCGGCGCCGGGGCCGATGTCGATGATGTGTTCGGCGCGGCGGATGGTGTCTTCGTCGTGCTCGACCACCACCAGCGTGTTGCCCGACTGGCCCAGGGTGTGCAGGGCGTCGAGCAGCAGCTGGTTGTCGCGCGGGTGCAGGCCGATGGTGGGTTCATCCAGCACGTAGCAGACCCCTTGCAGGTTGCTGCCCAGCTGGGCGGCCAGGCGGATGCGCTGCGCCTCGCCGCCGGACAGGGTGGGCGCGGCGCGGTCCAGGCTGAGGTAGCCCAGGCCGACCTGCTCCATGAAGGCCAGGCGGGACTTGATCTCGCTGACGATGTCGCGCGCGATGGTGGCCTCGCGGCCGTCGAGCTTGAGCTTGTCGCCCCATTTGCGCGCGTCCTTGACGGACAAGGCCGAGACCTCGGCGATGGACTGGCCGCGCAACTGCACGGCGCAAGCCACGGGGTTCAGGCGTGCGCCGTGGCAGGTGCCGCAGGCGGCGTCTTCGACGTCGTCCACATCGGGCTCGGCGAAGGTTTGCTCGCGCCCTTTCTTCTCGTCGGGTTGAGAGTCGTCGAGCACCTTGCGCTGCTCGCGCGTGAGCGCCAGGCCCGTGCCCACGCAGTCGGGGCACCAGCCGTGCTTGCTGTTGTAGCTGAACAGGCGTGGGTCCAGCTCGGGGTAGCTGGTGCCGCAGCTGGGGCAGGCGCGCTCGGTGCTGAAGACCTTCACGCGGCCCATGTGCAGGGTGGACTTGCCGGTGGCCAGCGCCTCGGCCAGGCCTTCGAGTCCGGTGATGAGGTGGACCACGCCCTTGCCGTGCTCCAGCGCCGAGGCCAGCAGCTCGCGCAGGCGGCCTTCGTTCTCCGGCGTGACGACCACGTCGCCCACGGGCAGCTCGATGGTGTGCTCGCGGTAGCGGTCGATCTTGGGGCCCTTGGCCGTGCCCCAGCCGGCGCTGGGCAGGAACTCGCCGTCCACTCGCAGGTAGTCGAAGCCGCGCGCCGAGGCCCACTTGGCCAGCTCGGTGTAGATGCCTTTGCGGTTGACGACCAGCGGCGCCATCAGGCCGATGTGCTGGCCGCGGTGGTCGCGCACCCACTGGGCCGCGATGGCCTCGGGCGTTTGCGGCAGCACGGGGATGGGGTGGCCGTCGCCGTCCACGCAGGTGGTGCAGTGCTGGGTGCCCAGCTTGACGTAGAGCAGGCGCAGGAAGTGGTGCACCTCGGTGGTGGTGCCCACGGTGGACTTGCGCCCGCCGCGTGACAGCCGCTGCTCGATGGCCACGGTGGGCGGGATGCCGTAGACCGCGTCCACCTCGGGGCGCCCGGCCGGCTGCACCAGCGAGCGCGCGTAGGCGTTGAGCGATTCGAGGTAGCGGCGCTGGCCCTCGTTGAAGAGGATGTCGAAGGCCAGCGTGGACTTGCCCGAGCCGGACACGCCGGTGACCACGTTGAACTTGCCCCGCGGGATCGACACGCTCATGCCCTGGAGGTTGTTCTCGTGCGCGTTGACGACCTCGATGGCTTCGGCGCCCGGCGCGCGCGCGGCGGCCTCGCGGCGTTGCTTGCGGCGCGCGGCGATGACGGCCTGCAGCGAGCGGCTGTCTTCTTCGGCCTGGAGCACGGTGGCGGGCGTGGCGTTGGCCTCGTCGGCCAGGCCCATGGCCTGTTCGTACTCGCGCAGCGCCAGGGCGGTGTGGGTGTGGCCGAGCTTGAGCTCGTCGGGCGAGCCCGTGGCCACGAGCTGGCCGCCCGCGTCGCCGCCTTCGGGGCCCAGCTCGATGAGCCAGTCGCAGGCGCGGATGACGTCGAGGTTGTGCTCGATGAGGATGATGCTGTTGCCCGCGTCGAGCAGCTTGGCGAAGGCCCGCATCAGCTTGGCGATGTCGTCGAAGTGCAGGCCCGTGGTGGGCTCGTCGAACATGAAGAGCGTGCCCTTGCGCGCCGTGCGCTGGCCGCTCTTGCTGAGCTGCGTCGAGGCCTCGACCAGGTGGCCGGCGAGCTTGAGGCGCTGCGCCTCGCCGCCCGACAGCGTGGGCACCGGCTGGCCCAGCTTGACGTAGTCCAGGCCGACATCGGCCAGGGGCTGCAGGGCGCGCACCACGTCCACGTCTTGCGCGAAGAGCTTGACGGCCTCGGCCACGGTCAGCTCCAGCACGTCGGAGATGCTGAGCTTGCGGTTGATGCGCTCGATCTGCACCTCGCGCACCTCGGCGCGAAAGCGCGTGCCGTCGCAGTCCGGGCAGCGCAGGTAGACGTCGGAGAGGAACTGCATTTCGACGTGCTCGAAGCCCGATCCGCCGCAGGTGGCGCAGCGCCCGTTGCCCGCGTTGAAGCTGAAGGTGCCGGCCGTGTACTTGCGCTCGCGCGACAGCGCCGTGGTGGCGAACAGCGTGCGCACCGCGTCGAACGCGCCCACGTAGCTCGCCGGGTTGGAGCGCGCTGTTTTGCCGATGGGGGACTGGTCGACGAAGTTGACCGCGCTGAGCCAGTCGGCGCCCAGCAGGTCGTCGTGCTCGCCCGGGCTTTCGGTGGCCTGGCCGAAGTGGCGCAGCATGGCGGGGTGCAGGATGTCCTGGATCAGCGTGGATTTGCCCGAGCCGCTGACGCCCGTCACGCCCACCAGCCGCTGCAGTGGGAAGTCCACGTCCAGGTTCTTGAGGTTGTGCTCGCGCGCGCCTTGCAGGATGAGGCGCGGCGTGCCGTCCTGCACAGGTCGGCGCAGCCCGATGCCGATGCGGCGGCGCGCGCCCAGGTAGGCGCCCGTCAGCGTCTCGGCTTTCTTGAGGTCGTCCGGCGTGCCATCGAAGACGATGCGACCGCCCTGGTGGCCGGGGCCGGGGCCCAGGTCGATGACGCGGTCGGCGGCCAGCATCACGGCGGGGTCGTGTTCGACCACCACCAGCGTGTTGCCCGCGTCCACCAGGCGCTGCATGGCCAGGTTGATGCGGTCCATGTCGCGCGGGTGCAGGCCGATGGAGGGCTCGTCGAGCACGAACAGCGTGTTGACGAGCGACGTGCCCAGCGCCGTGGTCAGGTTGATGCGCTGCACCTCGCCGCCGCTCAGGGTGCGGCTCTGGCGGTCCAGCGTGAGGTAGCCCAGGCCGACGTCGACCAGGTACTTCAAGCGCGTGCGGATCTCGTCGAGCAGCAGCTGCAGGGCCTCCTGGTCGCCGCGCTGGGCCAGCGTGACGAACGAGAAGAAGCGCTGCAGCTGCGAGATGGGCAACAGCATCAGGTCGTGCACGCTCAGGCCGGGCAGGGCCTCGAAGGCCGCGCGCCCGAGCTTGACGCCGTGGGGCATGAAGCGCCGGGTGGGGGCCAGCACCGCGTCGGCGTCTTCGCGCGAACCCAGGCGCCACAGCAGGGACTCGGTCTGCAGGCGCGCGCCGTCGCAGTCGGGGCAGGGCGTGTAGCTGCGGTACTTGGACAAGAGCACGCGGATGTGCATCTTGTAGGCCTTGCTCTCCAGGTACTCGAAGAAGCGCTTGACGCCGTACCACTGCTTCTTCCAGTTGCCCTTCCAGGCCGGGTCCCCGTCGATGACCCATTGCTTGTGCTCGGGCGTGAGCTGGGACCAGGCCGTGTCGCGCGGGATGCCGGCGTCACCGGCGTACTTGATGAGGTCGTCCTGGCATTCGGACCACGCCGGCGTCTGGATCGGCTTGACGGCGCCACCGCGCAGCGTCTTCTTGGCGTCGGGGATGACCAGGCCGAAGTCCACGCCGATGACGCGCCCGAAGCCGCGGCAGGTGGGGCAGGCGCCCGCGGCCGAGTTGAAGGAGAACATGCCCGGCGTGGGCGTGCTGTAGCGGCGGTGGCTTTCGGGGCAGTGCAGGCCGCTGGAGAAGCGCCACAGCTCGGGCTCCCCTTCGTCGAGCAGGGCGTAGACGGTGACGTGGCCGCCGCCGCGTTTGAAGGCCACTTCGAGCGCTTCCATCACGCGGGCTCGGTCCAGGTCGGCGCCGCTGGCGTCGGCGCCCAGGCGGAAGCGGTCCACCACCACGTCGAGCACCAGGCGCTCGGCGCCGCCTTCGCCCGCCACCGTGCGCTGGGCCTGGATGCGCGAGAAGCCGCTGGCCGACAGCCACTCCTCCATCTGCTCGGCCGCGGTGTTGGCCGGCAGCTCGGCGGCGAAGGTCACGATCACGCGGCGTCCGCCCGGTGTGGCTGCGCAGCGGCGCAGCAGCTCGGCGAACACCGATTGCGGCGAGTCTTCGCGCACCAGCAGCCCGGTCTCCAGGTCGAAGAGCTGGGCCGCGCGCGCGAACAGCAGCTTGAGGTGGTCGTTGATCTCCGTCATCGTGCCCACGGTGGAGCGCGAGGTGCGCACCGGGTTGGACTGGTCGATGGCGATGGCCGGGGGCACGCCCTCCACCCGGTCCACGGCGGGGCGGTCCATGCGGTCGAGGAACTGGCGCGCGTAGGCGCTGAAGGTCTCGACGTAGCGCCGCTGCCCTTCCGCGTACAGCGTGTCGAACACCAGCGACGACTTGCCCGAGCCGCTGGGGCCGGTCACGACCGTCAGCTCACCCGTGTGGATGTCGAGGTCGAGGTTCTTGAGGTTGTGCTGGCGGGCACCGCGGATGCGGATGTCGGACATGGATGACCTTGGTTTGAAGGGGCGCAAACATTCTAGGGACAGCCCCATGCCCTTGTTTGTCACCTTGTTGAACAAATGTCCGATAAAGCGGGGTCAAGTCCCGTTCGATCCCGTCGAAATGAAGGGGGCGTCAGGCCAACGAGGGTCGGGCGTGGTCGCCGGTGGCTTGCGCTGCCCCCGAGGGGACCTCAGGCGGTCCAAGACGCGCACTTCCCGGAGAACTGGCGTCATGTTCCGCTGGATCCATCATTTGCCTTTGCGGCACAAGTTCCTGGTCCTCAGCCTCGTGGCCTTCCTCATGACCGCGGCCCCCTCGGTCCTGGTCTTGAGCACCTCGTGGCGGCTCTACGAAGGCCTGCAAGCCGAGCAGGCTGGCCTGCCGCCGGGCAAGGTCCTGCTGCAGCTCGTGCGGCTGACGCAAGAGCACCGCGGGCTGTCGTCGGCCGTGCTCAGTGGGGAGGCCACGAAACAGGCCGATCGCGTGGCCCGCCAGACCGCCATCGACGAGACCTTCGCGCAGGTGCATCGGCTCTACCAGGACCTGCCGCGCCAGGCGCTGATGCCCGAGCTCGCGGCGCTCCAGCGCGACTGGCGTGGCCTCGCCGATCGGGTCACGCAAGCGGGTGTGTCCCCCGCCGACAGCCTCAAGCAGCACACCGCGTTGATCGAGCGGCTGCTCCATTTCGTGGAGGACGAGGTGGGCGCCAGCGGCATGGCGCTGGACGCCGACACGGCCTCCTACTACCTGATCACCGCGGCGTTTCGCGACCTGCCTCGCCTGTCGGAGAAGATGGGCCTGGCGCGCGCGCGCGGCACGATGATGCTGGTCAAGCGCAGCACCGATGCCGACCAGCGCAGCGTCCTGCTGACCCTGGCCGACGCCGCCCAGGGCAACCGCCAGGACATGGAGCGCGCCGTGGCCAAGGCGGCCGCGGGCAACCCCGATGCGGTCAAGCCCTTGCGCACCCGCTTGGACGAGGCGCTGGCCGCGCACACCGCCATGCACGCCCTGGTCTCGGAGGTGGCGCACCAGGCCGACACGCACCCCATGGCGCCCGCGCGTTACTTCGACGAGACCACGGTGGCCATCAAAAAGCAGTTCGCGCTCAGCGAGGCGGTGCTGCACGAGCTCGACGTGCTCCTGGCCGAGCGGGCCCAGGCCGAGGCCACGCGCGTCGTCGTCACCCTCGTGGTGGTGGCGTTGATGCTGGGGTTGGGCGCGGCCGTGGCCAGCGGCATCTCGCGCAACACCTCGGCGGCCATGCGGCGCGCCGTCGAGTCGGCCGAGGCCCTGGCGCGCGGCGACCTCAGCCCCCGCGCCTCGTCCGATCAGCGCGACGAAGCCGGCCAGCTCCTGCGCGCCATGGCGAGCGCCACCGACCAGCTGCGCCTGACCATCGGCGGCATCCGCGACGCCAGCCAGTCCGTGGCCACGGCGTCCAGCCAGATCGCCCAGGGCAACCTGGACCTGAGCTCGCGCACCGAGAGCCAGGCCTCGTCGCTGCAGCAGACCGCCTCGTCCATGGAGGAGATGTCGGCCACCGTCAGGCACAACGCCGACACGGCGCTGCAGGCCAACCAGCTGGCGCTGCAGGTCTCTCAAGGCGCGGCCGAGAGCGGGCGCAATTTCACGCTCGTGACCGAGAAGATGGAGGCCATCAAGCAGGCCAGCAACAAGATCGCCGAGATCAACGCCGTGATCGATGGCATCGCCTTCCAGACCAACATCCTGGCGCTCAACGCCGCGGTGGAAGCCGCACGCGCCGGGGAGCAGGGCCGGGGTTTCGCGGTGGTGGCCGGCGAGGTGCGCACCCTGGCGCAGCGCAGCGCCAACGCCGCCCGCGAGATCAAGTCCCTCATCGGCGACAGCGTCAGTCGCGTGGAAGAGGGCTGCGGCCTGGCCACGCAGACGGGGCAGTCCATCGAGCGCGTCATCACGCAGATCCAGCAGGTCAGCCAGTTGATCGGCGAGGTGGCCTCGGGCAACACCGAGCAGAGCCAGGGCATCGCCCAGGTCAACCAGGCCGTCACCCACCTCGACCACGCCACGCAGCAGAACGCCGCGCTGGTGGAGGAGTCGTCGGCCGCGGCCGCCAGCCTGAGCGACCAGGCCGATCGGCTGCAGTCGGCCGTGGGGCGGTTTCGGCTGGCCTGAGCGGGGGCGCACAGCCCACGGGATCGAGGGCCCGAGGTCACGCGCCTGTCGCCGGTTTCATGACAAGATCGGCAACCGGCACGTCACCGCGTGCGCCCCTCCCACGCCAGCCCCGCTCACACCATGTTCAAGCGCCTCGTCCTGCCCCTGATCGTCCTCGCCGCCCTGGTGGCGGCCTACTTCGCGGTGATGCTCAACTGGAGCTACTCCAGCGGCGAGCGCGCCGGCTGGGTGCAAAAGCTCTCCCACAAGGGCTGGTTGTGCAAGACCTGGGAAGGCGAGCTGGCGCTGGTCTCCATGCCGGGGGCCTCGGTCGAGAAGTTCTTCTTCACGGTCAACGACGACGCCGTGGCCGCCGACCTCAACCGCTACATGGGCCGGCGCGTGTCCTTGCACTACGACGAGCGCGTGGGCCTGCCCACCAGCTGCTTTGGCGAGACCCGCCACTTCGTCAACAAGGTGATCCCGGTGGACGACATCTCGTTGTCGCCCGGGGTGGTGGTGCAGCCGACGCATCCCGTGCCGGCTGCCTCGGGGCCATCCGCCCCTTGAGCCGGCTTCAGCGAACCAGCAGCACCGGCGCCTTGCTGCGCGCCAGCACCTGGGTGGCCACCGAGCCGGTGACCAGGTTCATCAGGTTGCCGTGGCCGTGCGAGCCCATGATGATCAGGTCGAACTTGCCCTTGTCAGCCACCTTGGCGATGACGTCCGGGGCGTGACCCGTCTTGGAGACGTAGGCCGTGGCCAGGTTGTGCTTGGCCGTGAACTTGCGGATGGGCTTGAAGATGGCTTCGGCCGTGTCTTCGTAGTAGGTCTTGAGCTGGTCGGGCGGGAACATCGACGCCGCGTGAGGCGGGATCATGGGCACCACGGTCAGCACCGTGTACTCGTGCTGGGCGGCCAGCCACTCTTCGTGTGTGACCAGCCAGGCCAGCATGCGTTTGGTGAAGGGGCTGCCATCAACGGGGAGCAGGATCTTCATGGTGACGGTCCTCGTGCTTGGGGAATGTGCGTGGAAACAGACCGCAGTGTAGGCCGGAACCCACCGTCGCCCTTGATGCAACACAGGCCTGCCCACGCCGCCCCCTGAAGTCCGTGCATCCATCGGTGCACGGCGCGCGTAGTGGGGGGCATGAACACCTTCGCCCTCGCTTCGCCCTGGCTGTTGGGCCTGCTGGCCGCCCTGGTCCCGTGGGACGGCACCGAGCTGCTCAACCGCATGACGGCGTCGTCCCTGCAGCGGCGCGACCTCCTGGGCGATCGCCGGGTGGCCCAGGCCTACGGGCCCCGGGAGCGGCAACGCGCGGACGTCTACCTGCCGCCCGACTCGCTGGCGCGCCCCCACGGCGGCTGGCCCCTGGTGGTGTTCTTCTACGGCGGCTCCTGGCGCAGCGGTGAGCGCGCCGACTACGCCTTCGTGGGGCGCTCGCTGGCTTCGCGCGGCGTGGCCGTGGTCGTGGCCGACTACCGGCTCTACCCCGAGGCGCTCTACCCCGACTTCATCGAGGACAGCGCCCGCGCCGTGGCCTGGGCCTGGGGCCAGGCCCCGGGCTGGCAGGTCGACCGCGCTCGCGTGTTCGTGATGGGGCACAGCGCTGGCGCCTACAACGCCGCGATGGTGGCGCTGGACGCCCGCTGGCTGCAGCCGCACGGCCTGGCGCCGGCGCAGCTGGCCGGCTTCATCGGCCTGGCCGGGCCCTACAACTTCCTGCCGCTGCGCGTGGCCTCGCTGGAGTCGATCTTCGGGCACCCGCACACCCCCGCCGACTCGCAGCCCGTGGTGCACGCCAGCGCCTCGGCGCCGCCGAGCTGGTTGTTCACGGCCGCCTCCGACGCCTTCGTTCACCCGGTGCTCAACACCGATTCGCTGGCGTTTCGCTTGCGCAGCGTGGGCGCGCGGGTCGAAACGCGCAGCCTGCCGCGCACCTCGCACGTGACGCTGGTGGCCGCCCTGGCCTCGCCGTTGAACTGGTTGTCGCCGGTGCTCGACGAGGTCAGCTCGGTGGTGCTGGGGGCACCTGGGCTGGAGCGGGAGCCGGAGCCTGAGGTGGCGAGGGCCGGGGCTGGGGCTGGGGCCGCGTGGCTGGCTCCGGAGTGAGGCCGAGCGTGATCACGCGGCGCTCGACGAAGGTCTCCTGCTCGCCCTTGCTGGCGTAGCCGCGCGGGTTGGCCACGATGCGGCAGGCCCAGGCGCGACCTTCGGCCGTGGTGCCGCGCACGGTGTGGTCGGTGGGGCTGTGCAGGTGGCCGTGCAGCCACAGGTCCACCGAAGGCAGCAGCGCGTCGAGGCCGTTGCAGAACCCCGCGGTGCCGGGGATCAGGCCGTAGCGCGGGTCGGCGCTGTGCAGCGTGGGCGCGAAGTGGCTGACCACCACGGTGGGCCCGTCGTGAGGGCGATGCAGGGCCTGCGTCAACCAGGCCTGGCAGCCTTGGGCCAGCTCGCGCAGGTCTTCGGCCAGCAGGGGTTGGCCGTCGCGCAAGGTGGTGTTTTTGCGCAGGTAGAAGTTGGCCGCGCGAAAGGCCTTTTGCAGCGCCTGCTGGCGCTTCGTTTCGGTGCGCTCACCGGCGGCCAGCGCCTCGAAGTCGGTCCACAGCGTGGTGCCCAGGAAGCGCACCCCGTCGATGACGACCGCCTCGCGGTCCAGCCAGGTGATGCCGAGTTCGGCGCACAGCGTGCGCAGCCGTTCGCTCACCTCGTCGTGCTCCTGGCCGTCGTACTCGTGGTTGCCGGGCACGAACAGCACCCGCTTCCACGGTGAGCCCGGCTGCAGCGGCGAGAACCGCGTCAGCCCGAAGTCGGCCGTGGGCAGCAAGGAGCCGGCCTGGTAGGAGCCGATGTCGCCGGCCAGCACCAGCACGTCGGCTTCGGGCGCCGGCTGGGGCGTGAAGCCGGGGTAGCGCTCCAGGTGGAGGTCGGAGGCCAGCTGGATGCGCAGGCCCGCCGAGTTCGCTGCGTCGAGGCTCAATTGGCGCCGTGGCACTGCTTGTATTTGCGGCCGCTGCCGCAGGGGCAGGGGTCGTTGCGGCCCACTTTGGGGCCGTCGCGCACCACGGTCTCGACCTTGTGGCGCTGCTCGATGCCGATCTGGGCCAGGTCGACCACGTCGAACACCAGCGCCTCGATGGCCTCGTCCAGGTTCTTGAGCGGGTGGTCTTCTTCGAGGGCCTTGGTGATGGCCTGCTGCGCCTCGTCCTGCTCGGGCAGGTGGCGCCAGATGGAGTCCAGCAGGTCGGGCACGCCGGGCAGGGCGGCTTCTTCCAGCTGCGGGAAGTTGGCCAGGGCCCACTCGAAGCCGGCGGCCCAGTAGCCCACGCCTTCCATGGCCGCCTTGCCCACGGCGGGCTGGCCGTCTTCTTCTTCCATCATCGGCACGATGGGGTCGAACCAGCCGTCTTCGAGGATGCCGCGCAGGATCTCGTCCTTGCGCTTGGTGATCAGGGCCACCAGGCGCTCGTGCTGGGCCTCCGACCAGTTGGGGATGCCGGCTTCGGGCATGCCTTCGGTGCCGAAGACCGGGGGCAGCCACTGCTCGGGCTCCAGGTGCACGGGCTGGACCAGCACGCCGGCCAGGTAGCCGTCGAGGATCACGGCGTCGACGGTTTCATACGGGGCCGGGACGGCGGCCAGCAACTCGTCGATTTCGTTGATTTCGGCGTCGGTCAGGGGGGGCGTGATCTTCATGGGGCGGGTCCGGGTGCTCTCGAAAGCCGCATTGTGCCCCCGTTGTGCGCCCCTGCCCACCCTGCGAGGCGCCTCAGAACTCCACGTCCAGCTCGTCGATGTCGATGGGCTCGGCCTTCGCCGCGCGCAGCCACTCCTGCATGTCGGGCAACGCCAGCATGCGGTCGCGGTAGGCCGCGCAGGTGGCGTCGAGCTTGACGTCGTAGGTGGCGAATCGGGTGCAGACCGGGGCGTACATGGCGTCGGCCACGGTGCGGTGGGCGCCGAACAGGTAGGGGCCGCCGTGCGCCTGCAGGCATTCGCGCCAGATGTCGCAGATGCGGTCGATGTCGGCCTGGGCGCGCGACCAGACCTTGAACTTGGGGAAGTGGGCGCGCAGGTTCATGGGCAGGGAGGAGCGCAGCGCCGAGAAGCCGGAGTGCATCTCGCCGCTGATGGCGCGGCAGTGGGCGCGCGCGGCGCGGTCGGCGGGCAGCAACCTGGCGTCGGGGCAGACCTCGTTGAGGTACTCGGCGATGGCCAGGGTGTCCCACACGTGGGTGCCTTCATGCACCAGGCTGGGCACCCGGATGGACGACGACAGCAGCAGGATCTCGGCGCGGGCGCTGGGGTCGTCGGGGGGCAGCACGTTTTCCTGGAAGGGCAGGCCGGCGAAGCGCACCAGCAGCCAGCCGCGCAGGGACCACGACGAGTAGTTCTTGCTCGTCAGCGTGAGCGTGGCCAAGGTCTGGGCCGGGGCCTGGGCGATGGCCACGGGGGGCTTTGCGGTCCTGGTTTTGCGCGCCGGTGCCTGGGCAAGGGGGGCCATGTCGTCTCCTGGTCTGGGGTCTCCGTGCGGTCACGCAAAGCCCGTGCCACACGCGCTTGCGGCGGGCGTGGCTCGCAACTTGCAGGATGGGCTCCATTCAACCCGACCCATGAGCTCACCATGCTGTATGCCGCTTACGAAGCCCAACACGCTGCCCTGGGCCCCTGGCGCGCGGCGGCCCGGGGCCTGTCCGACTGGCTGCACCACGTGCTGCCCGAAGGCCCGGTCGAGTCCACGCCGCATGAGCTCTGGGCGGGCGGCGCCCTGGCGCGCAGCCTGGCGGCCGCGGGCGACGTCTTCGCGCGCCTGGGGTTGACCCACGAGCGCCCTCACTTCGGCATCGACGGCGTCGAGAGCCTGGGGCGCCACCACGAGGTGGTCGAAGAAACCGTCATGCGCACGCCCTTTGCCACCTTGCTGCGCCTGCGCAAGGAGGGCGCGCCCGAGCAGCCCCGTGTGCTGCTGGTGGCGCCCATGTCCGGCCACTTCGCCACCTTGCTGCGCGACACGGTGCGCACGCTGCTGCAAGACCACGACGTGTTCATCACCGACTGGCACAACGCCCGCGACGTGCCGCTGCGGCACGGGGCCTTCGGGCTGGACGAGTACACCGAGCACCTCATCCGATTCCTGGAGCGCATGGGGCCGGGCTCGCACCTGATGGCCATTTGTCAGCCCTGCGTGGCGGCGCTGGCGGCCACCGCCTTGATGGCCCAGGACGCTCACCCGGCGCAACCGCGCAGCCTCACCCTGATGGCCGGCCCCATCGACTGCCGCGTCAACCCCACCGCCGTCAACGAGCTGGCCATGAGCCAGCCCATGAGCTGGTTCGAAGAAAACATGATCCACACCGTGCCCTGGCACCTGCGGGGGGCCGGGCGCAAGGTCTACCCGGGCTTCGTGCAGCTGATGGCCTTCATGAGCATGAACCAGGCGCGTCACAAGCAGGCCTTTCGGGACCTCTACGCCCGCCTGTCGGATGGGCAGCGCGCCGAGGCCCAGGCCACACAGGCCTTCTACGAGGAGTACTTCGCCGTGGCCGACCTGCCCGCCGAGTTCTACCTCGAGACGGTGGGCAAGGTCTTCCAGACCCACGACCTGCCCCGCGGCGTGCTCACCTGGCGCGACACCGTGGTTGACCCCGGTGCCATCCGCCGCACGGCCTTGCTGACCGTGGAGGGCGAGCGCGACGACATCTGCGCCGTGGGCCAGACCGTGGCCGCGCAGGACCTGTGCACCGCCGTGCGCCCGTGCTGGCGCCAGCACCACGTGCAGACGGGCGTGGGGCACTACGGTGTCTTCAGCGGCAAGCGCTGGCAGCGCGAGATCTACCCGCGCGTGCGCGACCTCATCCACCAGACCTCGGTGTGAGCGGGGCCCGCCGCCTCAGCGCTTGACGGCGTCTTGCAGCGCCTGGATGGCCGCCGGGTCGTCGATGGTGGTCAGGTCGCCGGTGGCGCGGCCTTCGCAGACGGCCTGGATGGCGCGGCGCAGCAGCTTGCCCGAGCGCGTCTTGGGCAGGATGTTGACGAAGTGCACGCGGGCCGGTCGGCCCACCGCGCCGATCTGCTGGTCCACCGTCTGCATGATCTCGGCTTCGAGCGCGCGGCGGCCCTCGTCGCTGGCCACGCGGGCGGCGTCTCGCACCACCACGAAGGCGCGCGCCACCTGGCCTTTGAGCTCGTCGGCCACGCCCACCACGGCGACCTCGGCCACCGCCGGGTGGGCGCTGACGGCTTCTTCGATCTCGCGCGTGCCCAGGCGGTGACCCGCCACGTTGATGACGTCGTCGGTGCGCCCGAGGATGAAGTGGTAGCCGTCGGCGTCGCGGATGCCCCAGTCGAAGGTGTTGTAGACCGGGCGCTGCGGGAAGGTGTCCCAGTAGGTCTTGACGAAGCGGGCGTCGTCGCGCCAGATGGTTTGCAGACAGCCCGGCGGCAGCGGGCCCTGGATGGTCAGCACGCCCTTCTGATTCGGCTCGGTCAGCTCCTCGCCGGTCTGGTCGTCGAGCAGGCGCACGTCGTAGCCGGGCATGGGGAAGCCGGGTGAGCCCAGGCGCGTCTGCAGCGTCGGGTCGATGCCGCGCGGCACGCTCAG
Organism: Burkholderiales bacterium; assembly: GCA_016000265.1. Taxonomy (GTDB): domain Bacteria; phylum Pseudomonadota; class Gammaproteobacteria; order Burkholderiales; family Burkholderiaceae_C; genus Aquabacterium. Next base: position 189,963 of record JAECRL010000006.1, read on the forward strand.
GATGGGCCAGCCGGTTTCGGTCTGCCAGTAGTTGTCGATGATGGGTTTGCCGATGGCGTCGCCGATCCACTTCGCGGTGGGCTCGTCGAGCGGCTCACCGGCCAGGAACAGGTGCTTGAGGCTGGAGAGGTCGTGGCGCGTCAGGCAATCGGGGTCCTGCTTCTTGAGCACGCGCACGGCCGTGGGCGCCGAGAACATCACGCTGACTCGGTGGCGCTCGACCAGCTTCCACCACACCGCGGCATCGGGCCGGATGGGCAGGCCCTCGTAGATGATGGTGCTCATGCCGGCCAGCAGCGGGCCGTAGACGATGTAGCTGTGGCCCACCACCCAGCCGATGTCGCTGGTGCAGAAGAAGGTCTCGCCGGGCTGGCCACAAAAGAGCTGCTCCATGGACGCGGCCAGGGCCACGGCGTGGCCGCCCGTGTCGCGCTGCACCCCTTTGGGCTTGCCGGTGGTGCCGCTGGTGTAGAGCGTGTAGCTGGGGTGCGTGGCGTCGACCCACACACAGGGCACGACCTCGTCCATGACCTCTTTGCGTGCCTGCTGGTAGTCGACGTCGCGGCCTTCGACGCGGCTGGCCGGCGCCAGCCCGCGGTCGACCAGGATCACCTTGCCGACCGGGTGGCGGCTGAGTTGCAGGGCCTCGTCGAGCAGGGGCTTGTAGGGGATGACCTTGCCGCCGCGCGAGCCCGCGTCGGCGGAGACGATGACCTTGGGCGTGGCGTCGTCGATGCGGCTGGCCAGCGAGTGCGCTGCGAAGCCGCCGAACACCACCGAGTGGATGGCGCCCAGGCGCACCGTGGCCAGCATGGCGATGACGGCCTCCGCGATCATGGGCATGTAGATCAGCACCCGGTCGCCCTGGCCGACGCCTTGCTGGCGCAGCACCGCGGCCATGCGCTGGACCTCGACGAAGAGCTGCCCGTAGCTGAGCACGTGCTCGGTGTTCGTCTCGGAGGAGACGACGATCAGGGCGGGCTGGTCGGGGCGGTTGGGCACGTGCCGGTCCACCGCGTTGTGGCACAGGTTGAGCTGGCCGCCCACGAACCAGCGCGCAAACGGCGGCTGGCTGTGGTCACACACGGTGTGGAAGGGGCGGTGCCAGTCGATGCGTTGAGCCTGCTCACGCCAGTAGGCGTTGCGCTCGGTGAGGGAACGCTGGTGGAAGGCTGCGTAGGTCATGGGGTGGCGCCGGCGCCGGGCGCGTGGGTGGGTGTTGCGTCGGATCGTAGGGGGTCGAATCCCCCATGAACAGGGGGGTTACGCGCGGTGGGGGGCGGCGCGTCACGTTTTGCGATCAGCCGTTCGGGGCGTCCGCCGTCAAGCCCGCGTCATGGACGTGCCAGACGATGGGGCTCCCCACTTTTTCAGGATGTGCCATGACCGAACCCCGCCTGTCCCGCCGCTTGTTCCTGCAAGGCTCGGCCTTGAGCCTCGGCTCGGCCGCCCTCGCTCGCCCCGCCTGGGCCGACGGCGCCCCCGCCTTGATCACCTCCGACGCCATGCGCCCGGTGGCCGCCCAAGGCCTGCAGTTCGGTGACCCCACCCAGGGCGCGACCCTGCTGTGGAGCCGCGCCGACCGCGCCTCGCGCCTGATCGTGGAGTGGTCGCTCGACGAGTCCTTCCGCCAGGCCCGCAAGATCGTGGGCCCCTACGCCCTGGAAGAAGGCGACTTCACCGTGCGCCAGGACCTCATCGGCCTGCCCGCCGGCCAGGACGTGTTCGTGCGCGTGCAGTTCCAGGGGCTCGACAACGCCCGCGTGCTCAGCGAGCCGGTGCTGGGTCGCTTCGCCGTGCCCTCGGTGCGCTCGCGTGAGCTTCGCTTCGTGTGGGGGGGCGACACCGCTGGCCAAGGCTGGGGCATCAACACCGCCTTCGGCGGCATGAAGATCTACGAAGCCATGCGCCTGCGCCAGCCGCAGTTCTTCCTGCACAGCGGCGACACCATCTACGCCGACGGCCCCATCCCCGAGTCCCGCATCGCCGAAAACGGCCAGGTCTGGAACAACGTCGTCACGCCCGAGGTGGCCAAGGTCGCCGAGACGCTCGACGAGTTCCGCGGTCGCTACCGCTACAACCTGCTCGACGACAACGTGCGTCGCTTCAACGCCGAGGTGCCGCAGATCTGGCAGTGGGACGACCACGAGGTCACCAACAACTGGTCCGACTCCAAGGACCTGTCGGCCGACGCCCGCTACACCGAGAAGAACGTGCCGCTGCTGACGGCCCGCGGCGCCCGCGCTTTCCTGGACTACGCCCCGATGCGCCCCTTCAGCGCGGTGGAGTCGCAGCGCGTCTACCGCAAGCTCTCGCACGGCCCGCAGCTCGACGTCTTCGTCATCGACATGCGCAGCTACCGCGGCCCCAACACCCACAACCGCCAGACCGAAGCTGGCCCGGACACCGCCTTCCTGGGCGCCGAACAACTCGCCTGGCTGAAGGCCGAGCTCAAGCGCTCGAAGGCCACGTGGAAGGTGATCGCGGCCGACATGCCGCTGGGCCTGCAGATCGGGGATGGCAAGGACGCCGAAGGCCGCGCCCGCTGGGAAGGCCCCGCCAACGGCGACGGCCCCGCCCTGGGCCGCGAGCTGGAGATCGCCGAGGTGCTGCGCTTCATCAAGCGCGAGCGCGTGCGCAACACCGTGTGGCTGACGGCCGACGTGCACTACTGCGCGGCCCACCGCTACGACCCGGCCAAGGCGCAGTTCCAGGACTTCGAGCCCTTCTGGGAGTTCGTGGCCGGCCCGCTCAACGCCGGCAGCTTCGGCCCCAATGCGCTGGACAACACCTTCGGCCCGCAGGTCGTCTTCCAGAAGGCGCCGCCGGCCGGCCAGGTCAACCTGTCGCCTTACGCCGGGCTGCAGTTCTTCGGCGAGGTCAACATCGACCGCTGGTCACATGCCTTGACGGTGGACTTCCGAGACATCGACGGCGTCTCCATCTTCAGCAAGACGCTGCAGCCGGTGCGCGGGCCGTTCGGGCACGGCCTGTGGGAGCGCCAGGATCACGAGGGCGAGCGCAGCTGAGGACCTTGAGTGCGGCGCGCGGGAAGCCGCGCGCCGCCGGTCACGCGCCGATCAGAGGAAGACCGCCGCGCGCCGCAGGATCAGGAAGCCGAAGAAGCACAGGCCCAGGACCACGCCCCACTTCAGGCACAGCACGGCTCGCTGGCGCCAAACGACCTGCTTGGTGACCGTGAAGGCGGCCATGTTGAGCAAGAAGCCCAAGGCGAGGATGACCAGGAGGGCGCGAAACAGGACCACGGCGTCACCAGGCCGGGGCCAGCTCGGCCAGGCCGCGCGGGGCCTGGCGCTCGTCGTTGAAGCTGACGATCTCGTAGGCGTCGGGCTGCTCCAGCAGGGCGCGCAGCAGCTGGTTGTTCATGGCGTGGCCCGATCGGAAGGCCGTGTACGAGGCCAGCAGCGGGTGGCCGATGACGTACAGGTCACCGATGGCGTCGAGGATCTTGTGCTTGACGAACTCGTCGTCGTAGCGCAGGCCGTCGCTGTTGAGCACGCGGTAGCGGTCGACCACGATGGCGTTGTCCATCGAGGCGCCCAGGCCCAGGCCGCGCGAGCGCATCGTCTCGACGTCCTTGGTGAAGCCGAAGGTGCGCGCGCGGGCGATGTCCTGCTTGTACTTGCCCGAGCTGAAATCGAACTCCACGCGCTGGCCGGTCTGGTCCACGGCGGGGTGGTCGAAGTCGATCTCGAAGGCCAGCTTGTAGCCGTGATAAGGCTCCAGGCGGGCCCACTTGAGGTGGCGGCCTTCGCCCTCGCGCACCTCGACGGGCTTGAGCACGCGCACGAACTTCTTGGGGGCCTTCTGCAGCTCGATGCCGGCGCTTTGCAGCAGGTACACGAAGGCGGCCGAAGAGCCGTCGAGGATGGGCACCTCTTCGGCGGTGATGTCGATGTAGACGTTGTCCAGGCCCAGGCCGGCGCAGGCCGACATCAGGTGCTCGATGGTGTTGACCTTGGCGGCGCCCGGGTCGCCACCGGGGGAGATGGTGGTGGCCATGCGGCAGTCGCACACCGAGCTGGCCTTGACGGGGATGTCCACCGGCTGGCTCAGGTCCACCCGACGGAAGACGATGCCGGTGTCCGGGGCCGCGGGGCGCAGCGTGAGTTCCACGCGCTGGCCGCTGTGCAGGCCGACACCGACGGCGCGGGTCAGGGATTTGAGGGTGCGTTGTTGCAGCATGGGTGTGGATTATCGCTGCGCCGCACCATTTGTGCACCCGCTGCGTCACCATCTCCTTGATAGAAAACGCCGATCGGGTGCCCTCAGAGCATGTGGGTGCGGTCCCCGTGTTCGAAGCCGACGGCGTCGAACCAGGGGCCTTTGACGAAGCCGATGACCTTGAACAGCTCGCCCATCTCGTGCTCGGCCACCAGCATCTGCAGGGCCGAGCGGGCGCGGAGGTCGGCCACGGTGGCGGCCTGGCCGGTGCGCGCCAGCGCCTCGCCCAGGCCGCAGTTGGCCAGGAATCGACCCTGGCTGGTGTAGCCCAGCACCTCCCAGCCGGCTTCCTGGCCAGCCAGGGCGATGCCGGTGAAGTTCACGTGGGCGGTGATGTCCTTGTCGCCCACGCGCGCCAGCGGGTCCGGGTCGGCGGTGTGGGCGTGGTGGCACATCAGCGTGCCGCCGTGGCGCTGGGGCAGGTAGAACTCGGCCTCGGGGAAGCCGTAGTCCAGGAAGAAGGCGGCGCCGCAGCCCATGCGCTGCGCCAGCGTGGTCACGAAGGCCTCGGCCTGGCCGTGTGTCTCCGTCACGGTGCCGGGCGGGAAGGCGGCATCGGGGTGTTCGGTGGGCGGGCGCACGCCAGCGGGCGCGGGGCGGTCGGCCCAGGCGAAGGGGCGCTCGGGCTCGGCGGTGGCCTCGTTCAGGGCCACGCCGCGCTCCAGCCACTGGTGGCCATCCCAGCTCAGCAGGTGCACGGGCATGGCGTCCAGCACCTCGTTGCCGATGACCACGCCGTCGAACCCGTCGGGCAGGCTGTCGGCCCAGATCACCTTGTGGACCAGCTCCGGGTGGGCCTTGAGCAGGCGCCGGTGCTGGCGGTCGCGCAGCGAGCCGGACAGGTCGACGATGACGTAGCGCTCGATGCGGTCGCCCAGCTCGCCCAGCAGCTGCTCGGCCAGGGCGCCGCTGCCCGCACCGAACTCCCACACCTCCTGCGTGCCGGTGACCTCAAGGGCCTGAATCAGCTGGCGCGCCAGCACCTCGCCAAACAGCGGCGTGAGCTCGGGCGCGGTGACGAAGTCGCTGCCATCTTGCGGGCGGTGGCCCAGCACGCGGCGGCCCCCGCTGTAGTAGCCCAGGCCGGGTGCATACAGGGCCAGCTCCATGAAGCGCTCGAAACCCATCCAGTCCCCGCGTGTTCGGATCTCGTCTCGGATCAGCTCGACCAGGGGCGACGGGGGCAGGGGGGCGGCCACTACACTGTGGCCTGGCTGCTCGGGGTGTGGCTGGGCGGGCGAAGTCGGGCGGTTCATGGCTGCATTGTAGGAAGCCTGGCCCCCGCGCTCGACGGCATCCCGCTTCGGCCTTTTTCCTTTTTTGACCGACTCGCCTGTGTGCCGCCATGACCTCACCCCTCGCTGATGCCGATGTCACCGCCGCGGGCCTTGCCTCGGCCACCACGCAGCCCGGCCGCGTCGCGCTCGTGACCGGCGCGGGCAAGCGCCTGGGCCGAGAGATCGCGCTGCACCTGGGGGCCGCCGGCTGGGACGTGGCCGTGCACTGCCGCGCCTCGCGCACCGAGGCCGAGGCCACCGCCGCCGACCTGCGCGCACTCGGCCGCCGCGCCACGGTGCTGTGCGCCGACCTGTCCGACGAGGCCGCCACGCGCACCCTGGTGCCCCAGGCCGTGGCCGATCTGGGTCGGCTGGACGCCGTCGTCAACAGCGCCTCGACCTTCGAGTACGACACCGCCCGCACCTTCAGCTACGCCCTGCTGGAAAAGCACCTGAGGGCCAACACCGCACCGGCCATCGTGCTGGCGCAGGCGCTGGCCGAGCACCTGCTCACCCGCCAGGGCCAGGGCGCGGTCGTCAACCTGCTCGACCAGAAGCTGTGGAACCCCAACCCCGACTTCCTGAGCTACACGCTCTCGAAGGCCGCATTGGAGTCGGCCACCACCTTGCTGGCGCTGGCGCTGGCGCCCGCCGTGCGCGTGGTGGGCGTGGCCCCGGGGCTGACGCTGACGAGCGAGTGGCTGCAGGGCGATGACTTCGCCCGCGCTCACGCGCTCTCGCCGCTGGGGCGCTCGTCCACGCCGCAAGACGTGGCCGCGACCGTGGCCTTCGCGCTGGCCAACCGCTCCATGACCGGCACCACGCTGCTGGTCGACGGCGGCCAGCACCTCCAGCGCTTCGAGCGCGATTTTTCGATGATGTGACTGACACGCGGAAGGCCGGACCATGTCCCTGACCAAAGGCAACCAGACCCTCGCCCTGACCGGCCTGCGCTTCGACGCCAGCCTGGGGGTGCTCGAGCACGAGATCGACGCCCCCCAACCCATCATGGTCGACGCCGAACTCAACATGGGCAGCCAGCCCCTGCTGCCGCGCGACGACGAGATCCTCAACGTGCTGGACTACCGCAAGGTGCGCACCATCATCATCGAGGAGTGCACCGCGGTGCACATCAACCTGCTGGAGACGATGATCGGCAAGGTCTGCGACCGGTTGATGGACCTGCCCGGCGTGCAAGGCGTGCGCGTGAAGATCGCCAAGCTGGAGATCTTCGACGACTGCGAGGTCGCCATCCGCATGGAAACCGGCCAGTGGTGAGCTGAGGCGCCGCGTCTGAGGGGGCATCGCCGTCAAAAGGCTGACGAAGTCGGCCACATCAGGGAAAATGGAGGGCTATGAGCCAAGCCACCGCCCCCCTGCCGTCCTTTTTCAACGACGCCCCCTCTGACGCCAGCGCGCACAGCGAATCGCGTCGCGAGGCCGACGCCCAGTTGTTCGCGCACGCCGCTCTGGCCGTCGAAGCCGCCGCCGGGGTGCCCGTGGCCGAGGCCGTCGTGCAGTCCGCCCTGCACCTCGAAGAGGTGGCGCGCGCGCGCAAGCACGCCCACGAGATGAACAAGCTCAGCAAGCGCCTGCACCGCGAGGTCGGCCAGGCGATCGCCGACTTCAACATGATCGAAGAGGGCGACAAGGTCATGGTGTGCATGTCCGGTGGCAAGGACAGCTACGGCATGCTCGACATCCTGATGAACCTGCAAAAGCGCGCGCCCATCCGCTTCGAGCTCGTCGCCGTCAACCTCGACCAGAAGCAGCCGGGCTTCCCCGAGCACGTGTTGCCCGAGTACCTGACCCAGGTGGGCGTGCCGTTTCGCATCGAGGAGCAGGACACCTACAGCGTGGTCAAGCGCGTGGTGCCCGAGGGCAAGACCACCTGCGCGCTGTGCTCGCGCCTGCGCCGCGGCATCCTCTACCGCGTGGCCAAGGAGCTGGGCTGCACCAAGATCGCACTCGGCCACCACCGCGACGACACGCTGCAGACCCTGTTCATGAACATGTTCTTCGGCTCGCGCCTCAAGGGCATGCCGCCCAAGCTCGTGACGGACAACGGCGAGCACGTCGTCATCCGGCCACTGGCCTACTGCCGCGAGAAGGACCTCGCCGCCTACGCCGAGCACCGCCAGTTCCCCATCATCCCCTGCAACCTGTGTGGCAGCCAGGAAGGCCTGCAGCGCCAGCAGATGCGCGAGATGATCAACGACTGGGACGCCCGCTTCCCCGGCCGCGTCGACAACATGTTCACGTCGCTGTCCAACATCGTCACCTCGCACATGATGGACCGCAAGCTCTTCCCCTTCGAGACCATCAAGGCCACGGGCGCCCCGGTCAAGGACGGCGACATCGCCTTCGACGAAGACGAGGGCTGTGGCGAGCCGACCGAGGGCTTGCCGGCGCAAGCCAGCGTCTCGCTGTCGAGCATCAAGATCCGCAAGGCCGACTGACATGAGCGGGCGCCTGGCGAGCACGCGGTGGGCCACCCGGTGGATCGGCGGGTTCCTGGCGCTGTGCGGGCTCGGTTTGCTGGGCGGCTGTGCGGCCACGTCCGTCATCAGCCAGGTCACCTCGTTCGGGCCCTGGCCCGAGGGGCGTCAGCCGGGCACCTACACCTTCGAGCGCCTGCCCTCCCAGCAGCTGCGCGCCGACGACCAGCTCAAGCTGGAGGGCGCCGCCCAGCCTGCGCTGCAGGCCCGGGGCTTCCGGCTGGTGGACTCGCCCGAGCGAGCCGAGCTGCGCGTGCAGCTCGACGCCAGCGTGCGCACCGAGCCCCGCTACCGCCACGAGCCGGGCGGGGCGCCTTACTTCGTTCACCCCGTGCATGGCGCGCCTTACCACTGGCGGCCCGGCCTGGGCGGTTGGTGGGGCACGGCGGGATCGGGGCTGAGCCTGTCGCTGGCGCTGGAGCCGCCCTGGGTCACGCTGGAGGTGCGGCTGATCATCCGCGACCAGCGCGACGGCCGGGTGTTGTACGAAACCCATGCGGCCCACGACCGCGTCGGGGCGGTGGACGAAGCCGCCTTGCCCTACATTTTCGAAGCCGCCCTCGACGGCTTCCCTGTGCCACCGACGGGCCGCCGTGTCGTGACGGTGCCGCTGCCTCAGCCTCTGCCTGAAAGGGCTCGCTGAAGCCGCGCGCTGAGGCCCTATCTTCGTTCCTCCCTGTTCCCCCTTGCCCCTCTCATCAAGCAGGATCCGCATGTCGCTTTCCATCGTCATCATGGCCGCGGGCAAAGGCACCCGCATGAAGTCCGCTCGCCCCAAGGTGCTGCACAAGCTCGCCGGGCGGCCCATGCTGGCCCACGTCATCGGCACCACAGCCACTTTGCAGGCGAACCAGCAGATCGTCGTCACCGGCCACGGTGCCGAGCTGGTGGAAGCCGACATGGCCCGAGCCTTCCCGCAGGCCCCCTTGAGCTTCGTGCGCCAGGAGCCCCAGCTGGGCACCGGCCACGCCGTGCAGCAAGCCGTGCCCGTGCTGCCTGACGAGGGCGTCACCCTCATCCTCAATGGCGACACGCCGCTCATCGAGGCCGCCACCGCGCAGGCCCTGGTCAACGCCTGCGCCGGCGACAAACTCGCGCTGCTGACCATCACCCTGGCCGACCCCACCGGCTACGGCCGCATCGTGCGCGACGCCTCGGGTCAGCGCGTGCTGTCCATCGTCGAGCACAAGGACGCCAGCCCCGAGCAGCGCGCCATCCGCGAGGTCTACACCGGCATGATGGCCGCGCCGACGGCGCGCCTCAAAGGCTGGTTGTCGCGCCTGACGAACGACAACGCCCAGGGCGAGTACTACCTGACCGACGTGGTGGCCATGGCCCAGGCCGAGGGCCTGGACGTGGTGGCCGCGCAGCCGAAGGACGAAGTCGAGGTGCTGGGCGTCAACAGCCCGGCGCAGCTGGCCGAGCTGGAGCGCCGCCACCAGCGCGCCCAGGCCGAGCGCCTGATGGAGCAGGGCGTGCGCCTGGCCGACCCGGCGCGCTTCGACCTGCGCGGCACGCTGCAATGCGGCCGCGACGTCGACATCGACGTCAACTGCGTCTTCGAAGGCCACGTCACCTTGGGCGACGAGGTCCAGGTCGGCGCGAACTGCGTCATCCGCAACGCCCGCATCGACGCCGGCGCGGTCATCCACCCCTTCACGCACATCGATGGCGACCAGCAGGGCGTGAGCGTCGGCGCGGGCTCGCTGATCGGGCCGTTCGCCCGCCTGCGTCCTGGCGCCGAGTTGGGTCCTGAGGTGCACATCGGCAACTTCGTCGAGGTCAAGAACAGCACGATGGCCCGCGGCGCCAAGGCCAACCACCTCGCTTACCTGGGTGACGCCACGGTGGGCGAGCGCGTGAACTACGGCGCCGGCGCCATCACCGCCAACTACGACGGCGCCAACAAGCACCGCACCGTCATCGGCGATGACGTGCACGTGGGCTCCAACTGCGTGCTGATCGCACCGGTCAGCCTGGGTGAGGGCGCCACCATCGGCGGCGGCAGCACCATCAGCAAGGACGCCCCCGCCGGCCAGCTCACCGTCGCGCGCCCCAAGCAGGTCTCGCTGCCAGGCTGGCAGCGCCCCCAGAAACAGCGCAAGTGAGCCCCTGGGTGTGACGGCTGCGCGATGTCACCCCGACCTCACCCTACAGTGCGGGCCGGATGAGCCGTTAACATCCGGCATCACCTCTCACAGGTTTTCGCCCCACCGCACGCCGTGAACCATTACGAACGCCTGAAAGTCACGCAGGACGCGCCACCGGAGGTCATCCGGGCGGCGTACCGCGCGCTGGCCAACCGCCTCCACCCGGATCGCAGCGGGGGCGACACCGGTCCGCAAGACAGCGCTCACGAACAGATGGCCGCCCTCAACGCGGCCTACGAGGTCCTCATCGACCCCGTTCTGCGTCGCGACTACGACGCCACCCTGTCGCCCACGGCCACCTGGGCGACCTCCACCTTCGGCGCCGCCCCGCCCACCGGGGCCGAGGCCGGCATGTCCGACATGTCCTCGCTGACGGCGCGCAGCTCCATGGCTCGCACCGCCTGGGCCCCCGGGGCCCGCCAGCTCCTGTTCGCGGGCGTTGCCGTGGCGGTGGTGCTGGTTGGCGGGGCGCTGTCTTACTGGCGCGTCACGGCCCACCAGCACCCGCTTGACCAGGCCGTCTCGGACCAGGTCGTGCGTCAGGTGGGCCACGCGCCCGGTGGCGTTTCGGGTGGCGTCTCGGGCGAGGTGTCGCTGGAGGCCGCCGCGGTGGCGAACCCCGTTGCGGCGCGCAAGCCCACCGTGGACGAACTCGCCCGCATGTCCGACGAGGAGCTGCTCAAGGCCCTGCCGGTGCTCGATGGCAAGGAGCCGCCAGCCTCCCTCACCAGCGCCCCGACTCGCTTCGCGTCCGGCCCGCACCCGCTCGACGGCACCCCCATCCAGCTGCGCGGAACCAGCCAGCTGGTGGACCCGCTGGCGGCCGCTCAACCCTGAGCCGACCCCAGCGGGATGGCGGTGCCGAACTTGGCCCGCTTGACCGAGAAAAACGCCCGCACGTTGCGCACCTGGCTGCCTTCGTTGAACAGGCGCCGTGCGGCCTCCTGGTAGTCGGGCATGTCCATGACCTGCAGCACCAGCACGAAGTCCGGGCCGGGCGACACCCGCCAGCATTGCTGCACCGCCGCGTCCTGCACGGCCAGGGCCTCGAAGGCGTCCAGCGCCTCGGCGGTCTGCACGTCCAGGCTGATCTCCACCAGCGCACTCAGCCCCCAGCCGGTGAGCGCGGCGAGTTTCTCAGGCGAGAGGATGGCCACGCGCCGCTCGATCACGCCCAGCTGCTGCAGCCGCTGCACGCGCCGGTGGCAGGTGGCCGCCGAGAGGTGTGCCGCGTTGGCCAGGGCCTGGTTGGACACGCTGGCGTCGGCTTGCAGCAACGCCAGCAGGCGCAGGTCGGTGGCATCGAGTTGAGGGGGGATGGCGGCGGTCATGGTGAATCATTCCACATGCGTGTCAATTTTGATTGAATTTCTCGTGAATTCATCACGCGATGCGGATTCATTCAAAATCAAGCCGAAAATGGAAGAACATTCCTGATTCCATCCCCTAGGATCCCTTCCCATCGCATCGCAACAAGCGGGAGTTCAACATGTGCGGCATCGTCGGCGCCATCGGGGCGCGCAACATCACCCCGGTCCTGGTCGAAGGCCTCAAGCGGCTGGAATACCGCGGCTACGACTCCTGCGGCGTGGCCGTGCTGCAAGACGGGCAACTGCGCCGCTCGCGCAGCACCCAGCGCGTGGCCGAACTCGAAGCGCAAGCCGCCTCCGAAGGCATCTCCAGCACCCTGGGCATCGCCCACACCCGCTGGGCCACGCACGGCGCGCCCGCGGTGCACAACGCCCACCCGCACTTCTCGCACGGCCCGGGCGCCGACGCCGCCACCGCCAAGCCCGGCCGCCTGGCCATGGTGCACAACGGCATCATCGAGAACCACGAAGAGCTGCGCCGCGAGCTGCAGGCCAAGGGCTACGTCTTCCTGAGCCAGACCGACACCGAGGTCATCGCCCACCTGATCGACCACCTCTACGACGGTGACCTGTTCGCCGCCGTCAAGGCCGCCACGCGACGCCTGACGGGCGCCTACGCCATCGCCGTCTTCCACCGCGACGAGCCGCAGCGCGTCATCGGTGCGCGCCAGGGCTCGCCCCTGGTGATGGGCGTGGGCGGCGCCGACAGCAGCGAGCGCTTCCTGGCGTCCGACGCCATGGCCCTGGCCGGCGTGACCGACCAGATCGTCTACCTGGAAGAGGGCGACGTGGTCGACCTGCAGCCCGGCCGTCACTGGATCGAGCACATCGCGCCCGGCGCCAGCGAGCACGTGCGCGTGGACGCCGCCGAGCGCCCGGTGCGCACGGTCACCGCCCACAGCGGCGCCGTCGAGCTGGGCCCCTACCGCCATTACATGCAAAAGGAAATCTTCGAGCAGCCGCGCGCCATCGCCGACACGCTCGAAGGCGTCGAGTCGATCACGCCCACGCTGTTCGGCGCCGATGCCGAAGCCGTGTTCGGCCAGATCGACCGCGTGCTCATCCTGGCCTGCGGCACCAGCTACTACTCGGGCTCCACGGCCAAGTACTGGCTGGAATCCATCGCCAAGATCCCGACCGCGGTCGAGATCGCCAGCGAGTACCGCTACCGCGACAGCGTGCCCGATGCGCGCACCCTGGTCGTCACCATCAGCCAGTCGGGCGAGACGGCCGACACCATCGCCGCGCTCAAGCACGCACGCAGCCTGGGCATGGAGCAGACGCTGACCATCTGCAACGTCAGCACCTCGGCCATGGTGCGCGAGTGCAAGCTGTCTTACGTGACGCGCGCGGGCGTGGAGATCGGTGTGGCGTCGACCAAGGCCTTCACCACGCAACTGGCCGCGCTCTTTTTGCTGACGCTGACGCTGGCCAAGCTGCGCGGCCACCTCAGCCCCGAAGCCGAGGCCCAGCACATCAAGGACATGCGTCACCTGCCGGCTGCGCTGCAGGCCGTGCTGGCCCTGGAGCCCCAGGTGGTGGCCTGGGCCGAGGCCTTCGCGCGCAAGGACAACGCCCTGTTCCTGGGCCGCGGCCTGCACTACCCCATCGGCCTGGAAGGCGCCTTGAAGCTCAAGGAGATCAGCTACATCCACGCCGAGGCCTACCCGGCCGGCGAGCTCAAGCACGGCCCGCTGGCCCTGGTCACGGCCGAGATGCCGGTGGTGGTCGTGGCCCCCAACGACGTGCTGCTGGAAAAGCTCAAGAGCAACATGCAGGAAGTGAAGGCGCGTGGCGGTGAGCTCTACGTGTGCGCCGACGGCGACACCCACATCCAGGCCGAAGCCGGCATCCACGTCATCCGCATGCCGGAGCACTACGGCGCTTTGTCGCCGATCCTGCACGTGGTGCCCTTGCAGCTGCTGGCGTACCACACGGCCTGCGCCAAGGGCACGGACGTGGACAAGCCTCGCAACCTGGCCAAGAGCGTGACGGTGGAGTGAGGGGGGCACAATCCCCCCATGAAAACACCCCCCCGCCTGCAGCCCCTCGTTGAAGAAGGCCTGATCGACACGGTCGTGCGCCAGCTCATGAGCGGCAAGGAAGCCATGGTCTTCGTGGTTCGACAAGGCGAGCACACGCTGTGCGCCAAGGTCTACAAAGAGGCCACGAACCGCAGCTTCCGCCAGGCCGTGGACTACACCGAGAACCGCAAGGTCAAGAACAGCCGCCAGGCGCGCGCCATGGCCAAGGGCACGAAGTTCGGCCGCGAGGCGCAAGAGGCCGCCTGGCAAAGCGCCGAAGTCGATGCGCTGTACCGGCTGGCCGCGGCCGGCGTGCGCGTGCCCCGTCCCCAGCAGTTCATCGACGGCGTGCTGTTGATGGAGCTGGTGGCCGATGCAGACGGCGACGCCGCCCCGCGCCTCAACGACGTGGTGTTCACGCCCGAGCAGGCCCTGGCCCACCACGCCACCTTGATCAAAGAGGTGGTGCGCATGCTGTGTGCGGGCGTGGTGCACGGCGACCTGTCGGAGTTCAACATCCTGCTGGCCGCCGACGGCCCCGTCATCATCGACCTGCCGCAGGCCGTGGACGCCGCGGGCAACAACCACGCGCAGCGCATGCTGTTGCGCGACGTGACCAACCTCAAGGACTTTTTCGGGCAGTTCGCGCCCGCCTTGCTGGACACGGATTTCGGCCCCGAGATCTGGGCCTTGTACGAGCGGGGCGTCCTGAGCCCCGAGACCCCGCTGACCGGGCGCTTCCAGCGCCTCGACAAGCCGGTCAACCTGGGCGATGTGATGCGAGAGATCGACGACGCCCGCGACGAAGAAGCCGCCCGGCGCCTGCGGATGCAGTCGGGCGAGGCTTGAGAACGCGCTGGGCGAGTGCCCTTGCCCGACAATCGCACCTTGCTCCACCCGCATCCGTCAGAGAACGAACATGAAGACTTACGACATCGAACTGCAGCGCCTGAAATCGGTTCGGCACGAGAAGGGCCTGATCGAGCTGGGCGTGGACGTGCTGGTGCTGCCGCGCCCGGCGCGTGACGAGGGCGCCGTCACCAGCTGCCTGTCGCTGGAGGTGGACGACGCCCGCACCTTGCTGATCCTGCTCAAGCAGCAGCTCACGGAGCTGGACAAGCTGCAGCCGCGCAGCCGCCGCTCGGGCCGCTGCTGATCACTTCTTCTTGCTGCGCTCCGGCACCACCGTCACGCGCGTGGGCATGACGGCGTCTGGCGAGATCGGCTTGCTGGGCGATTGATCCTTCTTGGGTTTTTTGGCTTCTTTGCCTGAGCGTTGGCCTTTGGGCATGTTTGTGTCCGATGGGTTGTGATTGACAGCCCATCGTACGCTGCATTCAAGCCCCGTCGCGTGGGGCGGGCGCCTTGAGCATGCAGGCCTCGAACAACTCGCTGCCCAGCCAGGCGCTCAGCCACGCTTGCAGCGCGGGCAGGCTTTGCGCGGCCCACCAGGCGGGGTCCACCGCGGCGAACTGGCGCACGAAGGGCAAGATCGCCAGGTCCGTGGCGCAAGGGGTGGCGCCGCCCAGCTGGGCCGTGTGCCGCAACTGAGCCTCCAGCGGCATCAACACGTTGGCGATGGCTTGTGCGCGCACCGCCTCGCTCGAGCGGCCCTCGCTGGCGAAGCGCTCCGGGTACTTGTGGCGGTCCAGCAGGCGCTTGAACTCGCCGTCGTTGCGCTGCAGCCGCGCCAGGTTGTCGACCGACTGGGCGCGTTGCCACCAACCGCCTGGGTCCCCGCTGCCCTCAAACGCCCAGCGCATCACCTCCCAGCTTTCGTCGATCACCCGATCGGGCAGCTGCAACACCGGCACCGTGCCCTTGGGTGACAGGGCCAGCATGGCGGGGGGCTTGTCTCGCAGCGAAACCTCGAAGACGCGAAAGGCCACGCCGGCTTGCAGCAAGGCCATGCGCGCCCGCATGGCATACGGGCAGCGGCGGTAGCTGTAGAGCAGGGGGGTGGGCAGGGGGGTGGGGCGGGGCACGGTGTGGCTGGACGTGATCGGGGTGGGGCGCCGAGGCCCGCAGTCTGGCTCAGATTCGCGTGCTTTGACCTGATCTGGTGCGCATCTCAGGCGGGGTCTGTTCTGAATTGGTGCGTTTTCACTTTCACCTTCAGGCCTCGGGGCAACGGTCGATATCTGGCAAGTGGCGCCATTTCGGGTCACCAGGGGGTGTCGCCCTGAACCGTGGCATTTCATCGAGGACGCCGTCGACATGAACACCTTGAATCCCCCTTCGTCGCTTCCCCGCAGGTTGTCCCTCACGGCCAAACTCAGCATCGCGGCCACGCTCTTGTGCGTGCTGTGTGTGCTGGCCACCAGCGTGGTGCTGGGCGTTCGCACCGCTGAGGCGGCGCGAGAGCAGGCGCAACAGCAAGCGAGCCTGGCCGCGCAAGAGGCCGCGGGCGACGTGGCCGCGGAAATCGGGCGCAGCTTCAGCGCGGTCCAGACCCTGGCGGCCACCCTCCACGGCATGAAAGCCGCGGCCTTGCCCCCCAGCCGCGAGCAACTCGACGCCATGGCCAAGCAGGTGTTGACGCAGCACACCGAGTTCATCGGCACCTACTCCATCTGGGAGCCCAACGCCCTGGATGGGCGCGACGCCGAGTTCGCCGGTCAGGCGCCGGCTCACGACGCCACGGGCCGCTACATCGCCTACTGGAACCGGGGCGGCGGCGCCATCGCCGTCGAGCCGCTGCTGGACTACGAGAAGGCCGGCGCCAACGACTGGTACGCCATCCCCCGCCAAACGCGCAAGCCCGCGTTGATCGAGCCCTACATCTACCCGGTCGCGGGCAAGGACGTGCTCATGACCACGCTGGCCGCGCCCATCGTGATCAACGGTCAGTTCGTCGGCATGGCCGGCGCCGACCTGCCTTTGCAAGGCCTGTCCGAGCGGGTGGCTCGCATGCAGCCGGTGCCCGACAGCCGGGTCGCCTTGTTGTCATCGGGGGGGCTGTACGTGGCCACGCAAGACAGCGGCAAGCTGGCCAAGAAGGCCGAGGACCTGCCGCCCGACGCGCTGGCCCGCATCGCCCGGGGCGAAGCCCACCGCTACGAAGACGCCGACGGCTGGGTGCACCTGTTCCAGCCGGTGCTGGTGATGGAGGGCGTGGCGCCTTGGAGCGTGCAGGTCTCCTACCCTTTGAACGCGGCCATGGCGGCGGCCCGCCAGCTGCTGATGGTCGCGGCCGGGGCGGCCCTGGTGGCCTGTGCCCTGGCCTCGGTGGCCATGGTGGTGCTGGTGCGCCGGTTGATGAAGCCGTTGCATGAGCTGGGCCAGACCATGACTCGCCTCTCCAGCGCCGAGGCCGACCTGGGCGTCAAGCTCGACGAGGCCGGCTCCGAGGAGCTGGCCACCATCGCACGCGGCTTCAACCGGTTCATGGGCCAGATCGCGCAGGTCTTCGACCAGGTTCGCCGCAACGCCGATGGCGTGGCCACGGCCAGCAGCGAGATCGCGCAGGGCAACCTCGACCTGTCGTCGCGCACCGAGCAGCAGGCCAGCGCCTTGCAGCAGACCTCGGCCTCGATGGACCAGCTCAGCCAGACCGTCAAGCAAAACGCCGACAGCGCGCGCACGGCCAACGACCTCGCGCTGAGCACCTCCGACGTGGCCAAGCAGGGCGGGGCGGTGATGGGGCAGGTGGTCAGCACGATGAAGGACATCCACGAGGCGTCTCGGCGCATCGGCGACATCATCGGCACCATCGACGGCATCGCCTTCCAGACCAACATCCTGGCCTTGAACGCCGCGGTGGAAGCCGCACGCGCCGGGGAGCAGGGCCGGGGCTTCGCCGTGGTGGCCACCGAGGTGCGCAGCCTGGCGAGTCGCTCGGCGGAGGCCGCCCGCGCCATCAAGGGCCTCATCGGCACCAACGTCGAGCGCGTGGAAGCGGGCAGCGCCTTGGTGGATCGCGCCGGGCAGACCATGTCCGAGGTGGTCGAGAGCATCCACCGGGTCACGCAGATCGTGGGCGAGATCAGCGCGGCCAGCCGCGAGCAGGCCGACGGCGTCAACCAGGTGGGCCAGACCGTGGGCGAGATGGACCGCACCACGCAGCAAAACGCCGCGCTGGTCGAGCAGATGGCCGCGGCGTCGAGCAGCCTCAAGGGGTAGGCCGACGAACTGCTGCGCGCGGTGTCGACCTTCGAGTCCCGCGCGCACTGAGGCCTCTGCTGGGCGGCGGGAGGCGGGATCCGATGAACAATACGCCCCTCCCGCTTTCATCGCCTCGCCCCCTTCACCCATGTCCGCTACTCGCCTGCGCGCCGACGTCCTCGCCGGCGTCACCACGTCCTTCGCGCTGGTGCCCGAGTGCATTGCGTTTGCCCTCGTGGCGCAGCTCAATCCGCTCATGGGCCTGTACGGGGCCTTCATCATCTGCACGCTGACGGCCTGGCTGGGCGGGCGCCCAGGCATGGTCTCCGGGGCCGCTGGCTCGATGGCCGTGGTCATCGTGGCCCTGGTGGTGCAGCACGGCGCGCCCTACCTGCTGGCCACCGTGTTGCTCAGCGGGGCCTTGATGATCTTGTTCGGTGCGCTGCGCCTGGGCAAGCTGGTGCGCATGGTCCCGCACCCGGTCATGCTGGGTTTCGTCAACGGGCTGGCCATCGTGATTGCGCTGGCGCAGCTGGAGCATTTCAAGTCCGGCGGCGCCTGGTTGCATGGCGCAGACCTGGGTCTGATGTTGGGCCTGGTGGCCCTGACCATGACCGTGGTCCACCTCGTGCCGCGCCTGACGAAGGCGGTGCCGCCGGCGCTGGTCGCCATCCTGGGCGTGGGCGGTTTGACGTTCGCCCTGGGCCTGCCCACTCGAACGTTGGGTGACATGGCTCACATCGCCGGCGGCCTGCCCAGCCTGGCCTGGCCCGACGTGCCCTTCAACCTCGATACGCTGCGCATCGTCGCGCCTTACGCGGTGGTGATGGCCTTGGTGGGTTTGCTGGAGACGCTGCTGACGCTGAACCTGACCGACGAGATCACGCAAAGCCGCGGGCGCACCAACCGCGAGTGCGTGGCCCTGGGTGTGGCCAACGTGGCCTCGGGGCTGGCCGGCGGCATGGGTGGCTGCGCCATGATCGGCCAGACCATGATCAACCTGAACTCCGGTGGGCGCGGGCGCACCTCGGGGGTGGTGGCCGGGGTGATGATTCTGCTGTTCGTGCTGTTCCTGTCGCCGCTGATCGAGCAGATCCCGCTGGCCGCGCTGGTGGGGGTGATGTTCGTGGTCGCCCAGCAGACCTTCGCGTGGGGCTCGCTGCGGGTGTTCAACAAAGTGCCTCGCCACGACGCCGTCGTCATCGTGCTGGTGACGGCGGTGACCGTGTTCACCGACCTGGCCCTGGCGGTGCTGGTCGGCGTCATCCTGTCGGCCTTGAATTTCGCGTGGCAGCACGCCCGCGAGCTGCGCGCCGACGTGCAAGTCGGGCCCGATGGCGCCAAGCTGTACCGCCCGCATGGCACGCTGTTCTTTGCCTCGACCAAGCCCTTCCTGGGCCTGTTCGACGCGGCAGGTGACCCCGCTCAGGTGACACTGGACTGTCGCCACCTGAGCTTCGTTGATTACTCCGCCATCGAGGCGCTGCACACCTTGCGCCAGCGCTACGCGCGCGCCGGCAAGCACCTGCGCGTCACGCACCTGTCGGAGCGCTGCAAGCAGCTGCTGCGCCGCGCGGGCGCCCACCCGGTTGACTGAGTCAGCTGGCTGGCTGGAGCGGGTGCATGGTGGCGTCGTAGTCGTTCAGCGAGGGCATCGTCAGCGGCGTGAGTGAGTCCAGTTGGTGGAGGTGCTGCTGGTAGGCCTGCATGATCTGTTCGCGCTCGGGGGCCTTCAGGTAAGGCACGTGGTAGGCCACGAAGGGCGGCAGCACCGTCAGGCCCACGTAGCCCAGCATGCCTTGCTGGATGGGCTTGAGCAGCGTCTCCAGCTCGCCGTGCACGGCACCGGGGCCGAACATGTGGGGTTGGCCACCGAGTGACGTCGCCAGCATGGCGCGCTTGCCCTTGAGGCCGCCACGATCGTAGATGCGCGTGCCACCGTAGCAGTAGCCCGAGATGAAGACCCGGTCGACCCAGCCCTTGAGGATGGCCGGCATGCTGTACCAGTAGACGGGGAAGCTGAAGATGATGAGGTCGGCCCACTTGACCTTCTCGACCTCGGCGGCGATGTCGGGTGCCAGGGCCTGGTTCTGGTAGGCGTGACGCTGCTCCAGCGCGTAGGTCAGGTAGTCGGGCTTCTGGCGCGAGCCGAAGTCCGCGGCGCTGGCCACGGGGTTGAAGCCCATGGCGTGCAGGTCCGAGACCTGGACCTGCCAGCCGGCTTGTTCGAAGTGCTTGACGGTGAGGTCCTTCATCGAGGCGACGAAGGATTGCGGCTCGTTGTGCGCGTGCACGATCAACAGGTTCATGTGAGGTCCTTCATGGAATCGGTGCCGATGTTAGGCGCAAGCGCACCCGGGGGCCTTCGCATCATGACAGCGGGTGGTAGGCTGGAACCTTTCCCGTCACATCGCCGAGAGCAACGCTGCATGGCTTTCCCCCGTTCCTTGACCGGCCTGGCTCGCCTGTGGTGGGCCCCGTTGACTTTGTGTGGCGCTCAGGCCTTCGCGCAACTCACCCCCGTGGGCACCTGGCATTCGCTGGACGACGAGGGCAAGGTCGAGAAGGCCGAGATCCGCATCGAGGAGGCGGGCGGCGTGCTGACCGGGCGCATCGTGCGCTTGCTCGACGGTCGCTCGGCGCAGGGCCTGCGCTGCGAGCATTGCCTCGACGACCGCAAGGACTCGCCGCTGGCGGGCCTGGAGATCTTGCGCAACCTGCGCCAGGACCCCGAACACACCGAGGTGTGGAACGGCGGGCAGGTGCTGGACCCGGGCTCCGGCAAGGTCTACCGCGCGCTGCTGACCGTCATCGACGAGGGCCGGCACCTGCGGGTGCGCGGCTACTTCGGCACGCCGGCTTTCGGGCGCACCCAGGTTTGGGAGCGGGTGGACTGAGGCGGTGGGACGCCGATGTCGTTGATTGCTCCGCGGTAAACCGCCATTTGTGAGCGTTTGACCCAAAGGCCTTCACCGGGGTGCCACGTCCCGTGCACAAAATCTTCGCTGTTGTGTCCTTCAGCGTTGCAGAGGTTTCATGAATCGCACCCTGGCTCCTTGCGTCTCACCCAGGCTGGTCCTGGCTTGTGTCCTCTCGGTGATGGGTGCGCCTGCGGCCTGGGCCTTCCAGCGCCCCGAGGCCCCGAAGGCCGCCGCCGCGCTGCCCCCGCCGCTGACCGACCGCCTCATCGTCAAGTACAAGGACGCGAGCGCCTCCGCGGGCCCCGCCCAGGCCGCGCTGGAGCGGGCGCGGGTGGCCGGCAGCCGCCGCGGCGTCGGGCTGGCGCACCTGCGTCGCACCGCCTTGCAAGCCGACGTGATGCAGCTCGACAAGCGCCTGACGCTGGAGCAGGTGCGCGCCCTGGCGGCCGAGCTGAAAGCGGGTGACGCCAGCATCGAGTACGCCGAGCCCGACCGCCTCGTGCAGGCCCTGCTGACGCCCAACGACCCGCTCTACACCCAGCAGTGGTCGTACTTCGACGCGACGGGGGGCATCAACCTGCCGACCGCCTGGGATCGCACCCAGGGCGCCGGTGTGGTGGTGGCGGTGCTCGACACGGGCGTTCGGCCCCACGCGGACCTGGCGCCCAACCTGCTGGCCGGCTACGACTTCATCGTCGACCCCTTGATCTCCAACGACGGCACGGGCCGCGATGCGGACGCGAGCGACCCCGGTGACGCCGTGGCCGCGGGGTATTGCCAAAGCGGCTCGCCGGCGGCCAACAGCAGCTGGCATGGCACGCACGTGGCCGGCACGATCGCCGCCGCCACCGGCAACGGCGCCGGCGTCGCCGGTGTGGCCTGGGGCGCCAAGGTGCTGCCCGTGCGCATCCTGGGGCGCTGTGGCGGCTACACCTCCGACATGGCCGACGGCATCGTGTGGTCGGCCGGCGGCGCGGTCTCCGGCGTGCCCGCCAACGCCCACCCCGCCCGCGTGATCAACCTCTCGCTGGGTGGCATGGGGGCGTGCGACACGACCTCTCAGAACGCGATCAACGCCGCCCGCGCCCGCGGGGCGGTGGTGGTGGTCGCGGCCGGCAACGCCAACGTCGACGCCGCGCAGTTCTCCCCGGCCAGCTGCGCCGGTGTGATCGCGGTGGCGGCCACAGGGCTCGGCGGGGGCAAGGCCTCGTACTCGAACACCGGCTCGGGGGTGGCGATCGCGGCACCCGGGGGCGACGGCGGCAGCGGCATCCTGTCCACGCTCAACGCCGGCACGGCGGCGCCCGGGGCCGACAGCTACGCGGCTTACATGGGCACGTCCATGGCCACCCCGCACGTCAGCGGCGTGGTCGCGCTGATGCTGTCGCAGAACCCCACGCTCACCCCCGATGACGTGCTGACGCGCCTCAAGGCCAGCGCGCGCCCCTTCCCCGCCCCGTGCTCGCTGTGCGGGGCCGGCCTCCTGGACGCCCAGGCCGCGCTGGTGGCTGCGGGCACGCCGCCGGGCGTGGCCACCGTGGCCGAGGTGGAGTCGAACAACGGCACGCGCACGGCGCAGGCCATCGCGTCGACGCCGGTGGTGGTCCAGGGCAGCCTGTCGGCCACGAGCGACACCGACTACTTCAAGCTCACGGTGCCCGCCGGCGGCAAGGTCGTGGCCCGTCTCTCGGCGGGGGCCACCTCCAACTTCGACCTGTACGCCTACAACAGCCGCGCCGTGTTGACGTCCACGAGCCGCCAAGGCGCCGGCCTGGTCGACGCGGTCACCTTGTCGAACACCACCACCAAGGCCGTCACGGCCTACGTTCGGGTGGTGTACGCCTCGGGTGCCGTGGGCGCCAGCGCGGGGGCTTACAGCCTGGCGTTGAGCAACTGAGGTCGCTGGCTCACTTCAGCAAGCCGGTGGAGCGGCCCACCTGCTCGATGACGTCGAAGTCCTCGACCTTGGCGGGCACGAACTTCTTGGCGCCTTGCAGCTCAAGCACGGCCTTTTCTTCGGGCTTGGCCGCGTTCAGGCTCAGGAAGGCGTTGGCGAATTTCTGCACGGTGGCGGGGGGCAGGTCCTTGCGGGCGGCCCAGACGTAGTCCACGAAGGGCGGGGTCGTCCAGATGACCTTGACCTTGTTCTGGTCGACCTTGTCGCCCGCCACCAGGCGCCTCCAGACCTCGATGTTGAGCGCGCCGGCCGGCACCTTGCCCGACTCGACCATCTTGACCGTGGCGTCGTGCGCGCCGCTGTAGATGGGGGCGCCCGCGAAGTCCTTGTCGGCGTCGATCTTGTGGATCGTGCTCAGGAAGTGGCGCGGGAACAGGTGACCGGAGGTGGAGCTCTTGGAGCCGAAGGCGAAGCCCTTGCCGCGCAGGTCCTCGGGCTTGTTGATGCCCGAGGCGGTGTGGGCGATGAACACGCTCTGGAACTCGCGGTCGATGTCGCGCATGACCACGGGCTTGGCGCCCGCCATGACCTTGGCTTGCACGAAGGTGAAGCCGCCCAGCCAGGCGAAGTCGACCTTGCCGGCGCCGAGTGCCGAAACCGCCGCGCCGTAGTCGATCACGGGCACGTAGACGACCTTGACGCCCAGGTGCTTTTGCAGGTGCTCGACCAGGGGCTGGTACTTGCGCATCAGCTCGGTGGGGTTCTCGTCGGGGATGCCGCTGACGCGGATGACCTCTTCGGCGTGGGCCGCGGGCGTCAGGCCGATGAGGGTGAGCGACAGCATCAGGGCAGGCAGTCGGGTGGACAGTTTCAGGCGGGTCATGTGGGGTCCTGTGTGGGTGACAAGTGATGAAGGGCCGGGGAGGAGGGGCCGGATCGACCAGATCGACCAGATCGGGAGAGGATGCGCGTGCGCACGCGGTCGCCCACGCCGTCCACCACGGCCACCAGCGCGAGCATGGTCAGCAGCAGCCAGGCGAGGTCGCGCATGTGGAACAGGCTGATGGCGGTGTTGAGCGCGTCGCCGATGCCGCCCGCGCCCACGAAGCCGACCATGGCCGTGGCCCGCACGTTGACCTCGAAACGATACAGCGTGAAGGCCGCCAGGCGCGCCCGCACCTGCGGCAGCACGCCAAACAGGAAGGTGCCCAGGGTGCCCGCGCCTTGCGATTGCAGCGCCGCCGGCGGGCCGGGCTCGACCTCTTCGAGCACGTCGGCGAACAGGCGACCCATGACGCCGATGTTGTGCACCGCGATGGCCAGGATGCCCGCCAGCGGGCCACCGCCCACCCACACCACGAAGACCAGCGCCAGCGTCAGCTCCGGGATGACGCGGGTGACCTGCAGCGCGGCGCGGCTGAGCCATTTGACGGCCTGGCGCAGCAGGCGCGAGGCGACCGAGGCGCGCGGCGGGTCGATCAGGTAGCTGCCCGTCATCAGGCGCGAGGCGGCCAGCGGCGCGAGCACGAAGGCCAGCGAGGCCGACACGAGCGTGGCCACCCAGGCCATCATCAGCGTCTCGCCGACCTGGGCGCCCACGGTGCGCAGGAAGGGCGCATCCGGGGCGAGGGGGGCGAAGGTGAACAGCGGCGGGGCCTGGCTGTCCCACAGGTCGGCCCAGGGGATGTCGAGTTGGTGCAACGCCGCTGCGGTGCCGAGTGCGGCCAGGCCCAGCGACCAGCGCAAGCGGCGGCGACGCAGCTGCGCGCTCAGCAGCTCCAGCGCCACCACGAAGGCGAGCACGGCCAGCAAGGTGGTGGCCAGCTTGTCGTACTCGAAGTAGCGCAGGCTCAGGGCGATTTCGCTGCCCAGGCCGCCGGCGCCCACCACGCCCAGGATGGTGCCGATGCGGATGTTGCACTCCAGGCAGAACAGCGCGTAGCCCAGCCACTGGCGGCCCACCTGCGGCAGCACGGCGTGCAGGAAGGCGGCCCAGCGCGAGGCGCCCGTGGCCCGCAAGGCCTGCACCGATCGGGGGTCCACCGACTCGGCCAGCTCCGCGTAGAGCTTGCCGATGTTGCCCCCCACCGTCAGCCCGATGGCCAGCACCGCCGCGCCCGGACCCAGCCCCAGCAGGCGCACGAAGGCGTAGGCCCACACGATCTCGGGCACCGAGCGAAACACGTTGAGCGCCAGCCGCGCCAGCCCGCGCACGGCCTCGCTGGCGTGGCGCGACCACGCGGGTGCGCGCCGAGGTGGGTCGACCAGGTCGGGCACGCGGATGGCGAAGAACGCCAGCGCCATGCCCAGCACCACGGCCATCACCGTGCCCAGGATGCCGATCAGCAGGCTCTCCACCGACAGCATCAGCACGCGGGCGAGGAAGTCGGGCGAGGTGTCGGGGTGGGCCAGGCCGGAGAAGATGTCACCGGCGTTGCGCACGCCGTCGGCGTCCCACAGCTTGCCCGGGTCGGCCCCGGTTGCGTGCAGGCACAACCAGCCCGACAGGCCGATCAGCAGCCAGGTCAGGTGATGGCGCCACCGCTCGCGGCGTGCGCGCTGCAGGCCCTCAGATGCGTTCATGGCTGCCCGCGTAGAGCTCGGCCAGGCGCGCTTCGCTGACCTCGGCGGGGGCGCCGTCGAACACCACGTGGCCGGCGCGCAGGCCGATCACGCGGGTGCAGTCGCGCCGCACGATGTCGAACCAGTGGGTGCAAAAGACCAGGCCCATGTGACGCGCCCGCGCCTGCTCCACGATCAGGCGGGTGACGCTGCGGGCGGTGTGGGGGTCGAGCGAGGCGGTGGGCTCGTCGGCCAGCAGCAGCGCGGGGTTGGCGATCAGCGCGCGCGCGATGGCCACGCGCTGCATCTGCCCGCCGCTGAGCTCGCCGGCCAGGTCCCACTGGTGATCTGCCATGTCCAGCGAGCGCAGCAGCTCGCGCACGCGCTCGACCTCCAGGGGCATCAAGGCGGCCAGCAGCGCGCGGTGCCACGGCCAGGTCGACAGCAGGCCCGCGACCACGTTGCTGTGCACGCTGGCCTGCGGCACCAGCATGTTGAGCTGCTCGACCATGCGGCAGGCGCTGCGGTGGCGTTGCAGGGCGCGCCAGCTCATGTCGCTCAGGGACTGTCCGCCGACCTCGACCGTGCCGGCGGTGGCGCGCAAGGCCCCGGCGATCAGGCGGATGAGCGTGGACTTGCCCGCGCCGCTGGGGCCGATGAGGGCGATGCGCTCGCCCGCCTGGATGCTCAGGCTGACGCCTTGCAGCACGGCCTGTCCTGACCAGTGGCGGCTGACCTGTCGCAGCTCGACGGCGTGTGGACCGGGGTGAGCCATGTCAGACCAGGTCCCGCAGCTGGGCGGCCAGGCGCTGGATGCCGGCCTCGTCCAGCGCCTCGGCGGCCACGGTGCGGCGCGCTTGCCAGTGGTGGAAGTGCTGCGCCTGCGAGCGCGCGTACAGCGGGTCGTAATGCAGCGCGGTGAGCTCGGCGAACAAGGGGGCGAGTTCGCTGCGCTCGGCCCAGCCCTGCCAACGCGCGATGACCTCCTTGCCATGCAGCTCGCGCAGCGCGCCCAGCCGCTCGGCCAGCGCGGCGCCGTCGTCGCCCAGGTAGGCGTAGTCGCGCAGCAGGAAGGCCAGGCGGGCCTCGGGCGAGGCCTCGATCTCCAGGCAGGGGCTGGCGCGCATGCGCTCGACCAGCACCGTGGGCAGGGAGATGCGGCCGATCTTGCGGCTCTCGGCCTCCACGAACACGGGCAGGCTGAGGTCGAGGCCCTCCAGCACCGTGACCAGTTGCGTCTCGAAGGCCTTTTGCGATGGCTGGGGCACGCCGGGCATGGCGCCCAGCAGCGAGCCCTTGTGGCGGGCCAGCCCTTCGAGGTCCAGCACCTGCGCGCCCTGTTCGGCCAGGGCGTGCAGCACGCGCGTTTTGGCGCTGCCGGTGGCGCCGCTGACCACGTGCAGCTGCAGCTGCGGGCACAGCGCCTCGATCTGCGCGATGACGTGTTGTCGCCAGCGTTTGTAGCCGCCGGCCAGTTGCTGGGCGTCCCAGCCCACCAGGCGCCACCAGGCCACCATGGAGCCACTGCGCAGGCCGCCGCGCCAGCAGTACACCAGCGGCTTCCAGTTGTGAGGCATGTGGGCGAAGCGCCCGTTGAGGTGGCGCGCCAGGTTGGCCGCCACCATGGCGCCGCCCACGCGCCGCGCCTCGAAGGCGCCTTGCTGCTTGTAGATCGTGCCGACGATGCGGCGCTCTTCGTCGTCCAGCACCGGGCAGTTGATGGCGCCGGGGATGTGGTCGAGCGCGAATTCGGACGGCGAGCGCGCGTCGATGATGCAGTCGAATTCGTGGCGTTCGCTGACCTGCACGGCCCCGCGGGCGCTCATCGCGGGGCCCCCGCTGGCACAATCGCCTTGAACTTCAGTAGACCCATGACTTCCATTGCCCTGACCCAGTTTTCGCACGGTGGTGGCTGCGGCTGCAAGATCGCACCGGGCCTGTTGGCCGAGATTTTGTCACGCGCCCCGCAGGGGCTGGTGCCGCCGCAGCTGATGGTCGGCCTGGAGACCAGCGACGACGCGGCCGTCTACCGGCTCAACGACACGCAGGCCCTGGTGGCCACGACCGACTTTTTCACCCCCATCGTGGACGACCCGCGCGACTTCGGCCGCATCGCCGCCACCAACGCGCTGTCGGACATCTACGCCATGGGCGGCACGCCCATCCTGGCCCTGGCCCTGGTCGGCATGCCGATCGCCAAGCTGCCGCCCGAGGTCATCGGCCAGATCCTGGCCGGTGGTGCCGAGGTCTGCCGCGACGCCGGCATCCCGATCGCCGGTGGCCACTCCATCGACCTGCTGGAGCCCATCTACGGCCTGGTGGCGCTGGGCCTGGTGCACCCCGACCGGGTGCGCCGCAACGCCGATGGCCAGGCCGGTGACGTGCTGGTGCTGGGCAAGCCCCTGGGCGTGGGCATCTTGTCGGCCGCGCTCAAGAAGGGCCTGCTGGGCGAGGCCGGCTACGCGCAGATGCTGCGCCACACGACGCAGCTCAACCGCGTGGGCGCCACGCTCGGCGGCCTGGCTGGCGTGCACGCCATGACCGACGTGACGGGCTTCGGCCTGGCCGGGCACCTGCTGGAGGTGTGTCGCGGCTCCAAGCTCGACGCGCAGGTGGACCTGGCCCGCCTGCCCCTGATCGACGAGGCCGTTGCCTTCGCGCGCGACGGCGTGGTCACCGGGGCGTCGGCGCGCAACTGGGCGGCCTGCGGTGCCGAGGTGAACTGGCCGACCGACGCCCCCGCCTGGACGCAGGCCCTGGTCACCGACCCGCAAACCAGCGGGGGCCTGCTGGTCTCGTGTGCACCCGATGCGGTGGACAAGGTGCTGGCCGCTTTCCAGCAAGCGGGCTTTGCCCAAGCCGGCGTGATCGGCCGCTTGACCCCCGCTGCGCAGGCCCACGCGCCGCGCCTGAGCTTCCAGTGAGCATCGAATGAGACTCGAATGAGCACCCCGCCCGCCATGCCCTCCACATCGCCTGTCCGCTACCTCAACCCCGAGCCTCGCTACAGCGACGCCGCCATCCACGGCAACGTGGTCTGGCTGGCCGGTCAGGTCCCCACCGATGTCAGCGCCGACATGGCCGGCCAGACCCGCCAGGTGCTCGACCAGATCGACGCCTTGCTGGTGCAGGCCGGCAGCCACCGCGGCCGCATCCTGATGGCCCAGGTGATCGTGCGCGACATCACCGAGGTGCCCGCCATGAACGCGGTCTGGGAGGCCTGGTTCGAGGGCGTGACGGCGCCGCCGCGCGCCACCTTCCAGGCGCCGCTGGTCAACCCGGACTGGCGCATCGAGGTCATCGTCACCGCGGCGCTGGGCTGAGCCATGGCCGCTCCCGCCCTGGCTCCCGGCACTGCCCCTGGCACCGCTTCCCGCCTGGCCGAGCAGTGGCGCCGCCTTTTCGCGGCCGATGCCGCCCCGTCCACGGCCCCGTCCGCCGGCCTGGTCGACGCCCAAGGCCGGGTGCGCGCCCTGGTGCTGACGCTCTCACACCCGGCCGACTGGTCCCTCATCGGGCGCGTCTGGCGCGGTGTGCAGGCCGACCTGGGCTTGCCGGCGCCGGCCATCGCGGTCAACGGGGTCGACGGCTTTTCGCTGTGGTTCTCGCTGGCCGAGCCGTGTGCCCCGTCCCTGGCCGACGCGTGGTTGGGGGCCTTGTGCGAGCGCTACCTGGCCGACGTCGAGCCGCATCGGCTGCGCCGCTGGCCGTCATCCTCCAGCGCGTCCTCAAGCGCGTCACCCGATGGCGATCCGGCGCCCGTGCCCCGTCTCCAGGGGGCGTCGGGCAACTGGTCTGCCTTCGTGGCGCCCGACCTCGCGCCGGTCTTTGGCGACACGCCCTGGCTGGACATCCCCCCGGGCGAGGACGCCCAGGCCGGCCTGCTCGCCCCCCTCACCAGCGCCCCGCTGGCCGATGTGCAGCGGGCGTTGGCGCGGGCCTCCTGCGCCTCCCCGGCGTCCTCGGCGCGTTCGGCATCCTCGGTGGCGGCCCTTGCCGAGCCCCCTCCCGCTCGCCCCGTCCACAGCGACCCCCGCCGTTTCCTGCTGGAGGTCATGAACGACGAGGGCACCGAGATGGCCTTGCGCATCGAGGCCGCGCGCGCCCTGCTGGCCCACCCGGCCTGAGTCGGCGCGCCCGCTGCCAGCCGTTCTGCCTCGCTCAGGAGGCCGCGCGGTGCAGGCGCTCCAGCCACTCCCCCACCAGCTCCAGCCGCCACACGGGGTTGTCCAGCGTCATCAGGCGTTGACGCTCCGCCAGGGGCAGGGGCAGGCGTTCGGCCCAGCGGTTGGCCACCCAGCCGGCGTCCTGCCAGCGCGGGTCCCCCGCGGCGGGCAGGTCGACTTCGACGGGGGTGTCGCCTTGCCCCGCCACCTCGGTGGCCAGCTCCTCGCGCAGCCGCAGCAGCCGCTGAGACAGGGGCCGGAGTTCGTCGGGGCAGGGGGCCGGCAGGTCGTCGGGCAGCCACTCGACTTCGCCCATCCAAAGGCCATGCGGCAACGCGTGGCTGCGGTGCAGGCGAAAGCGCCGGGTGCCCCGCGCCAGCACCCCCATCAGGCCGGCTTGCGGGCGCGTGAGCCGCTCGATCTGCGCCGCCGTGCCCACGTCCAGCAGGGACTCGCCCGGGGCCTGGGCTTCACCCGGCCGAGGCGCCCGCCGCACCTCGTCGCCGCTGCGCAGCCCGATCACCCCGAAGGGCTCCCCCGATTGTTCGCAGCGGTTCATGAGGTCCAGGTAGCGCACCTCGAAGACCTGGAGGGGCAGCAGGCCCCCCGGGAACAGCACGGTGCTCAGCGGGAACAGGGGCAGGGCTTGCAACATGGGCGTCGGTGAAGCGGGATGAAAAAGGCCCCGACAGTCTGCACCGTCGAGGCCGCGGGGCGGCGTGGCTGCGGGCCACCCACCGATCAAGCGATCGTGTTGAGCTTCGTGCCCAGCTTGCCTTCGGTGGCCAGGGGCTGGTCGCCGGTCACGCCCTGCAGCAGGGTCTGTGCGGTCGATTCGGCCGACTGCATGGCCTTTTTCATGACGGAGATCTGCGCGGCCTGGTTCACGTCCGCGGCCTTGATGTCGGCCGCGGCGCTGGCCGTCGAGGTGGGTGAAATTTGCATGGGGCAACTCCGGTTGGTGCATCGACCTTTTCGGTTGCCGACAGCGCGAACTTGAGTTCACGCCGCCGCCTCAGCCGACGGCGTGACCCCTTGCGTGACGAAGTGGACGGGCCCGAGGTGAGGGCGCCGCTTCATCAAGCTGAGCCGCCTTGTCTGGGCGCGCTGGCACAATGCCTCGCCTTGCCCCACACCAACCGGAGTACCCCCCATGATCCAGGGCCTCGTGATGCTCGTGGCCGGCCAGCTGGTCGGCGAGGCCACCGTGGCCGTGACGGGCCTGCCCGTGCCGGGTGCCGTCGTGGGCATGGGCCTGGTGCTGCTGCTGCTGGTGGCCCGACGCGGCCAGTTGCCGGAGCTGCGCCGGGGCGGCTCGGCCCTGCTGATGCTGGTCCCCTTGTTCCTCGTGCCCGTGAGCGTGGGCATCATGGAGCAGGGCGACGCGCTCCAGGCCGACGCCTGGCCCCTGGCTGCCTCGCTGGTCATCAGCATCGTGCTGGGCATGGCCGCCACGGGCCTGACCATCCGCTGGATGCGCCGTTTCGACCAGCCGGAGCGCGACGATGCCTGAGGCCCTGCACCTCGCCGCTCAGGCCGTTTTGCTGCACAAGCTCTTCCCGCTGGGGCTGACCCTGGCGGCCTACGCCGTGGGCACCTGGTTGTACAAGCGCGCCGGGCAGTCGCCCTTCGTGCACCCGCTCATCCTGGCGGCTGCGCTCGTCATCGCGGTGCTGCGCGCGCTCGACATCCCCTACGCCCGCTACTTCGAGGGCACGCAGTTCCTGCACTGGATGCTGGGCCCGGCCATCGTGGCCCTGGCCATCCCGCTCTACGGCGAGCTGGGCAAGTTGCGCGCGCGCTGGCGCAGCACGCTCGCGGCCCTGCTGGTGGGCAGCGTGGTGGCCACGGGCTCGGCCATGGCCATCGCGTGGGGCCTGGGCGCCAGCAAGGGCCTGGTGATGGCCTTGAGCACCAAGTCGGTCACCACGGCGCTGGCCACGGTGCTGGCCCAGCAGGTGGGCGCCAACGTGGCCCTGGCCGCCACCATCGTGCTGGTGACGGGCCTCCTGGGGGCCGTGGTCGGCCCGTGGTTGTTTGCCCGCCTGCTGCCCGGTGACGACGCCGCGCTCGGCGTGGCCCTGGGCACCTGCGCCCACGCCATCGGCACCTCGCGCGCGCTGCAGATCGGCGAGACCTGCGCGGCCTTCGCCGCCTTGTCCATGGGACTCAACGGCCTGTTGACCGCCGTGGTGCTGCCCACCACCCTGAACGCACTGAAGGCCTGGGGCCTGATCTGAGTCAACAGACCAGGCCCGCAGGCCTTCAGTTTCTGACGTCAGGCGCTGAATGAGTCAGCGCCCGATGGCTTCAGCTCAGTAAGAGCTGCGGCCACCGCGGTAGCCACCGCCACCGCCGCCATTGCCGCTGCCGTAGCCGCCGCCGAAGCCGCCCGAAGGACGGTCTTCCTTGGGACGGGCCAGGTTGACGACCAGGGCGCGGCCGTCGACCGACTTGCCGTGCATGCCACGGATGGCGGCTTGGGCTTCGTCAGCCGAACCCATCTCCACGAAGCCGAAGCCCTTGGAGCGGCCGGTTTCGCGGTCCATCATGACCTTGGCCGACAGCACGCTGCCGAATGCGGACATTTCTTGTTGCAGGTTGTCGTCGCGAACCGAGTAAGCCAGGTTGCCGACGTAGAGTTTGTTGTCCATTTGGGACTCCTTCAAAAAATCAAAACAAAGAGAAAGGGGTGCACCGCTGGTCAGCGGTACGTCCGTCGCACAGGCGGCGGGCCACCATTGGCCCGAGGCTCGAGGTGACGGAAGGTGATCCGGCCCTTGCTCAGGTCATACGGGGAGAGTTCCAGCGACACCTTGTCGCCAGCGAGGATGCGGATGCGGTGTTTGCGCATCTTGCCGCCCGAGTAGGCGACCAGGGTGTGACCGTTTTCGAGGGTCACGCGGTAGCGGGCATCCGGCAGCACTTCGTCCACCTGGCCTCGCATTTCAATCAGTTCTTCTTTGGCCACAAGGCTCCTTCAGGTGGGGTTGGTTTGTCGGATCACGCTGCGGCCCTGCTCCAGTGCGTACTGGATGGCGGCTTCGCGGGTGGGAAAGGCCGAAACGAATCGGAAGACCCGATCGAGGGTGCCCGAGCCACGGCCGCTGCGAACAGAGACGGAGGCGGCGTACAGGCCGGTTTCGGTGAGCTTGCTCATCGGCGACAGGGTGTACTTGCCGATGGAGAGTGCGTGTGCAGAAAGAGAATTCACTGAGGCTGATACAAGGGCCGCGGCTTGAGGGGCCGTGCCGTGGAAACGGGGAGTTGCGCTGAGCGCACGAGGCGTGCATGCGGCTGGACATCGCACCGGGGTGCGGCCATGCGGGGCATGTCTGTGGGGGTTTCGGTATCGGCCCTCTGAGAGGGAATCAGGCCGGTGTGGAGCTCGCCGAGGACGTGTGCGACCCAGCAGGGGCGGGTCGGGGTCTGATCGGGAGAAAAGGCGCTGTGTGTGGCGCGTCACCAAATCGGGACCTGGGGCTGCGCAGGTAAGCGAATCGCAGCAATGGGCGCACTGTAGCAGGACTGGCGCGATCGTGTGGATTTATTTGCAAGTCGTGTGCGTTTGTTGCTGGCAGGGGGGCACCGGCCTCAGGCGGTGCCCGAGGCGGCCTGGGCCGAGATCAGCGTGGCACCGCAGGCGCATTTGTCGCCATGGCGGGCCGCGGGCTGGCCGTCGATGATCATGGTCGGGTCGCCCGAGACGATGACGGTGGTGCCGTGGCCCTTCTTGGGGCAGGTGACCTGGTCGCCCACGCGCGCGATGCGTTTGCCGTGGGTGTCCGTGGTCTGTGATGAGCCGATGACGACGCCGCCGTGGTCCGTGCGGTCACCGATGACGATGAATGGCCGAGACATGCTTCCCTCTTGATGGTCTTTTGAATGTGCTGGGCTGCACTTTAGACCCAAGGTGGGGCCCCGTCGGGGCTGTTCGATTTTGTTACTTTGGCGGTGTCAGGGCTTCACTTGCGCTGGCGCGACAGCCGGCGCGCGTTGGCCACGGCCTTGCCGTGCAGGGG
The DNA here is from genome assembly GCA_016000265.1 of Burkholderiales bacterium. GTDB lineage: Bacteria > Pseudomonadota > Gammaproteobacteria > Burkholderiales > Burkholderiaceae_C > Aquabacterium. Next base: position 223,199 of record JAECRL010000006.1, read on the forward strand.
CGCCAGGCCGGCGCTCAGCACCTCGGCGGCGGCGCCCGGCATGTGCAGCAGCAGGTCGCCGGCCTCACCGGGGCGGCCACTGACCAGGGCCAGGCCGCTGCGGGTCAGGGAGTCGGCCAGGGCCACCTGCGACTGCCAGGCTTGTGCCCACATGGCCGCCCAGGACTGCTGGAAGGCCTGGATCTTTTCGCTGCCCATGAGCATGAACTCGTCGTGGTCGCGCTGGGAAGGGTTCAGGCCCGAGAAGGCCATGCGGGTCAGGCGCTCGGCCATCACCTGGGGGGCGGCCATGGACAGCTCCAGGGTCTGGTTGGCCAGGCGTTGCTGGGCGCGCTGGTGGGGCGGGGTGCGGGGGGCGGCGGCGCGGCGACGGGTCACGTGGGCTTTCAGGTTGACGTGGCTGCCTTGCATGCAGGGGGCGTGCCAAGGCCTTCACTGTAGCCGCTGTGCGGGAAGGGCGGGGGCGCGGCAGAATGAAGCTCTTCGCTGACCTGTGCCGGATCTCACCATGAGTGCCTTGATGAGTGCCTTGTTTTCGCCTTTGTCCCTTGGGGCGGTCGCGCTGCCCAACCGCATCGTCATCCCGCCGATGTGCCAGTACTCGGCCGACCAGGGGCACGCCACCGACTGGCACCTCATGCACATGGGCTCGATGACCCAGTCGGGCGCGGGGTTGTTCATCATCGAGGCCACCGCGGTCGAGCCGGCGGGGCGCATCTCGCCGCTGGACCTCGGGCTGTGGTCCGACGAGACCGAGGCCTCGCTGCGCCGGGTGCTGGACGCCATCCGGCCTCACGGCCACGCCCGCATCGGCATCCAGTTGGCGCACGCGGGCCGCAAGGCCTCGACCGCGGCGCCCTGGCAAGGCGGGGCCCAGGTCGGCCCCGAAGCGGGCGGCTGGCTGCCGCAGGCGCCGTCTGCGCTGCCCTTCCGAGACGGCGACGTCACCCCGCAGGCGCTGGATGCCGCGGGCCTGCAGCGCGTCAAGCAGGCCTTCGTCGAATCGGCCTTGCGCGCGCACCGCCTGGGCATCGAGGTGGTGGAGGTGCACGCGGCCCACGGCTACCTGTTGCACAGCTTTTTGTCGCCCTTGTCCAACCAGCGCACCGATGCCTTCGGGGGCGACCTGGCGGGGCGCATGCGCTTCCCGCTGGAGGTGGTCGAGGCGGTGCGCCAGGCCTTGCCCGCGGGTGTGGCGGTCGGCGCGCGCCTGTCGGGCACCGACTGGGTGCCGGGCGGCTGGGACCTGGACCAGAGCGTGGTGTTCAGCCAGGCCTTGCGCGAGCGCGGTTGCGATTTCATCGACGTCTCCAGCGGGGGGCTGTCGCCGCTGCAGAAGATCCCGCTGGCGCCGGGCTACCAGTTGCCCTTCGCCGAGGCCATCCGCCGCGAGGTGGGCCTGCCCGTCATCGGCACCGGGCTGATCACCGAGCCCGAGTTCGCCGAGGCGGCCGTGGCCGAGGGGCGGGCGGACCTGGTGGGCGTGGCGCGCGCCATGCTTTACAACCCGCGCTGGCCCTGGCACGCCGCCGCGCGCCTGGGCGCACGGGTGCACGCGCCACCTCAGTACTGGCGCTCGCAGCCCGCGGGCCTGGCCGACCTCTTCATCACCGAGCGTGGATGAGCGATGACGCGCCGCTGAGCGTGGCCGTGCGGGTGCTGTGCGAGTTCACGGCCCGCACCGGTGACCTGGACCTGCGCTTCACGCCCGCGCCCACGGCGCTGGAGGGCCAGGCCGGTCACGCCCTGGTGGCCTCGCGTCGCGGGCCGGGCTGGCAGGCCGAGTTCAGCTTGAGCGGTCGCGGGGCGGGTCTGCAGGTGCGCGGCCGGGCCGATGGCTGGGACGCGCGACGCGGTCGCCTCGAAGAGGTCAAGACCCACAAGGGCAGCCTGGCGTCGCAAGGCGCCAACCAGCGTGCCTTGCACTGGGCGCAGCTCAAGGTGTACGGCGCGCTGTTGTGCGCGCAGGAGGGGCGGGAGCGCGTGGAGCTGGCCCTGGTCTACGTGGACGTGCTGACCCAGCAGGAAACCACCTTCACCGAGGTGCACGACAACGCGGCCTTGCAGGTGTTTTTCGACGACCTGTGCACGCGCTTTCGCGCCTGGGCTGAGGGCGAGGCCGCACACCGGCGCGATCGCGACTCGGCCCTGCGTGAGCTGGCCTTCCCGCTGCCGTCGTTTCGCACGGGGCAGCGTGAGCTGGCCGAGGCCGTCTACCGCGCGGCCGCTTCGGGGCGCTGCCTGCTGGCCCAGGCGCCCACGGGCATCGGCAAGACGCTGGGCACGGTGTTCCCTTTGCTCAAGGCCGTGCCGACGCAGGGCCTCGACAAGGTGTTCTTCCTGACGGCCAAGACCTCCGGGCGTGCGCTGGCGCTGGACGCCGTGGAGCGCCTGCACGCTTCGCGAGCGGGCCTGCCGCTGCGCACGCTGGAGCTGGTGGCGCGCGACAAGGCGTGCGAGCACCCGGACAAGGCCTGCCACGGCGAGTCCTGTCCGCTGGCGCAGGGCTTTTACGACCGCTTGCCGGCCGCGCGCGCCGAGCTGGTCACGCGCCCCACCTGGGACCAGGCGAGCGTGCGCGAGTGCGCCCGCACCCACCGAGTCTGCCCCTACTACCTGACGCAGGAGATGGCGCGTTGGTCGGACGTGACCGTGGGCGACCACAACCACTTCTTCGACACCCACGCCATGCTGCACGCTTTGACGCAGCAGCACGAGTGGCGCGTGGCCGTGCTGGTCGACGAGGCGCACAACCTGGTGGACCGAGCCCGGATGATGTATTCGGCCGAGATGGCCCAGCCCGATTTGCAGGCCGCGCGCCACGTGGCGCCCGCGCTGGTGCGCAAGCCCCTGGACCGGCTGCATCGCAGCTGGCTGGCGCTCAACAAGCGACACGAGCTTGCGCATCAGGTCCTCGACGACTTGCCTGAGGCCTGGATGCTGGCTTTGCAGCAGGCGGTGCAGGCCATCGGCGCCCACCAGGAGGCGCACCCCACCGAGGTCGAACCGGCGCTGCAGGCCTTCTACCTGGAGGCCCTGGCTTTCACGCGCCTGGCCGAGACGCTGGCGCCGCACAGCCTGGTCGACCTCAGCGTGGTGAGCTCGCGCCCGCGTCCGTTGGTTCGCGCCTCGGTGCAGTCCACCTTGACGGTGCGCAACGTGTGGCCGGCGCCTTTCCTGGCGCCTCGTTTTGGCGCGGCGCACACCGTGGTGCTGTTTTCGGCCACGCTGCAGCCCTTCGATCACTTCCAGCGTTTGCTGGGCCTGCCCGACGACGCGGTCTGCCTGTCGGTGGCCTCGCCGTTCCAGGCCGACCAGCTGCGCGTGCAGGTGGCCCGCCACATCTCCACCCGCTGGAAGGACCGCCAGGCCTCCATCGAGCCCATGGTCGATCTGATGGCCGCCACCTACGCCGAGCACCCCGGCAACCACCTGGCCTTTTTCAGCAGCCACGATTACCTGCAGCAGGTGGCCGAGCGCTTCAGCGCCCGCCACCCCGACGTGCCGGTGTGGCTGCAGGCGCGCGGCATGAGCGAGGCCGAGCAGCGCGCGTTCTTGCAGCGTTTTCAGCCCGGTGGGCGGGGCATCGGCTTCGCGGTGCTGGGGGGCTCGTTCGGTGAGGGCGTGGACCTGCCCGGCTCGCGCCTGATCGGCGCCTTCATCGCCACGCTCGGCTTGCCCCAGGTCAACGAGGTCAACGAGCAGATGCGAATGCGACTGGACGAACTGATCGGCGCGGGCCACGATGCGGTCTACCTGGTGCCCGGCTTGCACAAGGTGGTGCAGGCCGCCGGCCGCGTGATCCGCACGGTGGACGACCGCGGCAGCGTGGTTCTGATGGATGACCGTTACCTGAGACGCGATGTGCGAAGGCTGTTGCCCGATTGGTGGGGCCTCTGACCTGGCGACCCATCTTGCTGTCCAATGAGGTCATGACCGCTTCACCGCCCCCCCACGACCCCGCGTCGCTCGACCCCCAGGTCGAACAAAGGCTCATCGACCTTGAAATCAAGGCCAGCTTCAACGAAGATCTGCTGGACCACCTCAACCAGACGGTGGTCGAGCAGCAGCGCCAGATCGACTGGCTGCTGCGAGAGCTCACCCAGTTGCGTCAGCAGCAGTCCGACGCGCAACCTGCCACCTTCCGCAGCCTGCGCGACGAGTTGCCCCCACACTACTGAAGCGGAGACAGAGCCGCTTCACCCGTTTGATCTGTTTGATCGTCAGGTTGTCATGAACGAGTCGTCTTTGCGCGTCGCGGTGATCGGAGCCGGCCTGGCCGGCTTGTCTTGCGCGCAGGCTTTGCAGGCGGGTGGGCTCGCCGTGGCCGTGTTCGACAAGAGCCGGGGCGTCTCCGGGCGCATGAGCACCCGCCGGGGCGAGGGCTGGCAGGCCGACCACGGGGCCCAGTACTTCACCGCCCGCGAGCCGGCTTTCGTGGAAGAGGTCGAGCGCTGGCGGGCCGCGGGCGTCGCGGCGACGTGGTCGCCTCGCCTGGCCGTGCTCGGTGGCGAGCGCGCGACGTCAGACACCGGTCGGGGCCCCCGCGACGGGGACGACCCGCGGGTGAGCCGCCTCGTTGGCGTGCCCCGCATGACCTCCCCCGCGCAGTGGCTGGCCGACGGGCTCGCGCGACCCGCAGGCGGGCTGCCGCCGGCGCACGTCGCGCTCAACCACACGGTGCAGCGCCTGGTGCCGCAAGGCGGTGGCTGGTGTCTGCAGACGGCCGAACACGGCCTGCTGCCCGAGGTGTTTTCGGCCGTGCTGCTGGCCGTGCCCGCGCCGCAAGCCGTGCCGCTGCTGGCCGACGTGGCGCCGGAGCTGGCGGCGCGCGCCGAGGCCGTCAGGATGCGCGGCTGCTGGTCGCTGATGCTGCGCTTCGAGGGCGTGGTGGACCTGCCCTTCGACGCCGCCTTCGTCAACAGCGGCCCGCTGCGCTGGGTGGCGCGCGACAGCAGCAAGCCGTCTCGCCCAGGCGCCTCACCCGGTGACACCTGGGTGCTGCACGCCAGCGCCGAGTGGAGCGAAGCGCACATCGAAGACACGCCCGAGCAGGCCACCGAGGCGCTGCTGACGGCTTTTGCGCACTGGGGCGGCCCCCGCCCCGCGTCCGCCACCGCGCACCGCTGGCGTCACGCGGACACCGCGCCCGACACCGACCCCGAGGCGATGCCCGAGGCGATGCCCGATGTGCTTGCGCCGCCCGCCTGGTGGCGAGCCGCTGGCCCGCAGGGCCCGGGCCTGGGGGTCTGCGGCGACTGGGTGCGCGCCGGGCGGGTGGAGGGCGCCTGGTTGAGCGGGCGGGCCTTGGCGAAAGGGCTCCTGGCCGAGCGGGAGGGCCTGTGAAGGGGTAGGGCGCGCTCAAGCGCCGCGAGTTTCCGTCCGATAACTTTGGATCGCGATGCAGGGAGAGTTTCATGGGCATGATGGCTTGGTTCACTGGCAGGGAGTCGCTCGCTTTGGGCATGCGCCCCGAGACCCGGCGCGAAGCCATCGTCGCCAGTCTGCTCAACATGGCGTGGATCATCGAGGCCCGCGACCCCTACACCGGCGGCCACCTCTGGCGAGTCTCGCGTTACGCGGCCTTGTTGGGTGAGCGCGCCGGCATGGCCGCCGAGCAGGTGGCGCAACTCATCCTCGGCGCTTTCGTGCACGACCTGGGCAAGGTCGGGGTGCCCGATGCCATCCTGCGCAAGCGCGAGCCGCTGAACGAAGCCGAGTTCGCCCTCATCCGCGTCCACCCCGAGCTGGGCGCGCGCATGCTCGCCGGCCACCCTTACGCCCACCTGCTGCACGACGTGGTCCTGCTGCACCACGAGACCCCGGACGGTCAGGGTTACCCGCGCGGCCTGAGCGGCGCGTCCATCCCGGCGGCCGCGCGCATCGTCGGCCTGTGTGATGCCTTCGACGCCATGACCACGCCGCGCCCTTATCGCGGCGCCATGAGCCTGGACCAGGCGCTGACGGCCATCGAGGCCCAACTGGGGCGTCAGTTCGACGATTTCCTGGGACGCCACCTGATCGCGCTGGCCCGCGAGGGCGCCCTGGACGGCATCCTGGGGCACAGCGACGAGGGGCTGCGCCTGCAGGCTTGCGCGCGCTGCGGCCCGACCCTGGTGGTGCGTCGCGAGCACCACGCAGGCGAGCACATCCACTGCCCGGCCTGTGGCGAGCGGCACAAGCTGGTCACCCAGGGGGAGGGGCGGTCCGCGACCTTGCGCGCCGAACCCACGGGGGCCTTCGGCAGCCCGACGGATCTGCTGCCCTCGCCCGATCAGGCCCTCATCCGACGCCTGGTGCAAGACACGGCCGGCCTGGCGGTGCAGACGGGCTATGGCATGCCAGGCGCGGCCTGAGCGGCTCGGACGCAGCCGGTGGTGTGCCACACTGACCGGCGACCTCACCGCTGATCCGCACCCCTGACCGACATGACCGCGCTCGACACCTTTTTGCTCTTCGGCGTGACGCCCGCCATCGTGCTGGCCGCCCTCATCGAGGGCTGGTGGCTGTCGCGCCGCCAGCAGCACGACTGGGGCGCCACCGCGGTGTCCGTGCTCGATTTGGTCGTGCGCCTGGCCGTCAACCTCTTCGTGCCTTTCGCGCTGTCCACACCGGTGACCCAATGGGCCCAGGCCAACCGGCTCACCGACTTCCAGCTCGACGGCTGGCAGGCCTTCGTGGTGCTCTTCATCGGCCTGGAGTTCTGCTACTACTGGTTCCACCGCGGCTCGCACCGCATCCGGTGGTTCTGGCTCAACCACGCCATCCACCACTCGCCCAACCAGCTCAACCTGGCGGCGGCCGTGCGCATCGGCATCTTCGGCAAGGTCACCGGCGGTTTCGCCTTTTTCTCGCCCCTGGTGTGGCTGGGCTTTTCGCCCCGGCTCGTGGCCATCGCCCTGACGCTCAACCTGCTCTACCAGTTCTGGATCCACGCCACCTGGCTGCCGCGCCTGGGCTGGATGGAGGGCATCTTCAACACGCCATCGGCCCACCGGGTTCACCACGCCAGCAACCCGCCGTACCTCGACGCCAACTACGGCGGCGTGCTGGTGGTCTTCGATCGCCTCTTCGGCACCTACGTGCCCGAGCGCGACGACATCCGCCCGCGCTACGGCCTGGTCAAGCCCATCTTGAGCAACAACCCCTTGCGCATCTGGTTCACCACCTGGGTGGAGCTGGCGCGTGACCTCGCCACCGCGCGCGGCCTGTCCGACGCGCTGGGCTTCCTGTTCATGCCCCCCGGCTGGCGCCCGGGCCTGCCCCGCCCGCGCCCCGATCGCTCTGCACCGCCCGATGTGGGCGCGCCCCTGCGTCCGTGAGCACCTCGCCCCCGCCCGATCAGGTGGCGCGCGTGCAGCGCCTGCGCGAGCGCCTGCGCGACGGCTGCCGGGCCGAGGTCGCCTGCATCGAGACCCACATCAGCTGGGTGCTGGTGACCCCCACCGAGGCCTTCAAGCTCAAGAAGGCGGTGGACCTGGGCTTCATCGACCAGCGCGAGGCGCCCACGCGCCGGCAAGCTTGTGAAGACGAGGTGCGACTGAACCGGCGCACGGCCCCCGAGCTCTACCTGGGCGTGCGCGCCATCGACGCCGACGGCGCCTGGGTGGACGTGGACGCACCCCAGGCCGTTGACCACGCCGTCCACATGCGGCGCTTCGAGCCGCAGCGCACCCTTGACGTCTTGCTGGCTCAGCCGGGTCTGGCTTCGGCGCAGGCGCAGGCGTGGGTCGACGAGCTGGTCGACCAGGTGGCGCAGCTCCACGCCACGGCGGCGGTGGTGCGCGAGCCCGACCTCGGCTTGCTGGCCGACCTGCGTCGCGTCACCGGTGAGCGGCCCGAGCAGTGGCTGGCGCTGTGCCACGACGAGGCCGAGCGCCAGCAGGTGGGCGAGGCCTTGCACTGGCTGGCCGACCAGGAGGCCCGCTGGGCCGAGCTGAGCCGGTCGCGGCGCGAGGCCGGCTTCGTGCGTGAGCTGCACGGTGACCTGCACCTGGGCAACGTGTGCCTGTTCGATGGCCGCGTGACGGTGTTCGACGCCATCGAGTTCAACCGCGGCCTGCGCACCATCGACACCCTCAACGACCTGGCTTTCTTGCTGATGGACCTGCATGTGCAGGGCCACCACCGGCTGGCCTGGCGGGCGCTGTCGCGTTACCTGGATGCCACCGGCGACCACGCGGGCGTGCCCCTGCTCGACGGCTTCATGGTGTGGCGTGCGCTGGTGCGCTTCAAGGTGGCGCGCTTGCGCGGGGGCGAGCCGGCCCTGGACGTGGCCCAGGACCCCGCCAGGCGCTGCCTGCGGGGCATCGCCTGGCTGATGCGCCCGCGCACGCCGGTGTTGGTCGGCATGCACGGGGTCTCGGGTTGTGGCAAGTCGGCGGTCTCCGAGCGGCTGTTGTCGGTGATGGGCGCCATCCGCCTGCGCTCCGACGTGGAGCGCCGTCGCCTGCCGGACGGGGCGGGCGAGGGGCGCTACACGAGCGCCGCCCGCGAGGCCACCCTGGCGTTCATGCTGCACCGCGCCGAGGCGCTGCTGCGGGCCGGCCACCGCGTCATCCTGGACGCGACCTTCCTGGCGCCCACCGCGCGGCAGGCCCTGCGCACCCTGGCCCAACGCGTGGGCTGCCGCTGGGCCTGGGTGCAATGCGACGCCCCGCTGGACGTGATGCTGGCGCGGCTGGCCGTGCGGCAAGGCGACCCCTCCGAGGCCGATGCCCAGGTGCTCATGCAGCAGCTTCAGCGTCAGCACGCGGGCGACGCCCGGCTCGACGAACTCGATCGCGCCCACGCCATGCACTGTGCCACCACGCTGCCTTTGTCCCATTGGGACCTGACGGCCTCATGGGTGCCGCTGTGGCGGCTGCTCGACCTCGATGTGCGGCCCATCGTGGGACCAGCGATGGGACCAGAACGCCTCGACGAACGCTGAACGCCGATCAGGCGGCAGGGCGTCGATGCCCCCCGCGGCCTGGCGCCCCCCGCCCCCGAATCGCTGACAGAGCGCCGCGGCGCCAAATGGGCTGTGGCGTGGCGCTCTCACGCTGATCAGCCAGTGCCCGCTGGCCAGGGGGCGCAGCACCGCGCAGGCCTGGTCGGGGCGCTCGCTGGCCAGCGAGTTGGCCAGGCTGCCGCTGGCGCGTCGGGCCCAGTCGGCATCGGGCAGGCACCAGATCGCCGCGTGGGCCGCCTCGCGCTCGGGCCGCACCTGCCGGGCGCGGGCCAGGTCCTCGTCCATGCCTTGCAGCAGGCCTTGCACCCGTGGCTCGGCCAGCGCGCTGATGGGGTCGGTGTGTTCGCGCAGCAGGGTCAGCAAGGCAGCGGGCGGCACGCGCACATCGGCGAGCGTGTCGCCATAGGCGTTGTGGTTGATGGCCTCGCCCAGGCGTCGCAGCGCCTGCTGTTGCGCCGCACTCAGCCTCAGCGATCGGCCCAGGGCCTCGGCCGGGGCGTGCAGGTTGTCGCCGTGCGCGCAGACCACCGCCCAGCGCGCGAAGCGCCCGCCCAGCAGGCGGTTGATCAGCAGACCGGAGCACACCTGGCTGTCGGCGTCGAGGTGCGCGTCGAGCAGGGGGTGTTCGGGCGGCGCGGTGCAGACGTGGTGGTCCACGTAGCGCACGCGCACGCCGACGTCGAGCAGGCGCTGCACGCCCGCGCGGTGCGGCTCGAAGGCCAGGTCCACCACCATGACCTCGTCGCCGGCCTGCGCCTGCACGCGCGCCAGCAGGTCGTGCTCGCGCTTGAGTCCGGTGACGAGCTCGGCGTGCAGCGGGTGGGCCAGGCGCCATTGCAGCAGCGCACACAGGCCGTCGGCGTCGCCGTTGCAGACGTCGATGTGGCGGGGCAGGGTGGGCGTCATCGGGGCGTCATCGGGGCGTTACGGCGGCGTCATGGTGACTTCAAGGCGAGGTCGCCTGCTGCGCCATCAGCCCGCTGAGGGTGACGTCGAGCATCACGTCCAGCGCAACGGCGGGGTCGCGGCCGTCGAGCAGGTCGGCGCGGTCCAGCTCGACCAGGCCGTGCAGGCTGGCCCACATCGCGACGGCCAGGTCGCGCGGGTCGTGGCGTGTGTGCAGCGCGGCGGTCAGCCCCATGACGAAGGCCCAGACCTCGGTGTGGCTGGGGGGCACCTGGCCCGTGGGTTGACCATGCCCGTGTTGCATCTTGACGGCGTACAGGGCCGGGCGGCTGCGCGCGAAACCCAGGTAGGCCCGGGCGGTGGCGCGCAGCGCCAGCAGGGGCGGCAGGCCGGCGCTGCTGTCGCGCAACGCGTCGAGCAGGATGCGCCCGCCCGCGTCGGCCAGGGCCACGCTCAGGTCGGACTTGCTGGGGTAGTAGCGGTACAGGGCGTTGGGCGAGACCCCCAGCTCGGTGGCCAGCGAGCGCATGGACAGCGCCTCCAGGCCCTGCGCCTCGACGCAGGCGAGCGCGGCCTCCAGGATGGTTTCGGCGCTGAGCTTCTTGGGGTAGGACATGCCGTCAATGTACCCCGCTTGACGCCGCAAACCGGTAAGGTGTACGCTGTCCACCATGACCGCCTTCACCCTCAATGGCCGCCCCACCCAGGTCGATGTCGAGCCCGACATGCCCCTGCTGTGGGTCCTGCGTGACGAGCTGGGCCACACCGGCACCAAGTTCGGCTGTGGCGTGGGGGCCTGCGGGGCCTGCACGGTGCACCTCAACGGCTCGGCGGTGCGCGCCTGCGTGATGCCGGTCTCAGCGGTGGAGGGGCAGTCGGTGTCGACCATCGAGGCCACGGGCGACCCCATCCTGGCGCGGCTGCAGGCGGCGTGGATCGAACACCAGGTGCCCCAGTGCGGCTACTGCCAGAGCGGCATGCTGATGGCGGCCGCTTCCCTGCTGCGCCAGACGCCTTTGCCCTCGGACGCCGACATCGACTCGGCCATGACCAACATCTGCCGCTGCGGCACCCTGGTGCGCGTGCGCGCCGCCATCCACAGCGCGGCCAGCGCGCCGCTGTCGAGCCGAACGGAGGCCGCATGAGCCGCAACAGCCGCACCACCTCTGTCGCCCGTCCCGCCGACCCCACCCGCCGCCGCTTCCTGATCGCCGGGGCCGCCGTCTCCGGTGGCCTGCTGGTGGGCTGCGGCGCCCCCACGCCCCAGGAGCGCCTGGGCCAAGCCGGCCAGCTGCCGGTGCAAGGTGGCCAGGTGGCGCTCAATGGCTGGGTCAAGATCGCCCCCGACGGCGTCGTGACCGTGGCCGTGCCGCGCGCCGAGATGGGGCAGGGCGTGATGACGGCCTTGCCCATGCTGCTGGCCGACGAGCTCGATGCCCGCTGGGAAGACGTGCGCGCCGAGGTCGCCCCGGTGGACCAGATCTACGCCAACCAGGCCATGATGCTCAACGCCTTGCCCTTTGGCGTGGACGATCAGGGCTGGGTGGCGCGCATGGGCTCGGCGCTGGCGCAGCGCGCCGGCCACGCGCTGCACCTGCAGGTCACCGGCGGCTCCAGCAGCATCCGCGACGCCTGGCTGCCCTTGCGCGTGGCCGGCGCCACCGCCCGCGCGCTGCTGGTGCAGGCCGCTGCGGCCCGCTGGCAGGTGCCCGCCTCGGACTGCCGCACCCAGGCCGGGCGCGTGCTGCACGCAGGCAGTGGGCGCAGCCTGGGCTACGGCGAGCTGGTCGCCGAGGCCGCGAAGCTCTCGCCCCCGACCGAGGTGCCGCTCAAGGACCCCGCCCAGTTCACCCTGATCGGCCGCTCTGCGCCGCGCCAGGACATCCCCGCCAAGGTCGACGGCTCGGCCGTCTTCGGCATCGACGTGCGCGTGCCCGACATGGTCCACGCGGCGCTCATCCAGGCCCCCGTGTTCGGCGCCGACGTGGCCCGCTTCGACGGCGCCCAGGCCCTGCGCCGCCGAGGCGTGCGCCAGGTGCTGCGCATCCCGCACGCGGTGGCGGTCATCGCCGACAGCGGCTGGCGCGCCCGCCAGGCCTGCGCCGACGTCCAGGTCAGCTGGACGCCCACGCCCCACGACAGCGTCTCGTCGGCCGACATCGCTCGCGACGCCGATCAGGCCTTGAAGACGGCCTCGGGCACCGGCTTTGTCGACCGGGGCGACGCCGAGCAGGCGCTGGCCGAGGCGGCCCGACCCGGCTCGGGCGGTCGCGTCATCGAGGCCCGCTACCACGCGCCCTACCTGGCGCACGCCGCGCTGGAGCCCATCAACTGCATCGCGCAGGTGCGAGACGGCCGCGTCAACCTCTGGGTGCCGACGCAATCGGCCTCGCTGGTGCGCTGGCGCGCGGCCCAGGTCGCCGGGGTCGACACCGAGCACGTCACCCTGCACCAGCCGCTGCTGGGCGGTGGCTTCGGGCGGCGCCTGGAAGTCGACATGGTCGAGCAGGCCGTGCAGCTGGCGCTGCAGACCGAGGGGCGCCCCGTCAAGCTGGTGTGGAGCCGCGAGGACGACACCCGCCACGACTTCTACCGCCCCGCTGCGTGGGCGGATTTCCGCGCCGCGCTCGACGCCAAGGGCCAGCTGCTGGCCTGGCACAACCGCGTGGCCGCGCAGGCCCCGTCCAACCAGGCCACGGCGCGCCTGCTGCCCTGGGCGGCGGCCGACTCCCCCGACAAGAGCCAGATCGAGGGCGCGTTCGACCTGCCCTATGACATCGCCCACCTGCACGTCGAGCAGGTGCGCCTGACGGGCCACGTGCCCGTGGGCTTCTGGCGCAGCGTGGGGCACTCGTACAACGCGTTTTTCACCGAGTGCTTCGCCGACGAGGTGGCCCACGCCGCCGGAGTCGACCCGCTGGCCTGGCGCCGCGCCCGCCTGGCGGGCCACCCGCGCCACCTGGCCGTGCTGGAGCGCGTCGCGCGCGAAGCGGCCTGGGGCCAGGCCCTGCCGGCCGGGCGCGCGCGCGGCATCGCCTTGCAGGAGTCGTTTGGCTCCATCTGCGCGCAGGTGGCCGAGGTGTCGGTGGACGAGGGACGCGTGCGCGTGCACCGCGTGGTCTGCGCCATCGACTGCGGCGTGGTGGTCAACCCCGACACGGTGGTCGCGCAGATGGAAGGCAGCATCGTCTTCGCGCTCAGCGCGGCGCTGCATGGCGAGATCACGCTGGCGCAAGGCCGCGTTCAGCAAGCCAGCTTCCCCGACTACGACATGGTGCGCCTGGCGCAGGCGCCGCGCATCGAGGTGCACATCCTGCGCAACGGCCACCCGCCCGGTGGCGTGGGCGAGCCCGGCGTGCCGCCCCTGGCGCCCGCGGTGGCCAACGCCTTGTTTGCCCTCACGGGCCAGCGCGTGCGCAGCCTGCCGATCCGGCTGGACGCGGCCCCCGCCGCCCCCAAGGCCGTCGCGGCCTGACCCCCGAGGTCGAACGCCATGCCCGCTCTCGACCGCATCATCTCGCTGGTGATGGCCGCGGGCCTGGCCTCGCGCTTCGGCTCGGACAAACGCCAGGCGCGCCTGCCCGATGGCCGCAGCCTGCTCGAAGCCGTGCTGCAGACCCAGCGCGCCGCCTTGCCCGAGGTGTGGGTGCTCACCCGCCCGGCTGACGCCTTCGCCGCCTCGCTGTGCGCCGCCCTGGGGTGCCGCCACATCGAGGTGCCGAATGTCCCCGAGGCGGGCCCCGGCATGGGCCGAACCCTGTCGCTGGGCCTGAGCCTGCTGTCGCAGGAGCCCGACGTGAGCGCCGCCCTGGTGACGCTGGCCGACATGCCCTGGGTGCGGCCGTCCACCGTCGACGCCTTGCTGGCGGCCCACCGGGGGCGCGACGGCGCGCAAGGCGTCGCCATCGTGCCGGTGCACCAGGGCGCCCTGGGCCACCCGCGTGTCCTGCCGCGTTCGCTGTGGCCCGCCTTGCTGACTTTGCGCGCCGACCAGGGTGCGCGTCAGGCGGTCGACTGGTCCGCGGCCCGGCGCGTCGAGGTCGACGACCCCGGCGTGCTGATCGACATCGACACACCCGGGGACCTGTCGGGCTAACATCGACGCCATCGTCCCGATGTCACCCGACAGGCCCCCATGACCGATCCGGCTTCCGCCTCCCCGACGCCTTCGCCCTCCGCCTCATCCGGCTCATCCGCCCGTGCGGGACTCCTGCGCCTCGCCACCCGCGTGGGCGCCGGCCTGGCCGTGCTGGCGGGCGCCTGGACCGTGGGCGTGGGGCACTGGCTGCCCGACTGGCTGCGCCCCCGCATCGAGGCCATCGCCACCGAGGCCCTGGGCACGCCCGTCACGCTGGGCCAACTGGCCATCCGCCCGTGGAGCCTCACGGTGGAGGCCGGGCAGCTCGCCGTCGGCCCGGCGGGCCAGCCCTGGTTCACGCTGCAGCAGGCGCAGGCCCAGCTCTCGCTGGAGTCGGTCTGGCGCCTGGCGCCGGTGCTGAGCCAGGTCACCCTGGTGCGGCCGCAGCTCACGCTGGAGCGACTCGGCGCCGATCGCTTCAACATCTCACCGGTGATCGAGCGCCTCAGTCGGCCTCAGCCCGAGCCGCAACCGCAGGCGGACGCCGCCCCCGCGCGCTTCGCCGTCTTCAACATCACGCTGAGCGACGGCTCGGTGCGCTACCTTGACCGGGTGCTCGACCAGTCCCATCGCATCGAGCAGTTGCGCCTGCAAGTGCCCTTCGTCAGCAGCCTGCCCAGCGACGTCGACGTGCACGTGCAGCCGCTGCTGCAGGCCCGCATCGACGGCAGCGAATTCAAACTCACGGGCCAGACCCTGCCTTTCAAAGAGGGCCTGCACAGCGAGCTGCAGGTCCGCTGGCAAGCGGTGGACGTGGCCCACTGGCTGCAGGCGGCCCGCCCCTTGCTGCCACCTGAGCTGCGCCCGGATCCGCGCGCCGGCCGCCTCGACACAGACCTGACCGTGGTCTTCGAGCAGCGCCGCCCGCCTGCGCTGCCCTTGCTGGCCGTGCGCGGCAGCCTCTCGCTCGACCAGCTCGACCTCAGCTGGCCGCAGCTGCCCGGCGCGGGCCGCGTGGACGCCGCCTGGCAAACCCTGCGCGTGAGCGGGCTGGACGCGCAGCCGCTGGCGCGCCAGGCCCGCGTGGGCCAGGTGGCGCTGGAGGGCGCGGCGCTGAAGGTCAGGCCCGCCGCCGCGCCCGGGGCGAACGCGGCCGCCTCCGCCTCCGCCTCCGTGCCCGTGCCTGCCTCGCCCACAGCGCCCACAGCGCCCTGGCAGTGGTCCATCGATCAGGTCCGCGTGGGCGTGCGCGAGGTCGACGCCCAGACCCAGCCCGCCGCACCCTGGCCGCGCCTGGGCATGCGCATCGAGCTCGATGGCCTGGACGCGCGAGCCCAGGCCAAGCCGGCCCAGTGGCGGCTGCAGGTCAGCGACGAGCACGACGGCCGCATCGAGGCCAGCGGCCAGTTCCACCCGGTGCAGCTTCAAGGCGAGCTCCTGCTCAAGCTCAGCAACGGGGCCGTCGCCCCTTGGTTGAGCCCGATTCAAGCGCAGCTGAGCCTGCCGATGGTGCCCACTCAGGGCCGCCTGGGTCTCGACACCCACGTGCGCGCCGTGTTGCGCCCGCCTGTGGGCAACCCGGGTGCGGGTGGTTTGTTCATCGACCAGACCCGGTTGACCCTGGCAGACGTGCTGGCGCAGGCCGGCCCGGGCACCGGTCGCGACCGCCTCCAGCTCCGATCTCTGGGCGTCGAGGGCATCGAGGCCGAAGCCGGCTTGCCGGGGGCCCCAGGCGAGGCGGCTGGCCTGCGACGCCTGCAGCTGGCCAGCGTCGTGCTCGATGGCCTGGACGCCGCCGTCTCGCGCGATCGCCAGGGGCGCTGGCTCGGGCAGGCCCCGGCTGCCGCGGCCGCCAACCGGCCCGGCCCCAGCCCCGCACCCGCGTCCCCGCCCATCACCCTGGCCGAGCTGCGCTGCCAGTCCTGCGCCGTGCGCGTCACCGACCAGACCGTGCAGCCCGCCGGCGTCTTCACGCTGCAGCGCACCGACCTGAGCGTCAAGAACCTCTCCTCGAACCTCAACCAGGTCCTCAACGTGGCGCTGCAGACCCAGGCGCAAGGCAAGGGCCGCGTCACCTTCAACGGCGACGTGCGCGCGCAGCCGCTCTCCGTCAAGGGGGCGCTGTCGGTGGCCGGCCTGGACCTGCGCGCCCTGCAGCCCTACCTCGACCCGCACGTCAACGTCACCCTCGGCGCGGCCGCGGCGCTGGCACAAGGCCGCATCCAGCTGCAAGACGACGCCCGAGCCGGCTTGAAGGCCCGCTTCCAGGGCAAGCTGGGCCTGCAGGACCTGCGCGTGCGCGACCGCGTCAACGACGCGCTCTTCCTGCGTTGGGCCAGCCTCACGCTGGACAGCGCCGACCTGGGTTACGCCAACGGCGAGCTCGACGCCGACCTGGGCTTCATCGCGCTCAAGGACTTCTACGGCCGCGTCATCGTCAACCCCGATGGCAAGCTGAACCTCGCCGGCGTCGTGCGCCAGCAGGGCCAGCTGGAGGATCAATCCATCACCACGCCGCGAGTCGCCGGTGACAAGGTTGCCCCCGCACCCGCACCCGCACCCCCCACGGCGACGGCCACCGCCGCCACCCCGCCCCAGTTGCGCTGGCAAGGCATCCACCTCGAGAAGGGCGAGGTCGACTTCACCGACACCTTCATCCAGCCCAACTACTCCGCACGCCTGACGCGCATCACCGGCGACATCTCCGCCGTGTCCTCGCGCACGCCCGAGCCGGCCACGGTGGAGGTCAGCGGCGCGGTCGACGACGGCGCGCCCCTGCGCATCAGCGGCCGGCTCCACCCGCTGGGCCCGCGCCTCTACACCGACATCCAGGGCGTGGCCAAGGGCATCGAGCTCACGCGCCTGACGCCGTACTCGGCCCGCTACGCCGGCTACGCCATCGAGAAGGGCACGCTGTCGGTGACGGTGCGCTACAAGGTCGACGGCGGCAAGCTGGAGGCCGACAACGCGGTCTTCCTCGACCAGCTCACCTTCGGCGAACGCGTCGACAGCCCCGATGCCACCAGCCTGCCCGTGCGCCTGGCCGTGTCGCTGCTGCAGAACTCGCGTGGCGAGATCGACGTCAACCTGCCCATCTCCGGCTCGCTCGACGACCCGCAGTTCTCGGTGGGCGGCATCGTCTGGAAGGTCATCGTCAACCTGCTGACCAAGGCCGTGACCGCGCCCTTTGCCCTGCTCACCGGTGGGGGCTCCAGCGAGCTGGGCACCGTGCCTTTCGAGCCCGGCGTGGCGGTGCTGAGCGCCGGCGCCCGCGAGCGCCTCGACAGCCTGATCGCCAAGCTCAAGGACCGCCCCGGTCTCAAGCTCGAAGCCACCGGCTGGGCCGACCCGGACCTCGACAACGAAGGCCTGCGCCTGGCCCACGTCGAGGCGCTGATGCGCCGCGCCAAGGCCCGCGCCACCGGCCAGGACGTCAACGAGGTCGTCATCGAGGCCGCCGAGCGCCCCCAGTGGCTCAAAGCCGCCTACCAGGGCGCCGACATCAAGAAGCCTCGCAACCTCATCGGCCTGGCCCAGTCCCTGCCCGACGAGCAGATGGCGGCTTTGCTCAAGGCCAGTGCCACCGTCAACCCGGCCGCGCTGGTCGACCTGGCCGACCACCGGGCCGACGTCGTCAAGGCCTACCTGGTCGAGCGCATGGCGCCGGAGCGCGTGCTGCTGACGGCCTCCAAGGTGGCCGCCGAGGGGCAGGCCAACGACAAGTCCGGCGGCGCCAGCGTGCAGTTCAACCTGAAGTGATCAGGGGCGCGGGCGCAAGAGGGCGTCGACCATGCTTTTGACGGCGCGGACCTGCGGTGCGTCCTGCCGGGCATACGGCGGGCCGCTGCTGAACGCCGCGTTGGCCGAGCGGGGCAGGGTGTAGCCCCAGAAGTCCCAGCAGCCTTTCGGGTTGTACTGGTAGGGGCGCTCGCTGGCGAGCCCGTCCGAGGCGCGCACCTGGGGGTACAGCACCACCAGCCGCAGGGCTTCGGCCCAGCGGTTGTAGCCCGCGCCTTGCACGTAGCGCGTGCCGTAGGCCTCCCCATCCTCCGCCCCCATGCGGAACGACTGCCCCTGCTCGCAGCCATGGAAGACCACATGCAGGCCGCAGCGCGCGCTCTCGGCCCGGCAGGCCGGCGGCACGTACACCCAGCCGCTGTCGTCCAGGCCATCGAAGACCCCGGTTTGCCGATGCGGGCGCTGGTCAAAAGGCTGCAGGGCGTCGCTTTGCGGGGTGCCGGGCCGGGGGCGGGGCCCACGCGAGGGGTGCAGCCAGTTGAGCAACTCGCCGGCGCCATCGAAGCGGCAGCCATTGATGAAGGGCGGGCGCGTCACGCTGCACTCACCGGCCTCGGCGGTCGGCATGGCGTGTCCGGCGTCGGGTTCGCGCACGCGCTTGAGGCGCCGAGGCGAGACCTGCATGTCGACGTAGAAACGCTCCAGCGCGTCCACCACGGCGGGGAAGACCACGGGGTCGGCGTCGCCCGAGTACAGCCACACGCGGTGGCGGCGCAAGGCGCGCGGCGGGTCGATGTGCCGGGCGTTGTGCTCGGTTGCCAGCCGGGCCCGCGAGGCCAGCAGCGTCGCAGGCAGCTGCAGGCACGCGCCCCGCACCCAGCTGCTCAGCGTGCCCACGGGCCCCGCCCCCTCGCTCGTGTCGTAGGGGCATGAGCAGGTGAACATGGCCGAGGTCACCGAGCCCGCGGCGCAGCCGTAGGGGCCCCCGGCGATCACGCCCGCGCCACTCAGCGAGGCCGCGTGCGCCACCTGGAACTGCACGGCCATGTAGCCCCCCGATGACAGGCCCGAGACGCTGACGTGGCGGGCGTCGAGCGCCAGGGCGGGCAGGGCAGGTGGGTCAGGTTGGGCTGGTGGGGCCGGCGGGGCATCGGCCGCGGCGGCGGCCAGGGCCCAGCCGCTCAGGCAGAGCGCGCCCAGTGCGGTGCGCAGGCAGGTCAACTTCCGTGAAGGCATGTCGGGCTCCCTGAATGCGGAAAGCCCACCGCCCCGGTGACCAGGACGGTGGGCGAACCTCGGTGAGGCAGACGATTCCGCTTCGTCTGGTTTCAGGATGACAGCGTCTTTTGGGGCCAGCTCCGCTCCCACGGGCCCCCTGGGGGCATTCACCGTGAGTCCGTGCTGCATTTCTTTAGAATGGGATGGATTGTCCCGTTGCCGTGGTGCGTCGTCCTGAAGAGAATCTGAAAATGTTCTGAAGACGACGATCCGCGCGGCACCGCCCGCGCCGCGATCGACCGAGTCCCCCTTGGCACACCGTTACCGCTTCGACTGCTATGAGCTCGACACCTCGGAGCGACTGCTGTACCGCGATGGTCAGCCGGTCGGGGTGGGTGCGCGGGCCGTGTCCCTGTTGACCACCCTGGTGCGCCGCCACGGTCGCCTGGTCACCAAGGCGGAGTTGCTGGACCTGGTCTGGCCCGGCCTGGTCGTCGAAGAAAACAACCTCCAGGTTCAGATCTCGGCTTTGCGCAAGGTGCTGGGCGCCCGCATGATCGTGACCGTGCCGGGGCGCGGCTACCGCTTCGTCGAACCCCTGGCGGGCTCGCTCGACCTGCCCGCCAGCTCGCCCACCTGGCCGCCGCCTGGCGTGCCGGTGGCGCGGGAGTCCGCCCATGAGTCCGCCCATGAGCCCGCCAGCGCGCCGCCCCGGGTGCCGTCCCCGACGCCATCCCGGCCCCTTGTGTTCGACGCCCTGTCGGTGCTGCCCGTGCAGGCCACCCGGCTGCTGGGTCGCGAGCGCGACCAGGCCGCGCTCGATGCGCTGCTGCCCGCGCCCCTGATCACCGTCGTGGGCCCCTCGGGCATCGGCAAGACCGCCCTGGCCCTGGCCGCCGCCCACCGCTGGCGCGCCGACCGCCCCGACGGCGCCGCCTGGGTCGACCTCGCCGACCTGCGCACGCCCGATCAGGTCGTCGTCGCGGTCTCGCAGTCCCTGGGCCTGTCCGCGGCGGGGGGCGAGCCGGTGCACACGCTGGCCTGGTCGCTCAAGCCCCTGAAGCTGCTGATCGTGCTCGACAACGCCGAGCAGGTGCTCGATGGCGTCGTGGCCCTGGTGACGGCCTTGCTGGCCGAGGCCCCGGGCGTGCGCCTGCTGGTCACCAGCCAGGTGCCCTTGAAGGTCGACGGCGAGCGCGTGTTCCGCCTCGGGCCGCTGTCCGTGCCGTCGCCCCAGGCGGGCGTCGATGAGGCCCTCACCCACGGTGCCGTGGCGCTCTTCGTCGATCAGGTGCGGGCGATTGACCGGCGTTTCCAGCTCCAGCCCGAGCACCTGCCGGCCATCGTCGAGCTGTGCGAGCGGCTCGACGGCCTGGCCCTGGCCATCAAGCTGGCGGCCGCGCGCGTGCCCTTGCTGGGCCTGCCCGGCGTCACCCAGCGCCTGGGCGAGCGCTTCCGCCTCCTGTCGGGTCAACAAAGCGGCGTGCCCGCGCGCCACCAGACGCTGATGGCCGCGCTCGACTGGAGCCACGGCCTGCTGTCGGCCAGCGAGCAGGCCATGTTCCGGCGCCTGGCGGTGTTCGCGGGGGGCTTCCCCCTGTGCCTGGTTTCCATCCTGGGTGAGGACCACGGCGGTGGCGAGCGCATGGACGAGTGGCAGGTCCTCGACACGCTCGGCAGCCTCGCCGACCGCTCCCTGGTGACGGTCGAGGGCAGCGATCGGCCCCGCTACCGCCTGCTCGACAGCATGCGCGACTACGCCGAACTCAAGCTGGCCGACTCGGGCGAGCAAGCGCGCCTGCAGCGCCACCACGCCCACGCCGTGGCGGCCCTCATGGAGGCGGCTTACCAGGCCTACTGGCAGGAGCCGGACGCCGCCTGGCTGGCGCGTTTCGGCTGCGACATCGACAACGTGCGCGCCGCGCTGGACTGGGCCGGGCTGCACGACCCCGAACTGGCCGTGGCCCTGATGGGGGCCTGCGGCCCGCTGTTCCTGCTGCTGGGCCTGGCGCCCGAAGGACGTCGGCGCGGCCACGCGCTGCTGAGCGTGGCCGATGCCATGGGGCCCCAGCCCGCCGCCCGCCGCTACTGGCTGGAGTTCAGCCGCCTGCACTGGGGCGTCGACAACGCCAGCATGTGCGCCTGGGCCCAGCGTGCGGGGGCCGCCTTCCGCGAGGCTGGCGACGCCCGCGGCCTCTACCTCGCCATGCGCTGCATGGCCGGCAGCGGCATGCTCTCGCCCGACGAGGCCCGCGGCCTGCTGCGCGACATGGCCGCCCTGGAGCAGGCCGACTGGCCCGCTCGCCTGCTCACCCAGCGCCTGCTGGCCGAAGTCAGCGTGCTGCGCGCCCTGGAGCACATGGCCGACGCCCGCCGGGTCTGTCAGACCCTGCTGGTGCGCGCCCAGTCCGCGGGCCTCGATGGCGTCATGTCCGCCGGCCTGAGCGACCTGGCCGCCATCTGCCTGGCCCTGGGCGACACCGATGCGGCCCTGCGCGTCAGCCAGCAGATCCTGGCGCGCGCGCGCAACCGCCGCGACAACTTCGTCGTGCATGCCCTGGCCATCGTGGCCTGCGTGGCCTTCGTGCGCTCCGACCTGCCCCAGGCTCGCGCCACCCTCAGCGACTTCGTCGCCGCCTGCCGCATCCGCTCCTGGGAGTGGCTGGGCCTGTACGCCGGCTTGCTGGCCCTGCTGGCCGCGCTCGAGGGCCGCCACGAGGCCGCCGCCCGCCTGCTGGGCTACACCGACCAGGCCTGTCGCCACGTCGGCTCGCGCGACGTGCTGGCCGTCTACGCCTGGTCTCGCGCGCACGCCGCCGTGCAAGACGCCCTCGAGCCCACGGTCTTGCAGCGCCTGCTGGATCAGGGGCGCCAGCTCGACCCCGAATCGGTTTGCACCTGGGCCCTCGGCCAGCCACCGGCCTGACCCCGCGGGGCCGCTGCATCGCGGTCTGCCGCGAACTCTGCACGCTTCGCCGCGCCCGAGGCCCTTGCCAGGCGTGACCGGGGCGCCCGATGCGCGCACACTGCGGCGCATGGAGGCATGCCATGAACGCAGTCACATCCGTTTCGCTCAGCGGACTCAACGCCGCCACCACGCGCCTGGACGCCGCGGCCCACAACATCGCCAACGGCCAGACGCCGGGGTTCAAGCGTGACATGGTCATGCAGCAGACCCAGGAGCAGGCCGGCGTGCTGACCACCGTGGGCAAGGCCCAGGAGGTCGGCCCTGAGCTGGCCGCCGACCTGGTCGAGCAGATGCAGGCCACCTACGCCTTTCGCGCCAACCTGCGCGCCATCGAAACCCAGAACCGCATGACGGGCAGCCTGCTGGACATCCGCGCTTGAGCGGCTGACTGAGGCGTTGACGGAGGGGCTGCCGTCCTGTGGACACCGGCTCACGCGCTCGCGCGACAATGCGCCCAGCCCCCTCGGCCCCCGCCCCGTGAGTTCAGCCCCCGACCCCGCCCCCCGTTGCGAGCGCCTCCCCGAGCGCTTGATCGCCCACCTCGACATGGACGCCTTCTACGCGTCCGTCGAGCTGCTGCGCCACCCCGAACTCAAAGGCCTGCCCGTGGTCATCGGCGGCGGACGCCGTCCGTCCGGCCCCTCGCCAGACGGGGTGCAGCGCGCCCACGCCCGCCTGCGTGACTACGCCGGCCGCGGCGTCATCACCACCGCCACCTACCCGGCGCGCGCCCTGGGTGTGCACTCCGGCATGGGCCTCATGAAGGCCGCCGCCCTCGCGCCCGACGCCATCTTGCTGCCCGTCGACTTCGACGAGTACCGCCGCCACTCGCGCCTGTTCAAAGCCGCCGTCGCCGAAATCGCCCCGGTCATCGAAGACCGCGGCATCGACGAGATCTACATCGACCTCACCGACGTGCCCGGCGCGCGCGACGCCGTCGACGACGACCCCCTGGGCGGCGTGCGCCTCATCGGCCAGCGCCTCAAACAGGCCGTCCTGCAGGCCACCGGCCTGAGCTGCTCGGTCGGCATCACCCCCAACAAGCTGCTGAGCAAACTCAGCTCCGACCTCGACAAACCCGATGGCCTGACCGTGCTCATGCCGCACGACATCCCCCATCGCCTGTGGCCACTGCCGGCGTCGCGCATCAACGGCATCGGCCCCAAAGCCAGCGCCCGCCTGGTCGAGCTCGGCATCCACACCATCGGTGAACTCGCCGCCACCCCGCTGGCGACCCTGCTGGAGGCCTTCGGGCGCAGCTACGGCCAGTGGCTGCACGACGCCGCGCACGGCCGAGACGATCGCGCCGTCGTCACCTGGCGCGAGCCCAAGTCCATCAGCCGCGAGACCACCTTCGAGCGCGACCTGCACCCGCGCGACGACCGCGCCACCCTCGGCCCCATCTTCACCCGCCTGTGCGAGCAACTCGCCGCCGACCTGCAACGCAAGGGCTACGTCGGCCGTGGCATCGGCGTCAAGCTGCGCTACGACGACTTCCGCATCGTCACCCGCAGCCTGACCCTGCCACAGGCCACGCGCGACGCCGCCGTCATCCGCCTGTGGGCGGGGCGCTGCCTCAAGACCGTGCCCCTGGAGCGGCGACTGCGCCTGATCGGGGTGAAAATGGCGTCCCTGGTGGCCGGCGACGGCTCGCCGCCAGACACACCGGCCGGGGCCAGCGAGTCCCTGCCGCTGTTCGATGACCCGCCCGCGCCGTGATGGCGCCCCACGAGGTCGCCCCTCGGTGCCGCCTCACCCCCTCGTTGCCCCTGTTTGCCGCCCCGCCCCGCCATGCCCACCCCACGCCCTGAATTCGCTTCACCCTGGATGCCCTCCCGCACGCTGCCCTGGGCACTCGTTCTGGCCGCGAGCCTCCTGTCCTCCGGTTGCGCCGTCGTGGCCGTGGCCGACGCCGCCGTCTCGGTGGCGGCCACCGCTGTCAAGGTCACCGCCACGGTGGTGGAGACCACGGTGGACGTGGCCGCAGCCGGCGTGCGCGCGGCCACCCAGGAAGACGAACCCGCCCCCGTCCCTGCGCCCGAGCCGAACTGAGCCGGACCGACACCGACCGAGCGCCTCGCCCATGCCCACCCTCACCATCGAGCCCCTGGGCGAGCGCATCGACATCCCGGCCGGCCACAGCCTGCTGGAGGCCGCCCTGGCCGCTGGCATCGACCTGCCTCGCTCGTGCCGCAACGGCACCTGCCGCGCCTGCCGCTGTCAGCTGACGGCGGGCGCGGTGCGCTACCGCATCCCCTGGCCCGGGCTCAGCCTCGACGAGCGCGAAGCCGGCGAGATCCTGCCCTGCGTGGCCCTGCCCGACGGCCACCGCGAAGGCGACAGCGACTGCAACATCTCGATCAGGGCGCCCCTGGCGCGTCGCTCACCCGCTTGAAACGCGGCCGCGGCACCCCGTCGACCACCACGTCCTCGGTGAACATGCCGAAAGGCCGAACCCACAGCGCGCCCTCGCCATACAGGGGCTGGTAGACCACCACGGGTTCGTGCGTTTCGCTGTGGCGCGCCACGCCGATGACGCGGTACTGGCCGCCCTTGTGGTGGACATACAGCCCCGGGGCCAACTCGGGCAGGGCGGGCAGGGCGGGCAGGGCGGGTG